>CAJQMR010000032.1 GCA_905479495.1 uncultured Anaerolineae bacterium
CAAAGACAATGTAGAAACAGATATGGATATTGGCCGCATGCTGCAATTGGCCACCCTCGCTCCCACTATTCGCCAAAATGGTGTGCAGCATTTGTATCTGGTGCGCGGCATTGTCCCCTGGGAAACACCTGGCGGTGCCCAGGTGCAGATACCTGTCTGGGAAGGCGAAAACAATTTAGAAGAAACATTTAGCCGCCTGTTCCGCGTACCAGCCCTGAATCGCGCCAACCGCCGCCCCGTCACCGTTGAAATAATCAATGCCACTGGCAACCCAGATATGGCTCTGCTAGCGGCAGATAATCTGGCCTGGTACGGTTTTGTACCCATTATCGGCGAAGCAGCTCCCGAAACAGAGCCAGTGACCCAAATGTTTTATTACCGGCCCAACTTCAAAGATTCATTTGATTGGCTGATTAGCTGGATTTTTGACAAGTATCGCAGCGAGATTCAGCTAACTGAAGACGAGGGGTATAAATACGAATATCGGATCATTCTTGGCGAGGATTATGATCCGTGCCTGAACCAACTGTACCAACCTCAGGAATTCCTCAACTAACCGGTTCTTAGCGGCCATGCCTGCGAAGGCTGGAATCTAAACATCGACGCCTGTCCTCGCAGGCGTAACATCTAAAATTTTTCGTTGCATATCTGGCAGCATAGGGGATAATTCGCTCATGTACAGCTCGAAGCCCCTTTGCCCCAACATTTGTTAAGTATGTCCATGCCCTTGCCATGTGTCGTTCTTTTCATTTACCAAAGGGTCCCGTAAGATTTGTCGGCACACCACCTCAAGGAATGGACAGATGACAACGACGACTGCCAACGTACCCCTGAACCAGCTGAGTGAAAAAGAATACAAGCGCCGCATTAGAGCCTGGGCATTGTACGACTGGGCCAATTCTGCTTTTGCCACCACGATTCTAGCGGCCGTTTTACCAGCCTATTACAGCAGCGTGGCCGGAGCAACCTTACCCAGTGCCGCTACAGCGACCCAATATTGGAGTATCACCCTGGCCATCTCTGTGTTTATTGTGGCCATTATCTCCCCCATTTTAGGCACCGTTTCAGACATCATGCGCGGTAAAAAGAAATTTTTGTCTATCTTTGTGGGCATCGGCGTGGTGGGAACTGGTTTACTGGTGCTGGTGGATACGGGCGATTGGCTGTTGGCCTCCATCTTCTTCATCATTGGCCGCATTGGCTTTGGCGCAGCCAACGTTTTTTATGATGCTCTGCTGCCCCACGTAGCCAGGGAAAAAGACCAGGATCGTGTCTCGACCTATGGTTATGCGCTGGGTTACCTGGGCGGCGGCATTTTGCTGGCCATCAACGTGGTGATGATCTTCCAGATGCCGGGGAATTGGGGTGTGCGCTGGTCATTGTTCAGCGTGGCTATTTGGTGGATTGTGTTTTCAATTCCCATTTTCCGGCAAGTGCCAGAGCCGCTAGGCAGCGGTAAAACGTTCGGTGCAGGTGTAAACATCGTGCGCGGCAGCTTTAGCCAGATTGCTAAAACGCTGCGGGAGATCAGGCAATATCACGAGCTGTTTAAATACTTAATTGCCTTTCTTATCTATAACGACGGCATCGGCATCATTATTTCGGTGGCCGTTATTTATGGCGCGGAGTTGGGCTTTGGCACTACAGAGCTGGTGCTGGCCATTTTGTTGGTTCAGTTTGTGGGCATTCCCTACAGCCTGGTTTTTGGGAACTTACCCGCCAAAAGCAACCGGCGGCAAACCATTTACGTCGCTTTTGTGATTTTCAACATTTTGGCATTGCCGCTGGTGGGCATTGGCAGCAAATCCGTTTTCCCTCGGGCCATCACCGGAACGCCATCCCCTGATTTTGCCGACACGGCAACGGCCGTTGGCCAGGGCATCCACACCGTTGACGGCCCAGCGTTTTCCCTGTCAGGTGCCTGGTCTACCACCACTATTTCCGGCGCAGCACGCGGTGAAACGTGTGCCTGGTACGCGTTTTGGTGCAATGAAGCTGATTTTGATGTGACCTATGCCAGCACCAGCGAGGTAAACGGCCGTATCGACCTCCCCTTTAACGGACAAGCCGTAGAACTTATCCACAGCATGGGGCCAGATCATGGCATATGGGCCGTGGAGCTAGATGGCCAACCGCTGCTCGATGAAGACGGCACGCCCATTGTCATTGACGCTTACCAGGCCACCATTCGCTACGATGTGACGGAGGCATTCCAGGCAGAAAGTGAAGGGGAGCATGTGCTGTCGCTCATCAATAGTGGCCAGTCAGCAGCTGGCAGCAGCGGCACGCTCATATCTGTGGCCCAGGTTGAAGTTTTGCCACCGCTCCGCGCCAGCAACCTGCTCAGCATCATCGGCATGCTGCTGGCCTTGCAAGCCGTGGCCATTGCCTTTGCCTTTTTAACCGGGCCGCGCCTGTTCCAGGGCATTGCCGACAAGCTCAACACCAAGCGCAGCATCATTTTGGCGCTTTGTGCCTATGCCATCATCGCCATTTGGGGTTATTTCCTGAATTCGGTGGTGGAGTTTTGGTTCCTGGCCTGGCTGGTGGCCATTGTGCAAGGCGGGAGCCAGGCGTTAAGCCGCAGCCTGTACGCCACCATGACGCCCAACATGATGAGCGGCGAATTTTTTGGCTTCTTCAGCATCATGTCTAAATTCGCCTCATTTTTGAGTCCGATGGTGTTTGTGCTCTCGGTGGCCTTGTTCAAGAGCAGCCGCCCTGGCGTGGCCAGCCTGTTTTTCTTCTTTGCTATTGGCATTTTCTTGCTGACGCGCGTGGATGTGGACGCGGGCAAAGCCCTGGCAGACAAGAAGGATGCGGAAATTTTGGCGGCCGGTGCTCAGTAATCGGTGAGTCAGTATTCAGTAGGTCAGTTAAAATTACTGATCACTGATTTACTGATTACTGAAAACTCACCACTTTTGGCTTCGATTACGTTTGCGTTCGCCGCGCTTTTTCTTTTCGGCCAGCCGTTTTTCCTGGGCGGCGGCGGAGGGTTTGGTGCGGCGGCGCTTTTTTTTCTTTTTTAAAGCTTCGGCCAGCAATTTTCGGAACAGGGAAACGGCCGTTTCCCGATTGCGGTGCTGGCTGCGCGATGACTGCACCTGAAGCTGAAACACCCCTTCCTTATCCAGTCGATTTTCCAACTTTTTCAGCAGCCGCGCCCGTGCCTCTTCCGGCAGGCTGGGCGAATTGGCCACGTCGAACAGCAACGTCACCTTCGTGGCGCTCTTGTTCACATGCTGCCCACCCGGCCCGCTGCTGGTCGAAAAGCGAAAGCTCAACTCCGCCAGGGGAATGCTCAGCGCTTCATTAATTGGAATCAACTGCTCATCAGCCATCAAAAATCACCCATTTTCCAGTTTAAAACGCGTAACGCTAAAGTCAACCAGTGTAGACCTATTCTACCGTAAACTGTGCCGCCATCGCCCATTTTGTTTGCAGTATTTTTATAGAAGTTTTGCAGCCTGCCCCTATAATTATCTGATAATCTCGTGTTGCGTTTTTCACAATCAAACAAGCCATTTGGTTAAAAATGAACCAATATCGAACCCTCAACAAAGTCAGTTTACCTCAATTAATTGTCGGGTGCCGCCAGGAACAAACCCAAATTTCGCCCAAACGTGGCTGCTGTTTTGCTCTATTTCGTCGCGCAATAGAGCTAGAGGATGATCACGCCTGGTTGGCCATTTTGCAGCAATATCGTCCGATGTTTGCCCGTTGGGTATTAGAATCCGTGACGGTGGAGGTGGACCATTTTGTGGTAGAGGAATTGCTTCAGATTGCTCTAGCGCGATTTTGGCACTATCTCGCTGCCGCAGAACGGCCGTTAGCCGCACGGTTTTCTCACACAGGCCAGCTGCTCAAATACATGAAGCAATGTGTCAGAAGTGCCTGCCGGGAATGGCAGCGCAGCGAATACCGCCAAGTTCGCCTGCAACAACGCCTGGTCATAGCGGTGGACGTGCCGATAAGACGGCCGTTGGAACACCATTGGTCGCAAAAAGCACACGAGGCCCGCTGTACGGCCGTACGTCACTGGCTAGAGGAACAATGCCAGGACGAGGCAGAGAAGCTAGTTTATCGGCTCACCTACGAAGAAGACCTCAAACCACGCCAGATAGTGGCCCAACACCCGGAGCATTTTCCCGCCGTGCAAGACGTCTATCGCGTCAAACAGCGCCTTTACCGCCGCCTCCAGCGGGCTTTTGCGTGGGAGGAGTAACGGTTTTCAGAAATCTCCATTCAAAATTGTTTGCCGTACAAACTTATGCTAAACTGTACGGCAAGGAGTTTGAATATGACCATTCAAGAAAAAAAGAAGCTGACCCTCCGTTTGAATAAGCAGCTCATCGAGCAAGCCAAGCAGTATGCTGCCAGACACAACATATCAGTTTCTGAACTGGTAGAAACTTATTTTCTTAACTTAAAAGATACAGACGCAGACGCTCACACCGCGCTTGTGCAGCAGCTAACCGGCATTTTGCCAGAATCGGCCGATGTGGAGCAGATTTATGGGGAACATCTGGTAGACAAATATGGCCAATAAACCGTCCATTCTGGTCGATTTGAATGTGATCGTGGATGTGGTGCAACATCGGCAACCTTTTTATGAGGAATCGGCGCGAGTGCTGGATGCAGTTGTCCGCAGCCAGGCCACAGGCTGGTTGGCGGCGCACAGCATCACAACCTTGTTTTATGTTATCAACCGTCTGCGCAATCGGGAAACGGCCGTTACCGTCCTCACCAGTTTGCTAGAAGTATTCACCGTTGCCACCGTCGATGATCAGGTCATTCGCCAGGCGCTGTCTTGGGGCTGGTCAGATTTCGAAGATGCCGTACAGATGGCTGCCGCCACAAACGCTGATGCTGATTATCTTGTTACCCGCAATCCACGCGATTTTCGATCAGGGATTGTCCCTGTTGTGCAACCAGCCGCTTTTTTAACCCTCCTTAATCAATAAACGACCTGCTAAATTCGTTCTTGACAAAAACGGCCGTTCTACCCAACAGTTGTCAAGAGAAACGGCCGTTTCCACCACATTTACAAACTTACGCAAAGGACACGGCCGTTTCCTGACAAGGTGAAGGGGTGACAGAATAAACGGCCGTACCCACCCAACATCAAGTAAACATGGCCGTTTTCCACATTAACAATTCACAATGGCAACGATCCCTATTCGTTCGTTACTCAAATTCGTTGTCGTCATTGCTTTTTACCCCCTTGCCCTAGAGCAGACAAGGAAAGGGGCGCGGCGATGACGCCGGCCCCAGCCTTGAAGTTTTAGAAGACCTGCCCGAAGCGGGGGGATTTGCAGCAGGCGGATGTGGATTTAGAGGCCGGGGTCATTCTCATTCGCGCTGCCAAGGGGTTAAAGGACAGGTCTGTTTACCTGACTGAGCGGGTCACTGAGGCCATTGAGCAATATCTTGAGGTGCGTGGCCCGGCGTTGACCGACCATCTGTTCATCTACCGGCACAAGCCGCTGTCGAAAGACCTGGTGCGCAATCGCATGAAGGCGGCGGGTAAGCGCACTGGCATAAAGGTGACGCCACATATGCTCAGGCATACGTTTGGGACGCAGTTGGTTAATGCCGGGGCCAAGATAACGACGATTCAGGCGCTGTTGGGGCATGTGCGGCTCAACACCACTATGACCTATGCCCGCGTGCATGACCAGACGGTGATGGCGGATTATTTTCGGGCGATGGAGGAGATTGAAGGAGAACAGGGCACCGTTTTCCCTCAAAAAACAGATACCGAAAAAGCCATAGCCCTGCTGGATCAGTTAGGACAGAATGGACTAAGTGAACAGCAGCAACGGATTCTAATTGAACTGCGCCTCTGTTTGACGCAACCAGCAGCCACTGGCTGAAGCCAACACGGAAGCTGTTGTTAACGAGAGAATAAACGACACCCAAGCCAAGAAAAGGCTGGGCGTGGGAGCCTAGCCTTTTCTTTGGTTCTTTCTTTTGGGCAATGCCAAAAGAAAGAACAGGTAGGTGCCGAATGGCAGACTTACTACGGGCGAGGCAAGTGGCGCGGCCAGAGGCCGTGCCACAGCCCATCGTGAAGACCCGCCCACAGCAGGGGGGAATTAATCATCATCAGATTCGTTCTCAAAATTAAAAAACCTTCCTCTTCGATTTGTACTATAAGCTACTAACAGTCCAACCAATAAGGCAGGAAGTAACCAACAGCCAGTGACCGTCTCCGTGCCAGCATAGCTAGTTAACGTAAAGAAAACCGCACCTACTCCGATAATAACATTTAAGAATCTTGCATAAACATAATAAATCTTCTTTCCTGGAAGAGAAACGATTTCCTCTTGATAAACAGCTTTGAGTACGCCTCGGGTCAGTTTCCATTCGGAATATACAAACAATATAATCATGCAGATGGCAACTAAAAGCCAGAAAACATACATTTCTACCTCCTATATCTACAATTCTCTTTAAAGAGATTGTCGGGCAGTGTGCGAATGTGCTGGATTTGGAAATTAGTTAGAGGAATCATATAGAATAACATAGGAACCATTTGAATCAACTCTAATCTCTGCCCATGTTGGTACATTTCCTGACAACCTTGCTACGTCATATGTATTTACCGCTAGATTAATAATTGTATCGTAGGTAGGCCCCATCATTTTAGCATCGCCAGCAAATTGTCCGATCGTAGCCGTAGACCCTAATACGATAGTATCTTGACCCATAATCAGTTCCCCTGCTGTGGCGCGGTCTTCAGCTAACGCGAAACCGCACCGGGCTGCGGCATGGCGTCCTCGCCACGCCGCCTACCTCAATCACCTGCTACCAGGCCACGCCAGTCAAAACTACGTCTGTTTCTTCCACCTGTCCACCCAGCCAATACGCCGCTGAAGAAAAGCGCCAATCCACTGCTTCATGAACCAATCCCTTGCGGCGGGGATTGTCGTGCAAATAATCAAACTTCGTGCGCCAAAAACCCTCTGACCAAATGGCCACCGGATGCTTGCTTTGCTGCCAAAACTGGTGGGCCCGATCTTTACGCCGTGGCGAGCCGATCACCTGCCCGTAAACCGCTGGCATTTTTTCGTGGCAATAGTTGGCCAGTTGCCGCCCAGTGTATTGGCGCATTGCCGTAATTGTTTTATTCAATCGCTGATTATCAAAATCGGCGTCAAAGACAATCAAGTGCACGTGGGTGGGCATGATGACAAAGGCGTTGACACACACGTCTTTGTGTTGATGGCAATAGTTGAGGCTTTCGGTAAAGATGAGGCAGGGTTCAGCGGAGACAAAAACAGGCAGCCAATAGACCACCGTGAACGTAAGGTAATAAAGGGCTGCTCCCTCCTGGATTTTAGCAGTTTCCATGAGATTGATTGTACTGGAATGTCAAGTAAACGGGTAAAGCTGTTGCACGACTCCAGCTCCAGACAGGCCAGGAAAGTGGCGCGGCGAGGACGCCGGCCACAGCCCGATAAATTTTAGAAGACCCGCCCGCAACAGGGATGCCAACCCCAACCCTAAACTTAAAAGACATGCTCGGAGCAGGGAAAATCCCACAAATTACTTGCGTTTCCTTCGTAATAACAAGGTCAAAAGAATCAACATAATTGCAATCCCTGCGACGAAAACAACGCCTAATGGACCAAACCAATTTCCCACAATTACAACCAAAAAAATACCAATAACAGTACCAAGGCTAACATAAAACCATGGATCATGTTCAATAACCCCTTTTCTTTTATCGTTCATATTATTCCTTCTGGGCTGAAAGCTCATCAAAAAATCGTTGAAAATAGCCTATTGGATCATTTATTAGATCACTATAAGTTGGACCATCAAAAATATGAAGAACATCATGCCCCAAATAATCTATGACCAAAGTCTGAGCAACTGCAACATAAATACTTGGCTGGTTATTGCCAGCACCAATTGTTTCTGTAGTTGTTGTACCCCTGCTCTGGCGCGGTCTTCGGCCAGCGTAAAACTCAACTCGGCTGCGGCCCGGCGTCTCGCCGCGCCGCCTACTTTGCCTGCAAACTACGGCCGAATTCTAACATATTCTTTGTATCCATTTTCACTCCGAATTACGCGACTGAACACGAAGGATACGGCCGTATCCCTCACTTAACAATTCACAAATTATTACGGCCGTTACCGTCGTCACCAGCCTGCTAGAAGTATTCACCGTTGCCACCGTCGATGATCAGGTCATTCGCCAGGCGCTGTCTTGGGGCTGGTCAGATTTCGAAGATGCCGTACAGATGGCTGCCGCCGCAAACGCTGCTGCTGATTATCTTGTTACCCGCAATCCACGCGATTTTCGATCAGGAATTGTCCCTGTTGTGCAACCAGCCGCCTTTTTAACCCTGCTTAATCAATAAACGACCTGCTCAATTCGTTCTTGATCCAAAAACGGCCGTTCTACCCAACAGTTGTCAAGAGAAACGGCCGTACCCACCCATCTTCAAGCGCGTACGGCCGTTTCACACATGAACAATCTACAATGACAACGACTTCCAATTCGTTAGTTACTCAAATTCGCTGTCGTCTTTGCTGTTTGCCCCACCAACCCATAACGGGCAAGGAAAGTGGCAAGGCGAGACGCCTGCCCATTACCACAGCCCATTACGAAAACCTGCCTGGCGTACGGGGGAAACGCCAATCCCAGCCTGAGCAATTTAGTAGACCTACGCAGAGCAGGGTATTGTATGGGATGTTAATCGATAATTTCAAAGAACCATTTGTATTCTTGAACCTCACCAGAAGTTTGCTGAAACTGAAAGACTACCTCATGAATACCAGATTGCAATGGTGCAAACCAACAATAATCATCACCTTCAACCCATTGGGTTTTTTGATCTTCTTCCGATAACCAAACGGGTAATCCCAAACCAGCATTACCATATGGTTCTTTTTGTTCGCCATCAACGAGCAGCGTCATCCGATCCCATAAAATTGATATATCACGTAAATCGTCCCCTTGCTGAATGAGCGGTCTTAAAAAAGGATTTACGCAGATTGCCGATTGAAATCCGTTTCTCATTGCACCTGTAATGCGAATTCCATCGACTCCTGCCTCCTTAAAATGGTAAAAATCTGATTCAACGACACTATATTCTGCTGGACCAACTAATCGAACAAATTCAGGTCGAGGTTGAATAGGAATGACGTCCATCATCGGAAATACTGGAAGTGTAGGGGTTGGATATATTGTGTCAGCATCTTCAACGATCCGCGTAACTTCAGCTATTTTGGGACTTGCAGATGGCACGGGTAGCGCCTGGGTGGGTGTTACTGCAAAGTTATTATTTTCTAAGCTGTCACTAGCACCTGGCTCCGCCTCGATTGGGTATGCGCATGAAGACAGAAAAATTAAAACCCAACAAAGGTAAAAAAAGGATGATTATATGTTTTTATCATAGAAAAAAGCCTCCACAAATTATATTCTGCCCCTGCTCCGGTGCGGTCTTCGGCAAGCAGAACACCGCACCCGGCTGCGGCGCGGCGTCCCGCCGCGCCGCCTTCTTTGCCAACAGATACGGCCGAATTCTAACACAATCTTTGCCTCCATTTTCACTACGAATTTTACGAATGAACACGAAAGAAACGGTCGTTTCCCCACTTAACAATTCACAATTAACCATTCACAATTACGACGGCCGTTAGAACACCACTGTTCGCAAAGAGCATACGAGGCCCGCTGTACGGCCGTACGCCACTGGTTAGAAGAACAATGCCAGAATGAGGCGGAAAAGCTAGTCTACCAACTCACCTATGAAGAAGAACTCAAACCGCGCCAAATTGTGGCCCAACACCCGGAACATTTTCCCGCCGTCCAAGATGTTTACCGCGTCAAGCGCGCCTCTACCGTCGCCTCCAGCGGGCGATTGATTGGCAGGAGTAACAATTTAGCCACGGATTACGCAGATTGATTTCAATTCGTTCCTTACTCAAATTCGTTGTCGTCTTTACGGCCGTTCGTCTATTATATCTATCACAGGCAAGTGACATGGCAAGGACCTTGCCCCCGGCTTATCAAGAAAATCTACTTTGAGCAGGGCAATCTCTATGCGTGCGGATCGCCGATGAAGCGTTGATCAACCTCATCAAGTTTATTCTTTTGCCTTACTTCCGCTACCCATTCTTCCAATCCTTCTTGCGTTTGTACACGCCGTTGCCATTGTCTCCAATCCTCATTGCGGGCTTCCTCGCGTAAAAGACCTAAAATTGGGTGATGATAAGTTTCCAACCAACGCATCCATTTTGGCTTAAGCCAACGGGGCTGCCACATAGAAAAAAGTATACTAAGCAGTAAAAGTGGTGTTAGGACGTAGTCAAGCACCAAGATTCTCGTCTCCATAGGAAAGGATTTTCGAAAGATAACCGCCATGACAAAGAATAGGATCGCAGCAGGAAAAGCGCCATAAACAATTCCTGCCGGTACAACTGGTGTAGATTTCATCAACCACCAAAGCTTATCTCTACCGAAATATGTACTCAAACCTGTATACAAAAAGAAGATGCTGATGAAAAGGAATAGAAGAGTCATTCGTGGGCATCTCCACACTATTTGAAAAGCGGAGCCAAATTTCTTGTTGGGATGGCTCCAATATTGTCATAAATCCATGGCGCTGCCCATACATCCCAGGCGATAGAAATTCCGACGCCAACAACAAAACCTACTGGTCCCCCAAAAGAAGCGCCAATCAAGGCCGCAGCACCCTTGCCAGCAGCTATGCCGCCAGCAAAACTAAGCAGCGAGCCAAACCCTTGAACCCGTGCTCTTTGCCAACGCTGTGCCGTGTTCAAGTAAGGGTTGCCAGCATCCAACAACCATTGATATCCCATATCAACGCCAAGTCCTATGCCAGCATCTAGAAAATGTATACCCAGTTTGCTCCCGAGTAGCTTGCCAACGACGCGACCAGCCGGCAAGCGATGTCCATAGCTGAAATAGGAACCAATTACCACTTCTTCCGTCACGATGCGAGTGTTCAATTCAACTGCTTTGCCAAAGAGATTGCGGCCGAAACGTTGCAAAGAATCCGGTATCAAATCTCTCGCCAGAATACCTCCGGCACCGGCAGCCAAAATAGCTTTCTCAGCAAACTGACTTCTTGCAACAGCCCTGGTGACCGTGTCTACAATAGGATCACCAACAATCGTATAGGCCGATGCACGCAAGTAAGTGTATGCCCCTCGTGCTGCCGCTTTACTTGCCTCATTGCTAACTAAAGCCTTACCAATGTTTGAGGTATAATCATTGGTGAATGGATTCCAGGAACTCGACTTAGCTTGGTAAACTCCGGGTTGGCCCAAGGGCGTGGCCGCATACCGGTTCAGCACCTGGGGTACGGTGGGCGGGCCACCGGCCGGGTTGGGTTGCAAGGGGCGGCCCAACGCCGGGTCGTACCACCTGCCGCCACCCAAATGCACTAACCCCGTCACCGCATCAGGCACGCCAGGCAGTGCATTATTTATGGCCAGAGGCATGGTGCTCGTTAGCACCCCGCCAAAGCCATCATAAATCGTCTGGCCAACTTCATCCCCATTCTCATCCAGCAGCAGCAAAGAGGTTCCCGATGGGTCATTCACATGGTAAAACAGTGCCCCATTACCCGTTCGCGTGGCCACCTGCTGCCCACCTGCATAATAATGCTTCACCACATCATCCAGCGCAAACCTCCCTGAATAATCATAAAACACATCTTGATACGTCCAATCATCACTTATTTTTTCATAAACAAAGTGAAGCGTATCATCGCTAGCCACAAAATCATATGCATTCCATCTCTCAAAATCAGTAGATAAAATTTCTCCCGATGACCATACATTAGCAGCAACCCGCGTACTGTGCATGACCAATTCATACTCGTTTACATAGTCATAGACAAAATAGACAAAATTAACGACCCCATCTACAGATACAACAAGCTCATATTGGGAAGGAAAACTGTCAAGGATTTGCTCCGGTTCTGACCATGTTTCAGCTTCGCTAGTCTTATAAATGTAAAATAATTGAGGCGGTTCAAAATTGTCATCTTTTCTCAGTGTATGAATTGTGCCCATCTCGTCTACAGCAGCAGAATAGACATAACCAGTATAATATTCTGGTGTTCCCCAAGATGTACCATTCCAAATACGATAGTGTGACAATTCACCATCCTCTGATTCCCACAAAAATGCATATACTGTGTTTGCTGGACCATTAACCATTTTATGGCTTGAGAAACTATTGATAGACCCTAAACCACTTTCTCCTAAAATAGAAACATTTTCTGACCAGGTTCCATCTGCGAAACGAACCCGATGGAGAGTCTTTGACCCGACTGGACTATTTGGATCTCTATCTGGTTTCCAGATATGCCCCCACATCACATGTACATTATTTTCATTATCTAGAACAATGTGGGGGGTGCTGGCGTAATCCCACACATCAGGGCCTGTTTCATAATCGCTAATATCAAAAGCCGTGGAAACAGCTTCCGATTCGCTCCAACTAACCCCGCCATCCTCAGAGTAACTGTAATAGACGTCCGAAGTAATTAATAAGTATGAAGAATCCTGAAAATAGCTTGTCCACACTACATGAATAGTACCATCTGTGCCTACAGCAATAGAAGGATATCCATGAGTAATTTTTTCATTCGCCGTTATCGTTTCTGTAACTATCGTAACTGGCGCAGTAATGTTAGGATCATCAAACCGGTAAAACAAAATACCACCGTCAGCTTCTGACCAAACAAAATAAGGAATGTCTCCATACATTGCTATGGACGGGTCATCTGCCCTTTCATTTGGACCACTTGTTGAAAGTTTGGTACCTACGCCCCCATTCGAGATGCCTTGCAGATACTCATTCACAAACAGTTTGCTTTGTGCTTCGCCAGTATTCTGCAAAACAAGCTGCCCATTGCCATCATAGGTCAACGTCGTCGTAATCACGCTATCAACGGTGTCGCTAATGACTTGTGACAACCTGTTTTCAGCATCATACAAGTAGTTTACGGTAACGGCGCTGCCTAATAACGGATCAATGACACGACTCGTCATATTGCCGTTTTCATCATACGCATACTCTCTATCTTCCGAATCTGAACCCGGCAAATGAGGCCGCTCACCAATAGCATAGGTGAAAATCAAGCCATTACGATCGGTAAGATTGCCTATCGCATCATAATCATAATCCTGCTGGAAAATTGCATCGTTCGAGTCAATCGAATCCAGCCGGTTGAGACCATCATAGACTGGATTTAACCACAGTGAAGATCCCTGGCTATTATCAGTCCACCAATCCAAACGTCCCACCTCGTCGAAGACCAATTCCAGGTTCTGCACTTGCTCTGAATTGACATTTGTTGTTTGCACATAGGTTGGCCTATGTGTGGCTGAATTATATTGAATGATTTGTGTGGCTATGCCTCCCAATTCCCAAACTTTCACCTGCCCCAATGGATCGTACTCTGCATTAGCAAGATAACTGTCTTCCCCAACTAACCCCACAATTTGATTAGCTGTATTGAGGGTATAGGTCACCACCTCACCATCAGGATAAGTAATTGTTTCCAACCGGCCCGAGTTATAGCCGTACTTGGTTGTGAAAGTGCTGCCATCAATAGTCTTTGTCTCTTCTAATAGTAGTCCGGTTAGGTCATACTGCCACACAGTATGACCAGAACCATCCCACATTTCGGTTCGGGTGGGGCTGGGATACTCATAGTTAACGGTTGCTGTATCGGCAATGTCTGAGCCTTCAGGAATTGCATAAGACTTTGTATCCAACCGCCCCAGCAAATCGTAGGTCATCGTCGTCACAACACCGCGTGCATCGGTTTGCGTTTCCAGATTGCCCCGTGCATCATACGTGTACAACCAGGTTCCCATATCTGGATCATTTAAAGATACTTTGCGCCCCAGACTATCATAGGTAATCATTGTTTGGTTACCGGCATCATCAATAATTTGCAGTCTAAAATCAGGCGTATTATCAAGGTAGTTATACTGTGTAGTAACAGTCCCTGCCTCAGTGACTGCCGTCACCCGGCCAAAAGCATCCAATTGATACTCAGTTGTTAGACTCTGTGCATCTGTAGCTATGACCGTTTGCCAGTCAGGATAGGCGTATTGAACACCATCCACACTATCCCGCGTTTCCACAGATAGCGGACGTCCTAAAGCATCGTACACAGTATTTAACTCACGGCGATTTGCGGCACTAGTATATGGCAAGGTACTCATGACCAGGCGTCCCTGGCTATCATAATTATAAGTCGTTTCTAGCTGACCATATTGCACTTCTTTGTACAGCTGCCCTACCCCATAATAAGATTGCACCAGATAGTCAGATTGTCCAAAGGCTTCCACGTGGACAATTAACCCATCAATCGTTCCCGCATCAATATCGTTATAAGTAAACGTGGCAGTCCCATTAACCCCAGTTTGTGTCTTTATGCGACCTAACTCATCGTACGTATAGCTAGTCGTAAAATTACTCACATTCGTTACACTGTTTAACAAACCAAAACGTGGATCATATACATACGTTTCAAACAGGCCGTTAGCATAGGTTTCCTTTTCTGGGAAGGTATGGTACACAGGATCATATGCAATTGTTGTCACATGCTGCACATCTCCATTCCATGTTTCATCTACATTCCCAAAAGCGTCAAAATGTGTGTAGCTGATTTGAGAAGGTCCATTTTGTGAAGAAAGATCAGGTTGTGTAGTTGTCACACTTGCTACAGAATATCCATTTCCATAAAAAGTGTAATCATTCTTGGATTGTCCAATTAGCGTTGAACCATTGCCATCGAATCGATAGACATATTCCGGCAGATTTGTAATATATTGTCCAGTTGGTGGCGCAAGATATGTGATTTTAGTTACGCGCTCTCCATTTTCGTTAATTTCAACGACATTGCCATATAGATCATACTCGTAGCAAGTGGTAAGTGTCGGCGCGCTCCCCATCGTCGTCCAACTACAGCGGATATTCGTATGGGTTACATCATACTCAAACAGAGTGCTGGATAGCACTGCATTATCTTGCCATACCTCAACACGATATGGCTTTCCCCATGGAACTTTGTATCTATATTGTCCAGCATCAAATGTTGTGTAATACGACCCAAGAGAAAAGAATGTTTTTGTTATGTCCCCTTCTGGATCTGTTACATTGACTTGTTGATGACCAACGAAGGCCTCATCAAATCCTGCACCGACATATTCATACTGGAAAGTGAGTACACGACTGGTATTGTGTGCATTATCCACGATGGTTCGAGTCAAGACTCGCCAACGCTCTGTATCTGGGTCTATCGTTTGATTAACCCAC
Organism: uncultured Anaerolineae bacterium; assembly: GCA_905479495.1. GTDB lineage: Bacteria > Chloroflexota > Anaerolineae > Promineifilales > Promineifilaceae > Leptofilum. The sequence goes on from CAJQMR010000032.1 coordinate 15,329, forward strand.
CAGGAATCTGGAGACCCTAAAGATCTAAGGCCACCCTCTATCTGTTCATACCCGTAGGTAACACTGCCCCCATACCCATTGAGGATTGTCCGCAAATGACCTGTTTCTGCGTAGTTCAAAGTTGTTTTTGGCAAGCCTTGCCCACCCGTTCCATGCTCTTGAATACCTGTTAACATCAGGTGGTAGTCTCTTGGCCCATATGAAGATGATATTTCGCTATTTTGCGTATAGTATTCATAATCTAACAAATATGTGCGTACATGTTGGCCTCCAACAAACATTTGGATTTCCTTTAACGCCTCCGGATACCCATATCCACCACCTGGGCCTGCATCATATATAGAATTTAAACCGGAAAAGTCAGCCCGTTCCCCTTCTCCGTTTACTATATTGGTATTTGGTTGACCATAAAGGAGTACAATTTCTCTCCCAGATGTTAATCCTGTATTTGAATTAGCTGTATACTCTATTCGAATTGGCCAAGCAGATCCGTCTGCATTTGCTGCTTGCGGGTTTGCTGTAACCTTATTTTCTGCGTAATAGATACTCATCATGTTTCCATACGTATCAACTACAGTATCAAGATTGTATTGGTATATCTCTGTTGGGAAATTCTCGTCAACATAAAGCAAGGCACTAGAGGATGCAAGGGTTTTGCCGAATTGATATCGGGTTCCATCCTGAATTGTAACTTGCCAGTAACTACCAGTGCCATTTGTACCACCAGCAATCTGTTCAATTTGCCAATATGTTGTATGTTCTGTTTGATAAGATGTGGTTTCCCCAATTTGGATAAGCCTCTCGCTTACACCATTCAAATTGAGATAATATTCTCCAGTATCCACATCCAGCTGTATCCAGCCTAATCCAGCCAACTCAAAACCAAGCCCAACCAGACCAGCCTGCTCATCCAGTAGTGTATCAGCCGCTCCAGAGTTATAAACCAGGCTTAAATTAGGTTGCATCCCATGTGTTCCCGGTGGAACTGTAAGTGGGTATTGGAATGTCGAGGAACCCGTTAATAAGTCAACGCCACCATTACTAACGCTAGGGAGACGGCGTAATGCAGGAGTACCCATGCCGTTATTTTTAGCAACGGCAAACTCAGAAAAATGATCTGTTTCGGCCCATGCTTTTCCCTGGGCAAAGTCGACTGTCGTCGTGATTGGCTGCCATAGACTGTCATTTTCGTTCCAGTAGAAGAACAATAACGTATCTGCCTCATCTTCCGTAAGGTTATACTGCGCAATGTCTAATTCCAGGGTAATGGGTTGGCTAAACTGTGTCACCGGCTCCCCGGATAGTTCGGCAGTGGCACTGACATCAAACCGGTTAAGGTTGCCACTATTTTGGGCTACCGTTGCCTGGAAAGGCGTATGTTCAACAATCAGGGTTTCTGTAATGGCACCGTCAGGGAAAGTAACCTCCAAATCCCCTTGAGCTGAAACCAGTGACTGATCGCCTGCTCCAGCCACAATTGTTTCCGATACAATCGCTGTCCCTTCTAACCCAAGCTCGATTACAACATCTTCATCTCTAGCTTGCAAAACAGAAATGAAATCGGCATATCCATAGGTAACTTCCATTGTGTCCGTGGTAACGGCGGTTAGCGTAACGGCATATAACCCCGGAGAGTCATAGGTATGGCTAGTTTGAGTTAATGTTTCAGTTGTCGTAATGCCATCACCAAAGCTCCAGATATAGGAATCTGCCGCAGGTTCCACCTCACTAGTAAATGTAACCATTCCCGGCGCCCAAATTTGTCGCGCATCAGCGCTGAAGAGCACAGTAGGAGTGACCACGCTGCTCCCTACCACTTCAGTAATGATCTGGCTCTCATCTAGAGTAGGAGCAGCTAATTGAGGCGGATCATCAGCAATTGCGTTACCGTAATAAAGCCAGTAACTGTTGTTATTTTTCGTGAGTGGTGCCTGCAAAGAAAATGTTATGGTTGTTGTAGGGGTAATGATCGAACTAATCTGAGTCGGCACAAGAGACCAGCCATCTCCACTCCAATAAGCAATCCTCAGGTCTTGACCATCTTCCTGTAATTTGCCATCGGCAATAAGAAGATCAACATCACTTATCGTTGTTGTTACCGTATTACTGGCAACATCATAAATAATGGGTACGGAGGTTGTCATGGTTAATGGTCGCCGGTAAGTGAAATCATCGTTCCACCAAAGGGGCGGATCATTGTTAATATCTTCCGTAATTGTCACCAATGTTGAGGCAGTCATCTGACTCACAGAATTAGTGGCTGTAACAGTGGCAGTATAGGTACCAGCGACGGTAAAAATGTGACTCATACTGCTAATGCTACCACTCTCCCCAGTAACACCATCTCCAAAGTCCCAACTATAGGTAATATTCGTCCCTCCTGTAATTGAGGCCCATAACAAAGTAGATTCCCCTGGTAGAGTTGGGCTATCGTTAAACATTTCCAGACCAGTAATAATTTCGTCATCTGTTGGCGTAGGTGAGGGGGTCCACGTTGGCGTAGTTGTTGCCGTATTGGTTGGTGTTGGCGTGGGCGATGCTGTCGCAGTTGCCGTTGGGGTTGGCCCGCTATTGGTTCCCACAATTAGCTCAGGAGAATTGGCTGCTTCCCGACTGGCAAAGGTGAGGCGCAATGAGGGATCGGTCGTGGTAAAAGCCAGACTGACAAGCCCTTCTCCAGCGATATATGATGTAACATCAATATCTGTCCAGGAATCTGCACTCACAGCCCCAGAGGAATTGATGGTGCTGCCTAACGCTGGTGCCGTATCATAGGTAATATTAGTTTCCTGCCAATTGTCGTCTGTCACCTCCTTGACATCAATCCCAAATGAAGAACTGTCAATCGCATATAACCGCAGCGTAGCTGAAACGACCAAGCCATCCAGGCCCTGTATATCAAACTGGAGATAGCTGTTGATCACAGGAGAAGTATCGGCGATCAAGGTTTGTATCAGGCCATAATTAGACGTGGAGCGGTTGCTCAATACGGCCGCATCGCCCACAGGGTCAAAAGAAAATGTACTGCCCTCCCCTGGAATGGGCGTATTGGTTGGTGTTGACGTAACTGTAGGGGTATTGGTTAGCGTAGCCGTAGCTGTCGGTGTATTGGTTGAAGTCGGTGTCGCTGTTGGGCCATCTGTGGCCGTGGGTGTATTAGTTGGTGTAGGGGTAGACGTTGCTCCCCCACTGCCAGTGTTAATTACCAGCTCTGGTTGATTTGTGGCTTCCCGGCTATCAAACTCCAAGCGATTAACAGAATCAGTAGTTGTCAAGGCAAAGCTGACTAATCCTTCCTGGGTGACATACGAGGAAACATCTATCTCGATCCAGGTATCCACTGTTAATGGTCCGGAGCTATCGATGAAATTTCCAACAGTTGGCGCATTGTTATAGGTAATCGTTGTTTCCCCCCAGCTAGTGTCAGCTACCTCCTGCACATCAATGCCATCCGATGAGTTGTTTGAAGCATAGAGACGTAAGGTGGCACTCTCAACAGCCCCATCCAGATTTTGCACATCAAAACGAAGATAGCTAATCATCTCTGGCGACACATCTGTCCCCAGGTATAGATATTGACCATAGTTACTGGTTGCCCGGTTGCTCATTACAAAAGCATCAGCCACCGGGGTAAAGGTGTAGTTGGTGGCTGTGGCAGTTGAATTTGTTGTCAGGATAGTAAGAATCCCTGCAGCCAATAGAACTGTCAGTAAGAATATTCGTCGTGCGGAGAAACGATTTGTCATGATAGACCCCCATAAAATTTAAAATGCTTTGCTATACTAAATGTCATTCGGCCGTTTTTTCGGACAAAATTCGCAAAATTGGTCTAAACTCACCCAACCTCCCCCCTCGTGGGCATCGCGTCAGACAAGCAATGACCCCGCGTCAGGCAAGCCCCACCCCTGAACACGTATCCTGTAAATAAATACCCGTAATCGGTAATCCGTTTACGGTAATCGGTAAAATCTTTCGCTCACCGCTTACCGATTACGGATTACGGATAACCGACGACGGATTACCGCAACCCAGGGGGTACAATCATGAACCAACGCCTGCGCTTTTTATTTATATTTTTTGCAATGCTCGTCATCCTGGCTGCTTGCCAGGGTGACCAACCAGAAATTACCACGCCCACGGCCGTTTCCACCAACCGCAGCGAAACAATCGAAATCGACGATCCCGAATCTACTGCCACGCCCACGGCCGTTCCCGACCATCTCGCCTGGGAACCAGTGGGTGACTTTGCCCTGGACGACTTCCCACCCGATGCCCCGCTGGTGCTGCAATTTAACCAGCCGATGGAGACCACCGCGCCCCAGCCGCTCCTCTTCTCCCCGCCCGTGCGCGGTGCGTTTGAATGGAGCGACAACAACACCGTCCTCACCTTCACCCCCGATGAAAGCTTTAGCACCAATCGCAGCTATTGGGTGAATTTGCACGCCTCCGTTAAGAGCAGCAGTGGGCTGGAATTTGCCTCCATTCAGCGCTGGCAAATCAGAACGCAAAACACGCCCCAAGTTAGCCGACGCACCCCCAGTGGCACCACCGTTGCCGAGCGCCAACCAAGCTTTGCCCTCATGTTTAATCGAGAGATGGATCATGCTTCGGTGGCAGACGCCATCGCCATCTCGCCCACGGTTGATTACATGCTGGCATGGGATGACAATACGCTCAATCTCATCGTCGAAGAGCAGCTTGCTTTTGGCACCGAGTATGAATTTAGCGTAGGCAAAACGGCCGTTGACCAAACCAACCGTCACTTAGCCCAACCCTATACCTGGACCGTTCAACTGGCCGAGCCGCTCGCCAGCGTTTCCTGGCCCACTGCCAGCAACCACCTGGCCCCCATCGTCCTCCAATTCAACTATGCCATCGATCTGGACCAGCTGCGCGAGGTTATGGAAATTAAGCCCTCTATCAGCGGCAAGCTCAGCTGGAGCAACGATTACAAACGGATTGAGCTGGACCCGGAAAACCAGCTGCCCGCCGACACCACCTACACCATCAGCTTCAGCAGCCCGCTGCGTGATGCCAACGGTGAAGATCTTCCCCAGCCAGAAGCGGTGACCTTCACCACGCCGCCCGTCATCCTCTCTGCCACGCCCCAAGGCAGCAACAACCATCCCGCTGACACGATTAAGATTCGCTTCGACCGGCCGATGGACCCCGCCAGCAGCGAAGCCGCTTTCCAGATTGAACCAGCCACCAGCGGCAGCTTTAGCTGGCAAGAAACGACCCTCATCTTCGCGCCAGAAGATGGCTATCTGGCCGAAAACAGCAGCTATACCGTCACCATCGCCCCCACGGCGCTCAGTGCCGACGGCGAGCCGGTGCTGAACGATGTCTACACCTGGGAATTCACCACCAAAGCCCTGCAAGATGTGGCCAACTTTGGCTATGGTCCCAATGCCCAGGTGCTGGATGTGAACGGCCGTCGCGCCATCCAATTTCAAGCCTTCCGCCGTGACGCGCTTCAGTTCAACTTCGAGCTATACCAGCTCAGCATGAACCAATTTCTGGACCGCTACAAATCTGGCTTTCACGGCTGGATCTGGCAAGATGAGGAGGACACATCCATCGACATCACGGGCACCGAACTGGTGGCCGACTGGCAAATGACCAGCAGCAGCCCGCTGCAAGAATGGGCCAACGTGCAGGAAACCATCATCCCCGCTGACGTACCGCCCGGCCTCTACATCCTTAACTTGATTGCAGGCAACGTCAACGACCAGCTCATCCTGGTCATCAGCGAAAACGCCGTGGCGGTGAAGCAGGCCGATGAGCAGCTGCTGGTCTGGGTGACGGACATCAACGGCGCGTCCGTGCCTGACGCGGCCGTTACGATTTTCGCGCGCAACGGGAATGTCATCGCCAGCGGTCAGGCCAACGAGGAAGGTCTGTTTGAAGCGACCCTGCTCAATTTTGGCGAAGGCGGCCCGCCTGCCACCGAACCGCTTATCGTCGCGGCCCAAGTGGGTAACGACGTGACCCTCACGGGCCTTTCCCCAGAATGGCAAAGCAGCGGCGGTTATTACGATTGGCAGTCGGGCCATCCCGCTGACGCCCAATCGGCCGCTTTTGTCTATACCGAACGGCCGATTTACAAACCGGGCCAAACCGTCTACTTCAAAGCCATCATGCGCCTGGATGATGATGCCCTGCTCTCCGTGCCGCCCGCCGGTACGGCCGTTACCATCCGCATTCGTGACAGCCGCAACAACGTCGTACAAACTCAGGAACTAACCACCAACAGCTTTGGCACGGTAAACGGCCGTTTCCAGATTGCCGAAGGCGCGTCATTGGGGATTTACACAGTCGAACTGTCCTTTAACGGCACTGACCACAACCAGGTCTTCAAGGTGGAAGATTACCGCAAGCCCGACTATGAAGTCACCGTCAGCAGCGATGCCGCTGCCTACGTGCAGGGCGGCCAATCTGAAGTGACCATCGACACCGCCTACTTTTTTGGCGAGCCGGTGACCAACGCCGAAGTCAGCCTGCGCCGCTTCCAGGTACAGCCTGATTGGTACGCGCCTGGCCTCTTCACCTGGTACGAACTGTACGGCGTCAACGCCCTGCACGGCACGACGGACGAAAACGGCCGTCTCAGCCTCAACGTTCCCTTGCGCGGCGATGGTCTCTACTTTGAGCAGCACGACTGGAACAGCAGTCTGGGCCAGATTCAGTGGGGGCTGGAAGCCACCGTCGATGATGGCAGCCATCAGACCGTCAGCGGCCACGCCGTCATCACCATTTACGATGCCGCCGAATATCTCGCCGTGGAGACGGGCGGCTACGTGCAAGAGCCGGGCTCTCCGTTCCGTATCAGCGCCACCGTGCAAACGGTGTTTGATGAGCCTGTGGCCAATCGCCCCTTGGAACTCAGCCTGCGCCGCTGGAACCGCAACACTTACGAATATGACACCGTGGTGCAGTCTGCCGAATTGACCACCGGGGAAAACGGCCGTGCCAACCTAAACTTCACCATTGACGAACCCGGCTATTACCAGCTTCGTGTCACCGGGCAAGATGGTCAGGGCAAGATCATGACCTACACCAGCTGGGTCTACGCTTTTAGCGACTTTTACAACAATTGGTACGGCAGCGACAGCGGTGACCTGCACCTGGTGGCCGATAAAGAGGAATATCGTCCCGGCGACGTGGCCCACATTCTGGTTGAATCCAGCTTTAGCGGCCCGGCGCTGCTCACCGTGGAGCGCGGTTCTATCCGCCGCCAGGAATTAGTCGAGCTGACCGCACCCATCACCCGACTGCCCATCACCATCGAAGAAGGCGATACGCCCAACGTTTACGTGGCTATCAACGCCTGGCAGGAACAGGACACGACCCTGACGGAAAATACGAGTAGCAGCTTGCCGGACAGCCGCCTCATGACAAGTTATGTCAATTTGCTCGTGCCCGCCTTCACCAAACGGCTCAACGTGGCCATCACGACTGACAAGCCAGACTATGCCCCTGGCGAGGAAGCCACCTTCACCGTGCGCGTCACCAACTATCGCGGCGAACCCGTTTCGGCCGAAGTGTCTCTGGCGCTTGTGGATGAAGCCATCTTCGCCCTCAGCCCAGAGCTAAGCGGTCTGATGTACGACGCGTTTTACTATGAACGGGCCAGCAACGTGCGAACTTACAATGCGATGAACCCCACACGTTACCTCTGGGATGGGGGGTATGGCGGTGGCGGTGGTGATGGCGGGGTGACCGGTGGTCCACGTCAGGATTTCCCGGATACGGCCGTTTGGCAGCCCACCCTCTACACCGATTTTAATGGCGAAGTGGCCGTCACCGTCACCCTGCCAGACAGCCTCACCAGTTGGCGGGCCACGGCCAAAGCCACCACCGCCGACACGCAGGTAGGCGAGACAACCGCCAACGTCATCACCAAACAAGATGTGATTATTCGGCCGCTCCTGCCACGCATCCTCACCGCTGGGGACACGTTGGCGTTGTCAGCCATCGTTCACAACTATAGTGATTCTGTTCAGGAATTGAGCGTTGAGTTGGAGATTGGAGATCAGAGATTGGAGATTGGCGGGGAGGCGGCGCAAACCATCATCTTGCAGCCGGGACAGCAGCGCATTGTGGGCTGGCCGGTTGAAGCGGTTGAGGCTGGCGAGGTTGAGGTATTGATTACGGCCGTTCCTACCCAAGGAACAGGCCCCAGCGACGCCATCCAACTGCCTCTCACCATCCAACCATTAGCCATCCCCGACGTAACCACCGAGGTAGGCCAGTTCACCGGCCGCTTCGAAACCACCGTCACCGTCCCGGACGATGCCCTACCTATGAGCCAGGTCGAAGTGCAGCTCAGCCGCTCCATCGCGGGCAGCATGTTGGAAGGACTGCAATACCTCACTGGCTACCCTTACGGCTGCGTCGAGCAAACGATGAGCAAAGCGCTGCCCAACGCCGTGGTCGGGCGGGCGCTCAACCAGCTTGGCGTCACCAATCCCACGCTGCAAGCCGAGCTGCCGGGGCAGATCAACGCCAGCATCCAGCGGCTCTACGGCTTCCAGCATTCTGACGGCGGCTGGGGCTGGTGGTACGACGACGACAGCCACGACTACCAAACGGCATGGGTCATTTTTGGCCTGGCCCAGGTGGCCGACGCGGGCTACGAAATAGAGCCCGGCGTGATCGAACGCGGCGTGGAATGGTTTAACAACCAGTCTCCAGCCGAGGTCGATGCTCGCACCCGCGCCTTTGCTTACTACGCCATGGCCCTGGCCGGTCTGCCCAATGATGACCTCACACTCAACCTGGCCGCAAATCGGCATATTCTCAACGGCGACGAGTTTAGCCTGGCTGCCCTGGCCCTGACCCTGCACGAAATGGGCGAAAATGAATTGGCGGCTGAGGTTTTGGCGGAATTGGGGGAAACGGCCGTTTCCCTTGAAGGTTCTGTTCATTGGGCCGGATCCAACGAAGATGGACATTATTACAACAAAGTGATGGCCTCTAACATCCGCACCACCGCCCTGGCGCTCAGCGCCTACAGCCAGATTGAGCCGCGCAGCGAACTGATTCCCGGCATCGTACGCTGGCTAATGGCCCAGCGGCGCAGCCAGGGCTGGGGCACCACCAACGAAACCTCCTTCGCCATCCTGGGCCTGACCGACCACCTGCTGGCGACCAGCTACAGCGAAGCCGCCACGACTACCAGTTACACCGTGCAGGTCAACGGCCAGACCGTGGCCAGCGGCACGCTGGGGCGCGGCGAACCGGCCGTCTCCCTGACCATTCCGCTGGAACAGCTGCAAACGGGCGAAAATGAGGTGGTCCTGACCCAGAGCGGTGGCGGGCGACTCTACTTTGTGCTGAACGGCCGTATGTTTGTGCCGCGCGGTGACATCGAAGCCGCTGGCGAAGTACGGATCACTCGCCGTTACCTGGATGGCCAAACAGGCCAGCCGTTAACCAACATCGAACCGGGCCAGCTGGTGCAAATTCGCCTGACGGTTGATTTGCCCGACCAGGGCAGCTACATCATCATCGAAGACCATCTGCCCGGCGGCCTGGAGGCGCTCAACGAGGGGCTGGCCACCACCAGCCATGTCGCCGACGCTTATAACGGGCCAACCTACCGCTGGCATGAGCTGGGCTACAATTACAAAGAGGTGTTTGGCGACCGCGTCAGCTTCTTCATCACCGAGATGGACCCGCGGCCATTGACCATTAACTACTACGCGCGGGCCACGCAGGCAGGCAGCTTCACCGCCATGCCTACCGAGGTATACGCCATGTACGATGCGGCCGTTTGGGGTCGTTCTGCCAGCAACCAAATTGTGATTGAATTACCGGAATAAATGTATGGTAGGGGCGACCCGGCGGGTCGCCCCTACAAAAATGGATGATGGATGTGACAATGAAATTGAAATTATTTGTGTCGATTGTTTTGTTTTTGCTGATGGTGGCCTGCACCCCAACGGCCGTTTCACCCGAGCCAGAAATCGCTAGCCGACCGACTGTGATTGCCACGGCCGTTGCCCAACCCACCGAACCGTCCACGCTGGAACCCAGCCCAACGGCCGTTCTTGCGACGCCAACACCAGTTCCACCACCGACGGAAACGGCCGTACCGGTCATCCTCGCGCCCCGCTTTGATAAATTTCTCCCCTTTGCCCAAACTGAAGGGGGCAGCAACAGCCTCACTGGCCTGGTGCAAGGCGAGAATGGCTGGCAAATTGTGAACATCCCTTACCCATCTGGCCTCGATTCAGAAGAATTAGGCTTCGCCCCCGCCATCACCTCCGTTGATTCCGATTATGCACCAGCCACCAACCGTGTTTTGGCCTGGACCTACGAAGGCGGCGCAGGACCAGGAAGCATCGCTGTAGGCAAACTGTTATTGGTCAATGTTGGCACAGGTGAACTGGAAGTGATTCTGTCGGAAAATGTCGTGGCCGCAGGCTGGGCACCCAACGGGTTGGACTTTGCCTACATTCTGGCAACTGATGAAACTTATGAACTCCGCTGGCACACGGCCGCTGGGGATGACCGGTTGCTGGCGGTGGATGTGCCTCACTCGCTGCGTATCTCACCAGACGGCCGTACCGTCGCCTTCACTCGCGAATCACACTACGAGCTGCCCAACGCCATCCCCGGCCTGTACGTGGTAGAAATCGAAACGGGCCTTGAGACGCAGGTTTCCCCATTGGATCGCGCTGGTTACGGTGGTTCAGGCTTGTTTTGGAAACCACAGTGGACGCCAGACAGCAGCCAACTTTTCCTCTACGCTGCCCAAGATGATGATCGTGCGCCAGAAGCGCATCCGGCAGGCTATGTCTGGGCAGCTGTAAACGGCAGCTTTTCTCACTTTTTGCCAGAGTCCGCTTTCCTGAACTTTTTTACCGATGAGCCGCTGCGTGATCCGGAAAATTACCGCTGCCTGGACTCGCCGCCGCTATTTGCGGCTAATAAATTGGTTATAGGCATTGGCGAATGCCAACCTTTTGTCGGAATTCCTGAAACTTCCCAATCGGTCCACTTCACGCTAGACCCACAAACGGGTACAGTTACTCTGTCCGCTGTGCTGCTCACCCCAGACACCGCCCAACTGCTCACCTGGGACATGCCCAGCGAGTCAGTACTCATTTCAGATGATGGCGAAATTATCAGCGTGGGGATCGAAAGCGTGGAAACTGAATAAGAGAAAACAATGAGGCGCTATTTTTTATCCTCCATTTCAAAAATGATATACCACAATGCGCCGCCAAGGACGATGAAGACGTTACAAAAAATGGCACCGCCAGGAGTTCTCCATTCTGTTTGAATATCAGAAGCTACAAGGAAGAAGTAAACAAATACAATGCCAGCTAAAAGCCAAAAGGCCTGCCTCAAATTCTTGTTCACAGAATTTATCCCCGTGGAACTGGTCAATTCATTTTGGCCAGCAGCGCTGTGAGTGCCCAATGGGCGGGCAGGTAAAATGGTTCTTCGACCAGGGCTTGCTCAAAATGCTGCTTGGCCGTCTCGTATTGGCCTAGATTTTGGTATGCCCGTCCTAGGTTCATATACGGAAACTGGCGCGTTTCGTAGCGCGGGGCGGTGGTGGCTTTTTCCAGCCAGGGGATCGCTTCTTCCCACTTGTTCTGGTCAATTAAGTAGGCACCGATGTCGTTGTAAGGATTGCCGTAGGTGGGATCAATCTCAATTGCTTTTTGGCACATGGCAATGGCTTCGCCAATGCGATCCATCAGGCTGTAGGTCCAACCGAGGAAGGTGTATGCTTCGGCCGTGGGGAAAGTGGCAATAGAGCGCTTGTACAGCTCGATGGCCTCCCCCAGTTCCCCGTCCATCTGGCGACGGTATGCCTGGTCAAATAAAACCATTGCTTTTTCGCGGGTGATTTCTTCGTCACTGGCCATGAGGGAAGTATAACACGGCTCGTTTTGGGAGAGAATTATCCAATTACCGAATTACTCAATTACAACAGCGCAATTGAGTAATTGAGTAATTACCAGTTTGCCAGCAGCGGGAGCAGCTCCGTCAGGCTGCCAATTTCCCCATCGGGCTGGACGCCGTCGGGCCGGGCAAAGCGCTGGCTGGAAGGGAAGTAAATGGTACGCAGCCCGGCGGCACGGCCACCAACCATGTCGCTGGCTGGATCATCGCCCACGTAAACGGCCGTTTCCGCCCCCATCCCCAACTCTGCCAACACATGTAAAAACGGGTCTGCATTCGGCTTCCATTTATTCACGTCGGCTGAAAACACCGTCGCATCGAAATGGTCCAGCAGGCCAAAACGGGCCATATCTGCCCGATGCATCTCGCCGGGAAACATCGTATTAGAGACCAATCCCACTTTGTACCCGGCAGCTTTTACGGCCGTTACCGCCGCTAACGCCCCATCAATCAGCCACGCCTGCCCCTGAATGGCCGAGCCGTACGCCTGGGCTGCCGCTCGCAAATCTCCGTTGGCCAAGCCATTCACCCCCAAATCCGCCAGCGATTCAGCGAGAAGCGTATGAACCTGCAAGTTTGCCTCTTTACACGTGGCTGCCTGCCACATGCGCGGTAACTGGGTAAAGCCCACCTGCCGAAACGTTTCAAAAGGAGGCAGCGTACGGCCGTTTTGGGACAACACATCATATGCCGCAGCAAAGCCGGGCGTTTCCAGCTCCGGCCAATGTTCATACTCGCCAGCATACTCAATCAACGTACCACCTAAATCAAAAAGCACGGTTTCAACTGCCAAAAGATACCTCCCAATGAATCAACAAAGACATTTTCACTAGAATATGTACCACAAAGGGTAGCCAGGGCACAATTTTGCACAGTACTCAAATCATTTTCATTTGAAAATATCTTAAATGAAAGTATAATTCTATGTATGGAAAAAGAGATTTTCACCACCCTGCGAGAAATTATTGTGTTGCTGATTGGTGAGATGATGGCGGTGTTACGGCCGTTTCACCTGACCCCAGAACAATTTGACACCCTGCTGCTGTTGCAGCCAGATAAAGGCTGGCGCATGGGCGACTTAAGCAATCGCCTGCTGTGCGACAACAGCAAAATGACCCGCATTGTGGATTATCTGGCAGAAAATGGTTGGGCCGAGCGCCAGCCTGACCCCAATGATCGGCGTGCCCAACAAGTTTTCCTGACCACCACAGGAGCAGCCCAGCGTGATGCGGCCCAGGTAGCCCATCTGGCCGCGCTGCAAGCCAGCCTCTCCGACCTAGATACAATACAGCAAATGCAACTTCTCGAACGGCTGTCACAATGGCGATCCCAATTCGGTACGGCTGGGTGAAAACTACAGATTCTTCTCTGTGCCGTTCAGTGTCCCACTTTAAAAAAGGAATTTAACGACAAATGGCTGAATTAGAAAACGTATTCGACGAACAGGATGAAGCAATTGCCACCGCACCGGGCGATATCCCTCTGCCGATGGTGCAAAAACGCATTGCCGCTCAGGCCAACCAATTTCGCCACGACAATACGATACGGCCGTTTGCTCCCCAACCCCACGAACCCGTCGAAGTATGGGCCACCAGTGGCGTGGCGATGCCCTTGGATCGGGCTGAAGTGTGGTTTACTACGGACGGCCGTTTGCCCGATGCCACCTCACAAAAAATGCCCATGCGCGTGGAAATCGTTGATTGGCAGGCCAGTGCAGGCTATCTGAACCAATGGCACGCCATTTTACCAGGGCAGGTGGGCGGAACGGCCGTACGCTACAGCATTGTGGGCTGGCAACCGGGGCGGGCTGCCGAGGCCCCGCCGGACGTCTATGCGCACGATGGACAGGGCTTCTGGTATCCGGTGGATGATGAGACAGGCATCCGCACCTTTGCTTACTATGTTGAACCAGATGCACCCATCGGTCCAGATTGGATGCACGAGGCAGTGATTTACCAGGTTTTTTTAGATCGCTATCATCCGGGAACGGTGAACGGCCGTTTCTCGCCCGACATCGACCAAAACGACCACCATGCCCGGCACGGGGGCACCCTACGCGGCGTCACTCAGTCACTGCCCTACCTGGCAGAGCTGGGCATCAACTGCCTCTGGCTCTCGCCGTTGGGACTAGCCGACAGTTACCATCGCTACGACACCAAAGATTTGTTTGCCATCGATCCGGCACTGGGCAGTGAGGCCGATTTGCACGAGCTGGTTGAGCAAGCCCACGCCCGAGGCATTCGCGTGATTCTAGATTTTGTGCCCAGCCACTGCTCCTGGCAGCATCCCGCCTTTCTGGCTGCCCAAGCGGACCCCGACGCTGAGACTGCCTCCTGGTTTGTCTTTTACGAACGGCCAGATAAGTATCGCTGCTTTTTAGGCCTGGCGAAGCTGCTGCCTTCGTTTGACACCAACGACCCGGCCGTGCGGCAGCACATTTGCGATGCGGCCGTTTATTGGCTGCGTGAATTTAAGCTGGACGGCTTTCGGCTGGACCATGCCATCGGGCACGGCATGGATTTCTGGGTGCAGTTCCGCCAGGCGATACAGGCGGCCAACCCAGAGGCAGTAACAATCGGCGAGGTAACCGATTCGCCCGACGCGCTGCGCCGCTACCGGGGGCGACTGAGCCACGTCCTTGATTTCCCCCTGGCAACGGCGTTCCGCTATGCCTTTGCTCTTGATTTGTGGAACGTGGCCCAGCTGGACATGTTTTTGCAGAGCTACGAGGCCTACATGGCCACGGGCGCGGCGCGGGCCAGCTTTTTAGACAATCATGACATGAACCGCTTCCTCTTCATGGCCGGTGGCAACGTGAACCGGCTGAAGCTGGCAGCACTGTGCCAGTTCACCCTGGCCCCTACGCCAGTGATTTATTACGGCACGGAAGTGGGTCTGTCGCAGACGGTGAATAAGAATCAGTCCAGCTTTGGCGGCGACCATCACGTGCGAGCCGATATGCCCTGGCAGCCGGAGGAATGGAACCAGGAATTGCTCGCCTTTTATCGACAGTTGGTTCATTTACGGCGCACACTGCCAGCCTTGCAATACGGCACGCGCACGCGGCTGCATGTGGGTACAACGACGCAGACGTATGCGTATGCGCGGGTGTTGACTGGTAGGGAAACGGCCGTAACTCTCTTCAACCTCAGCGACACAAGCCAAATAATCCCGTTAACGAATGCCACTGCTTACAATTGCTTACTTTCTACGGGTGAGATGCCGGAGTTTGTGGGGGATGGGGTGAAGGTGGGGGCGGGAACGGCCGTACTAATTGTGAATCGTAAATAGTTAATTGTGAATGATGAGTGGCGAACGGCCGTTCCTTTTCCTCATCTCCCTCCCCCAGCTATAATCCCCTTCATGCATATCAAACAACCCAACTCTGATTACTGTTTTGTCTGCGGGCGTAAGAACCCGCGTGGCTTGTATGTGACCTTTTACGACAACGGCCGTAACGAAGTCCAGGCCACCCACACCATCTCGGAAGATTACCAAGGCTACCCCGGCGTGGTGCATGGTGGCATCGTGGCGGCGCTGTTGGATGAAGTCGTGGCGCGCGTCTCCATGATTGGCGATCCGCATCATTTTATGATGTCGGTAAAGCTTGAAGTGAAATACCGCCATCCCGTACCGACGGAAACGGAGCTAACGGCCGTTGGCCGCATCGTTAAATTGCGTGGGCGACTGGGCAAAGCCGTGGGTGAAATTCGCTTGCCAGACGGCACTGTGGCGGCCGAGGCGGAAATGACTCTGGCCGATGTGCCAGCCGTACTGCTGGCTGATGCCAACCTGGAAGCACTTGGCTGGCGTGTAGATACCTGAACCAACTTTGTCGGAAAGACTCCTTGTAAGACAAAACAGGTTGACTAAGGTGGATTCCTGCGAGTGGTAGCCGTCTAATTCAGTACTAATTACCCTGGTAACTTAACACAATTTATACGGCATCCTTCCTTGTTTATCTTAAAATGAATTGTCATGACGCAAACATCTGCTTATTCAAACGAATTACGCGCCGATACAGCTACAATCATGATTCCCTTGATTGCAATCGTCACGGCGATGGCTACCCTGTTATGGGCGCTAGCGTTTGAATCATTCGCCTTAAGCTGGCATTTGTGGCTGGGGGTGGTTTTGGCCATAGCAGCTGGCGTCATTGGACGTTATTATCTTAAACAAGGCCAGCAAGCTCTAGGAACGGTAATTTTTACGGCCGTTCACCTCCTCATCTTTTTCCTCATCATCTTAAAAAACTGGTCTCCTGGCAGCATGGTTCCCTATTTATTTGCCATTCTCATTATTGCCAGCAGCATGTTTACCCAGCCAGATTACGGCTTTATTACCTGGGGTGTGTCTAGCATCTTAACTGCACTTGGCATCAGCCAGCACATCAATGAGTCCATGAGCCTGGCGCAAAATATTGCTGGCCCCGTCGTTGTAAATTTGTTTGTAGCTGCGGCGGCTTACTTTTCAGCGCTGGAGTGGCAGGTGGCAGTGGAATCTGTTAGCCAGCTACATATCAAGGCCCAGCACCGGCGAGACGAGTTATTTACCATTCAAGAAGAACTGCACCTAACCAACGCCAAGTTGATGAATGTGAATGAAGCGCTGGAAAAGGCCCGGCAAACGGCCGTTGCCGAACGCGATCTGCGCACCCGCTTTATGAACCAGGTAAGCCACGAACTGCGCACCCCCATCAACACCATCGTAAACTTTGCCCATATTTTGAGCCAGGGCGAATTAGGCCAGGTCACTGAACGGCAAATTGATTACCTGACCCGCATCGAAAAATCTGGCTGGCACTCCATGAGCGTCTTGAACGATTTGCTGGATCTGGCCCAAATGAATGCTGGCGAATTCAAACTCAAGCGACAACGTGTTGATCTAGAGGCCGTGTGCGAAGAAGCCATGACCAGCGTGCGCAGCCTGCTGGAGAATGACGACGTTGACCTCATTCGCGACTATCCTGAGGTCTGGCCGCAGGTACTGGTCGATCCTAAACGGTTCCAGCAAGCGCTGCTTAATTTGTTGAGCAACGCCGCCAAATACACGGACAAGGGATTTATCACCCTGCGCGTGCGGACCCATCAACACACCGCCACCTTTGCCGTGGAAGATACCGGCATTGGCATCCCCGAAGAACATTACGAAACCGTCTTTCAGGAATTTCGCCAGTTGGATGAAACCATTGCCCGCAGGCGCATCGGTACGGGACTGGGACTACCCATCAGCCGCCATCTTATTGAGCGGCATGGAGGCACGCTCACCCTGCACAGCACCGTCGGGCAGGGCAGTACCTTTACCATCACTTTGCCGCTGGCGGATAACGAAGAAACGGAGGAAAAGATTTCTCCCAAACTCGTAAATGTACAGACCATTGCCCCAGAAGAATCCATTTGATACACTCTCTTCATGTCAATACCATTAGCCACCGCTACCATCATACTCGTTGAAGATGACCAAAACGCCCAGCTTGTGGCCCTGGATTTGTTACGCATGGGCGGGGCCAACCGCTGTTATTCACGCCGCAGTGTGGATTCAGCTATTTTCTTCGCCGAAAAGCTGCCCCAAGTCGATCTCTTTTTGGTAGACATCAACATGCCTCAAAAAAGCGGCTTCGATCTGTTGGAAGAAGTTCGCCAGCATGAGAAATTAAAAAGTGCCCTGGTTGTAGCCGTCACGGCAGGCACACTAGAACATGACACCTCGACCATCCATGCGTTTGGCTTTGATGGGCTTATCAGCAAGCCTCTACGCGCTACCGAATTTGCCAATCAGATTCAGCGCATTCTGGATGGTGAGCGCATCTGGGAAGCGCGCTAGCAATCTATTTCCTAATTGGAGTTCAAGTGAATCAGGTTGTCTCCCTAAATCATTCGCGACAATTCCGGCGATTGCCGTTGGTTATTCTGCTGCTGCTTTTGCTGTTGCTGACTGCCTGTTTTGGCGGTGGTGATGAGGCCCCCCAGGATACGGCCGTTTCCGATCAGGCCGCCATTAGTCCAACAGGCACTATGGTTTGCAGCCCCGACTGCCTGAACCAGGGTCAATGCGGCACAACGGCTGACGGCCGTACCGTCATCTTAGCCCACAGCACCCAACCCGCCACCCGTGACCACGATGTCATCCTGGCCAACGACCGCCCCATGAATATTTTAACGCAAGAGCAACGCACCGTGCTGGATGCCGCTGGCACCCCTTTCACGCTGAACTTCTTTCTGGTGCAGCCAACAGAAGGCGGCCCAAACAGCTGGGTTGCTGGCAGTTGTGTGAGTCAAACAACACAGTAGTAACCCATCGCCATGAGTGATAATAATCTGCGCATCTTAACTGAACTTTTGGCCGCCCAACAGTCTGGCGCACCTGTTGTTTTAGCCACTATCATCAAGGCTCGTGGCTCAGTGCCGCGCCACAGCGGCAGCAAAATGCTAGTGTTTGGCGACGGCCGTATCTCCGGCAGCGTCGGTGGTGGTGAGATGGAGTCACGGGTGGTGAAAGAGGCGCTGCTGGCTTTGCAAGACGGCCGTACCCGTGTGCTGCCCTATTCCCTGGTGGAACCCAATCGCGGCGACCCTGGTGTTTGCGGTGGCGAGGTGGAAATTTATTTGGAACCGTATGCACCCCCGGCCACCTTGTTTGTCATTGGCTGTGGTCATGTGGGGCAAGCCGTAGCCGAACTGGGCCACTTCCTGGGGTACCGCATCGTCGTCACTGACGACCGAGACGCACTGGCCACACCCGAAGTTATCCCCAACGCCGATCTGCACCTGCCCGGCAGCTTTGCCGATGCCCTGGCGCAAAATCCCATCACGGCCAACACCTACATCGTCATGGTCACCCGCAACGTGCTGGTCGATCGCGACATTGTGCCGCTTCTTATCCACTCCCCTGCCCGCTATATTGGTATGATGGGCAGCGACCGCCGCTGGGCCGAAACCAAGCGACTGCTCATCGAGGACGGTCTGAGCAGCGAAGACCTGGCCCGCATCCAGGCACCCATTGGCTTAGAAATTGAAGCCGAAACGCCCGAAGAGATCGCCGTCAGCATTATGGCCGAGATCATCAAGCTGCGTCGTACGCAGCCGCTGCGCCGCACATCTTAAACCAAGTGACGTTGCTCACTTGTCAACCATCCAGGGCCAACTTTATACTTATATTATGAACACACATTTCCACGAGATTACCCAATACGAAACTCCCACATCGGTAACGGCCGTACTAGACCTTTTAGCCCAATACGGCCGTCGGGCCCGTATCGTCGCTGGCGGCACAGATTTGCTGCTAGAGCTGGAGCGCGGCGTTCGTCCCGATGTAGATATTTTGATCGACGTCACCCGTATTCCTGGTTTGGCCGAAATTAGTCAGGATGATACAGGGCGCATCCATTTGGGGCCGTTAGTCACGCACAATCAGGTGGTGGCCTCGCCGCTCATTGTGCAGAAGGCCCTGCCGCTGGCCCAGGCCTGCCTGGAAGTCGCCTCGCCGCAGCTGCGCAACCGGGCCACCGTGGCAGGCAACCTCATCACCGCTAGCCCGGCCAACGACACCATCACCCCCCTGCGCGCCCTAAACGCCAGCCTCACCCTCGCCTCCATCCGTGGTGAGCGCAAGGTGCCTCTGGCCGATTTTTACACCGGCGTGCGAAAAACAGTGCTGGCACCAGACGAGATGGTGATCGACATTTCCTTTGCCCCCATGCCAGAAACGGCGCGTGGCATTTTTGTCAAGTTAGGGCTACGCCGCGCCCAGGCTATTTCCGTGGTGCATCTCGCTTTTGTGCTGGATTTTGCCGGTGATGGCACTGTGGCCAGCGCCGCCATTACGCAGGGCAGTGTGGCCCCAACCATCATCAGCACGCCAGGGGCAGAAGCGTACCTCGTGGGCAAAACGCTGAGCGACGAGGTCATTGCCCATGCCGCTAATCTCACCACCGCTGCCGCCACCCCCATTGACGATGTGCGCGGCCCGGCCGAGTATCGCCAGGAAATGGTGCGGGTGCTCACCAAGCGTGCCCTCACGGCGCTGCGCGATGGCACTGAGCGCAGCCAATGGCCACAAGAACCGGTCATGCTGTGGGGAAAGAGTAACGGCCGTTTCCCCACCGGCGATCAGTTTAGCCAAACCCACATGCCCGATACCCCCATCACCGCCACCGTCAACGGCAAAACGATCACCGCTACCGGCGGCAATCACAAAACATTGCTGCGCTGGCTGCGTGAAGAAGGACTCCTAACAGGCAGCAAAGAAGGCTGCGGCGAAGGAGAATGTGGCGCCTGTACCGTGCTGCTAGACGGCATGGCCGTGATGGCTTGCCTGGTGCCCGCACCCCGCGCCCACGGGGCCAATATTGTGACCATTGAGGGATTGGCAAATGACACCAGTAACGGTACCTTGCATCCATTGCAACAAGTGTTTGTGGAGACGGGTGCGGTGCAGTGTGGCTTTTGTATTCCAGGGTTTCTGGTAGCGGGAGCCAAATTGCTGGAGGAACGGCCGTCTCCCAATCGCGAGCAGATTTTACAAGCCTTCAGCGGCAATCTCTGCCGCTGCACTGGCTACTATAAAATCATCGAAGCCGTTGAGGCAATCGGCAAAACATCTGTGGATAAATAGTCAGATGACGTAGTCGATTACCTAAAAAGCCGCTACTTAATTGCTGGAGGTCACATACCATGCGTCTAGAAAAAAAACATGAAGAAGAATTAGCCAAACGAAAAGGCCTTACCGGAAAAACAATTGTCCAGGTAATATGGTTGCTCATAACAGGTACATTGGCCTATTTTTTTACCAATTATTTGTTTAGTGAAGGCATCATTAGTGCCAATACATTTTACAACCAGCTCTACATTCCACGCTCTGTGCCAGAGCTGGGCGTCAAGCTTATCATCGTCTTTGGCATGGTTATTGTGATGCAAATTGTCTTTTCCATTGGCTATATCATTGCCAGTCCTGAAGGACGTCGTCGCACCGGCGAGGCAACCATGTACTCCCGCAATAAAGACCCATTTGATGACCATCGCGGCTAAGAACAAAACCCTAAGGGTTCGTTCACAAATAACTTTAGATAAGGAAACGAACCCCAAGGCTTGACCGTTTACCGAAACTCAAAAGTTAAAAATGGTCAAGCCCTAAGGGTTGGGGATTAATCAGCCGAACAACCCAATGAAAAACCCTTAGGCTTAGAATCAAGACAACCCACAAATCGAGAAAAAGTATGCTTAAGTCCCAATCTGTTTATCGCGTAGATGCTCCCGGTAAAGTAACCGGGGAAACTTTTTATGCAGGCGACATCACGCCAGAAAACTTGCTGCATGGCAAGGTGCTATTCAGCAACCAACCCCACGCCCGTATGCTCTCAATGGACACGACCGCTGCCGAAGCGGTTCCGGGCGTGGTGGCCATCCTCACCGCCAAAGATGTGCCGGTAAACGAATACGGCCTCATTTTCCCTGACCAACCAGTCCTGGTGGGGCTAAACAGCAGCAACCCTCATGCCAACGTCAGCCGTTGGGAAGGAGACCAGGTTGCCATTGTTATTGCCGAAAGCGAAACGGCCGCTGCCAAAGCCCGCAGCCTCATCCAAATTGAATGGGAACCGCTGCCTATCGTCGGCAGCATGGATGAAGCATTGAAGGACGAGGTAATCATCCAGCCGTGGCACGGCAGCAACGTCCTAAAAAAGTACCAGATTCGCAAAGGCGATATGGGTGCTGGCTGGGCCGAAGCGGATGTCATTCTCGAAGGCACCTACCATCTACCGTACCAGGAACACGCCTTTTTGCAGCCTGAAGCGGGCGTGGGCACTATCGACGACAAGGGACGCGTGACGGTGGAAATTGGTGGCCAGTGGGCCCATGAAGACCGGGAACAGGTGGCCCATTCGCTAGGCTTGCCAGAGGAAGAAGTGCGCATCATCTACCCGGCCATCGGTGGGGCGTTTGGCGGCAAGGAAGATATGTCCTTGCAAATTGTGCTGGGTCTGGCAGCCAAACGGCTGCACGAGCGCGGCATTAATCGCCCGGTGCGCATCATTTGGACGCGCGAAGAGAGCATTTTTGGCCACCACAAACGGCACCAGGCCACGGTGTATACAAAATGGGGTGCGACAAAAGAGGGAAAGATTACGGCCGTTTCTGCCACCGTACACATGGACAGCGGTGCTTACGCCTACACCAGCACCAAAGTGCTGGGCAACTTCCATCTCATGGTCACCGGCCCTTACGAGATTCCCCATGCCCACATCGACAGCTACGCCATCACGACCAACAACGTGCCAGGCGGGGCTTTCCGTGGCTTTGGCGGACCGCAGGGCGCTTTTGCTGCCGAAACCCAAATGAACAAGCTGGCCGAGGCGCTCGGCCTCAGCCCAGTCGAAATCCGCCTGAAAAACGTGCTGCGCGAAGGCAGCTTGCTCACCGTGCAAACGCCGCCACCGCCCGGCATCAGCATGGCTGAAGTGGTAGAACGGTGTGCTCAAGAGGCAGGGTGGTCGGTGAACGGTGAGCAGTCTCCAATCGCCAGTCTCCAATCTTCGTTTAACAGCATCCAATCCCTGCCTGCCAATCCCAACGCGCTGCGTAAGGGGCGGGGGATTGCCTGCTCATTCAAGAACGTCGGCTTCTCTTTTGGTGCGCCGGAAAGTTGTGAGGCCACCATTGAGCTGCACGGTAAAGCAGACATTGAGCGCGTCGTGCTGCGTCACGCCGGGGCCGATGTGGGGCAGGGAGCCCACACTGCCTTCCGCCAGATGGTGGCCGCAGCCGTGGGTGTGGACGTGAGCCTGGTGGAGCTGGACATGTCCGACACGGCCAGCAGCGGCAACTCTGGCTCGACTTCTGCCTCGCGTATGACGTGGATGGCAGGCAATTCGATTCGCGGCGCGGCTGAAGCGGCCCTCACCGCCTGGACCAACGAAGATCGCCCGGCCATCGGGCATCACAAGTACGTGCCGCCCGGCACGGAACCGTACGCAGCAGAAACGGGCATCTGTATGCCTAATTTCAGCTACGGTTATGTAGCTGAAGCGGTAGAACTCACAGTCGATATCGAGACGGGGCACATTCACATCGAGAAGGTCGTTTGTGCCAACGATGTGGGCAAAGCCATCAATCCCACGCTCATTGAAGGGCAAATTGAGGGGGCAGTGGTGCAGGCACACGGCTATACGGTGATGGAAAATTTGCAGGTGAAAGACGGCCGTATCCAAAACCCCCTGCTCAGCCAATATCTCATCCCCGGCATTAAAGATGTGCCAGAAATTGTACAGTCCGTCATCATGGAAGTGCCCGATCCGATTGGCCCCTGGGGGGCACGCGGCATGGCCGAGATGCCCTTCTTACCCTTAGCTCCCGCCATTGTTGCCGCCGTTCACGACGCCACCGGCGTCTGGTTCGACGAAATCCCCCTTACGCCCGCCCGCGTTGTAGCTAAATTGCAGGAAGTTCGCACTCACAGCTAAGCAAAATCTGTTACCCTTCTCCAGGCACGGTACATTTAAATGCTCAGGAAAGTGTGCCGTGCCGCCCAAAACACCGACAATTTGTGACGAATCAAAATTGTTGGTGTTTTTTGTTGAAGCAAGCATCTTATTTTAATCAGCAAAGGCGCTTGCTTCAGCTTAACTGTTTCGTCTTGATGTCATTACCACACTTGTTTGGCGAAACAGTGATTTTGTCTCTACAAATCCCACAGAAGGAGTAAAACTGAACATGCAAAAGCGACGATTGGCAATTCTGATAGCCTTGCTGGCAGCGCTGTTCCTGGCAGCTGGCGGACTGGCTGCACCCTCGGCTGCTGACGAGCCGGAACCAGCCCTTACCAAGCAGGTGGCCGGCCCCGGCAGCGAGGTGCTGGACGGCCGTTCTCAACTGCCCAACCCGGCCGAAATGGGGGTTCGCTCCCGCACCGCCATGATTCCTGTCACCTTTAGCAAAGCCGCCGATGGCAGCTGGCAGTGGCAAGATTCACTGTTGGTAGACAGCGGCAGCGAGATGTCATTTATGGTGCTCAGCCCGGATGCCGCAAATTGGGAATTGGCGCTGCAAACCCCGGCGGGCCAGGCGATGCAGCTTGGTCAGGGCATTGATCAAGCAGGCGTGGTGCAACGCACCGGGCAGATTGGCCTGGAGCAGCAATCATTTTCGGGTGACATTTATACCTTTGCCCAACCAGAACGTGGTGCATGGCAGCTGACGGTACGTACGGCCGTTGCCCCCAGCACCACCGATGCCCCCAGCGGCTATCTCTTGCTTTCCAATGAAAGCCCCTACCAGATTTACGCCCACCTGAGCAGCTACAATTTGTGGACGGGCCATCAGATTGGCCTGGTCGCTTACGCGTACGATGCCGCCCAAGACAGCGGGGCCAGTGCCCCAGCCGCAGCGGCAAACATCATTCGTCGCGCCCAAATGCGGCTCATCGCGCCAAACGGCCGTACGCAGCGCCTGATCATGTTTGATGACGGCCGTCACGGTGACGGAGCGGCCAACGATGGCATCTTTGGTACCTTGATGACACCCCGTCAGGCAGGCCAGTACACGGCCCAGGTGACCATGCGTGGCCAAACGCCAGACGGTACGCCACTGCTGCGCACGACAGAGCATATTTTCCCGGTCGTCGCCCAAACAATTACCCTCAATGAAAGCACAGCCACCGCTTCACCCGATGGCCTCAATCGCCTGAACATTAACCTCGATGCCACAACCACCGCCGAGGTTGATCAGGTACAACTCTACGCTGAACTGTGGGGCACGGATTCCGCTGGGCAGATGATTCCCGTCACCTGGGTGGGTGGTTTGGTAGCACCTACGGCCGATGGGGTTCCAGTGAGTGTAGACGGCCGTTGGCTTTCTTTGGCCAATGCCTCTGCCCCATTTGAGCTGCGCAACGTGCGGCTGCAAGATGTGACAACGCACATTCCATTGACAACCTTAGACAGTGTTTCCGTCAATATCCCTGAATCAGTAAGCAAAGGCGTGGCGGAAACGACCGTAACAGAAATTACGGAGGAGATGTTGATGGGAGAACGGCCAACGGCCGTAACGGCTAATCAACCGGCTCCTAACGCCCCTGGCGGCGTGCTCATGCTGGTACACGGCTACTGCTCCGGAGGCACCTGGCCCACAGGCGACTTCACCGGCGACGTCACCTTCCAGGATTACAACCAGAACCGCACCCACGATCAGTTTGCTAATTTGATTCGCACCTATGGCAATCAGTTCCCCTCATTTGGCATTGTGGCCCACAGCCAGGGCGGGGCCGCCTCGCTACACCTTTACACTTACTACTGGAGCGGGCTGGATTATTCCTCTGGCAGCCGCCTGATTCAATCAGTAGGCACACCCTATCAGGGCACGGCGCTGGCGGGCAACCTGGCACTGCTGGGTGATCTCTTTGGTGCGGGCTGCGGCACAAATTGGGACCTCACTTATGATGGTGCTGCGCTGTGGTTGTCTGGTATTCCCAGCTGGGCACGCAGCCGGGTGTACTATCACACCACCTCCTTCAAAGATGTCTGGTGGCGCTACGATTACTGCAACATCGCCACCGACCTCTTCCTGAGCGATCCAGACGACGGTGTGGTGGAGAAATGGTCTGGTCAACTCAGCGGCGGCAACAACCTGGGGCACAAAACAGGCTGGTGCCACACCAGCGGCATGCGTGACCCCGCCCAAACGCAAGATCACAGCCGTAATGCCAACATGAATACCTACGCCAACAGGTAACTATCTGGGCAAGATGAATTCAGAAGGGGGTGCGAAAGCACCTCCTTTTTTATTTGATTAAAAATGAGATTACACCTCTGCTTTATAGGCAATCTGTTGAAGTTGCCCCAACTCTACTGTCTCAGGTAAGATCAACAGATGTTATTTTCAAAGCATCTCGTGATCTTGCGCGGTGGGGGCGATCTGGCAACCGGCATCGCGTACCGTTTACACCAGGCAGGCTTTCCCCTCATTGTGCTGGAGTTGGCCCAGCCGCTGGTTGTACGTAGAAAAGTAGCCCTGGCAACGGCCGTTCTCGAAGGATCTATCCAAATCGAAACCCTGTACGCTCAACGCGCCCAATCCGCCGACGAAGCACTACAACTGGCCCAATCCGGCAAAATCCCGGTCCTGGCTGCGCCTGAACTATTAACTATTAACCATTTACCATTTACCATCTTAATAGACGCCCGCATGGCCAAGCGCAACATTGACACCCACATCGACCAGGCCGAGTTGGTCATCGCCCTTGGGCCAGGCTTTACCGCCGGAGCCGATTGCCACGCCGTGATTGAGACGATGCGCGGCCACACGCTGGGGCGCGTCATTTGGGAGGGCGCGGCTATCCCCAACACCGGCACCCCCGGCATTGTGGCTGGTAAAGGGGCAGAGCGGGTGCTGCGGGCACCGGCAGCAGGAAAGGTTAATTGGAGATTGGAGATCGGAGATTTGGTTCAAGCGGGAGAACTTATTGGGGAAGTGGCTGGATCATCAATCATAGCACCGTTTGCTGGTGTGCTGCGCGGGCTAATTGCCCCCGGCAGCGAAGTGCCCGCCGGGCTCAAAATTGGCGACCTGGATGCCCGCGCCGACATTTCTGCTTGCTTCACTATTTCGGAAAAGGCCCTGGCCATTGGTGGGGGCGTTTTGGCAGCGATCCTCATCCATTTAAACCAGCAGCTATGAGCCAAAACATCACGCTGCCCGCCGCATTTACCCTGCGTCCTCGTGGCGAACTTATGGCCTTTGTGGGCGGTGGCGGCAAAACAAGCCTCCTCTTTGCCCTGGCCAATGCTTTGCCTGGGCGGCGCATCCTCACCACAACCACGCGCATCTTTGCCGCCCAAATGAAACTGGCCCCGGCAGTGATTTTTGCCACAGAGGATTCAGAGAAAAATGAGGAGGAAATCAAACAAGCTCTGGATCGGCACGGGATGTGCTTGGTGGTAGGCGCGGTAGAAGGGGAAAAAGCAAAAGGGGTGCCGCCGGAGCTGCCCGGCAGATGGCTGGCCCGGCCAGGTGTTGATTTTGTCCTGACAGAAGCCGATGGTTCGCGGATGCGCCCCATCAAGGCACCGGCCGCCCACGAACCAGTGATTCCCAACGC
The DNA here is from genome assembly GCA_905479495.1 of uncultured Anaerolineae bacterium. Classification (GTDB taxonomy): domain Bacteria; phylum Chloroflexota; class Anaerolineae; order Promineifilales; family Promineifilaceae; genus Leptofilum. The sequence continues at coordinate 42,344 of CAJQMR010000032.1, forward strand.
CGCAACGGTGGTGGTGCCGGTGGTGGGGATTGATGCTTTGGACGGCCGTTTTCCAGAAGTCACCCATCGTCCAGAATTGGCAGAAGAACTGTTACAGTATTCAGTAATCGGTAATCAGTTATCGGTAAATGATGTGGCCAGGTTGATCACGCATCCGCAAGGAGGGTTAAAGAGGGTGCCAAAGGGGGCACGGGTGATACCGTTTTTGAATAAGGTCGAGACGGCCGCACAATTAAAAGCCGCTCGCCAGATTGCCCAGCAAATCTTGCATACGCCCCGCATTGATCGAGTGATTATCGGAGCCGTTCAGACAGACCAGCCTGTGCGCGAAGTGCATAAACGGGTAACGGCCGTACTCCTGGCAGCAGGCCAGGGCAAACGGATGAGTAAAACCAAGCAGTTGCTACCCTGGGGGAACACCACAGTTTTGGGCCAAACGATTCGCAATTTACAGCAAACGGCCGTTCACAATCTCCTGGTCATTACCGGGCACAAAGCTGACAAAATCAGCCAAATTGCTCAGGACGCAGGCGCTGAAAGTTTACATAACCCAAATTACAAGGCAGGGGAAATGATCTCTTCGTTGCAAACGGCCGTTCGCCAGTTGCCTGAACATATTACGGCCGTTCTGGTGATGCTGGCCGACCAGCCAATGGTCGAACCAGAAACCATTGACCTGCTGCTGGCGGCCTATTGGCAAGGCCACAGCGACTTAATCGCACCCGTTTTTGAGGGGCGACGAGGCAACCCCGTGCTTATCGGTCGAGCCTATTTTGCGGAGCTGCTCGCCCTGCCCCCTGGTGATGCTCCACGAACCTTGCTGCGGCGGCACGCCAATGCGCTGCATCTGGTTAACGTCCCCACAGATTCCATTTTGCGCGATTTAGACAGCCCGGAACAGTATGAAGACGAACATAAAAAAGTGGAGCGCTAGTAAACGCCGCACGCCTAAGCGCTAGGCAAAGCTATTAACCGCTCGTGTAGCCGCTGCACCGTGACTTTATCACCAATTTGGCTAAAGATAGTCAGGCTGTGCTGATAATGGGCTTTGGCTTCAGCTACATTTTGGCGGGCAACGGCCGTATCCCCCAAATACATCCGGCACAAAGCCTGCCCCCGCGCATCTTGCATGCCTTCACGAATGGCTAAACTTTCTTCATAATTCGCCTGAGCCGTGGCAAAATCTCCCAAAGCATAGGCCACCCGCCCCAAATTCACCAACGAAAAGCCCATGCTCCAGCGATTGCCCAGCGCTTGCTCTAAACGCAGGCTGGCCTGTGAATGCACCAGAGCAGCCTCGTACCGTGCTTGCAGATAGGCAATCTGGCTCAAAATATTGTTGCTAATCGCCTGACTGTAGATCAAATCATGCCGCTCACCGATGGCCAACGCCTCCTGGCAAGTCGTCCAGCCCGCCTCGTAATCATCCTGCACATATTGCACCACGGCCAGATAATTAAGGGCATACACCAGGGCTGCCTTGTCGTCGCCAGCACGCAGCTGGGCAACACTTTGGCTAAGCAACCCCGCCGCTTTTGCCCGATCTCCCAACAGAAACGTAAACCACCCCTGCCGGGACACCATTTTGGCCAGCACTGCTGAGGGTGCTTGTTCACCCAGCTGCGCAAGCGCCTCGCTGAACAACGCCAATCCTTCACGGAACCAACTACGCATGTACAAAAAGAGCGACAAGGCCTCCGTCGCCCGGCTGAGGGCCATTACGTCGGCCTGGGCGATAGCCAAGCGCCACGCCTGACGAATATTTTCCATTTCCTGGTTGATGGTGGCCAGGGCACGCAGCTGATTGCTACCTTGCAAGTCGGTTTCTTGCGCGGCCAATAAATCAAGATAATAACGGCCGTATCGCTGGCGTAAATCAAAACCAACCTGTCCATTTTCCAAACGTTCAGCGGCAAATTGGCGTACGACAGCCAACATTTCGTAGCGTGAGGTGGCAAATGCGGCCGTTTCCCCCAGTTGACGACGCAAAAACGATTTATCCAGCAGGGCCGAAAGCTGCGGCAATCGAGCCTGGGTTACCTGGGCCGCCGCCTGTCGCTCAAATCCGCCCTGGAAGATGGCCAGTTGGGCCAACGTCTGCTGCTCGGTAGCGGTGAGCAGCTGCCAGGAATAATCAAACACGGCGCGCAGGCTGCGGTGCCGCTGCGGCAGATCCACCGCGCTGGCGCTGAGGCTATCTAAATTTTGGTGCAGTTCGGCCAAAATTTCTGGGCAGGAAAGCAGGCGCACCCAGGCCGCGGCCAGTTCAATGGCCAGCGGCAAGCCATCCAGCAGTTGGCAAATCTTGGCAACGGCCGTTGCCGACCAATCCCCCGTTTCTCCCAGCACAAAACGAGACTCCACCTGCTGCGCCCGCTGTACAAATAACGCCATCGCCGGGCTTAACTCAGCGTCAGCGGTAACATCACCGCCTGCGTCGCTGGGCAAGCCAGCCAACGACAAAACGCGCTCCTCTGCCAAATTGAGCCGCTCACGCGAGGTCACCAGCAGGTTGAGCGCCGGAGCGTGTTCTAGCAGCGCCAAAATCAGCGTGCGCCCCGGCTGCATGAGGTGTTCCAAATTGTCCAGCACCAAAAGTATCTTTTTGTCTTGCAGGTAGGCCAGCAGCTGCGCCTGCGGCTCGGCCGCCCCGGCAAAGGTGTACCCAATCGCTTCGGCAACGGCCGTTACCAGCGGATTAAACCCAGCCGATTCCACTGCCGCCACGCCCGCCAGCGGCACAAAAAAGATGCCGTGCATGAACGGCCCCAGGTGGGCGGTGGCCGCCAGCCAGGCTGCTTCCAATGCCAGCCGCGTTTTGCCCATGCCGCCTGGCCCCACAATATTGTGCAGCCGCTGGGCCGGATGGGCCAGCCAGGCAGAGAGTTGGGCCAGCTCTTCATCGCGCCCGATCAAGTTTTGCTCACGTGGTGGCAGTTGGTACGGCCGTTCGCCCGATGCACCTTGAATCTGTTCAGCCAATGCGGCCGTTTCTGGCAAGGGGGCCACGCCTAATTCGTCTTGCAGCGTCTGGCAAAAGCTTTGGTAAGCGGCCAGCGCGGCGTTCCGTTCACCCAGCTGGGCCAGGGAGCGCATGAGCTGCTGCTGGGCCGGTTCGCGCCACGGCTCAATAGCCAGCTGCTGGCGGGCAAATGCCGCCGCCTGCTCGTACTCGCCGCGCCGTTCATGAAACTGCGTGAGTTCATCCAGCGCCGCCAACGCCATTGCCTGAAACTGCTGCCGCTGCCCCAGCAGCCATTCTTCAAAAGCGCTGCTGTCTTCCAAAAAGAAACCATCGAGAAAAGGGCCTTTGTAATGGGAAACGGCCGTTGCCACCAGAGCCATGCAGTCGGCACAGTCGCCTTCCCGCCGCCCGCGATGCGGTTCACACCCAGCCAACCCTGTCTGAAACTGCACCACGTCCAGCGTGTGGCTGCTTGCCTGGTTGAACTGGGTCGATTCGCGGGAAGACAGCAGAAATGGCGGCTCAGCCTGGGCATCGCTGATGGCCCGGCGCAGGCGGCTGAGCGTCTGGCGCAGGTTGGTTCGGGCGGCGTCATCGGGCATGTCGGGAAAGAGGAGGCCAATCAGCACTTCGCGCCGGTGCGGACGACCCGCTTCCATAGCCAAAAAAACAAGTAACGCTTCAATCCGCTTGGCTCGCGATTCGGAGATTGGTTTGTCAGCAACGGCTGCGTGAAAGCCACCAAAAAAGTTGAGGGTCAAGTGCATGGAATTGTTTTATCCTCAGAAAGTCAAAGCGTTTTGTTGTCGGGGTGATGTGCATTTTAGCTGATGCCGCAGATTGTGTCACGTTTGTGTCACGGAACGGCCGTATCCTGCACATCAGATAAAAGTTCGGCACAAAAATTGGCAAGTAAAGGACAAAATCATGTATTCAGCAAGCACTGTTCAAACACAAAAATTGCAAAACTGGGCCAGCAAAACAATCTCCCGCTTCATCCCCAAACGGCAAACACTGCCCACGTTGAACCAAGCAACTTCTGGTCGCGCCATCGCCGACTCCCATTACCAAGGCGTATGCCAGATTCAGTTGAGCCAAATCAAAGGCACCGCCAGCGACGCCCGCAGCCATGATTTTGACGCCGATTTTCGCCTGACCAACAGCCACAGCCGCAGCCGTCTGGAAGGCGTGCGCAAAGCCCGCCAGCAGTTGACTTCCCTGCCACCTATCTCTCTGGTTGCCGTTGGTGATGATTACTACGTTCAAGACGGACACCATCGCGTTTCAGTTTTCCGCGATTGTGGGCAAGACACCATCGTCGCGCACGTCACTGTTTTGGCACTGCAATAATATCTATTAATCTTGGACTAGCGTATCTTCGTTTTCTTCCAGGCCAATGGCCATCAGGTAGCCACGAGCACGTTCGGTGAGGGGATATTGATTGACCAACGCCCAGAAGTTGAGTCCGTGGTTGGCTTCTTCCAGGTGGGCCAGTTCATGCATGAGCACATAGGTGAGGACCCAATCGGGCATGGTAGCTAGACGGTGGCTGAGGCGAATGGTGCCCAAACTGGGGGTACAACTGCCAAACCGCTTGTTTTGATTGGTGACATAGCGAATAGATTGCCAGCGGAGACGGCCGTTAAAATATTCACGGTTCAACTTTTGGGCCATCTGCTCTAAATCATCATCCGTGGGAGCGGGACGGCGGGTGCGTTTTTGCAACCGCTGGCGCAGCTTCTCGATGATGGGAGCCAGTTCCGCATCGGACATGCGTGCCGGCGCACGCACCACCAATACCCCCTGTTTTAGCTCCGCGCTCACCGATTTGCGCCGCTTTTGGCTGCGGATAATTTCTACCGGCCACGTTTCTTGCTGATTTTCGTTCATAAGCCACAGTTTTACGCGATGCGTGACCCAAACGGAGTCACGTTTCACGCATCACCAAAATCTAGTCGGTGGGCTCGTCGCTTATTTTAAGGTAGCGGTAGCCCCGATTCCAGTAAATGAGCGGTGGCGTATCCGCAGTGGGTGTGCCCGAAGCCTGCACTTCGCCAATGTAGATGGTGTGGGTACCCGCTTCGTACCGATTGTGAATGGTGCAGTCGAGCCAGGCAAGGGCGTTTTGCAAGACGGGGGCACCAGTTACGGCCGTTCCCCAATCGCCCATGGCAAACCGATCCTCATCTTTGATCCAGGCAAACCGGTTAGACAACTCGCTCATCTCCTGCGACAAAATATTAATCGCAAAAACTGCCCCTTCCTCCTCCAACATTTCATGACCGGAAGCGCGATGATCAATGGCGATCATAACCAGCGGCGGCTCTGGCGAGATCGAAGCAAACGCCGAGACGGTGAGACCGTGCGGCTGCTCAAACCCCGGCGCTTTAATCGTTACAATGGTCACGCCTGCCGGAAATAAACGCAGGGCTTCCCGAAATTTTTCTGAACTAATCGTCATACAAAATCCTTTTTGCATCTAGAAGTATCAAACCCGCAAGCGCGAGCATACTTCTTTTTAACCTTGTTTAAAAAATCACTAATTCTTAACCGCCTAACCGTACTCACCAACTATTACAATACTGCTTACACGAAAACAGGTGTGGGCAATCCCAAAAAGGTGCGGGTCATTTTGGCGATGTCGCGCAAATCGTGAATTTCGGCGGCAAGATGGGCGTGTTCGGGACCAACCAGCAGGGTAGGTACTGGGTTGCGGGTATGCTGCCGTTGATCCTTCTCCTCGATGTTGCCATGATCGCTGGTAAGGATGAGGAGACCGTTTTCATCATCCCAGGCGTCTAGCAGGCCGCCCAGCACACCGTCAATTAGCTCCAGATGGGCAGCGGCTTCGCTCAGCGTGCCGCGATGCCCGGCCCGATCGCTGGGCCAATGTTCAAAGAAGCTGAACTGGTAGCGGCGGGCCACCTCAGAAATTTGCCGACCCGCTTCTTCCAGGGTGAGCAGGGGAATATCTGTATAGCCTAAATGTTCCCGCCAGCCTTGCCCGGTAAAGCCGGGACTCACGGCACGGCCGTTTCTAAGATCATCTGCATTCATTAAAGGCAACCCCGCTTGGGTGGCCGCCAGAGGCACAGCCGAGAGCAGCCGCTTGCCCCGCGCCACGGCGTCAAAATAACCCTGCGGGTACGGCGTGATGAGCGCTGCCTGTCCACCTGCGCCCACCACTTCTTGAAACAAGGTTCCTTGGGCGATAACTGCCTGCACGGCCGGGTTCGGCTTGGGACCGTAATGCTCACCCACCAGCTGGGCCACGTTGCGTCCGGTGAGGATGGTGGCCTGCCCGGTAGCGCTTTGCGGCTTTTTGGGCATCTCCAGATTGGCATCGGTAGGCACCAGGCTGGCGCGCTCGGTGCGGATTGGGTCGCGCGTGGCAAACCAGCCAGCACCCAAAAGCTCAGTAAGGTGCGGCAAGTTGGCGCTGACGAAGGGATTCACATCGGGATCGTCCCCGCCCAGTCCCACGCCATCGAGGAAGAAAATGTGTACGTAACGGCCGTTTTGCATAGTTGCGAGTTTGTTAGTTGCTAGTTGTGGGTGAGTGTAGCGTGGGGGAATGGGGTTGGCAACCCAATTGGGGTCGCAACGGCACATACCTGGGCGGGTTTCAACCTACATTATCGTTATTTTAGGGAGATAAACCTATGAATATCGCACTGTGGGTTGTTCAAATCTTTTTAGCTTTGCTTTTTATTTCTGCCGGCGGGCAGAAGCTATTGCAATCGAGGGAAGCGATGATGCAGGGTAGCTTCACCAGTTATGCTGGTGATTTTTCGCCTGGATTTCTCAGAATGATTGGCATCCTTGAACTCTTGGGGGGTATTGGGGTTATTTTGCCCCAGGCCACCGGCATCTTGCCCTGGCTAACACCGCTGGCGGCTATGGGCCTGGCCATCATCATGGCGGGGGCCACCAATGTGCGCCTGAGACGGGGCGAGCCGCAGATGGCTATTGGCACGGCCGTCTTTATGTTGATGGCTTTGTTTGTGGTGTACGGCCGTTACTCTCTGGGGATTTAAGGTAAGGGAGGAGCCTTAATCCATCGTCTGGAAGATGCCATTTTCTACCTTAAATTGAAGGGGAAACATCAGATCAAAAATAGGTCTGCATCTTTTTCTGAAAGTTTCACTGGTTATTTCCTCGCAAATGGAAGATTTCTGCTTGCAGGCATAATGAAATATTTTAAGGGGAAACCTGGGTGGCGCGGGTAGAACCTAACCATCCTTCCCGACCCGATTCTAATTGGATTTTGTACCAATCGCCATCTGCCGATGTTTCGATGATTTCATACTCTTCTGCATCAAGAACGGTGCCAATAATTTCAGAGTCAGAGCCTGGTTCAGAGCGCACATAAGAATTCCCCACAACGCGAAGTCTGGGAACAGTATTCTCGTCATCGCTTGCTGTACTTGATGAGGGTGCACCAGGCGGAGTTGTCTTGTTTTCATCCTCAGACAAATTTTCAATTATCTCAGTAGGATTGGCTTTGATTTCTGTGGTTGGATCAATAATTTCTACGGCTTCTTCTGGCAAGGCTTCTACTTCAGCTTCAGTATCTCCACTTTCTGGACTAAGGCTGTTGAGAAAACTCAGGCCAGACCAGTAGCAGCCCCCGATGAGCAAGCCTAAGACAACCAGAGCAACCACAAACTGTCTTAAGCACGATCTGTTTTTTGTAGGAATAATCGGCGGATTGGCAACGGCCGTTGGCCGGGATGGGGGCGAATGTGGCCGGGTTGTAAATTCATCATGGGACGACCTGGGGATGCCCATGAAATTTTTAACAAATTCCGCGTAAATCTCCATTTCATTCCGGCTAATCTCAAAGAGGTCTCCGTGGGCAACAGCATTACGTTTACCGTTTTTGGCATAGATCAGTTCACGATCATGATGCGACAGGGTTCGATGTTCCTGCCATAGATTGAGCAAATCCTGCCAATCTGTTCTCCTCCGCCCTTGTTCGTCTTCATCAGCGGCAATTTCTGCCGCCAGCTGGTCACGGAAATATTCTTCCAAAGCGCCATGCAATAAGATAAGCGCCATCCCTAGCTTACCTTTATCATGACCGGCCTCTGCCAGTTGTTTTAACCCTCTCTGTAGCTTATCGTTCATCTCCAGAATCTCCGTGAGCGACCGCGTAACACCCACTTATTTTTGGTTAAATGGATTTGGTGGCGCAGCGGGATGCAATTGATCTTGCAGCCAGTTTGCAGGATTGTTATGGATGTATTCACGAATGGCATTGAGGGCACGTTCATTGCGAATGATGTGTTCGTAGTAGTTTCGCTGCCAAAAGGAACTGCCTGTTGCATCGCGCAGTTCGTTAATTCGACGCGCCGAAAATGATTTGATTGCCCGCACAATTTCCGGCAAGCCATGTTGTTTATCACCTGTAGGGGCGGGTCTGAGACCCGCCCCTACACGACCCGCCCCTACAGTGGCATCAATTAAAATTACAATGAAATGAATGTGATTGGGCATAATCACAAACGCATCCAGAACGACATGATCGTAATGGTTAACCAAATCCTGCCAACACGCTTCGACGATACGGCCGTACTCATTCAAAACCATCTCGCCACCTACCACCTCACCCAAAACCGACTCGCCGCCCTTCACACAAATCGTCACAAAATACGCGCCTTCACTGCTGTAATCATACCCTTTCAGGCGGATTGAACGACGGTGATGTTTGTGTGGATCGTATGACATGATTGGTTACCTTTTACGGTTCCATGTAATGGTGGGTCCGTAGGTAGGGGCGGGTCTGAGACCCGCCCCTACCAAGGGACACCTTTACGCATCTTCGATAATTTCAAGCGGCGGGAGGTTGTTGACGATTTTGACGGTTTCCAGGCTGACGTGTGATGGGGTCATTTCGGTTCGATAATCTCCAATGACGGTAAATTTTCCACAATATCTACTGTCTCTAAGCTCACCGAAATGACCTGTTTGATGAGGTAGGGGATGTAGGTGTTGTCGTCGAGGTTGTTGGGGTGGATGGCGTCGCGCATCAGGTTTGTAAAATTGCTGAAAATGCCGCAGACGGGTTTGTGGGTTGGTTTCAGGTTTAGGTAGGGCATTTGTTGTTCCCAATTTTGAGACGAACGGCGTGGGGCGCATTTTAGCATAAATTTTTGTTTAATGCGCGGTAGGGGCGACCCCGACGGATCGCCCCTACGATGGGTTTGGATCGATTTCTGATCGAACGGCCGTTATCCTACCCATTACCGTTCAACAAGTAGCAAAAGAAATCTTCGGGGTCACCAACTTCTTGCTGCACGAACACCAGGTGGACCACCCCACCCCCGAAGAGATTCAGGCGAAAACGGCCGAACTTAGCCAGCTTGCCAGCCTGTTTGACGGGTCAACTATTTAGTAAAAAGTCGTAAGTGAAAAGTAAAAAGAGGGAAAAATGCCAAAATTAATACGTAGTGCATGGTTGTTGTGGGCCGGCGTCGCCCTGATGTTCGCCGGAATGCTGTGGGGCATCCTGGCCATCCAGGGCAGCCAAGTACGCGCTTTTCGCAACGACGGCGTGCAAACCGATGCGACGGTGGTAGATAAATTTACCAGCCGCAGCAGCAGCACCGACAGCCGTGAATACAATTTTGCCGTCTCCTTCGCCGCCAGGAGCGAAGAGGGAGGCTCAATCACCATTGGCAATCGCGCGACCTTTACGGTGGGTTCCCAAACGTACGATGAAACAGAGGTTAACGACAAAGTAACCATTTATTACCTGCCGGATGACACCAGCAAAGCGGAGCTCAAAAGCTGGGTCGATGAGTACAATCCAATCTTTATACAGGCGTTTATGTGGCTGTTTGTGGCTGCGGCCGTTTTTTGCCTCGTCGCCGCGTTATTTGCGCCCAAAACACGCGAACAACCCGTCGCCGAGGCAACATTTACGGCCGAAGGTTATTGATTACGCAACCTGTGCGCTGGTCGCCACAAACTGCGCCACTAAATCCAGCTCTTCGTTGTAGATTTTGCGTGAAATAGGTGGCGTGATGAGCTTTTCGATAAAGCCCTTAAGGCCCGGTGACGTTCGGGCGCGGGTATAAAGTGTAACTTTTGTCGCCTGGCCCCCATTCACCGGGTCCACCGTGAAGGTTGTTAGCACGCCAGCGGCCTTGTCCTCTTCTTGCAACACGCGGCCTGGCTCTGGTTCGGTGACAACCATATGGTACGTCACTTTTGTGCCAAAGACGCTCATATGTACGGTGATTTCGGTGCCTGCCCCGGTGCCACCTTTCTCTACCGTCATTTCGGTGAAGTACGGCTTGGGTAAAACGGCCGCATGGCTATGATGATAATCGGCAAAAATCGCAAAGACGGCTGCCGGGGGCGCGTCAATCACGCGCGAAACGGACAGTTCATACTGGTTCATGTTTACCTCCAAATTGGAAAATCATTTTTTCTACAATATCTGCCAGGGGATAGTGTGCCGGGTCCAACAAATATTGCTGGATCGCGCCTTCTACCACGCTGTACAAGTAATAAGCCTCTAATGCTGGATCGGCCTGTCCCGCCCTGGTCAGCTCATCCACAAAGCAGGCCCGCAACAGCGCCGTCCGCTGCCGAAAATCGTCCCCCAACACAGCCATGATCGCGGGCTGGGTACGCAGCATGTAAAACAAGGCCCAAAATTCGGGTTCGCTGGCGAGTAAATCGAAAATTGCGTGCAGCAAGCTGGCTAATCGTTCACCAGGCGGATTGGTTTGCAAAACGGCCGTTATCGCCTCATCGATCCGGGCCATCACATAATCAAACACGGCCTGCAACAAACTCTCTTTGCTGTTGAAATAGTGATACATCAATCCCACAGACAGCCCCGCTGCCGTGGCAATATCACGCGTGGTGGTGGTGGCATACCCTTTTTGGGCAAACAACCGCATGGCGCTTTCCAGAATAATGGCTCTGGTTTCGGCGCGTATTTGTTCATTTTGCTTGGCTGTTCTTGGCATAATTTTTCGCAATTTTCTATTTATGGTTTTTGTTGATCAATCGCTCAATCAACAGTATATTCAATAATAATTACCTTGTCAAGCAGCCAAACAGACATTCACCTAAAACATACCACGCAGCAATCGTGCTTCATTATGTAAATTCGGCAAAAATTGGACGCCGCCCCTCATCAGCGTAAAATTGCCCCATGAGCGTGATAACCTTTATTGCTTACGGCACACGCGGCGATGTGCAGCCCGCCCTGGCTTTGGGCAAAGCACTACGACAGCACAATCATACAGTGCGCATTTTGGCCGGAGCTAATTTTGCCGACTGGATTCAGCAGCACGATCTGATCCCCCTCCCTACCCAAATAGATATGCAAGCGTTGATGGCCAGCGAAGGCGGGCGCGATTGGGTAGAAAAAGGGAACAATCCGGTGTTGCAGATGCGCATCATGGGGAAGCTGTTAGCCAAACATGGCATGCAAATTGCCCGTGATGCCTGGGATGCCTGCCAGGGCAGCGATTTAATCATCAGCAGCTTTACGTCGGATGTGTATGCGGTGGGCATGGCTCAAAAACTGGGGATTCCGCACATAAGTGCGCCCTTGCAGCCGACGTTGTTCACAACCAAAGACGGCCGTACCCTTCTCAACGCCCCTTTGCCCAACCGCAGCAGTTGGATTAATTATTTCTTTGGCAAGTTGTTCATTGAAACGGCCGCCTGGAGCCTGTACGGCAACATTGCCAATCGCACCCGCACCGAGCTATTAGGCTTGCCCGCTCAAACCCGTGCCGAGAACCGCGCCGACCGGCAAAAAATGACCATCATTCACGGCTACAGTCCCCATGTGGTGCCCCATCCTAATGATTGGCCCAACAATTTCCACACAGCTGGCTATTGGTTTTTGGACGAGAACGATCAGTGGCAGCCCCCTGGCAATCTACTGGACTTTTTGGGCGCAGGCTCGCCACCTGTGGCGATTGGGTTTGGCAGCATGACGGGGCGCAATTCGCAAAAGATAACAGAAATTGTGCTGGAGGCGGTGCAGATGAGCGGCCAGCGGGCCATTCTGCTTTCTGGCTGGGCCGGGTTAGGCGACGTGACACTGCCTAAAGCAGGGTTTCAGTTGCCAGCGGCACCGCACAGCTGGCTCTTTCCCAAAATGGCGGCTGTGGTGCATCACAGCGGGGCGGGCACCACGGCCGCTGGCCTGCGCGCAGGAATCCCATCCATCCTGGTGCCCCATTTTGCGGATCAGCCGTTTTGGGGGCAGCGCGTGGCTTCGTTGGGCGTGGGACCAAAGGCCATCATGCGACCCAAATTGACGGCACACAAGCTGGCGGAGGCCATGGATACGGCCGTTTCTAACCAATCCATGCAGCAAAATGCAGCGGCGTTGGGGAAGAAAATTCGAGCAGAGGATGGAATTGGAAAGGCGGTGGCACTTATTGAAAAGAGATTGGAAACTGGGGATTAGAGAGCGTTTTAATCTCCAATTTCCCAGCAAGCCGCATGGAACTGTAACGCCCAGACGCCAATCTGGTTGTACAGCTGGCCAAAGTTGTGCGGCACGTCAGGGACGATGTGCAGTTGGTGGGGGATGTTGAGTTCGGTCAAGAGCTGCTCAACGGCCGTTGAGGCATTGACGCCCCGTGTATCCAGTTCACCCACAACCAGTGCCACTTCCAAATTATTTTCTAAAACGGCCGTGAGGTTTTGCTCCCACAAGCTAGCGGCATCATCCACACCGCTTTCAGCCAGGGGCATCGTGTTGCAATAGAGGTCGGGATGCAGCGCCGCGTAGCGCATGGCTCCCGCAGCGCCCAAGGAAAACCCGGCCAGGGAACGGCCGTTGCGGTTGGGAATGGTGCGCCAGTTGCCATCAACAGCCTGAATGAACTCCTGAGTTATTAACAGTTCGTTGGCGGCGTCCCAGGCCCCGTCAGGGCGTCTGGGTGCCGCGACAATAAAGGGCGGCAGCTGCCCACGCTCGATCAGCTGCGAGAGCCAGGCCCCGGCATCCCCGTTAGCGTCTTCAACTTCTCGACTGATGGCATTCCAAAACAAAATATGGCTGCCCTGGCTGCCGTGCAAAAAGTACAGAACCGGGTAACGCTGGTCAGACTGCTCATAACCAGGCGGTGTGTACAGGGTAAAGAAAATCTCTTGCTGGCGTGATTGGCTAAAGAAGCTGTATTCAGCCACACCCTGCCATCGTTCCACAGTGGATTGACGGGTGATAGCGGGAACGGCCGTTTGGGCATCTGGCGTGCTGGTAGGCAGGGGCGTGTTTGTAGGTTCTGGCGTGTCGGTTGGGGTCGCGGTTAAGGTTGGAACAAGGGTGGGCGTGCTGGTTGCAGTGGGAACGGCCGTTTGGGTGGGCACACGCGTGGCAGTCGCTGTGGCCGTTGGCAAGGTAATAGTCGGGGTCATTGTGGGGGTAGCTGGTAACGGCCGTGTTCCCCCACACCCCATTAACAATAGTAAAATCAACAGCCCCCACCGCTTCAACATGGTCATAGTTTAGCAGAAAATTTGACTCAACCCATCACGCTCATCAAAAACAAATTTAACGCCGGAGAAGGCGCAGAGCCAGACCGGAACGGCGCAAATAGCTGATGGTGTCCCGAATTCGAGCGGGTCGAAAGCCAAACTGGCGGTAAACAGCGTCATGATCAGCAATTTCGGGCACAAAAAAGCGATCCATAAAGTAGCGGCTGACGGCTGGCCAATACCACCAATGAAACAGGATAGGGGTTAACGGCCGTAACAACAACATCGGCACCGGCAGCGGGATACGGCGATAGCCCGCCACATTTAGCAGATACTGCACCAATGTTGCGTAAGGTAACTGCTCGCTGCCCGCCACAGAAATGGTCTTGTCGATGAGGTCAGATCGACGGAGCGTCTGCACCAGACAGTGCACAAAATCTTCTACCCACAGCGGCTGCATGCCCATATTGCCGCCGCCCGGCAGCCAGACAAAAGGCCAGGACCAAATCGCCAACCCCACGATAAGCTCAAAGAAACGGTCGTTACGGCCGTACAGCGTTGCCGTACGCAAAATGGTATAGGGGATACCGCTGCGCTGTATAATCCGCTCTACTTGCCCTTTGGCTTGCAGCAATGGGTGCATACTGGCCGGATCAGCTCCCAGGCGGCTGGCAAAAACAAGGCGCTGCACACCGGCACGGCGCGCTTCTTCCACCAACCGCGCGCTGCCGTCTACATCCACATGATGCAGCAGCCGATCACGCCCCTGCGCCTCTGACCCTGCCAGATGGATTACGGCCGTAACGCCAACCAATTCCTCACGCAGCGTAATGGGATCATTCATGCGCCCCTGGTAAGCACGGACGGCAATGCCTTCCCGCTCCAGCCAGGCCATTACGGAACGGCCGATAAAACCTGTGGCCCCAGTCACTAAAATCATAGGGGAATTGTAGCGGGAGGCAGTGAAAAGTGAAAAGCAAAAAGTAAAAGGTGGCAAGTGGCAGGTTCAAGTGGCACATACATCAGGCAAAATCCGCCACTTGCCACCCGCAAACTCGCAAACTTACTTACTGACAACTATAATCCAGCCCATGACACGCTACTGTTTGCTTGGGCCAACCTTTCCGTATCGTGGCGGGATTGCCCATTACACTACGCTTTTAGCACAGCATTTGCGGGAAGAAAACGAGGTGCTGCTGCTCTCGTTTTCGCGGCAATATCCAAGCTGGTTGTTCCCCGGCAAAAGTGACAAGGATCCCAGTGAACGGCCGTTGCAAACCGAAGCGCTTTACGAACTTGATCCGCTTAATCCGCTCACCTGGCGGCGCACGCTGCAACAAATTCGTAGCTGGCAACCGGATGTAGTGATTATTCCCTGGTGGCACCCCTATTTTGCACCCGTTTGGGCAGGGTTGGGTTGGGGAATTCAGCGGCTGAAGCCGCGTCCTCAACTATTATTCATCTGCCATAACGTAGTGCCGCACGAGCAGGGCCGCCTAAGCCACCTGCTGCTGCCTCGCGTGCTCAAAACGGTGCTAGGGCGCGGTAATGGTTTTATTGTGCATTCGCAGGCAGATAAGGCCATTTTGCAATCGCATTTACCAAAAGCACAAGTGATAGTATCACCACATCCTACATACGCCGCTTTCGGCAAGCAGCCACGCCAGAAACTGCCAATTTCCTTGCCGAATGACCGTCCACTGCTGCTTTTTTGTGGTCTAGTTCGGCCGTATAAAGGCCTAGATGTCTTGTTAGAGGCCGTGGCTTTGCTGAAACGGCCGTTTCACCTCCTAGTAGCCGGAGAGTTCTGGCAAGGGGGCCTAGTAGCTTACCAGACGCAAATTATTCGCCTACAGCTAGAAAATCATGTAACTCTGCTAAATGAATACTTACCTGATGAGATGTTAACTGCGTGCATCGACCGGGCAAATGTGGTAATTTTGCCATACCGGAATGCTACCCAAAGCGGTATTGTACAAATAGCATTTGGGCGAGGGAAACCGGTAATTACGACAAATGTAGGAGGTTTAGGCGAGGTAGTGGAAGACGGCCGTACTGGTCTCGTTGTTCCTCCAGAAAATGCACCCGCTTTAGCTGAGGCGATTGATTGTTATTTTGATCATAATTTGGAGGAGGTGTTTAGTGAGAGGATTTTGGCGGGAAACGGCCGTTTTTCGTGGGAACATCTTATCCAAGAACTTAAAAGTCTTAACAAATGTTAGTTTGAGGAGTTTCCAAATCAAAAACCAATTGTGAAAACTGCGATCATTATCCCCAGTCTTAATTCACCTTTAATTGATCGGGTTACTACAGCTATTCTAGACCAAAGAGATATTCCCAATCTGCCAGAAATTATCATCGTTGGCAAAGATACACTCGGAAAAATTCCGTCCAATGCACCGGTCAATTTTATTGATACTGGCCAGCCAGTTTGGGCTGCCATTGCTCGTAATCGAGGTGCAGCAGCCACAAACGCCGAACTCTTAGTCTTTTTGGATAGCGATTGTATTCCAACACCTAACTGGCTTATAGCCCATCAGGAAGCGCACCGAACCGGCCATCAAGTAGTTAGTGGAAGTGTATTGCCCATTGGAAGCAATTACTGGCACCTTATTTATAATTTAACACTCTTCCATGAAATCTTGAGCTTGAACCCAGCTGGGCCACGTAATTTTTTGGCCACACTCAACCTCTCTATTGATCGAAAGGTTTTTGAAACAGTTGGCGGCATGAACGAGACAATAGATCGGGTGGAAGATGTAGACTGGACAACTCGCATGAGAAGAGCCGGGATTCAACCTTATTTTTGGCCAGCTGCAGCAGTAAACCATCTGCATAAGCGACAAACACCACAAGCAGTTTGGCATGATTGTGCGCTCTCTGGTTACCACATGCGTCAACTTCGTCTAAAGCACCAAGACTTGTTAACTGCACCAAGGATCTTGCGTTACCCCAAACTGGTTTTCCTTTTGTCTCCCCTCATTGCTTCATGGGCAACGGGGCGTATTATTTGGAAACGGCCGTACATTCTCCGGAAGTTTTGGTACACCATTCCTGCCTTATTTTGGACAAAATTAGCATGGTGTTGGGGTGCTAGTCAAACCATTAAGCCTAGATGAATCCACCTACTATTTTGGCAATCATATTAAATTGGAAACAACCTGAACTCACCATCGAGTGTGTTCAGGTACTGCAAACCAGCACCTATCAAGCGCTAGATATCTTAGTGATCGACAATGGCTCCGGAGACAATTCGGTAGAGCTATTGCAACGCAAACTCCCCAATTGCATAATTTTATCCTTACCTCAAAATCTGGGCTTTGCTGCTGGCTGTAATTTTGGCTTACGCTGGGCACAAGATCATAAGTACAGGTGGGCAATGCTTCTCAATAATGATGCATTTGTTACACCGAATACTTTAAAGTTGTTAATGGAGGCTACTGCCACAGACATTGGGCTACTATCACCAAAAATTTTTTATGAAAACCAACCAGAATTTCTGTGGTTTGCTGGAGCTAAACAACACGTTTATCTTCTAGAAATGCGAGAAACTGGTCAAGGTGAACAAGATGGCCCCAAGTGGCAAAAAACGCGAGATGTCGATTATTTAGTTGGCACCGGGCTGTTAGTGAATATTATGGCCGTTTCCCGTGTCGGTTTATTGGATGAAAGTTATTTTATGTATTATGAAGATTTAGACTGGTCAATACGTCTGCGTCAGGCAGGGCTCAGGTTGCGTTTAGTTGCCAATGCCCATCTCTTTCATCGCGTCTCTTTTTCTTCGGGTGGACAAAGCACTCCTACTCAACTTTATTACCAAGCTAAAAGCAGCGTCATCTTTTTTTCTCAGCATGCAAATAAAGGGCATCCCTTCTTAATTCTTTTGTATCGTTTGGGGAGTACGTGTAAGAGAGTAAGCAATTTGCTGTGGCAGAGAAATATGCCAGCACTTTTTGCTTTCTTAAAGGGACTAAAAGATGGTTGGCAAGAAACAAAAAAAGGGTAAAGGAGCATTCCTTTACCCTTTTATAACTCTATCTGCGTCAAATCAACTTATTGACCAACACCATTATAAACGCTAGCGCGATTACTATAAATGATGTTATTCACTGCAACAAGTTGACTTCCAGGAGGGCCCTCAACAAGAATCCCACCTATGAAGCTTTGACCAAGGCCATTAAATGCAGTTGCACTTAAATCACCACCATTGCGGGTATTTAAACCAAATGCAGCACCTGAAGCCAAACTGCCTGGTAAATTGCCACCAGTGAATGTAGCAACAGTATTACCGTTAGTATCAACATATTTGATAGTGAGATCTGCAGCAGCCACGGTAGAACCACCAATGTTCTGCAAGTTAATAGCAGACCACTGTGCCCAACTACCACTTACCAAACGGCGATATTGGGCCGGGATAAAGATTGTATCTGAGGCAGATGAAGCGGACGCCAAAGCATACATGCCTGCGTATCCAGATGTGCCCCAGTTAGTAATACCAGTTCCCACTAAAGGGATACTGTTAAGAGAAGTAATCTTCACAGAACCATCCCAACTAGTACCCAATGCATTAAACTGGCTGGCGTCGACAGATGCCCCATTCTTCGTATTTAAACCAATTGCAGAGCCTGCCGGCACAGTGACATTAATTGTTTTTACCGGAACACCTGATGTATCACCGCGAGTAAAATATTCTGCTCGGATCGGTGCATCGTTAACCGGGTCGGTGTTTTGAATATTAACTGCGGAGAACAACGTATACTCAGTATCGTTAGCATTTAATTTAAAGCGGAAATGAGACGGCGCATACAAAACCGTACCTTGATCTGCAGCAGTCAATGCTTGATAACCACCAGCACGATTGGGCCATGCAGCTGTGGAAGCCCCTGCCAGTAAATTAGCTGAAGTAGCAGTAATAGAGCCATCGGCTACCGTGCTACCCCACCCAGCACAGGAGGGTGGCGTCTGCATATCGTAGGTGATAGATCCAAAACCGTTCAATGATGGATTGCAAGTTCCCAATGCATTACCATCACGATCAAAGAAGTTTACCGTGACAGCGGTAGTAGTGCTTTCTGTATTCTGAATCGTAACCCGGGAAACAATACCGGAAAAACGCCAGACGGAAGGGAAAGAGATGGTTGTAGCTGGATTGGAAGTACCATTGTATGCAGCCTGGGTTGCTTGACCAGTAGAAGCTGCAACATTATCGTTTTTAATGCTAACAACAGATGCAAGTGGCTGATCAGAAGAAACAACGGCGGCACCCTGGAACCCACTAGGCAATGGTGCATTGTCCGATTTTACTTCAATTACAGCATTCGGCTGGATAGTTTTATTTTCTGTTCCTTGAACACTACCAGCATTATCATAGTAAGTAACAACAACGGTAGCGACTGAAGTTCCTTGGTTCTGCAATACGGCGTTGGTAACGGCCGTACCGGCATCCGGGTAAGTTTGGGCAGCCACTGAACCAATAAGCAATAAAGCCATGGCAATGACAAGCATCGTAATGAGTGATAGTTTTTTCATTTTTAGCTCCTTAGAAAAAGACGCTTTAATAAAGTTATGCGGTTCAGTATAAGCGGCTCAAAGGAAAATTTGAATACTACTACCGGGTTATTTTGGAGTACTAATGAGGTTAATTAGCACAATTTTGATATTTATGTTAACTCTATCAGGGGACAATTATCGCTTCCTGCTGACCAACTCTAAGAAGGCAACCATACTTGATATAGTTTTTGACCAATCGTAATGAGTCTTAATGAATTTACGGCCGTTTTCAGCCAGCGTTGACCATTTAATATTATCATCCAACAATTCTAAAATGGCAGTAGACATATCTCTTGGATTCGCCGAGACAATGCACAAATCACGGCCATCCTTAGCCCCTGTTCCGGAATTACCAATGAAGGTTGCTACAACTGGGCGTCCACTCGCTAATCCATTTAACGTTTTTACAATAATGCCACCGCCAGTAAACAATGGCACTACCACAACCGCAGCCTGAGAATAATAGGGTGTTAGGGAAGGCACATCGCCAGTAACCACAATACCAGGAATAGAAGCCAATGCTTGTACTGAGGCAGAGGGCTGGCTGCCAACAATTACAAATTCAATTTCTGGCTTTTTCGCTCTAAGCAATGGCAATACATGCTTAGCAAAAAAGGTAACGGCCGTAATGTTGGCCGGAATATTCATTGCGCCTACAAAAAGCAACATGAAAGTGGATGGACGAGCAATCGGAATGTCTAATAATTCCTCCAAACCTTCAAACCAGGGAGACAATACGGCAATATGCTGTTGCGACGCGAACTCACGAACCAGATACTTATCTTTGAGTGAGCGGACAAATACACCTGAATATTGACGCAAATAACTCGTCTCACGAAGGGTTGTTCTTAACCAATCAAACCCACTCCAAAGTTTAGACAACCATTGAGTTTCGTCCCGAAAATATTGGTGGGCAACAATAGAAAAAAAATCCACTTCGTCTAAAATAGCGGGAATTGATTTTAGATAACGGCCGTATTCTGCCATCATGCCATCAACCACTGCCACATCAAAATGACTACGGGCAATTAATTGCTGCAAAGAACGCTGATATTGCCGCGAACGGTTACGCCCATAAACTTTTGGCCGCCAAAAGCGATGCCACGCACGTATTAGGCGCTTTCCCAAAACTTGGTGGTTATATGGAACGATAACCACCTCCTCACACAGCTCACGCATATCAACTAATCCCAATTTATCTTCAGGCGGCATAAAAGCGATAAGAGAGACAACATGCACCTTGCTTAATTCATTAATGTAATGGTATGTGTCTAGTCTCCCACTGTCTCGTGCCAGGGCATGAGGCATCATACGACAAACAAATAAGATACGCACAGATCAATTTTCCTCGCTTCTCACCGCTAAAAAGTTTGCCAAATCTTCCCGTCCAAAAGTCCCCGAAAACCAAAGAGACAATGCAAACACGGCAGTAGCCAACAAAAAGGCTGCCAACTGATTATAGGAAATAAGCAAGCAATAACTTATGATGCTTAAACTCATACAGAAGCCCGGTTTCCACAATGACCGCCGGTAATCGAACCTCAAAATTTTTGCAGCATACCAAAAATTTTGGCCAAAGTTAACAAAAACCGTGCCTAAAGAAGCCAAGCTAGCACCTAATACGCCCAGCCGGGGAATAAGCAAAATATTGAGCAGCAAATTGGCGCCGTTTCCTCCCAATGACACAACTACAGCATACCTCTCATTATCGCTGGCCAAGATTGCCCGGTACATCATACGAGACAGGAATGTGGGCACAATGCCTAAAGCCAAAAGCTGCATAATGGGAACCGAAGGGCTATATTCAGGACCAAAAACAAGCAAAATAATACTGTTTGCAAACGTAATAGTAAAAAGCATGACAGGAAACATGAGCAACGCAAACAATTTGAACAACCAGGAAACAAGATAAGAAAATCGGTCTTTGTCTTTTACAAAAGTGCGTGCAAGACCAGGAAATAAAGCACCCATTAATGCCGGAGCAAACATGTAGAGCAGTTGAGTGTACATACTGCCAGTTGCGTAAATACCAACTGCATCGGTATCCCATAATTTAGAAAGAAAAACCCGGTCAATTTGTTTAAAGGTTTCCGTGGTAGAGATCACGATGAAAAATGGGATCGCCTGAATGAACAAGCGGCGAACTTGCGAAAAATCTACCTTTAAATGGATAATACTAAACTGGCGTCTTAAGATAAGAAAATAAAGCATACAATTGATAGAATAATAAACAGCCAACACATAAAAAAGCACAACAATGCCAAAACCCATCTCCAAGAGCAATATTGACGCACCTACTCGCACAATCGTAGATGGGAGCCTAACCCAAACAATCCACCCCATTCGCTCCAACCCTTCAAAGAGGGATTCAAAATAGGCTGCCTCTGTTTGCGGCAAGATAACGGTGACGATGCCAATAATAATTAGTGATTCAATTTGGGGTAAATACTCTAGCTGATACGTAATAAGAATCATCACAGCAACTGTTATCAAGCTGGTAAAAAAGCCAATAACCATACTGTTGATCAGCGCTGATGGTGTCTGGCGAACATCACGGGCTATCTGCCGCGGTAAAAGTCCAACCAATCCAATTGGCGCAATAGCTGCCCCAATAAGCACAAACGTGTACGCGGTGCTGTAATCTCCCCACGCCTCACGCCCTAGAATACGGGCTACGTATAATGGCAAAATAAAAGCAATTCCCCGCTCGATGAGCACAGAAAAGGAGAGAGCTGTTGAATTTTTAAAAACGCGTAAGGAAGAGTTCATATTTAATCCAGATAGCCCAGTTTACGCAAACGGTCCTCAACCATGGATACATCGTCATCTGAAAACTTTTCTATCTGGGATAAATTTTCATAGGAGGAATCATCAAAGTAGGTCACCGTGGGATATTTGCCGAGAACAAAAAGCTCCTGCAACACACGACCATCCATATGGCGGGGAACGGCCGTGTTGAAAGTCGCTAATATAGTGGGAGCGACATCTTGCAATTCTATGTCTTTGATTTTTTGTTGAAGGATAACATCCGGTGCCCAGGCTAAAAAGACACCTTTAGAGGCATGGTTACCGTTATATGGCTCAGCTGTGCAGAAAACGGCCGTTTCCGCCGCCAGGCTGCCATCCAGAATATAATTTTGTTCAGGTGACATATTATCTCTTTGAGGCTCGACGATCAGATCCGGAGCTTGATGGGCAAATGGTCCTGTATAAAGTTGTTCACTTGTATAAATCTCTGCAACTGGATGTTGATCGTTACGTGGATCGCGCAATTTGTGTAACTTTGTGATTAATTCCTGCCGCAAGCCCTCGTATTCCTCTTGAGTGACAATGCCTTTAGATTCTCGCCCCTGCAAATTAATGCGCAAACCACCGTCTGGTGCATAGTACACTTTTGTTTTCAGCCAATCGATAGACTGGCTGAAAACGGCCGTCTTTAATTGAGTTGGCCCCAAAGCAGCAGGCAGAAAGTACCGCTTAAGCCTGGCAGCAAATGGAAGTCTTTTTACCCATGCAAACCATTTATCTGCAGAAAAATTCAGCCGTTTGGCTGGGCGGAGAGTCAAATAGCCTTCTGCTTGCAGCCATTTATTTACATAAAATCGGTTAGCAACCCCACTAAAGCCATGGTCTGACATGATAACAACAATGGTTTCAGCAGGTAATGTAGCCAAAATATCACCCAATGCTGCATCCAGCTGTTCCAAATGAGTCTTATGTTCGCTTTCGCCCCAAGCAAAATGCTGCAGCCTGTCTAGCCCGGTAAAAACCATAACAAAGCAGTCCCACACCTCTTCTTGCAAAAGCCATTGAGCTAGACGAAGTTGCTGCTGAGTGTAGACAAATACACGGCTGGCAACGGCCGCATTCTCCTGCTCACCACCACCGGCATCAAATAGAAACGGCCGAAACCTGGACAGCAATTTCTCTTGCAGCTCTGGGGGATGCGTAAAAGGCACATGTGTCCCGGGCGTCAACATACCACCAATCAAAAAGCCATGAACAGCCTGTGGCGGATAAGTAAAAGGAATGTTCAACAAACCAACCCGATGACCAGCTTTACCAAGATAATCCCAAAATCGACGAACCGCGACATACTGGCTATTAGCTAAAGAAAAATCGTAGGTTCCTGGCACGTGATGCAAAAATCCAAACACACCGTGTTTGCCTGGATTAACGCCTGTGGCAAAGGTAGACCAGGCTACCGAGCTTTCAGGGCGAATGGTGGAGTTTAAGTGACCGTAACTCCCCTCTCTTTGCAATTTAGCCAACACAGGCAATCGACCCGCATCAATTTCCGGTTGCAGCACACGCCAGTCGGCCCCATCTAAACCAATGACAACAAGTTTTTGGGCAAACATCATTTACTCCATGTAACCCAAACTACGCAGCCGTTCAATAAGTTCAGCCTCTTCATCTTTGGAATAAAGAGAATTTACCGGGATCGCTTCAGTGTTGTCAGGGCTTTGTTGGAATTGTGGTGGCCTGGCTTTCCAATAACTCGGATCGATAATTTCCTGCAGAGTACGACCATCAAAATCATCTGGAATCGGTACATCAAGCAAATAAAGCACGGTTGCAGAAACATCTACCAATTGTAAATTTTGCAGGTCAGTTTGTTGTTGGATATGAGGTCCAATCGCTGCAAAAATACCGTCGGGGCGATGCTCGCCAGACCGAAAAGGTACGTGAAATTCTACTAGTTCGCTAGCCGCTAATGATTGACCACCCACATATTCTGGCTTCAAAACCAAAATAATGTCAGGAAATTTTGCAACAAATGGTCCCTGAAACAAATCCTCACGTCGAGCGACCAAATCAACAATTGATTCACCTGTATCCGGATCAACAAGCTGTTGAGCCGCATTAATAATTTGTGTTCGCAGTGATTCGTAAACGTCGTTAGAAGAGATAATGCCTTCTCGTTTTTCTCCGGCGCGATTCAACTCAATGCCGCAAACATTAAAGTAGATGGGTACGAAATAAGCTATGCTTTTCTCCCATTCGATACCGCTTCCACCGATCCCTTCCTCAGCCTTCTGTGACAATCTATCTTGTGCTTGTTGAGGCACAAGTCTACGCAAAATCTTTTTCAAAAATCGATTGCGTCCAATTGTCATACGCCAATAAGCTAAGCTGTTCAATTTCGTGGACGAGTGAGCGGAAAGCAGATTCAGTTGTTCCAACCAAAGATTAACCGCAAACCGTTTGGTAGGTGCCGTACCAAATCCATGATCAGACATAAAAAGAACTTGGGCAAGAGGTCCAGCCTGTGCAACTAATTGACCAATATCATGGTCCAGTTCACGAAAGTAGTCAATTAGCTGGGAAAAATAAAGGGGCGTGTAACTTTCAGAGAATGGCCGTTTCCCCCATACTGGCTCTAAGTCATCCCAAAAAAAGTGAGAAACTCGATCCGTGCCAGTATAAACCACCATGAAAAAATCCCACGCTTCTTGTTCAATTAAACATTGACAAACGGCCGTACGCTGCCGTGTCACCATCCGAATATCGGCCAACATTTCCCCTTTAGGTGGCATACCATACCGACGGAAAGAGTCTCCTTCACGCACAAAATCAACATCTATCTGATACTTAGTCATACTATCTGCCAGTTCCGTCGGATAAGTAAATTCAGTAGCATTGGCGGGGGTCATCATGCCAGTTATCATAATACCATTCACTGGACGCGGGGGGTAAGATAAAGGGACATTAATTACCGCCACTCGTTTGCCTGCTTCACTCAACAAAGTCCATAACGGCCGTTTCAACTGTCGGGCATCATTAAAACCAGTGATCCTTTCATGATAATGAAATCTGTCAGACTGTTCGAATGACAAAACACCGTGCTTGCCTGGGTTCATGCCTGTAGCAAAGCTGCTCCAAGCAACAGGTGTAAATGGTGGTATTGTTGACTCGAGCCGCCCCCAGCTCCCTGATTGTAAAAGCTGTGCCAAATGCGGCATATGCCCCTGCTCAGCCAACGGTAACAGCAAATCAAACGTTCCCCCATCTAAACCAATAATTAACACACGAGTACTCATCAAGCTACCTCAACAGGAAACTTTTACTATGAACTAAATGAAACTTATTGAGCGTCAATAAGATGACGCAAGTTAATCAGTGCAAAGGCAATGTGATGTCCACCCAAAAAGTAAGCATCACGTCGCTCGAACCTTAACAACAAAGCGCGGAACTTATCCACCCAGGCAAAAGACCGTTCACTAGTGAAACGCCGTTTATACACTTCAGCATTGAACAGACGCTTGCGGCCTCGTTTATTGCCTTTCCGATTCCGCTTATTCTCAGCCATATTGGGAATCAAGCCATGATTAAAGCAGGTTTTTCGAGCCGCTTTCGTGTCGAACGCTTTGTCTGCGTTGAAAAATGCCCCTTCAATCACCAAACCTAGCCGTTTCATCGACTTGAAAGCTGTCTGCAAGTGTTCCTTTAGATTGAAAGCATCATTGCGATTACCAGCAATCAAACCAGTGGAAGCAATGATAAAACCAGCCCCATCTGTCATGGGCAAGATGTTGGTCGTTTTTGCCTTTTTGCGTCCTTGGTAGGCTACTGATTCACCGCCCTTCTTGGCAATGGCGTGTGACCCATCCAGATTGATTTAAGATAAATTCAATTGCTCCGCAATGGTCACAATGCTACCTTGCCACACTTTTTCCAGGCTGCCGTCTCGGCTCCACTTGCGAAAATGATAGTAAACAGCGTCATGGCTGATTTCTTTTTTTCTGGGTCGTCACTATCGGGGTCGATTGGGAGTTGAGCCCATTGGCAGCCGGTGTGAAGACGGTACAAAATGTAGTTAAAGAGCCTATGCAACGGAATTTTGCATACAAAACCGCGTTTTGCTGTTGAAATGTAAGGCAGAACATGTTGATTGAATTGTTTTTCAGTTAAACTTGTTGGTATCGTGCTCATGGTTGAACTCCTTGGTGAGTTGGTATCAACAACCATGATGCACGATTTTTTGCCTTTTAGAAAGTTTCAGTTACTTTTATGGTACAGCACACCAGCTTGGCCACTCATCTTTTCCTAAAGAGTATGTCAGGCGCTGCGGATTACTACCGTCAGCATTCATCAAGTAAAGTTCCAACTCTTCCTGGAAACCCGCAGCATAAGCGATCAAATTTTCTCCTACCCATGTTGGAAACCGCTCATCTGCACCATCGCTGGTAAGCTGTTGCTCATTCTGTCCATTAGCTTCAATAGAAAACAAATTGTAGTCCGCACCCCGCTGCGAAGAAAAAAGAATTGTGCTGCCATCAGATGCAAACACCGGATCGAAATCAGTTCCTGTGTCTTCAGTTAATCGATTAACCGAACTCAATGCCGGATAATCAATAATATATAGTTCCCAGTTTCCCTCCCGGTTGCTGCTAAATACTATCTGAGAACCATCCGGCGACCATGCCGGCATCGCATTACTAAACCCATTACGCTCCATACAGCCTAATTCGTTACCCACTGTATCGGCAAAACAAACATTGATAAGTGCATCTTCATTGGTCTGGTAAGCAATGACATCATTCACGGGAGACCAAGCCGCTCCCCAATCGTAGAAATCAGTATGATTAAGAAACAAAGTCGCATCAACACTCTGCAGCACTTGGCGATAGAGTTCAAAATCCGAACCGCTCTCCTGGCCCACCGTAAAAATAAGGCTCTTACAGTCCGGTGACCAAGCAGGTTCAAAACTTTGTGCAAACATCTGATTAAGCTGAGTTATCTCTCCCGTAGAACCGTCAATCATCGCTACCTGCAGGCTACCATCGAATCGCTCAGTTTGAAAGGCAATTTGCCCAGGGAAAGAGGGTAAAACAGCCGGGGACTCTTGGATTACTGTATCCGTTGAAGGTGGAACAGGATACGCATCAACGCTGATTGGACCAGGGTAACCTGAATCTGGATAACCTTGTTGCCTAATGTCACTTGATACTGTCTGCAGAATGTTGTCGTCATCTACGCTGGGCCCACACCCTATGAGGATAATCATCATCCCATAAAACATAAGCAAAGAAAGTTTAAATGGTCTTAGTGTTAATTTATAGCTTATCTTCAAAACAGGCATTGCAACTCCAAAAAATTCGCGAGGTGTTAGAGTCTACGAGGACACCGACACCAGGATAATGTGGCAACATAAACAAGGGCCGATTATAGCACCATAGAATTGCTTGTCATTTTAAGTTACAATTAACATCTATTTCCTAATGAAACATAGGTTTGCAATAATAAGAATTGAAGTCCGATAACCCTTAACGCAAACCGTAAGGAACGATTTCTAAACTAGGACGGAGTTCGCATTCGTTCTTCATTAAATTACTGCTACAATTGTTTGCGAATTACTCAAGTTTTACAAGCGCAGAAGTAACCTTCAAAATTAAGAAAGCAGCCCAGACCAGGTCACTTCACACAAGGTGATTTGCTCAGGGCCGCTTTTTTTATGAGTGTTGCTTCCATTTTATTCAAAGGGGCATGTACCATTGTTAGCAACTAAAGAAAAAACTTCACTAATTCCACCGTATGGTGGCAAACTCGTTGATTTGTGCGTTCCGGCAGCATCCTTGGAAGAGCGAACTGCTTACGCCAGTCAACTTCCTTCTATTCGCCTTTCCGATCGCTCTGTATGCGATTTTGAATTACTAGCTGTTGGAGCCTTTTCCCCGCTGGACCAGTTTATGGGCCAGGCAGATTACCAGAGCGTGTTGGACAATATGCGCCTGGCTAATGGCTATGTTTTCCCCATGCCCATTCCACTGCCCATTGATGATGATGTTGAAGTCACCGTCGGGCAAGATGTGGCGCTACGCGATCCACAAAATGAGCTGCTGGCTATTATGAGAGTGGATGAGGTTTATGAATGGGATTTGGAAGAAACGGCCGTAAAAGCTTTCGGCTCTACAGATTTGCGACATCCCATCGTGGCTGAGATGCACCGTTGGGGAAAACGCAATATCTCTGGCCCCATGGAAGTGCTGCACCTGCCCACCCACTACGACTTTAAAGATATTCGCATGACGCCAGCTGAAACCCGCGCCCAGTTGGAAACCTTCGGCCACCAAAATGTCGTTGCTTTCCAGACGCGTAACCCCATGCACCGCGTGCATGAAGAATTAACCAAGCGGGCTATCAAAGAAAAAGATGGCGTTTTGCTGCTACATCCCGTGGTGGGCATGACCAAGCCCGGCGATGTCGATTACTTCACCCGCGTGCGCACCTACAAAGCATTGGCAAAAAATTATTATGAACCAGACCGTATCCTGCTCTCCCTGCTGCCCTTAGCTATGCGTATGGGTGGCCCGCGCGAAGCGCTGTGGCATGCTATCATTCGCCGCAACTACGGAGCAAACCACCTCATCGTAGGGCGTGATCATGCTGGACCGGGCAACGACTCGGAAGGCAAGCCGTTTTATGGTCCGTATGACGCCCAGGAACTGGTAGAAAGCTTCAGCGAAGAGATTGGCGTCACGGTGGTGCCGTTCCGCATGTTGGTTTACCTGCCAGAAGAATCTCGTTACGAAGAGATCAACAAAGTAACCGATGGTATGAAAACCGCCAATATTTCTGGAACGCAGGTGCGCGAAGAGTATTTGCACAAAGGGCAGTTATTGCCGCAATGGTTTACCCGTCCGCCCGTCGCCGAGATTTTGTCAGAAACATACCCACCTCGCCATCGCCAGGGGGTGTGCATTTGGTTAACCGGTTTACATAATGCAGGCAAGTCAACCACAGCTAACGTGCTAACAACGCTGCTGCAAGAATACGGCCGTAACGTCACCTTGCTCGATGGCGATGTCGTCCGTACCCACTTTTCCGAAGGATTGGGCTACAGCAAAGAAGATCGCGACGACCACGTACGCCGGATCGGATTTGTGGCTGCCGAAATCGTGCGGCATGGTGGACTGACCGTTTGTGCGGCCGTTAGCCCCTATCGGGCCACACGTAACGATGTCCGCAGCATGATGGAAAACGATCACTACATCGAAATCTTTGTGGACACGCCCCTGGAAGTATGTGAAAGCCGTGACACCAAAGGCATGTATGCGCAAGCTCGCAGTGGCAAGATCAAGGGCTTCACCGGCATTGACGATCCGTATGAAGCCCCGCGCCATCCCGAGCTTCGCATCGATACAGTGAGCAGCTCCGCCGAAGAAAACGCGCACAAAATTGTGGCCTTTCTACTGGATAAAGGGTTTATTCGCCCTCACCACTAAAATTTGCAACTCAATAATTGGGTAATTGAGTCATTAGGCCAATTACCCAATTACAAAATTACTCAATTACCAATAAAAATTAACCGAAACGAGGATTTATTATGACCGAACAACAAGGATTTGTACTGTGGATGACCGGCCTGTCTGGTGCGGGAAAAACCACCATTGCTTTGGAACTGCTGGAACAATTGGCCGACCGCAATTTACGCCTGGAACGGCTGGATGGTGACGTTGTGCGCGAAAGCCTGACCCGCGACTTGGGTTTCTCCAAAGAAGATCGCACCAAAAATATTGAGCGCATCACCTTTGTGGCCAAGCTGCTCTCCCGCAACGGCGTCGGCTGCATCTGCTCCTTCATCTCCCCCTACCAATCCATTCGCGACGATGTGCGCGCCAATACCACCAACTTCCTGGAAGTCTTTATAGACGCACCGCTGGATGTGGTCATTGATCGGGATGTGAAAGGGATGTACAAAAAAGCATTGGCTGGCGAAATCAAAAATTTCACCGGGATTTCTGACCCGTTCGAAGCGCCAGCAAACCCCGACATCCATGTGCGCACTGACAAGCAAACAGTAGCCGAAAGCGCTGCTTTTGTCATTAGCGAGTTGGAAAAACGTGGTTTGATTCCGGTAGCAGAACCGGCGTAAACAACCAGCCTGCCATTCTTCATAAATTGGAGATTGGAGACTAGAGACTGGAGATTAAAAATCTCTAATCTCCAGTCTCCAGTCTCTTTTTTTTGCCAATTTAACAGACTCATCTTATGCTTCCTCGCTATGAATATTCAGGCAGCGCTAGATTACGGCCGTTCTCAACTCACCCCTTCTTCTCCCACACCCCGGCTAGACGCCCGGCTGCTGCTGGAACATCTGCTGGATGTGCCACACAGCTATTTGATTGTCCACCACGACCAGCCGCTAACCCCTGAAGAAGAAAAAAGCTACCGCCAGCTCATCGCCCGCGCCAGGCAAGAAGAGCCTGTGCCCTACATCATCGGTCATGCCCCCTTTTTTGATTTCGATTTGCACGTTGCTCCTGGCGTACTTATTCCTCGACCAGAAACAGAGCAACTCGTGGAGTTGGCGGTGGCTTGGGCCAAGGAATATGGTGCAGAAACGGGGCTAACGGCCGTAGACATCGGCACCGGCAGCGGCTGTATTGCCATTGCCCTGGCCCACTGTTTGCCTGATTTGCAAATAACGGCCGTAGACATCTCCCCAGAAGCGTTAGCCATTGCCCAGCAAAATGGGGCACGACTGGCACCCGGCCGCATTCAGTTCCAACAAAGTAACTTATTGCAGGCCATCGACGCGCCAGTGGATATCATTGTGGCCAATTTGCCCTACGTCACCAGTAGCGAGTGGCAGGCACTGGCTGATGGGGTAAAATTGCACGAGCCTGCGCTGGCTCTGGATGGCGGCAAGGATGGCCTGGATTTAATCCGACAGCTGTTACAACAGGCAATCACCCGGCTCCACAGCAACGGCGCTATTTTTTTGGAAATTGGTTGGCAGCAAGGCAAAAGTGCCAAACAGGCTGCGCAAGGCTATTTTCCAAAGGCAGAAATTACCATTTTGCCCGATTTTGCCGGGCATGATCGGATAGTGAAAATCGCTTTGGCAAAACCCTAAAGGTTTTGTTAAAGCCGTATCATTTTCTAGAAGCAAACCTTAGGGTTTTAGGAAGAGGAAAGTTTGGAAAGTTTGTCACGGCCGTATCCGCCCAGCCATACCCAACTGCTGCCCGCCGACCGGCCCGGGACCATCACCGAGGCGGCGGCTGAGGCACGGGCAGGCAATCTCATCGTTATCCCCACGGATACGCTGTATGGCTTAGCGGGCGATGCATTTAACGCAGCTGCGGTGCGGGCCATCTATGCTGCCAAGCAACGGCCGTTTAACAAACCCATTCCCATCTTGCTAGCCGACAGCCACGACCTGGACCGTGTTGTGCGCACCGTTCCCGACGTGGCGCGATCGTTCATTAACCAATTTTGGCCCGGCCCGTTGACCCTGCTGCTGCCCAAACATCCCGATTTGCCAGCAGAGATTTCTAACAATGACAGCGTGGCGGTGCGGATTCCTGATAGTCGGGTTGGCCGCGAAATTATTCGGGCAGCCGGTGGCGCGCTGGCCGTAACCAGTGCCAATCTATCGGGGCAAGCACCGGCAGAAACGGCCGTTGACGCCCTGAACCAACTCGCTGGTTGGGTAACGGCCGTTGTCGATGATGGCCCATCACCCCATGCCGCAGCGTCTACCATTTTGGACTGTACCGGCGATGAGCTAAAACTGTTGCGAGAAGGACCCATTTCGGCCAAGTCGTTATTGGGCC
Organism: uncultured Anaerolineae bacterium; assembly: GCA_905479495.1. GTDB lineage: Bacteria > Chloroflexota > Anaerolineae > Promineifilales > Promineifilaceae > Leptofilum. The sequence goes on from CAJQMR010000032.1 coordinate 73,889, forward strand.
TGGACAAACAATAAATTTATGAGTGCATTGATTATTCCGATTGTTTTAACTTTTGCCGGACTGCTCCTGGCTATTGCCACTTACCAAAGCATTCGGCGTGGTGGCGCGCGCTTCTACACCCTGGAGCGAGAAGCGATTCTGCGCCGCGCCATGCTCACGCTGCTGGGCAGTACCCTGCTTTTTATCGCTGCCGTCGGCTACATGGCCTCGCAAGAACTGCAATCCCAGGCGGCAGAAGAAGAAGCAGACACGCTGATAGAGGGTGCAGTTACCGTCACGCCGACACCAGAACTAAGCGTTTTCCCCCCAACACCTTCTCCCTCGCCTACGGTAGATGCCGCCATCCCCACCGCCACCGCCACACCAATCATTTGTCGCGCCATTGTGGAAGGCACTTCTGGCAACGGGCTGACGCTGCGAGATGCTCCCGGTGGAGCCGATTTGGGCATCTTGCCTGAGGCTACCTTTGTCACCCTCATTCAGGAGGAGCCGCCGCAAGAAGCCAATGGCATCACCTGGCGCAAAATCCGCGACAATATTTCTGGCGACGAAGGCTGGGTGGCCGAACAATTTCTCTCACTCGGTCCTGGCTGCGAATAAAGTCGGCACCTTACACTGCAATGACAAAACTTCCACAGATTTCTCTTCCTAACTCTCTGTGGTCCTCTGTGACTTCTCTGTGTAACTCTGTGTTCCTTATTTTTCCGGGGAGCGCATCGTGATTATTGGCATCGACGCCAGCCGCACGATTACCGGGCAGCGCACCGGCACGGAAGCCTATGCCACCTTTTTGCTGCAAGCGTTGCTTCCCCTGGCTGCTGCCCAAAATCACCAAATTCGGCTCTACTTTAACCAACCGCCCTCACCCGATTTGTTTCCCAAATCACCACAGATTGAACACGTTATCATCCCTTTCCCACGCCTGTGGACCCATCTGCGCTTGGCCGCAGAACTGCATCGCCGCCCGCCAGATCTCTTTTTTACACCGGCACACGTCATTCCATTCAGCTATTTTGGCCCCTCAGTAGCCACGATTCATGATTTAGGCTACCACCACTTCCCGGAAGCCCATCCCTGGCGGCAGCTGGCTTACCTGCGCTGGAGCACGCGGCACAACGGCCGTCGCGCCCGCCGCGTGGTTGCCGATTCCGAAGCCACCAAACAAGATCTCATCCAGCTAGATGGCATCTCGGCTGACAAGATTGATGTGATTTACCCCGGCGTTGACCCCACCTTGCAGCCCGTGACGGATGAAGATGTGGTAACGGCCGTTCTCCGCAAACACAACATCACCCCACCCTACCTGCTCTTCCTGAGCACCCTGCAACCCCGCAAAAATCTAGAGCGTCTCATCCAAGCCTACGCCGCCAGCAACCTGCCGCACCAACTCGTCCTCGCTGGCAAACCCGGCTGGCTCTCCGACCCGATTCTCGCCGAAATCGCTAATCTCCAATCTCCAATCTCCCAAAAAATTGTGCTGACGGGGTTTGTAGACGAGACAGACAAGGCGGCATTGCTTTCGGGAGCAACGGCCGTTCTCTATCCATCGTTGTACGAGGGGTTTGGCTTTCCCGTGTTGGAGGCCCAGGCCTGTGGAACGGCCGTTCTCACCGCCACCACCAGCTCCCTCCCCGAAGTCGCCGGGGATGCCGCCCTGCTGGTCGATCCGCTCGAAACAGCCGCCATCACCCAGGGGATGCAAACGCTGGTTCATGATGAAACCCTGCGGCAAACGCTGGTGCAAAAAGGGTTGGAGAATGTAAAGCGGTTTAATTGGGAAGAAACGGCCGTGCAGCTCTTGCAAACGCTAGAAAAAGACCATCTTGAAAGTAGTTGAAGACCTTTGGGAACCTGGAGTTTCACAGAGGCAAACGGAGTTACATAGAGAAAACAACTCTCTGTGAAACTCTGTGCCTCCTCCGTGCCCCTCTGTGTTCCTTATAAATCTGACAAAATTGTGGCCAAACGCATCGTGGGCTCCCAATCAGCCGGATCGCCGCCGTCTTCGTAGCTCCACCAGGCGGAAAGCACGGCCTGGGCCAGGCCCCACTGCCGCAGCCGCTCGCGGTCCAGACCCAACGTTTCGGCCAAAATGTCCAGCCGCCGCGCCGTGATGCGCTTGAGGTCTGGCTCGTCAAAAAGGGTGAATGGATTGCGCAGCAGGGCGCCCACCTCGTAGGCTGGTTCGCCCGCCACGCCCTTGAGGTCAATCACCCGCCAGCCATCGCCCGCAGACAAAATGTTGTAATGATGCAAATCGCCGTGCAGCAGCACCGGTTCACTGCTAGATGCCAAGAGATCAGTGAAGTGGGACACGGCCGTATCCACCAACTGCTTCTCAAACGGGCCCGCCCCTCCACCAAATTCCTCATGTAGTTCTGCCAGCCCGCCAGCCCAATCCGCTACGGAGGGGAAGCTGTGCTCCGTCGGCAATGGCCGCCACAATGTTTGCATCGCCAACGCCGCAAGGCGCGTCGCCTCATCGTCATTTTTCACGATGGTGAGCATTTCGCCCGGATGCAGCCGCTCTAACAGTAAAATGCCCTGATCCGGATCAGCATCCAGCAGGCGGACGCAGCCGCGCCCAGCGTACAGTCGCAGCGCCGCGATTTCGGTGCGCAATTCGCGATTGGGCACGCCCACCTTCAACACAATCTCGGTGCCGTCGGCCAGCGTGGCGGGGGCGACATAGTTGTAGGAGAGGGTGAATGTGGACGGCCGTACCGTCAAATCCCAGCGCCGCTCGCATTCTACCAGCAAATTTGGCAGCTTTTCCAACCATTCTGCCCCGCCAGTAAAGGTAGTGGTTACAGTTTTGGTGAAGTGTGGGGGAAGTTTCATCATCCAACAATTTTGACGCAAAGGCGCAAAGAGGCAAAGAAAAAAAGCCCTTTGCACCTTTCTTTTCTTTGCGTTCTTTGCGTCAAATTTTTTATCGCAGCAAAAAGCCATGCCGCAGCGGGTCATCCGGGTCGATGAGCAGCTGGTTGAGGCCACAAATGTGCGCTGTGCCGCTGACCTGGGGGATAACGGCCGTATGCGGCCCAAATTCCGTCGTCGCTACCACTTCGCCCGTGAAGGTTCTGCCCAAGATGCTCTCCACCACAAACGGCTCATTCAGGCCAATTTCCCCTTTGGCAAAGTGCAGCGCGGCGCGGGCGCTGACCCCCGTGCCGGTGGGGCTGCGGTCCACCTCACCATCGGCAAAGATACAGACGTTGCGGCTGTGGTGCGCCGGGTCGTGCGCCGCGCCGACAAAGATGGTGCCGTACAAGAAGCCCAAATCCGGTTCAAATGGATGCTCGATGGGCAAACTGGCCATCACGGCATGTTTGATGCGCCGCCCCAAATCAATGAGCTGGCGGAAGTCGGCAGCCGTCAGCCCTAGCCCCACCGATTCCGCCTGGACAAAAGCGTAAAAACCGCCGCCATAGGAGACATCATAGCGGACGCTGCCCAAACCTGGCACCTCGACTTCTTGATCCAGGGCAAAAACAAAAGAGGGCACGTTGTGGAAGGAAACGGTGGTGATACGGCCGTTCTCCCTATGCCCCGTTGCCACCACCCGCCCGGCAGGTGTATCAATCTTCAGCACCGGCGCGTCGCCTGGCTTGTCGATCATCCCCGTGTCCAGCGCCACTTTCGTCAGGCCGATGATGCCGTGGCCACACATCGTGCTGAAGCCTTCATTGTGCAAAAAGAGCACACCCAGATCGCCATCTGGCGTCACTGGCTCGGTGAAGATGCAGCCGTACATGTCGGCATGGCCGCGGGGCTCCCACATGAGGGCCGTGCGCAGATCGTCCCAGTGGTCGATCATCTCCTGGCGCCGGGCCAGGATGGTTTCGCCTTTAAGCTCCGGCCAGCCGCCGGTGATCACCCGGAAGGGCTCACCGCCGGTGTGGAGGTCGAGGGTAGTAATCTTAAACCAGTCATCCGGTACGTGCCAATCGCGCATGCGGGTCAGCATAGGTGGGTCCTTCCACTCGCAGTAGACCTTCACAGCTTGACGAGCTGTCCCAACCCCTTTTCCTCCGCCGCCGCCAGAACCGCTCCGGCAGCAGCGGCATCCTGGGCGGCGATGCCAACGGACTTGAAGAAGGTGATCTCATCGTCGTTTTTGCGCCCTGGGG
>CAJQMR010000033.1 GCA_905479495.1 uncultured Anaerolineae bacterium
AACCAAAAAGACCTGGCTTTCTGTTTTTTCATCTTGTGCCAGATAAATACCACTGACTGCCTGTTCCACTATCAGGTTGGTCAGCTTATAACGACCTATTTTGTTGTCATCGTCTGTTTTATTTTGCGTCGCTGGCATAAATTTTTAGGAGATTGACGACAATAATAAAGTTACTGGCGCTTAAATTACACTAACAATAAAGATATAACCAGAACATTATACACACAATGCGCTTATTATGTAAAAGCCAAAATGAATAGAATGTGAGATTGTTTATTGGTAAGGCGAGCCTGCTTTTGTTTTTCCCGACTGCTTATTCAGGTAGTAGGATAATGGATCTTTCCTCGCTGGTGAGAAGTGGTTGTTGTTCATCATCCCATTCCAAATGCAGCTGCCAAACGGCCGTTCCCGGCGAAAGTGACAGCGTATCTAACGCAACAAGGAGTTGAAAGTCATCCCCAAGATTCGGTTCAGCTAAAGATTGTGTGCCCACGACTGCATCATTTTGTTGTAAAGTGAGCACAAATTGCTGGCCTGGCAGCAATGATTCCGAATACGTCCAATAAACTGCGAGACGGCCGTTTAGGGCCACGCTGCTTTGTGGGGGGGGGCCTAACAACGTGATGGCAGCCGTATTGTCAATTTCTGGGAGTGGTGTATTGGTCGGAATGGGACTGGGTAAGATGGTTGCTGGCAAAATAGCGGGTCGCGTAACCGTGGCTGATGAGGCGTCTGGTTGGGCCGAAACGGCCGTTGGGTTCGAACGAGTTGAGGGACGTTCGCTTGTTGTATTGGGCCAGACCCAATTAATGAGCACAAAGGCCAGCAAAGTAATTAGCAGGGGCATAATAGAATACCAAAAACGCTTGCTTTGCCATCGCTTTTTCGGCTCTTTTTCTTGAGACACCAGGGCAAACTCCTATAGTTTTTCTACTGACATTTTAGCATAGGCGGGTATACGAACAAACGGCGCAACGTTAGTTGCGCCGTTTGCCTCAGAAAAGAAAGAGGAGCCCCGAGTAACTTTATAAAAAGTTACGGTTAGATTGTAACAGGGTGGTTGGGTGGTTCATCTGATGTTTGTCATGATTGATGTGTGAGCTTCATCATGGCCGTTTGGTTAGGGTAAGCGTATGTTGCGCAGCGGCCTGGACCGCTTTTTCTGTCCACAGCACGGAGAAATTCTCGCCTTGCAGCCACATTTTTGCCAGATCCTGGTAATGTGCACTGCCCAAATAGCCGGATTGTCCAGGGGCCAGCATTGCTTCTGCTTGCTCGATGGCACTGAGATCAATAATGAGACGTGAGGAAACGGCAATGCCATCATTGACATAGCTGCCAGGGCGCATGCCGGCTTGCGCGACCGTATTGCCATCACCGCCTAAGGGAAATGGCCCGACGTTAAAAACCTGGTCAAACGGCGAAATCAGGCCCAGGGGATGTTTAAATGTGATCTGGTGCAGGCGGCCCCATTGCCACTCAGCGGGATTTTCTCCAAGTATTTGCCGCAGAACGGCCGTTGTTTCCACCAAACATTCCTCAAGTAAAGTGTTTCGCATAGCCAATGATTCAAACCAGGGCGATGGCACGTTCGTCAGGATTTTGAGCAGGTTAACAAGTAAAAATCCCTGGAACTCATTCACCGGGTGCAAAATGTCGCTCATGCCCTGGCCCAGCAGCGAAGGCATGAGGCCAGGCGGCACGTTTTGGGCCAGCACAGCGGGGGCGAGCTGTTTCACCAACACCTGGAAAACGGTGCCGCCAATGCTTTCTTGCCCTAGATTACCATCCCAGCGCCGCAATAATTCTAATGCCGGTTGGGCATCTGGATGGGTCACTTGCAAGTTGTCTAGCAAAGCAACCAGCTGCAAACCGGGCAGGCTAAGCAGATCGAGTTGGATGCGGCGGCAGTTGTCTATATTGTGTTTGGGCTGCTCCGCTAGCAATTGGCGAATGCGCTCGGCACGATAGCCGTTGCGCCATAGCTGCCCCAGGTTGTGTGGGCTTTTGTTTGGCGGCAGCAGCCGATGATTGGCAGAAATGATGATGCCCTCTTGTGGATTGAGTGCGTGGGGCATCTCGTCAAAGGGAACGATGCCAATCCATTCGTGGCTGCCGGTCCAGCCCGGTGCGGGCAGACTGCCGTCGCCATCGGCCCGAATGGGAACCTGGCCTGTCACCCAGTGGCCAATGTTGCCCTGCTGGTCGGCATAGAGGAGGTTGAGTGGTGGGGCCTGAATACGAGCTACGGCCGTTACAAACGCGTCCCAGTTAACGGCCGTATTCAACCAGCCAAAACCATCTATTGTGGTGACACTGCGCAGCGCAGTCGAGCTAAACGCCAGAGGTTCGGTTGCCCCGGCTAGCAAATGGTGGATGAGTGGTCCATGATGGGTGAGCGAGACTATTTCCTGGTGCGATTTTTGGAAGCGCACCTCAATTTCTTCTTCGATTTGCCGGACCGGTTGCCACTCGCCCTTAAATTGGTACAGGGTTGGATCATCAGGATGGAGTTTTTCAATGAAGAGGTCTTCGCTGTCGGTATAAGCCAGGGTGGCACCCCAGGCAATATGTCCATTGTGGCCCACCATCACGTAGGGGATTCCCGGCTGCGTAAACCCAGCCACATGAAAGCCATCGTCGCTGCGTAAATGTTGAAAGTGCCAGATGGAGGGCGTGCCCATCGGCAAGTGCATGTCGTTGGCCAGAATGGCTCCGCCGCTCTCGGTGTGTTCTGGGGCGATGACCCAGCCGTTGCTGCCTCGCCCGGCACCGTCTAGATTTCCTTTTCCGTGGAAGGGGTTTTGCCAGGGAACGGCCGTTCCTCGCCAGGTATCAATCCATTGCGCGTTTTCTTCAATGCCGTCTGGCAAGGTGGCCGGGTGATTTTCGGGATAGGTTGTAAGCAAATCGTTGACCAGTGCCGGATCAACCTGCTGGATGAGCTGGGCCTGTACCAATTCTGCGATGGCTCCGTGGGTAAGCGCCCACAATTGCAAGTGGGCATAGGCCAAAGAGTCGAGTAACTCCCAAGGCTGCGGACGATGCTGCACAATGCTAAATTCGATAGGCAATAAGGGCTGGCTGGCTAGGAATGCATTGACACCGGCCGTGTAAGCGACCAAATCGTTAAGTGCCTGTGCTTCCATCTGGTCCAACGTGCCGACGGCCAATCGGGCAAAGCCAAAGGTGCGGCTGAGGCGATCCGTTTCCAGGGTAATGGGGCCAAAAATGGCCGAAAGCGTCCCCGAAGCTGCCCGACGATTTAGCTCCATTTGCCAGAGGCGATCCTGCGCATGGACAAAGCCCTGCGCTACAAAAAGATCATGCCGATTCTGAGCGTGAATATGGGGCACGCCCCAATGGTCTCGCTGGATAGTAACTTTACCTTGGAGGTCGTTGAGGTAGAGACGGCCGTCTAGCTGGGGCATGCGTTGGCGGCTCCAGCGCTGAATAATGGTTTTGAGTCGGTTTGGCATAGTTTAATTTTCACAGGTTGGCTGGGCAGTGCAGCCAGCGGTGGTGGCGGCGCATTCGTAGTTGACGGCAATGCCCAGATAAGGTGAAGGATCGAGCGTATTGGCAAAGTCGAGTTCGTTGAGGAAACGGCCGTTGCCATCATCCTTCACAATAGAAAAATGGAGGTGTACCCAAATGGTGCGGGGGGAATTACCATTATAGTCTCCTGTGTAGCCTAGCAGCGTTCCTTGTTTCACAAACAGTTCAGATGTCCCCGGTGGGAAGGCTGGCTCAATAAAGCTGTTGCCCTCCCGGTTAGCCATATGGGCATAATACAACCAAATTTGGTTGCCAGGATGTAGAGGATCGTCCGGGACGCGCATAATGAGGGCGCTGCGCCAGCTGGCGTCCCGGGTGACATAGCCATCGTAGGCGGCGTACACGGGTGTCATACCGGGTTCCCCTTCGCTAAAAATATCGATGCCCTGGTGGGGATTGCTGCTGGAATAAGGCCCGCGCGGATCTGCATACAGCAGGCCAATGAACCCATCTGTGGGCAAGATGAACGGTGCACCGGGGCAGGTTTCGTGCTGTGTCGTGATCAGTTCAGCCCGCGCTGTGGCATCCCCTTGTGACCACTGCAAAAATGTTTGGCTGCGTGGGTCGTTGAACAAGCGCACATAACCAATCCCCTGATTAATGAAGTAAGTAGCAAATATCGCCAAAAGAAAGACGACCAGTAGTTTGAAAAGTCGGTTGCGGGGATCGATTAGCCAACGGGTAAAACGGCTCAGCCAGGCAATTAAATGGGTCATTCGCTTAATTATACTGGGACAGACCTTTTCCGTTAAGAGATTACCATTTTGTCGTGGCGTGGCTTTCAACTGGTACTCAACAAAAACTTGAAGGACATATTGCGGTTGAGTGCTGTTGGGTTTTATAATGAAAATTATTCCAGTTTACGATGTGGAATTTTCCACACATGATCTGGTTGCAGTTGGGGATGCGTCATGGTGGGTTAGAGAAAAGGGGAAAATGATGAACCACAAAAAAAGTTTGATGGCAGCAGAACTTTACCGGCAATGTGATCCAGATCAGTTTGAGTTTGAAACAACGGCCGATTTGGATGATAGTTTTGCCATTATTGGTCAGGAGCGGGCAGTTGAAGCTATCCAGTTTGGCATTGATATGGTGCAGGATGGATACAATTTGTTTGCGCTTGGGCCAAATGGGGTGGGGAAGTATACGGCCGTATGTCGCTATCTCGATCAGCAGGCCAAAGACAAGCCAATTCCGCCTGATTGGTGTTACGTATACAATTTTGGGCAGCCGCATCAGCCCAATGCCATCAGTTTGCCAGCCGGCAAGGGTAGTGAATTTTGCCAGGATATGGAGCATTTGCTGGAGGAACTGTTTACCGTGCTGCCAGCTACCTTTGAGAGCGAAGAGTATCAGACTCAGCGGCAGGCTATTGAGGAGCGATTACACGCCAGGCAGGAAGATGGCTTGGAGCAATTGAACAATGAGGCCCAAAAAGAAAATGTGGTCTTGATAAAAACCCAGCAGGGATTGGCGATTGCTCCCTTATCAGATGGTGAAGTGATACGGTCTGAGCAGTTTCAGAAGCTATCTGATGAAGAAAGAAAGAAGTATGAGGAAACAATCGAAAAATATCAGAACAAGCTCCAGCGTTTGATGCAGCAACTGCCACAATGGAGCCGGCAAAGCCGTGCGGAGCTACGACAGCTTGATCAAGAGATGGCTACCTTCTCTGTATCCCCACTTTTTGCCGAGGAGCTTATTAAAAAGTATGAAGCTTACCCTGAGGTGGTTGCTTATCTGCAAGAGGTAAAGCAAGATGTTATCCAAAACGCAGACAAGTTTTTGCAGTCAGATGCTTCAGCTTCTCCAGAGCAAAATCCAATCATGGCCGCGATGCAGGGGCGGCAGCAAATTTCGCGAGGCTCTTACTTTTTCAACCGATATCAGGTCAATGTGCTGGTGGACAATAGCCAGACAACTGGGGCGCCGGTAATTTATGCTGACCATCCAACCTTTGCTAATTTAATCGGCCGTATTGAGCACACCGCCCAAATGGGGGCGCTTATCACTGATTTTATGATGATCAAGGCGGGGACACTGCACCGCGCAAATGGCGGCTATCTCATTTTGGACGCGCGCAAAGTGCTGCTGAACACCCAAAGTTGGGAATGTCTCAAGCGAGCCTTGCAATCTTGTGAAATTAATATTGAGCCGCTAGAGCATTCGTTGGGATTTATTAGCACTGCTACGTTGGAGCCAGAGCCTATTCCGTTGACGGTTAAAATCATATTGTTGGGTGAGCGTCGGCTTTATTACATGCTGTATCAGCTCGATCCAGATTTTGCTGAGCTGTTTAAGGTTGCGGCCGATTTTCAAGATGAAATGGAATGGGACGAGGAAAATAGCCATATTTATGCCCAATTTATTAGCTCGCTGGTGCATCATGAGGCGTTGCAACCTTTTAGCCGACAAGCGGTTGCTCGAATTATTGAACACAGTTCCCGGCTGGCAGGCGACGCGGAGAAATTATCCACGCGTATGCAGCCCATGGCTGATTTAATGCGTGAGGCGAGCTATTGGTCTACACAAAATGAACATGAGGTGGTACAGCCTGCCGATATACAAAAGGCGATTGATGCCCAAAATTACCGCAACGGCCGTATCCGCGAACGAATGCAAGAAGCTGTTTTGCGCGATATTGTTCTGATCGACACGGAAGATGCCGTTGTGGGCCAGATCAATGGCCTGTCGGTGATTGCTGTGGGACAGCACGCCTTTGGTCATCCCAGCCGCATTACGGCCCAGGTACGTCTGGGCAAAGGCGAAGTCATCGATATTGAGCGTCAGGTGGAAATGGGTGGGCCGCTGCATTCCAAAGGCGTCATGATTTTAAGTGGCTTTTTGGGTGGACGCTATGCCAATAAACGGCCGTTGTCCCTCACTGCTTCGCTGGTTTTTGAACAGAATTATGGCGGCGTTGATGGCGATAGCGCTTCCTCAGCTGAGCTATATGCTTTGCTGTCCGCGATGGCTGATGTGCCCATCAAACAATCTTTTGCTGTTACAGGATCTGTAAATCAGCGAGGACAGGTGCAGGCGATTGGCGGCGTTAATGAGAAAATCGAAGGCTTTTTTGATATTTGCCAGGCGCGTGGGCTGACGGGTGAGCAAGGCGTGCTTATCCCCGCAGCCAATGTCAAAAATCTGATGCTGCGCCACGAAGTCGTGGCCGCCGTTGCCGAAGGTCAGTTTCATGTTTATCCAGTGACCACCATTGATGAGGGCATTGAGCTGCTAACAGGAATGGAAGCTGGTACCTTAGGAGAAGACGGCCGTTATCCATCAGAAACAATTAATCGGCGTGTGTCCGACTACCTGGACGCCCTGGCCCAAACCCAGCACAGCTTCCAAGAGAATGGAAAGGTGAAAGAGTAACTTAACCCTGCAAAGCAAATATCGCGTGCTTAATACGGCGGAGGATCACTCGCGGGGAAGGATTCCCAGCTTTGCTCGTCGATGGGGTCTTCTGTGTTGATGGTTTCTTCTCGCGCTGATAGTTTGTTTGGCTGCTGGGGCAGCAGCAGCAATTTGCCTTTGGTGCGACGTCCTTCGATATAGCGATGGGCTTCTGCTGCCTCGCTCAAAGGGTAGGTGCGATCAATACGCACCTGGATAGCATCTGAAGCAATCCAGTCGAAAAGATCATCGGTCCGGCTTTCAATTTCTTCCTGGCTGGCACTGTAATGGGCTAAACTGGGTCGGGTGAGGAAGATAGACCCTTTTTGATTTAAAATTTGGGGGTCCAGGGGTTCGACTGGACCGCTGGCTTGCCCATACAGAACCATCATTCCCCGTGGTTTTAGGCAGTCCAGCCCCTTGCGGAAGGTGGCTTGCCCGACGCCATCGTAAATTACGTTGACGCCTTTGCCTTTGGTTAGCTCATTGATCGCTTCGGCAAAATCTATTTCGGTATAACGAATGATATTGTCGGCACCATATTCTTCGGCCAGTTCGGCTTTTTCCTGAGTGGAAACAGTGCCAATGACGCGGGCTCCACGCAGGCTGGCGATTTGCACCAACAATAAACCGACACCACCCGCAGCGGCATGAATTAAAACGGTATCTCCAGCCTGTACCAGGTAGGTGCTGTGGGTAAGGTAATGGGCGGTCATGCCTTGCAGCATAACGGCCGTTGCTAGCTCCATCTTCACATCTTCGGGCACAATCACCAGCCGCCAGACGGGGACAATGGCGTATTCAGCGTAGGAGCCAATGTGCATGGCGTAGGCAACCCGATCACCAGGAGAAACGGCCGTAACCCCCTCACCAACCGCGTCCACCACACCGCCACCTTCCATGCCAGGTGTGAAGGGGAGGGCCATTTTGTATTGGCCGTTGCGATGGTACGTATCAATATAATTTACGCCAGCCGCTTCAATTTTGACGCGTGCTTCACCGGGGCCAGGTTCTGGTAAGGAAATGTCTGTGTAAAATAACGTTTCGGGATCACCCGTTTGCTGTATCTGAATTGCTTTCACCTGATTACCTCCTCTTTCTTAAGGCCAAAGGATTAAAAAATCCATCCTTTGGAAAATTGCCTTAGGGCAGCATAAGCATAGCACAAGTAGAGATTGATGACGCCTCTGATTATCTGGCAGCGTCTCCCACACAAATGATATACTTGGCCGGATTTTGTGATGAGGAGCAACGGCCGTACACTACCATTGTGAGTAAATTTAAACCCTACCAGACGCACATTCTCCTTGGCCTGATAATTCTTGTTGGCCTTTTTTTTCGCCTATATCGCCTGACCACAGCGCCACCAGGCTTAAACGGCGATGAATTGTTTAACGCCATCGATGCTGCCCAAATCCGTTGGGGGAACCTGCCCGTTTACTTTGAAGGCAATAACGGCCGTGAAGCATTCCTGTTCTACCTCATTGCGCTCTCTCAACAACTGTTTGGCGACACCATTTTTGCTATGCGTCTGCCTGCTGTGTTGCTGGGGCTGGCCTGTGTACCTCTGGCTTATGGCATCGGGCGCAATGGGTTTAATCGACGGGTTGGATTGATTGCGGCGGGATTAACGGCCGTTTCCCTTTGGCCGCTCATGGAATCCCGCTGGGCTTTACGGGCTGTTAGCCTTACCTGCCTGACGGCGCTCACCGTATTTTTAATGCAGCGTGCCTGGCGCAACGGCCGTTGGCGCGATTGGCTGTTTGCTGGGGTTGTTCACGGACTTACCCTTTACACCTACATTCCGAGTCGAGTGTTTCCCGCCGTTATTTTGGGCTGGTTTGGCTGGCTCTTTTGGTTCCAGCGGGACCGTTTCCGGCAGCAATGGCGCAAAATGGCCGCAAGTGTCCTGGTAACCCTGATTGTCTTTTTGCCGTACGGCCGTTACATCTGGCAAAACCCCGACAAAGTGAATCAACGCATTGATGGCCTCAATGTGGCCTTAGAGGATGCCCTAAATGAAGGAGAGTGGGGCAAGCTAGGCGAGTCTGTTGGTGGCGTGCTGCGCATGTTTACCATTCATGGCGACAAAGAATGGCGTTACCATCTTTCTGGTCAGCCGGTGTTCGATCCGGTTACCGGACTCTTTTTTTATGCTGGTATTTTGGTTAGTTTGTGGTTTGCTTTTGCGAAGAGGAGATTAGAGATTAGAGATTGGAGATTAACGGCTTCAATCTCCAATCAACCGGCTTATGCCGTCCTGCTGCTGTGGCTGGGGGCTATGCTTGCCCCTAACCTTATCCTCTCCGCCAACTCATCTTTTTTGCGGGCGGCGGGGGCTATAGTGCCGATTTATCTGATTACGGCCGTTGGCTTTGACACAGTTTTCCAGAGCATTGCGCGCCGCTGGCCGCACCTAATATCGATCGTTCCCCAACTTGCTGCCGTGGGGGTGGTCCTTATTTTTGCGCGCAGCTGGCGAGATTATTTCGTGGTATGGAACAATAACGATGAAGTCCGGCATGTGTATCAGGCGGAATTGGCGCAAGTTGGCCATTTTTTGGAGGATCATCTACCACCTGAAAACGGCCGTATTTTTATTGCCCGTCAGTACGCCCACGACCTGGCTCCCCGCACCTTTGCCTACCATAATCAACGCATCGTCGATTGGTTTAATCCTGACCACAGCTTTGTCTGGCCCAACGAGGGCGATGCCTGGTACTTTTTCTCGCAGGCCGAACCGATACCGGCGGAGATAGCCCAGGAAATTGAATTGGAGACGGCCGTTACCCCCATCCCTTATGATGACGGAGAAACGGCCGCTTTACAGTACAAACTCGATGCGGGTCAGCTTGCGTGGCAGCCGCAGCACACGGCCGTTCTCAACTTCAGCAACGCCCCCCAACTGATCGGCTACGATCTGCCCAATGAGCTTTTTCGGGGTGATACCGTTACGCTGCTAACACATTGGCAAATTCCTGCGGATGTGCCTGACTTGCCTAACCAACTCACCTTTGTCCGTGCCGAGCTGCTAGACAGCAACGGCAATTTATGGGCCAGCGACAGCAATCTGCTGGGCTACCCCCAGGAGCATTGGCAAAAGGGTGACCGCATCGTGCAGCAGCTGGCGCTGCCCATTCCTGAGGGAATGCCGCCGGGGTCGGCCTATTTGCGCTTTTTCATTCACGACAGCGCTGGTGCCAACTATCCGCTCCAAGGCGATGATATTAATTCGTTTGGTCCTCATTTGGTGCGCAGCCGACCGCTCAAGGAGTTTACGCCTACGGCGGACATGCTTATTTTTGATGGTACCATTGCCCTGCAAAGCAGCACGTTTAGCAGCCTCATCGCGCCAGGCTTGCCGGTTAATATTTCTTTACATTGGGTAGCGCTCCAGGCACCTGCCCAGGATTACAAAGTTGAGCTACAGCTCATCCAGCCAGGGGCTGACGCGCCATTTTTAAGCCAGCAGTTTGCCATCTGGCCGGGTGTGTATCCGCCCTCACAGTGGCAAACCAATGAGCAGGTGAGCAGCTTCCACAGCTTAAATATTCCGCTGGACATGCCCACTGAGACAAATCCTGAACTCCGCCTGAACTTACTGACCCCAGACGGCCGTTTCCTGCCCATCACCCAAGGCAGCAACAAACTGGCCGATATGAGTCTCGATCTGCGTCCGCACCTTTTTGAGATGCCAGAAATTAGCCAGCCGCTTGCGGCCCAATTTGGCGAGCATATGCAACTGTTGGGTTATGATTTGGACAGGAGCCAGGCCGAGGCGGGGGGCGAGATTGGCCTGACGCTTTATTGGCAGGCGATGGAGACACCATCGCAAAATTACACCGTCTTTAATCAGCTGATTGGTGCCGATGGGCAAATTTGGGGGCAGTTTGATAGTCCGCCTGTGGGGGCTGCCTGGCTCACTGCCACCTGGCTGCCGGGCGAGATTGTGATCGATGCGCGCACCATCCCTATTTACGCCGAAGCGGGGGCGGGGGAATACACGCTGGCCATTGGCCTCTACACACCTGGGGATGGCGTGCGTTTGCCTGTGGTCATGAACGGCCGTTCCCAACCAAACGACCAGCTAAACCTGACCACCATTACCTTGAGCAATAATTAATGAGGCTTATCCAGAAGTTTGAACGCGATGCCTGATTTTAGTGGAATCAGCCAGGCATCTGCTGCGCTTTAAATTTTTCGGCGGGAATTGTATGGGTTTCGATGTGTTGCCCATTGCTTTTATTCATGATGGATTCAGCCGAATTTTTGTTGGTTTTATCGGTGCGGACAATGATTAATATGTCGCCTGACTCAAGCGCTTCATGGATATCAATTTTGGTTTGGGTTTCAGCACGCACATTATACAGGCTGCCTAAATACCCGCCGATGACCCCGCCAACGGCCGTTGTCATCAGACCAGAAACAAACATGGTTTCAAAGCCGGGAATGGTTGAAACAGCCATACTGCTTAGGGCACCTACGGCACCTCCGGCGGCCGCACCTGCAGCGGCACCGGTCGTAGCCGATTTTTCTGGATCGCCTTCTAAATAATCTGGCATTTCTGCCGCTGAGGACATCATAGAAAAGTCATCATAGTTAAACCCTTGCTTTGTCAGGCGGCGAATTACCGCGACAGCATCTTCTGGGGAAAATAATCCAGTTACAATTTTCATTTAAACATTACCTCGCTTTGATTGGGTTTGCCGCTTAGGGCAAAATAACTTTTAGGGCCTTGGGAATGACAACGGCCGTAAAAGGCAATATGTTTTCAAAAATTTCACCATCACCGTGCACGGGTAATGGCTGTTTGGTTTCTACGCGTATTTCTTTCCAGGCGGAAAAAATTTTAAAACGGCGCGATTTTCGCTGTTTGCCTGTGACTAATGCCCAGATGATTTGCGCGTAGTCAGCCAGAGAGCGTGCCTGCAAAAGGACAATATCTATACGGCCGTCATCTGGTCTGATCTCGTCGTCCCACTTCAGCCCAAAGGCTCCGATCTTGCCTGCGTTGGCAATCGCAACCTCTGATGCGTGAAGATGGTGTGTTTCGCCATCGATGGTGAAGGTGAAGGCGTGTGGTTGCCAGCCAAATGCTTCTTTAACGGCCGTCCACAAATAAGCAGCCATCCCCCAGCGGTTTTTCTGTTCAGATGAGGTGTTATCCAGCATCATCGATTCCAGGCCGATACCAATTTGGTGTACAAAATAGTTGTTGTTTATCTGAATGGCATCGATGTGTTGTACCCTGCCTTCGTGCAGCAACAGCTCACAAGCAGTCTCGATATCCTGAGGGATGTCCAGGTCCTGGGCCAACACGTTACCCGTGCCGCCGGGCAGAATAACCAGCGGGATGTCGCTGCCTACCAACCCATTGACCACTTGGGAGACGGTGCCGTCGCCACCAATGGCGGCAATCCAGGCGTAGTCATGTTCTTTTACGGCCGTTTGCACCACATCCGGCAAAGATTCTTCTCCGGTTGTTTCGTACAGGTCATACCGCTCTTTTCCCAGGGATGATTGCAATATCTCTTTAATCCGTTCTGGCTGCCCTTTTCCTGCTACAGGATTTAGAACAACAAAACCGGTTGTGGTGTTAGACAGTGCTGGCTTGGTTGGCACTGGGATCGAATCTTCCATACAGTTTACTTCCTTGTGTATTTTACCAATGGGGGGTAAACGGCCGTTTACGTTGGGCTCGTGCCAAGGTCATTAAGCGGCTACCGCAACCGGGGCAGGTGACTGGTTTGATTGGAGTACGTAGGCAGCTTCATGCCGATTATTAACGTCGAGCTTCTTCAATATCTTGTGGACGTGATTTTTGACCGTGCCACATTCAATGAAAAGCTGATCTGCAATTTCTTGATTGCTGCAGCCTTCGTTAATTAAGACCAAAACTTCTTCCTCACGAGGAGTTAGATCGGTCAGCTGCGTTTCTCTGGCTTCAAGATAAGCAGCCGGTGTGTCTAAACTTGCCAAATGAGTTAGGCGATCCATCATGGCGGCTGCAACGGATGGCGAAACAATAGCCTTTTCTTCATGGGCTGCCTGAAGTTTCTGTACCATCTCTACCACAGATTCATCCTGCAATATGTAACCAGCCGCGCCCGCTTCAATGTAGCGGATGATGGCATTCGGATTATCGTTTAAGCCTAGAACCAGCACCTTGATTTGTGGATGGGTCATGCGGATTTCAGCGAGCAAGTCTAGGGCGGTTGTGTCTTCTAGCTCGCTGCCCAGAAGGACAACGTTGCTATGTGGAAGAAGAAAATAAAGCTCCTCAGCCGTTGTGGCACAACCGACAACGTAAACATCCTCAATATTATCTAGAGCGGTGCGCAAGGAATCACAGACTAGGCGAGAGGGGTGACCAAGTAGAATGCGGATCATGTTTTAGATTCTCCTTTGTTTTCTTCTTTTAGGCGTATTCGTTTTAGTTAGTTGGTAGTCGTAAGAAGATTTAATTTTGTTTAGCGAATAGCTATACCCTAAGTATCGGTGAAAGTTGCTGTATGCGATATGGGGAATGGACCTACTTTCTGATTAGGGAAAACCCTACCATTTCCCTGGGAAAGGGTGTAGTGCGCTGCCCAAAGGTGAAACAGGCGGAACAGTTAAAGCGAAGCAGAGGCTTTCGATAATTATCCGATAAAAGAAGTTAACTTCAGTTGTAGAAGGCTGGAAAAGAATGTTTTGGGGTTGAACTTAGAGGATTGTTGCCCCATCAAAAACGGCGCGGATGGCGGGAACCAGTTCACTGGTGGCCTGCTGTTTGATGATATAGCCAGAGGCACCATTTTTACGCGCTTGCTGCACCAGCGCGCTGCTATGGTGCATGGAAAGCATAATAATTTGTGTGGAAATTCCCAATGCCTTTATTTTCCCGGCGGCGCGAATGCCGTCCAGCTCTGGCATGGAAACATCCATGACGATCACATCTGGCTCTTCAGCCTGGGCGAGTTCGATAGCGGTACGGCCGTCTTTGGCTGTGCCGATAACTTGTATGTCTGACTCTCGCATCAGCAGCGTCTGGATACTTTTACGCACCAATTTGTGATCATCAACAACTAAAACCCGAATTGTTTGCTCCGACATAATCTTGTTTGGATGATAAAGGGCATAAAATCCCCCAACGAATCTTCATGCTAAGTACAAACAAATATAAGATGAGGAGTGAGCATTCTCAAATGCGAACGGGTTCAGCTAGGACGCATCTGAGGATGCTTTCTCCTCACCCGACAAAACAAATTTGTTTGCACTTAGTGTTCCGCCTAACAAGCGGAACGCTTAATGCTATTCATTGTGACATAAACAGGGTCAATGCCGTATGGGGGAATACCCTACCATTTGCTCGCGTGGCAAGCCGCAATCGAAAAACAGCTTTTTTATTGGTTTTGGCCGAGGTGCTTACCCATCCAGCAAGATCAAACCTTGTTTAATGCTCTCGCGAATGAGCGAAGCCAAATCGTTTACTTCCAACTTGGTCATCAGATTGGCCCGGTGCTTCTCCACCGTTTTCACGCTAATTTTCAAAATCTCCGCAATGGCGTTATTGGTATGTCCTTCAGCGACCAGCTGAAGCACTTCGCGCTCCCGTGGGGTCAGCAGATCCGCAGCAGTTTCGGCCGTTTCGTCCGAGGGGGAGAGCAGCATGGTCATAACAGAGTCTGAAATGGTGGGGCTGAGGAAGAGCTTACCCTGGCTGACGGATTGCACGGCCAGCATCAGTTCCTCGGTGACGGCGTCTTTGAGCAAATACCCCTTGACGCCGTGACGAAGCAGCTGCTGCACCATGGTTGTGTCGGCATGCATGGATAAAATGATAATTTGGGTCGGCAGCTTCATATTGATGATGCGCTCGGCTGCCTGTGCGCCGTCCAGACGGGGCATAGAAAGATCCATAACCACAACATCTGGCTTATGTTCTTCGACTAATTGGATAGCTTCTTCGCCGGTTGCTGCTTCAGCTACAACCTGAACGTCGCCACTTTGTTCCAGTAAAGCCCGGATGCCTTGCCGCACCAGGTTGTGATCTTCAGCAATAACGATGCGAATCATGTTTCCTCCGCCGCAACATGGGGAACAAAGGCTGTGATCACGCTGCCTTGCCCTGGTGATGAATCTATTTGGATACGGCCGTTTACCATTTCCAATCTTTCTATCATGCTCGTTAGACCGATGCCTTCCTTGGGCGCATCCTCATCCATTTCAGGTGGTGAAAAGCCACAGCCATTATCCACAACTTGAAGCCAGATCATATCCGAATCGTGCGCCAGCGTCACCTGTACTTCTGTTGCCTCAGCATGTTTGGCTGCGTTAGTAATTGCTTCCTGAGCAAACCGGTACAGCGAGAGCGAGGTTAGCTCTGCCAAATTTGGCAGCGAGCTGCAAGAGTAGACGATTTTTAAATGGGTGTGTGTTTCAAAGTCCTGGCACAGACCGGCTAACGCGGCATCCAATCCATAGACATCCAGCCCCGGTGGGCGCAAATTATGAGACAATAATCGCAAATTGCTCATCGTTTTATCGGTGAGTTCCAATACATCGTTCAGACTATCGTGAATATCGCTTAATGTTTCAGGGAGGGCTGAGCGAATCAAATCCAGGCTGATTTTTAGTGAGGTCAGCCATTGTCCTGACTCATCATGCAGCTCACGGGCAATGCGAGCCCGCTCGGTTTCTTGAGCTTGCATCACGCGGCGCGCCATGTGGCGCATGCGCTCTCGCTGCCCTTCGGCTTTTTCCCGCGCCCGTCGCTGGGCGGCAAAAAGACGCGCATTTTCAATGGCCATACCGATCTGCACGCCCAAGACGGTGAGCAGCCTTTCGTCATCGGCGGTGAAGCTAGCTGGAGTGGCACATTGCACGCTAATTGTGCCAATGCGCCGTAAGCGGCTTTCTACTGGAGCGACTAACAATGAGTGGGCGTTGGTGTTGAGATCAACCGGCAAGCGGCGGGGATCGTTCTGCACATCAGAAACATTTATAACGTCACCGCTGGCGATTACCTGCCCGGCAATGCCTTCACCGTGGGCAATGTGGTACTCATCCAGGCCGAGGTCCAGTCCAGCGCGCGCAGCCAGCTCCAGGTGATTTGTCTTGGGTTGAAGCAAATGGATGGCTGCCCAATCGGCATTGGTGATGACTTTCTGGGCCTGGGTGACAATGAGCTGTAACAGCTGATCAAGTTCCAGCGTTTCAGTCAGGGCATGGCTGATGGATAACAGCGCATCACTTTCGCTCAGGCGGCGTTGCAGCTGGGTATACTGTCGGGCATTTGCAATGGCGATGGCTGTCCAGGTGGCAATTGTCTCTAAAAGTCCCAAAAATTCTTCATTAAAGGCAGCGGCATTTTGGTGCGTTGCTTCAATGACCCCTACGGCATTGTCCCGCCAGCGAATCGGCACGGCTAAAACGGTCTGCGGCGTATAGCCGGTCATGTTTTTAAGCTTGGGGGAGAGCTGCTCAACGCAGGCTTGGCCTTTTAACAACACAGGTTGTCCGCGCTGCCATACTTCGCCAGCGATACCAGATTTTGGGGTAATGCGCAGGCCGCGCATGTCGCGCATGTTCAGCAAGCTATCTTGATCTGAGGCGATGATTTCTAGCATTTTGTCTTTATAAAGGAAGAGGAGGAGGGCTTCTGCACCAATTAACGGCCGTACTAAAGTTAATACCCGTTCATAGATTTGTTCTAAATCCAGCGTAGAGGCGATAGCCTGACCAATTTCCACCAATGTTGATAGCTGGCGTACCGATTGGGCCAGCTTAAGCTCGGTTTCCTTGAGCTCGGTCATATCTTGGGCCGTGCCAATCAATTTGACAATGCTGCCAGCCTGATCGTAGACGGGGCGACCGCGGGCATGAACAACGCGCACGGTTTGGTCGGGTCGGATGATACGGTGAAAGTAATCAAAGGAACGGCCGTATTCGTAGGCACCATTTACTTTATTTTGTACATGGTCCTGATCGCCGGGATGGACGTGTGAAAGGTACGTTTCAATGGTTACGGTGAAGTTGTCTGGGGTAAGGCCGTAGATGCGATACAGTTCTGGGGACCAGGTGACTTCATTGCTGATAATATCCCATTCCCAATGGCCAATATGGGCCGTACGTTGGGCTTCGGCCAATTGCGCTTCACTTTGCTGGAGTCGGGCGACTGTTTGCTGTTTTTGCCAGGCCAGCCCAAGCAGGGCGCTCACGTGGTTGATGACGGAAGTCATATTGGGGTCTGGCGGCACAGATTCAGGTGAGAAGAATTCAAGAACGGCCGTTACCTGACCATCTATCATCACCGGAAAAGCAAAATAAGCGCGCACGCCTTCTTCCTCTGCTGGCATCTCGCGGACGATAATTGAGCTATCATGCACATCTAAAATGGTAATTGCCTCGCCGGTCTGCCAAACATAGCCCAGTGTCCCCTCCCCTCGACGGAATTGGGTTGCTTCGCTTAACTCACGGAAGGGCACAATGGTGGAAGCATCTGCCATATACCAGATGCGGCTGGAGACCAATGCATTGGCTGCCTCAGACCAAATGTAAACGTGGGCCAGCGGCCAATTCATAAAGTGGCATACGTGGGTAAGCACTGCGGCAAAGGCATTATTAATTGTTTCCGCTTGTGCGACAGCTAAGGAGATTTCTTGCAGGAGTGTTAGTAAACGTTGATTTCTGTCATCAGAGATGGTCTGTGATTGATGGTTTATATCTTGTCCCAAGGCTTGTCCCTTTTCCTAATCTTTTTCTCTTTTGATTATACAGCTCGTTTGCCAGGTTTGAACCAATTCTCTCAAGATAGAAAAGAGAATTTATTGGATATTATCTTGTTTGTAGCGATTGCCAAAGGAAGCCAAACATCAGGCCTGCAAGCAAGTTTGGCAAAGGGGCACAATGTCTATAATGCGGGGAAATTCAGGGACTATGACTTTTTCGGGCATACCGGCAACAATGAGCGGCGGCTGTGAGTCTAGACGATGCAGTGAGGCGTGTGAACCACCGCCAACATACGGTTTAATGTGGGGGACAATCAGTTCGTGACCCAGCTTGGCCGTTAGCCAGAGTGGGCCGCTGGTGGAGCAATCCAGTGCACCAGCAATCCGTTCAAACGCATTGGGGTAGTCGGGGAAGACAAGGATGCCATCCTGTAAACGGCCGTCTACCACAGCCAAATTTCCTGCCCACTCCCAGGAATTACCATAGCGATCCACAGCCTGCCCATTTTCTTGATGCCAAAAGTGGAGACGGCCGTTTTGCGTTTGTACAATGTAGCCTTCACCTTCATCGGTTAGGCCAGCTAAGTAAATCAACTGATCGATCCGAGGTTCAGCCAGTAATTGTTTGAGCACCTTTTGGCGTTGCTCTTGGGAGAAATTGTCTTTGAAATAGAGATGTGCGGCCCGCAAATTAGGGCAAGCCATGATGTCGCTGTCATTATTCCACGGTTGGCCCGCTTCAGCCAGCTTGAAATCGCTCAAAGTTTCCGTCAGATCAATCGCCTGCTCATTTTTATCTTCTAAAGTTTCACTTTGCGAATGGTCACCTGTGACGATGAGCATAAACTGCTGCAAAAACGCCTCCAGCCCACCGTAAGTGGAAAACAGCTTGCCCAGCATCTCATCCAGCTCAAGTAGTTTGTGGTGGGAGGCGGTTGGTCCCTCTTTGTGAGACGTTTCATCATTCTCCGGAAAGTAAGCGAGCGTAAAATCTGGAAATTCATCTTGGGTGGCCAACTGCAACACAAGATCGATGGTGTTTTTGTCGTGGAAACCAAACCAGTTGGCCACGCCGGTAAAAGTTGCTTCAATGTCCAACTCATTTGGATTAAGGAGCAAGTCACCCAATAATAGGTTTTTGGGACCCTTAATAATTGTGCTTGGAGGCAGGTTGGGTATCCATTTTAAGAGCAGCGGCATATTGACTTCGTGCGGGACATCGCCTCGGTAGATGGGGAAATTGATGCAGGCGGTTTCAAGCCCTTTTCGTTCTAATTGTTGGAAGAGGGTAGGTGCTTGGAGGTGATCGTTATTTAGCTCCAGCAGGAACTCTCGAAAAAAGTTACCAACGCCTTTTTGTATCAGCATCCCGGGACTTCCGCTGAAGTAAGCAACCTTGTCTTTGGCAAAATCATACCAGTGCGAGGCAATGATGCCGTGTTTGTCGGGGTATTCTCCAGTAATGATGCTCGTGAGAGCAGCATGGGTAATGGAGGGGAAAATGCTTGTGCATTCTCGCAGAAGACCTGCTTCGCGTAATTTTTTGAAGTTGGGGTAACGGCCGTTTTCTATCTCTTTCACCAGTAACGGAGCCGTTAGGGCATCTACTACTAGCAATAAAACTCGTTTCATATGTGTGAATCCTCTATTGATAGGCTGGAGTTTCTGACGAATTTAAAGCATAGCTAACCGTGTCTGGGTGCGCCATGTATCGGGATATAGAGGATAGACATACAAGCGAGCCCTCACAACATGTGCCCCCTGTCTGTAACCAGACATATGGAGATTGAGCTGCCGATTACCTAAAATACCTAGCGTACCGACGAAAAATTTGAGAACAGTCATGTTATAGAGAATAAAAGAAGGTTTGAGATATCGCGCAGCCAGGAATGTATCTTTCTCTATACCTATCCTTCTATCGGGGTACCTACACGTAAGCTGCACACATCAGTATATTTGGAAGTGAGAAATGGATAACTTATTTTGCAACGGGAGCTCAATGATGATTAACGATTCAACAAAACCAAGAATGTTATTTGGCAAAGCCGTTCTACTTATTGGGAATGATACGGCCGTTTTACAAAATTTGGTTATGCAGTTAGCCAAAAAAGGAGCCGATATTGCTCTGTTGTGCTGGCGATTGCCCCTGGATGTTGCTCGCAAAATGAAAGAATATGTCCAGGCGTTTGGTCAGCGGCTTGTTTTAATTGAACGGGCGGAAAACCAACGTTTTTCCGTTGAACAACTCATTCACAGCGTTATAAACAAATGGGGCCACTTCGATATTTTTATTGATATTTCTGCTGGAAGCGGAACGAAAGATAAAACTGAGACGCAAGACCCGCAAACAGCCTGGCTGCCGTCCAAATGGCAGCTAACCCGAACGGTTATAGAAGAAATGGCCCATACTTAGAAGATACATATTTTAGCCTGACAAATAAACGTAAATTAAGGAGTAATGGAATGACAACTAAAAGCTTGAATAAACAAATTGACAAAAAAATTGATGAAATCAGTGAAAAACAGAATGTTGCTAGCCAGAACGTGGTAAGCGGCCGGTTGACGCAGGCTAAGGGGATTGTCCTGGAGCAGTTGGGCAATATTTCCAACGATGAGCGGATGAAGCTGGTCGGTAAGCGTGACCAAATTGCCGGAAAGCTTCAGGCAAACTATGGTGATAACTGGTTGGTCCGTAATCGAGGCTGGCTGATGCTCAGTACGGCCGTTGCTGCTATTGCTGCTTTCATTTTCCTGCGCAACAGCAACAGCTAATTGATTACCATAACAAAATAAGCAGATATAGACACAAAAGGAGACTAACTATATGTCAACTAAAACAAAGAAATTAGACCAGGCCCATATTGGACTATCAAAAGAGAACCGTATTAACCTCATAGAGCGACTGAATAAGCTGCTGGCCGATGAGCATTTACTGTACACCAAAACGCGTAACTATCATTGGAACGTAACCGGTATTCACTTTACTGTCTTGCATGAATTGTTTGAGAAGCATTACAACCGTATCCAGCTAATGGCTGATGAAATTGCGGAACGCAATCGCATGCTGGGTGGTACATCCATTGGCACAATGGCTGAGTTTTTGGAACAAAGTCGTCTCTCCGAAACTGCCGACACAATTCCCTCGGCAACTGATATGGTTGCTAATTTGTTGGATGACCATGAGCAAATTATCAGCAGCCTGCGTGATGACGTTGCTGCCTGTACCGAGAAGTTGAATGATGAAGGTACGGCCGATTTGCTCATAGGCACCATGCGCAGCCATGAAGAAATGGCGTGGATGCTGCGTTCTATGACTGTCGGCAGCGCCTAATCAATTAATGTGACAATTGAATCGTTTGATGTGACCAGACGGCCGTTTTACCAACGGCCGTCTGGTTTTGTTAAAGAATGATGATTTATTCCCCCGCAATGTAAACTCTTCCTATAATCCAGATAAATAAGATCCCATAAAAAGGAGTTCCATGAGTAAACGATTGAAAGTTGGAGACGCTGCTCCTGCAGCGACTGGCCTTGATGTGGCCGGGAATGAAGTTGCTCTGTCGATCCATTGGGCCAATGGCCCCACCTTGCTGACCTTTTTACGCCACTTTGGCTGAGTATTTTGCCGCGAATGGTTAACTCAGTTGGAGTTACACAAAGTAGAAATTAAGGCAGCTGGTTTGCAAGTGTTGGCTATGGGCATTGGTGAGCCAAAACATGCGGAAAGATATTGCGGTAGGCTGGCACCAGGCATTGCCTGTTTTACCAACAAGCACACCGATATGTATGATCGTTATGGGTTGCAGCAGTCAAGTTTAGGACAGTTTTTGAACGGGGGCATTTTTCGGGCAACGGTGCGGGTGCTTAAGGCCGGGCATCGCCAGGGAAAAGCCACAGGGGACGTAAAGATGCTGCCGGGTACATTTGTCGTTGATAAAAGTGGTGTGATTCAGTTTGCTCATTACAGCAAACATGCAGGCGATCATCCTGAGATAGCTGCGATTACGGCCGTTGCGCAAAAACTAGCCGTCTAAAAAAGCGCCCCAATTTGGGCCACGTCTACATTGCCCCCGCTGAGAATGACGCCAATGCGCTGCCCTGGTTTGGCAATTTTCCCGGTAAGCACCGGGGCCAGGGCTACGGCAGAACTGGGTTCCACTACCAACTTAAGTCGTGTCCACAAAAACTTGAGCGTTTCAATAATTTCTGTTTCAGTTACAGTGAGGATGTCGCTGACGTATTGGCGCATAATGGGCAGATTGTGCTCACCGACAAAGCGGGTGCGTAGGCCGTCGGCAATGGTGGGGGGAACGGCCGTTAATCGTACAATGTTTCCCGTTTGCCAGGAACGCTGCGCATCATTGGCGATGGCTGGCTCCACACCGATAACCCGGCAGCCAGGCTGACTGGCTGCTGCGGCCAGGGCCGTCCCGCTAAGTAAACCGCCACCGCCCACTGGTGTAAAAATCATGTCTAGCGTTTCAACTGATTGCAGCAATTCCAAAGCGGCCGTGCCTGCCCCGGCAATGATGTGTGGATTGTCGTATGGGTGGATAAGCGTATAGCCCTGTTCGTCAACGAGGCGGGCACAAACCACTTCTCGCTCGATGGCCGGGCAGCTCACAATGGTTGCCCCATAGCCCGCCGTGGCTGCGCGTTTTATAGCTGGCGCATCTTCGGGCATGACGATGGTGGCTTTGACGCCTAAAAGTTTGGCGGCCAGCGCTAATCCCTGCGCGTGGTTACCGCTGGAATGGGTGACGACGCCAGCTGCCTTTTGTTCTGCGCTGAGCTGACTGACAGCGTTGTACGCCCCGCGAAACTTAAAAGCGCCTACGCGTTGGAAGTTTTCGCATTTCAGGTAAATTTGTTGGCCGGTTTGTTGGTTCAGCGTGCGTGAGGTATGGATGGGGGTGTGGTTGGCGATTCCTTGGATGCGGTTGGCTGCGGCTAAAACGGCCGTTGGGTCTGGTGGCGTAATCATAAAGGTTTTTTGGAACTGTTCGGAGATTGGCAGTAGATTTATGCGTTATAGTGGCCGTGTCATTTCAATGCGGCGGAACGAATCAAAATAGCCTGCCTTTTGGAAACCCAGCCATTTTTCATCTTCGCATAAGTTTTCAGCAATGGAATCCTGGCGTTTGTGCCGCTGGTGTAACACCGTCAGGATGGCTTCTGTTACCTCGGTGGGATCGCCCACGGTAACTTCGACGATGAGCCGGGTGAGCTGGAGAAGCCCCGCATGATAAGTAACCCAACCACGCCCGCCGTTTTTTAGTTCCACCAGCAGGGCAGAGAGATTGCGCACGTTTTGTAGGGATTCTGTTTCATTGAGCCAATTCGGCCGTTCTTGCCGATGTGAAAGTAAAATGATGGCATCCTCATGGTTGAGGGTGGTAATGCGCCTGATTTGGTCAAAAATGGCCTTGTTAAACTCTGCCTTGGGGGCGCGACGGGCTACAATGAGCTCGCGTGTTTCTTCAAATCCATATTTGCGGAAAAGATTGTGAGCTGGCTCGTTGCCCTTAATGACCTCCAGCCACATTGCCTGTAGAGATTCTCGGTGAGCTGCGTCAATAAGCCCTTCCATGAGGGCGCTGCCGGTGCCTTTGCGGCGTCCTGCTGGCAATACTCCTAATCGTGTGATCCAGCCGCGCTGGTGACGTATGCCCAACATGCCCAAGCCCAGCATGATTTCATCTTCAACGGCGATACAGGAATGTTCCAAAGAAACATCATAAACCCGGCAATATTCCATAAGGCGGGCGACGTTCATGGGCATAGGTACCAGATAATCGATGCGCGTTTCATTGTACGCATCTGTTAATTGCTCAAAAGTAAAACTGTTTGCTTGCTGAAGTTCCATTCGTGATGTTGCTGCTGTAATTTCGGCTGCAGGTTTAAGCGTCATTATAAAAGTAGGCTGCGACTTGATCTGCAAAGGTCTTTACATCAATTGGTTTGGTGATACAGCCATCACATCCATACTGTCGGGCCATTTCTAAGGCTTTGTCCGGTGGCCAGGCGGTGATGGCGACGATGGGGATACTTTCCATGTCTGGAATTTGTTTGAGCAAAGTAACAACAGTTTGCCCATCCACATCGGGTAAACCCATATCAACCAAAATCAAGTCTGGTTTCTCATCCAGCGCCAGGGCGACACCTGTTTCGCCATCGGCTGCATGCAGCAAACGGTAATTATGTGGCTCTAAAACACGCTCAACCAACAAACGATTGGCGCGGTTATCTTCGATTTGTAGTATGGTTTTCATATCATATTCATTCAGGCTGATGGTGGGGGAACAGGTAGATCGGCAACGGCCGTATCGCGCCATTTCATCCCTTCATCAATTAACATGACTGGAATCCCGTCTCGAATGGGATATTTCATATTTGTGTCAGCACAAACCAGCCAGCAGTTGTGTACAAGCTCCAATTTCCCCGGATCGTCGCCATATTCCGTTGATTGCACTGCCAAAGGGCAACGCAAAATCTCTAACAATTCGGGGCTGATAGGTAAATCACTGATGTTACTCATTATAGACTCCTCACTTCTGTTTAAATTAAATTTGTAACTATTCATCTATCGGTCGGGCAACGCATGTTTAGCATGTAGAAAAATGGCAAACCAATCTGGAGAAGATATACGGATTTGCCAGATTTTGTGCATGCGCTGTTCCTGGCAATCATACGCTTCTTCGAGAAAGCCGCAAACTTTTATGGGTTACGAACGCAGCGAAAGCCAACGGCCGAACTGATGAAATCCGGCGAGAGTGAGCTGCGATTAGTGGCGCGAATGCGGTCGGCACGGTTGTTAAAGGGCCAGGCTCCACCTCGAATAACGCGGGCAAAGCCGGTTTCCGGTCCGGTAGGATTGCTGATGTTGCTTTCTGCATACCAGGTTTCTTTGTACCAGTCGGCTGTCCACTCCCATAGGCTGCCAGCCATGCCGAAGATGCCAAAAGGACTGGCCCCATTGGGCAGCGCATCCACCGGCATGAGATTTTCGTAACTTTCGCTCTGGAAAATAGCAAGGTCGCCGCCGGGTTCTGGCTGGATGTTGCCCCAGGGATAGACGCGGTCATCTGTACCCCTGGCGGCGTATTCCCATTCGGCTTCCGTGGGCAGACGGGCTCCTACCGATTCACAGTAGAGTTTGGCTCCGT
The DNA here is from genome assembly GCA_905479495.1 of uncultured Anaerolineae bacterium. Taxonomy (GTDB): domain Bacteria; phylum Chloroflexota; class Anaerolineae; order Promineifilales; family Promineifilaceae; genus Leptofilum. Next base: position 24,836 of record CAJQMR010000033.1, read on the forward strand.
ACCAGCTTACGTGATTGATGGGATAGCTGGCGTAGCCTGTAAGCGGATAATACTGTACGGTGCCATCGCCCAAATCTTGGCGAATGAGGTAGCTGGTATACCCTGCCAGTTCATTTGGCCAGGCACAATCCACTCCTTCGCAGGCCCGCTCATAGGAGCCCAGTCGATTGAGAAAAGCCGCGTATTGCTCTACATTGACTTCGTATTTGTCCATGTAGAACTGCGAGAGACGCACCTCATGCCGGGGACGTTCATCTGGGGCGGAGATGAAATCGTTTTCGGCGGCTCCCATGATGAAGGTGTCGGCTGGGATGAGCATCATGACCATGCCGTCTTGATCGCGGACAATCATATCCGGGTATCGGTCGGGTGTGGCGGTGGGGGTGCTGGTGGGCGTGGCTGTTGGGGTTGGCGTGGGTGTTTCCGTTGGCGTGGGAGAGGGCGTTTCGGTAGGCAGGGGCGTTTCGGTGGCGGCCAGTTCGGACAGGCTGGCTGCGGCCTCGTTCTGAATTTCTGGCGTGGGGGAAACGGCCGTTGGCGTTGCTGTCTCGGCCCCCAAAAATCCAGCGATCTGCTGACTTACCGGCGAATCACCCGTAGATGAATAAAGCAGAATGGAAACCGCTAATAAAACGATAGCTGCCAGCAGCAAATAAAAAGAACGATTCCGCTTGAATTCCCACTCATGGGTTAACCGAAACGCCTGCTTAACTGCGTTGCTGCCTTGTAAATCATATGTTGGCAAGGGGCTGTCACCATTTTTAGTGGTGAATTTATGTACGGCAGCCACATCTGCCACTGTGATTTGAGATAAATTATATTGCTGCTGATGCTCGTATAACGCATGGCACAGTTGATGCGTTTTATGCGGGTAGCCAGCGGTAACGTGATAAATATATTGGGCGACATCCTGCACTAATGTAAACGGAACAGGTTGTCGTACCAGGGCCACCGTTTCATCTTCATCCAGCGGAGGTAAATGGTAAATAAGGCTTTCTGGCAGATCGGCTGCACGGCCGTTTGGTTCATCAGCAATAGCAAACAAGGTGCGAGCTGTGGTTTCGTTGGTGAGATCGGTGTGTAATGTGGCTAAGGTGTTGGTTGGCAGAACGCCTGCACGGATTTGTTCCAGCAGCAGTTCGGTATTATCGAACAAGAAGAGGAGGCGGCGCGGTTGGCTTTGGGCAAACGGCCGTTTCTCTTGCAGAAGTTTTTGGGTGGGCAGTAGGAATTGTTGCTGTATAGCTTTGGCCGGATCGGCAATGAAATCGGTGTGATTTAATGTGTCTAGCTCAATATTTTGCCGAGACAGGGCAGTGAGGCCTGCGTTGGCGATCTCCCAATAGAGCGCGCTTAAACTGTCTAGCGCAATTTGGTCTAAATTGAGATAGATACCCACAAATGGGGGGTGCAGCGCGCCAAATTCTATTTGTTTGAGAACGGCCGTTTTGCCAATTTTTGCTGGCCCTTGCAGGATTAGCAGCTGGTCTGCTGCCAGTTCATCGCCCGTTTGCTCTAAAATCCAGGTAAAAATATCTTGCCGCCCAAAAAAGAGGCGACCGCTATTGGAGCCATTGTAATGATACGGATTGTCGGAAGTTGCTGTTTTGGTCATAAGCATAAAAATCAAATAGTGACCACTATTTTATGTGTAAACGAGCGGAGTTACAATGTGACTAACAGAAATGGGTTTGGGGACTGTGTAAAAGCCAAAAAAGTTTCTTAAATCAGGTCGATCTCAAGCTGGCTTTGGCTTGAGCGCTATTTGAAATTATCTGGTGTGATGGATTTATACGGCCGTTTCAACCATTCTGTTTAATGCTGTTTCGACGCGCTGATATTCAGCCTGGATCTGCTCGAGTTTTACGGTTGCTTCAGCGAGTTTGTTTTCTTTTGCCATCATTTCCAGCTCCCGGCAGCGTTGGGAGAGGTCTGTCATGGCCATACTGGCACTGCTGCCCTTTAGGGTGTGAGCCGCCTGGCGAATGGCTTGATCGTCTTCGCCCTGCACGGCGGTGGCCAGTTTTTGTAAAATATGTTGGGTATCTTCCAGGAAGATGGGGGTCATTGTTTGGAGGAACTCCTGTGTATTTTCACCAACTAGCTGCACCAACTCCACCATATTGATAGGATTAGAAAGGGCCTGCGGGTGTTCTAATGGGCTATCTGCCTGTGTGGGCTTGGCAACGTTGGCTGGCTCTGGCAACACCGAAAGGAGATCGTGGTATTTTACAGCCTGGTAGAGCACTTCTGTTAGCTGGTTCATCGTAATCGGTTTGCTGACGTATTCATTCATGCCTGAGGAAAGATAATATTCTCGATCCCCTTCCAGGGCGTGGGCGGTGACGGCGATGATGTACGGCCGTTCTTCCTCAGAATAGGTCGCTAAAATATGCTGGGTTGCTTCCACCCCGTCCATCACCGGCATCTGAATATCCATCAGAATAACATCATACTTTTTTTGTGCGGTTGCCTGGATGGCATCCTGACCATTCATGGCCATATCTGCTTGATACCCTAACTTGCCTAGCATTTTTTTCAGAACGCGCCGATTAAGTTTGTTATCTTCAACAATCAAAATGTTTAGGGGATAACGATCTGCCATGGTTTGCTGGTGCTCATGACGCCCCATTGTGTCATCGCCAACAGATAATGCATTGAGCAAGATGTCGTACAGTTGCGCGCTGACAACAGGCATGGCGAGTGTGCCGGAAAATAGGTGGGTTACTGTGTTTGCCTCGACCGGCTGATCGCTATTTGCTGGCACTAGCAAAATGGTGGGTAAGGGTTGGTTGGTCTCTTTTTGTTGTAGCAAAACCAAAGCGGATGGGTCTTCTTGCCAAACGGCCGTATCCAGCAGCGCCGCGTCAAACGGTTGTGAATGATCAATCCAGTAAGCAGCTTCCTGCACACTGGCCGTTGGATAGACTTCCAGTCCAACCAAACTTGCTTCTTTGCTGATATGGCGTCGCTCGCTGGCATCTTTGGTGATGACCAACAGCCGTTTAAGGGCCAGCGTCGCTTTAGGCTGCCTAAGGGTGACGGCTGGCGGGTGTGCTTCTGTGGCCACACTTAAATGTACGGTAAAGTGAACGGCCGTTCCTATCCCATGGTCAGATTGTAGATAAATGTTGCCGCCCATCATTTCTACCAGCCGGCGGCAAATAACCAAGCCCAGACCGCTGCCATCGTGGGCACGCGTCATAGAGCCGTCTGCCTGTTGGAAAGGGGAGAAAAGGTGCTCGATCTGTTCAGCCTCAATGCCAATACCACTGTCCTGCACTGTGAATTGTAGCATCACTTCTTCCGCTTCATAGCTGTGAGCAACAGAAACTTCAATTTTGCCTTCTTCAGTAAATTTGATGCTGTTTTCCAATAAATTAATCAAGATTTGGCGCAGGCGTACAGGATCGCCTACCAGCCAGGTTGGTGTTTTTTTGTCGAGGTGGTAGGCAAGCGTCAGCTGTTTCTCATTGGCCGCCTGGCTTACGGTATCAATAGCAGATTCTAGACAATCCACCAGATCGAACGTTTGCTGGTTAAGGGTTAAATTGCCCGACTCTAATTTAGCGAAATCCAAAATATTGTTCATGAGCAACAATAAATGATTGCTGCTGTGGGCGATGACGTTGAGCATTTCGCTTTGGTTGGCATCCAGCGATGTCTGACGCAGCATTTCTGTCATGCCGACAACGGCATTGAGCGGGGTGCGAATTTCGTGGCTCATGTTGGTCATAAAGTGCGTTTTTGTCTGTTCGGCCGTTTCCGCCGCATCTTTCGCCCTTTGCAGCAGACGCCCTGCCTCTTTGCGTTGGGTGTTGAGGTTGCGGCGGGCCAAAGCCCAAGATAAGCACAAAGCTGCGATAAATGTAATAAACCCGGCAATGATAAGGGGGGAGAAATTAGGAGTTTGTTGCCATTCCATGCGTGTAGGCTACCCGTTTTGCCTGTGGAAACTTGAATAGCTGTTTTGCAGTGCCTTTACAAGTTCATTGATGCGAACCGGCTTGCTGATATAGCCGTCCATACCTTCGCTGAGGTATTTTTCCCGATCGCCTGCCAGCGCGTTTGCCGTCATGGCGATAATAATGGGTTGTTTGGGGCTGAGTAGCTGTTCGCGAATATGGATGGTGGCTTTGAGCCCGTCCATTTCTGGCATTTGTATATCCATAAAGATGACGTCATACGGCCGTTGCGAAACAGCTTCAATGACTTCCAGGCCATTACCTGCCACATCAGCTCGATAGCCAAGGCGCTCAAGCATGCGCAGGGCCACCTTTTGATTAATGGCATTGTCCTCGGCCAACAATATTCGTAGCGGGCAGCGTTCTGCCATTGAGCGGTCAAACAACGATTTGACTTCTGCGGCACTGTTTTCTTCGGGAGCGGTAATGGTGGGTGAGACGGCCGTTTCTTTTTCGGAAAATAGATTAATCAATACGTTATATAAAATTGACGTTTTGACAGGTTTTGTCAAATACGCATTAAACAAATCACGCTGTTCCTTGGGCAGCGTTTGTCCCAGTGACGTTAGCATGATTAAAGGCAATTTCTCTTTTTTATATTTCTCGCGAATGATTTGTGCCAGCATTGCGCCATCTATGTGTGGCATTTGCATGTCTAAAATAGCGACATCAAAATTGATGTTCTGGTTTAGGGCGGAGATAACTTCGGCGCTAGAGTTGAAGCAATGGGGGATCATCTGCCACGCTTCTGCTTGCTTGGTCAGAATAGTGCGATTGGTAAGATTATCGTCCACAATCAACAGATGTCGGTTATACAATATTTGGGAGTTTTGCAGAAATTTTGTTTCATTAACTCTTTTAGCTTTGGTTACCTGGATTGTGAAGTGAAATATGGAGCCTTTGCCGACTTCACTTTCTACCCATATTTTGCCATCCATGAGTTCTGTTAATCGTTTAGAAATCGCTAACCCTAAACCAGTTCCCCCATACTGGCGAGTGGTTGACGTATCAACCTGGCTAAATGATTGAAATAGCTGATCCACACGATCTAGCGGAATGCCTATACCCGTATCTTTTATGGCAAAATGGATTTCATATTTACCGTTTGGCAACAGCTCAGTGGACACATAAATAATGATTTCACCCTTATCGGTAAATTTCACGGCGTTACCCGTCAGGTTAACTAGAATTTGTCGCAGACGAGTAATGTCCCCATTAATGTAGTGCGGAACCGCATCTTCCACAAAGTAGGCAAGATTTAGTCCTTTTTTGTTTGCTTTCGAGACCACCAGGTCAAGCGCTTCTTCAATGGAGTGGCGTATATCGAAAGGCTGCTCTTCAAGCTCCAGTTTTTCAGCTTCAATCTTTGAGAAATCTAAAATATCGTTCAGAATACTGAGCAAGGCTTCGCCACTGCGATGGGTGGTTTCTACAAAGTCTTGCTGTTCCACTGTCAAATTTGTGTCTAGCAGAAGGTTCGTTAACCCGATAATCGCATTGAGAGGGGTGCGAATTTCGTGGCTCATGTTGGCCAAAAAGGCAGATTTGGCTTTGTTGGCTTTTTCGGCTAATTCTTTGGCCTCAAACAACTCTTCCGCCCGCTGGCGTAATTGATTCGTGAGCAACTCACTCATCAACGCCAGACTGGCGTGTTCCGCAAATACCTGGGCAATGGCAATGGCCCGTCCGTCGAAGGCATCTTTTTCTGGGCTTTGCATGTCCAATGCGCCCACAATTTGATCGCCAACGCGCAAAGGAATGACCAGTTCAGTTAAGGTTTTACTGTCGTAGCGCAAATAGCGAGGATCAAGACTGACATCCGGGCTGTAAATGACCTGATTTGTTCGGACAGAGGTTGCAATAAGGCCAACGCCATCCAAGGGGATTATGGGCGCAACGTCATGTTCATAGTCCCCGATAAACGCGTATCTTTTAAGTCGATTCGATGACCAGACCTGCCGTCGCACAGTGCCTTTCTTTAGCTGAAGCGGTTTTTCTAATACGAGCACGCTGCAATCGGCAAAATCAAATTCGTCAACGATATTTTCGGCAATTTGTTGGGAAAGTTCTTCTAGACTGGCATATGTTAATAATTGGGTGGCAGCCCGATAGAGGGACGACAGTTCTTCTTCGGCTTTTTTGCGGGCTTTAAGCTCGTCTTGAAGTTTTTTGTAAAGCTGGGCATTTGACAGAACCTGGCCGGCAGTGACCATTGCCTGCTGAACCAAATCAATGTCGTCAGGCGTGAACTCGCGTTCTATGAGTGAGTCCATGCCAAAGGTGCCAATAACGCGCCCCCTCACAACAATTGGGGCTAGGAGCAGGGTGACGGTCCCCCGATAGCCAAATACCTCTTTGGAGCCAGTGATTAAGGGGTCGGTTCTAACGTCGGAGATAACAAGAGGTTTTTGGGAGCTTATCACCAGTGATGTTGCTTTGTCTTCTTTTGTAGAAAATACAACTCCCTGGGCAGTTGGCCTTCCTTCCGCCAGGTATTCAGCAACGACATGACCTTCAGTTTCTTCGGCATTTAATATGGCTACGGCTGCCTGCGGCAGATCAAAGTTGAGCGCCACCTTTTCGCAGATGGTCCCCAGAATTTCGATGGGGTCCATCGTCGTGGCGGTTTTGGCTAGAATGTCGTAGATTAATTTGTTGGCTGAGAGACTTTTTTCATACCTTTGGTAAGTGCCGTTAACCTGTTGTAGAAACTGCTGCCACTGTTCCAATGAAGGTGGCGCTGTATCGTCGAGCTTAAGATTTTCTAGTTGAGACTGAAGATTTAAAGCTTGCATAATGGTTTAACTTGGCACATTTGTTTGCGCATAGGAAAAGTTTTATTGTAGAAAAGTAGCTAAGGCTTTTTCCACATGGACGTAGGCATTTTCAAGAGACGTCAATTGATCGCTTATGAGATTTGTTTCGTTTTGTTTACTGCTTGTTTCTACTGCCAGGCAGATATTGGCGAACTGGTCCAGGCCAATGGTGGCGCTGCTACCTTTTAGGGCGTGTGCTGCCTGGCGAACGGCCGTAAGATCATGATTGGCATAACCGGTTTTCATCTGGTCAATCAGTGGGGTGGCATCCTCCAGAAAGATCGAAGCCATTTCGCTTAACATTTCTGGTGAAGAATCACCCATTACCAGTTCCAGGGCAGTTTGAACCAATATCCGAATTTCATCGGTGGTTTGATTGCGAACGGCCGTTTCGTGCAAAGAGCCTTCTCTAAATTTCATCATCATATCCCTTGAACCATACCTTGATTTTTTATGTTTCTTTTATATCGTATTCTATTTTTTGTGTGCGTATTGAGCACTCCCGCTTAGGTACCACATGACATAAATTAAGAAACGCTTAGGTACTAGATGATTCTCCAATAATATGCAGATTTTTTGACAGTCTATCTAACGGACGATTTCCGGCTGTAAACTGCTGCCCGCGTTATAATCGTGGTATGCAACAAATTTGGATTCAGAAAGCTGGGGCTCCCGAAGTGCTAAAGCTGCAAGATGCACCCGATCCTATTCCACGTAATGGGGAAGTGCGCATTCGGGTTGAAGCTGCTGGCGTGAATTTCCTGGATGTGCTCGGTCGATTAGGTCTCAACTCGGATGCACCGTCATTACCCTATGTGCCAGGTTATGAAGTTAGCGGCAAAATCGATCTGATTGGGCAAGGTGTGCCGGACTTTCGTGAGGGCGAAGCTGTTTTTGCACTTACCCAATTTGGCGGCTATAGCAATGTGGTTTGTGTGCCTTACAAGCAAGTGTTTAAGCGGCTCGACTGGATGAGCGCTCAGGATGCTGCGGCTCTACCTCTAGCGTACCTGACAGCTTATATGATGCTCATTGCTATGGGTTCTTTGCGAGCAGGGGAAAAGGTGCTGGTTCATGGTGCAGGTGGGGCGGTTGGCCTGGCTGTTCTGGATTTGTGCCGCATTTTGGGCGCAGAAACATTTGGCACGGCCTCTCCAGAAAAGCACGACTACCTGTTGGCTCACGGCCTAAACCATGCAATTGATTATCGTAATCGTGATTATGAGCGCGTGATTATGGATCTGACCGGTGGCAAAGGCGTGAATTTGGTGTTGGATCCACTGGGTGGTGTACATTGGCCCAAAGGTTATCGGCTGTTGATGCCAAGCGGCCGTTTGATCCATTTTGGCACCAGCAGCTTTGTCCCAGGCAAACGTCGCTCCTGGTGGGCCCAGCTTCGGGGCATGATTATGCTCCCGTTTTATACACCGCTTAAGCTGATGAATGACAATAAAGCGGTTATGGGCGTGAATTTAGGGCGTATGTGGGAACAGGCGGACATGATGCAGCCGTGGATGAAGCAAATTGTGGCCTGGTATGATGAGGCGTTATTTCGGCCCAAGATTGACCGAACTTTTTCTTTTGCTGAGGTGGCCGCTGCCCATCATTATTTGCAGGATAGGCAAAATATTGGCAAGGTGCTGCTGCTACCTTAAGGGAAAAACACAGCCTGCAAGTTTGGTGTTGTCAGATCATAGAGGTTGGAGACCAGAGATTATCCATCTCCAATCTCCAACTTTTGAAAAAGACCAATAGTGCAGCGTATTAAATTGAACGCCGCTTTAATTCTAAAGCGAGGCCCGTGCCAATGAGACCCAGCCCAAATACGGCCGTTACCCACACGATAATATTGTTATTGGTTGTGGCGGCAGCTCCAGACTCTGGCAAAATGATCACAGCATTTCCGCCATAGGTACCATCACTGACGCAGAAGTTGTACCCTGTTTGCACCAATCCTTCATCTGGCAAAACTGGCGCGTACAGCGGGTTTTCTGAGGTGACAAAGTATTTGGTGGCATCTGGTTTGGCCGTCACGCGCCAGTAGCTTTCGCCAGCATCCGCCAGGCCATACGTGCCATTGTCGGCCGTTGTGAGGGTGACCACGGTGGCCTCATCACTGCTGACAAATTCAATGGTGACGCCTTCAATTGGGTCTTCACCTTCTACACCAGTATCAACACAAACACCATCGCCATTCATATCCCGGTAAACTGCCCCGGTGATGTAGCCCGTGTCACCTTGCTCACCTTGTTGAGCCTGGACCGTGCCAACCACCAACAGCAAGATGGCGCTTAACAAAAGCATTGATAAACCGGTACGTTTCATTTGTTTCATCATTGACCTCCTAAAAAGTAAGACAAACAATCAATTTGAATTGGACTCAGCGGGATAAGCCACCACAATGAGCCGGTGGGAATTATCTGTATGTGGCCAACAAGTTACCAGAGTGAGCCGTTCATCGGTTGTTGGCTCAATCCACGATGCATTTTCTTTGCGAACCGCTAACGGTTGGTCCCGTTCTGGCAGAATCTCCACATCGGCAACGGTGTATCGATGGGGTTCTGTCTTATCATAAACGATGATTTCTGCACCCACTTCCAGATCGACCAACCCGCCAAATACCTCGCCGTAGATGTTATGGTGCCCATTGAGAACCGTGTTTCCGGTCTGTCCCAAAGGTGCGCTGGTATTGTGCCAGCCAGCTTCATAGGCGGCGGGGACTTGCCATTGGTAGTAAGTTTGTGCCCCACTTTGAACGGCCGTTAAACTCACATCTGTCACCGGAGCATCTACTTCAATGCTGGGTATCACAATGCGCTGTGGCTGGTTGTCCAGGCTGGCGCGGGGGGCATCGTTTAGAGAGACGAAGCCAGCGGGTAGGGTGATTTCGGTGCTGTTTTCTGCATTAACGGCCGTTTCTGCTTCAGCTGTGGCGTCTGGGATGGGCGTAATGACAACGGTAATTACCGGTAAAGGTGTGTTCGCTGCGGTGGATTGGGCCGCGGTTGGTTTGATGAATAAGATCGCACCGGCGAGCAGTACCACAATGAAACCAATTGTGATAAGCACCACCCCAATGGGAACAGTTTTTTCGTCAGAGTCCTCTTTTGCCATTAGCTTACAGTGGCCGACTGATTATTTGAAAACGGCCGTTCACGGCACCAGTATAAACCACAAGCTGGCTTATGTAAAGCCATGATGCTCGGGCTAGCCATTTCTTCAATCTTGCCCCATTGTTACAGGCTATCGAAGCTGGGTCAGCAACTTAGGCAAAAGCTCACCAGCCGTGCCACGGAGTACGAAATCCATCCAGCGGGTGAGGGGCGTTTCTTGAGGGTTGATCTCCACGGTAGCAGCGCCGTTTTCCACGGCCATGAGGGGCAGGGAGGCGGCCGGATGAACCAGGGCTGAGGTGCCAATCGACAAAAAAAGATCGCAGGCTTGAGCGGCTTGAACGGCCGTTTGTAAAGCGTATGCTGGTAAATTCTCTCCAAACCAGACCACATTCGGCCGTAGCAGGCTGTTACAAATGGGGCAGTGGGGTGGCACATCGTCACTTTCTGGCCAGCTGTCCAGCAAATGCCCGTTGGCAAAACATTTCGTTTCCATGATATTGCCATGAAGAGCAATTACATCTTGGCTGCTAGCACGCTGGTGCAAGCCATCCACATTTTGGGTAATCAGCGTGAGCTTAGGCACAATCTTAGCCATTTCTGCCAGCGCCAGGTGTCCTGGATTAGGCTCGGCCTTGTGGATCAGTGCCCGTCGCCAGCTGTACCAATCCCATACCAGTTTGGGATTTCGTCGGAATGCCTGCGGTGTAGCCAACTCTTGGGGATCATACTTGGCCCACAATCCCGTCTGCGCTTCCCGAAACGTCGGCACGCCGCTCTCAGCAGAGATACCCGCGCCGGTAAGTACGGCCACATGGTCGGCCTCATGAATTGTTTGGATTAGTTCCTTGGGAATTTCAGTTTGGCTATTCATTTTTAACGTTTTTTACGATTTGCATTGAGGGATGTGTGACAATACACAGTTCACGCGTCCACAAAATTTATATTCCTAGAATCCATTTGGCTAGCGAAAAATAGATGAGCAGCCCACTGGCATCCACTATTGTGGCAATCATCGGGCCGCTAATGACCGTAGGATCGATGTGGAAACGGTCGGCCACAATGGGAATAACCGTTGCCACGGAGGTTGACCAAATGACAATGATGGGCAGGGTGAGGGCGACAACCAGGGCTACTTCAAACCCTGTGTGCCAGAGCAGCGCACGGGCAATGCCAACAGCCCCCATTACCAGGCCAAGCAGCAAGCCTACGGTCACTTCTCGGCGCCAGGCTGCGGTGAGATTGCTCAACCGCACCTCATCTAGTGTAATGGCCCGGATAATTGTGGCGACCGTTTGTGAGCCAGCATTACCCCCCGTGCCGGTGATGAGAGTAATGAAGAACCCCAGCGCCACCACTAAATCTAGCTCGTTCTGGAAGAAGCGGATCACTTCGCCAGAGAGTGTCGAAGCTACAAATAGTAGCAATAACCAGCCAATCCGTTTGCGTACAATTTGAAAGACGGAGACGGCGAAATAGGGTTGGTCCAGCGGTTCAGAACCACCCAGCCTTTGAATATCTTCGGTTACCTCTTCTTCAAAAATGTCCAGCACATCATCGACGGTGACTACACCGAGCAGTTCATTGTTTTCGCTGACCACAGGTACGACGAAATAGTCGTAACGCGTTACAAACTCAGCCAACTCTTCCTGGTCGGCCGTAACGGGCACGGAAGCCACATCACTGTACATGAGGGATTCGATGGTCTGGTCTGGCTGAGAGAGAATGAGCCTGCGCAGCGGCACCACACCAATGAGTTTGTTGTCGCGGTCCACCACGTACAGATAATGTAATGTTTCGGCATCTTCCAGAGAACGCAGGTAATCAAATGTTTCGTTGACGGTCCATTGCCGACGCAGGGCGACCACATCACGGTTCATGAGGCGGCCTGCGGTTTCATCTTCATAGGCCAGCAGTTCCTGGACTTCGGCTGCTTCTTCTGGCTCCATAAGGCCAATTAGCCGGTCAGAGATTTCATCGGGCAAATCTTCTAGAAATTCGGCGGCATCGTCCATGGGCAGCTCGTCGAGCAGGTCAGCCAGACGTTCATCATCGACCTTTTCAACCAGTTCCTGGCGTATCTGACCGCCGGTTTCATCCAATACTTCACTGGCAATTTCTATGGAGAGCAATTCAAAGACGGTAACGGCCGTTTCTGTTTCCAGTTCATCCAGCAGTAGCGCAATATCGGCAGGATGGATCCGTTCCAGCTGAGCTTGCAGCTCGGTCAATCTACCCTCAGCTACCATTTGTTCTATTTCTTCAATGGGGGGGAAATTCAATGTCATGTCATCCATCATGGACACTCCTATTTTGGGAGGGAACGGCCGTCTATAAAACGATCCAATTACAGCATAAATTGGGCTTGAGGTAGCCGATCCATTATAACGGAGTGGCTAAAAATAAACAGCCGACCGCGTCGTAATTGACCCACTTGTTAGGCCAAATCGTGTTACAATTCCCTGCTGAAGGAGTAGAGTATGATTGCTGCTTTGTTGGCGTTAAACTTCTTGTTGATGATTGTTTTGCCCGTGGTATTGGCGCATAAAATTGCTGCGTCGTACAAGGTGGGGTGGGGACTGTTTGGCATCGGGGCGGCTACCTTTATTTTGTCTCAGGTGGGGCATTTACCATTTAATTGGGTCATCTTGCAGCGGTCAGGTTGGTTTAATGACAGCAGCTTGCTTACCCTCTCCATTTTTTTGGGACTGTCAGCGGGCACGTTTGAAGGGGTAGCTCGTTATTTGGCCTTTCGTTTCTGGGCGAAGGGCGCGCGCAGCTGGCGGCAAGGGTTGATGGTAGGCATGGGGCACGGCGGCATCGAGGCCATGCTGGTGGGTTTGCTTGGGGCAATCAATTTTGTCATTTTGTTGGGGCTGAGGGAGGGTCATTTTCAGGGGATTTTGGCTTCTGTCCCGGTTGAACAGCTGACCCTGGTAGGCCAGCAAATCGAGGCGATGTTTAATGTGCCAGCCCCGCTGGCTGTCTATGGGGCGGTCGAGCGCGTGTTTGCTATGATGCTGCACCTTTCGGCTTCGCTGCTGGTGTTGCAAGCGCTTACGCGGCGGCAGATGCGCTGGCTGGCGGCCGGGATTTTATGGCATGCCATTACCGATGGCGCTTTGTATTATCTGTCTCAGACCCAGGGCATTGTGTGGTCTGAACTGGTTCTGGGGATATTAAGTTTTGGTAGCCTGGGGATTGTCTTTTGGTTGCGTGTGCCGGAAGCTGTTGAAGCCAAGCCACCGCCGCTGCCAGCGCTACGGCCGTTGACCCAGCTAGATGTCTCTAAGGATTCATTGGAGCGTAGTAAATATTCGGGATAATTTCGCATAGCGAATGATACGAGTGAGACGATGATTGAAACAACCAATTTAACGAAGAAGTTTGGTGACAATACGGCCGTTGACCGGCTCACCCTCTCCATTCCAGAAGGTGAAGTGTTTGGCTTTCTGGGACCCAACGGGGCGGGCAAAACAACAACTGTGCGTATGCTCACCAGTTTGATTGCGCCCACGGCAGGAACGGCCGTTCTTATGGGCCATCGGTTGGGGGAGGATGATACAGAAATCCGGCGCAATGTGGGCATCCTTACCGAGACGCCGGGAATGTATGAGCGGCTTTCGGCGCACAAAAACCTTTCGATTTATGCCCGATTGTATGAAGTAAAAGATATTGAGGGGCAGGTAGAAAAATATCTGCGCATGTTAGGGCTATGGGAGCGGCGCGGCGATGCGACCGGTACTTTTAGCAAGGGGATGCGGCAAAAGCTGGCCATCGCCCGGTCTTTACTGCACGAACCACGGCTTCTCTTTTTGGATGAGCCAACGGCCGGTTTGGACCCCGAAGCGTCTCGCCTGGTGCGTGATTTTATTGGCGAGGTGAAGGGGCAGGGACGCACCATTTTCCTTACCACTCATAATTTGGATGAAGCGGACCGGTTGTGCGACCGCGTTGCGGTGTTTAAATCGCGGTTACGGGTGCTAGACACGCCGGAGGGGTTACGTAAGCAGCTATACGGCCGTCAAGTCGTCTTTCATCTGGCCGATGAAGCTCAGACAGGCTTGCCCATCCTGCAAAACTTACCCTATATAAAGAAAATTGAAGCAATTGAAAACAAGCTGCTGGTGGCGGTTGATGACCCCGAAACGCACAATCCTGAAATGATTCGGCTGTTGGTAAACGGGGGGCAAAATATTCAATTTGTGGGCGAGCTGCGCCATTCACTGGAAGAAATTTACTTGCAGATGGTGAATCGGGCTGAAGCGGAGGAAGCAGATGGACAAAATTAAGACGATTGTTGATAAAGAGTGGGCAGAAGTATTTAAAAACAAGCTGGTGCTTTTTTCGGTTGCTTTTTTGCCACTGATGTTAACTGCTCTGCCGATTATCATGCTGGCTACGACCCAAAACCTGACGCCAGAAGAAATGATCAGTACAGCCTCCACACCAGACGCGTTTTTTGGTGATCTGTGTATTGGGCTGAATGAAGCAGATTGTACACAGGTTTATATGCTCAATCTTTTTACGCTGATGTTTATGATTTTGCCGGTGATGGTGCCGGTAACGATTGCTGCTTACAGCATTGTTGGCGAGAAAACGACGCGAAGCCTGGAACCATTGCTGGCAACCCCCATCACCACAATGGAGCTGATCATTGGCAAGGCGGCTGCGGCCGTCATTCCGGCGATTGTTGTGACCTGGTTATCGTTTGGTATCTACATGGGCATAACCAGATTCATGACAAATGATGCGGTTTTTGCCCGCATCATTGATCCAATGTGGCTGCTGGCTGTCTTCCTGGTTGGCCCTTTATTGGCGGTACTGGCAGTCTGTGCGGCGATGATGATTTCCTCACGAGTGTCTGATCCACGTACGGCAGAGCAACTGTCTGGGGCAGTAGTGCTGCCGGTCATTCTGGTGATGATGGGGCAATCGTTTGGCCTGTTTTTGCTGAGCCAGGAGTTGATTCTGGTAACGGCCGTTGTGCTTGTATTTCTTGATGCCATTCTTGTCTATATAACAATCAAAATGTTTCAACGTGAAACCATTTTGACACGATGGAAATAGAATACATTAATTCGTGTAGCCATTTATACATTACAAATCACATACAAACAAAAAGGACAATTGGGATGAAAAACAGGGAAGGTGCGTGTTGAATTTAGCTGGACTCAAAATTGGACACGCAACAGATGAAAAAAATCATACAGGTTGTACTGTTTTTTTATGCCCACCCAATACGGTGGCCAGTGTTGATGTGCGCGGTCCGGCACCAGGCAGCCGCGAAGCCGTGCTGCTGCAGCCAGACAAGCCGATCCAGTTTATCCAGGCGGTGATGCTAACGGGAGGCAGTGCTTTTGGCCTGGCCACGGCCGATGGGGCGATGCGCTACCTGGCCGAACATGAAATTGGCCACTTTACGCCTATCCGCCCCATTCCGTTGGTGCCTACGGCCGTTGTCTACGATCTGTTCATGAATGGTGGCCAGGGGTTGCCCGATGCCAAATCGGGCTACGAGGCGTGCCAAAATGCCACCGATGTGGACGTGCCCCAGGGGAACGTCGGAGCGGGTGCAGGGGTAACGGTAGGTAAGTGGGGTGGGTTCCAAACCATTATGAAAGGCGGCTTTGGTCTGAGCAGCGTAGAGATTGAGGGTGTTGTGGTAGGGGCTGGGGCTGTTGTCAATGCCATTGGCGATGTCGTAAACAAAGATAGTTCTGTGTTGGCTGGGGCGCGGGATGCAGACGGCCGTTGGCTGGCTGAAAAAGACCCATACCGTCGATTTCCCGAACTGCCGTCAACGCCGGTTGGTACAAACACCACGCTGGTGGTACTGTTTACCAATGCCAAACTGAGCAAAATTGAAGCGCACCGGCTGGCTCAGCGTGCCCATGATGGTTTTGCCATCGCCATTCGCCCGGTACACACCACCCATGATGGGGACACAGCTTATGCCCTGGCAACGGGGCAAGTTGAGGCTTCATTTGATCTGGTGGCCAACGTCGCGGTGGAAATGGTGGCTGAGGCCATTCGCAATGGAGTGCGCCAGGCAACGTCGGTTGGGCTTGTTCCTGGTTTAGCTTCTGAGTAAACGGTGACATTGTACGCGAATATTTTTTCTTTTTGTCACTTCACGTACGGCCGTATGAACAGGAAAATACAAACAAAAGAGGAATCATAAAGATGCAAGAAAATGTGCCGTTCAAAAAATACGACAAAGTTGTAACCGCAGACGATATTACTTTGGGTGAGTTAATGCGTATCCATCACAGACAGGATGACATCAACCCAGAGTTGCAGTTGTATGCCAGCTATTTGGAAGTTTGGAGTATCGACTTTGGGGGGCATATTTACATCCCCACTGACTTCATTGATGAGTATGATGAAGCAGCAGGCGTTGTTTATTTAACAGAGACAAAGCATACCGTGCAGCAAGAAACCTGGGATCGTGCGCCCAATTTTATTGCCGGGCGCAAAAGTCAACGTCAGGAGCTGCCGGTGCCGGAAGGGGCAAACCTGTAAATTATTCGGCCCTTCGGGTTTATGTGAAACGTGACGAATCATTTGTGATTATCCTCTGATCACGAATGATTCGTCATGTATCATTTAGGGGAGTTGCTATGCTGACACCAGATCGCGTAGTAACGACGACATGTCCCTATTGCGGCGTAGGCTGCCAGGTTGATTTGTTGTTAAAAGATGGGCTCATTTACCGGGTAAACGGCCGTTTTGACAATGAAATTAATCGAGGCAGTTTGTGCGTAAAGGGGCGTTTTGGTTATGACTTCATTTATTCTCCCGACCGCTTAAAAACCCCGCTCGCTCGCGATGCCCACGGTGGCTATTACGATATCACCTGGGATGAAGCCCTGAATAAAGTTGCCCGTAACTTTGAGCGTATTCGCCAACAATATGGCCCTGACAGTGTTGCCTTCCTCACCTCGGCCAAATGCACCAATGAAGAAAATTACTTAATGCAAAAGTTGGCTCGGGGGGTCATTGGCACCAACAACATTGATCATTGCGCCCGACTTTGACATAGCAGCAGCGTGGCCGGTCTGGCCGCAACCGTTGGCTCTGGAGCAATGACCAATTCCATTAAAGATATTGTTGAAGCTGATGTTTTGTTTGTGACAGGCTCCAATACTACTGAAGCGCACCCTGTTTTAAGCCTGCAAATGAAGCGGGCGATCCGCAAGCATGGGGCTAAATTAATTTTGCTGGACCCGCGCCGCATTGAGTTGGCGGATTTTGCGACATTGCATTTGCGCCACCAACCGGGCACAGATGTGGCTGTTCTCAATGCGATGGCCCATGTCATTTTGGTAGAAGGACTGGGCAACGATACCTTTATTGCCGAACGTACGGAAGGCATTGCTGAATTCAAAACGGCCGTTGCCGATTGGACGCCAGAACGGGCCGCTATCATTTCGGGGGTTCCGGCAGAAGATATTCGGCAGGCGGCTCGCTTGTACGCCAGGGCCCAAAACGGGGCTATTTTCTGGGCAATGGGGATTACCCAGCACACGACGGGGACCGATAACGTTAAGGCGTTGTCGAACCTGGCCTTATTAACCGGGCATATTGGTCGCCCTGGCACAGGTTTGAATCCGCTGCGGGGGCAAAACAATGTGCAGGGGGCCTGCGACATGGGTGGGCTGGTGAACGTTTTCCCTGGCTACCAACCGGTAGCCGATGAAGCGGCCCGGCGCAAATTTGCCGCTGGCTGGCATGTTCCCTTTGAATTACTAAATCCCAAACCTGGCCTTACCGTAACGGAAATTATGCATGGCGTGCTAGACGGCCGTATCAAAGCCATCTACATCATGGGCGAAAATCCCATGCTTTCTGATCCCAATCTGAGCCATGTTTACCATGCCCTGGAGCAGGTAGAGTTCTTGGTGGTGCAAGACATTTTCATGAACGAAACGGCCGAAATGGCCCATATCGTCTTACCAGCGGCCAGCTTTGCTGAAAAATCTGGCACCTTTACAAGTACAGAGCGACGCGTCCAGCTTATTCGGCCAGCCTTGCCATTGCCAGGCAAGGCGCGTCCAGATTGGCAAATCATCACTCAAATTGCCCAATGTTTGGGAGCTGATTGGTCTTATTGCAATCCTGCAGAGATTTTTACGGAGTTGGCCAGCCTCACACCGCAATACGCAGGCATGTCGTATGAACGGCTGGCCCAGGGTGGGTTGCAATGGCCTTGCCCCACGCCAGATCATCCGGGAACGGCCGTTTTGCATAGCGGTCAGTTTGCCAGAGGTAAAGGATTGCTGTGCCCGGTTGCCTATAAGCCACCTGTAGAAGAGGCTGATGAAAACTTTCCCTTTACCCTTTCTACAGGCCGTATTTTGTTCCACTGGCACGGTGGTACGATGTCGCGCCGCTCGCCTGGTTTAGACACTATAGCACCCATGGCCGAAGTTGAAATTAATCCAGTGGATGCGCAAAATTTAGGCATAAACAGTGGTGATTGCGTTCGGGTTGAATCGCGTCGTGGTACGGTTGCCGCCGCTGCTCGCCTGACAGACCGTTCCCCTGAAGGCACCGTGTTTATGACGTTTCATTATGCAGAAGCGGCCGTAAACTTGTTGACGCACGATACGGTTGATCCCATAGCCAAAATTCCCGAATACAAAGTTTGTGCTGTTCGGGTGAGCAGACAAGAATAACAAGTCTCACTAAAAGGTAGAGTGACATGGAAAATAATGCTGGTTTTAATATGGATGCCCTTGTGCCCAAGGAGATGGCCCATAAGGCAGAAGCGACTGGTGTGGCTAAGGCCAAGCTGGGGCCACTGCGGATGTTTGCTTTGGCCGTGCTGGCCGGGGCGTTTATTGCCTTGGGCGCTATTTTTGCCACAACAGTAACAACGGGCAGCACGCTTTCTTTTGGGCTGACCAAATTGTTGGGCGGTTTGGTCTTTTGTCTGGGCCTAATTTTGGTGATTGGGGCTGGGGCAGAGTTGTTTACTGGCAACAATCTCATTGTGATGGCCTGGGCCGATGGCAAAGTAACGACTGGGCAGCTTTTGCGTAACTGGGTCATTGTGTATTTGGGTAACTTTGTGGGGTCGGTGGGAACGGCCGTCATCATGCTCTTTAGCAAACAATACAGTTTCGCCAATGGCGCGCTCGGCCAAAATGCGCTCAATATCGCGAACGGCAAGGTGAATCTAGAGTTTTTTCAAGCGTTGGTGCTAGGCATCCTGTGTAATGCCCTGGTTTGTTTAGCCGTATGGCTCTGCATGGGGGCACGCAGCGCCACCGACAAGATTCTGTCGATCATTTTCCCTATCACCGCTTTTGTGGCTGCTGGTTTTGAGCATAGCGTGGCCAACATGTATTTTGTTCCCATGGGCTTGCTGATCAAAACAGGTGCTCCCGCTGAATTTTGGACACAAATTGGCACATCAGCCGCAGCCTTTGAGAATTTGACCTGGGGCAACTTTTTACTGCGCAACCTGCTCCCGGTTACTTTGGGCAATATTATTGGCGGTGCTGTTCTGGTGGGATTAGTGTATTGGTTTATTTACCTGCGCCCCAGCTGGACCGGGGCAAAGGTTTCGTAGCCTTAGGTTTAGATTTTAGGTAGAAACGGCCGTTTCTGGTTCTATCCTTTCTTCTTCCTGACCGGGTTTTAAAAGACGTAGCGTTGTGACCAGTAGGGCTGCCATAATGGCACCCCAAAATATGAAGGGGGCAGTGGAGCCTAATGCCCCAAAAAGCGCACCGCCAATGATGGGTGCGAGCGCATTGGCTCCGCTAAAAAAGGCAGAAGAAATACCCAGCATCCCTCCTGTTTCACTGGCCGCAATGCGTTTGGTAATGAGACTGTTGATAGACGGTTGCAAAATACCGCCACCGATGCCGGTAGGAATCATCATCAACAAAAGCCAGGCGAGGCCAAGCCATCCTTTATTTGCCTCATCAGGCAGGTCAACGGACATATTGCTGGCGTCAGCTTCAACGGTACCATCTGCTTCGGATGTGCTGCTAAGCTCCGTTGTGAGTGCCGCTTTGTCATACCAGGGCACGGGCTGATGGGGCGTGAATCCCATCAAGGTTAACCCAATGGCCAGCAAGGCCAACCCGCCATAAATCAACCGTCTGTCGCCATATTGACGGCTCCAGCGGCCAATCAGTCCCCCTTGTACAGCCACCACAATAACACCTACAAAAACAAAGACCACGGCATTGCCAGACGCATTCAGGCCTAAACGATTCAAGGTAAACAATGCCAAAATTTGCTCAAAACCGCCAAAAGCTAGCTGCTGGGCAAACATAAGCGCCAGCAACAAACCAACAGCGGGGTGCTTTACGGCCGTTACCAACGATCCCAAACTTAGTGACACTTTTTCACTTATGTGGCTGCGTTTTTCTGGGGTCAGCGTTTCTTTAAACCAGGTGGAGGTGAGCACAATGGAGAGCAGCGAAAATCCAGCGGCGGCCAGAGCCGGGACGCGGTAATTGTTGTTGCTAAGCGCCAGAGAAACAAAGGCGATAACGGGGCCAATAATAAATCCCAAACCAAAAGCCGCGCCAATCAACCCCAACCCCTGCGTTCTGGTTTTTTCCGTGGTGCTGTCGGTAATTGCGGCCTGAGCGGTGGCAATGTTGGCGCCACTGATACCGTCGATGAGCCGGGCCAGGAAGAGCAGCCACAGCGAATTGGCGGCAGCCAGAAGCAAAAATCCAGCAAACGTGCCAATTTGGCTTATTACCAAAATGGGTTTACGGCCGTATTTATCTGACAATCTGCCAAGAAGCGGTGCGCCTAAAAATTGCATCAGGGGGTAGGCAGCCGCCAATAAACCAATGACCAATGGCGAAGCACCAAAAGCTGTCGCATACAAAGGCAGCAGGGGAATAATGATCGTTAAGCCAAGCAAATCGATCAAAACAATAACAAAAATTGGCAATATCCGCTTGAAGTCAAGCCTTTCGTCTGCAGAAGATCGTGTATTCATTCAAACTCCCTCTTTAATCGTCTGCCGATCATAGCTTGTCGCCCGTGAACGTCAACTGAATGTGCCTTAATGAGAAGGGCTCTCATCCGTTTGTGACATTCTGCGCGGCGATACGGGCACATCATCACTAACATTTTTTTGCCTAAAATTGGATACTCTCACTGTTGGATTATTGCCTTGATCGTTAATAAACCATCGGCTGACCAGATATCATGGGCAGCCTTTTTTAGTTTTTAGAGCCTGTTGCCGAACCCCACAATTGGCAGCAGCGTCACTATTTCCTATCTGCTTGACCGTTTTGCAATACCAAGTAAGAACGGTTAAGCCCTTAACAACACTGGAGGTTTCAAATTTATGGCTACTGGACGAATTGTCATAGATGCCGAACGTTGTAAAGGGTGTGAACTTTGCCGCCCAGCTTGTCCCCAATCAGTTATCCAATTGGCTGAAAGCCTTAATACAAAAGGATACCGCCCCGCTTTGTACACGGACCCAGCGCATGCATGCACTGGCTGTGCCCTGTGCGCGGTGGTCTGCCCGGATGGCTGCATTACAGTGTTCCGCGATCTACCCCAGAAGCAAACCAAAAAATTACAGCAGGAGGCGGCCTATGTCTAAGCAGCTGCTAAAAGGGAATGTTGCCTTTGCTGAAGCGGCCATCCGTGCCGGCTGTGAAGCCTATTTTGGCTACCCAATTACGCCCCAAACCGAATTACTAGAGCATATGTCCAGCCGCATGATTGAGTTGGACCGTGTCTTTTTACAGGCGGAAAGCGAAGTAGCGGCGATTAACATGGTGTACGGCGCTGCCGCCGCTGGCGTGCGCGTCATGACCTCCTCCAGCAGCCCTGGCATCAGCCTGATGCAGGAAGGGCTTAGTTATATCGCTGGCTCCGAAGTGCCCGTGGTAATCATCGACGTGATGCGCGGTGGACCGGGCCTGGGCAATATTCAGCCCAGCCAGTCAGATTACAACCAGGTGACAAAAACTGCCGGTCACGGCGATTTCCATCCCATCGTTTTGGCCCCGGCCAACGTGCAAGAGGCTATCGACCTGACAGTGCTGGCCTTTGACCTGGCTGACAAGTATCGCACACTGGTTTTTGTGGTCGCCGATGGGGCCATTGGCCAGATGATGGAACCGGCCGAACTGCCCCCTATGCATGACTTGCCTGTGGAACGGCCGTCTTGGGCGCTAACTGGTGCCAAAAATCGTGAAAGAAACTTAGTGAACTCCCTCTACATGGGTGTAGACAACCTGGAATTGCTCAACCAGAAGCTGCAAACCAAACTGAATCTCATTCAGCGCGAAGAAGTCCGGTATGAAACACAATTTGTAGAAGATGCCGAAGTTGTTTTAGTCGCTTTTGGCACGGCGGCCCGCGTGGCGCAAACGGCCGTACAGCGGCTGCGTCGTCGTGGTCTGCCCGTGGGCCTGTTCCGGCCCATCACCTTATGGCCTTTCCCGGAAAAAGAACTGGCCGAAGTGGCCGCGAACAGTCGGGGGTTGCTCGTTGTGGAAATGAACGCTGGACAAATGCTGCACGACGTGCGCATGGTGGCTGGTATTCACAAACCGATCAAATTCCTGGGACGTATGGGCGGCAGAATTCCGCTGCCAGAAGAAGTAGAGCAAGAAGCGGAAGCTTTGTTTGAGCGCATATCGGTGGCTGCCCAATGATACGGGAGATGAAAATGGACACAATGATTTTAGAACAAGTAGATATTCAACCATTAGAAAAAATTACCTACGAACGGCCGTCTAGCCTGTGTGACGTACATACCCACTACTGCCCCGGCTGCACCCACGGCACCGCCCATCGGCTGGTTGCTGAAGTGATTGACGAGCTGGAAATTGCCCAGGACACCATCCTGGTTTCCTCAGTCGGCTGTTCCGTGTTTTCCTATAACTACTTTGATTTAGATGCTTGCGAAGCTGCCCACGGCCGTGCCCCGGCAATGGCCACTGGCGTGAAGCGGGTCAATCCAGACAAAATCGTATTTACTTATCAGGGAGATGGCGATCTGGCCTCTATTGGCACGGCCGAAATCATTCATGCCGCTGCCCGAGGCGAAAAAATCACCGTCATCTTTATTAACAACGCCATTTATGGCATGACGGGCGGACAAATGGCCCCCACCAGCCTGATTGGCCAAAAGACAACCTCTTCACCCTTGGGGCGTGATGCCGCGCTGACCGGACAGCCGATTCACATGGCTGAGCTGTTAGCCCAACTGCCAGGCACCGTGTACAGCGTGCGCCGCAGCCTGCACGATGCGCGCCACACGCTGCAAGCCAAAAAAGCGATTCGCACTGCTTTTGAAGCACAGATAGACAACCTGGGTTTCAGCGTGGTGGAACTGCTCTCTTCATGCCCGACCAACTGGGGTATGACGCCGACCGAAGCCCTGAACTGGGTAGAAGAGGAAATGGTACCGTTCTTTCCGTTAGGTGATTTTAAAGTGGATGAGCACCTGAAAGCCAGGAAAGGAGCCAGAAGAAAATGAGCACACCCTGGCATCATCGGTACGCACAACGCACCCAACGAATGGGCAGCTCCATGATTCGTGAGCTGCTAAAGCTGACGGAGCGACCAGACCTCATCTCTTTTGCCGGTGGGTTGCCCGCCCCAGAAATGTTCCCCGTGGAAGCATTTGAAGCGGCCAGCCAGCGAGTTTTGCGCCAGCATGGCAGCAAAGCATTGCAATACAGCACCACAGAAGGGTATCTGCCGCTGCGCGAGCTCATCGTAGAAAAGATGGGGCGCTATGGCATTGAAGCCTCAGTAGACAATGTGCTGATCACCAGCGGTTCGCAACAGGCGCTGGACCTCATCGGTAAGCTGCTTATCAATCCGGGCGACCTGATTTTGACGGAACGGCCGACTTACCTTGGTGCACTCCAGGCATGGCGGGCTTACCAGGCAGAATTTAGCACGGTACCCATTGACGACAACGGTTTGCGAATTGATATGCTGGAAGAAGCGCTGTGCGGTGGTCCAAAGTTTATGTACGTGCTGCCCAACTTCCAGAATCCAGGTGGTGTTACGCTTTCTTACGAACGACGCCTGGCCTTGATCGACATTGCTGATCGCTACGGTGTACCCATTATTGAGGACGATCCGTATGGTGAGCTGCGCTTTGAAGGTGAGCATTTGCCGCCCCTGGTGGTGCTGGATGCTGATAAGCTGAACGGCCGTCAATACAATCTCCAAAATGAACCGCACAGCTACTTCAAGGGCAACGTCATCTACATGAGCACCTTCTCTAAAACATTGGCCCCTGGTCTTCGTCTGGGATGGATTGTGGCTCCAGCCAGTGTTATCCAACATTGTGTCATGGCCAAGCAAGGCATGGATTTGCACACCAGTTCCTTTGTACAGATGGTAGCCTATGAAGTGGCTAAAGATGGCTTCCTCACCGAGCATGTGCGCCAAATTCGGCAGGTGTACCAGGAGCGGCGGGACATTATGCTGGCGGCTATGTCTGAGCATTTTCCGCCTGGCGTGCGCTGGACCAAACCGCAAGGGGGGCTTTTCTTGTGGGTTACCTTGCCAGATGAGATGGACAGTACGGCCGTTCTTGAAGAAGCCATCAACCACAAAGTCGCTTTTGTTCCCGGTGCAACGTTTTATCCAGGCGGAAACACGGGGAACAGCTTCCGCCTCAATTTCTCGAATGCTAAACCTGAGCAAATCCAGGAAGGAATTGCTCGGCTAGGACAGGTACTGCACAAAGTAATCGAACCGCACAATGTAGTTGAGCCAATGCCTGCCTAATAGTTTGTTCAAAGGAGGGCAAACAATGATTGCCTACAGAACATTTGTTAAACAGATGGATATGTCGAAGGATATGCTGGCCCAACAAAACGAGCTGCGCAACGAGCTTATGACGTTCGTCAATGATTTGGCCGCACCAGAAAGCGTCATCCAGATCAACGAACAGACTTTGGTAGAAAGTAGTCAATTCGCCTTAGTGGTTTGGTACAAAAAGCCACTGCCAGAGCCTGAATCAGACTTCTCTTCGCAGCCAGAAGCGCAAAGTGCGGACGTGTTTGCCCGCTCACTACGTGAGAACGAGCGTCGTGAAATCATAAACACAATGATTACAGAGCATCTAATCCGCTCCGACTCTAAATAAGACATGACATGCACAGCCCGTGAAGACAAAACTGGTTGTACGAGCAAAGAGGAAAATAAAAAATGGAAACTTCAATTGTCATTTCTGGCTTTGGTGGCCAGGGGGTTTTATTCGCCGGCCAGTTATTGGCCTATGCAGGGATGGATGACGGCCGTTTTGTTACCTGGATTCCTTCGTATGGGCCAGAAATGCGCGGCGGCACGGCCAACTGCACCGTCATCATCAGCCACGATCCCATCGGGGCACCCATTGTCGCCCAGCCAGACATTGCCCTGGTATTCAACCAGCCATCCTATGATAAATATGAACCATTGGTGAAAGCAGGGGGGCTGTTGGTGGTTAACAGCAGCATTGTTACCGTGGACAGCCTGCGCACCGATCTGGAAATTGTACAAATTCCGGCCAACGCCATTGCCGAACAGTTTGGCACCGTCAAAATGCTGAACCTGGCCATGATTGGGGCGATGCTGGCTCACCACCTGGTGCTGCCCGTAACGGTGCTGCAGCAGGCGCTGCATGATCATTTGCCAGCCAGAAAGCAGCAGTTCCTGCAGGGGAATCTGGATGTGCTTCAGGCTGGTCTTCGCGCTGCTGTACCTGAGTCGGTAGCCGCCTAGCCCAACGCAATTTGCCAACTGCTTGAGTAGGGAAGAGGAAAGAGAGAATCCTGGCAGGTCTGCAAATAGACCTGCCAGGATTTTTGTTTTATTTTTAGAAAAAGCCCAGCTGCTGTGCTGCGGCCGTTAATTCATCCCGGAACTCAGGGGCAGCAATGCGAATGAGCGCCTGGGCCCGCTCCCGAATGGTTTTGCCATACAAATTGGCCACCCCATGCTCTGTCACCACGTAGTGAACGTCGTTGCGCGTGGTGACAACGCCAGCGCCCTCATTCAGCATGGGCACAATGCGGCTGACCGTGCCGCCTCGGGCAGTGGATAGGCAGGCAATGATGGGCAGCCCCCCTTTGGAACGCGCTGCCCCGCGAATAAAGTCGAGCTGGCCGCCTACGCCGCTGTAAAAGCGCGGCCCAATGGAATCGGCACATACTTGCCCGGTGAGATCGATTTGCAGAGCGGCATTAATCGCCACCATTTTTTCGTTTTGGGCAATGTTGAAGGGATCGTTTACGTAATCCGTAGGATGCATCTCGATGAGCGGGTTGTTGTCGATGAAGTCGTAGAGCGCTTGTGTGCCAAAGAGGAAGCCAGCCACGATTTTGCCGGGGTGGAATGTCTTTTTGGCGCAGGTGATCACGCCATTTTCTACCATTTCAATTACGCCATCGGAAAACAGCTCGGTATGGATGCCCAAATCTTTGTGATTGCCCAGACAGCGCAGTACCGCATCGGGAATGCTGCCAATGCCCATTTGCAAGGTGGCCCCATCAGGAATCATTTCGGCGATGTATTCACCAATTTGTAAATGTTCATCGGAGCTGCCACCCTGGGGCGATTCTGGCAGGGGATAGTTGGCTTCAATAATGTGGTGCAGGCGGCTGACGTGGATGAAGCTGTCGCCGTGGGTGCGGGGCATTTGTTGATTCACTTCAGCAATGATAACTTTGGCGGATTCAGCCGCCGGTTTGGTAGTGCCTACCTCAACGCCAAAGCTGCAAAAGCCATGTTCATCCGGTGGTGAAACCGAAATAAGGGCCACATCAATCGGCAGGATACCGCTGCGGAACAGGCGGGGAATCTCTGACAGGAAAACAGGGGTGAAATCGGCCCGGCCTTCGGCAATTGCGGGGCGCACGTTGGAGCCGATAAAAAGGGCATTGACGCGGAAATTGTCTGCATATTCTGGGGCAACGTAAGGCGCTTCGGCAAAGGTGAGAATGTGGGTTAGCTCCACATCGCGCAACTGGGGAGCTTTTTCGGTAAGCCCCTGCGTTAGATGGACAGGAACCCCAGCCCCACCGCCTATATAAAGCCGGTTGCCAGATTGAATTTGGTTGAGCGCAGTTGAAACGTCTGTTACTTTACGACGAAAGATATTTTCCCAATTCATGTAAATTCTCAGTTTATAGCAGGTGCGATGCACCTAAAAAAGTGCCACACCTTGTTCGTTTATAGTGATTGTCCTAAGGCCTGGGCGATGTCTGGATGAACCAAACGGCCGTTTACCAAAACAACTCCTCGCTTCAGGGCCGGGAGCTGTTCGCTGGCGCTTACCGCATCCCCTGCGCCGACGGCGAGCAAGTAGGGGAGGGCGGCATTGGTGATGGCGTAGCTGGTGGTACGGCCGTACGCCGCCGTGATGTTGGGCACACAATGATGCATGATGCCTTCAGCGACGTAGGTGGTGTTGCGCAGCGTGGTGGGGCGGCTGGTTTCAACACAGCCCCCTTCGTCGATGGCAAAATCAATGATGACCGATCCAGAACGCATTTGCCGCACCATTTCACGGCTGACAAGCATAGGGGCGCGGCGACCTGGTATGGAAACGGCCGTCATCAGCACATCGGCAAACTGGGTGGCCCGTTTTAGATTAAGCTCATTGGCAAACATGGTGGTGACGCGACCATGCAGGGAATCAAATAGATTCTGTAATTTGCGCGGATCTTTATCCAGCACCGTTACTTCTGCCCCCAGGCCGGTAAAGGCACGGGCGGCGTTGCTGCCCAATACCCCACCGCCGACGATCACAATCGCTGCGGCGGGAACGCCTGGCAAGCCGCTTAGCAAAATGCCACGCCCCTGGTAATCGCTGCGCAGCAAGCGCCCGGCAATAATCGGGGCCATTTGCCCGGCAATGATGCTGGCGGGCAGCAGGACAGGGCGGGTATCGTCATCTTCCTCGATGAGTTCGTAGGAAACGGCCGTAATCTTTCGTTCTGTCAGCGCTTCTAGCAAATCTGGGGAGGAAACGGGTAGATGCAGGAAAGAAAAAATAGTTTGTCCTGGCCGAAACAAGGCATGTTCACCGGCCGTAGGGCGGGTCACCTTGGCCACAACATCGGCACGCCCGTACGCTTCCTGTGCGGAATATACAATTGTGCCGCCCGCATCACGATAATTTTCATCAGAAAAGCCCGCACCTGTTCCGGCTCCGGTTTCAATATAAACCGCGTGGCCCGCACTGGCCAGGGCAAACACCCCAGCGGGCGACAGCCCCACGCGAGATTCTAAGTCGCGGACTTCTTTTGGTACACCAAAATCCATTTTGTACTCCTTAACGCAACCCGCCATTCGCCTTTGGGTTTTCTAACAACTTTTCGGTCACCGAGCAAACCACAGAAAGTATTTTGCAACACGAAGCGCGATTTCTCGGTGGTTTGCTTAAGTAAAAGCCAAATGTGCGCTCATTCTAATTCAAAATTCTTTTTGGCTTTTACCCGTAAAAACCCAACCCTCCCACAGCTCTCGAAAATAGTCGCCATCCTGAAAGAACTGCGGGAGGCTTGGTTGAAACGTGTTGCGCATCCCTGATGCACAACGTGGTGAGTATAGAATTTGCGGGAAAACGGCCGTAGTAACAAACGTCACAAAAGCCCCTGTTCATTGTCATCAGGGAGTATTTCCCCGGAAATTGCTTTCAAAACCATTGGCGCGTTTGAAAGTATCCAGGGAACTAGCTACGTATCACTTTTGGAATAGGACACAGATTAACACAGATAGACACTGATTTTTGTTTTTTATCTGTGTTAATCTGTGTCCTATTATTCTTTTATCGCTCAAACTGATATGTGGCTAGTCCAGGGAAATGTACTCAATCCGGCGGCTGATCTACATTGTCCAGCCACTCACGTACCAGCTGCACGCCGAGAACCGGGGCATAAATGGAGCGGGTGGTGGAGACATCGGCGTGGCCGAGCAGTTCCTGGACCACCTCCAGCGGCATGCCCTCACGCAGCAGCTGGGTGGCCCGGTAATGGCGAAAATCGTGGGCAGAGAGCGACGGTTCCAGTCGCAGCGCCTTGACTGCCTTTTTGATGACATTGTGTGCCCCAGACTGCGTTAGCCGTGCCCCACCGGCATTCCGGCTGTGAGAGACAAACAGGGCAGGATTGCTGTCGGTGCGCGCCCGCAGATAAGCTTGAATGGCTGCCTGGGCGTAGGGCATGATGTGCAGCGTCCGGGGTCGCTGGCCTTTGCCGATGATGGTGGCGGTTTGGGAACGGCCGTTGCCCACCTGGGTCCGATTGAGCGCCAAAATTTCGGATAGTCGTGCAGCGGTAGAGTACAACAAATTGACCAGTGCCCGGTCGCGCAGC
This sequence comes from uncultured Anaerolineae bacterium, assembly GCA_905479495.1. Lineage (GTDB taxonomy): Bacteria > Chloroflexota > Anaerolineae > Promineifilales > Promineifilaceae > Leptofilum. The sequence goes on from CAJQMR010000033.1 coordinate 54,061, forward strand.
AGAGAGAGTCGGCGATTGTAGGCGTCGTTGTGCGGGGGTAGGGGGAGTTTGTTGTAATAACCAACCACCTGGGGCATCTGCTGCCGCGCCTCGTCTAAATCGACCACAGAAGCCGCCTGATTGCGCTCCACGCGCCGTCGTCTGCGCTGTTGGGCGAGCTTACCGAGTTGAATGCCTTCGGGGAGTTGGTCAATGCCGTCTAAAAAGTGGAGATAGTTGAGAACGGCCGCCACATACGTGGTTGTCGTCGCCTGCGCCCGATTGGCCAGCAGCCAGCTGCGAAACGCCAGGACATCGGCCGTTTGCAGCAGAACGGGCGAAAGCGGCCACGAATCTTCCAGATTGTGGTATGGGCCGTGAGTTTGCAGCCAATCGGCAAAGGCACGCAGGCCAGCCCGGTAAGCGCGCTCGGTGCGTTCACTGTTGAGGCCCACTTCACGCAGGAACAGCGTCAGTTGGGGAAAAGGATGTTCGTTGGGGATTTCCCTGTTAGAGCAGGGGAGTGTTTTGTTATGTTTTTGCGTCATGGTCAAGCATTATATCACATACTCGTATTAATAAACATTATCAGGAGTATAGTTCAGCAAAGAAGTATTAGCAACCCCAAAGGTTGACACAATGACCTTAATAAAGGTATCTTAGCGCAATGTCTGTAGCCAGCAGACTTAAGCCCACGATAGTAGCACACCATAATTGTGCTTAAAGTTTGAAAAGGAGACCCATGCGTAATCGAGAAGAACCTAAGTGGACCATTTCATATGGACAAATCGGACTACTTGCTTTGACCTTTGTGCTTGGACTTATTACCGCATTGTTAGTTTCTAACTCGCAAACAGGAACGTCAACCACGTTTACTACAACAGAGCTTATCAGTTTTGTGCTTTCGGTACTTCTATCTGGAGCATCGATTGTTTTGGCTGTGACAGCTATAGTCCTCGGTAAGTCTTCCGAGCAATCAGTAATACAACGAAGCGATGAAAGCATACGTCTGCAAAATGATGTCTTTATCAAAACTACAGAAGCGCTTCAACGAATTGAAGCGTCAACAGGCGTAACTGAAAAGCGTATCGAAGACATCATTTCTGGGAGGGTTGGCGATATTTCACAAGAGATTGCTAAAATCGCTACAAGAGGAGGAAGGAGGCCAAGCGATATTCGGGAATTAGAAGAAGATATTAGACAATCAATATTAAGCTCGATTAAAAGTGAAACTAGGGAGGGAGAGGTACAACGTATAAGGCAGCGTAGAAAGGAAGAACAAGAAAGCGAAAAAAGGTATCAAGAGGCACATCAAAATCTGTTATTGGCAATTGGCAATCGAGATAATGTCACAATTGAAAAATTTGGCCACGGAAATCTTGATGGACAAGGTGAGGGGCTATTTGACGGAATTTTTAGTCACGAAGGTAAGAAGACTGCAATATCGACATTTCGAGAAGAATCAAAACTGGAACAAATTCAGGAGTTCATTTCTTTAAGTTCCCTCGAACTCGCTAGAGGCTTTATAAATAATTTTATACTTGTTCTATTCACTTCAGACGAAGAAGATGAAAAGGTAAACAGCGTTAAAGAGCAGGTCTCGTTACTGAAGGAAGATTTGTCGAATAATATCCAAATTGTATCTGTAAATTATGAAAGGATAGTAGATGATTCCAAGGCAATTCATCTCTCATAAAACCTATTAAATAATCACAAATGCTAAACTGAGTGTTTCAAAAAATTGAACATCAAAATTGTAGATACTTAACAAGGTCTAAAAGCGTTAGCAGAATTTTGGAACCCTTACTGTGGCGCGGTCTTCGGCCAGCACAAAACCTCGCTCGGCTGCGCCATGCCGCCTACCTTGACACCCTGCTTTGCCACCTCAACCAACACCCCGGCAAAGCAAGTGGCGCGGTGAGGACACCAGCCACAGCGTCACAGCCCCCCTTCCCTGGTCGGAACGGCCGTTGTCAGCTAACTCACTACTATACGAAGACTTTTAGGTTTGCCGTAAGAAAAAGTGGCGTGGTTGGAAAACGGCCGTGGCCAGTTCAAAAGAGCAAAATAGCCAATACTCAGTTGACACGATAATATTGCCCGAAAATTACTGTTGAGAGATGTAAATGATAGAAAGCGCGAGGTAATGAGAATGACAGTTAACTTCAGAGATTTCGTGCCGGAGGTTCTAGATGCTGGCGGTATCTTTACCAAGGCCACCTACGAAGGCCTGGCTGAACTCAGGAAACGAATGAACCAATGGATAGAGGGGAATGGCATTAAGGTTCTCAACGTAGAGACCATTCTGATGCCCAATCTAAACAGTCCTAGAGAAGAAGGAAGTGAAGATGCGGCCGTGTGGAGCTCTGGTGATTTTGCCACTACTTGGAACCAGTTTATTCGGGTCTGGTATGTAGAGTAGTAAGAATCTCCTCGCTCCGGCGCGGTCTTCGGCCAGCACAAAACCTCGCTCGGCTGCGGCATGGCGTCCCCGTCACGCCACCTACTTAACACCCTGCTACTTTGCCACCTCAACCAACACCCCGGCAAAGCAAGTGGCGCGGTGAGGATATCGGCCACAGCGTCACAGCCCCCCTTCCCTGTTGGGAACGGCCGTTTCCCTTGCCTGTCTTATCAACAAGTGACGTGGTTAGAAACGGCCGTAGCCCATTCAAGAGAACAATATGGTCAGCTCACGGTTGACACGATAATATTGATCTAAAATCACTGTGGCATGTGGTAATACAGCACACTTCAGAGCAAAGTAGGTTCTAAAAAATGAATCAAATGGCTGAGTCAGAAACCGCAGATTCCCGTTGGCAAGGTCTCTATCAGCTTGGCGGCGTGACAGCTTTAATAATCGCCGTGTTGCTAATAGGCGAGATGGTTGTCTATGCTATCTCGCCAAGACCAGACACCGCCCTTGAGTACTTTGCCATATTTCATGATAATTGGCTGGCTGGGCTCTTATACTTCGATCTATTGGGCATGTTTTCCTATCTCCTGTTTGTGCCGACGATCCTGGCGCTCTACGTGCTTCTCCGGCGAACCAGTGAAGCTGTCATGATTGTCGCCACAGCTCTCTTCTTTGTGGGGATTGCTGACTTTTTCGCGACAAACACCGCATTCTCCATGCTCTCCCTCACTGCTCAATATGCAGCCGCTGAGACAGATGCCGAAAGAGCAATGTTCCTGACAGCGGGCCAGACAATGATCACGCTATTCAATGAGAATGCCTTCCTGGTGAGCTATGTGATCGTTTCGGCTGCCTGGGCGATGATCGCTGCCGTTATGCTGCGTAGCAACCTATTTAGTCAGCTCACGGCGTATGCTGGAATTATTGCCGGTGCAGCGGGCATTACGGCCGTTATACTCGAACATGTTTCAGCGAACACACTCTACATTGCCATCTTCTTTTACTTTGTTGCCATCGTGTTCTTGTTCGTCTGGGTTGTCCTCGTTGGCCGACGACTCTATCGGCTTCGGCGGGAACGGCCGTTGTAATCAAACGCACTGCTCTGGCCATAAACTGCCTTGATTTACCCCCAATTCCTGCTATAGTGGTATTTCGGTTTTGGGTTCATTCAACACAAAGTCCAAACCAACGCAATTCCCCTAAAATCACTCTTTGCGATTTTCCATTAGAATACTTATTTGATGATGATTCGATCGTCAATTTCCACTATGCTTGTTTCATTTCAGCTGGCTCACTGAGCGGCGTGAAAGAAACAAAGGGAGTCTTTACCGTGAATGTAGAAGAGATAATTGGTATGCCTATTGTAAGTGCCCGTAATGGCCAAAAGTTGGGCAAAGTTACCAACATTGTCATGGATCAAAATTTGAAACATGTCAAAAGGATTCAGCTGAGCCAAAACCGCTTTGTCGTTTTGGACGATATTGTTGAATGTACGAAGAGTGCCGTTCTGGTCAAGAACGCGCAAGCCGTCCAAAAAACCCCGATCCATAAACGCCCCGAGAAACCCCAATCCAATTTTAATAAGACACCAGACATCCCAAGTATGGAATCCAGAGGCCATACTTGGTGGGCACAAATTACAAATTGGGATTAATTGGTTCCAAAGCCCTCTTCTCTGATGGGAACGGTCGGTAAATTATTGGTTACGGCCGTAACCATCTCACCCCCTATTGTTCACTGCCAACTCCCCTACCCCTCTTACATGTCATTATGCCGGGAATGTTATATTGAGTACAATGGGTGTCTAATCGGCTAGATCCTAATTGAAATAGATCACACGGCAATCGAGAATTTTGACGATTTGAGCAATTGAGCAAAGATATGACAACAATGTTACCAATTGGTGCTGGTTTTGTAATCGGTTTTCTAATTGGGTTAACAGGCATGGGCGGGGGTGCCCTGATGACACCATTTCTGTTCATTGTGATGAAGCTGGAGCCAGCCGCTGCTATCGGCACAGATTTAGCCTTTGCCGCCATCACCAAAATAGTGGGCGGTACCCATCATTACCGTCATGGCAATGTGGTACCCAAGCAGGTTGCCTGGATGGCATTGGGCAGCCTGCCCGCTTCCTTCACCAGCGCTCAACTTGTTTTGCGCCTGGACCCACAAATTGTAGAGAATTATTTGCCATTATTTTTGGGGGCCGTCCTTATTTTGATCGGGTTGATCATTATGGCTCAGGCACTGAACCTACTGCACCCACGTCCGTCAACAGAGCTGCTGTGGCCTCAACCCCTGACAATGGTTTTCATTGGAGCGGTGGGTGGCTTTTTGGTCGGCATGACCTCCATCGGTGGCGGTACGGTAATCATGGCCATGCTGATGATTTTTTTTACGATCCCCATCAACTACCTGGTTGGGTTAGATGTACTGCATGGTGCTTTATTGGCCAACGTTGCGGCATTGACGTATGCTCTAGCTGGTCGTACCGAGTGGTCACTGGTAGGTTTGCTGTTGATTGGATCAATTCCCGGTGTGTGGTTAGGTGTCCATGCTATCAGCCGTATTGATCGGCGCATCATTCGGGGGGTATTGGCTGTTTTGATTATTGGTGCTGGCATCAATTTACTGCGTAATCAATGATTTGGGTGTGTCAACGAATCGAGAGTACAATAACGATAAATTGTTCTAATTAGCTAGGAAGTGCATATGCCCCAGGAAGAGAATCAAGAAGGAACGGTAAGTTCAGGTGATATTGAAGCAATTGTTGGTGGTTATCACGGCAATCCATTTGCGGTGTTAGGGCCACATGAGGTGGAAGGCGGATTGGCAATTCGCGCCTTTTTGCCCCAGGCATCAGAAGTATCCGTCAGTATTCAGGAGCAGATGCTCCCCCTCACCCGCCTGCATTGGGATGGTTTTTTTGAAATTGTTTTGCCCGATGTGACGCTGGGTACGCCTTACCAGCTTCGGGTGTATACGCATGGCGGCGACGCAGTGCTATACGAAGACCCTTACGCTTTTGGCTCCTCACTTTCGGACACAGATCGTTATTTGCTGGCGGAAGGCACCCACGAAAAAGCATACGAGCATTTGGGTGCACACCTGTTGACGGTAAACGGCCGTACCGGGGTGCGCTTTCTCGTCTGGGCCCCCAATGCCCAGCGGGTGAGTGTGGTAGGCGATTTCAACAATTGGGACGGCCGTCGCCATCCCATGCGCTTTCATCCAGGCAGCGGCCTGTGGGAAATCTTCATGCCTGGTCTGGATCAAGGCAGTCTGTACAAATACGAAATCAAAACGAATTACAAAGATTACATTGTGGCCAAGTCAGACCCATTGGCCTTTGCCAGCCAGATGCGCCCTGATACTGCCTCCGTGGTTTGGAATATCAACACCTACCAATGGCAAGATAACGACTGGATGGAGAAGCGCGCCCAACACAACGGGCTGAATAGTCCCATTTCCATCTATGAGCTTCATCTTGGCTCCTGGAAGCTCAAGGATGGCTGGGAGTGGCTCACTTACCGCGAACTCATCAACGAACTGATTCCTTACGTCAAAGAGATGGGTTACACGCACATTGAACTGCTGCCCGTGGCTGAGCATCCCTTTGACGGTTCTTGGGGCTATCAGGTGGGTGGATATTTTGCGCCGACTTCCCGGTATGGAACCCCGGATGACTTTATGTACTTTGTGGATCAGTGCCATCATCACGGCATTGGCGTTTTAGTAGACTGGGTGCCGGGGCACTTTCCCAAGGACAAGCATGGTCTGGCGTTTTTTGATGGCACTCATCTATATGAGCATGAAGATCCGCGTCGGGGTGAGCATAAGGAGTGGGGCACGCTGGTGTTCAACTATGGTCGCCACGAGGTGCGCAACTTCTTGGTGGCAAACGCGCTGTTTTGGTTCGACAAGTTCCACATCGACGGCATTCGAGTAGATGCGGTAGCGTCGATGCTGTATTTGGACTACAACCGCAAGCCGGGCGAGTGGGTGGCGAACGATTACGGCGGCAGAGAGAACATTGAGGCGGCGGATTGCCTGAAGCAGGTAAACCACACAATCTTTAGCTACTATCCGGGGGCGCTTTCGATTGCGGAAGAGTCTACCTCCTGGCCAATGGTGTCTTGGCCTACTTACGTGGGCGGCTTGGGCTTTAATTTGAAGTGGAATATGGGCTGGATGAATGACATGCTCGACTACTTCGAGATGGATCCCTGGTTCCGTCAGTTTCATCAGAACAACGTGACCTTTAGCATTTGGTATGCGTTTAGTGAGAACTTTATGCTGGCGCTGTCTCATGATGAGGTAGTGCATGGCAAGAGCCATATGATTGGTAAAATGCCGGGCGATGACTGGCAGAAGATGGCAAATTTGCGATCGCTCTACACCTTTATGTTTGCCCATCCGGGTAAGAAAACCATGTTTATGGGCATGGAGTTTGGCCAGTGGAGCGAGTGGAATGTTTGGGGCGATTTAGAGTGGCATCTGTTGCAGTTTGAGGGACATAGCCAGCTTAAGCACTGCATTGAAAAGCTGAACTCCGTGTATAGAAGAGAACCGGCGCTGCATACGCAAGACTTTTCGCAAGATGGATTTGAGTGGGTGGACTGTAGTGACAATAAGCACAGTGTGGTGTCGTTTATCCGCTATGACAAAAACAGCAATGACTTTATCCTAGCGGTGTGTAACTTTACGCCGCAGCCGCATAGTCATTACCGAGTAGGGGTGCCAGAGAAGGGCTATTACCGAGAGATCTTTAATAGCGACGCAAAGGAATTTGGCGGTGCGAATATTGGTAACTTAGGGGGTAAGTGGTCGGA
>CAJQMR010000034.1 GCA_905479495.1 uncultured Anaerolineae bacterium
GGCCACAAAAGCGCCGTGCACGCGTTGCGGATACCCGGTGCCCGGCGGCAGGAACAGCATGTCACCATGGCCAAGCAGCGATTCCGCGCCCATCTGATCGAGAATCGTGCGCGAATCAATCTTGGACGACACCTGGAACGCCACGCGCGTCGGGATGTTGGCCTTGATCAGCCCGGTGATGACGTCGGTAGACGGCCGTTGCGTAGCTACGACCATATGCATCCCCGTTGCTCGGGCCATTTGCGCCAAACGGCACAGGGTGCGCTCCACGTCGCCGGGGTACGTGTGCATCAAGTCGGCCAGTTCATCGATGAAAACGGCGATGTAAGGCAGCTTCCGGCGCGTTTTGTCGCCCGCCACTTTGCGATTGTAGCCGCCGATGTTGCGCGCGTTTACCTGGGCAAACATCTCATAGCGGCGGTCCATCTCGGCAGTGAGCCAGCGCAGCACGCCCACGGCCCGATCTGCCTCCACTTCCACCTGGCCGATGAGGTGAGGCAGCCCATTGAAGCGAATCAGCTCCACCTTTTTGGGATCGATCATGACCAGATGCAAATTGTCTGGGGTGTTGTTGAACACCAGGCAGGTGATGAGCGTGTTGATGCAGACGGATTTGCCGGAGCCGGTGGTGCCCGCGATGAGCAGGTGAGGCATCTTGTCTAGATCGACGGCGACTGGTGCGCCGGAAACATCCTTGCCCAGGGCAACGGCCAGATGGGAACTGTGCCTGGTAAACTCTGGGGATTCCACGATGGAACGCAGCTTGACAACGGCCGTTTCCGAATTTGGCACCTCCACGCCCACAATGCCCCGCCCCGGTACCGGGGCCTGAATGCGCAGCCGGGTGGCGGCCAAGGCCAGGGCCAAATCTTTGCGCAGGGCGGCAATCTGGTTGACGCGCACCTTGTGCTGTTTAATCTCACCGTCAGGCCCAGGGCGCTCTACGTAGCCCGGCTCCACGCCAAACTGGGTGATGGCTGGACCGCGTTGAATCTGCGTCACCATGGCGGGCAGGCCAAAATGGGCCAGCGTCTCCTCGATGATGCGCTTTTTCTCATCAATCTCATCTTTGCTCATCACCACATCGCTGCCTTCTTCCAGTAAGGAGAGGGGCGGCAGGCGTTTGCTGCGTTTGGCGGGGTCGTTGTAAACGGCCGTATCATCAATAATAAGGAGTTCATCGTTGCTAGTGACTGGTGGCTGGTCTGGCAAGGGCAACTGGGCAGCCCGTTCTGGTTGGGGGGCCGAAATAGAATCTGGCGGGGCCAACTCCTGGGAAAGCCGGTTCAGTCGCAGGGAAAGATTGTTGAGGCCGGTCAGAAAATCGTCCCAGGTAAAGCCGGCAATCAGGCTGACGCCGTAGGCCAGCAGCAGCAGATAAAATCCGTTGGTGAGGAATGCGCCAAAAAAGTCCAGCAGCGGTTCAGACAGTGCCCAGCCGACCAGCCCGCCCCCTTTGCCTACATGCGCTTCTGGCAGCGTGGTGCCACTTAACTGATAGGTTAGCGGCAGCAGGGTCAGCAGCACCAGCTCAAAGCCGATCACCTGGGCGACGTGAATCTCATACGGCCGTTCTACCTGGCGCAGTGTCATGTGCAAGCCCCCTGCCGACAGCGAAAGCAGCAGCGGATAGGCTCCCCAACCAAACCCCTCACGAAACAGGCAAAGCCAAACGCCCGGACAGGCATTGTTAGGCAAACTCAACAAGGCTAGAAAAATAAGAAAGGAAACGGTAAAGAGAATGATGCCAGCTATTTCGATGCGCCAGGGCATCAGGCTGTTGATAAGGCGTTCATCCCAGGTGGGGGGCGGTGGTTCTGGGGTTTTGCGGCTGCTAGATTTTGTTCGTGCCATACCAGTACGTAACTGGGTAATTAAGTAATTGGGTAATTACTCAATTACTTTTACGAGAAGTTAATCTCGACCTATTCAAGATCGTCAGTGGTGAGGTCGCGCAGGGTGAGCGCCAGCCGTTTGTTCGCGCCATCCACTTTGAGCACCTGGGCAACCACAATTTGCCCTTTTTGCACGACATTGCGTGGATGGAGAAAAACGCCTTCGGCCAGTTGCGAAATGTGAATAAGCCCTTCTAGTTCCTCTTCGATCATGACAAACGCGCCAAAGCTGACCACGTTGGTGATGGTGCCTTCGACCAGCTGTCCTGGCTTAAATCGTTCATCGACAGTGAGCCAGGGGTTTTCATGCAATCGTTTGAGGCTTAAGGCCACACGGCCGTTTTCCGAATCGACATTGAGCACCTTTACGCGTACTTTTTGGTCTGGCTCCAAAATATCACTGGGATGAATAACGCGGCTCCATGACAGTTCTGAAATGTGAATCAAGCCTTCCACGCCGCCTAAATCAACAAAGGCACCAAAGTTTGTCAGATTGGTTACCTGGCCTTCGTGAACTTGGCCCGGTTCAATGCGGTAAAAAAGTTGCTCCCGCTGGTCAGCCTCAACCAACGTGGCTCGTTCCGACAAAATCAGTCGGTTCAGCTCGCGATTGAGTTCAATGATTTTGAGCGTCAATGTTTTTGACTGCCATTGGCGCAGCGCATTCAGGCGCTCGCTTTCTAAATGGAACTGAGGAAAGTCGATGAGTTGAGAAGCCGGGACAAAGCCTTGCAATCCTTGCCATTGCACCAGCAAGCCGCCTTTGTTGAAGCCGGTCACGGTCAGCGTCAGGGTGTCATCGGCATTCATGAGCTCCAGGGCTTTTTGCCACGGATCGGCTTCTTCCATGCGCTCGCCATCCGACCAACGAAAACGGCCGTCTATGCGCTGGTTTAACGGTGCCCACTTGTTGCTTAAGGGGATATCTGGTTTGTTTTCGGTGGGAAGCAGCGCCTCCTCCTGCTCAAATAAGGCAGCCCAATAGGCGTCATCAGATTGCGGTTGAGGGGACATTTCTGGGGAGGAGTCTGCTGTCATTTCCATTACTCGCTTATCGGTTAAATAAATTACGCGCGGAAGAAAGTGGTATGATATGTAATTGGCAAAGGTTTTCGCAGAAAAGCAAAAGACGTTTGAGCTGATTTTACAAACATAAAATTGTGGCTCAATTATAGGCGGAGATGATCTCCTGTCAAACGGAATTTTTGCATGAAAGTTATCAAGTTACTCTGGTAAAATAAGGCACAACATGAAAAATTTCTTGTCGGAAATGGCCGTTTCCCATTCACCCAACACACGCTGGCTGGGCAAACAGTGCCAGATATTACCGGCAGTTGATTCCACCAACGATCTGCTCAAGGAGATGATGCAGCAAGGCGATGCGGATTTGCTTCCCAACGGCTTTGTGCTGCTAACCGACTATCAACGAAAGGGGCGGGGGCGTTTGGCCCGTCGTTGGGATGCCCCGGCGGGGAGTTCGCTGCTGCTTTCCCTGCTGTTTCGTCCTGGCTGGCCCGCAGCCCAGGCTAATTGGCTAACGATGCTGGTGAGCCTGGCGGCTGCTGAAGCGATTGCCGCCCATACAAACCTGACCGTGGGTCTCAAATGGCCCAATGATGTGATGGTGCAGCATGACAACAGTTGGCGTAAGGTGAGTGGTATCTTGCAGGAAGGCGGGTTTGATGCAAACGGCCGTTTGCAATGGGCCATCGTGGGTATTGGCATCAATGTGAATATCCCGGCTGCGCAACTGCCAGAGGGCATGACGCCACCGACGAGCTTGTTGGCTGCCACAGGACAAACCGTGCCACGCTTGCCGCTGCTGCATACTTTTTTGCAGCGGGTGGAAGAATTGTACGATGAGGTGGGAAACGGCCGTTCCCCTCGGCCGCTCTGGCAGAACAAGCTCATTACGTTGGGCCAGCCCGTACGTGTGACCCATCACCAAACCAACCAGTCATTTAACGGTATTGCCGAAGCCACTGATGAGGCTGGGCATCTGTTGGTGCGCGATGTATCTGGCAAAATTCACACCGTTGCTGCCGCCGATGTCACCCTTCGTGAAAAATAATTATGGTCAAGTAAAAACTTCGTTTTTCGTTACTTTTCCGCTACAATAGGGCAAATCTTCGGTTTATCACACCCCTTTCCAATTGGCCGAAGAACTGAACAAACGCCAGACAGTTTTCGGCACATACCGATGTGAGGTACAGGCTCATGACCGACTTTCGTGACAATTTTGACGATGACTTAGACAACAATCTTGATGACGATTTTTCTGCATTTCGGGAAGATTTATTCAGTGATGAGGAGGGCACATCTCTTGGAGATGATTTGCCCGCAGTTGACGACATTGATGATGAGTTTGATCAACTCCGGCGCAAAACAGCCCGTGGCGAATCGCTGGATGATGATTTAGACAGTGACGATGCCTTCTTTAGTGAAGAAAGCAGCAGTGGCTCTGGCTTTGCCTGGCGTAACTTTACCCCAGGCCAGCGACTAACTCTGGCACTCCTGGTGCTGCTTAACATCGTCATGGGCACGATTGGTTTGTTGGTTGTTACGGGTAATCTAGGTTAATCCTTCAATAAATAAAATACCACTTCCCCGAAAACTGTATGCCAGATTGTTCATCTAGTAGATAGTTTCCGGGGAAATTCAAAGAAAAAACAGGGCACCTCGTGTGCCCTGTTTTCTATTTCAGCCTCAGTTTGGTGTTGTCAAAACCCGTCAGGTTTACAACTAATTTTTAATTATGGCGTGGTGCCTGAATCGGGAACAACGGTTTGCCCGCCGCTGGTCTCCACGGTAGGCACAATGCCTGGGCCTGGCAGCACCAGCGTGGGGATGGTGCCTTCTGGTGTAAAGATAATCTTGTCCGTATCGTTGAGGGCGCTGGCGTTGGCCTGCACCAACAACAGCTGCACATATTCGGGATTATCTTCATAAATGAGCGCCAATGCTTGCTGTAAGGCTGTATCTGCCTGTGCTTGAATAAGGGCCACTTCGGCCAAAATTTCAGAGATGCGCAAATCTTCTTCAGCTTGGAGCCGCTCATTTTCTTTTGTAGCCAGCAGCACAGCCTGATCTTTGGCAATTTCGGCCAGGTCGTTGGCCTGGGTAGCCTCAATCACCACGAGCTGGGCTTGCAGGCGCTCTTGCTCTAGTTGCGCCAGGGTGATTTGCTGCCGCGTCTGTTCCTGAATTCGGCTTTGCTCTACGCGGATTTCACCTTCTTGACGGGCTTGTTCGGCAGCGGCTTCTGCTTCCGCCTTTAGCTCATCCTGGGCGGCTTTTTCCGTTTCCAAACGGCTTTGCACGATGGCGTCCAACGCCAGTTGCACTTCAGGCGAGAGGATAACTTCTGGTACAACCAAATTTTCTACCCGTAGACCAATATCCATAACGAGGCTATTCAGCTCCTCATCGATGCAGGTGCGCAGCTCATCGCGGGAGGTGCCAATGATGTTGTTGTCGAAGGTGCGATCTCCCACGCAAACCTTCATTGATTGGCGCGCCAAATCCTGCACACGGGCACTGGCCAGCATATCATCTCGGTAAATGCCACGATACCGTGACCAGTTATCCCGAATCAAGTCGCCCTGGGCCAAATTGGGGCGGAAAATATCGCCGCTTACAGATAGACCAATGCGCTGCTTGTCGCGGGTGATAATCTCTTCGTCCCGCACGGTGAAGGGAATAGCCTGGGCTGAGATGGTTTCCAGCGAAACAAACAAGCCCACATCGCTGTAAACGCCAGAACCGACGATCTGGTAAATACGGTTGTTGCGGAATTGAACGCCCACTTCTTGTTCTTCAACCGATTCCAGTATGTAGAAGAATTGTCCGGCAAATGAAAGCACAACGATGATACCGATGACGCCGAGGGCAATAATGCCTACACGCCGAAGGCGTGAAAATAACAATGGGTTATTCATGGATGCTCCTTAAGTTTGATAAGATTAGATGGTTGTTTCCAGAAATAGTACGCTATTTTGCGTTTTTTTGTTTCAATCAATTGTCCTAAAAGGGTGTGGTTAACGGCCGTTTTCCTGTAAAAGCGGGAAAGCCTTTAAAAATACGAACGCTCAAATTGCCCGCTTTTACTTAAGAAATCGGCCCAGTCGCCTTTGGCTTTTTTGCAAAACCTTTTTACCGATTACTCCATTCCCGGTCGATATTCTTCTTCCAAATTTGCCAAAATGTCCGCCTCTGTGAACCAAACTGGCGTTAATTCCCGCGCTACAAAAATGGGTGCCTGATCGGCGTAATGCGGTGAGGTTTCATCCTGTGTGGCGCTGCCATATTGGTGGATGCTTTGTGAGCTGACTGAGCCGTCCGGCTGCCAGGTGACCATTAAAATGTAGGAATCTCCGGCGATGCCGTGGAAACGGCCGTCTTCGCCTAGCTCTCCATAAATGGCGTGCAATACATCGGGTGAGCCACCCAGCCCTAAATCTACCTTGCCGCGCACCAGCCGATTCACTTCTTGCCAGGGCACCTCAACACTGCCGAAGTTTTCTAACAGTAAGTCCACTGCCTGAGAGAAACTGTTTTGGATGGAAACGGCCGTAAATTCCCCACCCGTCATGTTAGACACAGACATGTGCGTATCTTCTGCCTCCAATAAATAATTCAGCGTCAAGATAGCGATAGTAGCGCCGGTGCTGTCTGGTGTAGACTGCCAATCCCAGCTGGCCAGCAGCTCATAAGCGGCTTGCTCATCGGGATCGCTGGGCGGCGGTTCGGCCAGAATCATGCTCACCATGCGCACAATATCTGCCTCTGCATCGTAGGTCATATCGTATTTGTAAGAATAAAATTCGTCTTGGGTGATGGATTCGTCTCCACCAAACAGCGTCAACATACGCAAGGAGCGATTCGACATCGTGTCGTTAATGCCAAGGGTGGGAGAGAAGTTGGCTTCGTCTGGATTGCCCTCGCCCAAAGTGGTGCGATACGGGCTGCTGTTGGCATTTTGGATAAAGCCAGACGGCGGATTGTTTACCTGGGGCAGCTCATCAAATGGCAAATAATCGGTCCACAACGTGTCAGATGTGTTACCAGGTAAATATTGCTGCCAATTGTAGCCTTCAGTACGGAGGGGAATACGGCCGTTATACACATAAAAAATATTGCCTTCTTCATCCGCATAACCCACGTTAAACATCGGCAGCGGACCGTCGCGCAGGGCTGCCTGCCATTCAGCTAGATTGGTGGCTTTGTTCAGCCGCACAAACTGCTCTACATGGCCAATCTCGCCCATCCCGGCATAGCGCAGCGCATACACGCCATGATCTTGCCGCACCGTGGGGCCATACACCGACCACAACACCTCTTGTTTGACCGTCCAGCGAAAACGGCCGAACAGCGTCACCGTAATCGGCGCTTGACCCACTTCTAAATCCCGCCATTCGCCATCAAACAGATACTGGTCGGGGTTGTCAGGATTCATTTCCAGCACGTAGATGTCGATTAAGTCCGGGCTGTTTACGGTAAAAGCCCAGCCCAGATGCTTGTTGTGGCCGTGAGTGATCGTGGGCGAGCCGGGCAGCAAGCCGCCGACCATGTTCCACCCTTCTTCGCTAACCATGTGGGCCTCATACCAGGCTACCGGCCCTTCCCAGGGCTGGTGTGAATTTACGGCTAAAAACGTTTCGCCATTTTCGCTGCGGTTCGGTCCCACGGCGATGACGTTGGAGCCGTATTTTACAGAGGACGGGAGATTAGAGATTGGAGACTGGTAGGCAATCTCCAATCTCCGATCTCCAATCTCCTTCTGCGATACCGTTCCCTGCCGCGTCTCGGCAAAAAGCTCCCCCAACGCCCCGTCCAATCCAAAAAAGAGCGGCACACGGTGGATAAAACCTGCGGCCACGTCTTGCCCGGATAGTGGGAACACCTCAGGTAGAAGCACTTCGTCTTCGTGGAGGGCCGCATAATAATTCAGCCCATCGGCATACCCCTGCATGATGGCTTGAATGTCGGGCGGAATAGTGTCGTATTTGGCATCCACCACGTCCCAGATGCGCAGCAGCTGCACCATGTAATCATTTGGTGCGGCGTCGATGCCGTAGGCTACGCCCAGCTTGCCTCGCGCTGCGACCAGCGCCTGCTGAATGGTTTGGAAATCGTCTTCGGCGTGCGCGTAGCCCAGGCCGTAAGCGGCGTCAGCATCGGTTTTGCCAAAGATGTGCGGCACGCCCAGAGTGTCCCGCCGGATCACAACATCGTAGTTGTCGTTGACGGCTTCCAGTTCGTCCAAATTCACCACAAAGGGCCAGACGCCCTGCGGCCAGAAGATGTAAGCAGCGGCCAATGTCAGTACGATGACGATGCCCAATACAATTTTTTGCCAGCGTTTCATTATGGATTTATTCCCCTGGTTGGAGGATGAGGTGGTTTACGGCCGTTTCCTGCACCATCTCCTCACTCCACACCATCGGCAGATACTCGCCGTTGAGCCACAGCTCAATTTGGTCATCGTAATTGGGGTGGTAGGGATGGCCGGATTCGCCCGTGGGAATCACCCACTGGCTGGCGTCAAAATCACTCATGTCCACCAGCATACGCATGGAGGGGTGGCCCGTAACGGCGGCAGGATTGCTCCAGCGCCAGCTGTTGGCGTTCACAATGCTGGCCCCCCCATCCGCTGGGAATGGCCCGCGATTCACCAACGATTCAACCGGGCCAATGCCGCTTTCTCCTAACGGATTGCTGACAAACGTGGCAGTGTGGATGCTGCCCCAGGTCCACGCATTCATATCGTCGCCCACGTTTTCCTCAAACCAGGCCACGGTGTCCTCAAGTGCCGCCAGCAAAATATCAGCTTGCGATTCTGCGGCAGGTGTTGATTCATCATCCCACCAGGTAGCTTCGGGATTATCTGCCAGCTGGTGGAACAGCACCCGCCCGCCAAATGAGCTGACATTATCTGCACCCACATCATCAGCCAGGGTATCTTGCGCCAGCTGCATGTAAAAAATCTCAAACAGGGCAGCGGGCACGCTGTCGCGCCGCACCTGACGGTCCCAGCCGCGCAGCCGTTCCAGTGCCGCCTGCACTTTGTCATCATTGCTAGAAAGGCCATCCAGCAGCGGCACGTAACTGTCAGCTATCAAAGAGCGGCTGTCGAACTGAATGCGGGCCAAATCAGCCTGCGATAGTTTACCGTCGCCATCCAATTCTGCCTCGATCATGTCCACGATGCGTTGGCCACGATCCCCATCGGCCCAGTAGTAGGTCAGTAGGTAAGGATATTCTTCATCTACAACCGCATGGTTGGCGGTGACAATGTAACCCCACTCTGGATTAAGAATGGCGGGCATTTCCTCGTAAGGTACCCAGCCCTCCCATTCATATTCACCTGTCCAGCCGGGTACCGGCACCAGGCCGTCGCCATTGGCCCGGATAGGAATGAGGCCAGGGGTTTGGTAGGCGATATTGCCTTCCACATCGGCATAAACCACGTTTTGCGAGGGTACATCCCAGTAGCGCAGTGCCTCGCGGAAATCTTCGTAATTTTCAGCTTTGTTCAGCCCCATGATGGATTCCAAAGTGCGCATCGGTTCTTGGGCGGTCCAGCGCATCGCTAGCACATCGCTGACGTTGTCACGCAAATCAGAAATGATGGGGCCATGTCGGGTAACTTTGACTTCAAGGACTACGTCTTCGCCACCGTTGACCTTAATCACCTCTTCGATGATTTCCATATCTTCCCATTCGCCCATAAAGTCAGCCTGGTTGGGATTATTGGGATTGATCTTTTCGATGTAGAGGTCCTGCACATCTGGCCCCACATTGGTGACGCCCCAGGCAATGTTGTCATTGTGGCCAACGACGATGCCAGGCACGCCGGCAAAGCTGAAGCCCTCTACGTTGTACCCAGGTGCGTGCAGGCCAACCTGGTACCAGATGGCGGGCATTTGGATGCCTAGATGGGGATCGTTGGCCAGCAGCGGCATTCCCGTGTCGGTATGCTCGCCGCTGATGACCCAGTTGTTGCTGCCCACATAGTCACCGCTGCCCAAAAAGCCATCGGCCGGATAACTACCCACAATGTTGGTGTTGACGTTGGCCCAATCGACCTGCTGCATTTGTTGAAGAAGGGTTTCGCTTTCTTCGTTGGTGAATTCAATGTCCATGGCGTCGGTGGGCACGATGACGGGGCGGCTGTCATAGGGGTAAAAGGGGAGCAGGTTGGCGGTGGTGCCTTCACCCAACGCCTTGATGAGATTGGCGCGCTCGATTTCCTGGCTCCAGTTACCGCCCAAATCATCAGCCATGACGACGGCCCAGGCGATGGTGTGCAGCGGTTCCCACGGCTCGATTTCCCATTTTTCGTTGACCAGTCCTAAAATGGTGTAGTTAAGGGAGATGTTGTCGCCTTGTTCGTCGATGTAGGCGTTGACGCCTTCGCTGTACGCTTCCATGATGGTCAACATTTCTGGTGCCTCGCTTTCGTAATAGGCCAGCGATTCTTCAGCGATGCGGTTCCAGCCCATTGTGCGGATGAAGGTGTCGCTGCTGACTGTCGCTTCACCTGCAATTTCGGAAATACGGCCGAGGCTGACGTGCCGCCAAAACTCCATCTGCCAGAAGCGGTCCTGGGCGTGCACGTAGCCCTGGGCCAGGAAGAGGTCGTGTTCGTTTTGGGCATAAATGTGGGGGATGCCGTTTTCGTCGCGATAGACGTTAACTTCGTCTTCCAGGCCGGGTAGGGTCAGGGTTGTGTCGGTGTCGGGGAACGGCCGTCTCACATTCACCACGCCAACAATTGCCAAAACCACAATCAGCAAAGCGATAATGCCGAGTAAAATAATTCCAATGCGGGCTGCTAGTTTCATCTTTTCCTCCAGTGGGGTGTGGGCTGTACCGGGAACGTCACGCGGCGTTTGCGGATCGGGCACAGCAAGCTGAATCGGCCCAATGATACCCGGTTTGGGGTCGGGCAACTAGAGGAGAATGAGGTGAAATGAGGGCGCTACCTGGTTGACAACGAAGCAAACAAATTTGATTTTTGCCAGGCCCAGATGACAGCCTCGGCGCGGCTGGTGACCTGCAATTTGTTAAACAGCTGCCGTTTGTGATGTTTCACGGTCGAGAGGCTGATTTTTAGCATGACTGCGATTTCTTTGTCGCTCTGACCCAAGGCCAGGTAGTGTAAGACTTGCTGTTGTCGTTGCGAAAGGTTTACTTCTGTTACGTCTGGCAAAGGCTTAACGGCCGTATTAAGCGGGCGTAAAACAATCATGCGCACCCGACGGCCATCGTAGATGATTGGGCTGGCGGTGACTTCAATACCTACCTCCGTGCCGCTTTTGTGGAGGCATTTGGTTTGATAAGAATGATGGTAGCCTACGTTGAGATGTTGCAAAATATTGGTTTGTTCGGATGTGGGAGCCATCGCATGAACGATTTTTTGGATTTGCTGCCCGACTATTTCAGCGGCTGAATAACCAAATACCTGAGTGACGGCTTTGTTGATGGCCAGGATACGGCCGTTTTCATGCAACACCACCGGACTATAAGTGTCATTAAAGAGGGCGGCAAAATGCTTTTCGCCCTCTCCCTCTGGTTGCAGGTCAGCCAACAACCTTTCCGGGAACGTCCCTTCATCGTTCTTATACATTTTACGCAGCTTCTGGCTGTAGCCCACCGTCATTTCTGCCCACAGGGCGGCCAGGCGCGGTGCCAGCCAGGCTGTTTGTGTTTGGTCTAAACCCAACAAGAGCTGCTCAGCCAACAGGCGCTGCAAATAGCCCAGTTTAGCCAACGGGAGTTCAAATTGCGCCAGCTGTTCGCCCACCAACCGCCCGGCTTCGGGAGTAAACGGTGTCATAAGCAGATAGTTGGTGATTTGTTCTTGAAGGCTGGTGGCCGTTTCGGCCGTTTGGGATTCATCTGAAGTGGGCAGGAGATACCAAACCAGGCCAATCTCTTCCTGATAAGTTGCCCAATGTGTCCCAATTCGCTCAGAGATATTCATGGAATGTTAGACCGTACTCATTTTCTATTAATGTTGGTCTTGACTAAACCTATCCTTATAGATAGGTGGCGGCTCCAAGGGTGTATGCTAAGATTGCTTTGCGGTTAATCATAGCCCAAAAGTGAGATGAATTCACATGGCAAACAAAAACTGTGTGGTTTTTATCTAATAGCAGCCGCAAGAGAGGAAAAGATGCTCAGCCAGACATGGCCTGAACAGCATACAAAGTGACATTGAGCGGAATCGAGTTGTTCAAACTTGGTTCCGCTTTTGCGTGTACCCTCTCCTTAAAACGGCCGCATGCCAGTTCCAAAGTTTGGGGGAATCCCCTGCCCAGATCCTCTCTGGGTGGGGGGTTTTGCTTTTACTCAAGCGACAAAGCGGTAAATGAATCCAATTTTTGCC
The DNA here is from genome assembly GCA_905479495.1 of uncultured Anaerolineae bacterium. Lineage (GTDB taxonomy): Bacteria > Chloroflexota > Anaerolineae > Promineifilales > Promineifilaceae > Leptofilum. Next base: position 12,289 of record CAJQMR010000034.1, read on the forward strand.
AGGCCCACACGGCCGCTGCCACCCGCGTGGTTACCTGCAACTTTGTGAATATTTCCTGGTTGTGATGCTTCACCGTGGCCAGGCTAATGTGCAAGGTATCCGCAATTTCATTATCGTTTTGGCCCGCAGCCAGGTGGTGCAAAACTTCTATCTGTCGTGGGGTAAGGCCCACCTTTTCTGGTCCCGGCAAAGGTTTAAAGGCAGGTGTAAGTGGGCGTAGGACAATCAAGCGCACTGGGCGGTCTTCATAGAGGATTTGGCTGGTCGTGACTTCAATAGGAATCTCTGTACCAGTTTTGCTAAAACATTTGGTTTCGTAGCTGTAGTTGCCGCCTGCCGCACTATGCTTCTGAACAGTGGCTTGCTCGGCAACTGGAACCAGCGTGCGGGTTAGCTCTTGAATTTGCTGGCCGATGAGCTCTTCAGCTGCGTAGCCAAAAATGTGGGTAACGGCCTGGTTAATGGTGAGGATACGGCCGTATTCATGCAGCACCGCTGGACTATAGGTGGCGTTAAACAAAGCCATAAACTGCTGTTCACCCTCCGCCGCCTGCTGTAGGTCGGCCAGAAGTTTTTCGGGCAGATGGGCTTCCTCGGCCAGATACAGCTTGCGCAACCTGTAGCCATAGCCAACCGTCATTTCAGCCCAAAAGGCAGCCAGGCGCGGAGCCAGCCAGGCCGTTTGTGCTTTGTCCAGACCCAGAAAAAGCTGCTCTGCCAGCAATTGTTGACAATATCCCAGCTTTTCTAAAGAGAGGCGAAACTGCTGTGCCAGCTGTTCGCCAACCAGCCGCCCAGACTGGGAAGCAAAGGGGGTCATGAGTAAATAATCGATGATCTGTTGCTGAAGGTGGGTGGCTGTTTCGGCCGTTTTGGGCTGCCCCTGGTTGGGCAGCAGGTACCAAACCAGGCCAATCTCTTCCTGGTGTGCTGCCCACAGTTCACCAATTTGGTCAGAGATATTCATGCGGGAGACAGTAGAGGGATGCGGCCGTTTCGTCAATCTTTTTGAGTTTGGCAGCAGGCGTGATGGTGGAGTCCAACTCATCGTTTATTAATTTTTGTACCCTCCAAAACCCTCCGAAAGGAGGGTTCCACCGTTGATTTTACGCGTTAGGATGATGCTTGTGGCTAGCCATTACTTTCTTTGTTGATAATTTACACATGCAGAAGGAGATGTCTTATGTAGATACTAATAATTGACTTTCTGATAAAAAATTTGTGACAGAATTTGAAGTGCTTAAATTATTTATCAAGGGAGATTTTTGTGGCTATGCTGATCTGGAAAATTACCCTCATTGTTTCATCCCTAGGCTTAATTATTACCAGCATACTTGTTATTTTAGTATGGCGTTCAGGTGAGAAGTTTGATCGACTTTACATTATAGTTCCGATGCTTTTCCTGGCATTAGGTGGCCTCATTCAAGGCCTTTCACATTTGAGGTAGATTGTATGGAGCAAATAAATCTAAAAGCTGTCCTTTACCTTGCCGGTATCTGTTTGGGTTTTATTGCTACCGGTATCACCTTGGTTTTTATAAACGAAACGACAGCGTCTGAACCAATCATCAAGCCTGACTATGAACGTCTGCCTCCTTCAGATGATTTGCAACCAGGCGAGATACTGCCTGTGATCTTAGTGCCGCTATTGATCGCCCCGACCGAAGAATCGGAGTATCTTGAATATCCCATAGACCTTCCCCTGGAATCCACCGCCAAGCCAATGGCGAGGTTGTCAAAAATAGAGTCGGTACAAAATATGTGGGTGCGAGAAGCCGAAAAACCTGAATTTACCGACCCAGAAGCGATTAGCTTTCTTGTGTATTACACTATCCGCTATCAGCTGCATGATGGAACTGTATATCTTTCCACCTCATCGCCATCACCCGCAGCGCTTGAAAAGACCCTTGGGTTTGGTGGCGAAGTTGCCCATCTGGATAACGGCCTTGAGGTCTGGCTTGACGCTAACATCGACTCAGATGTAACGCCTAACGCTGTCAGCTTTATTGATGGGGATTTGATCATTACATTAGCAGGGGATCTTTCTATGGAAAGACTCCAAGACCTTGCCGCCCAAGTCGTCGTTGAGGGGTAAATCGAAAAATATGTAAGCATCTTAACCTCTTACTGAAACGGCCGTCTCCCCCAGACGGCCGTTTCCCATCCCGCCCGCAAAAATCGCGTAAAAACAAGTCACAATTCACGCTCCAGGCACGGCCAGACATTACACTGCTTGCTAACATGCTGCGTAAGCTATTGATTTTGCCCAAGGAGTATTTTTGTGAATAGAGGAACGGCCGTCTTTCTCCACATTTCTTTTGCCTTGCTTAGTATCACCGCTACCATCTTTCTACTTTTGCGACCCCGTCCGATTGTTTTGGCCTCCACACCCCAACAGCCCCTCACCGTCACTGTGGGTGGTGCAGAAGTGTGTGCCGGCACCAATTTGCTGGCCAATCCCTCGTTTGAAGGCAACTATCCCGTTTATGTCATGGCCGCACCGGGCCACCCTGACTGCCAAACCTGGTCTCAAGACCAGCCCAATCAGTATTGTGAGCGCGTTAAGCTGGCCGATGATTGGCAGCCTTACTGGCTAGACTCGCCGCGCACCGAGGTATGGATGAACATCCAGCCGGAATACGTACCCTCGCTGCCCCACGAGCAGCCGCCTCGGGTGCGCAGCGGCGAGAAGTCCCAGCATTATTTTTCTTTTTGGAGCACACATGAAGGTGGATTGATGCAGCAGGTGAGTGCGCTGGAAAACGGCCGTTACTGCTTCAGCAGCTGGGGGCAAGCCTGGTCGGCACGGGAGACGCTGCCCGGTTGGCTGAGCGATCCCAACGACCACGGCGACCTGTACCAGCGCGTGGGCATCGATCCTACCGGCGGCACCGACTGGCAAAGCCCCAATGTGGTCTGGAGCGAGATGCGGATGCAGTACGATGAATTTGGCCTGTTCAGCGTGGAGGCGGTGGCCCAGGCAGACACCATTACCGTGTTTGTCTGGTCGAAGGCCGACATCCCCGTGAAACACAATGATGTTTACTGGGACGACGCCACCCTAACATTGGAACAGGCGGCCACAGTGGAGCCGGGTGCCTTAACTTCTCTGGTGGATGTGGATGTGCCAACGGCCGTTACCCACACCATCGCCATCAGCGTCACACCGGGACTTACCTGGACGGCCTCGCTGGATTCAGCAGGCACGCTGCCCGCCAGCCTGGGCCAGACCAGCGGCAGCAGCCCTACAGATTTAACAATGAGTTTTGACAGCACTGGCTTGACGACAGGCAATTATACCACCGCCGTCACCGTGGAGGTAACCCCCACCGTGTCCGGCTCACCCTTTGTTGTGCCGGTTGAGCTGCTCGTCGTGCCGGAACTGCATGAGACGTTTTTGCCGGTTGTGATACGGCCGTAACTATTCCCATTCACGACAGATTGGACCAATTTGTCCTCAAAGTTTTTTGCTGATTAGAGCAAATTGGTCCAATCTTTTCTTCGCCCCACACTCGTGCAGTTATCCCGGAACTTTTCTTGCCATTCTGTCGTTTACCCAGTAGATTGCTAATCGGCTATCATTGTGTTTGCCAATTTTCCTTGGCCCGATTGCCGGACCTTGGCCGAGGATTAAAAAAGGAACGGGAAAAACATGGCTCAACCAACAGGATCAGATAACAAATGGCAGCGTCGCCCTATCATCGGCGGTTTAATTGCCCTTCTTATTATTGTTGCCGCCGGTACAGGCATCTGGTATTTCCAGCTGCGCGACCAGCCGGACGGTGGTGATGGCTTCACCACGCCAACCATCCGCACGGAAACGGCCGTAACCAGCGGCAGCGGCATTGAAAGCGCGGGCTTCTCCTCGCCCAACACCACCGCTGCCAGCCTGCTTATCAGCCTCAGCGAAGGCCAATCCTTGCCCGATGCACAGTCAGCCAACCCGCTGGTAACAGGCGATCCACTCACCGAGGCAGAAATTGCCCAAATTTTGGCCCGCTTGCCAGACCTGGTTGGTGAGCCAACCGATGAGCAAGATTTTAATTTGCCCGATGAACTGCTGCCGCCGCCGCGTCCCGGTACAACCATTGACCAAACGTTTCCGCCGCCGCCCACTGAAGCAGCTCCCCCCACTGTGCCCGATGGACCGCTGGAGGTTTTGCGCTACACGCCAGAGGGCGACATTGGCCTGGCTCCCTTCCTTAACGTAACCTTTAACCAACCAATGGTGCCCCTGACCGACTTGACCAGCCTGAGCGAAGCCGAAGTGCCCGTGAACCTGACGCCCGATCTGCCCGGCACCTGGCAGTGGATCAGCCCACAAACGCTGCGTTTTGAATTTGACTCCGAAGCGGTAGACCGCCTGCCGATGGCTACCGAATTTGTGGCCGAGATTCCGGCGGGTACTACCTCTGCCACTGGCAATGAACTGGCCGAAACGGTGCGCTGGACGTTTAGCACGCCGCCAGTGCAGATGGTCAACAGCTACCCACCATCCTATCAACCGCAGCCGCTGGAGCCGGTTATCTTCATCACCTTCGACCAGCTGATTGAGCCAACGGCCGTTCTCCCCACCATCCAACTCACTGCTGACGGCGATACCCAGGCCATTCGCCTGGCCACCGCTGCGGAAATTGAGGCCGATGATCAGGTGAGCCGTCTGGCCGAATTTGCACGGGAAGGGTATTGGCTGGCGCTGCGTTCTGAGCAACCGCTGCCCAGCGATGCCCAAATTGACGTTACCGTTGGCCCCGACACTCCCTCCGCCGAAGGGCCGCGCCTCACCACGGAAGCCCAATCCTTTAACTTTCGCACCTACCCGCCGCTGCGCTTGGAGCGCCATACCTGTGGCTGGTCAGAAGATGATTGTCCACCGCTGACACCTTTTCATATTGAGTTCAACAATCCACTGGACACCGCCGCATTCAGCGAAACGATGATTCGCATTGAGCCGGAACTGCCAGGGGCCACGGTGCAGCTCAACTACAACGGGCTCACCATTCAAGGTTTAACCAAAGGACGCACTCGCTACGAAGTCACCATCGACGGCAGTTTGATGGATGTGTTTGGCCAGACGTTGGGTGATGACGAGACGGTGCGCTTTCGGGTGGATACGGCCGTTCCCTTCGTCAGTGGCCCCCGAGAATTACTTGTCACCACCGACCCTTCTGCCAGCGATCCCAGCCTGACGCTGTACGTGATGAACTACGAGGAGCTGCACGTGCGGATGTATGCCGTCAGTCCAGACGAGTGGGACGCGTATATGGCTTACCGTCGCGATTTTGACCAGCAAAAGGATGAGCTGCCCACCCCGCCCGGTGACCTCGTGTTTGACGAAATGGTGCCCATTGATTATGAAGAAGATGTGCTGACGGAAACGGCCGTTTCCCTCAGTGAAGCGTTGGAAGGTGAAACGGGCCATCTCATCGTGATCGTCCAACCGCCCGAACTGCCTCGCGACATCTGGGAGCAGCGCAGCCAGACCATCCAAACCTGGGTGCAGGTCACCCAAATTGGCCTCGATGCTTTGGCCGATCACCAGCAGGTTGTGGCCTGGGCCACCAATCTGGCTGATGGCGCGCCGCTTGGCGATGTGACCATCAGCGGCAGCCAGGACCGCGTCACCGGCACCACGGGGGCCGATGGCCTGGCCCGATTTGATCTACCCGGCAGTGGTTTGCAATGGCTGGTTGCTAACCAAGGCGACGACAGTGCCATCTTGCCCATCAGCTATTCTTACTGGGATGAGGAAGGTTGGCGGCCGCGTGAATTGTCGGACGAGCTGCGCTGGCACATCTTTGATGACCGGACGATGTACCGCCCTGGCGAAGAAGTGCACATCAAGGGCTGGCTGCGTCAAATCAGTGGAGAAGGGTCTATCACTTTGCCTGATCGCGTTAGCGAAATTAGCTACCAAACTTACGATCCCCAGGGTAATATCATTGCAGAAGGAACGGCCGAAACCAATTCCTTCGGCGGCTTCGATTTCAGCTTTGACCTGCCCGAAAATAGCAATCTAGGCTATGCCTACATGGAATTTCAGGCCAACGGCCAATATGCCGGTCATGAATTCCAGATTCAAGAGTTCCGCCGCCCTGAGTTTGAGGTGAGCGCCCGCCAGGAAAGCGGTGGCCCCTACGTGGTGGGCGACGCGGCTACCGTGGCGGTTACCGCCAGCTACTTTGCCGGTGGCCCTTTGGCCAACGCCGATACCAGCTGGTATGTCACTTCTACCCCAACGTATTATTCACCGCCCGGCTGGCCGGAATTTAGCTTTGGCACCTGGACGCCGTGGTGGTTTTACGGCGGCGGATACGGTATTGAAGCGGAGTATGATTTTGTTGATTTTGGTTTCCCTGGTGGTCCCTCGGGGGAGATTGCCGAAACGTTTACCGGTCTGACAAACGCCGGGGGTGAGCATTTCCTGCAAATTGATTTTGAAGCGCTGGAAGGCAATCGACCGTTTACCGTGCGTGCTGAAGCCACGGTGATGGATGTGAATCGGCAGGCGTGGTCAGCCAACACTAGCCTGCTGGTGCATCCCGCCAGCCTGTACGTGGGACTGCGCAGCCCCAGCACCTTTGTAGAGCAGGGGGAACCGCTGGACATTGAAGCCATCGTCACCGATATTGATGGCGCTGCCGTGGTGGGCACGGCCGTTTCTCTCACAGCTGCTCGCCTGGAATGGAACTATCGTGATGGCCAGTGGCGCGAAGAAGCGGTTGATACCCAAACCTGCGAAGTCACCTCGGCTGCTGAGCCGGTGGAATGTGCTTTCAGCACCGACGTGGGTGGGACGTATGAGATTACGGCCGTTCTCACTGATGCTCAGGGACGGCAAAATCAGAGTCAGCTCACTCGCTGGGTCAGCGGTGGCAAACGGCCCGTGCAGCGCAACGTCACGCAGGAAAGCGTTACCCTCATTCCTAACCAGGAAGAGTACCAACCCGGTGATGTGGCCGAAATTTTGGTGCAGTCGCCGTTCGGTCCGGCTGAAGGAGTGTTGACACTCAACCATGGCGGCATCCTTTCCACCGAGCAGTTTACATTGGAGGATGGCAGCACCACGCTGCAAATCCCCATCACCGAAGCACACATTCCCAACCTGACTGTGCAGGTGGATCTGGTTGGCTCTGCGCCGCGCACTGATGATGAAGGTGAACCGCTGCCGGATGTGCCCTCGCGCCCGGCTTTTGCTACCGGATCGCTCAATTTGAGCGTGCCGCCGTACAGTCGAGAATTGAGCATTGCCATCACACCGCAGTCGGATAGTTTGGAACCTGGGGCGGAAACGGCCGTTTCCCTTACCGTCACCGATGCCCAAGGCCAACCCGTCTCCAATGCCGAAGTGGCACTAGTCGTTGTTGATGAAGCGATTTTGGCGTTGACCAATTATCAATTGGTGAACCCGCTGGACATCTTCTATACCAGTCAATGGAGCTGGATTGATAGCCGATACGGCCGTAGCAGCATCATCCTCGTCAATCCCGAATCGTTGGCCAGTGAAGTAGAATCTGCTGCTTTGCGAGAAGTGGCAACGACTACCAGTGATACCGGGATGGTTGTTGAAGAAGCAGAAATGGCTATGGACGATGCCGCCAGCGGCGAGGCTGATCTGGCTTTTGCTGTTCCAGCAGAGGCGCCAGCCGTTGCGAACATAGCGGATGGAGCACAAGCCCCCATCGATCTGCGTACTAACTTTGATCCCCTGGCCGTTTTTGCACCCACCAGCCAGACAAATGCTGATGGGCAAGCAGAAGTTAGCTTCACCTTGCCAGACAACCTGACGCGTTACCGCATCATGGCGGTGGCCGTGGCGGGTGATAACCTGTTTGGCGCGGCTGAGAGTAATTTGACGGCAAGATTGCCTTTGATGATACGGCCGTCTGCCCCCCGCTTCCTCAACTATGGCGATCAGTTTGAGCTGCCCGTCGTCGTACAAAACCAGACCAACGAGCCAATGACCGTGGATGTGGCCCTCGACGTGACCAATTTGACGCTGACAGCTGGTGCAGGCCAGCGGGTGCTGGTCCCGGCCAATGACCGGGTGGAGGTGCGCTTCCCGGCCACAACCAACAGCGCCGGTACAGCCCGGTTCCAGGTTGCGGCCGTTTCTGGTCCCTACGCCGATGCGGCCAATGGCGAACTGCCCGTTTACACGCCAGCCACCACCGAAGCGTTTGCCACCTACGGCACGCTGGATGAAGGTGCCGTGGCCCAGCCGTTTGTCATGCCCGATGGCGTGATTCCTGGCTACGGCGGCTTGGAAATCAACACTTCTTCCACGGCGCTGCAAGCGCTGACGGACGCGGTGCTTTACCTCACCAGCTCCCGCTACGACTCGGCCGACGAACTGGCCTCGCGCATTCTCACCATCGCCGCGTTGCGTGATGTGCTGACGGCCTTTGATGCCGAGGGGCTGCCGACACCGGATGAAATGGAAACGGCCGTTCTCCGCGACATCGAAACATTGCAAGGGCTGCAAAATCCTGACGGCGGCTTCCCTATTTGGGAACGCAACCGGGAATCGTACCCCTACCACACCGTGCATGTGGCCCACGCCCTGACCGTTGCCAGCCAAAAAGGGTTCGCCGTACCCGGCGAAATGCAGGCCAATGTGCAAAACTACCTGCAAAACATCGAGGATCATTATCCCTACTGGTACGGTCAACAGGTGCGCTGGGCGATAAGTTCTTATGCGCTCTACGTGCGCCATCTGGCGGGGGACAGTGACTTTGCCAAAGCGCGTGCCTTGCTGGACGAAGCGGGCATTGAAAATCTGTCGCTGGAAGCCAACGCCTGGCTGTGGGATATCCTGGCCAACGATCCGGCCTCAGCCGAGGATGTGGCGGCCATTCGCCAGTACATCAGCAACCGGGCGGTGGAGACGGCCGATGCAGCCAACTTCACCGCCTCCTACGGCGACGACGCCTACCTGATGCTGCACTCTGACCGGCGCACCGATGGCATCATTTTGCAAACGCTCATCAACCAGACGCCAGAAAGCGACCTGATTCCCAAAGTGGTCAATGGTCTGCTGGCTCATCGCACGCAGGGCCGTTGGGGGAATAGTCAGGAAAATGTGTTTATTCTGCTGGCGCTAGACAGCTACTTCAACACCTTTGAGGCGCAAACGCCGAACTTTGTGGCCCAGATTTGGCTGGGACAGACCTATGCTGGGGCGCAGGAATTTGTGGGACGCAGCACGGAGCGTTACCTGACAGAAATTCCCATGAGCTATTTAGCTGATGAGGAAGTGGGAGATGTGATTGTGAGTGTGGACGGAAACGGCCGTCTCTATTACCGCCTCTCTCTCAACTATGCGCCAACTGATCTGGCACTGGACCCGCTGAATCGCGGTTTTGTGGTGCAGCGCGTTTACGAAGGCGTTGATGACCCTGAGGATGTTTATCAGGATGCCGATGGCATTTGGCATATCAAGTTAGGGGCACGGGTGCGGGTGCGCCTAACGCTGGTGGCCGATAACCGCCGCTACCACGTGGCCCTGGTTGACCCGCTGCCTGCTGGCCTGGAACCCATCAATCCAGCGCTGGCTGTTTCCCAAAGCGTGCCAGAAGACCCAGATGCCTTAAACGGTAGTTTGCCCTGGTGGTGGTGGTGGCAGTGGTACGATCACCAAAATGTGCGAGATGAGCGGGTGGAAGCGTTTAGTTCGCTGCTGTGGGAAGGCGTGTACACCTATGATTATGTGGCGCGGGCGACCACGCCCGGCACGTTCATCACGCCACCCACCAAGGCGGAGGAAATGTATTCGCCAGATGTGTTTGGCCGCAGCAGCAGTGATCTGGTAATTGTGGAGTAACCGCTTAGAAAACTCCTCGGAAACTTAAAGTTTCCGGGGAAATGGTCATCTTAATTTCTGACGGTAGCTTTGAAACCGGCAATCAGTGCGTCTACTTCTGCCTGGGTGAGTTTAGCCTCTGGATGCGTAGGTAGAAATACGGCGGGCGGCATGCTGCCATATTGTAACACTTCCCACATTTCATCGAGTTCCCGTGGCTTGCCACCCTGATCCCACTCAGAAAAGTTTAAAATCTCTCGTCCTTCTTCTGTATCGTGCTGTACTAGCCAGGAGACAGGGGCCACGTTGCTATACCAGGGCCATTCAGTTTCATTGCTGTGGCAGTCGAAGCAGGCACGTTCAGCCAGAGCACGCGTTTCTGGGCTGTCCCAGTTGGGTTCACTTTGTACGGTGGGATTATCATGGTTACGGCCGTATGGCACTAGCTGAATCACGACCAGACCAGCGATCACCAGGATACCGCCCCATTTTGCAATTTTTTTCAATGTTGTGTTCATTTCGAACTCCTTCAATAAGGTTGTGATTTGTTTTGTGAAATAACCCACAGATAGTATACGATAAGATGGTTCAAGGAAGGTTAAGATCAAGCAAAGTCACCTTAAATTCAGCTTAAATTGCGCTGGGTTGCTTGATTCCCTCTCAGCCCTGTGCCACAATCTCATAAATTACTAAAGGAAATTGTTCCATGACTCGGCTGCTATTAATTGATGATGACCCAATGATTACTGAACCGCTGGAGCGGCAGTTGAGTTTGGCTGGTTATGAGGTGTTGGTGGCTCACGACGGCCGTTCCGGCCTGGAACTGGCCCAATCCAAACGGCCAGACCTGGTTGTGCTGGATGTGATGATGCCAGAGATAGATGGCTGGGAAGTGTGCCAGAAGCTGCGCCAGAGCAGCGTGGTGCCTATTCTCATGTTGACTGCCCTGGGGGAAGAAGTGGACCGCATTTTGGGGTTGGAATTGGGGGCCGATGATTATCTGACTAAGCCATTCAGCATTCGAGAACTTAAAGCCCGCATCAAGGCACTGCTGCGCCGGGTAGAGCTGGATCAACATGCTGCTCCCAGCCGTAATGAACTGGTTGTTGGCGATATTCGCGTGGAGCTGGACAGCCGCCAGGTGTTTAAAAAGGATGAACCATTACAGCTGCGCTACAAGGAGTTTGAGCTGCTGAGCCTGCTGCTGAGTCGGGCAGGGGATGTAGTGACGCGAGCTGAACTGTTCGACAAAATTTGGGGCACCGATTGGCTGGGCGATACCCGTACCTTGGACGTGCATATCCGCTGGCTGCGTGAAAAAATCGAGGCCGATCCCAGCCAACCGCGCTACATCCAAACGGTGCGCGGTGTGGGCTACCGGCTGGTGGAGGCCGATTGATGTTTAATCACTGGCGGCTGCGCACCCGTTTAATTGTGACATATGTCAGCCTAATTTTGCTGGGCTTTGCGGGATTGGCCCTGCTGGCAGGCAACCAGATTTCTGCTGGGGCCGTGCAGGATTTTGAGCGCAGTCTGGAGACACAGGCGGCATTGGTGGCGCGCAATTTACACAGTCCTTTGGAGCATTTTGTAGAGGGGGAAACCTCTTTTTCCTCGATGAAAACGGCCGTAACCGAACTGGCCAACGATTACAATCTGCAAATTACCCTCATCGGTCCCGATGGATTTGCCTGGCTTAGCAGCGACGATTCCGTGGGCAACGTCAAACTGGCTGAAGACCCAGAAGTGCAGGCTGTGCTTAACCGCAGCTCGAACCTGGTCTTCGATACCCGTCCCGACGCGCAAAATGTTTCTTATATTTATACGGCCGTTCCCGTCACAGAAGATGGTCATCTCCTCAGCGTGGTGCGCATCGCCGCGCCTGCCAGCGCCACCGCTGGCATTATCAGCCAGCGCTACTTGCAGTTGGCGATGGGTGTGTTGGCCCTGACCGGGTTGGCGGTGATAGCTGCACTCTGGCTGGCCGCCTCGTTTACGCGGCCGTTAGAGGGTTTGCAGACATCGGCTATGAGATTGGCTGCTGGCGATTTGTCGCAGCGCGTCCATGTTAGCCGCCAGGACGAACTGGGGCAGTTGGGAGAAACATTTAACCACATGGCCGAGCAGGTGGAGGCGATGCTGCTGGAGCAAAAAGCATTTGCCAGCAACGCGTCGCATGAGCTGCGCACCCCGCTGACCACCATTCGCCTACGCAGTGAGGCCCTGCGTGAAGGCACCCTGGATGAGGCCACAACCCAGCAGTATATCGCGGAAATTGATGATGAAGTGGCTCGCCTGGGCCGTTTGGTAAGTGACCTCATTCAGCTCTCCCGCTTCGATTCTGGCCGGGCAGAGGTAGGTAATGAGTTGATCGATCCCGTGCGATTGGGGCGCTCATTGTGCCAGCAGCTGCAAAAAACGGTTGAAGCCAAACGCATCCTCCTTAACTTTGAGGCACCCGATCACCTGCCGTCTATCCAGGCCAATCAGAGCCATTTACGCATTGTGCTGCAAAATTTGCTGGGCAACGCGCTAAAATACACGCCAGAAGGCGGGCAGGTTACCTGGCGACTGTCGTTGGACGATGGCACTCTGCGCAGCGAGATTCAAGACACGGGCATTGGCCTCTCTCATGACGATATTCCTCACTTGTTTGAGCGTTTCTACCGAGCCGACAAGGCTCATACCCGGGCCACGGGTGGCACCGGACTGGGTTTACCTCTAGCCAAATCTATTGTAGAGTTCTATAACGGCCGTATTCAAATCCACAGCGCGGGTACAGGCCAGGGCACCACGGCGACAGTTTGGTGGCCTTTGCCTGAACAAAACTGAATAATGCAGTAGATTTACGTAAACCGTAAAAAGTATTTACAGTTTGCGTTTAGGAGGTTGTCATGCATTTTAACCTGGTTTTTGAAGGAGGCGGGGCTAAAGGGGCGGTTTTCGCTGGAGCGATGCAGGAATTTGAAAGGCAGGGGCATACGTACGGCCGTTTGCTAGGCACCTCTGCTGGAGCCATCACGGCGACTCTCCTGGCTGCCGGTTTTTCGGCGGCCGAAATGTTGGCTCAGGTTAACGAAAAACTACCTGATGGTTCTCCCCGTTTTTCCACCTTTATGGATGTGGCTGATTCGATTGCTGAGGCTGATTGGGAAAACAGTGTTCTCTTTAAACTGTTCAAACAAATAGATTGGCCCTTCGTGCCCGAATCGGCAGAACGCCGGATGGATGATTATATCTTCAAGCAGTTTATGCAGATGAAAATCTATCGTCTCCTCTTCACCTTTCTGGAACTGGGTGGTTTGTATGCTGGCAATGCCTTTTTAGAATGGCTGCGTGAGAAGTTGGATTTAAACGGCCGTAACCTGGGGCAGGCCACCCTGGCTGAATTTTACGAACACACAGGCAAGGATTTAAACGTAGTCGCCTCAAACATTACAGATGGCGGCATCCTGGTCTTGAACCATCGTACCGCGCCAAATTGTCCTGTGGCCTGGGCCGTGCGCATGTCGATGAGCATTCCGTTTGTCTGGCAAGAAGTTCGCTGGCGGCAAGAATGGGGAACCTATCATGGGCGGGACATCACTGGACATGCTATTGTTGACGGCGGTCTTAACTCTAATTTTCCCATCCGGCTGTTAATTTCACGCAGCCCTGACGTGATTGATGTGATGGGGCCGCACGATGGCACCTTTGCCCTGGGCATGTTGATTGATGAAACAAAGCCGGTTGCGAATAGCCAAATTGGCGATACCGTTGCTGAGTCTCCCGCAGCCGTGGAAATCAAGGGCCTCCCCATTGTGCGCCGTGTTTCTAATTTGGTTAATACCATGACCAACGCCTATGACAAAACCATTATTGATGCCTACAAGGATGGTGTGTGTCGTTTGCCGGCAAAAGGGTATGAAACAACAGATTTTGACATGAGTGATGCCCGAGTGAAGGCGCTGGTTGCCGCTGGCGAGCAAACGATGCGCGAGTTTTTCCTTGCTTTTAAACTTAAATCGTAAATCATCGCTTTCACCGTTATAATTTCTCCATGCTCAACCTCGTCTTTTTTCTGATTGGCCTGCTCGCGGCCGTTATTATCAATACTCTGGCTGATTATTTGCCATCCTCCCACACGCCCTTGCGACCGCAGTGGCACACCTGGGGCTGGTCGCAGCGTAAACGGCCGTTGCTCGTCTTCATCTTTACCCCCCTCATTTTGGGCAGCTTGCCTTTTTCCCTGGAGAGTGTGGTGGATACGGCCGTAAACAGTTTCCATATCGCCGTCCTCATCCTCATCATCGTCACTGATTTGGAGCATAAGCTCATTTTTGATGTGGTGACGATTCCGGCGGCCATTATTGCCTTGCTTACCAGCTTTCTGGTTAGTCCAGCAGAAAACAACATTCGTCTGGCCGTGCTCGGGGCGATTACGGGTTATGCTATCTTCTTTTTGCTCTATTGGGTGGCTCAGCTCATTTACGGACCAGGTCGCGGCGCGCTGGGCGCTGGCGACGTGAAGCTGGCGATGCTCATGGGGGCCATGCTGGGCTTTCATCGCATCTTTTTTGCTCTGATGCTGGGGATTTTGCTGGGTGGCATTTTCTCCTTGCTGCTGCTGCTCAGCCGCCGCGTAAGCCGGGATACTGCCTTGCCGTATGGCCAATACCTGGCGCTCGGGGCAATTATTATGCTCATTTGGGGCGCGCAATACGTCCAGCAATTTTTGAATTAACCGCAAAGAACACAAAGATCGCAAAGCTTTGCTTAATTTCTTTGCGCCTTTTGCGTAAAAAGAAGTGATCATGGAAGTGACAATTATTGAGAAATTGAAGGAAGCGGGTATTGTTGTTGCCTTGCCGGGCGATTTGCCATTGACTACGATTATTCCCATTGCGGATGCGCTGCTGGCCTCGCCTATTTTGGCGGTGGATGTAGCCTTTGGCGGCACAGAACTGCCCCAATTGCTGCACGATTTGCGTCAGCGGGCAGGGGATAAATTGTTGATTGGGGTGAGCGGGGTGGAAACGGCCGTTCAGCTCCAAACTCTGCAAAGCAGTCCCATTGACTACATTTCCTCCTCTCGGCTGGATGATGATCTGCTGGTGGGCTGTCAAAGTGGTAACAAGGCTTATTTGCCCGGCGTAATTAGTGTCTGGGCGGCGCAGGCCGCGCAGCAGAAAGGGTGCGGCAGCATTCGCCTGCGTACCGGTGGTCCGGCCGGGGCCGATTATGTCCGCGCCATCCGCGAGGTCCAGCCTGAACTGAGCCTCATCGTCGAAACAGAGCTTGTTCCAGACGATGTGAGCCGCTACCGGCAGGCAGGTGCAGCGGCTCTGGTGGTCGGCGCACCGCTTTTCAATGGTCCGGCACAAACGATGGCGGATCTCATCACCCAGTCGCGAGCGTTTATCCAGGCTTGGCAAAACAGCAGCGACTGGCAGGTGACCCAATTTCCCAACGGCCGTCACAAATAAGGAGAGATTGGAGACTGGAGATTATTAGTCTCAAATCTCCAGTCTCCAATCTCCAAAAGTGAATATGACCCAAATTACAATACGGCCGTTAGCCAGCCACGACGATTATGAACAAACCCGGCACATCCACATGGCTGCCTGGGGGGTAGACGCCTCTGAAACGATCCCACCACTGACGGTTCATGCTTTGCAGTACAATGGCGGCACAGCCCTCGGTGCGTATGATGATGACCGGCTGGTGGGCTATGTTCTGGGGACGCTAGGTACGATTCAGGCCCCGAACCGCATTGATCAAATTGCGGCTGCTCGATTAAAAATGTACTCGGTGATCATGGGCATTTTGCCCGAATACCAGAGTCAGGGCATTGGCACGCAGCTCAAGCTGGCCCAGCGTGAGGCGGCGCTGCACCAGGGTATCCGGCTCATTACCTGGACCTATGATCCGCTGGAGAGTCGCAACGGCCGTCTTAACATTGGCAAGCTGGGGGCAATCTGCAACAAATATTACCGCGACTTCCACGGGCCGATGGCTGGACGCAACGCCGGACTGTCCAGCGACCGCTTTGAAGTAGAGTGGTGGGTGACCAGCAATCGGGTAGAAGGCCGGGTGGCACAGCAAAGACGGCCGTTAAGCCTGGATGCCATGCGCGGGGCCGGGGCGATTGTGGTGAACGAAGCCCACTTTGACGCTGCTGGCTTGCTCATCCCACCGCTAGAATTTGCGCATAGCGATAATAACTTGCTGCTGGCCGAAATTCCAGCCGATATCCAGGCAATCAAAGTAGCCGATTTGGCGCTGGCCCAGCAGTGGCGGCAGCATACTCGGCAGCTGTTTGAATATTATTTTGCCATCAATTTTGCTGTCACCGATTTTGTGTTTCAGCCTGAGGTGGACGGCCGTTCCCGCAGCTTTTATCTCCTCACACACAATGATTCATAGGAAAGGACGCAGAGACCAGTGAGTGAGCGTGAGAACAACGAGATTTTTTTCTCTTTTCTCTCTGTGACCTCTGTGGCAAAAAAATATGAAAATTGAACGCGTAGACCTTACTTATATTTCCATGCCGCTGGTGTCGCCGTTTGGCACCAGTTTTGGTGTACAGCAGCAGCGGGATGCCCTCATTTTGGCCTTGCACGCCGAGGGCCTGACCGGGTGGGGCGAGTGTGTGGCCACCAATGATCCAGGCTACAGCTATGAAACGGCCGTAACTGCCTGGCACATCCTCTCCGACTTCCTTATTCCCGCTGTGTTGGGCAAAGAACTGGATGAGCCAGAGCAACTGCCTGGTTGGTTGAGCAAAGTGCGTGGCCATCCGCTGGCCAAAGCGGCGCTGGATCAGGCGGTCTGGGACATTACTGCCCAGCGAGACGGTCTCTCTTTTGCGCAGAAACTGGCCCAACCATACCCGGAAGGGCCGCGCGAGCGGGTAAAGGTAGGCGTAAGCGTCGGGACGCAACCCAGCATTGCCCAGACAATGGATGTGATTGCTGGTTATTTGGCTGATGGATACGGCCGTATCAAGCTCAAAATTAAACCGGGCTGGGATGTGAAGCTGGCCTGGCAGGCGCGCCACACCTTCCCCGACGTGCCCATCATGCTCGATGCCAATTCCGCCTATACGCTGGACGATGCCGTCATTTTCCAATCCATGGATGATCTGAACTTGCTGATGATTGAGCAGCCCCTGGGCTATGAAGACATCTACGACCACAGTAAATTACGGCCGCAAATCAAAAGCCCGCTTTGTCTGGACGAAAGCATCCATACGGCCGACCATGCCCGTTTAGCCATCGCCCTGCAAGCCTGTGACATCATTAACGTCAAGCCCACGCGCGTGAGCGGCTGGACTGAAGCACGCAAGATTCATGACTTAGGCGTGGCCAACGGGCTGGGTTTATGGGTGGGCGGTATGTTGGAAACCGGCGTGGGGCGCGCCGCCCAGCTGGCGCTGGCCTCATTGCCTGGCTTTACGCTGCCCGGTGACATCTCCGCCACTTCTCGTTACTACGAACACGACATCGCCACGCCGTTCTTTCTCAACACGGAAGATAGCACGATTACGGTACCCACGGGGCCGGGATTGGGCATAGAAGTGGACATGGACCGGTTGAAGGCGGTAACATTGCGCCAGGAAAGCTTCACTAAATAGGTGTCATACTCGCGAAGGCGGGTAGGGTATCCGGTTTTTTTGACCAGAGAGGATGCCTGCCTTCGCAGGAAAGACAAAATCGCAAATGAACAGAGGGAATCATGTTTGAAGATAGAACGATTGCATTTATTGGCAGTGGCGTCATGGGCGAAGCGATGATTCGTGGTTTGCTGGCGCAAAAAAGCGTCTTGCCGAATCAAATTTTGGCTGCCGATCCCTGGGGCCAGCGGCGCGAAGAGCTAAAAGAACGCTATGGCATCGGTGTCACGACAGACAATCGGGAAGCGGCCGAAAACGGGCAAATTGTGGTCCTCTCTATCAAGCCGCAGACGCTGCCCTATGTCTTGCCCGAAATTCGGGGCCATCTGCGCCGCCAGGATTTATTGCTTTCCATTATTGCCGGGGTGCCCATTAAAAAGCTGGCCGATGGCACGGCCCATGCGGCTGTGGTGCGGGCCATGCCCAACACGCCGGCGCAGATTGGCCAGGGCATCACCGTCTGGACGGCTACGCCGGAAGTGACGGACGTGCACAAGCAGCAGGCCCAGGCGATTTTGGCTTCCCTGGGGCAGGAAATCTTCATGGACGAGGAAGAATACTTGGATATGACCACCGCGTTGAGCGGTTCCGGCCCTGGCTATGTTTTTATGATGATGGAAGCCATGATTGACGCGGGGGTGCATTTGGGATTCGCTCGCCGCATTGCCGAACAGCTGGTTTTCCAAACGATGATTGGTTCGGTGAACTACGCCATCGAGTCTGGCAAACACGTGGCCGAACTGCGCAATCAGGTGACTTCCCCTGGCGGTACCACGGCCGCAGCGCTGTACCACATGGAAAAAGGTGGCCTGCGCACCGTCATCTCACGCGGCATCTGGGCTGCCTACGAACGCTCCGTCTCCCTGGGCAAGGGAAAGGCGGAGGATGACCCGGAGGGTTAGTTGTCAGTAATCGGTAGGTCAGTATTCAGTAAGTAAGTAACTGATTGCTGATCCACTGATTACTGAATACTTCTTCAAAGAATGTCCCCTTTCGTTTTATTGCAACACGGCCGTTTCTGGCGCAAATTCCACCAGCCAGTGCGGGTAGTGACGGCCGTTTCTCCCCAGGAAGTTTTACCTGCATTGGTTGAACTGGAAACGGCCGTTCGCGCCGAAAATCTCTATGCTGCTGGATTCATCTGCTATGAGGCCGCTGCTGCCTTTAACCTGGCCGTTCATGAGCCGGTGGAAGGGTTGCCGCTGTTGTGGTTTGGCTTGTTTGAAAGATTTGAGGAGATTGGAGAACCTGTCCTGAGCCCGCCGAAGGATTGGAGATCGGGGATTAGCGAATCAATCTCTAATCTCCAATCTCCAATCCCCATTGGTAACTGGCAGCCCGCCATCAACCGCGACGGCTACAATGCCGCCATCCAACAAATTAAGGAGCACATTGCGGCGGGAGATACCTACCAGGTGAATTACACCTTTCCCCAGTGTGCCAGCTTTGCTGGGGAGCCGCTGGCCTATTTTGCCGAACTGGTAGCGGCGCAGCAGGCGGAATATGCCGCATACCTGGATATCGGCCGTTTTGCCATTTGTTCGGCCTCGCCGGAGCTGTTTTTTGGTCTGGACGGGTCGCGGCTGTACTCGAAGCCAATGAAGGGAACGGCCGTACGCGGCCTGACCCTGGCGCAAGACAACGCCAACATCGCCTGGCTGGCCCAATCAGAGAAAAACCGGGCGGAAAACGTGATGATTGTAGACATGATCCGCAACGACATGGGGCGGGTGGCCCAGGTGGGCAGCGTGACCGTGCCCAAGTTGTTCGAGGTGGAGCGCTATCCCACATTGCTGCAAATGACCTCTACCGTAGAGGCCCAAACGTACGCGCCGCTGAGCCAAATTTTGGCCAACATGTTCCCCTGCGCCTCCATCACCGGCGCGCCCAAGGTGCGCACGATGGAAATTATCAAGGAATTGGAGCCGCAGCCGCGCGGTATTTACACCGGCTCGATTGGCTTCCTCGCGCCCGATGGACAGGCTCAGTTTAACGTGGCCATCCGCACCGTCCTGGTGGATCGAGAGCAAGAACGCGCCACCTACGGCGTGGGCAGCGGCATCGTTTGGGATTCTGTGGCAGCGGATGAGTACGAGGAGTGCCGGGTGAAATCAAAAGTGCTGACGGAGAAACGGCCGTCTTTCCAGCTGATCGAAACGATGTTGTGGCAGCCAGACGGGGGCCTCTTTTTGCTGGATGAGCACCTGGCGCGATTGCGTAACTCAGCGGAATATTTTGGGATTGCTTGGACGGAAACGGCCGTACACACCGAACTTGATGCACTCACTCAAACGCTTAATGAACCGGTGAAAGTGCGACTGCTGTTGGCCCAAGACGGCAGTTTTACCTTGCAAACCGTCCCGCTGAGCGTGGGGGCACGGCCCGATCCCGTGCGCGTTGGGCTGGCCAAAGAGCCAGTCGATTCGCAAACCGTCTGGCTATACCATAAAACCACTCGCCGCTACCTGTACGATGCCGCCCGCGCTTCCCGCCCGGAGTGCGACGAGGTGATCATGCACAACGAGCACGGCGAGCTGACCGAGGCTGGCAGCTCCAACATTGCCCTGCTGCTCGATGGCGAGCTGGTGACCCCGCCAATCGAATCCGGCCTGCTGGGCGGCACCTTCCGCAGCTACCTGCTGAAAAACCCAGAGGGTTGGCAAAATCCTGGCGGTTTACCCTTACACGAAAAAGTATTGCGCCTTGCTGATTTAGAGCGGTGTGAAGGGATTTATTTGATGAATTCGGTAAGAGGATGGCGAACGGCCGTGTTGGCGCAACCCCTATTAAATGAGATAGCATAATGGAACTTGATGAATTGTTTGCACATCATTTTTTGGGCGGTGATAAACCTGAAGATTACATCAACTGGGGTGTAGATCAGCTGTTGGCTGGCTCGGATTCAATAAACATGGCCTTGCTGGCCAGCATGGATTTCCTTAAACCAGTTTATATGCAGGATGTTCTGAAGCAGTTTGAAAAATGCTTGGAAGAATTATCAATTAGCTGGCCAGATGAAAGGGAAACAATACGAACATACTCTGAGACAATAGCTAGAAGAATCACTTTAGGCGAGATCGAACCCAGAGATGGGTTAAAACGGTTGGCGAGTTTATATTTTCCCTCTTTCTACTCAGAAGATTTGTACGCAATTTGGTATGGCCTGGAGTATGATGTTGCCAATCTAGAGTTTGGACACACTGCAACGAGTAATCCCGAAATTGATTTGGAAACTTTAGATACCTTCATTATCAAAGTTGCCAAACAATACCTGGAATTGCTCAAAATGAGTTTGCCTGAGAATTTTTTAAAGTGGGCGTATTGTTATGAGTGTCAACAAGTGCATCAGTACGTCGTTAAACCAGTCAAGGGTAATTCTCTGTTGAGAAAATTGTTCAAAAAACGACATGAATTTCATGTAGAATGTGCAAACTGCACCTCAAGTAAAATCACTACAATGATAAATTATGAGGCAAGGCAAAAATATTTGCAGCTACTATCAACCTAATGCAAAAAGTATCATCTTGACCGTGCCTGGACAATCTCGGCCATGATGGCCAGGGCAATTTCCTCTGGCGTTTGCGCACCAATGTTCAGGCCGATGGGGCCGTGAATACGGCCGATTTCCGCATCACTAAAGCCATAGCCTTGCAACCGCTCGACTCGCTTGGCGTGGGTCTTGTTGCTGCCCAGGGCACCCACATAAAACGGTTTGGCCTTCAAGATGATTTTTAGGGCCGGATCGTCGATTTTGGGATCGTGGGTGAGCAGGGCAACGGCCGTTTCCGGCGTAATCTTTACCTCGGCAAAGGCTTTGTCTGGCCAGGCCTGAATGAGCTGGTCCACATGGGGGAAGCGCTCGTCGCTGCCAAAGGCGCGGCGCGGATCGATGACCAGGGTGCGGTAGCCCAGCGTTTTGGCGTAGCTGGTCAGGGCAATGGCGATGTGCACGCCGCCGACCATGATCAGCGTGGGGGCGGGGCGCACGGTGTCGATGAAAACCTCCACTTCATCCGTTAGCTGCACGCGCTGCGGATTCGCCGCCTTGACTTCGGCAGCTATCGCCGCAGTGTCCAGCCCCGCATCGCCCAGGGTGCCTACGCGCGCCCCGGCCCGGCTGACGGCCAGCTTGCGCCCCAGCAGCTCCTCCGGCCCGCGAATGATGGTGATGCTGGCACCCGCTTCGTCGTTTTGGATGAGGGTGTGGATGAACTGGGTAACGGCTGTATCCAAAGGCTCTACAAACAGTTCAATCGTGCCGCCACAGGCCAGACCCACATCCCAGGCGGTTTCGTCGGCTACGCCAAAGTGCAGCAGCTTGGGCCGGTTGGCTTGCAGAACGGCCGTACCTTCCTCAAACACCGCGCCCTCCACGCAGCCGCCACTCACCGAGCCGCTGATTGCGCCGCCCGGCGTCAGGGCCATCTTAGCCCCCACTTTACGCGGGGCTGATCCCCAGGTTTGTACCACCGTTGCCAGGGCCACGGTTTGTTTTTCCTCAAGCCAGCGATTAATGTCGTGAATGACTTCTTTCATTTTGTGGGTCCTTAATCATGTGGATTAATTATGGTGAGGCAAAAACCTGTGTCCAATAACGGCCGTAATTAACGTTGCCAGTATCGTTTTGCAAATAAAAATAACCAACGCCAGTCTCTTGCAGATTGCAGTTTTGAATATTGGCACGGTGCCCATCGCTAGTCATCCAGCCATCAACCACTGCTGCCGCTGTGCCATAGCCTGCAGCGATATTTTCGGCCCAGGTGGAGTAGCTGTAGCCTTGCGCCGCAATTCGCTGGCCCACGGTAGAGCCATTCGAGCCGACATGGTCGAAGAAATCATTGATGGCCATATCTTCGCTGTGTCCCTGCGCGGCAGCCACCAACTTGCTGTTCACCTGCAATGGGTCACAGCCTGCGGAAACACGCTCAGCGTTTACCAAATCAACAACAGCCTGGGCTTCTGGGCCAAGTTTCTGGTTAATGATAAGGGGTAGATAGAGCAGTTGGTCGCCTAACGGCCGTTCCATTTCTTCTAGAATTGGCGTGGGGGCTGGTGAGGAGACGGCCGTTCCCTGCGCTGGTTCGCCCAAAATAGTTTGGGGACCATCATCATCTTGTGGAGTTGGTTCATCTGCTTGCAAACCATGCTGCCAAATGAAACTGATTAGCAATGTCAGGCAAAGGAGGCTGCCCCAGTAGCGAAACCTTTTCATTGTTGTACCTCATCACTTCAAAATAACTTTTCCGCTGAAGTTTTTCAAATCTTCCAATGTTTCATCATAAAATGCGGGTCGATTTGCTGGCAGCGCATCCAGTGGGAAGAATTGAGCCGCTACCGTTTCATCGGTTTCTTGCCGTAGCGTACCGTGCCATTTTTTCACCAGAAAAACAAAGGCAAGCATTTGGTGTTCTCCACCGTAGCTGTTGGTGAAGTGGAAACGAGGCTCGGAATAAACGGCGATTAGTTCCGCTTCCTCAACTTCCAAACCACTCTCTTCTCGTACTTCCCGGCACAAAGCATCCAGAACGGATTCATCCAGTTCCTGGCTCCCGGCAGGCATTACCCACAGGCCATTATCACTCCGTTTGACGAAGAGGATACGGCCGTCTTCATCCGCAATTACGCCACGAACGGTTGGTAAAATAATCCGCTGGTTGCCCAAGTGTTTGCGCAGCAATCCATGATAACTTTCTTCAAAAGATATGGTCATAAATTCCCCTAGCGTTTTTCTGCCACACCGACCTGCTGGCACATGGCTCGCACAGAGCAGGTAGAGCAGCGCGGGCGGCTGGCGGTGCAGATGTGTTTACCAAAGGGAACCAGCAGCCGGTTGATGGCGATCCAGTATTTTTCGGGCAGCTTGGCTTGCAAAGCGTCCATTGTTTTTTCTGGCGTCTTTTCGGCCACGTAGCCCCAGCGGTTGGTGATGCGGTGCACGTGAATATCGACGCTGATCACCTTTTGGTCGCAGGCAATGCCCAGGGCTAGATTAGCACATTTTGGCCCCACGCCGCTAAACGAGAGCAGCAGGTCGCGGTCGCAAGGCAGTTTGCCGTTGTACTCGGCTACCAACTGGAGGGCAATGGTTTTGATTTGTTCGGCTTTGCGCTCGGCAAAGGAGCTGCGGCGAATGATTTTGGCGATTTCGGCCACGTCCAGCGCCGCCATTTGCTGCGGCGTGCGAGCGCAGGCGAACAAGTTCAGCGACACAGGCAGGGAGACTTCGTCGCGGGTGCGGATGGAGAGGATGCAGCCGACGAGCTGCTCAAACGGGCTGTCGTGTCCTTTTTCGGCAAGTTCAAACATGGCGGCTTTAGGAAACGGCCGTACCGCTTCCGCCACTCGTTCTATTATCAGATCAATGTCAAACTGTTCTTTTTCCATAAGAGAAAGGGGACGCAGATTTGCCTGATTACCCTGATAAAAAGATCAGAGAAATCAGGCAGATCAGGGAAATCAGCGTTCTATTACCTATTTTTGATGAAAGCCGCCCCGGATAATTTGGGCTGTTGGCGGTGGGACGGCCGTTTTTCGGCCGTCAGGTTTTGCAAATGCAGCGCCAAATCTTCCAGGCTGGCCAGATTGTGTACCGGCAAAAAATCGTCGATGTAGGGCAGCGAGGCTTGCATCCCCCGCGTTAGTGGTTCGTACTGCGGGGAGCCAAGCAGCGGATTGAGCCAGACCAGTCGGTGGCAGCTTCTTTGCAAACGGCCGATTTCTGCCCGCAGCAGGTCCGGATCGCCTCGGTCCCAGCCGTCGCTGATGAGCAGGACAATCGCCCCGCGCCCCAGGACGCGCCGCCCCCACTGAAAATTGAACGTTTTCAGCGAGTCGCCAATGCGCGTGCCGCCGGACCAGTCCGTCACTTCATAAGACACTTCTTCCAGGGCGCGATCAATCTCTTTGCTGCGCAGCTGCCGGGTGATGCGCGTGAGGTGGGTGCTAAAGACAAACGCTTCCACCTGCTGCTCCAGCCGTTTAGTGAGGCTGTAAATAAAATGCAGCAGCAGCCGCGTGTACCGCTCCATCGAGCCGCTGATGTCGGCAATAACAATCAGGGGGCGCGGCTTGTATTTGAACTGGCGGCTGGGCCATTCGATTAGTTCGCCGCCGTAGCGCAGATTGCGCCGCAGGCTGCGCCGTAAATCCAGCCGCTGACCATGCCCTGGACGCTGCCGCCGGGTGCGCCGCAGGCCCAGCTGCCACACCATTTGGGCCATGAACCATTTCACCGCCTGCATTTCTTCTGGTGTCAACTCGCCAAAATCCTTGTGGCGCAGCAGTTCGCGGGTGCTGTAGGTGCGCGTGATTTCGATGACTTCCTGAACGTCATCCTCGGCGTCTTCGTTACCATCATCGCTTTCCTGCTCCAGCTTTTCCAATTCTTCAGTGGTTATCAGCGGTTCGTCCTGAGGTGCTTCTGTGCCAGCCTTGAACAGTTCAGAGAAGAGCATTTTTTCACGTGGGGCACGCCAGAACAGTTCAAATGCTTGATCAAACAGCGGTAAATCTTCCCGGTCATGGACCAGCAGGCTGCGCGCCGTAAAGTAAAAGTCGGCCTTACGTGCCAGGTTGACGTGTTCCAAAGCATGCACCAGATCGATCATCCGACCAGGATTAATGTCCAGCCCTAAAGCGCGGAGCAAACGGCCGAATAAGATGAGGTTGTGGAGGAGATAGTTGTTGGTCACAGGTGGTTTGTCACCTGTAATTGAGTAATTAGGTAATTGGGTAATTCGGCAATTAAATTACTCAATTACTCAATTACTCAATTACGCATTCGCGCGAACGCGATCCAAAATGTGCCGCGCCGTTTCGCCGTTGATTTTCTCAATGTCATCCTGGTATTTGAGGATGACGCCGAGGGTGTTTTCTACAATTTCCACGCTGAGTGCCTGGGCGTCCAGGGCTACGAGGGCGGCGGTCCAGTCTAGCGTTTCGGCGACGCCGGGGATTTTGTATAGATCTTGCTGGCGCAGCTCTTGTATGAAGTGGGTCACCTGCCTGGCCAGTTGATCGGCGGCGTGGGGCAGCTTGGCACGCACAATATCATACTCTTTTTCAAAGGTAGGATAGTCAATCCAGTAATAGAGGCAGCGTCGTTTGAGGGCATCATGGACTTCGCGGGTGCGGTTGGAGGTAAGCACCACCACAGGCGGCTGCACGGCTTTAATGGTGCCAATTTCTGGAATGGTGATTTGGAAGTCGGAGAGAATTTCTAGCAGGAACGCTTCAAACTCTTCGTCGCTGCGATCGATCTCGTCGATGAGCAGGACGGGGCGCTGGGTTTTGCTGTGCTGGATGGCCTGGAGCAACGGCCGTTCCAATAAATACTCCTTACCAAACAGTTCTGCCTCACTGGCCCGCTCGCCGCGCGATTCCAACAGGCGGATGTGCAGCATCTGCCGGGTGTAGTTCCATTCGTATATTGCCTGGTTGACATCCAGTCCTTCGTAACATTGCAGGCGGATGAGCTCTGTGTTTAGCAGATCGGCAATCACTTTGGCAATTTCCGTCTTGCCCACGCCGGGTTCCCCTTCCAAAAAGAGGGGTCTTTGCAGCTTCAGCGCCAAAAAAGCGGCCGTGGCCAATCCCCGGTCTGCCACGTAATTACGGCCGTGCAGCGCTTCTTGTAGTTGGTCGATTGATTCAATCTGCATGGGGTCTCCTTGCCCTGTGTTGATGATGCGTCTATTTTAGCAAGAAAACGGCCGTTGCCCTATTCAAGATCGATAGTCTCATATATGTACCAATTCCAGTCATCACTCTTCAATTGTTTGTTTGATAATGGCAACGGCCGTATCCAACTGTTCATCTCGTCCTGCAGCAATGCCAGCTATGGTGCGCGATACAGGGACAGTTGGCTGAACGCCAACGCCATGAAACTGCGACCCATCTTGATTTAAAGCGCGTGTTCCTGTCCAATAGATAGTGTACCAACCAGGAATTTCTATGCTGTTATGAGCCCCATTGGTCCCGCCTGTTGGTTCACCCACAATCTCTGCCAGTTGATAAACTTTCACATAGTTCAGCCATGTTTCCTCAAAGCTAAAGGCACTGCCGTCTGTAAGAAAGACAATCTTTGCCGAAAGGTATGGCTCTACTGGTTCTAACGAGGCTATGTCGCGCTCAAAGTTCATGTTTATCCTATCTGGGTTTGTAATAATGGGAACCAAGAATTGCATAGAGGTCATTGGTTCACGGGTAAGGTGACTTAACAAAGCAATGCTTACAATATTTTTATTTCCGCGCATATCAAAGATAATGCCTTGAGCTGCCTCAAGTTGTGGCAGCAACGGCCAAATATCAGAATCAGTAACGCGATCTAAATCAATATAGAAGATGCCTGGTTCGAGTTCAGTTACCATTTCTGGGCGCGGGACTTTAATAGCTCTGTATGAGCGGTCGCGGGTTAGCGTGGCGGATTGAATACGGCCGTCTGGCGTTTGCACTTCTAGCGTAATCTGTGAGCCAGCTGATCCAGCCAATAATCGCGGCAAGGCAAGGTATCGTCTAAATTGGATTGTGGCTGCTGATATCAGTTCTTCTGCTTCTGCCAGGCGTTCTATTGCCGATTGTCCATCAATCGTTAGGATGATACTTCCAGGCTGTAGAAGTTCAGCGGCTTCATCTTTTACATACAAAACCACAACTTGGTCTTCCGCCCAGGTCAAAGCAACTGGTGGCACCTCAGAGGGGAGGGCGACTGTGCGTGATAAAACTGCACCGTGACCATCATCTAATTGGGCGATTAGCCAGCGTAAGGTATCAAAGTAGGCGGCTTCATCAGGATCGGTCAAGGTTCGAGCCAAGGCTTCTGGTAATACTTCTAACCAGTTGGTGTCCACCACATCAAAATAGGGATAAAAATGTTGCATCGTATTCCAACTAATGATGACACTTGCTAAACGTCGCGCAAGCTCATCACTTAAAGCAGATGTTGCTGGTTTTTCAGACATGGCAGATGTGGTAGCAGGATAGGTACCGTCAGCCGTGACAAAGAGTGCCAGTGGGATCGCTGCCTCAACACCGCTGCCTAGTTCGGCCTGGAAGGGCTGGCGGGGATCGTGAAAGTTAGCCGGTAGTGTTTCATCCGTTATTGCAGACTGAAGAAGGATGCTTTTGTACTCTTCTACAACATCACTTGGCAAACTATGATGTTCCCACATGATAATCTGAGCATTGGTTAGTCCATTTGGTGGCAATACAATATCAGGTGTAAATGGCTGTTCTCCGTGGGGGAAAACTCGAATAGTTGGGGCAATGGGTTGGAAAAAGGTTTCTAATCGTTCAGATAGCTCAAGCGGCGTTTGGGCATCATAAACCCAGTGCACCCCATTAATGGCGATCTGATCCCAATCTGCCTCAATGGCCTGATCGCTAGGATGAAAGAAGCGAATGTAGCCATACAAACGAGCGAAAACCATGAGGTTGTTTACTGTCTGCCCCTCAACCGCATCACGATTGCTTATGATTACGTCGGTGGTTTCTAAACCGACTTGAGGTACGGCCGTTTCGGATAAGCCCTGCGATGAATTTTGGCAAGCAATTAACAATAGCAAGCACAAACACAAGAGTAATTTAAGGCTGCGGATACCCATTTTATTACCTCCATATATGCAAAATGATGTGCCCCAAAGATAACGTGTATACGTACCGTATATGGCAAAGTTGCACTGAAATTGCCTGTTCAACGGCAAATATAGGGGTGAGGTTAAAGGATTTACTGCATCAATAAATTAGCTTATTGAGCTGTCAATCCGCCATCCACTGTCAGGGTGGCACCATTGGTGAACGAAGAGGCATCGGTGGCCAGCCAGAGGACAGCTTCGGCAACTTCGCGAGGTTCGCCCAGGCGGTGGCTGGGATTGTTTTTAAGGGCACCTTGTTCTAGCCGAGGTAGGTAGGAAAAAGCACGTTCTACCATTTCTGTGAGGATGATGGCTGGACAGACGGCGTTGACCCGAATACCTTTGTGGCCATATTCCACCGCGGCTGTACGCGTCAGACCGACCACGGCGTGCTTGCTAGCAGCATAGGCCGACATGCTGTGTGAGCCAATCAGTCCGGCCACGGAAACGGTGTTGACAATGACGCCGTCCCCTTGCAGCAGCATTTGCTGCAGCTCATATTTGAGGCAAAGTCAAACCCCTTTGGCATTCACAGCCATGATGCGGTCGTATTCTTCTTCGCTGCCGTCTGCGGTGCGCACAGGAATGCCGTCGATCCCGGCGTTGTTGAAGGCGATATCGAGACGGCCGTATTTTGCCAAAACCGCATTCACCATATTTTGCACCTGAGCGGCTTGGGACACATCTGTTTGAACAAAAAAAGCCTCACTACCTGCCTTGGTGATCATCTGTATCGTTTCTTGACTGCCGACTAGATTCAGATCGGCAATGGCCAGTTTAGCGCCGTGTTGGGCAAAGAGAACGGCCGTTTCCCGACCAATACCGGAACTGCCGCCTGTGATGAGTGCGATTTTATCTTCTAACTGCTGCATGGAAGCCTCCAAATTTGTGGCGCTAGGCGCAGAGGATCAATAATGCAGTTAAGTTTTACCGCAAAGTAGGGTAGGGGTGCAAAGATTTTGTGGGTTTAGAAAAGGGGACGATGCGTGATGCGTGAAATGTGACAAGCACTTCCTCCCATTTCACGCATCAAATTATTGCAGCAGGGGCAGCACAATCGCTTCCAGCTCGCGCTCGCTGATTTCGCCGGTTTGTACGTGTTGGATCACACCCTCACGGTCGATGATGAAGGTGGTGGGGAAGCTGCGGGTGCTGTATTGTTGGGCCACCTTGCCTTGCAGGTCTAGCAGGACGGGGAAGGTGAAATTGTTGGCCTGGATAAACGGCCGTACTGTTTCCACACTTTCTTCCTCATTAATGGCCAATAGAACCAGCCCTTCATCGTGATGCGCTTCATAAAAGCGATTCAGTCCCGGCATTTCAGCGCGGCAGGGCGGGCACCAGGTTGCCCAAAAGTTCATGATCACCACGTCGCCTGCGTAATCTGACAGAGCAATATTGCCGCCAGCCAGCGAGCCAATCGAAAAGTCGGTGACGGTGCCGCCTTGTTGGGCCAGGGCGGGGGCACCATAGCTGTTGGTGGTGGGTTTCGGTTCGGCCGTTTTCAGGCTCATCCAAATAAGCGTCCCTAATCCACCCAAAATCAAAACCAGGGCAGCGGCCAGCATGAGGTTGTTTTGCCGTACCTTTTTTTGTCGTTGGGCGGCGCGACGGCCGTGTGCCACACTGCGATGATAATTTGACATAAAACTACTCCATTTCATTGTTTGTCATGTTTCATCCTTTTAGATGCAGTAAAGTGAAATAGGTAACATGCTTTTTGGGCAAAAAATCTGACAGGTCACCAAAGTGAGCATGAAATTAAGCCAGTTTTGTATTGCAGAGAACCATTATGATTAAATTCTGCTGTAGACCTGTCAGATTTAGGTACTAAACAAGCGCCATCTTGGCCGAGAAGTGACGCAGCACATCCGGAGCATCTACGATGCGCACGCCACGAATGTTTTCCTTGATGCTGTTGACATAAAGCAGGACTTCGGCCAGGTAATCAACGTGGCTTTGGGTGTAGACACGCCGGGGGAAGGCCAAGCGCACCAGCTCCATGGCTGCTGGCTTTTCGCTGCCGTCTGGCTGATGGCCAAACATCACCGAGCCAATTTCCACGGAACGAATGCCGCCTTCAATATAAAGTGCCAGCGACAATGCCCAGGCAGGATATTCGCTTTGGGGAATGTGGGGCAGCATTCCTTTGGCGTCGATGTAAATGGCATGGCCGCCTGCTGGCTGCACAATCGGAATGCCGTTGGCGGTGAGAATATCGCCCAGGTAAGCCACAGAGCGAATGCGGTAGTTGAGGTAATCCTCGTGCAGCACTTCTTCCAGTCCGACGGCGATTGCTTCCAGATCATATCCGGCCAGGCCGCCATAAGTGGGGAACCCTTCGGTGAGGATGAGCATGTTTTTGCATTTTTGCGCCCAGGCATCGTCGTTGAGGGCCAGGAAGCCACCGATGTTGGCCATGCCGTCTTTTTTGGCGCTCATGGTGCAGCCATCGACATAGCTGAACATCTCCTGGGCAATTTCCAGCGGCGTTTTGTCTGCGTACCCTTCTTCACGAGTTTTGATAAACCAGGCGTTTTCGGCAAAGCGGCAGCAGTCGAGGAAGAGGGGCACGTTGTGCCTGCGGCAAATTTCGCTGGCGGCGCGGATGTTGGCCATGCTCACCGGCTGGCCACCGCCTGAGTTATTGGTGACAGTGATCATTGCCAGTGGCACTTTGCCCGGATTTTCTACGATAGTGCGTTCCAGGGCGTCCAGATCGATGTTGCCTTTGAACGGCAAAAGGGCGGCCGGATCGCGTCCTTCGGCAATGGGAATGTCCAGGGCAGTGGCCCCACGATACTCGGTGTTGGCCCGGGTGGTGTCGAAGTGGGTGTTGTTGGGCACGATGTCACCTGGCTTGAGGATGGAGCCGAACAAAATGCGCTCGGCGGCGCGGCCCTGGTGGGTGGGGATAACGTGTTTGAGGTGGGTGATATTGCGTACGGCCGTTTCAAATTTATAAAACGACTTGGCCCCGGCATATGACTCATCCCCCAGCATCATGCCGGCCCATTGGCCAGACGACATCGCTCCAGTGCCAGAATCGGTGAGCAGGTCGATGAGCACATCTTCGGCCTTGAGCAGGAACAGGTTATAGTGGGCTTCGGCCAGCAGCTTTTCCCGCTCCTCACGGGTGGTCTGGCGGATGGGTTCCACCATTTTGATGCGAAACGGTTCGATAATGGTTTTGAAATGCATACAGTCCTCCAAAATATGTGGGTGGTGGGAGATTGGTAATTGAGTCATTGGGTCATTACCCAATGGCTTCCTACAATTTACTACGCGGATTAAGCCAGAGCCGTGGCTGATCATTGGGAATGGAGCCAAATTTCATGGGCAGTCTCTCGTGGATGCGGGAAATGGATATCTGACACCATTTTAGCAGTTTCCCCTGACCAGACTACACGCGTCTTGGCAAAATGTGCCGTTTGCTTGCAGAGGAATTATTTGGCAGTTATGAATGGAGTATGAGCAGCCCTTCCCTAAACATCGACAGAATGACAGAAACCCGATATAGTTCCGGTTGGATCAAAATTCAAGATGTAACCAGTTCTGAATTAAAGTATGTCAAGGCGTTGTCTGGACACATAAATCCGGGCAGCGTTTTTTGTTGTATTTCTTGTAAGGAACCATACGTATTGATATTGAACCACTATATTTTTTATGTACCCACACAAGGAGTGTACAACAAATGAGTGAACGTAAAACAGGAACCGTAAAATGGTTTAGTGATCAAAAAGGATTTGGATTTTTGGAGCAAGAAGGTGGCGCAGATGTATTTGTCCATCATTCGGCTATCGTATCTGAAGGCTACCGTTCGCTGAACGAAGGCGACCAGGTTGAATTCACCATCGAACAAGGCCAAAAAGGCCCCGCCGCAGCCGACGTTCGCAAAATCTAAATCATTTGCTAGTGATTCCCTTTAACCGGGGATTGCGCTAAATGAAAAAGTAAGAAAGGCTCGCAGTGATGCGAGTCTTTTTTGATCCCCCAGATGATCGTTGTTTTTGGCAATAACTGTCAATTTATCTACTCAGACGGCCGTTTCTGTGCTAGATTATCTACAGGCGTGAACAATTCACCGGGTGACACTCTTAGACAAGACAATGGCTGCCACACTCCTTTTCCCCAGCCAGACTACCATTAATTGATTATGATCGATGTTGCCACCGTACAATCCTACCTTGCCAGAGCCATTGCCGCGCGGTTACCGTTATTGGATGATCGCCACGAAACGGCCGTGCGCCTGTTCAACGGTTTTTTGGAAGGCTGTCCGCAGCTGGTGGTTGAGTTGTTTGGGGAAACGGCCGTACTCACCAATCATGCCACGCCGCCGGAAGAACTGAATGATGTGCTAACGGCCGTACAGCAAATTTTGCGTGATACATTCCCCTGGCTGCAAGCCATTTTGCTCAAAACCCGCGCTGGTTCCGAGGAAGAAAAACAGGGTGTTCTGGTTTGGGGCAGCGGCATCACCAGCAAAATCCGCGAGCATGGCGTGCGCTATGCCCTTGAGTTGCAAATGAACCAGGACGCCAGCTTTTATCTGGATACCCGCAACGTGCGCCGCTGGGCGTTAGATAACCTGGCAGGGAAGGCTGTGCTTAATACGTTTGCCTACACCAGCAGTTTGGGTGTGGCTGCGCAGGCTGCCGGGGCCAGCCGGGTGGTTCACACGGATCTAAACAAGCGTTTTCTCAACGTGGCTAAAACCTCATACACGTTGAATGGCTTTCCCATTGATAAGAAATTGTTCCAAACGGGCGATTTCTGGCCGCATACGAGCAAAATGAAGCGGGCGGGAGCCCTGTTTGACTGTGTGTTTGTCGATCCGCCATTCTTTTCGCAAACGGCCGCAGGCACTGTCGATTTAAACACGGGGATGACCAGATTGGTGAATAAGGTACGGCCGTTGGTCAAACATAACGGTCATATCATCGCCATTAACAACGCTTTATTTGTCAGTGGGGCCGATTACCTGGCCGAGCTAGAAGCGCTTTGTGCCGATGGCTACGTCCAAATTGAGCAGCTCATCCCTGTCCCGGAAGATTGTACCGGTTACCCCCACACACAAATCACGCCACCCATCACCGATCCTGCCCCCTTCAACCACAGCACAAAAATTGCCGTTCTCAAGATTCATCACAAATAAAGCGTGAATCCGCTCCGTTTGGGTTCGCGCTTCTTGAATATTAACCAGGCTGCAAAAAAACGAGCCCTTTTTTCAATAACCGCTCGATTATCGGTTCAAAATAGGCTGCCGTTTCAGGATGATCATGCATGAGCACGATTTCGCCTGAATCTCCACTCGTCAATCCATCATAACCGCCTGGCCCTTTGCCATCCATACGGCCAAAGAGTTTCTCAAGACTATCGATGCCAAGTTGTGGTTCTTCAGCGAAGATAGACCAATCCATCACATCGTACGTCCAATACCAATCAATATCATCCTGCAACCCACTTGTCCGATAATGCTGATAAGTTACGGTATCCCATTGTGGCTGCGTATAGCCTAGCTGGCGCAAGTAGGTTTGCAGAGATTGTTTGCGTGCCAAACCTGCTTCCGTATAGGGTGCCATTATGTTGGAATATGTTAGTCCCCCTTTATCCCCATAGGGAAATCGAAACCATTTGGCGGGCCGCTGTACAGCCGCCCGTTTGTAGAGAGCTTCAATAATTTCATCTGTGCGGTGGATCTGGGCCAGACAGTCAGCCAATGTAAGGTCAGAAAAGTGCGGATGATCATATGCATGATTACCCAAAACAAACCCTTGCTGGATGGCGTAGATAGCCAAATCGGGACGTTTTTCAAGAAGATCACCCTGGCAAAACCAAACGGCTGGAATCTTCCTGCGCAGCAAATAATCTACTTTTTTGTTCATCGTTGGAGAAGGTGCATCATCAATGGTGAGGTAAGCAAATTTTTTTGTCATTAGGTTCCACCTTAAAGCAGCGACAATATTGATGTCACCTTTTGCCTTTTTTTGCATCTAAATCAAAGACGCTAACAGAAAAAGGCAGAGAAGGATGTTTATTTCACAAATCCTTCCCTGGAAAAATAAGAAAAAGAGATAAGGAGATTATCATGTCATTATTAGACAACGACACCCGTAACCAGTTAACAGAAATGTTTGAGTCACTGCAAAAATCTGTCAAAGTGGTTGTGTTTACGCAGGAATTTGAATGCCAATATTGTACAGAGACGCGCCAAATTGCCGAAGAGCTGGCCGCACTTTCCGACAAAATTAGCCTAGAGGTTTATGATTTTGTGGCGGATAAGGCATTGGCAGACCAGTATGGCATTGACAAGATTCCTGCGACCGTCATTGTAGAAGGCGGCGATGAGGGTAAGGATTTTGGCATTCGCTATTACGGTATCCCCTCTGGCTACGAATTTAGCTCGCTCATTCAGGATGTGATCATGGTAAGTGCAGGCGATCCTCAACTGTCTGAGGAGACAAAGACCTGGCTGGCGGCTTTAGAGACGCCAGTTCATCTACAGGTTTTTGTAACCCCAACTTGCCCTTATTGTCCACAGGCGGTTTTACTGGCCCACAGATTGGCCATGGCCAGCGAGTTGGTTCACGCTGATATGGTTGAAGCAACTGAATTCCCTCACCTATCGAATAAATATCAGGTCATGGGTGTGCCGCGCACCGTCATTAATGAAAATGTCTTCCAGGAAGGGGCCGTGCCTGAGCCAATGATGTTGGAAAAATTGAAAGAGGCGGTTGCCGTCGCTGCATAGGGGGAACCATGACATTTCAGCTTAATATGGATCGATTTTCCCTGGATGACCAGGCCAACAATTATGATGTTGTGATTATTGGCGGCGGACCTGCGGGCACATCGGCTGCCATTTACACGGCGCGCTCTGAATTGCGCACCCTGGTGATTGATAAAGGGTTAACGGCTGGTGCGCTGGGGGTGACGAGTAAAATCAGCAATTATCCTGGTGTGCCGGGGCCAATTAGCGGGGCCAAGCTGGTAGAAATTATGCGCGAGCAGGCCGAATCGTTTGGCGCAGAATTTCTTACCGATAAAGTGGTGGGGATTCAGTTTGATGGCGAACAAAAAGAGATCATCGCGGGTACCGGGACGTTTAAAGCGAAGGTGCTTATTTTAGCATCTGGGGCGATGGGGCGGACCAGTACGGTGCCCGGGGAAGAAGCCTTGCTGGGCCGTGGAGTGAGCTACTGCGCGACCTGTGATGGGGCGTTTTTCCGTGACCAGGATGTGGCCGTTGTAGGCAACAACGATGAAGCGCTGGAAGAGGCACTTTTCTTAACCAAGTATGCCCAAAACATCCATCTGATTGTGCCCACGCCGGAACTGAAGGCGCGTGAAGCGTTGGCCCACGAAGCAGAAAGCCATCCTAAAATCAAGGTGCGCTTGGGCACACGGCTCAAGGAGATTACCGGCAATGGCAAGGTGAATGGCATTGTGGTGCATCCACGGAAGAGTCCGCCGGAGTCGCTGCCCGTGTCTGGCGCGTTTGTTTATTTGCAGGGCAGTCAGCCGATTACGGATTACCTCATGGGTCAGCTGGACACGACGGAAGAGGGCTGTCTGTTGGTGGATAGTGAAATGCAAACGTCGATTCCGGGGGTATTTGCCATTGGGGATTTGCTGTGTACGCACATTAAGCAAGCGGTTGTGGCTGCCTCGGATGGGGTGATTGCGGCTGTGGCGGCGGATAAGTATGTAAACGGCCGTAAAAAAGCAGTCGTTGATTGGAAGTAATTTTTAGACCTGACAGGTTTTCAAGCTACCTTTTCGGTTAGTTGTTTTGCATTGTAAAGTAACTTTACAGCGTGGATCATTCGTAAACCTGTCAGGTCTGCCCGCTTAGAGGTTGTTTTTACCGCGAAAATAGGCCACCAGCGCATTGGCGTGGCCGTGCCCCAGCCCATGCTCGGCTTTGAGCCAATTGACCATTTCCATGTGTTTTAGCTCCTTGACGCTTTCCAGCAGGGTAAACCAATGTGCCACGGGACGGCCGTATTTCTTCTCAATAGAGGGGAAATAAGAAGCGGGGCCTTGTATTTTTTCTTCTGTCATGTTTTTATCCTCTGCTTTACCAGCCTGTACCACTCGTTGAATATAATCCATAACCTCATCCAGGGCTGGCCTGAAACGGTGCGAACTATCGAAGTAGGGCAGATGATACTGAGCACATTCGCTTTGCACAAATTGGCTGAAAGCAATTTCTCGCTTGAGGATGGTGAGCAGCGCAGCATCACTATATTCTTGCGGCCAATCGTTGGGAAGCCCGGCATAGGCGCGAACCTCGTGCAGCTTTTGCCGGGGCGCAATGGTGCTGTATCCCAAAAAACAGGCACAAATTTGTGTGGGGTGGTTGTGCCGCAGCGCCGCCACATCTTGGGGCAGGAGTTCGCCCTCAAAAACGTAATCGATTTCATCGTGGAGCAGACTGGCGCTCATCTCGCGCACCAGGGGCCAGAGGCGTTGGGCAACGTGCACCCCACCAGCATTTGGATCGATGGGAAATTCCGGGGCACCACGCGTCAGACCCATCTTAAGCACGTCCAGGCTTAAGTAGGGGAGCTGCATTTCGGACAGTAAGCGGCGGGCCAGGATGCCTTTGCCGGTGCGGGCTGCGCCGCCAATAAAGATGAGCATGGTTTTTTAGACCTGACAGATTTACGAAGCATCTTATCGAGCAAACTGTTTTTGCCTTCCCTACTCACCTTAAGGCTAGGCTAATTCGCAAACCTGTCAGGTCAGGTCCAATCTACTCCGTCTCGTACAGTGAGGTTTCCGCGCCTATCATTTGGCGCATGAGGTCGTTGCCTTTGGGGATGAGCGTGATTCGGGTGCCGTCCCTCAGCATGTTTTCCGTTTCCAGAATTTCAAACATGGCTTGGGCTACTTCTGGATCAGAATTGATCTTGTTCAGCGCCTCGCCCACAATTTGCGGCCGCATGGCCTGCGCTTTGGCAAACTCAATGGCGGCTCGTCGCTCGGCCGAATTGGTGATGATGCTTACCCGGTTGGTGCCGTCTTGCCGAATGGCCGACGTGACCTGCCGCAGCCGGTTCACCACTTTTTCCTCAATCTGCTGAATCATCATTCGGTCGCGGAAATGCACCTTGCGGATGTAAACCGATCCCAACCGGTAGCCCCATTCTTCTGACTTGGGAGAGACTTCGGCGCGAACGGCGCGGCTCATGACGTGGCGTGTTTCCAACATCCCGTCCAGTGGCATATTACTCAGCGTACGCACCGTCGCGTTGCTCACGTTGGCCGCCAACGAACCGGCTGGATCGCTGTTTTTGAACAGGTAAGCCACCGGATTGCTAATCTGCATTTCATACCAAACGCCAATGCCCATCGGCGCACCTTCTTCCGAATTAACCGGCAGACTGCGCAAATACCGTTGGTCCAGGCGCATATCCAATACGTGCCGCTTGCCCAACGTGTTCACCAGCAGAGCACTGGGGCCCATCTTGACCCAGAGAAAATACAAACCCGGTTCTTCCAAAATGCCCACCACGTTGCCAAACAGCGTGTAAACGTGCGCTGTGCCTTCCTGGACGATGGCGTACACGCCAAACAGGCGCAGGAAGAAGCGGAAAATCGGTTCGGCAATAAAAAAGAAGATAAAAAAGCCAAAGGCTGCAGGGAAAATCAAGAGAAGATCGCTCATTTGTCCACCTCCAGAATCACGTTTTCTGCTTTGGTGAAGAGGCTTAGCCGCACGTTGCGCAGATAGGCTTGCAGTGTATCTGGGCCATTTTCTTTAATCATGCGCAGCTGTTCGGCCAGGGATTTAAGCGGTTCCACCTCTGCCTGGGCCCGCAGCGTTTCAATTTCCACAGCTCGCTTGGATTGCACGATGGTTTGGTCTGCTTGCGCTTTGGCCAGACTGATGTCTGAGGAGACTTCATTGTGGGCGGTATTAATGGCAGCCAGGGCCGATTCCACCTCCTGCGGTGGGTCAATACCGGTGATGAGTGAGGCATCCAGATCGACACCGTAGCGAGCAGCGGCCGAAGCACATTCCCGTTCCATGAAGGTGTTGATTTCGTTCAAATTTTTACGTAGATCATTGATGGAGACACCCCCAATCAACCCTGCATCCAGTTCCACATCGTTTTCTTCGACTTCCAGCAGATTCTCTTGGGACTCAAAACTGGCGATGCGTTGGCGCAGGATGGCGATGAAGTAGCCCATTACATGCACCACTGGGTTTTTGACGCCAAACAGATAAGCGTACAGGTTGCGCTCGCTGGGCTGGTAGCGAATCTGCCCAGACAGGCCAATGTTGAGCTGATCTTTGGTGACAGCATCCAGCTCGGTGCCATTGTGGTTGGCCGTGGGCGTTTCCAAATCCAGAGCCATGTTGATGGTTTCCGTGGCGACAGAGATTTTGTGGACTTTTTCCCAGGGCCAGCGGAAGTAGGGGCCGCCGGGTTTGATGACCTGCACCAATGGGTAGATATAGCGCTCTTTGTCTTTTTCGTTGAGGACTTCCGCTAAGGGGTCGTCGAGGGTGGTGCCTTTGCCCAGGCGCACCGCACGGCCGAATCTGGTTTTAACCGCGCGTTCGTTTTGATCCACGGTGAAGAAACCGAAGATAACATAGCGCAGGAAAAACCAGCCCAGAAAGCCGAGGATAAAACCGGGAATGATCACATTCATGCTTAATTCTCCTGTTTTGTAGAAAGTTGTTTGTTAATGAAAAACTGGGTACATCATAAAGGATTTTGGGGGTTGGGGGAAGTGGCGATGCAAAAGAGATTGGAGATTAGAGATTGGAGATTGAATCAATCTCTAATCTCCAATCTCCTGATTTGGCTTTCGACCATCTCGGGTCAGCTGTTAAGGATGAGGTCTGGAGTGAGTTCGGCAACGGCCGTACAGCCGCATTGGGCCATCACGTTGCGCAGTTCGTCATGCAGAATTTGCAGCACATGCTGCACACCTGTTTCCCCGTTGACGGCCAATCCCCAGAGCGGGGCACGGCCCAGCGCCACCCCATTTGCGCCGAGCGCCAGCGCTTTCAGCACGTCGGTGCCGCGCCGGATGCCGCCGTCGAGGATAAGCTCGATTTGGTCACCTACGGCCGTTTTAATGGCGGGCAACGCTTCGATGGGGGTTACGGCCGTATCCAGCTGCCGCCCTCCGTGATTAGAAACCACAATGCCGTTTGCGCCCGCGTCGGCGGCCTGTTGGGCATCATCGGCGCGTAAAATGCCCTTTACCCAAATGGGCAAATCGGTCAGACTGCGCAGCCAGTTGATGTCTTGCCAGGTGAGGCCAGGATCGAAGTTCTCATCTACCAGCTTAAGCAGCGATTTGTTGTCCTGACTGCTGCCGGAGCGAGTGAGGTTGGGCAACGGCAAGCTGGCAGGTACGGAAAAATTGATCCGTTTCAGATTTTCGCGCAGCCCCTGTACCGGCACGTCTACGGTAACCACCAATGCTTCGCAGCCAGCGGCTACGGCGCGCTGCACAATTTCGGCGCTCCAGCCCCGGTCGCGGAAAATGTAGAGTTGAAACCAGACGGGATGGCCAACGGCCGTTATCTCCTCCACGCTCACCGAAGACAAGGTGCTGAGAATTTGGGGCATTCCGAAACTAGCAGCAGCGCGGGCTGTGGCTAGTTCGCCATCGGGATGCCCCAGTTTGTGCATGGCGGCCGGGGCAATGAGGAAGGGAGACGGCCGTTTTTCCTCCATGATCTCTGTCTCCAGCGAAACTTGGCTAACATCCCGAAAAATGCGCGGCAGCAGCTTTAGCCGATCAAACGCCACCCGATTTTCGTACAGTGTCAAATTATCCGCCACGCCCCCGGCGTAATATTCATGGTACGTCTTAGGCATTATTTCGGCGGCAGCCTGCTCGTAGTCGTAGACGTTGAGTAAGTTCATTTTAGTCTTCGCTGGCGATCGTCGGCCCAGGTAATAACAGTTGATTATCTTGAATGTTCAAATCCAGGTCGCTTTCCAACGGTAGGCGTTCTAATGTGGCCAACGTGTACATGCCAACTGCCCAGGTAGACGACCCTTCTGGTGCATCAGGTGGAACGATCAATTCATATACGTCTGCGACGCGCTCGCCGCTGTCCCAAAGGTAGGTTGGATACTGTCCACCCTGTGGCTGGCTATCATATTGGGCTAGAAGTTCCTCCTGCTCATTTAATAGATGCGTGAAAACGGTATAATCTACGGCCGTTTCTTGTCCTGCTTCCCAATACAGAGTCAGGGTCACGCTGTCGCCAGGGACAACCACCTTTGGCTCATAAGCATATCCTAGAAACCGTATCGTGCTGCCAGCTTTGGTTGGCAGCCAATACTCTACTGAATCTTCATCTATTATTGGGCCAGTTTTGTAGACCCAAACATATGGCACGCCATCAAACTCGACCACGTATTTAGGCGTGCGATCCTGATAAGCTTGCCAGGTTTCACCCCATTCTTCTTGTTTGTTATGGCGCACAAGCCAGTTACGAGAAAAAATAAGATAGTCAGGTGAGTCGTCTGTCAACCTGACCGTTGTGCCAACATAGTAAGGTTTGAATGGGACTGAAATTTGTGCGCCGGTTGTGGTTGTTGAGGCATTGGGCAAACTATTCAGATAAGCTGCTGCAATGTCCAATCCTTCACCTTGTTCCTGACCGGCCACCAAATTAGATTCTAAAATTGATTTGGGTGTCCCCATTAGTCGATTGAAATGTGTACCATAATAAGGATGGCGCGGCAGCGAGATGGCTGCCTGAACCAGAACCAGCATGGTAAGCAGGCCCAAGCTTAATTTCCGGCGTTGGGGGAGCA
This sequence comes from uncultured Anaerolineae bacterium, assembly GCA_905479495.1. Classification (GTDB taxonomy): domain Bacteria; phylum Chloroflexota; class Anaerolineae; order Promineifilales; family Promineifilaceae; genus Leptofilum. Next base: position 53,178 of record CAJQMR010000034.1, read on the forward strand.
TCTGTTGTACAAGTAAGGTTGTGCTAATGCCAGCAAATAAAACAATGCCTTGAAGAGCTGGCAAAACGTACCGTACCGCCTTTTTATCACCCAACGACATCTGTGCGAAAAAAAATAGGATGAAGGCAAATAGCAGCCACAAGGTTAATCGTTTGGAGCGATTGATTTGGGGCATGAGCAAGGCTGGTAACCCGGCAATAAAAGCAATGGTGACAACGGCCGTTGTCTTTAAAGCTATGTTGATTGGATAAAACAATAATCCGGGATCGCTTATTGTGACTTCACCATTAAACAGAAATGGGTTTGGGTGCGGCGTTTGGAAGTAAGTGGACGTCCCGGTAAACATGATACGCCAGGTACCAATCGGGTCTGCCCAAAAGGCTGGATTTAAGACAGCAAATGTGATGGCAAATACAACCATCCACAATAAGCTAGTTTTGATGATCTTTACCCCTATTTGGGTAAGCTGCTGCCAATTGGGCCATGACCTGGCTGCCAGGACAACTTTGTCTAGCTGCCAGACCAGCAAACAGAGCAACACATAGGGAATGATGAATAAGGCTGGTGTTTTGGCCAGCAGCGCCATGCCGCCAAATACGGCCGAATAGAGTAACGGCCGTTTCGATGTTTGTTCCTGCTGGCGGATGAAAACCAGAATAAACAGGCTAGACACCAACAGAAAAACAGTCATTAAAGCATCGACGTGTATGGTTTTGGAGATGGAGATGTGGAACGGGTCTAATGCTAGTAGAAAAGTGGCAACAAGTGCAGCGGTAGGGTTAAAAAGTTGAGACAAAAGGAAATAGGCCAACACAATTGACAACGAAATCACCAGAGCCAAAGGAATAATTTCCAATGATATTTGGCTAATGTAGCTTGCGTTGTACTGCTCAGGCAGCCAGGTCAGGCTGAACCACCGCATAGCACTAATCAACCACATGGTCATGATTCCTGGATGTGCAGACTGGATTGTTTCAGCCAGGTTACCCGTTTTTAAGGCATCAAGAAATACGATACTGCGATCATGCCACACCCGAGAAAGGGAAACGGGGTAGATGACACGGGGCAAAAAAGCAGTCAAAAACAGAACAATCGGAAATATTAGACGTTGTTTCATAGGTAAAATTAGATATGTTTTGATTAAAAACTGGCAAAACAAAATCGCCAGACACTCAATTTTACCCTGATTTTGATGGTTATGCTTTGAGCATTATTTGGAATCAGCCTATATTTTTGATCGCGTTCAGAATACTCTGCATTTTGTGCAATTCCCACTGGTCGGCAGAAAAGCGGTAGAAGATGACGCCATTGATAGGGATGAGCGCTTCTTCATTATAAGCGCGGAAGTGAGCGACCGCGCGACGCACCCATTCGGCCCCCTTATTTTCTTGCCAGCCCAGTGTATGGCCATCGTTGTGTCGCTGCGGGTTAACCTCGGTGGCAATCACCGGCAGCGTCCAGAACCGTTCTGGTACGGCATCCAGCAGCGGTTGGTATGATTTCAGGTGCAAAAATTGCCAGCGCAGCGGGTCGTTCTCGAACTTTGCATCGCTGTCTACGTTGTCCGGGTTGCTGTCTTGCGTTTTGGGATGCACCGTGAGGAAATCGGTGCCTAAAATATTGTTGAGTACGCTGACCCAGTAGGCGCGGCTGTCGCTGCCGGGGCCAAAGTAGGGATCGATGGCCTGTACGCCCAGCCGCACCCCAGCAGGCTTGCGCTGCCACACATCATTGTAGGCGCGGGCATACACTTCTGGCGTGATGGGCGTACCGTTAACCCCGCCGGGATATTCCTGCGGATTGTTGGTCTCGTTGCCAAAGATAAAGCCCCAGACGCCTTTGCTGCGCCGCATCGTTTCCACACAGGCATTCAGATAGCGTTGGAAATCAGGTGAATTGGGAGCGGGCTGGTTGCCCTGCGGATGGAAACCAAAGTTGAGCCGGATAAGCATCTTGATGCCAGCCTGTTCAAAACGGGTCATGTCTTGCGGGGCGGCGTTGGTGCCCAACGCGATGGCGTGCAGCGCCCAGCCCTGCATTCCGTTGCGTTTCATCCACTCAGCCCCATCTTCATTGTGCATGCCGAAGGAGACGGCCGTATCCACCCGACTAATCGCTTCTGCCGGAACGCCCACTGGAAAATACCCCTCGCGCTTGTTGCCCAGCAGCCGCATCACCGTGCCATTTTTTACGCGCCCCAGCTTCTTTTGGAACGAACCGGGCTCGGCGCGCAAATTGATAAAGCCTGTTTGTACCCGGGCCACCATGCCTGCTCTTTCCAGGCTGCTGGCAAAGGCCCAACCAGAAACAAGGTCGCCTGTGGGCGTGGCCCAACCTGCCTGCAAATGGTGGAGAAATGGTGCCGGATCAATCAGGTCGAACGGCTGCGGTGTTTCTTTGCGCGCACTGGCCCCATCCAGATAAAGGCTGAGATGCAGGTGGCTGCCCCGGTGGGGCTGGGTGGGGGTTGGTTTGGGAATGACGTTGCCGGTGCTGTCAGCACGACCGATGAGTTGGCCACCCTGGACAAAATCGCCTACGTTGACGAGCCTTTCCTTGAGATGGGCATAGGCGGTTCGGTAGCCTTCTTGATGCCGCAGGTAAACGGCCGTGCCGTACGGATGATCTTCACTTACATCGCGCACCTTGTACACTGTGCCGCTGGCCACGGCAAACACTTTCGACTCAAACGGAGCCACGATGTCTAGTCCATCATGCCCGGTGAGCGGCTTTTTGTAGTTCTGCGGGTTGACGTTAAACGGCTGAGTGATGCTGACGTGCTCGGTTGGCCAGTGGGTAAAAATAAAGCTGGAGCCGCTGACGGTTTCTGGGACGACAAAACGTTGCGATTCAAAACGGATACCGCGCTGACTGAGCCAGGCAAAAATATCCCCGTTCCAGCGCTCGCCCGACCAGACGACTACTTTGCTGCTGCCGTCGCCAGCAAACATGAGGGCATGGGCGGCGTCGGCGCTGTAGGTGAAAGCCGACAGTGTGGGATGCAGGGTGCTGGTGACTTGCTTGAGCTCCGGCAGGGTGGTGTCTTGGGGCAGCAAATGAATGGTGTGCTGGATGCGCTGCGGTGCCGTGCGGCTGCCGGGTTGGCTGACGTGGCCGGGCACACTGCTGCCGTCAAAGTTGCGTGCCTCAGTGGCGATGCCCCGTTGGTGCAGCCAGGCAAAAATGTCCCCGTTCCAGCGTTGTCCGGCCCAGGCCACAACAACGCTGTCGTTGTTGCCCGCATGGGCGATGGCCTGGGCGGCATCGGCGCTGTAAGTAAAGGCGGAACGGTTGGGATGGAGTAAGGTCACTACCTTATCCAGCTCGCCCAGGGTGGTGTCTTGGGGCAGCAAATGGATGGTGTGCTGAATACGGGAGGGCTGACTGACGGGCATGGCTTTCTCCTTGGGACTCAATTGTTGGGTTTCGTTGTGGAATCTGAGGCTATGATAACAGAAACGGCCGTTGTCCCCAAAGAACTCAGCCAACAAAAAAGGCCGCCAGCGGCGACCTTGAAATGGGCGGTACAAGACTCGAACTTGTGACCTCTACGATGTCAACGTAGCGCTCTAACCAACTGAGCTAACCGCCCTGACGAAGGGGAATTATAGCAACGTTCACGGCCACGTCAAAATATACATAAAGTTTGTTGCCGCTTGAATTGGCCCTATGGTATAGTTGCGCCACGATGACGCCCAAACCACAAGAACGCAAAGAATGGGGGATTCTTGGTCTGCTGCTAGCTTTGCTGCTGCTGATCTTTTTGGGTCGTTATTTGCATGATGCCAAAGGGGTGGCTCACCAATGGCTGGTTTCCTATAGTTGGCTTGGTATCGCCGTCATCACCTTTACCCTGGGGCTGATTTATTATGCCCAGTACGTTTCGCCGCTGCGCGGGGAAGAAGGCTGGATGGCCGGGCTGTTCCTCTTGCTTGATGCGTATATCAAGGCGGCCGAAACGCGGCTGGAACGTTCCCAAACTGGCAAGAAAAAGAAGAAATCAGCCTCACCTTCCGATGTTAACCAATTACCCGCCAGTCTAAAAAGCCTAAACGCTGGTTTTATTAAAGGGTATCAGGTATTGGCTATTACCAAAGGGAACAGCTACGTGCGTCCTGCGGGGCCTGGTTTTGTGGTGTTGTACAAAGGGGAGCAAATTTGGCGGGTGATTGATTTACGGCCGCAGCGTCGCAGTCAGCCGGTAACCACAAAAACGCGTGATGGTATTCCAATTGAAACGGCCGTTTCCGTTACGTTCCGGGTGAGGCGAGAGGAAGCAGGCAGTTTCGATGGTGCAGACGACGATTTGCTTTATCCGTTTGACCCCGAAGCCATCTTCCCCGTGAGCTATGATGAAACAGTGGATGAGCATGGCAACTTGCTGCCCTGGACATTGCAGCTAACCCCGCTGGCAGCAACTATCCTGACCAACGAGATTCCCAAGCACAGCCTGAATGAACTGACGCGCGCCGTGGAAGGCGTTTCTCCCTTGGAAGAAATTAAGCAGACGATTACACGCGAATTACAGCGCCGTTTTTTGCCCAAGGGCATTGAAGTTTTGGCCGTGGGTGTTGGTGGCTTGGCGCTGCCTGATGGCGTACGCGATCAGCAGTTTCTGACCTGGCAAGCGGATTGGCTGCGTAAAATCCGCTCGGCTCATGCTTCGGGTAATGCAGAAGCGGTGCGCCGGGTAAAGCGGGCCAGGGCCCGTGCCCAAATTGAAATCATCGAAAATATTACGAACAGCATTGATATGATGCGGCGAGAAGAGGGAGCTGATTTGTCGCAGATTATCATGCTGCGCATGATTGAAGCCCTGGAAGATGCGGTTTCGGCAGGATCGGTGCAGGCGCTGGTGCCGCAGCAGATTATTGCTGGGTTGGTGGGGGATGCCTCGCGGCAAATGCAGTCGTGGGTGGAATCGCCCACCATGCGGTCGGTAAAGGTCGATCCGCCCAGCCTGGGAACTGGTGAACATACCGAGGAGACGGGGGAATGAGCTTTAACCAGCGACGGCCGTTATCCCGCCTGAACCGCCAACCGATTGAGAACAATTGGTATGTGGTTGTCATGCTGGGGCTGCTCTTCCTCTTTTGGGTGTATGCCCGCTACATTGAGCGCGTCGATATTCCCCTGGTTACCAACTGGCTTAACCAGACGCTGCCGCTGCTGCCTACCTCGCGCGGGCTTTCCTTTGTTTTGAGCTTTTTTCATTGGAAGGTGCTGCGCCACGTTATTGCTGTGGCTGTGGGCTGGTATTTTGCCTACGATGCGGCCGTTTTGCTGGTGCGTGTGCTCTATGATTTGCCAGACAAGGCCAGCGCCCAAAAATTCCTGAGCCGCTTGCTGGGTATGGCTGGCCAGACCGGTAATCCCCCAGATGTAACCCCCACGACGCTGGCCAATCGCTCAGACTCGATCTTGCTGCGGGTTGGCGGGCCTGGACAGGTGAAGGTACCGCCCGGACATGTGATGGTGACAGAGTTGAACGGCCGTTTCCAGCGCATCCTCTCTGCTGGCAAACATGCCTTGGGCCGTTACGAATACATTCATGCCGTGCTCAATTTGCAGCCGCAGCGGCGCACCCTGGACCAATTCACCGCTTACTCGCGAGATGGCATTGAGCTGCGCGTTGGGGTCAGCATTGTCTACCGGGTGAAGATGGGCAGTCAAAGCGCCACGCGTGACAACCCATACCCTTATGACGAAACGGCCGTGCGTAAAGCCGCCTACATCCAAACCGTAATCGATGAGAAAGGCACGGTTGCCACTTGGGAAGAAACCCCCATCAACATGGCCAAAGGCACATTGATTGGCATTCTGGCCGGGTATCGATTAGACGAAATTATCTTCCCGGAGCGAGCGGGCGAGGAACCATACCGCACCCTGCGCAACGAACTGCTGCGCAAGCTGCGTGTCAGCCTGGATAATTTGGGGATCGATTTGCAGGGCGTTAGCATACATCGCCTTGATTTGCCCGAAGGTGTCACTGAGCAGTACATTGATTATTGGAAATCCCATTGGGAATCCCAGATGCTGCTTAGCTTGATTGATGGGCAGGCAACCGAAGTGGAAGAGATGGATATTGCTCGCGCCGAAGCGGAAATCACCATGATTCAGGCGATTCAAGAAGGCATCCAGCGGGCGCGGCGGGAAGGGGCCACCATCCATATGGAAGAAGTAGTGGCCCTGCGGTTGGTGGAAGCTTTAGAGATGATGGCCCGACAATCGCAGCAGCTTTCGCCGCTGCCTAAATCTTTGCTGCCGCAGCTGGACAACCTGCGTAAACAGCTGGGCGTGGGCGATGTTGATCCCAATCTGAAACTGCCAGGGAACTCGGCCTCATGAGTCAGGAAATGGTCCAGCAGTCATATGAAAACAATAAGCAGATTCGTACGGCCGTTAACCGGCTCATTGACCTGCTGGAATGGCTTCATCCCGAACCCAGCCCCGATATTTTCACCCTGCGTGACTACCGCACCCGTTACCGGTTAAATGGTCTGAAGCTGGCTGCTACCGCCATTGACCGTTACCAGCGAATTAATCGGGCCATCGGCAACCATGTGCAAATGGGATTGTGCGAATATCATATCGGCCTAATTTACCTGCACGAAGGCGTGTTTCGTGGCGCGGTAACCCAGTTTGACCAGGCGCGGCAGCAATGGTCATTTGTCAATCAATCTGCCGCTGTATCCCTGACCCATTTGGCGAGGGCGGTGGCTTTGCAGCAAGCTGGCCATTACGAATCTGCTATGGTAAGCGTGGGGCGGGTAGCGAGCTGGCTGGAGCGGGCCCGTTTAGTCAAGCCAATCGTGGGCTGGCACGATTTTGAGAAGCAGGTAATGGCTTACGTGGCGGAGCTGCAAGCCGAGCTGCGCCAACAGATGGAAGTTGCCTCAGAAACCGATGATGATGAATCGGAAGCCGATGATGCCGAGGCCGAAGACGCTGCTCCCGCCGAAGAAGCGGCTGCTGCCCAACATCAAGCCCCGGTTCCTGAACCAGATCCAGAAGCGGTAACGCGGCCAGATGGCGAAATTGTCACGCGATCAGATACGCCTTTGCCCATTTCGAATATGGACCGTGCCGCCTCGCCCCCCATCCCTGTGCCTGGGCACCGCCTGCTAGAAGATCGCTACGAATGGTATTTGGTTGAGGTACGCCCCCCCTCAGAATTCATGCCCGAGATTCATCAGGGCGATTGGCTGTTGGTTGATTTGCGTTCACGTCTTACTGAGGATGTGCAAGATACAGAACAGCCAATATTGATCGTGAAGAAAGAAGAGATTGACGGTACAATTCGGGCACGGCCGTTGGACCCCAAGGATAAGTTTCAGCGCATCTACCTTGTTATGCTGGCCGATTCGCCGACGGGGTCGTTTTGGGTCGATGAGACGACCGGCACCGTTACCCTCTCGTCCGATATGGCCGCAATTGGCGTCAATCGTACCGAGATTTTAGGCGTTGTGGTGGGCTTCTGGCGACCCATGGTGAATGTCATGGTGGCCGATTAGCTGGCGCTAAATAACCCGAGGAAGAGTGATTCATGGCAGAACAAATTTTAGTCGTTGGTGCAATCCTGCTCGATTCACGGGGTAAGCCGGTTGATGGCTTGGCTCCCAACATGTCCAATCCCGCCGAAATTCGCGTGACGCGGGGTGGCACGGCGCGAAATGTCGCCGAAAATTTGGGCCGATTGGGCGCTGATGTGCGTCTGATTTCTGCTGTGGGTGGTGACCTGATTGGGCGGCGGTTGGTAAGCCAAACGGCCGAATCTGGGGTGGACACTGAATTTGTACAGGTGATGGCTGGTGAAAACACGGGTGCCTACATCGCTTTTCTGGAAGAAAACGGGGTGCTTTCTGTGGCTTTGGATGATGTGCGCGTGCTGCGCCACATCACGCCGGGCTATCTAAACCGGCACCGCAGCCTGTTTAAAGAAGCCGACATGGTAATGATGGACGGCAGCCTCAGCCCAGATTCGATGGCCACGGTGGCCCGTCTGTGTGCCAAATATGACAAACCTCTGTGTGCTGATCCTTCCTCGGCGCGGCTGGCTTTTAAATTACGGCCGTATCTCCACCAGCTCCATTTAGTTGTGCCCAATGAGATTGAAGCCGCTGAACTATGCGAGTCCGATTTTGATGGCTACGATGCCGAAGCCAGCCTGGAACTGGCGCGCTGCCTGGTGGGCAAAGGCGTAGAAAACGTCGTTGTGACCCTGGCCGATTTTGGCCTGGATTACGCCACCACCAGCGAGACGGGCTACATTCCGGCCAACTACAGCGAGGTGGTGGATTCTTCTGGCACGGGCGATGCGGTGACGGCGGCCATCATGTTTGGTATGTTAAACGATCTGCCGCCTATCGAAGCGATTCGCCTGGGAGCCGCTGCCGCCAGCCTGACCCTGCAAACGGCCGAAACCGTCGTGCCTGACCTCAGCCTGGACATGTTGTACGACCATTTGATTGTTTAAACAGTGGTGGGTTGCGAGCGGTTAGTTTTATCCAGGCACACAACGCAAACCACTAACTATCAGCTACTAAGTAAGCGGCTAACAACAACTTCCCATTCAGTTGGCCGCTTACTTCTAAACCGCCCGTACAAATACGCTAACTTATTTGCGGGTGGTCACTAACCACTAAAATATGAACAACTGGCTCGGACTCGTTATTTGTTTGGTATACATTTTTGGCATCATCGGTGCGGCGGAGGGGCTGCGGCGCTGGCGCGGTTACTCCAGTGGTTTTACCCGTAAAGTGATCCATGTGGGTGTGGGGATGATGAGCTGGGCGCTCCATTTTTTGTTTGATACGCCCTGGTTTTTTGTTGCTGCCTGCGTCGCGTTTATGGTGATTAATTTGCTCGACTGGCGCTACGGCTTTTTTGCAGCCATGGCCAGCAGCGACCGCTCCAACCTGGGCACGGTTTATTTTCCGTTTGCGGCGGCCATTGTGGCCATTTTGTTTTGGGAGGAGCCGCCGCTGATGGTAGCGGCCCTGATGCCGCTGACCTGGGGGGATGGCATGGCTCCGGTGGTGGGGAAGGCATACGGCCGTCGCCACTATGTTGTTCATACCAGCACCCGCACGTTAGAAGGATCGCTGGGCTTTTTTGCTGGCTGTTTGCTGTTTACCTGGCTGGCGCTGTGGGTGATGGGCGGTTCGCCAGAGATTTCCCCTGCGGCGGCGCTGCTACCTGCCCTGGTTATTACGGTGGTCACAACGCTAGTCGAAGCAGTTTCCATTTGGGGATTAGATAATTTAACGATTACGGCCGTTGCTATTCTCATTTTGCAACTGTGGTCGTTCTAAATGGAGTAATTAGGTAATTGAGTAATTTAGTAACTTGCCAGTTCAATTACTTAATTACCCAATTACGCCTTTTCACATGACTCGACCAACCCCAATTCCCTTCCAAGATATCCAGGCCATTTTGTTTGATATGGATGGCACGCTCATTGATACAGATGATACGGCCGTAGGGAAAGTGGTGCGCTGGTTACGGCCGTTTCTCGGTAAACGTTCTCCCCGACTGGCCCGCTGGCTGGTCATGAAATTTGAATCGCCAACCAACGCCCTCATCACCCTGGCTGATGCCCTGCACCTGGATGAGCCACTGAAATGGTTCACTACCTGGCAGCAGTCGCGGCGCAAAGATCCCTTTATTGCCAATTTTGAGATGATTCCTGGCGTGCTAGAAATGCTGCACGCGCTCCCCACACATTATCGACTGGGCATTGTCACCACCCGCAGCCGCTATCAAATTGAAGGTTTTCTGGCCCAGTTCCCCGACATTGCCCCGCGCTTTGTTGTCACCTGTGGCTCGCAAGACACGCGCCGTCTCAAGCCACATCCATCTCCCATTCAAGAAGCGGCCCGTCGGCTGACTTTGCCCGAATCTGCCTGCCTGATGGTGGGCGATACCACAGTGGACATGCACTCGGCCCGTCGGGCCGGAGCATGGCGTGTGGGTGTGCTTTGTGGCTTTGGAGAGGAGGGGGAACTGTGCCGGACCGGGGCGCAACTGATTCTCTCTAGCACGGCCGATTTGGCCGAATACCTACTCTGAATGAATGTACAGGCCAATATTTTGCCCGCGAAAGTTGAGGCGAAACGGTTCAACCACCAGATTTTTAGCCAGCGCATACTCTACCAAACAGGCCATCCAATGCTGGCCCGGCGCAGGCAGCAGCGGTTCATCAATGATACAGCAGGGCAGCAAGACAACCTTTTTGCCGCTGGCTGCGGCCACGTCGATGAGCTGGATGTTGCAGCCGTGGGCGTGCATTGAGACCAATAAATCAAACGAGTCTGCCAGTTCTGGGGCAAAGGGTTGTGTCAATCGGGGGATGGTGTCCGTGGCGGCAATTTTTACCCGGCGGTTGAGGGTTAAATCTTTGTATTTGCTGGGCAGCGCTTGTTCAACGGGATCAATCACCGTGGCGTCCCAGCCGCTTTGTTGCAGCAGAAAAGCAAGCAGTCCTTTGCCGCCACCCACATCCGCTACCCGCCCTTTGGGAAGCCGACGCAAAATCCACTCATGCATCAGCTGAAAGCGAAACTTTTTCATCTTGGGCAGTTCGTTGCTTTCCGGTAAGGTAGCCAGGGTGGGGGAAGTGGCTAAAACGGAGGCGGGGACGGGGCTTTCGGTGTGTGTAACGGCGCTTTGGCTTTGTCGGGTGAGCGCCTGAAATAGCTGAGCTTTTTCTCGCTTATGCTTTCGTTTGGTCATGCTTATGCTTTCGTTTGGTGCAGGATGTGGTAGAGGACGATGCTGAAGGCGACGTGAACATTGAGCGACTGTCCTTTCCCATACATCGGCAGGAAAACGGCCGCATCACATACCCCCAACGTCGCTTTGGTCACGCCGTGGTCTTCATGCCCCACCACCAGGCACGTTTTTTGGGGATAGGTGAAGGTGTGGTAGGGAACGGCCGTATCCGACAATTCCACGGCGATAACTGTGTAACCGGATTCTTTTAGCTGGGAAACGGCCGTAACCGAATCCTTCTCATAGCGCCAGGGAACGCGTAAACTTTTAAAGCGACCCACCTTGTCGATGGTGGCGTTAGGTGGGGTAGGCGTGATGCCCGTCAGCACCAGCTCCGTCAGGTTGGCCCCATCTGCCACACGAAAAACCGAGCCAACATTGGCTGGATATTCCACGCTTTGCAGCAAGCCCACAATGTCAAAATCCGGCTGGTGCTTTCGCCGGTAATCGCGCAAAAAACGCTTTAAATCTGTACCGATAAGTGGTTTCATGGCACGAACTTTACCCGCCTGGTGGCAAAACAACAACTGAATTATTCTCGAATTCGTTATAATGGTGCCATCATGGTGCGACTTCGGGAGAAAGTCAATGAAACAATTATGGAGAATATGCCTGGTTTGTCTGCTGTTTGTTGTGGGGACGGCGTGTGCCAAACCGCTGGAGGAGGGGGAGGTTACCCGTGAGGTGGTGGTGTTGGAAACGGCTCCGCCCGAAGTAGGTACGCGGGCCGTAGAAGGTGTGCCCGTTGTCTCGCGGGATTTGTTTTTGCGGGCTACGGAAATGGTCGTGACGCGCATTGCCGAGGAAACGCCAGAAGCAGTAGCGGTAACGCCAGCACCGCCTGAACCGGAGCCAAAAGAGCTGGTGGTCTGCCAGGCAGCCGAGCCCGATTCCCTCTTTTTGTACAGCACGCGCATGTTGGACAAAGAAAACATCCACCACGCCATCTACGAAAATCTGGTGACTCAGCGTGATTACGGCTATCAGGCGCAGGGCATCGAAAAGCTGCCCAGCCTGGAAGATGGCGATGCCGTCTTGCAAACCGTCACCGTACAGGCGGGCGACACCGTGCTGTCCGCCGATGATGAGGTGATTACCCTGGCTGAGGGTGTGGAAGTGGTGAATGCTGCCGGGGAGCGGGTAACATTTGATGGCACGCCGCTGGAGATGCAGCAGTTAGTAGTTGATTTCACCCTCAAGCCGATGGTGTGGTCCGACAGCACGCCGGTGAGCGCGGCCGATTCCGTGTTTAGCTTTGAAGTGAACCGCACGGTCGAAGTGCCGTTTACGACGGTGGATACCTTTCGCACGGCGCGCACCGCCGGCTACGAAGCTACCGGCGATCTGTCGCTGCGCTGGACGGGGCTGCCCGGCTGGCTGGACCAGACCTACTTTTTAAACGTCTGGACGCCGCTGCCGGAACACCAACTGGGTAAATACGATGTCGATTTGCTGCCTGAACTGCCGGAAGGGGCGAGACGGCCGTTAAGCAGCGGTCCGTTTGTGGTGGTTGTATGGGAGCCGGGTCAGCATATTTCACTGGCACCCAACCCACACTATTATCGCCTTGAAGAAGGTTTGCCTAAAGTAGATGGTATTGAGTTTAAATTTGTCTATGCAAATCCGGTTTATTCTCAGTTGTTGAGTGGAGCTTGTGATATTGCTCCCCAAAGTAAGGTGGATGCAGGAGCACTCCCTTTCATTACGGAAGCTGAAGCAGATGGTATGTGGCAAAAGCAGGTTCAGCCGGGCACGATATTTGAGCACCTGGCGTTTGGCGTTGATTCGTTTGGAAGTTATGGGGATGGCAACGGCCGTCCCGATTGGTTCCAGGATGTGCGGGTGCGGCAGGCGCTGGCGCTGTGTACCGACCGGCAAAGCCTCATGGAGCAAACCATGTATGGCCAATCCGAAGTGTGGAACGCGTACGCCTCGCCTGACCATCCACTGCGTCCAGCGGATGCCGCCGCATGGCCCTACGATGTGGCCGCGGCCAACGCCCTGCTAGATGAAGTGGGCTACCTAGACAGTGACGGCGACGGCGTTCGCGAAGACCCAGCGACCGGCACACCGTTTGCCATCGATCTTATTACCAGCTTGGGGGCTGAACTCAGACCGCAAATCGCAAGCCTCCTCGCTGGAAATTGGCTTGATTGTGGTGTGCAGGTCAACGAGGTTGGCTTGCCTGGCTCTGAACTGTTTGCCGATGGGCCAGAGGCACCTTTGTTTGGTCGCCAGTTTGATGTGGCTCTGTTTGCCTGGGTCAGCGGCACGGAACCACCTTGCCAAAATTGGACATCTAACAATATTTTCGGCCTGGACACAATACCTTTTAGCCAGCGAGGAAATCTTAACGTGACGGGCTGGTCAAACGAAGCGTTTGACGCTGCCTGCCAGCAGGCACAGCAGGCGTTTTGGGGATCGCCAGAGTACGTAGCGGCGCATCAAGAAGCATGGCGCATTTTTGCTGAGGAGCTGCCCTCGCTGCCGCTGTTCCCTCGCGTGAAGCTGGCCGTAGCCCGCCCGGAGGTACTTAACTTCGACGTAGACGCCACGCAAAATTCTGAGTTATGGAATTTGTTTGAGATTGATTTAGAGAGTGCAGAGGATTGAAAGATGCTTGATGCGTGAAACGTGATTGGTTTCTCACGCAACACGTTTCATGTTTCACTCAACATCCTCCAGGGGGGCGGTGAAGTTGAGGTAATCGATGCGGGTGGTTTTTCCTTCCGCCAGCGTGACGTAAAATTCCTGGCCGACGTTGTTGCGCACGACAACCAGCCGGTTAACGCCAGGGGGGAGGTTTTGCAGGAGGAAACGGCCGTTTTCATCTGTCGTGGTGCTAACCGTAGGGGCACTGGCGGAAAACACCAGGACATTGGGCACAGGTCGGCTGTCATCGTCAATAACCATGCCTTCTGCGCCGCTGTTGTTTTTTAGCGTCAGTGTGGTGACATCGGCCTGCACAAAGACGTAGATATTAAGGCTTAGCGCCAGAAAGAGAACGATGCCTACCAACAACCGAAAGTAAAACGGCCGTTTGCTTTCACGGGCGCGGGGTAATCCGTCTGGTTGATATTCGATTTTGGGGCTGTCTACAAACTTCATAGCTGTCCTTCACTTTAATCCTTTGTTTGGCCACCAATCTGGTTAGTGTGATTCCACCGTGAAATTATCAAAACAGGCTCGGCCACTGTCCCACACGCGCAGACCGGCACCGCCTTCTGCATAGGAATCATCCTGGCCTATCAATACTTCTTCACCATCCACGGTGGCAATAAAGCGATCCCCATCAGCAATCACCTCAACATGGCGTTCCACATTGTGCCAACGGTATCCTTCAGGGGCGGGAGCGGCGGCAAAAGGCGGCCACAATTCATAGCCATTGACCCATTTTCGCATAATAAACTGGCCACCCTCATAGCCGGGATCATATTGAAATGTGTATCCTTGAATTTGGCCGTTTTCATTTTCGCTGGCACGAAAATAAACGCCATAACCGTTGCCGCCTGAAATATCTGCATCGACAGAAACCGTATAATCTGAGCCTTCACCCCCGTTGGCCAGCAATTGGTCATTACCCTTGCCTCTATAGCAAAGCTCGGGATCATCATCATTGGTGGGTTTCCACCTTTTATTATCATTATTGAGAGAACGCCAGTTCAATAAGCCATCGCTGAAATCATCAAAGAACAGCAGGCTGTTGCAGACGGATTCACCGCCAACGCCTTCGGCAACCTGGCAAAATATATCGCTTACCTGGACGCCCAAAAGGGAGAGAATGCCGATGACTGTTAAGGCAATGGCCGTAATCAGCAACGCATACTCTGGCAATCCTTGACCTTGTTGATTGGTAAACCGAAATTGTTTCATCGTGAATCTCTTCCTTATCGCACTAGAGAGAAGCGTGATTTTTGCTTGCGCTGGGCGGCCGCGAATAATTGTAGGCGATCATTTAAGCGGTGCCAGGCGGGACTGGGTGAAGCCGGGGCAATGCTTTGGTGCGTTTCTTTACTCAAACGGAAGCAAAAATCTTCCAGCAGTGAGGAAATGGCATCTTCTGGTTGTTCATGCAGGAGGGGAATGCCTCGATTGATAGCGCTGGTAAAGCGGCGTCCACCATAAGGAATTACCAAATGGATCGGCGCGTGCAGCGCGTTTTCAATTGCTTCGTGTGCCAAACCTTCCCGCTCAAATGTCCAATTGAGGACAACCTTGATCTTTTCTTCAGGATAGTTAAGCTGTTTGTAGGTTTCCAGGGCAATCGAAGCGGCTCGAACAGAGGCGATTTCTGGCGAGACGACCAGTAAAATAACATCAGCCGCTTCTAGGACTTCCAAAGTCATTGAACTAAAGTCGTGGGGTAAATCAGCAATGATGTATTCGTAGCGGCTTTTGAGAAATTTGAGGGCAATGTTGAAATGTTCTGATGTTACCCCCTCGGCGTCCGAGGGCATTTTGGGGGCGGCAATGAGGTGCAGCCCGCTGTCATGCTGCCGGGTAATTGCCGATAAGGTATTGAGGTCCAATTCTTCTGGGGGAATCATGCCCAAGTCGGCCCAGGTGCGTTTGAGCGACATGTTGAGCATGAGGGCTTGTTGCCCAGCGTTGGGTACCATGTCTAGCAAGAGCGTCGGGTTTTTCCACAACCCATTTAAACCGATGGCTAGATTATTGGCCAGGGCAGAGGTCCCAATACCACCCCGCAGGCTGTGGGTGACAATGACGCGAGACTGATCAGATTTTTGCAAAATTTGCGATTGGGCATCTTCCAATGCTTTCGCGCGGCGAAGTAGCACCGTAAGCCGGGCAGCCAGTTCGGCAGCCGCAAATGGTTTCACAACATAATCGTCCGCGCCTGCTTCAAACGCGGCTAATTTTTCCTGAAGATCTGATTCACCAGTGAGTACCAAAATGGGGATATGGGTTAATTCCGGCTCACGACGTAGACGACGGGTAACCTCAAACCCATCAATGCCTGGCATCATTTTATCTACAATAACGGCGTCGGGACGAATTGATTTAATTCGTTTGAGCGCTTCGAGACCATCTTCAGCTTCCACGACTTCATAGCTCAAGTCTGTGAGTGCTTTATTCACTACTTTTCTGATTAGTCTGTCATCATCGATAACAAGAACTCTGACCATGTTTTTCCCCTTACACTCGCAACTGCATGATGAGCGCACAGAATTTTATGAAAATATTATAAAGCTTTTGGGGCCTAACGACAGTCACCAGACAGTACCATCCAGGGCAAGATGACGTTTGCTTTTGTCCTATGACTGGGGAGCTATGGTAGGGTAGCCACAGCGATCACAGATGAAAACTCAAAATGGTGGCAAGAGTTTAAATCAGTGGTTGGCGGATGGGGGCAAAGGAGTGGCGATGCTGCGGGCAGGGACCGTGTTGAGCGATGGCGTCGCGGTGCTGCTGTGTACCGTATCCTTTATGTTGGGCAAAGCCATAACGGGGAAACTGTTTGTCTAGCTCAATCATGAGACGGTCGCGGGTGACTTTGGCCAGGATGGAAGCGGCGGCAATGCTCAGGCTTTGGCTGTCGCCGCGCACGATTGATTTTTGGGGGATGTTGAGCTGGGGCAGGCGGATACGGCCGTCTATTAACAAAAATTGCGGTATGGGGGTGAGCTGGGCGACGGCCGTTCCCATTGCCAGCCTGTTTGCGGGCAAAATACCAATCTCATCAATGACCGAGGCGGGCTGCTGGCCAATGCCGTAAGCCAGGGCGTGTTGGATGATGAGATCAAAGAGGGTTTCGCGCTTTTTGGCGGAAAGCTGCTTGGAGTCGTTGACGCCGAGCAGTAGCGTTTCGATCTGATCGTTTAGCGGCAAGATGACGGCAGCGGCCACCACCGGTCCGGCCAGCGCGCCGCGTCCGGCTTCATCGATACCGGCGATGGTGGTGAACTGGTGTTGTTGGGAAACGGCCGTTTCTAGTTCAAGGTTAGCCATTTTCAAAAGGGAGATTGGAGATTAGAGATTGGAGACTAGCATAATCTCTAATCTCCAGTCACCAATCTCCTATTTCGGGGTGGGGTGGGGTTTGGCTGCGGCCTGGCGTTTTTCTTGCCGGGCGTAAACACCTGTGACCAGGTTCCAGCGGATTATTACCGCTTCCCAGAAGGTGCCCAGATAGCCGCCCAACGTGACGTGCGTGCCTTCGGCATCGTGCCAGTTGGCGGCGATGACCTGAATTTTATAGCCAAAACGGCGGGCCAGGGCCAGCGCTTCCATATCGAACCCCCAGCGGTTAATCTGGGAAAGGGCAAAGATTTGCTCCGCCGCAGTGGCGCGGAACGCTTTGAAGCCGCATTGTGTATCCCAAATGCCGGGCACGGCCATAATTTGGATAAACAGGTTGCCGGAGTTGCCCAACACCCGCTTGAGGAACGGCTGTGGCCGTGCCTGTACTGCGCCCTGTGCGTCCTTGCCATCCCGGGAGCAGATGACGACGTTAGCCCCCTGGTCAAACAAGGGTTTCATCTGGTCAAAATGGCTCATGTCGGTGGAGTTGTCGGCATCGGTAAAGAGGCGAATGTCGCCGCGTGCGGCCAACATTCCCTGGCGCACCGTGTACCCTTTGCCCATGTTTTCCTTGCGGTCAATCCAGCGGATGTTTTCCTTGCCCTGGGCAAATTGCTCTACCACGCTGGCCGTGTTGTCCGTGACGCCATCGAGCACGATGAGCAGTTCCCAAGTGTATGGTTGGGTGGTGAGGTAGGTGTGAACGGCCGTTAGCGTCTGGCCGATGCGTTTTTCCTCGTTGTAGGCAGGGATAATCACGGATAAATACGGTTTCATTAGCTCTTCCTGTTCCTTCTTCATCATCAGGGAGGCAATGTTACCCGCCAGCGGGGGGATCGTCAACCGGGGTAAGGACGGCCGTCAGGGAATCGTCGTCTACCCGTCGGAGAGCCTGCACCTGGCGGCGTTTAGGCCACATTTTGAAGATGCCTACCAGCCCGGCAACCTGGCCACGTAAGCGAGCGCGGGCGGCTGCGCCACGCCAGGCCCGCAGGGCGTCACGGGAGATGCGGAGCTGAGCATGGAGAATGTCTTTCCAGTATTTGCGTAATAAGGGTGTTGGGTAATTTTTCCAGATGAGGTAAAGGAAATTACGGCCGTCGTAATAGCTGCCCGTCACAGAACCGCCGGTGGCTTTGAGTTTGTGGTAAACAACGGCCGTGGGCACGTATAGCACCTGCCAGCCCGCCAGATTGGCCCGCCAGCCCAGGTCAACATCTTCGCAGCTAAAAAAGAAGTCGTCGTCGAGGAAGCCGATTTGCTCCAGCATGGTGCGCCGGTAGGCGGAGGAGCCGCCGCAGGCGCTAAACACCGGCTCGATTTGGTCGAACTGGCCCACATCTTTTTGCCAGACGCCGCGATTGCCGGGAATGCCGTCCACGCGGTAAAAATCCCCGGCGGTGTGGAAGGTGTCGCGCTGGTCAAACAGCAGCATTTTGCTGGCCACGCTGCCCACCTGCGGATGTTGCTCGAACGCCTGCCAAACTTCGCGTAGCCAGCCTGACTCGGTTTCGGTGTCGTTGTTCAGCAAGATGACAATTTCGCCGGAAGAGGCGTGCCAGCCAGCATTGCAGGCTCCAGTAAAGCCACGATTTTCCCCCAGTTCGATCAGCGTCACCTCGGGGAACTGCTCGCGCACATATGCCTGGGTGCCGTCGCTGGAGCCGTTGTCTACCAGCAGCACCTCAAAGTCGCTAAATGTTTGCTGGCGCAGCGATCCCAGGCAGTCTTCCAGCAAATGTTTGCCGTTGAGGTGGGGAATGATGATGGATATTTTTGCCATTGGCGTGGATTGTATGGGGAACGGCCGTTTCCATCAAAAACCGAATCAATTGTGGTAGGGGCGAGACAGGTGGATCAAACCTCCGCCATTCCCCAACACCATTTCTCCACCTGCCTCGCCCAAATGCCCCGCCGTCCAAATAATTTGCCAAACAATTGGGCGAGGCAGGTGGCCACGATCTCCCAAATTACGCCGCCAGAACCTCACCACCTGCCTCGCCCAAATGCCACAACGACCAGATGGTTTGCCATGCGAACCAGGGCGAGGCGGTTGGAAGGGGAAGGTTTGACGAAATTCGTGGATTGGATGCCAACCGCCTCGCCCCTACCATAATTTTGGTTATAGCCTAAAATAGGTGACAGATGTTTTGTAATGGTGCCCGATAACCAAACCAACCGACCAACAGCAGACCTATGACTGAACCAATTCATGTTCGTGCCCGAAAATTTTTGCAACAGTTTTTCAACGATGAAGAAATTACCACCTTGTGTTTCGATTATTTTCCTCAGGTTTATAACAATTTCATGCCGGGGATGGATAGAAACCGAAAAGCGATGGCGCTGGTTTCTTACAGTCAGCGGACGAACCGGCTTGAGGAACTGTTGGCGGCATTGGAGCGGGAACGTCCGAGAGATTTCCCCAAACATTTTGCAGAGCAACCTCATCACATTGAGTCGGAATCGCAACGGAAGACGGCAATTAAGCGGAACCCACGCCAGATATTTGTAAGCCATGCCCATCAAGATGCTGAGTTTGCCCAAAGGCTCGCTGAGGATTTGCGGGCCAACGGCTGGCAAACCTGGATTGCGCCTGACAATATTTTGCCTGGTGAAAAGTGGGTGGAAGCGATAAACCGGGGATTGACCGAATGTGGCATTTTTGTCCTTGTGGTTAGCGAGAATGCTTTGAAATCTCGCTGGGTGGAGAGTGAAACAAATGCAGCTATAAGCCTGGAACATCGAGATGAGATGCGATTTGTGCCTTTGGCGTTAGAGCCAGTGAATACGCCGCCCCTGTGGGGAAATTACCAGCAAATTTCGTTTTACGATGATTATGACCGAGGATTGCAACAGTTATTACGCCATTTTGAAGGTGGCAAGCAAGGCGTTAAAAGAGCAGCACCTGCACAGGTGGTTGAGCCTGGTGTGAAATCTGACAGCCCGCCATTGATTGAAGTGGTGTCTGAGCCTGAAAAAGCGAATAATGAACAGCCAGATTCCTTTGTGCACCCGATTACGGGCAAGGTAATGGTGCGGGTGCCAGCGGGTGAATTTTTGTATGGTGGTGATAAGAAACGAATGTATTTCGATGAGTTTTGGATTGATAAAACGCCGGTGACCAACGCGGAGTATAAGCGTTTCCTGGATGCTAACCCGGGTTATCGTGTGCCTCGGTCTGATAGGGGGGTGCTGGATCGGGTGCTTTTGGACCGAAAGTATGAGTGGAATGAGAGTTTGCGTACGTATCCAAAGGATAAAGCCGATCATCCAGTGGTGCTGGTAAGCTGGCATGACGCCCAAGCATATGCAAAGTGGGCGGAAGCCCAATTGCCGACAGAAGAGCAGTGGGAAAAGGCAGCGCGTGGCGTGGATGGTTGGCAGTATCCCTGGGGAGATGACTGGCGCTCCTATCATTGCAACACGAAGGAAGTGGGTGTAGGTGGCACCTCCTCAGTTGGTCAGTTTTCGCCACAAGGAGATAGTCCGTATGGATGTGTTGATATGGTCGGGAATGTGTGGGAATGGACGGCGTCATGGTATGACGACGATGGAACCCGGCGCGTGGTGCGCGGCGGGTCGTGGTGC
>CAJQMR010000035.1 GCA_905479495.1 uncultured Anaerolineae bacterium
GCGTTCATTGAGGAGGAGGACGTAGCGGGAACGGCCGTCTCGAATCGTGGCCACTTGGGTGGGGTAGAGCCGTTCCAGAAATTCCAGGGCATCGGGGCCGGAGACGATCATCTTGCCCAGCGTGCTCACGTCCATGATGGAAACCGCTTCGCGCACGGCCCAATATTCGCCGTCGGGATCGCCGTAGGTCCAGGGCCGCCACCAGCCGCCGCTGCGCTCCATCTGCGCCCCCAGACGGCGGTGCTCGGTGTCCAGGGCTGTGCGGGCCATGGCGTGATGGTGTGATCCGGCGGCAACTTCGCCCATGGTGAGCTGCCGGGTGACGGGGCGGGCGGTGAAGGAGGGTTGCAACGTTTTGCCTTTTTCCAGCAAAAAGCTGCGCAGGTAGGGCAGGCAGACCGAGCCTTGACAGGTGCCGGTGCCGGCCAGCGTGGCCCGCTTCACCAGCTCCATTTCGTGGAAGCCCTGCTGCCAAATTGCTTCTAAATCGCTCACGGAGACGCCTTCGCAGGGGCAGATGATGCCTGCTTGGGGGCAGGGAGGGATGTCGGAGTCGCGGGCGGCGTCGCCAACGGCGCACACAGGTAGTTCGTGCCCCATGCGCAGGAGGGCGCTGCGTGGATGCAGCCCCAGGCCAATGACGGCCGTATCGCATTCATACCTGTGTTCCTGTCCATTTTCGTCCTGGGTGATGACGGTGTGGAGACGGCCGTTTGCCCCCTCAAAGCGCACCAGTTCACCGGTAGCCAGCTCGCATTCCACCCCGGCAGGCGGCGTGCCCACGGCAACAACGCGGCCCAAATCGAGACCGGCCTGGGCCAACTGTTCGGCGGCGCGGCTGGTGCAAAGCCCGGCCAGCTCTGAGCCGGGCACGACCGGCATGATTTCGGCCGCGCCGGTGGCGACGATGATTTCCTCGTGGGGGTGGACGTGGAGCAGGCCGTCGGCGGTGCGGGCGACGACCAACGGGCCGTTGTAGATGCCAATCGCTTCCTGGCCCTGGGCGGCATCCAGGGTGATGACGATTTTGCCAGTGGCTTGGGCTTGGGAAACGGCCGTTTGGCCTGATTCACCCGCGCCGATGACGACGACGTCGCAAAAAAGGTTGCGGGCGGGCACGGCGGGCCTGGCGCGGTCTTCGGCAGGCAGGGGCGGGTACTTTTGGGTGTGGTGCCGCTGCACGACGGTGCCGGGTTTAGCGGCCGTCTGGCAGGTGCGCACGTAGCTGACGCCATCGACGGTGGCCAGGCAGTTATTGCAGTCGCCGCCCAGGCAGAGGCAGCCGCCGCCCGTGGGCTGAATGCCGGCGCGCAGCAGGGCGATGAGCAGGGAATCACCGGGTTCATAGGAAATCGGCCGTTCATCTACAATCAGTCGCATAGGGGGTTTCCTTCAAGATCGGTTGCGTTTTGGGAATCGTGAGTATGTTACCACTATTGGCGAAAGGACGCGATGGTTTTTTAAGGTGGAAAGTGAAATTGGGAGACGGCCGTTTCGTCAAAAAGAATTGCTGCCACCCGACATGTAAAACACTATCCCAGATCACGAAGGTATCAAAAACTTATTACATTTCCTAACGGATTAGCACAAAATCTGCGAAGGCTTACATTTTTAGAATCTAATACTTTATCAGATTCAAGTCATGATTCAATTTCGTATGCTTGAGACCATAGATCCTCAAATTGCTTGATATATGTGTCATACCATCGCTCATACCCAACATATGTTAGTTTAAAGTGGGCACGGTCACTTAAGGGGGAATCATAGCAAGGTGGATATATGCTGACTCTTAAGTATCTCTTCTTTTTCTCGGGATCTATTATTACTATACCGCAGCTTGGTATCCAATTCATGAACTTAACTTCAAGCTTCCCTTTGTCATTTTTACAGTGACTACCTATAAACGCTAAATAATCACGTGCTTGATCGATATCTCGCTGAAACTCTGAGGTTAATGAGGAGTTTTCAGAAATTATTTCCGCTGCTTTGCTTTTTGGGTCGATAACAAGAATTCTAATATGTGCGCCGTTGTGAATAGCCAGGGCAAGACTATCACGAAAAGTTCTGGTAAAACCTACGAGCGAGTATCCAAGAAGACGAACGTCTGAAGACCCCTCAAGTAACTCGTACAACGTTGAATCTTCTCTCTGTTCCCTCCCTTTCAGAAAACCGGTATTTTTTTCAAGTCGGCGCGTTAGTTCGTCGATCCGCTTTGATGCATTCCATTCCTCAACTGAAAGGATTCGATCAACTAGAAAATAAAGCACACAGACCCCAAGCAATTCTGCCGAAAGATTCAGGGAAAATGATGTGATCGGTTCCCCGCCGTCAAGAATTCCCACGAGAAATAGAATAACAGATACGCTGGCTAAAAGTAGGTAGACAAGCAAAAAATAACGATTTCGTCCAGTTTCTTTCATTTAATTTCTTTCTCCAATTGAAATACGGATGATTTTAGTTTGGCAAGCAACAAGGTGTAACCTTTGCTCTGGTGTGTCCTCATTTTTGATGTGATAGGGATACTTACCTGGCTGAATCGGGTTTGGTGGCGCAGGTTTAACGATGAAGAGCTGTATTGCATATTTTGGTAACTGGTAATGTAGGGTAAGAGGTGTAGCGGGACACCGACCGAAGCCCATAAAAAATAAATTTTACTGACGACCTGTCCAGAACACGGAGAAACAATCATTCATAATTTAAATCTAGTCAAATCATTTTTCCCATTCTTCAATAAGCGTGTTAAAAATCACCTCTTTCCATTCCTCTTTCCAGATATCCATGTAGGGGACGTCATTAGATGATGGTTTAGGTTCACACTTTGGAATATATACTACTGAAGGAATTACCACAGAGTCTCCAATTAATAAAGCCTCTCCACATTCCATTGCAGGGAGCGAAGCTGTTAAATTTCCAAGTGTATCAGGCAATAATCTTTTGACGTAGTTTTGATCATCTGGATTAGTTAACCGCATAGCAAGAAAATTGCTGCATTGTGAAAAAATGGTTTCTGATATTTCTGAGGGGCGTTGGCTGGCAATCAACAGAGAAATTCCATATTTTCGCCCTTCTTTTGCAACGCGCTCAATTGCAGTTAACGATGCTCTGTATCGTGACCGCTGGCTTTTAGGTGCATATTTATGAGCTTCCTCGTAGACTAAAAGTAATGGTGTTTCACAATCTTGGTGCAGTCGCTTGTAGTAATAAGCATAGTCGAAAAGTAGGCGGGTAATAAGCGAAACCGTTATGCTTAGGACCTCAAAAGGAATGCCGCTAAGATCGATAATTGTTATATTAGATTCCTTTTTGTTTTCATACCCAGTAAGTTGCTTTAGCACTGCATCAAAAGAGGTGTTAAAGGCACGTTCACCAAAGAGGAAATCTAATCTCGAATTTCTCACTTTAGACTGAAAACGCCTAATAAATTTGTCAATGCTCCCATCAGCATACGATCCTTTTTTAATCCCTATTCGTTCCTTAGATTTGTTCTGTCGTGGATGAAAATTTCGTGGTTCATCAGAATAGTATTTGATTCGTTCTTCGTTATCGACAAATGTTTTATCCGTGTCATCTTCAAAAATCACATTAAGTGGATTATCTGTATTGTGTGTTTCCAGTGAAAGGTTAAAAAAACAATTAATTACCTTCTGGATATCATATTTTAGAGGGCTGTCAAAGTAGACTCGCTCAACTTTATCATTCATCATTTTTTTGTTAATGGTAATAATCGTTCGTAGTAGCGACGCCTGATTATAATTATTATGATCTCCCGATTCCAGAAAAAGCTCCTCCATTTCCTCTTCATTAAGCAGCCAGTATGGAAGTACCAAATCGTCAATTCTTAACACATTAGCACTAGGAAAGGCACTTGCATATTCAGAATGGATGTCAAATATGACGATATGCGAGTTATTTAGCCCATCATACTCACCGGCTTTTTCCTTAACAGCATTTTGGATGATATTAGCCACAGAGTGTGATTTTCCAGAGCCTGTTGCTCCGACAATAGCGATATGTTTATTAAAGAATTTATTGCCGTGAACGGGTATTTTTATTTCACGGTCTTGACTTAATACACAAAAGTTGAATTGTTTACTGGAATCGAATGCACTGGAGTATATTTTCTTTATATCTTCTTTGCTGGCAGGGACGACTTTTTTTGGAGGAATAGCTAACTCATCTCCCCCTCTCTGAAATTTTCCATCATGAAGGGTGCCAAGTGGATAAGCTTCAATTAAATAATGGCGTTTTGCACTACCATTACTGTCTTCTTTTATTTCGATTGAGAAATTTTCAATTATTGCGATTAGAGCCACATTATCATTATCCGATATTTGTAGATGGGAACCTACTCTTAAGGATTCCTCTGCAAGTCGAAATTCTTCAATATCATCAACTACAATTCTCACCTTGTCAGGAAATACGGCAATTACTTCTGCGGAAAGAGATGTTTTTGTATCTGGCATGATGGCTCCTAAACAATGTTGGCAATTTGATTTAATGAGGTTATTGGAATACGAATATGTCTAACCTGTGTTTCTTGACTTAAAGGCTTTGAAAGGAAGAATTCGTAAACAATCTTAGTCTGTCGGATTTCTTGAAATAAGGTATCGAAGTCTTGCTTAGAATTGATGAAGCGTAGTGAGATTGGATTTTCATTTGTTTGCTCTTTCTGAATATCTTTTGTGTTGAATGAAGCTCCCTTGAAAGGATAGCCATCTACAAAAGCTATGCCATCGAATTGAAGATTTTGTTTGATGGAAACAAGCGTTTCTGGATTTATGTCTCTTAAAAATATATAAGGGGCATATCGTTCTTTTGTGGGTTTATGTTTTATTTTATGACTGCTCCACTTATTCCGTATTTCGGAAAGAATATGTGTAATCTCATGATTCTCTATGTTTTCAGGTAGTTCGATAATAAAAAAACGAGGGTAAGATTCGATGTTCCTTTCTGAAAAAAATTTTCTGCGGATTAATTTACAATATTCTTCTTCCCCACGTTCACGAAGTAACCACGCGGTAAAAAGAGGTTGTCTTTTATCAAGAGAAGATAAGAAAGTAGCACGTGAAACTGTTCTCTCGTCAACATTACGGCAAATTGCATATTGGGATATCTTGCTAAGGGCAGTAGGGTAAATAAAATGTTCAGCTTCGTCTTGAGAACAACTAAAATGTTGTTTAAGTGCATGGATAACATTTGCTTTATGGAGAGAATATTCTTCTGAAATATGGATGCTCAAAACTTCCAAAAATGAGTTAAGATCTTCGTCAGTTAGGCCTAGTTCAGTTTGAAGATTATGTTGGTTGTATTCTTTATTGCCACTTGAATCTTCTGTTTGCACTCGTTTAAGTAATGATTCTTTAAGTTCTTGGAGCGTTAAACTCCTTTTTTCCGGTTGAGCTTCTTTGAAGTAACCATATAGCTGGTATTTAATCTGCGATTGATTGGTTTGCTTTTTTTGTTTATGGTTTTTGAGCATTGGCAATAGAGCATCTCTAATCGCCTTCGGGGTAAACTTTTTTGACGAATAGTATTTGCACTGACAATATTCACTCGAATCAAAATTTAAAACATCAAAATCCTCAACCCCTTCTATCACAACGGAAGCGTTCCTATCAGCATTGAGAATTTTAAGAATCGTAGCATCAAACTGATAGATATAGCCTCTAATTGTAGCTGTAGCGTCTCGATGATCTTGATTACTCATTTTTACTTTTCTTTTGGTAAGAAGCTATTGAATCGATGAATTTGGGATTTATGCGACACGATAATACTTGGCCTTATATGTTTAAACTAAGTGCGACTCCACAACAGTATAAAATTTTGGGAGGATTATTGCAATCCTGAGCAATCTTCCCAGTGGTGGTCAATTGCTTTGGCCTGGGTAATGGGTGCTGAATGGGTACGGCCGTTTGCAGGATGTGATTGAGGTGGTGTGGGGATACGGTCAATCTTTACTTTGGCCTGGACAAGGGTGTTGGATGGATACGGCCGTTTCCCCACCACTTCTCCCCACCTGAGAATAAAACAACCTGCTACCTGCTACCAGACAGACCCGAAATTTTTTCTACACACACGTTCCGGTACCAGACAGAGCTGAAATTTCTTCTACAGGCACATTCCGCTACCGGACAGAGCCAAAAATTTTTCTACGGACACGTTGCCGTACAAACATGAACCAAAATATTTTCTACGGACACGTTGCGGTACGGAACAGAGCCGAAATATTTTCTACAGACACGTTGCGGTACGGAACAGAGCCGAAATTTCTTCTACAGACACGTTGCGGTACGAACATGAGTCGAAAATTCTTCTACGGACAGGTTGCGCTACGAACAAGTACCAAAATATTTTTCTACAGACACGTTGCCGTACGAACAAGCGCTAAAAATTTTTCTGCAAGCACATTGTCTCTAGAAACAAATCAAGTTTAGCGAATCATTTTGGGGGACCAGCTTGTGGAAAGCGTGTTCAAGCAAGGTTTTATCTGGGATCAAATGGCTCTGGCCTGGGCAATGTGTGTGGAATGGGAACGGCCGTACCCCATTGAGTACCAGGATCTAAGAGAAGATCTCGCTAGCGCACGGGGACCTATTTTTTTATCCTATTGATGATGGCTTTGAAACCTAAATAGATGACGACAACGATCAGGCCAATGAAACCGCCTATCACACCCATCAAAATTGCGGATTCCATTTGTGCCTCCTTACTTAAAAGAGGTGTTGGGATACGGCCGTAGGGCCAAAGATTTTCAGGTACGTTATTCTGTTTCTTTTTTTTCTAAAAGCTGCTTGATGGTTTTAAGCACGTCAGCCCAAAACTCCTCTGAACGCTCTTTTTGTTTCTCCGTTGGGATGTTGTCTTCGGTCACCGTGAGGCTAACCGTTGTGTCTTCTTGGGTTAATCTAAACGTCCAATTTCGGTAATTCTCTGGCACATCTGGCAGATCTTCAAGATCGCTCCAATGAGAATATTGGAGCAGGCTCTCCGGCT
The DNA here is from genome assembly GCA_905479495.1 of uncultured Anaerolineae bacterium. Taxonomy (GTDB): domain Bacteria; phylum Chloroflexota; class Anaerolineae; order Promineifilales; family Promineifilaceae; genus Leptofilum. Next base: position 6,994 of record CAJQMR010000035.1, read on the forward strand.
GAAATTGTAGAATTTCCCCTTTTTCCTCGTATTGATTGCCGTTAAACTCCCCCCTGAAGGTAATGGAGCTGCCAACGGTCCAATCGCTGCTAACTTCTGCACCCCAAAAATACTGTTTCGCCATTTCGGGCGTCACCAGTGACTCCCATACTTTTGCCACCGGAGCATTGATCGTAATGGCTGCCTTTGCAATAAACTCTCTCTCCATGCTTGTTTCGTCCTCTTTTTCACTTTGGATTTGGTTCAGGAAAAGCGACTATCGTTTCTTTAACCTGGCTGTTGAACGCACCCCAGGGAGTATAAAGTTTTGAAGGGAGTCTGGCAATCAGGGAAATCCGTTGGGCAATCTTCCTACAATGGTCAACTGCGCTGGCCTGGATAAGAGGTGCTGAATGGGAACGGCCGTTTCCGGGGTGTGCTTGAAGTGGTATGGGACGCTGATTAACGCAGATTTTACTTTTTAATCTGCGTCATCAGCGTTTATCCGCGTCCTATTGTTTGCTGAATGGGAACGGCCGTTGGCCCCAAATTCTTCATGTACCGCTGGTGGTTTAAGTGAGGGATGGACACACACTATGGCCCAGGGGTGGGTAATAGAATTGACAGATCTTCGGGAAGATAAAGTTCCCAGGTGTCGTTTAGAATGCCATCAGGGCTTACCCCGCCAAACATGATGATACTTTTGCGCTTCATATCATAAAATAAAACATGGGCATAACGAGGATTTGGCCTTGTCGGTACAGGCAGCTCTGTCCATGCTTCCCCGTTAAACAGCCAAAGATCATTCAAGTATTCGTTGTCGCGGATGCCGCCAAACAACAGAGCTCTATCAAATTGATCATTGTAAGCAAGCCTGCCATCTTGACGCGCGGGGGAATTGCTTAAGGGGAGGTTGAACCATTGGTTTCCATCCCACGCCCAGGTGCCATAAGCATCGACTGAGTTTAAAGCGATGACCTCGTTTCGCGCAGAGAAGTTGACAACTGCGTGAGCAGACGCGGCAGGCAGTCCGCAGCAAGTTGTCTCCGTCCAATTTTTGCCGTCCCAAACCCAGGTGTCGTTGAAAAACGTTTCTGTTAGTGGATTCCAGCCACCATACAATAACACCATCTCTTGAACGGGGTCGTAAACAAGCGTGTGGCAGCATCTGGCCGGGGGCGCATGAGTTGTGTTTATTTGTTGCCACTGATTGCCGTCCCATTCCCAGGTATCGTTAAATACCATATTGTCCATCACGCCGCCAAAAAGGACGGTTCTTTGCCGCGCTTCGTCATAAGCCATCGCAGTTTTTTCTCGGGCGTCGGGATTGAGAGATAAATCTGCCTGCTGCCAGGTTTCGCCATCCCAGAGCCAAGTGTCATCAGACCACCTGTCATTGGTAGCACCGCCGAAAACAACTGCTTTGTGGGTGTCTGTATCATAGGCGAAGCCGCTATGGTATAAGGGTGGGGGCTGTTCTGACGGTTTGAGCTTTACCCACCCTATCACTCTGGGCTGGTTGCTACAGGCAATCAGCAGAAGGCAAAGTAAAATGGCGGAAGTAAAAAATTTCTTCATCTGTATATATTAAAGGTACTCTTGATTCAAGAGATAAAGCGTTTAGGACACAGAGTCACGCAGATAAACGCAGATTTTTTGTTTTTATCTGTGAAAATCTGTGTTTATCTGCGTCCCATCTTTTCCTGAATTTTATTGAGGAACAACTCTATTAGCAATTTGTCAGGCGGCCATGCCCAAAGCAAACGAACGCTGTGCCACAGCTTCGATGAGTGCCTGGTATTGCGCTTCGGCCTTGGCCAGATGCTCTGCCTGGAGTTTATGCACAATGTCATCCAGGTCCACGCCTGCTTTTGCCAACTGTTCCAGATGGGCTTCAGCACTGCCAATATCCTGGGTTAGCGTGAGGGCGACGTTGCCGCTTTCTTCAAAAGCCGCCAGCGTGTCCAGGGTAAAGGTCACAACGGTTTCTGAGCCAATGAGTGCGTTGACGTAATGGGTAAGGGGCAGGCTAGGGTCTTGGGGGGTAATGCGGGTCCATTTGGGGCGTAACGGCCGTGCGTTGTATCGGGCCAACTGTGCCCAGCGGGGGCCGCTAAAGATTTGCCGGTACCGTTGGTAGAGTAGTTTGGCCAGGGCAATGCCCGTTTTGCCGCACAGCTCCGGCGCATCTTTGGCGCGCAGCACTGGATCGATGGCGGCATCAACGGCACTGACCGAAAATGAGGCAACGGCCGTTGGCATAACGCGCCACATGCTGTTGGAAATCAGCAGCAGTTCCAGACCGGCAATATAGGCTTGCGCAGCCCGTTCAAAGTCTGTCACCGTGAAAATATGGGTGATGTTTAAGGATTCACAGTCGGCGGTCAGTGAGCGAATGGCTTCACAGCCTTCTAGCGTTGCCGGAATCTCAACCATGGCGTTGGCGCGGTCCATGCCGTGAAGCATGTGTTTGGCTGTTGCGGCCGTTTTTGTAGCGCTTGCCGCCAGAGATGGGTCCATTTCCAGGCTGACATAGCCATCCCAACTGTTGCTGGCTTCGTACACTTCATGCAGCAGGTCAGCAACTAAACGGGCATCGTCCATCATCAACCATTCATGGATTTGACGATAGGGCGTTCCTTCCAGCATCAGCCGATTGATGGCTTCGTCGTAATCATCGTATTGGAGAATCGTTTGGGCGAAAACGGCCGCATTGGCCGTGACCCCCTGAATACCATTGGCAATCGCCTGGCGAAGTTCACCGGAGGTAATGTAATGATGACGCATGTAGTTCAGCCAGGTGGATTGACCCAATTTATGAAGATTATCGAGCTTAGACATGTTGCCTCCTTTACAAAAGAGGGGTCATTGAGGTGCAATGGAACGTGGTTTCTGAATATGCCCCCTGCAAATGTAAATCTGCGTGCGGAATACACAAAATGTCTGCACAGTATCAGTATAACGAATAGTGTGTGCCCATCACCAGTTACAAACCTCATATTCGGCGATGGATAGATGTTATTGTGTCTCGATTGACATGATCTGGGCCAGTAGAGTGATTTGCCCAGCGTGATACGCTTCATGGGTGGCATACTCTAGCAAATGCTCGCCAATTGGGCGTTCTTCTTGCCGGGCTGCAAGTTCATCAGGGCTGATTTGGGCCAGGGCTGTCGTCAACAGTTCTTGGGTACGCTCCAGATCGTGGCGCAAGGTTTCAAAGCTGTTACCTGTGGCACTTTCTGCCGATGAGCTGCTGCCCGGAATAAACCATTTGCACACGGCCCAGGGCCAGATCGATGGCACCTCTAGCAGCATCAAAAAATTTACGCGCGAGACCACCACATGTCCAACCAGCCAATGGAGTTGATTGACACCCGGAAGCGGCGTCTGAAGGCTCTCGGCGTGTGTGACAGCCGCGATTGCCTGCCTGATTTGTTCATAACTTTCCGCAAAGCGGGCGCTCAACATCGTTGCAGTTAGCATGCTTTTCCTCTTAATACGGGTTCTGTAAGGCCAGGACTATAGCTTTTTCATCATCGTAACGTTCCGCTCAACGTAGCCCATTTTGCGATACATGGCTCTGGCTGCCTCATTATGCCCAAAGACATGTAAATATACTGTTTCCAATCCTTCCTGCTGAATCAGCTTTTCCATAGCGCTCAAGGCCTCACCACCATATCCCTGGCGGCGATATTCTTCAAAGATATGGAAATCATTCAGCGCGGCAAAGCGGGTCTCCCCTTGTTCTTGAATTCCCCACCACAGTTGTCCGACCTGAATGCCATCTGCTTCACGTTCAATCATATAGAGGTATTGGTTAGCTGTGGACAACCCTTCCGGCAAAAATCCGGCAAATGTTTTTTGGGCCAATTCTTGGGCATTTTCCGCCTGCCACGTACCTGCTCTAACTTGCTCCCGAGCGTAATCATCTACAGCCCACTCAATGAAATGTTGGTAATCGTCTGCCAACATCGGTACCAATTCCACCATTCTGACCTCCTAAAAAATCACAAAAACATACCGTTGCCCTCTTGGCTTTCTCCACGGTTTCAAACCCATATTGTCCATTGTTGTCATCTGCAACGCTAAATTCCGGCAAAATTCGCTTCTGCAAGTTCTGACTGTGTTCCAAGTATAATGGTTTGTATTGAGGAATATAGCATGAAATTTCCCTGGGCAAATGTGGTGTTGTTGGTTTTGCTGGTGGTGCAGGCGATCACTGGTTATTTTGGCATGGTCAACGGCCGTATCTCCCGCGCCTGGATTTTGTGGGCCCACGGCATTGGGGCGTACGCGCTCTTGGTGCTGCTCTACTGGAAAGGCGGCATCATTTTGGATGCGCTGCGCCGCAAAACGGTGTGGACGCGCCGCCGTGTTGCCTTTGCCGCCCTGTTTGGCCTGCTGCTGCTCACCCTGTTCAGCGGCCTGCTGTGGACCTTTGACGGGCCAATTTACCTGGGTGGCTTCAGTTTGGTGAGCTTGCATATTTACCTGGCCGTGCCGCTGCTGCTGCTCATGGCCTGGCATGCCTGGCACATGCGTTTTATCTGGCGTGTGTCAGAAACAGTGGGGCGGCGGTTGTTTTTGGGGACGGCCGTTTCCACCATTTTAGGCTTTGTCACCTGGCGTTTGGTTGAGTGGGGGATAGGCGAACTAGATTTGCCAGGGGCCACCCGTCGCTTTACCGGCTCGTATGAAAAAGGCAGCTTCACGGGCAATTTCCCGGTGGTCAGCTGGATCTTTGATAATCCGCCGCCGATTGACGCGGCTACCTGGCAACTGGGGCTGGATGGGGCGGTGAAACGGCCGTCTAGCTTCAGCTACGATCAGCTGCGCCAACTGATTGACCGGGAAGAAACGGCCGTGGTCGATTGCACGGGCGGTTGGTATTCAGAACAGGTGTGGCGGGGCGTTTCCCTGGCGCGGTTACTGGACATGGCCGGATTGGCGGAAGGAGCCGCCAGCATTTCGGTGGTTGCCGTGTCGGGCTACAGTCGCCGCTTTACCATCGAGCAAGCCAAACGCTATTTCCTGGCGCTGGATGTCGCCGATGCGCCGCTGTCACACGGGCACGGCTTTCCGCTGCGCCTGGTTGCCATCGATCAGCGAGGCGTGGAATGGGTCAAGTGGATCAGCCATATTCGCGTCAACCGCACCAGCAAGCTGTGGCAACTACCCCTCCCGCTACAATAATAGCAATCCGCAGATTGCGCAGATTTTTCTTGCAAATTCTCTGCGTTCTTTGCGCCTTTGCGGTAAAATTTCTTTTTTGGCCAGTTTGGAGGGAACAGAAAAATGGACAAGACGTTTGTTTGGCGTTGGCTTTTGCTGGGAACGGCCGTAACGCTTTTCATCAGTATCCAAACCCCTGCTCATGCCCAAATCATCAACCCTGGCTTGCTCATCACCGAAATTTATTACAATCCGCCCGGCGCAGAGGACGAGCGCGAGTGGCTGGAGATTGCCAACGTGGGCACGGCCGTTCTTGACCTCAGCGACATTAAATTAGGCGATGAAGAACAATCGGGCGAAGGTGAGGGGATGCGCCGTTTTCCTGAAGGCACCTTGCTAGAACCGGAGCAGGCAGTGGTGGTGGCCCAAACGGCCGTTGGCTTCCGTGCCCTCTTTGGCAGTAATCCTGACTTTGAATTAACTGACTCTGACCCTGATGTGCCCGACATGCGCAACTACCTGCTCTGGGCCTCAGGTGACATTGCCCTGGCCAACGATGGCGACCAGGTTGTGCTGCTTAACGAGCGCAACGTCATCATCGACAGTGTGAATTATGGCGATCAGACAACCTTTTTTACGCCAGCGGTAACGGCCGTATTCGAGGGCCAAAGCATCGAGCGCAATCCCGCCAACTGCGACACCGACACGGCCACCGACTGGCAGCCGCAGGAAACACCCACACCGGGCCTGGTCCAGTTCGACGACGCCTGCCGTGCTCCGCTTAACCCCGCTGAGTTGGAACACCTGCCACCCATTGGCACCATTCAGGGCGCGGGCGAGGTGGCGGCCGCCATTAACCAGAACGTCACCGTGCGCGGCATCGTCACTGGCGTTTACGAAGATCGCAACACCAGCGGCACCACCTTTTATACCGCCTTCCTCCAGGACATCCCTGGCTTGGAGGATGGTGATCCGGCCACCTCTGATGGCATTGCCTTGTTTTTAGGGCGGGAACGGCCGTCTTTCCAAATCGGGGATCAAATCCGCGTTTCCGGGCTGGTAACCGAATTCTTTGGCTTCACCGAGCTGGACGACAACAATCTGGACATCCAGGTGGAGCTAAGCGAGCAGCCCCTGCCCGAACCGATTTTGATCGATCCCCCGGCCGAGGCCGCAGCCCTGGCCGCCTATTTTGAACCGCTGGAAGGGATGCGCGTGCAGCTAGCCGATCCGGCGCGGGTGGTGGGACCAACCTTCAGCACCTGTGGCTTTTCTGTTGTTTCGCCCTCCGTCAGCACGCCGCGCATTTTTCGCCGTCTGTTAGCGGATCCCATTGGCCAGGTCGTGCCAATTTTGTACCAATCAGATCAGTTCTGCGATGGTTTTCCGCAGGTGAAAACGGGCGATTTGGTCAGTGGGCTGATCGGACCACTCACCTACAATTTTGACCAGTTCAAGATTGTGCAGCAGGCGGGGGATGAATTGACGGTAGCGGCCGTTCCCCTTCCAGAACCAGCCACTGCGCCAACCCTGATCGAGAACCAGATCAGCATTGCCAGCTTCAACATGGAAAACTATTTTGACCTCATCGACGATACGGGCGATGAGGCGGAACCAAAGCCACTGGAACTGGAGCTATCGCTCAAGCAGCAAAAGTTGGCGGCGGCCCTCACGCAAACGTTAAACTGCCCCACGTTGGTGGCCGTGCAGGAGGTGGAAAAGGGCACGCTGCTGGATGACCTGGCGCAGCTGGCCGCACCGGCCTGTGGCTTCACCTATACCGTCACCCACCTGGAAAGTGCCGATGTGCGTGGCATCGATGTGGCCTTGATGAGCAATCCAAACGTGGTAACGGTGCAGTCGGCGGAATTGAAGCAAAGTTGCACCACGCTAGAAACGGGCGTAAGTGATGTTCGGTTGGACTGCCCCGCCGGGCAGGATGTGCTGTTTTCCCGGCCGCCGCTGCTGGTTGAGTTGTTGGTGGGGGAACGGCCGTTCACCCTCATCGTCAATCATTTTAAATCCAAGCGGGGTGGCGAGGCAGAAACCGCGCCGTGGCGGTTGGCCCAGGCCAATCATGTGGCTGGACTGGTGACGGCCGTTTTGGCTGATGATCCGGAGGCCAATGTCATTGTTCTGGGGGACTTCAACGATTACGAACAGGCTCCGCCGCTGCTAGCCTTGGCCGAAAACGGCCGTCTGGAGAATGTGCTGCTGCGCCTGCCAGACGAGATGCGTTACAGCTATGTGTTTGGCGGCGTCTCACAGCTCATCGACGGCATCTTTGTGACCCCAGCCTTGCAAGACAATGTGGCTCAGGTGCAAATCTTGCACGTCAATGCTGACTATCCCGATGCGCTGGCGGTGGACGTGTCGCCAGACACGCTGCCGTTCAAAACCACGGATCATGATTTGCCACTGCTCATCTTGCATCTGGATGAATCGCCTACGCCAGAACCGAGCGCAACGGCCGTACCTTCACCTACACCGATCAACATCGAACCAATCAACCATCCTGACGATGTGTTTAAAAGCTGGATTTGGTGGCTGGTAGGTGGTTTGCTGGTGCTTGGTGGGGGTGGAACGGCCGTTTTTCTGCTAAACAAAAAGCGAAAAACGTAAAGCCTCCCCTTGTCATGCTGAGTGAAACGAAGCATCCCTCTAAACCTTGCCTCACTGCGGACATTGCTTTTACGAGATAGCCCTCAAAGGGATTCTTCATTTCGCTGCGCTCCATTCAGAATGACAAACAATGGGAAGATTTTTCACGGCAGGTTCATGGTTGTAAGCCAAAGGGGGATTGCTTTTGCTTTTGGGCATCCGTTAGAATCAAACCATGCCATTGCAGATGAACCATATCCTCGTCCTGGAACCGGACAGAACTTTTGCTTTACGCCTGGTGCGTGCCCTTAGCCGCATGGGGGCGTACAATGTGTCGATGGTGCCCACCCTGAAAGAGGCGTGCTTGCAGCTGGTGCAAAATGACCAGGATTTGGCCTTCGTTCCTATCAAAGAAGGTGCCAAAATTATTCGCTCACTGCGGGCAGTGCAGCCCGATCTGCGCGTTATTTTGGTGACGCCATCCGGTGATGAGGAGATCCCGGTGACCTATTCAGGTAATGTGCAGGGCGTGCTGATTAAATCGCTGGTGGATGTGGAGCTGGAAACATTGGTAGAAGATGTCGCCCGTCAGCCGATGGTGCAGACAGGGAAGTTGGCTACGGCCGTTCCCCAAGACCCCACCCGTTCGTTGGACACCGCGATACTCATTGCCACCTTACAAGAAGCCCATTTGGGTCGGCTTTTGCAAACGGTTGTGTTTGCCCGAGGCGGAAAGCTGTTGGCTTACTGGGGTGAGCTGAATGAAAGTGAGGCGGCTACCGTCGCCCTCCATGTCGGCGAAGGCTGGGGCGGCAATTTGCTGCCGTCTCGTCTGCAATTTATTCACCTGCCCGCCCGCGCGGGCGATTTATTGCTGTTTACCCACCAAGTGACCGAAGATTATTTGGTGACCCTGGTAGCGCTGCCCGAAGCGCCTTTAACTGAAGTGCGGCAGCAGGCACGGCGCATGGCTAAGAAGTTAGACGCGGTTGTTAAAGGGCGCGTTTTGGCCCAGACTGGCTTGTTGGACAATGGGTTTGGGTTAGGGAAACGGCCGTCTTACGTGATCGTTTGGCGGGCATTAGAGCCGCTACCCAACCATTTGCGCATCCCGCTGCGCCGCGCCATAAGCCGCTTGGCTGTAGCCAATGCCTGTGTGCTCACCCACGTTCAGGTCCAGGCTGATCTGGTGCAGTTGGTGGTGACCGTGCCGCCGGGGCGGGACAATGCCTGGGCGGCGTATCTTTTCAAAAACGGTTCCGAGCAAACCATCCGCCAGGAATTTGAGATGAGCGGCAGCCTGTGGGAAACGGGCTTTTACGCTACCGAATCCGCCGAACCGCTCACCGAAGCAGAGCTCAGCCTCTTCCTCGACGCTTCCTCTGAAACGGCCGAATCCTAAAAGATTTCATCACGAATTTAACGAATGGCCGAATGAGACGAATGATTTGCATTCAGTTGTATTTCGTTGCTTTCTGTCATTCGTGATGCGCTTTTGCGAGACTACCCGGCCCGTAATCTGAGAAAAACGGCATATCGTGCATTTTTTGGTAAGATCAGCCCCATCAACAACTTTTCACAGATAGTGGAGTAGCTTTTATGCCTGAAGGGCCAGAAATTCAGTTGGCGGCTGATGCCGTGGCGGAAGCAATTGCGGGGCGACCCACAACGGCCGTTTCCTTTGCCTTCGACCAGCTGAAAAAGTATGAAGAAAAATTGACCGGGGTGGTGGTAACGGCCGTTCAGGCCAGAGGGAAAGCGATGCTTACTCGCTTTGCCAACGGCTACAACATCTACAGCCACAATCAGCTCTATGGCAAATGGATGGTGCATGATGCCTACGATTTTCCCGATACCAACCGGCAGCTGCGGTTGGCTATCCATAACGAGGAAAAATCGGCCTTGCTGTACAGTGCTTCCGACATTGCCGTGTTGCGGGATGGAGAGTTGGACAGTCATCCGTTTTTGAGCAAGTTGGGGCCGGATTTACTGGATGCGTCTGTGACTATCCCTCAGGTTGCGGCACGCTTTGCAGCCGATGAATTTCGGCGACGGCGCTTGACGACGCTGTTGCTGGACCAGGGATTTTTGGCGGGATTGGGCAATTATTTGCGCAGCGAGGTGCTGTTTGTGGCTCGGGTGCACCCGTCATTGCGGCCGATGGATTGCAGTGAGGCACAAATTGAAGCGTTGGCAGAAGCGGCCGTTTCCCTCACGCGCCAATCGTACCAAACCAAAGGCATTACAAATGATTTAGCACTGGCCAAGAAGCTAAAAGCAGAAGGACAAAGCTACCGGGAGTATCGCTTTTGGGTGTTTGATCGAGACGGCCGTCCTTGCTACAACTGCGGTACACCCATCATCAAAGACAGCATCGGCGGGCGGCGACTCTACTATTGCCCCGCTTGCCAGGCAAAATAATCGGCAGATAAAAAATCTTGACGCAAAGGCGCAAAGATGCAAAGGCTGGAATAAGAAAGAAAAATGTATTTCTTTGTCACTTGAAAATCTTTGCGTTCTTTGCGTCAAAAACGAAAAAGGAACACTATGACTCAAAATCAGGTAACCATCGACGTTTGGTCAGACTTTGTTTGACCGTTTTGCTTTCTCGTCTCCTCCAGTTTGGAGAAGCTCAAGCAATCCCATGATGTACAAATTCAGTGGCGCTCTTACGAGCTGCGGCCTGTTGGTTCGCCACCGATTTCACCCGAATATCTTGCCCGCATTGAGGCAGGACGGCCGCAGCTGGTAGAAATGGCTCGGGAACGACGATATGGTTTGGAAATTAATTCTGGGCCATTTGGCATTAACAGCCGCCCGGCGCTGGTGGGGGCCAAGTTTGCTGAGGCCCAGGGCGTGGGGGATGCTTACCACGACGCCGTTTTCCGGGCTTACTGGCAAGAAGCCAAAAATATAGAGGAGCTGGACGTGTTGGCTGAGGTGGCAACTGCCGTTGGCCTGGCGCGCGACCAATTTTTAGCCGCATTGGACGATCCCACTTACCAAAATGAGGTGATGGCCGATGTGCAGCAGGCGTTCCAATATGGGCTTAGCGGCGTGCCTGCTTTGGTGTATGACAAAAAATACCTCGTCTCTGGGGCACAACCGTATGAGCTGCTCGCTGAGGTTGCAGAGAAAGCAAGAGAGATGTAAGCAGCGATCCGGCCACCTCTCACTGTTCCTATTTTGCAACTCCCCTGTGCTACACTCAGGCTCCTACAATTTTTACGAACAGGAGCTGAACATACATGCGATTTCAAGACAAAGTTTGTGTCATTACCGGTGGTGCCGCAGGCATTGGTCGGGCAACGGCCGTAAAATTTGCCGCCGAAGGTGCTACGGTAGCATTTTGTGATCTCAACGAGGCTGATGGCCAGGCATTGGCTGCCGAACTGGGCGAAAAAGCGTCCTTTACGGCCGTTAATGTGGCTGATCGCCAGGCGGTGCAAAGTTGGTTGGAAGGTGTGGTCGCCAAGTACGGCCGTATCGACATCCTCATCAACAACGCGGGCATTACCCGCGACGCCCAACTGGTGAAAGTGAAAGAAGGCGAACTGGTAAACCAGATGGGCGAAGATGCCTTTGATCTGGTCATTAGCGTCAACCTCAAGGGCGTCTTTAACTGCACCCAGGCTGTCGCGCCCTTCATGATCAAGCAGGGCGGCGGCGTGATCCTCAACGCTTCCTCCGTGGTGGGACTGGATGGTAATTTTGGCCAGACAAACTATGTGGCCACCAAAGCGGCCGTTGTGGGCATGACCAAAACGTGGGCACGTGAGCTGGGCCGCTACGGCGTTCGTGTCAATGCCATTGCCCCTGGCTTCATTGCCACGGAAATGGTGGCTAAAATGCCCGAAAAAGTGCTCGACGGCATGCGCAGCCACACCCCAATTGGCCGTCTGGGCGAACCCGAAGACATCGCCAACGCCTACGCCTTCCTTGCTTCCGATGAGGCTAGCTTCATCTCCGGCACTGTGCTGCGGGTGGATGGCGGGATTGTGATTGGCACCTGATGGAGATTAGAGATTGGAGACTGGAGATTAGAGATTAATCTCCAGTCTCCAATCTCCCAAAAATTATGAAAAGATACGCACAAATTCTAAGCACCGGCCGCTACGTGCCGGAAAAAGTGTTAACCAACGCCTACTTTGACGCCCTCTTCCCGGAGCGGGACATTGATGCCTGGTTGGTGAAAAATGTGGGCATCAAAGAGCGGCACGTCATGGCTGAAGACGAAACGACCAGTGATTTGTGTCTGCACGCCAGCCGCGAGGCGCTGGAGCGGGCTAATCTGACGCCAGAAGAGGTTGATCTCATTATTGTGGCCACCGACACGCCCGATTATTTAAGCCCGGCCACGGCCACCGTGCTGCAAGCCAAGCTGGGGGCGATGAACGCGGGTACCTTCGACGTGAACTGTGCCTGTGCGGGCTGGGTGACGGCTTTGGAAACGGCCGTACGCTTCATCACCACCGACGACGAGACCAACAACGTCCTCGTGGTGGGCGCCTATGGCATGAGCCGCTTTGTCGATTACACTGACCACAAAACCTGCACCCTCTTCGCTGACGGGGCAGGGGCGGTGCTGGTTGGCGTGAGTGACAAACCTGGCTTTCTGGCCGGTAAACGACTGGCGCGCGGCGACTTTTACGACGCGTTGGGCATCTACACCGGCGGCGTGGCCTGCCCGGTGACCCCCGCCAGCGAAAATGGTGGCATCCCCCGCGTGCAGTTTGTCAAACGCTTTCCCGCTACCTTCAATTCCGACAACTGGCCGCCGCTCATTAAAGGCACAGTGGAAAAAGCGGGGCTGACGCTTGACGAGATTGATCATTACTACTTCACCCAGCTCAACCTGAACACCATCAAGCAGATCATGGAAATTCTGGAGCAGCCGCTGGAAAAAACACACTGGATTATGGATAAGTGGGGCTACACTGGCTCTGCCTGCATCCCCATGGCTCTGGACGATGCCATCGAGCAGGGGCGCGGCCCCCAGCCGGGCGACAAGGTGCTCTTCATCGCCAGCGGCGGTGGTATTTCGATGGCCTGCAACGTGTGGAACTGGACTGTTTAACAGTAAGCAGTATTCAGTGAGCCAGTAATCAGTAAAAACTGATCACTGACCTACTGATCACTGAATACTGCCCCCACTGATTACTGAACACTGGACGGCAAAAATGTACATCGGCGATTACCTGGGACGACGGGCGATCTACTCGCCGGATAAACTGGCGGTGGTGGATGCAGGGAAGCAGCCGGAACTGCGTCTTACGTATGCCCAAATGAACGGGCGGGCCAATCGGCTGGCTAACTGGCTGCAAGCGGAAGTGGGCATCGCTCGGGGCGACCGCGTGGCGATTTTGGCACGGGACGGCGTGGCGCATCTAGACACCTTTTTTGCTTGCGGTAAATTGGGCGCTATCCACACCGCGCTGAATTGGCGGCTGCACTGGCGCGAGCTGGCCGAAATCATGGCCAACACCACGCCCAAAGTGCTGATTTATTCAGATGAGTTCAGCGAGGCGGTGACGAATCTGCAAGATGATGCGCAAGCGGCGTCGCTAACCCATTTTGTGCATGTGGAGGGGGCGGGGTTGCCGGGCAGCGTGTTGTTTGCGGAGGCGATGGCGGCTGGGGCCGATACGGCCGTAACCACGCCAACCCTCAGCGAAGAAGACATTGCCGCGCTTATCTTTACCGGCGGCACCACAGGCTTGCCCAAAGCAGCCCAGGTGAGCCACCGGATGATCGCCTGGAACACGCTCAATACCGTCATCCACGATTTGCACCACGATGATGTGTACCTGAATGTTTTCCCGCTGTTTCATACCGGCGGCCTATTCGTATATACATTGCCGCAAATCATCCTGGGAGGCACGGTGATCTTGCTGCGCCAGTTTGATCCGGCCCAGGTGCTGGATTTAATTGCTCAGGAGCAGGTGACCGTGTTTGCCGGCGTACCAACGATGTATCAACTGCTTACCCAGGCGGCGAATTGGGAAACGGCCGTTCTCACTTCCCTCCGTTTTTGCACCAGCGGGGGGGCACCATTGCCTGTGCCCCTGGTAGAAAAATACACCCGCGAAAAGCAAATCAAGTTCAAACAGGGCTTTGGCATGACCGAATTTGGCCCCGGCATCTTTGCCCTGGCCGCTGAGGACGCCATCCGCAAGGCGGGCAGCATTGGCCGCCCCAACTTTTTTGTCGATGCCCGCATCGTGGATGACGACAACCAGCCGCTCGGCCCCAACCAAATTGGCGAACTGGTGCTCAAAGGTCCCAGCGCCTCATCAGGCTACTTCAATAATCCGGCGGCATCGGCGGAAGCGATTGACGACGAGGGTTGGTTCCACACAGGCGACCTGGCCGTCCACGATGAGGAATGGTACTTCACCATCAAAGACCGCAAGAAGGATATGTACATTTCTGGCGGCGAAAACGTTTATCCGGCAGAGATTGAGAAGGTGCTGTATGCCCATCCCGACGTGCACATGTGCGCTGTCGTCGGATTGCCAGATCCCAAGTGGGGAGAGGTCGGCTTGGCCTGCGTGGTGCTGAAACCAGGAGCATCGGCAACGGCTGACGATCTGATGCGGCAGATGCGGGACAATTTAGCTCCGTTTAAAGTGCCGAAGCGCGTTGAAATTTTAGCGGAATTGCCCATCTCTGGGGCGGGGAAAATCCTCAAACGGGAACTGCAAGAACGTTTTGTGAAGAAGTAGCCACGGTTTCTTACCACGTTGTAAAGGCGCAGTAAGAAACTGCGGCTACTCTGTTGTGATGGATTTAGCGACGACGGCCCAATACTCGCAGCAGTCGTAAAAACAGATTGATGAAGTCCAGGTAAAGATGCAGTGCACCGATGACTGCAATCCCGTTGAGGACTTGTTGGCCGCTGTTGCCTTGTAAAACGGCCGTATACGTCATCTTTTTGATCCTGTTGCTGTCATATACAATCAGCCCCAGGAAGATGAGAATCCCAAGATAAGTCACAATCCAGTCCAGCGCTGTGCTGGCCAGGAAAAAATTGATTACCGAGGCCAAAATAATGCCCAGCAAGCCAACAAATAGGATGGGACCCCATTTGGTCAGGTCTTCTTTAGTGGTTAAGCCGACCACGGTTAGAATGACGAAGATAAGTGTGGTGGTGCCAAAGGCCAGCAAAATGGTGCCCAGCCCATAAGCCAAAAAGATAACGGAGAGTGTAACCCCGTTGAGGGCAGAATACGCAAAGAAAAGGGCCAAACCTACGCCAGGCGATAATTTGCTAATGGCCCGGCTCACGCTAATGACCAAAATTAGCTCACCAATAAACAAACCCCAGAAAACAAGCGAATTGCCAAAGACCAGGTTGAGAAGCGTTTCACTGCTCAGCGTCATAAAGGCAACAATGGTTGTGAGCAGCAAGCCTAATGACATCCAGCCATAGACACGCTGCATCACGCCGACAAATACCTCGCTTAGGCGGGCATCGGATACTTCAGCCGGGTACTGCTCTTGATAATCAAAATTTGTGGACATGATTTTCCTCTCTAGCACTGCACTGATACGAAGACTGGTAAATGTGCCAGGATTTTAGCATAAAATGCAGAAAATTTGTGGGTTTTGGGACTAAACGTTTTCGGCAATTTCAGTAAGTTCTAGCCAGCGGAATTCGGCCGTTTCCAGAGCCTCTTTACTCTGTTCTAGTTCATCTACCAGCGGTTGTAAACTTTCGTAATCGGAGCCAATGTCGTTGATTTGGGCTGAAAGTGCGGCGATTTTTTCAGTGAGTGTTTCGATGGCCGTTTCAGTCGCTTCCAGCTCGCGCTGCTCCTTCCAGGTAAGTTTGCGGGGGCGGGAATTAGTGGCTGGTTTGTTAGCGGCTGGTTTAGGAGTTGGGGCTGGCTCTGGTACGGCCGTTTCTTGAGCGCGCAGCCGTTGATACGTTTCGTACGGGGCAGGGTAGCGTGTCCCCAGTACACCTTCTTCAAAGCTGAGCAGAAAATCGACGTTGCGGTCCAAAAAATAGCGGTCGTGGCTTACGACAACCAGTGTTCCTTGAAACTGGTCCAAAAATTGTTCCAACACGGTCAGCGTTTGCACGTCTAAATCATTGGTTGGCTCGTCTAGAAACAGGACGTTGGGTTGGCGCACCAGCGTGCGCAGCAGGTAGAGACGCCGTCGTTCGCCACCGCTCAGGCTGCCAATTTGGGCGCGCTGTTCTGGCCGACTGAAGAGGAACCATTCCAGCATTTGCGCTGCTTCTACTCGTTCGCCATCGGCTGTGCGGATGAGCGGGGCAAGCTTATTGATGTAATCAATTAGCGTGACGTCATCTTCTAAATCTTCGCCTTGCTGATCGTAGTAGCTTAATTCAACTGTGTCGCCCCAGCTTACCTGGCCATTGTCTGGCACAGTCTTGCCTGCTAGCACATCTAGCAGCGTGCTCTTGCCAGCCCCATTTGGCCCGATGATGCCGATTCGGTCGCCTGGCTCCAGCCGCAAATCGAGGTTTTTGAACAAGGTCAGGTCGCCGTATGCTTTGCTAAGGTTGGTGGCTTCCAGGACCCGCTTGCCCAGGCGACGGCTGGCCAAGGCCAGAGCCACGCGCTGGTCGCCTTTGTCGTATTTGATCGTTTGTAGCTCGTCTACGCGCTGGATGCGGGCTTTTTGTTTGGTGGTGCGAGATTGGGCACCCCGATTCAGCCAGGCCAGTTCTTGGCGCAGCAGGGCCTGCCGTTTGGTTTCGGCCGTTTTTAGCTGTTCTTCACGGGTGGCGCGTTGTTGCAGGTAACGGCCGTAATTCCCTGAATAGCTCACCAACTCCCGCCGATCCAGTTCCACAATTTTGTTCACGACTCTGTCCAAAAAGTAGCGATCGTGTGTCACCATCAGCAGGGCAGCCGGCATATTGAGCAAAAACTGCTCCAGCCAGCTCACTGTTTCGGCGTCAATATGGTTCGTTGGCTCGTCTAAAATGAGCAGATCGCCTGGATCAATAAGGCCGCGCGCCAGGGCCACCCGCTTTTGCTGGCCGCCGCTGAGTGTTTCCAGTGTGGCCTGAAAGGTGGTGATGCCCAGGCGTGTCAGTATGGCTTTGGCCTCTGCTTCGGCTTGCCAACTGTTGGTCCGATCCATTTCCTGGGTGATTTTGGTGAACTTGGCCTGCAGATCGGGGTTGGTGGGATCTTGTTGCAGTGCCTCGCTGGCAGATTCGTACTGACGCAGCAGCCGCAGCTGGGGTGCGTCTCCCTGAAAAATGTAATCCAAGACGCTGGTTTGCTGTGGAAGATCTGGCCCTTGGGGTAAATAGCGCACGCGTACGCCACCCCAGACGGTGATGTCGCCCGCTGCTGGAGTTTCCAGCCCGGCAATGAGCCGTAGTAGGGTGGTTTTGCCGGAGCCATTGCGCCCAATCAGGCCAATGCGGTCGCCTTCGTTGATGAGCAAATTGACTGAATCAAACAGAATGCGGTCGCTATAATGGTGGGTAAGGTTGTCGAGTCGAACGAGGTTCATGACTCAACAATATCTTCTTTTTCCTGGGAATGCCAACGGGAATCTGAAGTCAGATTAACTTCTACGATGGCTACTGCTGGCGTTGTGTTTTGGCGGGTAAAAAATGCGGGTTGTTGTTTGGCTGTGGCGGAATGGCGGAGAGAAACGGCCGTTAAAGAACGCGGGCAAATTGGATGAGTTGTTGGCAAAAGGCCTCTAAGGGTTGGCCGTTCTGGCGCCAAATTTTGTCTGAGGTATCGATAAAGAGATTGGCCTGCCGTAAAGCGGTTTCAGCTTCTGACAAGATGGCAATACGGCCGTTGGCGCAATCAAGACTGCGATATTCCTTGACTTGTTGATGGAAACCTGGGGCCATGATTAAATTGGTGACACATTCATAGCTGCCAGGAATAATGATGAGGCGAAACTGAACCTGGATGTCCAATTCATTGAGCGAATAATCTGGAACGACCATTAAACCATGTTGCCCGGACGTTGTTTGTTTTGAGACGCCAAGTAGGGAAGTGGGCAAGCCAGCGGCCCGCATTTGGCTCAGGCAATAGACAACCTTATTCTCGGCAAAACCAGAGCCGATGAGGATGGCAACATTGTTATTATGGGTTTGAGCTGTTGAAATCATATCAGTTTACACCAAGAACATATGCTGGTATGATTGAGAAGTCTAAGGAGGCTTGTTTTGATGAAAAAAGGCTCCTCCCCCACCTCCCCGATTCTCATAACATTGGGCACGAAAATGAGAAAAGAGTCTGACAACGAGGTTGATGAAATTATAACAAGATGTTCGATGGCTTGTTTTTCGTAAACCAGTGATTCTTTGCGTTTTTGTGCGATTTCTTGCAGCAAACTGCTAATTTTTGCGCTAGCCGTTCTCCGAATTAACTGGCTTCGGCAAAAAGGCTTAGAAAGTTTGCTGACTAAATGAATAAATTTTAGGGAGACGGGTGCAAAAGATTCTGGTGCCTTTGTATTTGTTCAAAATCAGTGGGAAACAGAGATGTCACAATCATCTATCAGTGAAGCACAAACAGTTTATGATGCTGTACGGAAAGCCTTAAGCAGTTGGGGCAAGCAAAATGCCGATCCTGAAACATTGCTGGATCATTTGCTGGCTGTGCAAGCAGCACAGGAAGCTTTGAATGCCGGAGATAATCCAGCGCTGCTGCGGGCGGCTACGAATCAGGTGCTGAAAGATGCTATTGAAGATTTGGAAAAGCAAAATGCCCGCCCTGCCAAAGTATTGCGGCTGCGCTTTGCCGAGAAACAGGCTATCCAAGAGGTAGCGCATGCCATGAACTTCAGTACCCACCAGATTAGCCGTATGCAGCGGGATGGTATTGAGCAGCTGGTGGAGATTTTGCAGGGGCGAGAACAGGATATCAAGCGTACGCGGGCTCAATCGTTAGAAAGCTTACTGCCGCCGCCCACTTTTTCGCGTTTGTTTGGGGTTGAGGATTTGTGCGGGTCATTGATGGAACAGCTGACTGTTTCAGGCCCACCGTGGGTCGTGGCGCTGGTGGGCATGGGGGGATTGGGGAAAACGGCCGTTGCTAACCACATCACCCGTCTGCTTATTCAACAGCTTCTGTTTACTCACATTGTCTGGATCAAGGCAGCCTCTCCTCATTCAATTAGTGGGCAGTCCTCCTCGCCCAGCCTCACTTATGAAAAAATTGTCAATGAACTACTGACGCATCTATTTCCAGGGGCAGCAGCGCCATTGTCTTTGCCTGAACGTGAGGTGCGGGTGCGACAAGCTTTGAAAAGCAAGATGTATTTGGTGGTGATCGATAACTTAGAGGCTGCCGAGGACACGTCGTTTTTGCTGAATCATTTACAGGATTTGGCTAATCCCTCCAAATTTATATTGACCACCCGCACGCGGGCTGCCAAGCAAGCGGCCGTTTTAGACGTGTCTTTGGATGAACTTGGTTTTACTGACAGTGCGCTGCTTATGCGCCATCATGCGGCGGAAAGTGGTGTGGATGCTGTTGCCGAGGCAACCGATGAAGATTTGAAGCAGATTTATTTGCAAACAGGCGGCAATCCATTTGCCATCAAAATTGTGGTCAACTTACTGGATGTGCTGCCGTTGAATCGGTTGTTGGTCGGCCTTACGCGGAATCATCCTGGCCAGGTGATGGAGATGTACAAACATATCTTTTGGCAAACCTGGCAGACGTTGAGTGAAAACGGCCGTAAACTTTTACAAGCTATGCCCCTGGCCCTAGAATCGGCTGATGTGGATTATCTGCTTACCATTAGTGCGTTGTCTGAAAGTGAGATATGGCCAGCCATCGAAGAATTACGCCAGCGCTCATTATTGGAAGTGGAAGGTGGACTGCATGAGAAACGGTACGGAATTCACCGTTTAACGGATACTTTTTTAAGAACAGAAATTATTCATTTTCCCCTTTAACGGATGCGTTTAACATCTTATGAGTACAGACGCCGCAAATTCACCAGACCCGTCAGTTAAAACAAGTCCGCAATTTATTCAAAGCATTCGGGCTGGGCTGCGCTATTGGCAGCAAAAAACGGAAGCGCTGGGACCAGAGCAGGTGCACTGGCTGGATCAGCGCCGCAAAAATCTGCATCAGGCCATTCTGTTTGGCCTCAACCAGCCGGAAACCTGGGAGGATACGGCTCAGCTGCTGCTGCAAGCGTTTGATTTTAGCGAATGGCGCGGCTATTGGCCGGAATGGATTCCGGTGTTGGAGCAGGCGCTGGCCAATGGCCCAGAAACGGAGACGGTTTTATACGGCCGTCTGCAAAATCGCCTGGGCCAGTTTTATCGTTTAGACAATCGCCTGCCTGAAGCTGACATTCAGCACAGAGCAGCCCTCGATTTAGCGCAACGGTTGGTGAATAATGAACTGCTGGTAATTACCTACAATTGTTTGGCCGAATATCACTTGAGCCAAGGGAATGTGGCCCAGACGCGAGAGTATGGGCAGGCAACACTTGATCTGGCCCAAACAGTGCCCAGTTTGGAGCGTATGGTGGCGTTTGCCCACCTAAGTTTGGGGAAAATTGAAGAATTTGTTGGAAATTGGTCGGCAGCGATTACCCATTACCAACAAGCGAATCGGATATGGCGCAAACTGGATTATCACACATATCTGGCTCGATCTTGGGTTGAATTAGGAAATGTATATTCAAATACAAATGAATTTGGTCTGGCACAAGAAGCCTATGAAGAAGCCCTGGCGATTATTAAACTCACCAACAACGATAAGGATAAAGCACAGATTAACATAGCATTGGGAACGCTGTATTATCGTCAGGAAAAATGGGACCAGGCAGAAAGAGTCTTCTTGGAAATTGACGCGGTCACGTTACGTGAGCAAAATGAATTTGGTTTGCTTGGCTTTTTATACAACAATCTGGGCAACGTCTATTTAAAAATGGGTCGGTGGGAAAAAGCGTCAGAATATTTAATTCTGGCTATTGAAATCTTTCGACAGAGGGAGAATGAGCTGGCCTTAGGTAATAGTTTGGGGACTTTAGCATCCGTTTATGAACAGGAAGGTAAACAGGAAAAGGCTCTTCAATTGTATGATAGGGCCATTAAATTGCTGCAAAGATTTCCAGAGAGCCAATGGGCCCAAAAATTATCGGAGGAATTTGGGCTGCAGCGTGAACAACTGCTGCATAGAGAAGGATGAAAACGGCCTGACAGCCTGGCTGTCAGGCCGTTCTGAGAACTATGATGTTTACTTTGCTAACCGGAACAGTTGGTTGAGGACGAGGTGCTACAATCAGCAAACACAATTTAAGGTAAAAAAGCTCAACAGGGAACCTGTTGAGCTTTTAAACTACGTGAAGATTGGTTATGTTAGCCGCCGCAAGCTGTAGTGTTTGGAGTGCCGCAATCGGCAAACACAGGGGCGCTAATGGTGGAACCGGCTAACATTAGAGCCAGCGTGGCGGCAGCGAGCAGATAGACGACTTTACGACGAATTGCGATAGACATGGTTTTCTTCCTTTACCAATACGGTAGATAGCGACTTTGTGCTAAGTTGGCCGCGATGGGAACGGCCGTTTCCCAGCCACCAAAATTCACAAAGCCATTGATTTGAAAACTGTCTGCGCAGACAAGAAAACCATACTTTTTTCGTGCCAAAACATCCTGATAGAAGGCTGAAGATCGGTTGATCATTCGCTGATCGAAGACAACTTAAGCAGTAAGAGGGGAATATGAGCGACAATGTGGAATCGCCGAGAGGGGGGCGTTTCTGGCCTGGTTTTCGCCAGGAAGTGTTGGGCTGCTTGCGCCACTGGTTGGCAGTGGGGACCAGCGGTGCCCTGGTGGGACTGGCTGGCGCAGGAAAGTCAAACTTACTTCTTTATCTGGCGCGTTATCCAAAGCAACTTGTGCAGGGAAGCAATGCTTCTTTTGCTGCTTTTGTAACGATTGACCTGAATCTCCTGGTGGATCGACAGCCAACCACGCTCTATCGCTTAATTTTGCGTGGATTCTGGCAGCAGCGGCAGCGCTTTTCTGAATCGGTACGGCCGTTGTTGGAACGGCTGTATGAAGAATACAAATGGAGCAACGATCTGTTTTTGGTGCAAACGGCCGTGCATGATTTGCTGGTAGCGGTTGAGCAGCAGGGCGGTCAGGTTGTGCTTATTCTGGATCAGTTTGACCATTTTTGCCGGGCGGCTTCTCCAGAACTCACCATGCTGCTGCGCAGTTTGCGCGATGGCTTTCGCGAGACGCTAATCTACTTTGTGAGCATGCGTCAGGCTGTCATCTACATGCCGGAGCCTGATATTCTGGGAGACCTGTATCAGCTGCTTGATACGCATGTTTGCTGGGTGGGAGCCATGCGTCCGGCAGACGCCAAAATGTTTGTTGTTCAGGCATTCGAGCGGGCCAGCCAGCAAGCTTCTGACGCAGAGATTGACCTGCTGATAGACCTCACCGGTGGGTATCCTGCTTTGCTCAAGGCGGCTTGTGCCTGGTGGTTAACAACGGCGAAACGGCCGTCTCTCGCGCAGTGGCGTGTTGTTTTGCGAAATCATGCCCCTATCCAAAATCGCCTGAAAGATGTTTGGCGGGATTTGACCCAGGAGGAGCGTTGGCTTTTAGCGGAACTCCAAAATGGGCACCAGACGGCAGATAAGTTAGCGGCAAAGACGCTGCGGCAGTTAGGTTACCGTGGTTTGTGTGAGGAGGGGGAGAGTGGTTGGCAAGTGAAAGGACAGCTGCTGCATGATTTTGTGCAAACGGCCGTCAAGCGGGGGCTGGGGCGTATCTGGCAAAAAGAATTAACGGGTGAACTGTTTCAGGGCAGTCAGCGCATTGAGGGGTTACGGCCGTTAGAGGAAGCCTTGCTCACGTTTCTGGTCAATCATCCCTATAAATTCCATACCAAAACAGACCTCATTCGGCATGTGTGGCCAGAGGGGACATACATTGAGGGTGTCACAGACGACAGCTTGTATCAGGCCGTGCGTGGGGTACGCCAGAAGATAGAGCCCAAAACGGCCGAATCAAACGTCTATTTATTGACTAAGCGGGGCGTGGATGAAGGTGGGTATCAATTTTTTCCAGAAGGTCATCCAACGGACTAATATTCGCTGTGTTCCACATCAAATACATGGGAATGGAGATTGGCTATCCACTGCTTGCCCTCTTGCGTTTTGCGCAGGTAATAGAGGGCGTCTTGGATGTGCGGCCGTACCACTTGCCAGTAAAACTTGGTGTAGTTTTGCCGCATGTGGCCGGGGCTGGTGTAGCCGATGCGCTCGTTTTCTCCAGTTTCTTCAAACTCATGAAACAGGGCTGGAATTTTACGCAAATAGTCAGGGTCACCCAGCTGGCCGATGAAATCGGCCGCGCGCACCAGGGCAGCATAGCTGCTGGTCTCCTGGTAAAACGGATCGTCTTTGGGCATCGGGAAGCGGGTCATTTCGATATAAGTGGCAATGGTTTTGGCATCGACCTGGCTAACGAGCGCGTTGCCAAAACGCTCCATCACGAATAGTTTGCTGCGGTTCACATGGTAGGGCGTGAGGGCCGCGTCTGTGCTGCCAAAGGGGAGCTGAATCGTTTCATCATTTTCACCAGTTGCATAACGGCCGTTTCCATCCAAACGACAAACACCTTTCACATAGCCAATGTCGTGGCAGAGCAGGGCCATCATAAAGTGGAGCCAGTCGCTGGGGGTAATGCCGCCTTCGCAAAGGTGCTTCCCTTTAAGAATAGCTTGCCCAACGAGCGTGACCATGATGGTATGATCGACATTGTGGTAGAGGGCGTCTGAGTTGGCGATGTTTTCCAGCGCTAACCGCCCGGTCCACTCCAAGATATTGGCATTTTGTGGCTCCATCAGGCTGTAAGTTTGCGTATAGGCATCCTTTAACGCCTGCACAAAATGTTCGATCGTTAAACTTTGCAAATTAAGCATCATCTGATTAATCCGTTTTATTGAATAGGTTTGTGGATCGCAACGACAATTTCGTGACTAATAAGATACAAGCCTATGCGGCGATTGTCTAGCAAAGGAAGCAAATTCTAAGTGAAAAATGGCGAATGAAGGGGGCATGCGCTGGCTATCGGGTAATTTCGGCGGCACGGATGGTGAAGTTTTCAAAGCTAACCTGAACAGACCCGTCTTCTGAGCCGCTGGCGGCAAACCCGACTAAACCCTGCGTAAAACGGGCGTCTGTGCCCTCGGCTACCAGCTGATTGTTCACATACAATGCCAAATAGTCTCCAGCGCAAATCGCGCGCAGCTGGTTGGATCGCTCACCCTGACGTACCGCATTGCTCGGTGCCCAATCGACAATAGGGGAAGATAAATTGCGCTCTACGCGCCGGATGGAAACCAGGCCATCGCCACTGATGAGGAAATAGTATCCATTCCGGCTGTCGCCGCCGCTGGCACGGCAAACAAGACCGTAGGCATTGTTGCGCTCTGCAGAAAGCTGGCGAACGGCCGTTTCCAGCACGACATCCTCGTACACACTCTCCGCAAAGCTCCAAACATAGCTGGCCGAGTTAGAACTAAGTTCGTAGCCTTCGTTGGTTAGCTGAACGGCCGTTCCCGCTTCCATATCCAGCATTTCTGACCATTCATCCTGGCTGGTAAAATCTGTTTCCAGCAGAACTTCCTCCACTGCCACCTCTTCAGCGGGGCTGCCGGCACAGCCTGCCAGCACAAAAGGCAGGAGAGCGAACAGCAATAAGAAGATGAATCTTTGGTCAAAGCGAATTTTTTGCATAGTAAATGAATAAAAACAGAGACACAGAGCTGCTCTGTGCTTCTCTGAGCTGCACAGAGAATTTTGCAAAACTCTTTTAGCTCTGTGTCCTCTGTGGCTAACGGCTAATGATGAAACAGGCGCAGGCCGCTGAAAACGAGCGTCATGCCGTAAGTATCGGCGGCGGCAATCACGTCTTCGTCTCGTACCGAGCCGCCCGGTTCGATGACATATTTAACCCCACTGCGCTGCAATCGGTCAATATTGTCGCGGAAGGGGAAGAAGGCATCGGAGCTAACAGCCACATTTTCCAGCTGGTTGAGCCATTCGCGCCGCTCGGCATAGGTCAACAGCGGTGGCACAATTTCAAATAAGGCTTCCCAGGACGGCCGTTCCGTTTCACCCACCTCATCCAGCACAAACAAATCGATGGCGTTGTTGCGCACCGCCCGTTTGACCTCATCCTTAAATTGGAAGCTGAGCACACGCGGATGCTGGCGCAGCCACCAATTGTCCGCTTTGTCGCCCGCCAGGCGCGTGCAGTGAATGCGCGATTGCTGCCCCGCACCCAGGCCAATGACCTGACCATTCAGCGCGTAACACACCGTGTTGGACTGGGCATATTTGGTGGCAATGGTGGCCACAATCAAGTCGCGCTTGGCGCTGTCTGGCAGTTCCTTATTGGCAGAGACGACGTTCAGCAGGAGCGACGCGTTGATTTCGGCATCGTTGCGCCGCTGGGAAAAGGTAATGCCAAAAACTTCGCGCCGTTCCAGCAGCGGCGGCACATAGGTGGGGTCGATTTGCACGATGGGGTAACGGCCGTTTTTCTTCTGCTTCAATATTGCCAACGCCTCTGGCTCGTACCCTGGGGCGATGACACCGTCAGACACCTCGCGGCCAATCAGCCGGGCGGTCATGACGTCAACCGGTTCGCTCAACGCGACCCAGTCACCAAAAGAAGACATACGGTCTGCGCCGCGTGCCCGGGCGTAAGCGACAGCCAGTGGTGTTAGTTCATCCAGCAGATCATCCACAAAATAGGCCCGGGCCTCCTGGCGGCTCAGCGGCACGGCCACGGCTGCGCCCGCTGGGCTGACGTGTTTGAAGGATGCCGCCGCAGGCAAATCGAGGGCTGCCTTAAGTTCTTGCACCAACGGCCAGGCGTTCAGTGCGTCTAGCAAATTAATGGTGCCTGGTGAGCCGTTGAGCACCTTCAGTGGCAATTCGCCCTGCATGGTGTAGATTTGTGCCGGGGCCTGATGTGGATTGACGCCGTAGCGCAGGGGTAGCTGACTGTGGCTGTGGGGGAACTGCTGCCGCATGAAGTTGGCGATAGCGTCGTCGTAAACGGCCGTATGCTGAAACGCCTTCAAAGCCAACGTCTGGCGGGTGGGCAGGGTCGTGTCTCCCTGGCCGCGCAGTTCGGCCAGTACAGTTGGGTAATCGGCCGGATCGCACAAGATGGTGACGCGCAAATGATTTTTGGCCGCAGCCCGCAGCAACGTTACGCCACCAATGTCGATCTGCTCCACTGCTTCTGGCAGGGTGACATCTTCCTTGGCTACGGTTTCTTGAAAGGGATACAAATTGCATACAACCAGATCGATGTTGTGGTAACCTTGCGCCTTCATATCTGCCTGGTCGCTTTCGATGTTGCGCGCCAGGATGCCGCCATGTACGGCCGGATGCAGCGTTTTGACCCGCCCGCCCAGCATTTCCGGCGCTTTGGTCAGGTCAGCCACATCTTGCACAGGCAACCCCGCTTCACGTATCATGCGGGCGGTACCGCCGCTGGCGATTAGCTGAAAGTCCAGCGCAATGAGTGCCTCAGCCAGTTCCACTAAGCCACTTTTGTCTGAAACGGAAAGCAATGCTTGCTTCTTCGAGGACATCTATTCAACTCCTGAACAATTAGGACGCAGATTATCCTGATCCTTCTGATTGCCATGCTCAGGGTAATCAGGTGGATCCGCGTTCTATTTCTAATAATTGGATTGCATTTATAAATGAATGACTTGATCACGGCCAGGGCCAACGGAAACGGCCGTTACCGGCACCCCAGTCTCATCAGCAATAAACTGAATATAATTTTGCGCATTTTGCGGCAAATCTGCCAATTGGCGCGTCGTCATGATATCTTCCTGCCAGCCGGGCAGCGTGTCGTAGACAGGTTGGCAGCGGCTTAGCGAAGGAATATCGCTGGGGTAGAAGTCGATTGTTTGGCCGTCGAGTTGGTACGCGTTGCACACCTTAATTTCATTCAGACCACTTAAAATGTCCAGCTTGGTCATAAACAACTCTGTTAAGCCATTGATGCGGGCCGCATGGCGCAGCATCACCAGGTCCAGCCAGCCCACCCGGCGCGGTCGCCCTGTAGTGGTGCCGTATTCGTCCCACGGTTTGTCGCCGCTGCCGCGCAGCCGCTCGGCCATTTCGCCATCTAGCTCTGCCGGGAAGGGACCGCCGCCGACGCGGCTGGTGAATGCTTTAGCCACACCCAAAATCCGCCCTACCATGCCTGGCCCTACACCCAGCCCAACGAGAACCCCTCCAGAGGTTGGTGCAGAGCTGGTAACAAAGGGGTAGGTGCCATGATCCAAATCTAAAAACGTACCCTGGGCCCCTTCGGCAAGAACGGAACGGCCGTTCCTAAGTGCCTTATCCAAATAAACCGGACCATCTACCAAATGATCGCGTAGCTGCTGGGCAAATTGGGCAAAGTCCGCTGCCACTGCATCTGCATCCAGTGGCTCCGCACCGTAAATTTTGGTGAGCACCTCGTTCTTTTCAGCAATGTGAGCTTGAATCTGATCGGCCAGTTCTTCCGGGTTGGCGAATAACTCGGCACGGAGTCCAACGCGGCTGGTTTTATCCGTGTAGGCTGGGCCAATGCCGCGCAGCGTGGTGCCGATGGCTTCATTGCCACGACGCGCCTCTTTGGCCTTGTCTAGGGCAATGTGGGCTGGCGTAATGAGATGGGTGTTGCGGCTGATTTTGAGCCGATTGGGGCTAACATCAATGCCACGCTCAGCCAGAGCTGCCATTTCACGCAGCAACACGGCTGGATTGAGCACCACGCCATTGCCAATAATGCAGGTGACGCTGGAATGTATGATGCCTGAGGGGATGAGGTGCAGCTTGAAAATATCACCTTGTACGGTGACGGTGTGCCCGGCGTTGTCGCCGCCGCTGAAGCGGGCCACAATGTCGGTTTGGGCAGCTAGCAGGTCCGTGACCCGCCCTTTGCCTTCATCACCCCATTGGGCACCTATGATCATGTCAAGTGGCATTGTTTCCTCCTGAAGAACGCCAAAAATGGATAAGCCCGACCTGCCGGGTATTTTCCCCCTGCGGTCGGGCTTATAAATTGTGTTTGTTCTTTTTTATGGCCATGAATTTCCCGCATCTTCCCTGTGTGCGGCTTTGCTAATTCTGGCAATAGGCTGCGGCCCGCTATGGTGGACATTGACCCTATTGCGAATAAATTATAACAGAAAAATTTGGGGATGTGTTTGGAAAGTTTGCCCAATAATTTGCGCGTTTTCTACCAAAAACTGGTTACCGACTGCGGTTTTTTAGTAATGAACGTTGACCAGCGTGCCGATAGAGACGAAATTATACAGCCAAGCGGCGTCGCTGGTGGCCAGGTTAACGCAGCCGTGGCTCATGGGGGTGCCAAAATTGCTGTGCCAGAAGGTGCCGTGCAGGGCGTAATCCTGATAAAAGTACATGACGTATGGCACGTCTTCCAGATAATAATCGTAGCCCAGGAGACGGCCGTCCATCGTTTGGCTCTCATAAGTGAGCCAGACACGGAACTGACCTGTGACGGTGGGATGGTCCCAGGTGCCGCTGGAGATGAGGGTCGTATACACAACGGTGTCGCCTTCGTAGGCGCGCATGGTTTGGGTACTCAGGTTGACATCGACCCAGCGCTCATTGGCCCCAACGCCAAACGGCCGTACCGCATCCTGATAGTTGGGATTGACAAACGTGGGGATGACGGTGGGGGTTGGCGTGGGTGTCGGGGAGGGTGTTGGTGTGATGGTCCAGGTGGGGCGCGGTTGATCGCTGCCCGTGTTGGCTATTTGTTTGGCCGGGATGTGCGGTTGGGGTGTTTGCGTTACGGTTGGTTTGGGATGTACGGCCGTTGTCACGGCAGGGGCATTCTCATCGTTTGGGGCATTGGCAACGAGGTTGTTGTTGAGAACGGCCGTTTCTGTGGCATCGCCATTAGGTTGAAAATGTTGCCAGGCGTACACAACGCCCACAATCACAAAAAGCAGCAACACCGCACCGGCAGCTGCCCAGCGCAGGGTTGCAGACTGAGTCCAGCGGTTGGTTGGCGCTGATTGAATTGGCTCAGGCTCAGCGGCTTGGGTACTTTGCAGTCGTTTTTCGGCCCAGCGGCGTGCTTTTTGCACGGTGCTGTTATCGGGCGCTAACATTTCTGCTCGATTAACGTATTCCAGACTGGCTTGGGGCGATGGGGCCACCGTGGCTAACCAGAGCCAACCCCGATAATCATTCGGGTCTTGCCGGACAGCTTGTTGAAGCAGCTGCCGTGCCAGGTGTTTATTGTTTTGCTGAACGGCCGTTTTGGCCTGCCGCAGCAATGGATCAATCGAGGTGGAATAGGGTGGGGCAGCCATGCTGCTCATTGGATGCTGTCCAGAAAACAATCGATGCCGCTCAAAATGCCAGCGGCGGGTGTATCGGCATTATTGGTGAGCAGGGCACGATCCAGGTTCATAAAGCCAGTTTCAATAATGATGGCAGGCACACCTTCGGGTAGACTGCGGAAGGCATGATAATCAGTCATGTGGGGGGTAATGGTGTTGGCGTGGTAGGGTAGCTGGGTTGCTTGGGCATAAGCAGCTTCCATGCAGCTTTGCAGTTGGGTCGATTCGGTTCGGCTGGAGGGGGCCACTTTGTA
>CAJQMR010000036.1 GCA_905479495.1 uncultured Anaerolineae bacterium
GAATACGGCTGTCTGCCAGCAAGGGTTCGATTAGGGTGAGCGCCGCTTCTTCTTCTAGGAAAGCGTTGCCACCCCACTGGACAGCAATTTCCTGTGCCTCGGTAACCGTATGGGGTAAACGGCCGTTATAAGAATGCCCTACTGCCACTAATGGTCCGTTGCCTTTGGCAGAGCTCTGGCAAAAACGCAGCATGCTAGAGCCGGGTAGGGTGCTGATTTCCGTTGTCTCAACCATGTAACGCTGCCCATCATGCAGCGCATGAAAGGGTAAATAGTGCAGTGGCCCATGCGGTACAACGATCCATTTGCCATAGGCGGCTACTTTGTCTGCCACCGGTTTAAGTAGCTGACTGTATAGCTGTTGCAGAACCGTTTGGGCATTTTGGGTTAGATGAGCCAGCTGGCGGGTGGAGCTGCGCGGAACCGAGCGCAAATTTAGCCACAGCAGCTGGAGATTTTGCTGCACGGCCGGAACCGTAATCCCCAAAGGCACGGCCTCAATGCTGTCGGAAGTAACCAAAAAAACGATTAGCTGGCCGCGTGCCACAAAATATTCCAATAGAATGGTGTCATCGGGTAAATATGGTTGGGCAGGTTCAGCCCGCACCTGCCAAAGCGAGGCGTCGCGCGCGTAATCGGCGTTGCGAATGAGCAGTTTGTGCCACAGCTCGGTAATCTCATTCTCAATGCGTACGATTTTATTTTCTGTGCGCTGTTGCGCTTCCAGTAAATCGGCCGTGTCACCCCGTTGGCCAATTTCTTCATCAACTTCCCAACGGCGATACAGCCGGTCCCGTTCGGCGCGTAATGCTTGGAGTTTGGCCACGAGCGGTTTGTCGGCGTCGCTGCGGGCTTCGATGTTTAGATTGATGCGTAAGTTAAGCAAATCTTGCAAGGCACGGGATTTGGCGCGCTCGCAAAATTCCAGCGCGCGTTTAGGCTGCTTGAGCTGAAGGCAGAGTAGCACGGTTTCTTCGTAGATACGTTCTTTGTCTTCCAGAAAATCGGCGCGGAACTCTATCATGAGACGGCCGTAAAGCTGCTCCAACTCATCAATGGAGGCTTCATATGCTGCCAGCGCGGCCAACAATCGCCCTTTGCTTTGGCTGAGTTCACCGTCTAGCTGAAAACCCTGGTAAGCGATAGCCGGTAAATGATTTTTCTTGCCAATGATAAGGGCTTTTTGCACCCAGGCCTCAGCCTGTTCGTACGTTTGCAGGTTAAGGGTGGCACGTGCTGCAACCAGGCAGGCGCGCGCTTCACCGAGGGGCAGTTCATGTGCAGCAAAAATCTGATTGGCGGCTTCAGCCTTGGTAATGGCCTGTTCGTGTTTTCCCTGGTGTGCCAGCAGAACGGCTGCCTGTAATTCGGCATCGGCAACGGCCGTTGGATTGCCATCCTCCAAAAAGAGCTTGCGCGCTTCATCTACAGAAGCCTCTGCCTGAGCAAAATGGCCTAAACCAGCATGGGCTTTGGCTTCATTTAGAATCGCTTGCCCTACCTCAAAGCGGGTGTCCAGCTTGCTGAACAATTGCCGGACATTTTTGCATTTGGCCAAAACATCATTAAAGCGGCGCAGCGACAGCAGGCAATCGCTCATGAGCAATTCTGTCAGCATGGCGTGGCGTTCGCGCCCATCATCCAAAAAAGTTTCGCGTGCGGCATCCAACAATTTGAGCGCTTCATTGTAGCGGCCCATCACAAAATAAGTCATGCCCAGGTTTTGTTGTGCTTGCGCGGCGGTGATGGATTGTCCCAGTTCCTTGTAAGCCAACGCCTGCTTAATCGCTGCAATGGACTCCCCAAAACGGCCTAAATTACGTAGCAGAATACCCCGATTGAGTTCTACCCGCAGCAGAGGCTCCTCACCTTTTGGCCCAATACGGCCGTACATCTCTTTGGCTTTGTCTAAACTTTGCAGCGCTTCGGCATCCTCACTCAAACGGCCGTGAATGATGGCTATATTCACCATCATGTCAGCCAGGGCCAGCCATTCCTTGTTTTCTTCCAGGATGTGGGATGCGTGTTTTCCGGTAGCTAAGGCTTCCTCATAACGGCTGAGATTTGCCAGCGCATACAGCTTGCCATTTTGTGACCATGCCTGTTCTACTGGGCGGCCAAGGTCGGCATAAATTTGGGCTGCCTCATCGTAACAATCAATGCCTTGTTGGTACTTGCCCAAACCAATAGAGTAACCATTGCCTTGCGCCCGCAGGCTAAGTGCCTGGAACATGGGGGCATCAAATAATTGAGACATTTGGGAAATAAGTTCAGCAAAGTCGAAGCAAAGCTCAATATTTTCCCACATAAGCCGGTCTGCTTCTTTTTTAAGCAGTTCAGCAAAATGATTTCGTTTTTTGAGCGTAAATTGGGGGGTGAATTGAGCAAGCAAATACAGCCGCTCATTTTGATGAGCAGCAGATAGCAAATAGGTTAATAATTGTTGAGGAGTAGTGGATTTGGCTACGGCCGTTTTCGCCAAATCCGTTCGCGCGTCCAAATGGTCAATCATTCCGATACATCCTTCGTTACAGAGAACAGTTCTGCAACGGTTGTTTGGCTAGCGTCTTGGATTTATATTTTGTGGCTATTGTCTATTGTGATGTAATGCCCCTCGATTATATAAATGTGATCGTTACTCTATCGTTAATGCTTGTACGTGAATTTCGATGGTAGGGCCAGAAACGATGAGTTCATACTGGCCAGCAGGCAGGTTGGTGAGGTTAAAATTGCCAGTGGCATCAAGCATAACGGCCGTTTCCACCACGACCTGTTTGAGTAACTTGACCTCTAAACTCTCTGTCGCCACCCCTAAAATCAAACCTAAGATCGATTTGCGCCCCGGATGTTCTGGATCATCCTGCACTTCCAATGACAGTTGGGCATCGCCTGCTTCATACATCAAGGGTCCGGTGTCACCACCCCGCATGGCAAAGGCCGGTGTGCCCAACATACTTCCGGTTTGTCCGCCGCTGGGGATGCGTTTGGCAATCCAGACTTTGATTCTTTCAACGGTTGAGGGTTGCAGCGAAACGGCCGTTTCCGCCAAAAACACCTCTAATTGCTCAATCTCTCGTACGCAGTGGGGACAAATTGCCAGATGATCTGAAATTTGTGTTGTGGCATCTTCTGGCAACAGTCCCAAATGAAAATTGCCTAATGTTGCGCTATCGGGACAGGTAATTCGATAGAGAGCAGCCTTGAGACTGTCATCAATATGCGCCATCGTTAAATCTCCTAATCATTGCGCTGTAGAAATTGCCCTAGAGAAGACAGAGACACAGAGTTACGCAGAGAACAAAAAGGTCATCTGGTAAACTAAAAAAAACTGTTTGTTTTCGTTCATAATTGTGTCACCTCTGTCGCCTGCATTGTTTTGCATAAGGGTGCGCAATGCTGTGGCAGAATAGGGTTTTCCCAAAAGCGGGTTGATTCTGCCCGTGCAAGCATTTTATGCTGCTACCCCTATAAACGAATGCTGTGCCATTTTTCACGCATCGTCCAAAAATTCCTTAAAATCTTCGTTGCGCCGGACCCGTGCCAAAAAGTTATCTTTGGTTCGAGACACATCCCGAACATCGGAAAACGCTGCGGAATAAAGATCATAGATTTCACGCGGTTTCAAATCAAGCACAAAGTAGCCATGAATTGCCAGATGCTCTTTTTCGCTATTGCATAAAGATTCTAGCTTTTGCCATAAAATCGTCTGCATTTCTTGCCGGGCTACCGCCCGTTCGGGTCGCATGTTGGAGTCCATGATGGTAGCAAATGGATCGATTTCCTCATCGCCATTGTCGGAGCGGTTGGCGCGATCCCATAAATGGGCCTGCTCTTTCCAGCGGGCAAAATCCACCATGACGGCATTGGTACACATTTGCAAATAGCGCAGCAGTGACTTGAGATCAGGGAACTTGTCAAAATTTTCTGCAGGAATCCCTTGCCACATCTTTTCAAAAGCCCGGTTCATAAAATAATCGGCCTCTTCGCCTAATCCAGAATAAAGAGCGTGGCGTGTCACCCAGGAAATAACCAGCTTGTGGTACTGTTCGTACAAACAGGCCCAGGCATAATCGTTGCCATGTACAAATGCCCGCCGAAATAGTTCATAACAGAAGCGGGGGTCATGTTCTTTTTGGGCAAAAAAGCGTTCACTTTCCCGATGACACCTGTCGCACAGGCTGTGAAATGGGAGCAAACTCAACTCATTTTTATTGGACATAGGAACTACGCAATGACGATTGTGATGCTTGATAGTTTATTTGTAGGTAGTTTGTAGGTGCGTTGTACCTTACATTGTACCCGATTTTTCTCCTGTGGGTGCAGGGAAATGAAACAAAATTACGATAATCAGGTTACAATTTGGGGAGATTTTATGATTTTTCTTAGAAAAGCGGGGAATTTAGTTACTGCTGCAACCAATTTTTGATGTAGGGTTGTGTGCGTGACCAATTTTGATGCAGATAGCTGGCAAGGCCAACGGCCGTTCCTCCCACAACATTCTCCGCCACATCATCTACAAACAGTGCTTGCTCTGGCGAAACACCCAGCTGGTTGAGCGCCAGTTTAAAAATGGCCGGGTCCGGTTTTAGCAGGCCGACCTCATTGCTCAAGATAACACTGCTAAATTGCTTAAGCTCTGGCAAATTGGCATGGAGCCAGCTGGCGTGAACCTCATTCGTGTTGCTGATGATGCCCACAACCACATCATCCTTTGCTTGCAGCTCACGGGCAAACGCAAAGGCCATTTCGTTACGCTCCTGGTAACGACAAAGAGCAGCCACATAGTTCTCATAGCTGGACTGTAGCCCAAACGTTTGGTCGAGCAGATCATAGTAGCCGCGCCCGCTAAGTTGGCCTGTACCAAAAGCGTAATCAACGTTTTGGTAATGGACAAAAAGCTTGTCCAGGGAAATTCCAACCAGTTCGCTCAATGCGGTCAAGGTTGCTTGACCATCATAATTCACCAGTACATTACCCAAATCAAAAATAACTGCTTTCACGCTTCCGCCCTTTGATCAATTTGTGATTGCACGAATTGCCCGTCCTTTACTTAGCACTTTTCATTTATTAGCTAACTATTCTGATAAGATTGTAGCCAGGGATGACTGTTCCCGCTATCGTTACTAAAAATAGTTACACAAATGGAGAAAATCCAATGCCCTTTTTTGACTTGCCTCTTAATGAATTACAACGATATTTGCCACCTCGTGAAGAACCAGATGATTTTGACGCGTTTTGGCAACAAACTCTGGCCGAAACGGCCGAATTTCCCATGAATGCCAAGTTTGACCTTGTGGACGAGGGTTTAAAAACGATTGATGCTTACGATGTGACCTTTGCTGGCTTTGGTGGCCAGCCAGTCAAAGGCTGGTTTTTGCTGCCTCGCCAGCGGGCCGAACCCCTGCCCTGTGTTGTGCAATATTTGGGCTACAGCAGCGGGCGTGGCTTTTTGCTGGATTTACTCACCTGGCCCAGCCTTGGCTTTGCCTACTTCGTGATGGATACGCGCGGTCAGGGCTGGGCGCATGGTCGGCCGGGAGCCACGGTGGACGTTGCGCCACAAGGCACTGGCTCACACGTGCCTGGTTTTATGACGCAGGGGATTCTTGATCCGTACACCTATTACTACCGCCGGGTATTTGTCGATGCCGTGCGGGCCTTGACTTTAATGCGGCGGCAGCCAGCTGTCATTCCCGACCGGATTGCCATTACCGGCGGCAGCCAGGGTGGGGGAATTACGTTGGCGGTAGCGGGGCTGGATACGGCCGTACCCGTTGCCATGCCCGATGTGCCCTTTCTTTGCCATTACCGACACGCCACCGAATTAACTGAGAGAGACCCGTATAACGAAATCACCCGTTATTGTGCCACCCATCGTGACCAGGTTGAAGCTGTGTTCCACACGCTTTCTTACTTTGATGGCGTGAATTTTGCCTCCCGGGCCAAAGCCAAGGCGCTCTTTTCTGTTGGGCTGATGGACGACATTTGCCCCCCCAGCACGGTGTACGCCGCTTACAATCATTATTCAGGGGATAAAGAGATAGCTGTTTACAATTACAATAACCACGAAGGCGGGGGTCCCTTCCAATTGCGCAAACAAGCCGAGTTCCTGCGCGACCTTTGGCTGTAACACGTAGCCGCAGTTTCTTACTGCGCTGTTTTTTCGCAGTAAGAAACTGCGGCTACTCAAAATAGTTTGAATTGCTTTGGATCCACCGCGCGTGCCTGGTGCATCAGGACGGCGTTCATCAGCTCAATGGCCAGGCGGGATTCCAGCGTGACGCCAGCCCGCACGCCTACACATGGATCGTGCCGCCCTTTCTCCAGCAGAAAATCAATCTCCTCCAGATTTTTCTGTACCGATTGCTGCGATTTGACGATGGTGGATGTTGGTTTAAAACCTACGCGGCACACCAGCGGCATTCCCGTCGTGATGCC
This sequence comes from uncultured Anaerolineae bacterium, assembly GCA_905479495.1. Lineage (GTDB taxonomy): Bacteria > Chloroflexota > Anaerolineae > Promineifilales > Promineifilaceae > Leptofilum. The sequence goes on from CAJQMR010000036.1 coordinate 6,439, forward strand.
ACCGATCAGCCCGCCGTGCGAATTGCCCTGGTAGCCGCTGCGCCGGATGGGATCGTTGTTTTCGCTGCCTTTCCGAGCCACCACCTGAAATCCGTCCCCAATTTCGCACGATTGGGCGGCATGCAGCCCACCCAGGCTGCCCATCAGTCGCAGCTTCAGGCTGTGGTAAAGCGGGTCGCCTGCCAGGGCGGGCACCTTTACTGCCACTACCTCCACTGCTGCCCCAATCGAATCGCCCTCAATTCGAGTTTGCTTGATCAGCTCGCCTGCGGCCGTGGCAAACTCGGCATCCAGGCTGTGAATTTCGGCGTTGGCTAGCTGCGCCTGCACCTGTGTTATTTGCTCAGCGGAGATTGTGCCGTTCTCACGCAGCAATTGGGTGAAATGATCGCTCAGGCTGCGTTGGCTTTGCAAGGAACCCACCTGACTAATAGAAGATAAAATCACTGTGCCCAACGTCTCTTGTAGAAAAATACGGGCAATCGAGCCGCCAATTACGTCAGAAATGGTGCTGCGGTAGCTGGAACGGCCGCCGCCGCGAATATCGACATGACCTTTGGCTTTGTGGTATTTCACTAAATCGGTGTGGCCGGGGCGGACCGCACCCATTGGCCCGGCAAACTGGTCGTAATGGCGCGATTTGGACGAGGCAGAAAGCACCAGTGCACTAATTGGTTCGCCAGTGGTAAAGCCAACTTCGTAGGCGGTGGTGGCAAAGGTGGTGCCTTCTACAGTGGCTTCAATGGCCGGACCGGCGGTGAGGGCGTCGTGATCGTCCTGGTAGAGTCCGGCCAACAGCAGCACCTTGTCCTTTTCGTTGCGCGGGGTGCCGTGGCGGCTGCTGCCAGGCCGCCGTCGGTCCAAGTATGCTTGAATCTGGCTGCGGCTGAGCTGAAGGCCCGGCGGACAGCCAAAAACGATGGTGCTGATGCCCGGGCCGTGCGATTCACCCGCGCCGGCTACGCTAAAAAGGGGGCCACCTAAAATTTCCATATGAGTCCTTTTGTTTCCCCGGAAACTGATTGCCACATCACCAAGCTGTTGAGATGGTTCCGAGAAAATGTTGGTTGTGTTTGCGGTCTATTTTACCTCTGAACGGCCGTCTCTCTTAAAATTCGCAATAGTGTTCACAAAAATTTTACCCTCTTTTTTCTCTGTGTTCTCTGTGGCTTTGCCCAAATGCTTAATATAGGCCGTAAGTACTATTTAATATGGTAATTTAGACTCTGTCCAGAGTAGTTCCCAACTGGCACAATCCCAAACAACGAGATATTCCCCGAGCAGTTTCCCGGGGTCTTCATTCTAGTGGAGAAGCGGAAGATGAATTGCTCAGTCCTGGTTGTGGACGATGAATACGATATTCGACAGTTGCTGTCAACAATGCTGACCCTGTTGGGCTATCAATCTTTTGTAGCCCGGGATGGGCTGGAAGCGCTAGAAAAAATCCCCGAATGTAACCCAGACGTTTTGATTTTGGATGTGATGATGCCGCGCATGGATGGGTTAACCTTGTGCCGCAAATTGCGCGACACGGCAGAAACGGCCGAACTCCCCATTATTATGCTCAGTGGTAAGGCTCACCAGGAAGCCATCCAGGAAGGCTTGCAGGCAGGTGCGAACCGCTACTTATTGAAGCCAACTGGTTTGGATGAGTTGACGCGCAACATTAATGAGGTTTTGGGGGAAACGGCCGTCAATAACACCACGCTCAAAAACAGTTCCACTAAAGACAAGATCGAAGCCTGATAATCGCCCCTCGCAAATCTGACGCACTCAAGTGCGTGCACAGTGGCACGTATGTCGTCGCGTTTCAAAGTTGCATCCGCTATAGTGTGATCATTGTTAAATAAACGGCCGTACACACGGCAAAACCGGGAACGAAACAATGATGGCACTCTTGATTTTCTCCATTCTAAGTCTGATAGCTTCTACACTCGTCATATTTGCTGCAGCCCTCTCCTCGCAGCTAAGCCGCCACGAAAATTGGACGGAAACGTATGACAACTCAGAAAGCAGCACTAGCCAATCCAAGCCGCTGCATGCCCAAATGGTGAATCAATAAGCCAACCTTTACCTCTGGTCGGGAGCCAGATTTTCAGCGCAAAGGGCGCAAAGAACGCTAAGGTCTTTATTTTCTTGGTGCTCTTGGCGCTCTTGGCGCTCTTGGCGGTTCATCATTAATTCCGTTTACGCAGTCCAAAATAAAGCAAAATGAGGGTAAAAGCCGTCCCCAATAATAGTCCGGCAACGGCCGTTTGGTTTTGCGCTGTCTCTTTAGAAATGATGGGTGTTTCTGGCTTTTGCAACATCGTGTGCCAGTCGGGGATTGTCTCTTGTGGTGGCAGGCTGTATTTGGCCTGCCACCGCTGCTGGTAGGCATCCCATTCTTTGGCCCAACGGCCGTCTTCCCAGCCCAGCTCCGGCTGGCAAATCGCCTGAATCCTATCCGCCAGCGCCGCACCGCCTTGCGGCAGCAGCAGCCCCAGCCGTACCCGCCGCAGTAGCAAATCATCGAGATGCACCACGCCTTCACTGCGGGCGGCCCAGCGCAGCTCCGCCCACAGCACGTTGGTGTTAGGAATGATGTCCAGCTCGCCTGTTTGGGCTGCGGCCATTAACTCAGACGCTTCTTGCCCATAACGACCAATGAGCCGCCGCCGGATTGCTTCTGGCAAAATGGCCGGTAAATCTTCCGTGACCTCGTTGAGGGCGGGTTCATCCTCATCAATTTTGGGCATGTCGGGCAGGGCGGCACGGGCCGCTTTGAGCGCGTCCAGGGCAATCAGCCGGAAGGTTGTTAGCTTGCCACCGGTCACGGTAAGCAGCCCGTTTTCGGTCCAGACCACATGGTCGCGCGATTCGTCTGAGGGGTCTGCTTTGCCCGTGTTGATGACGGGACGCACCCCGGCAAAGGTGGCCAGCACGTCATTTAGCGTCAGGGCCAGGGAGGGGTAGCGGGAGTCAACAGCAGCCATCAGGTAGGCTACCTCGCCTGGGGTAATGTGTGGTTCATGGTCTAGCCCTTCACTGTGGTCCACGTCGGTGGTACCCACCAGCGTGACGCCATCCCAGGGGAAAATGAAGACAAAACGGCCGTCCAGCGGGTGATTAAACGACACGGCCTGGGCCAACGGAAAGCGCCATTGCGGGAAAATAAGGTGACTGCCGCGCAACGGCCGTAATCGCGGCTCCTGGCCAACCTTTTCTCGCAGATCATCGGCCCAGGCCCCAGTCGCGTTGATGACGATTTTGCTGCGAACGGCCGTTTCCCGCCCTGTTTCTCGATCTTGCAGCATCACCCCCACAACCTGCCCTTCTTCCCGAATGAGATCAATGGCAGCGACATAGTTTACGGCCGTACCGCCCGCCGCCACCGCTTCGCGCAGCACGCGCAGCACTAGCCGGGCATCATCGGTTTGGGCGTCAAAATAATGAAACGCGCCGGCCAAATCCTGCACATTCAGGCGTGGGGCCAGCATCCATACATCTTGTGGGCTGTAGTAACGATGGCTCCATTGCAGCGCCACCAAATCGTAAAAAGAAAGCCCTGCCTGGATGAGCCACTTTTCTCGCCGCTGGCCGCTGCCCTTCTCGTTGGCCAGCAAAAAGCCCAGCGGGTCCACTAACCCGGGGGCCGATTCTTGCAGCTTTTGCCGCTCCTGCACGCTGGCCTGCGTCAGCCCAATTTTGCCCTGCTTCAGGTAGCGCAGCCCGCCGTGTACCAGCTTGGAGCTGCGACTGGAGGTGCCAAAGGCAAAGTCACGCTGCTCTACCAGCAGCGTTTTCAACCCCAGCCGGGTTGCCTCGCGCAAAATGCCCGCGCCGGTAATACCGCCGCCCACCACCACAATGTCCCACGGCTGGTCTAAATTTTGCCAAATCTCTTCACGCCAATTTTTTGTCCACATAAAAGCCATTCCCGTAGCCGCCGTTTCTTACGGCGAAAAAGTTTGCCAGTGTGCCAGTGGGTGAATTTGTAATTGAGTAATTGGGTAATTCACCCCTTCACCTTGTCACCCCCTCACCCTGCCACCCCCTTCACCAACACCCCCGGATTCATCACCCCCACCGGATCAAACTGCCGCGCCAGCGCTTTCAGGGTGGCAATGCCCAACTCGCCCTTTTCAGCCTTCAGGTAAGGTTGGTGGTCCTTGCCCACGCCGTGCTGGTGGCTGATGGTGCCGCCGTGGCGCACGATGGCTTGGCTGGCGGCCGTTTTCATGGCCGTCCATCTGGCTAAATTTTCATCTGGGTCGGTGGCAAGGCGGAAGAGGTAGGTGGTGTAGATGCTGCATCCGGTGGCGTACATGTGCGACAGATGGGTGAAAACGTGCAGCCGCTCGCCAAATGTTTCCATGGCCGCTTTGAGGCTGGTCTCGATATCTTGCAGGGTGGCGTCTACCTGGTTCCAGGTAACGGCCGTTTCCAATGTATCTACCCCGTAGCCGATTTTCCACAGCGCATTGCGCAGGTAGGGGGTGCGGAAGCGTCCCTTTTGCCACTGGTTGCCAAACTGCTGCCCCACATGGATGCCGTCCTGCTCTTTGGCCAGGCTTACTGCCTCGCTGCGGGCCGTGTTAACGATGTGCCGGTTGCCGCTGAAGCCCAGCAGCAGCATTGCCTTGCCTTCATCGACGCCGCGCATGCTCAGCAGCCGTTCCAGCGTGCCGATAAGCATCTCGTGCCCGGCCAGCTTGAGGGTTGTTTCGGTTTCAATGCCGGTGCTCAGGCGCACCATCGAGAGGGGTAGATTGGCCTGGAGCATTTGGCGCACGGCCGTTTTGCCTGCCTCAAAGTTGGGGAAGAAAATCGCATTAAATGACTCTTTCTCCGGCAGCGTTGAAATGCGCATGGTGGCCTCAGTGATGATGCCCAATCGTCCCTCAGAGCCAAGCACCAGCTGGCGCAAATCTGGCCCGGCGGCGGAAGCGGGCAGGGGGGGCATGATGAGTTCGCCCGCCGGAGCCAGCAGCTTGCCCCCCGCAAACAGATCCTCGATACGGCCGTAGCCCCGTGACTGCTGCCCGCTGGAGCGTGTAGCCACCCAGCCCCCCAGCGTGGAATATTCAAACGATTGGGGAAAATGGCCTAGCGTGTACCCTTTGGCTCGCAGTTGGGCCTCCATTTCTGGCCCGGCCACGCCCGCGCCAAAGGTGGCCAGCTGGCTGGTGCTGTCCAGCGCGGTGAGGCGGCTGAGGCGCTGTAAATTCACGGTGAGCACGGGGCGGTCGCCCGATTCTGGGTTGATGTGGCCGACGACGCTGGTGCCGCCGCCATAGGGAATCAGCTTGATGTCGTGGCTGCGGGCAAACTGGAGCAGAGTGCGTACGTCGGCTTCGGTTTGGGGGAAGGCGACGCCATCGGGGAAGGCGGGAATGTGTCCGCTGCGCAAGGCTACCCAGTCGGGGAAGCTTTGGCCACGGGCGTGCTTCAGCCGCGTTTCCGCATCGGTTTGGACGAGCGGATGGGCGGGCAAGCGGCTTTCTGGCACGGTGGCAATGACGTCGGCCAGGGCAGCATCCTGAGGCGGTGTGGCTTCACCCACCAGATCAATAAGGTAGTCGCCTGCTTTTTCGGGGAGCGGATAGGTTACGGCCGTATCCCCCCAACCATTCCATCGTTTCATAGCTGCCATCCTTGTGTGTTTACTTTTCTGAATGATAGGCCAGATGATGGTTGGTTGTCCAGAAGTTGCGCCGGGCAGTGATTTTTGTGAAAATGCATCATGCAGCCAATTGGATATCCGGTTAATCATTCGCTTTTGCGGCAATATTGGCAAACCTTTATGGCCACGGGCCAGGTAACGGCCGTTGTTGGCGCGGACCCAGACCAGACGATTATTCAATCATGGCAGCGCTGCGCTCCTCTGGCAGACCCCACGAATAAACCAAACCCGCCAAGATTGCGGGAACCCGCCCTGAAATCATTGTTAAAGTCCCAACAGGATTTGATCACGGTGGCCGTCCCTTTTATGGAAGATATGCACCAATATATTGAAGGGTCTGGCTCGGCTATTCTGCTGGCCGATGGCACGAGCTGTATTTTATCCCTCTGCGGCGACCCGGTGGCCCAAGAGATGGTGGAGACGCGCAATTTGGGCGTTGGCACCTATTGGTCTGAGCTGTATCTGGGCACCAATGCGCTGGGGGTGACGCTGGTGGCAGCGATGCCGGTACAGGTGGTGGGGGCGGAGCATTACTACCAGAAATTCCATAAATTCACCAGCACGGCTGCACCTATCCATGATGTGAACGGCCGTATCATTGGCATTATTGGCGTGGTGAGTAGTGTTGAAGACGCAACCTCGCATACCCTGTCGCTGGTCATGGCTGTGGCCCGGGCTATCACAAATCAGCTCCAGGCAGAACTCTACTTAGAAGAAGCCAATCGTCGGTTGACCGAGCTCAACACCATCATGGAATCCATTACGGAAGGCGTGCTGACCTGGAACGCGCTTGGGAAAATCAACCATGTTAATTCGCAGGCGGGGCGATTATTAAACCTATCCCCAGCGTCAGTGGTGGGGCTGCCGTTAACAGAGGTGCTGACCCTGCCAGAAGTGTTGCAAACGGCGTTGGTAGACAATCAGGATGTAGAAGATACAGAAGTGACGTTGGTGGTCAAAATTTCAGGCGAGCATTTGCAGACAATTGTGACGCTGCGGGTGGTGTGGGAATATGGCCATCCTGTTGGCTACATGATGATGCTGCGGCCGTTGGCGCAGGTGCGCCGTTTGGTGCATCAGCAGGTGGGCAGCCAGGCGACCCTGAAACTGGAAGATATTTTTGCCGAGTCGGCGGCGATGCGTCCTGTAACCCGGCAGGCACGTATTGCGGCACGGGGTAATGCCCCAGTTTTGCTGCGGGGCGAGGGGGGTGTGGGCAAAAACCATCTGGCTCGGGCCATTCACAACGACAGCGTTCGTGCCGAAAAACCGTTCATCTCCATTAACTGCCACGCTATTCCCCGCGAGTTGATCATCAGCGAATTTCTGGGATCTGAGAAGGAGTCCGGTCGAGACGGCCGTCCCAGCAAATTTGAGCTGGCGCACGAAGGGACGCTGCTGCTGGATCAGGTGGAAAGTTTATCATTAGAAATGCAGTCCGCCTTGCTTCAGGTCATTGAGACGGGGCACGTCATGCGCCTGGGCAGCGTCCGCCCCATTCCGGTGGACGTGCGGGTGGTGGCGGCCACCACGGCCGATCTAGAGAAGTCGGTGGCGGAGGGGAACTTCTTGTCACATTTATATTATCGCTTTTCGGTGTTCAACATCACCATTCCGCCTTTGCGTGAGCGGACGGATGACATTTTACTGCTGGCCAAGCGGTTGCTGGCTCGTTCGGCGCGGCGGCATGGCCAAAACATGGTGCTGGATGATGAGGCGATGGCCATTTTGCGCCGTTATCCCTGGCCGGGCAATGTGCGTGAATTGGAAATGGTGTTGGAGCGGGCAGCTTACCAGAGCAACGATTATGTTATTCACCTGGTGGATTTGCCGGAGAATGTGCGAAACGGCCGTGTGGTGGTGGGGCGGGGGCCAGAACCGCAGCCGGTACTTTCGGCGGCAGAGGCGGAGCGTGAGGCGATTATTCGGGCGGGGTGGGCCTGTAAGGGGCGTGTTTCTGAGATGGCGCGCGAGCTGGAAATTGGCCGAACGACGCTGTGGCGTAAGATGAAAGTGCACCAAATTGACCCGTCACGCTTTAGAAACGGCCGTTAAAAGAGCTATTCTTACACCCGGGTGTTTCATATTGAAACATTTTTGGCGACATCCTGTTTCATGTTGAAACAAAAACCTGCTTTTCCTTGATGAATTTGCCACCTACCCCGTATAGTATCCCAGTGTTGTAGAAACTGCATAACAAAACAAAGCTTCACGTTGTATTTATTGCCCAAGAACTTTCCAATTGAAGATTTTTGTTTGTAACAGCTTTTTTGAATAGCTGATTGTTCAAAACAAATAGCTGTTTGAAAGTTGGGTAATAGTTGGTTTAAGAAAAGGAGGTGATAGTCCGGCAAGTTTCCGCGAAGAAAAGGCGACTTTTACTCATAGAAAACGATTTTCTTTCGTTTTCAAGTTTTATACAGTGAGTGTACGCGATCAGATTCATATACCTATTTCTCAAACCACATTATCGCCTCCCCACATCACTGTACCTCTGCATTTACAAAACTAGGAAGAAGTAGAATCTCTCAAGGAGTTGGAAAAAATGGATAACCTGCTTGGTGAATTTCTTGGCACAATGTTTTTAATCATTTTGGGTGATGGCGTTGTCGCCAACGTTCTCTTAAGTAAATCAAAAGGTGAAAATGCCGGCTGGATTGTCATTACCACAGGCTGGGCCATGGCAGTTATGGTTGGTGTTTTTGTTTCAATTTCTGCCGGTGCCCCGCAGGCAGATATCAATCCGGCTGTGACCATTGGCAAATGGCTCATTTTGGGCACATATGACGCTGGTCAGGCCATTGTTACCATGCTCATTCAAACGGCTGGTGCTTTTGTTGGCGCTGTTATTGTCTGGTTGTCTTACTATCGTCATTGGTCTGAAACCAGTGATGCTGGTCTGAAATTAGGCGTATTTTCCACGGGCCCGGCTATCCGTGACACCACCTGGAACTTTGTGACTGAGGTAATCGGCACGATGGTTCTGTTGATTGGTGTTGGCGCTATTTTCTCTGATGCTACAGGTGGCAACCCAGCCGCTGGTTTAGGCCCGTATCTGGTTGGTGCTTTGGTTTGGGGTATTGGCCTCTCGTTGGGTGGCCCCACCGGGTATGCTATCAACCCGGCTCGTGACCTTGGCCCGCGTATCGCCCACTTCTTGCTCCCCATCGCTGGCAAAGGCGATTCGGATTGGGGCTATGGTTGGATTCCGGTAGTCGCGCCACTGGTAGGCGGTGTATTGGGCGCTTTGGTCTGGAACCTCGTATTCTAAGAGCATTAAGAAGTCATAGAGTCTTAAAGAAGACATTACATGAGGCAGGTCAGGTGATCAGGTAGCCATAGAGATTCTTGCAGCGTCACAGATGCAAGAGAATATAGACCTGAACGTTCATGGCCTGCCTTTTTTTCGCTAGCTGACCGGGAATTTCCTTACAAATTTTGTGCATTTTACAAAAGTGCACTTGTTGAGAAAGTTGTTTTTCGGATCAGTTCATGAAGGAGCGTTGTTACATGAAAAAATTAATTAATGGGGTGGATGATGTTGTTAAGGAGCAGCTTGAAGGGATGGCATTGGCTCATGCTGATGAAATTAAGGTAAGTTACGATCCCTTCTATGTGATACGTGCTGATGCTCCTGTTGAAGGTAAAGTGGCCATAATATCGGGTGGTGGCAGCGGCCACGAGCCGATGCATGGTGGTTTTGTGGGCATGGGCATGTTAGATGGCGCTTGCCCTGGCGAGGTGTTTACGTCGCCAACCCCGGACCAGATGTACGAGTGTGCCAAAGCAGTAGACAGCGGTGCTGGCGTGTTGTTCCTGGTTAAGAATTACACTGGGGACGTGCTGAACTTTGAAACGGCCGCAGAGCTAGCCTATGCTGATGGCATCAAGGTACAGTCTATTCTGATCGATGATGATGCTGCTGTGAAAGATAGTTTGTATACGGCTGGTCGGCGCGGGGTGGGCACCACGGTGATTGTAGAAAAAATTGTGGGTGCTGCTGCTGAAGCTGGCTACGATTTGGATCAATGTGCCGATTTGGCGCGGAAGGTAAACATGAACGGCCGTTCCATTGGCATCGCCCTTACCTCCTGCATTGTGCCCTCTGCTGGCAAGCCAACCTTCGATCTGGGTGAGGGTGAGTTTGAGTTTGGCATTGGCATTCATGGTGAACCAGGCCGTAAACGCCTGCCCATGACCACCGCCGATGAAATCACCGCCATGATGGCTGCGGCCGTTTTGGACGATGAGGCATACTCTCGCACCGTGCGCGAATGGGACAACGAAAACGGCACCTGGGTGGACAAAGAACTCACCGATGAGCCATTCAAATCTGGCGATTCTGTGATCGCTTTTGTTAACAGCATGGGTGGTACACCTGTATCGGAGCTGTATGCTATCTATCGCAAGCTAGTTACAGAATGTGAAGCACGCGGCGTCACGATTGTCCGCAATTTAATTGGTCCCTACATTACCTCTTTGGAAATGCAGGGTTGTTCCATCACGCTTGTCAAAGCAGACGATGAAATCCTCAAGTTCTGGGATGCACCAGTAAACACCGTCGGTTTGCGTTGGGGAGCATAGTAACAGTAATCAGTCTATCGGTAATCGGCAGGTCAGGCAGACTGCCGATTACCGATTATCGACTACCGATTACCGAAACAGAAGGAGCGGGTCTTTTATGATAACCAAAGACCAAATCGTGCGGTGGCTTGAAAAGACAGCGGCCGTTTTGAAAGAAAACAAAAGTTACCTTACTGACCTGGATTCCGCTATCGGGGATGCTGATCATGGCACCAATATGGATCGAGGTTTCAAGAAGGTGATGGAGAAATTGCCAACAGTTGCTGACAAAGACATTGGCAATATTCTGAAGACCACTGGGATGACGCTTATCTCCAGTGTTGGTGGTGCCAGTGGACCGCTGTACGGCACGTTTTTTATGCGCAGTGGTATGGCAATGGCTGCTAAAGAAGAGTTGAACGACGACGATTTGTTTAAGCTGCTTCAGGCTGGTGTTGAAGGTGTTTTGCAACGGGGTCGCCCCAATCTTGAAGACAAAACTATGTACGATGCCTGGGCACCTGCTCTGGAAGCGATGCAAACGGCCTTGTCTGCTGGAAAGGGAACGGTTGAGGTATTAGAAACGGCCGTTGCCGCCGCCGAACAAGGTATGAAAAACACAATTCCCCTCCAGGCCCGCAAAGGCAGGGCGAGTTATTTGGGTGAACGCAGCATTGGCCACCAGGATCCCGGTGCCACATCATCCTACCTGATGCTCAATGCCCTGCTAGAAACCGTTAAAGAATAACACGAAGAGAGACCTATCAGGTCTACTGCAAAATTTCAGTGCAATTTGTGTAATCTGCAAGCGCAAACTGCGCCATCTGCGGATTATCTTTTTAGGAAGGAGTAATAATGTCAAAATATGTTGCAGCAATTGACCAGGGTACAACCAGTACCCGTTGCATGATTTTTAACCACAGTGGTGAATCTGTCGCTGTTCATCAGATGGAACATGAGCAGATCTTCCCCAAGCCAGGCTGGGTGGAGCATGACCCAATGGAAATTTGGGCACGCACGCAGGATGTTGTGAAAGGGGCTATGGAGCGGGCTGGTATCACCTCCGCTGATTTGGCGGCCGTTGGTATCACCAACCAGCGCGAAACCACCGTTGTTTGGGACAAAAACACTGGTAAGCCATACCACAACGCTGTTGTTTGGATGGATACCCGTAACGACCGCATCGTAGCCGAAATGGCTAAAGACGGCGGACAAGATCGCTTCCGTCCCCAGGTAGGCTTGCCGCTGGCCACCTACTTCTCGGGCCTCAAGGTAAAATGGTTGCTCGACAACGTGCCAGAAATTCGTGCCGCCGCTGATGCTGGCGATGCGCTCTTCGGCAATGTTGACACCTGGCTTATTTGGAATTTGACGGGTGGTGTAAATGGTGGTGCTCATGTAACTGACGTTACCAATGCTTCTCGCACCATGCTTATGAATTTGGATACGCTCAGCTGGAACGAAGAGATCGCCAAGGCGATGGGCATTCCCATGTCAATGTTGCCCACAATCAAATCGTCGTCTGAGGTGTATGGCTACACATTGGATAATGGCCCGTTCGGTGGGCGCATTCCCGTTGCTGGCGATTTGGGCGATCAGCAGGCAGCGACGGTTGGCCAAGCTTGCTTTAGCCCCGGTGAAGCCAAAAACACCTACGGCACCGGCTGTTTCATGATTTTGAACACGGGTGAAGAGCCAGTACCGTCGAAAAACGGGCTGCTCACGACCCTATGCTACAAGTTTGGCGATCAACCAGCCGTTTACGCATTGGAAGGCTCCATCGCCATAACCGGTGCGTTGGTGCAGTGGCTGCGCGATAACTTGAAGATGATCAAGTCGGCTCCAGAGGTAGAGGATCTGGCCAAGACAGTGGAGGATAATGGTGGCATCTACTTTGTCCCTGCCTTCTCTGGTTTGTATGCTCCTTACTGGAAAGACAGTGCCCGTGGTGTCATTGCCGGGTTGACCCGCTACGTGAATCGAGGCCACTTTGGTCGCGCCACGCTAGAAGCTACTGCCTATCAGACCCGCGAGGTTTTGGACGCCATGAATGCCGATTCTGGTGTTGATCTGACGGCCTTGAAGGTAGACGGTGGTATGGTGTTCAATAATCTGCTGATGCAGTTCCAGGCAGATGTATTGGGCGTACCGGTGATCCGGCCCAAGGTGGCAGAGACGACGGCGCTTGGCGCTGCGTACGCTGCTGGTTTGGCAGTTGGTTTCTGGAAGAATACCGACGAAATGCGCGCAAACTGGGGTGTAGACAAGACCTGGGAACCCAACAAGGACAGCAAAGCCAGCACGGAATTGTTTGCCATGTGGAAGAAGGCTGTTACCCGCACCTTCGATTGGGTCGAGTAATTTAATTCATTGTTGAACTGAAGGGTTCCCAACGGCCGTTTCGGTCGTTGGGAACCTTTTTTGTACTCCATAATGGCGGGTGGAGGGTATGGTAGGTATTGTCGTTGTTTCTCATAGTGCCATCTTGGCCGAAGGTGTTCGTCAATTAGCTGATCAAATGGTGCAGGGGCAGGTGCCTCTGGCGATTGCTGGCGGCATGGATGATGATGAACAGCCAATTGGCACCGATCCGATGAAGGTGCTGGCGGCGATCGAGTCAGTCTATAGCGAAGCGGGCGTGCTGGTTCTGATGGATTTAGGCAGTGCCTTGCTGAGCGCCGAAATGGCTCTGGAATTTTTGTCAGAAGCGCAGCAGGCAAATGTAAAGCTGTGTGCGGCACCTTTGGTTGAAGGCACCATGGCAGCGGCTGTGCAGTCGATGGTGGGTGGAAGCCTGGCCCAGGTGCTGACCGAGGCTGAAGGGGCGCTGGCTGTGAAGGTCGAGCAGCTCAATCTGGCCAAACCTGATCTGGCAGAAGATACGGCCGTTTCCCCACCAGCGTCTGAGCAAAGCCAAAAAATTAGCCTGGAAGTGCATAACAAGATGGGGCTGCACGCTCGACCAGCGGCAAATTTCGTACGCACCGCCAACCAGTTTCAGGCAGACGTTACCATTCAAAAAGGGCAGGCTACGGCCAATGCCAAAAGCATCAACCAGGTAGCTACCCTGGCCGTCCGCCAAGGGGAGACGATTACGGTTACGGCCGTTGGCCCAGACAGTGCGGCGGCGTTGGCAGCCATTCAGCAGCTGGCCGCCGAAAATTTTGGCGAAGCTGAAGTGGAGCCAGGGCCCAAACGTGCGGAATCGTCTATTGCTCCGGCTGCTGAAGCTGAGGGTGTGCATGGCTTGGCTGCCTCGCCAGGGATCGCCCTTGGCCCGGTGTTGCAGTACCGACCTAAACTGCCAGCCATTCCCCGAGAAACAGACAAGGACAGTGGTGCCGAGTGGCAGCGGCTGCAAACGGCCGTGCAAACCGCCATCGCTGAACTGGAAACGCTGCAACAACAAACTGAGCAGCAAGTTGGGGCGCAGGAAGCCGCTATTTTTGAAGCCCATCAACTTATTATCCAGGACCCCGATTTGCAAACGGCCGTCAAAAATAGGCTGGAACAAGACAAAATCAATGCCGAAGCGGCCTGGGCAGATGCCGTGGAAGAAACGGCCGTTTCCTTCCAAAATTTGGACGATCCTTACTTCCAGGCGCGGGCAGTTGATGTGCGTGACGTGGGCCACCGAGTGCTGCGCCATTTGTTGGGTGCAGAGCTGCCAGACTTGCAGGCGGAACGGCCGTACATTTTAGTTGCGGTGGATTTGACCCCGTCAGACACAGCCCAGCTAAACCCCAAACAAGTGCTGGGTATCTGCACTGAATTAGGCGGCACGACGGCGCACAGTGCCATTTTGGCGCGCGCTTTGGGCATCCCGGCCGTGGTGGGCGTAGGCAATCAGCTGGCTAAGATTGAAGATGGTGCGATTTTGGGCATGGACGGCCGTACCGGGCAGCTCTGGGTAGACCCGAGCGAAGACCAGGTTGCCACCTTGCGACAGGCACAGGCCGATTGGCTGGCCGAACAGCAGGCCGCCAAAGCCGCCAGCCAGGCCCTGGCGTGCACCGCAGATGACATTCGCATAGAAGTAGCCGCCAATATTGGTGGTCCCAACGATGTGGAAGTTGCTTTGAGCTATGGTGCGGAAGGGGTAGGGCTGTTCCGCACCGAATTTTTGTTTCTGGATCGTGCTGAAGCGCCCAGCGAAGACGAGCAGTTGGCCGCATATCGGCAGGTGGTAGCGGGATTGGGCACCCAGGGGAACCTGGGCAATCGGCCGCTCATCATTCGCACGCTGGATGTGGGGGGCGATAAGCCGCTGCCATATTTGGATTTAGGCCAGGAAGACAACCCGTTTTTGGGCTGGCGGGGCATTCGTTTTTGCCTGGATAAGCCAGAAATTTTTATGCTACAGCTGCGCGCCATTTTGCAGGCCAGCGTGCTTGATGATGGCAGTCCAGCCAACGTCAAGTTGATGTTTCCCATGATTGGCACGCTGACGGAGCTGCGCCGCGCCAAAGCAATGCTGCAAACCGCCCGCGAACAGCTCCAGGCCGAAGGACGGCCGTTTGATCCCGATCTCTCCGTGGGCATCATGATTGAACTGCCGTCGGCAGTGGCCGTGGCCGATTTGCTGGCGGCCGAGGTGGACTTTTTCAGCATCGGCACCAACGATTTGACGCAGTACGTGATGGCCGCCGACCGAGGCAACGCCAACGTAGCGGAACTGGCCCAGGCGTTCCAACCGGCCGTTCTGCGCATGATTCAGCAAACGGCCGTTGCCGCCGCAAAAGCAGGTATTTGGGTGGGGATGTGTGGCGAACTGGCGGGCAATACCCTGGCCACGCCGCTGCTGCTGGGATTGGGCCTGACCGAGCTGAGCATGGCGGCACCATCCGTGCCCGCTGTCAAAGCGGCGCTGCGCAGCTGGTCGCTGCCAGAGGCCAAAGCGTTGGCGGAAGAAGTGCTCAAGCTGGATTCGGTGACGGCCGTTCAGGACCATTTGGAAGCAGCGAAGAAGTAGAGAAGAGGGGGGGACGACGCACTTTGGAAGTGTGTCGCACCTGGGGCAGCCCTCCCGTATCTGACCCTACGATTACCCGATTTGTTTTACGACTGTCCTCCGCAAAATACAGTTTCCCCAACTTTCAAGTACAATCGAGCGCATAGAGACTGCCCAAATTCAGGGGGATGTTGGTGGCTTGTGGTGTTGAAAGGCTATGCATAATAGTAGGGGCCAATTGAGGAAAGTCTCCGCTTTCCTTGGCAAGCGCCCCAGCGGGAGTGGATTATGAAAAAAACTGTTGCTTTAATTACCTTTTTAGTCGTGTTCTTTGCTCTTTCTCCTCTTTTATTCCCATACAACCCACCGCTTGAAGCTATTAAATCGTACGAGACCCATCATGTGACTGATACAACATACTTTGGCAACCTCACCAAAAACCTCCAAGATCTAAAAGAGGAAGTGCCTTGCACTTACACAATTCTGGGTTGGGATCAAGACGATAGTCTTTATTATCAGAGTGTGTGTAAAGGTTTCCCTAAAACGTATGTGTATTCTCCCACCGCTGGAACAAACAGTTTGAGCCAGAAAATCCCTGAAGAACTGACTGAAGATGCGTACCCTGATGGGCAACTGCTGGAGATGGTTCGAGCTACGGGTGTAAGACCCCAAAAACACGAGCCGTATACACGCCCTATACTCTTGATGGACGGCAAAGCAACTATTTCACCCACAGGCAAATATATTGCATTTATCACCAAGCGTCTCTATTCTGTACAAGACATTGTGTTGATCAGTCAATAAGCATTATCCATTCTGGTGCGACGCACTTCAGAAGCGCGTCGCACTTGGGAAAAGCTAATCGCCGGGGGCAACGGCCGTTTCTCGCCGTCCATCTTCCAAAACTGGGCGAATCATTCGCCACAGCTGCCAGGCAATTGGTACGATGGCCACCGTCCACAGACCGTAGGCCAAGCCGTGCCAGAAGCCGTTTGGACCCACAAAAATACTTATCCACAAGCTAATGCCGCCCAGATGAATCAGCCCCAGGCTGAGCCAATTGCCACCAAACTGTGGTTCCGCTTCTGGTTGGAACTGCCGTTGGGCAAAGTAGAGAATAATGGCGGAGCCAAATAGCAGCAGCCAGCCATAAATAAGCGCCTGAGGTGCATTTTGCTCAATGGTGGTCCCAGGGATTCCCGGCACTTGCAAAATGATCAGCGGGGCTACCAGCAGTGGCGCAATGAGCCATAAATAAGCAGTGGTCAGGTGCCACAGGCCCGGTTTGGCCCAGGCGGTTCGGTCACCCCAAACTGGTTTGATGACGTTCAGCAGCAGCCAGGTGGTGGCAGCCATATGCAGAACCAGCCCAGGCACGGTGAAGTAAAGGGAGTTGAACCACGGTCCCAGCACCAGGCCCAGTGCGCCCAGGCTCATCAGCCAAAAGATTTTGTTGATGGAGGTGGGCCAGGCAAACGGCCGTTTCATCACCTTTGGATACAAATCAACCAGCAAGCCGGCAAACACCAGGGACATCAAGCCCCAATTGTTGGCATGAATATGCGCCTCAACCGGTACTTGAATTTTCAAAACGTCGCTCCAACCTAACCACAGGCCCGTCCCAATAATGATCCCTACCAGAAAATAGCTCAACCCCATCAGGTAGAATTTGCGCCCCTGGCCAGGCTCCGTACGATTTGCCGGACGAAGCGCGTAAAGTTGACGCAGCAGCAGCAAGGTTGCGCCAAAGATGAGCGTGCCGCCAGCAAAAATGAGCACCTTGTTGACGATGGGAATGCCCGCCAGCAGCAGCATCAAGCCTGCATTGAGCACCAGCCAGGTGTCCAGCCGGGTGCGCGGTTTGGGCAGATTGGCCCGTTTAGCTACCAGCAGCGGCAACAGGCCAAAAAGCATTTCGGTCAGTGCGCCCAGGGTGATAAAGTGAATACGCAGCCAGCGCAGCCCATTTACCCAGGGGATGATTGTCCAGCTGGTGAGTGTGGCATCCAGTGCGGTCAGCCCGGCCACGGCTATGAATAAAAAGGTCATTAAAAAGTAAAGATTCATCGGGTAACTCCTGATCTTTCGGTTATTGATTGATTTGAGCTGCTTGTGCGCCCAGAAAGGCCAGCTCTGTCTCGGCTTCGATGCTGCGGGTTGCGCCATCCGGTACCACAATGGTGGCACCAGCCTGCACGGCAAAGCGTTCGCCGTTGACGATGATGCTGCCGGTTCCGGCAAAAAAGTGGTAGGTAGACGTGGGGGCCGGGTGTGGCGGTATCTTTTGTCCGGCGTTTAACCCCACGATTACGGCACGAAAGTTGTCGGTTTCGATAATTTTTTGCGGGTTAGGGCCTGTATCACCAAATTGAATAACATCTTGCCAGGCGGGGTATAGAATTGCTTGGGTCATTTTTTTCTCCTGAAATGTGTATGTTCCACGGATCGATTTCTTGAATGATTATTAGCTTACTGGTTTAGGAAACGGCCGTCGCCGACTTTTGTCTGGTTTATGGTTTGGGTATGTGCAAGGGAAGCTGATTTATTTGTTCACTGGAGAGTTGCAGCAGCACATGTGCTTGCGTGACGTCAACCATCTGGCCAATGGGGACTAACCGATATTCGGGAACCAATCGGGATAGCACCAGGTGAGTTGGCTGTTGGGAACGGCCGTCTAGCAGCACTGCCGCCACCTGCCCCACTACTTCTCCACCGTTGTTACAAATGGACATGCCTCGGGAAACGGCCGTTTCCCGCACTTGCCCACAAATCAAACAAACTTGTGCCTCTACCGTCAGCTTTTCCACGACTTCTGTCATCACCAAACCTCATCAAAAAACTAAATCTATGTTAGACAGAGTAAGGGAAAGGGTTACAAGATGCGCCGACTTTTGTCGGAAACTTGATGAGAAATGTGACAGGTTTTCAAAACAGGCATGAACTGAGCCCGTTTTGCTTTGTGAAGAACCGTTTTTTACTAAATTTTGGGGTGAACCTTTCAGGTTTGGGCGTTTGCAGAGGAGACGACACCAACTGTCGTTGACCACCATGAATTAAAATGGAACGCTGATTTACCTGATTCCCATGATCATTTTTATCAGGCTAATGTCACGGAGCGACCGCTTCGCGTACAGGGGAATCTGCGTCCTATTTTCGAAGGAGACGACATGAGCGCAAGCTCAACACCATGAATGAAAACCGCAGATTTCGCAGATTACACAGATTTTTCTCTGCGCCTCCGCGCCTCTGCGTTCAATTATTTTCGAAGGAAATGATCTAAATGGCGATTTCTGCCAGAGCGGGGGCGTCTAAGATGCGGATTTGCTGCCGTTCAACTTCAATCAGGCCGTCATTTTCTAGCTGGCGCAGGGCACGCTGGACTACATCGGGAACGGTACCGAGGCGAGCGGCCAGCTCCGTTTGTGTGTACCAACGAGGGCGTTGCAGTACCCCATCTACCGCATCTTCGGTAAGCAACCGGGCCAGGCGGCCAGTCACGGGCCGCAGCGATAGATCGGCCACAAGGGTAACCAGATGCAGCACGCGTTCCGCCATTTTGGCCAGGGCATATTGGGCAAAATCGGGATTTTGGCGCAGGGTGCGGGCCAGAGTTTGGTGGGGCAGCAGCCAGATTCCAGCCGGCTCCAAAGCGATAGCTGTGGCGGGGTTGGGCTGGTTGGCAAAAACGCCGACTTCATTAAACGTGTCACCGGGTTCCATAAAGCGCAACACTTGTTCCCGCCCCGAAGGATTGCTCTTTACCACCTTTACCCAGCCAAATTGTAAAAAGTAGAGGCCGGTTGCTGGCTCGCCTTCCAAAAAAATGATTTCGCCTGCTTCATACACGCGCCAGATAGCTTCTTGCACTAAACTTTCCAGTGTGGACTCTGGCAGACCAGCAAAAAAAGTGAGCGTTTGTAATTGGTGGACGAGTTCTGTTCGTGTGGGTTGAGTGAGCATGAGGCGATTATACGAATTTTACGAATTCCGTAAAAGTTCTTCACATTTTCTGAACAAGTTGTTGTTAATCTGGTTTTATTGGCGGGAAAAACGCTGACAAGTAACAAAAGTGTATTTTTAGAAAAAGTTCGGAGGTAAACAAATGAACACAAGTAAATTCGTAAAAATAGGTGGTATCTTCATTGTGCTGCTTGCGTTGGCCGCTCTGGTTGGCAGTTCGCTCACCTTTGCCCAGGATGAACCGGAACCTGATGATCCAGTGACGGTGCCCGAGAATGGGAGCGAAACTGAAGAGTTCATGCCCGGACCTGGCCGTTTTGGCAACCATGGGCCGCGTGGCGGACATGGTTTGATCGACCGGGAAGCTGCTCGTGAGCTGTTGGCTGAAGAGCTAGGCGTGACGGTTGACGATTTGGATGCTGCTCACGATGCTGTGATGGAAGCAGTTCAGGCCGCAAACGGCCGTCCTGACCGAGATGAAGTCCATGCCCTGCTGGCTGAACAGTTGGGTGTGACGGTTGATGAACTGGATGCGGCGCAAACGGCCGTTCAAGAAGCAATGCTAGCCCAGTTGGTAGAAGATGGCACGATTACCCAGGAACAGCTGGATGAGATGCTGGAAATGCGTGCCCTGCACGATCTGGCTCAAGACATCTTTAGCCGGGATGATGCCCAGGCAGTCATTGCTGAACAATTGGGCCTGACGGTTGAAGATTTAGCCGCAGCCCGCGACGAAGGAACGCGCATCTACGATCTGGCTGAGGAACAAGGCATTGACATGGACACGTTGATGACGGCCGTATCCGAGGCCCGCAGCGCCGCTTTTGACCAGGCCGTAGCTGATGGGCTGCTCACACAAGAGCAGGCTGACCTGCTGTTGAGCCAGCAAGGCTCCCGCTTTGGTGGTCCCGGTGGGCACGGCGGCCCTGGCGGTCACGGTGGACCTGGCGGCCGTGGCATGCACGGTGGTCAGGGCGGTTTTGGCCCAGGGAATGGCAGCTTTGATAATGGGAACAGCAACTTTGCTCCCCAAACCGCACCGGATTTAGGTGCCTAATTGAACGAGTGAGACATCTTTAACGGGTGTCTCACTTTCCGCTAGTCAAGCGTGTCATCTGCTGGATCGCCAGTCAGGATGACACGCTTTTTGCAATGGGGTATAGTGGTGAAAATTGGATTTCGAGGTTGAAAATGTCTTCAATTGTCATCGCTGCATTTTATAAATTTGTGGAACTGCCAGATTACCAGGAACGGCAACGGCCGTTGCGCGACTTTTGCCTTTCTCAAGAAGTGAAAGGCTCCATTTTGCTGGCGGCTGAAGGAATCAACGGTACGATTGCCGGGAGCCGCAGCGGCATCGATGCTGTGCTGGCCTATTTGCGCCAGGAGGCTGCCTTTGCCAGCCTGACCCACAAGGAGTCGCTGGCGGACTTTATGCCCTTTAGCCGGATGAAGGTGCGGCTAAAGAAGGAAATTGTCAACCTCGGTAGACCAGACATCACCCCCAATAAACGGGTGGGGCAGTACATTCCCGCCGATGAGTGGAACGCCCTCATCAGCAGCCCGGACGTGATTTTGGTGGATACTCGCAACGATTTTGAAGTAGAGATTGGCACATTCAAAGGGGCAGTTAACCCGCACGTAGCGGCATTTAACCAGTTCCCCGACTTTGTAGAGCAGAATCTTGATCCGAACCAACACAAAAAAGTGGCGATGTTTTGTACCGGCGGCATTCGTTGTGAAAAAGCAACCGCCTACATGCTGGAACAGGGGTTTGAAGAGGTGTACCATCTCAAAGATGGCATCCTGAAATATTTGGAGGCGGTGCCGCCAGAAGAGAGCTTGTGGGAAGGCAACTGCTTTGTTTTTGATGATCGCGTCACGGTAGATCACCATTTGCAGCCAGCGCCGGTTGAACTGTGCCCGATGTGCAAAACGGCCGTCCAGCCCCACCATCGTACCTCAACCAAATATGAATTTGGCGTTTCCTGCCCCAACTGCGCCGACGATCTGACGTTGGACCAAATTGAGCGGGCGCGTGAAAAGCAGCGCCAGCTGGCACTGTCCCAGGAACGGGACGCGTAGAGATACGGTATTGTCACGTTTCTACAGGAGTTTGTAATGAGCAAAACGATATTGGTTGTTGATGACGAAGCCCGACTGGTAAGCTTGGTGAAGGCGTACTTGGAGCAGGGTGGTTTTCGGGTAGTCACGGCTAAAAACGGCCGTGAAGCCCTCTTCATTGCCCGCCAGGAAAAACCAGACCTTATTTTGCTGGATATCATGATGCCAGAAATGGATGGTCATGAATTTTTGCGCGTACATCGTCAGGAACGGGCCACGCCCATTATTCTGCTCACCGCCAAGGTGGAAGAAGATGACAAGATCATCGGGTTGGAGCTGGGGGCGGACGATTACGTGACCAAGCCATTCAGCCCGCGTGAACTGTTGGCGCGAGTGCGTGCCGTGCTGCGCCGGGGCAGCCAGTCCATGGACATTAGCAGCGCCCGTTTGCACGTTGCCGATGTTTCTCTGGATTTAGAGCGCTTTTTGGTCGAAGTCGATGGTGAGCGAATCGATTTGACTCGCTCAGAATTTGATCTGCTGGCCATTCTAATGGGTTCGCCTGGCCGGGCCTTTTCCCGGCTCGATTTACTAGACCGACTGCAAGGCACCACATTTGAAGGCTCGGAACGTACGGTCGATGTGCACATCAAAAATTTGCGGGCCAAAATTGAACCCAATCCCCGTAAGCCACGTTATGTGGAAACGGTGTATGGTGTTGGCTATCGTTTCGCCCCGGAGTAAGTGATCAATGCGCTCTCTCGTTGTCAAGTTGAGTTTAGCTTTTTTGTTGGTCAGTCTGATAGGCATTGCCCTGGTCGCCTTTTTTGCCGGGCGTGTCTCGGCCAATGAATTTAGTAATTTTGCCGATGCCCAATCGGACAGTGTGTTGATGAACCAACTGGTGAATTATTACGAAATCAACGGCAGCTGGGAGAACCTGGATCGGATTGGCATTGGCGGGGCGGGGTCAAACAATGAGCAGTTACGGCCGTTTGCTGTCGTCAATACGCAGGGAGAAGTGGTGCTAGGTGGGTTGGGCCAGAGGACAGGGAATCGCATTCCACGTGGGTGGCTCAACCGGGGCCTTCCTATCGAAGTTAATGGGCGAGAGGTCGGCCAGATTATCTTTGCCGAGGGCAGGGGGATGGGCATGCCCTCGCCACAGCGCAATGATTTTTCTGAACGGGTGAACCGGGCGATTTTTTTGGCGGCGTTGGGAGCAACGGCCGTTTCTTTGGCAATTGGCGTGGTGCTGGCGCGCAGCCTCACCAAACCGCTTCAAGAGATTACGAAAGCAACCCAGGCTGTTGCTCAGGGCGATTTGGCGCAACAAGTACCCGTTCGCACGGATGATGAACTGGGCAAGCTGGCGACTTCCTTCAACCAGATGAGCGCCGATCTAGCCAAATCCCGTGACCTGCGACGGCAAATGACCGCCGACATTGCCCATGATTTGCGCACGCCGCTTAGTCTTATTCTAGGCCACGCCGAGGCGCTTAGCGACGGCGTGCTCCCACCTACCCCTGAAACCTTTGACGTGATTCATGACGAAGCCCGCCGCCTCAATCGGCTGGTGGAAGATTTGCGTTTGCTCTCGCTGGCGGAGGCGGGCGAACTGACTTTGGCGACACGATCCGTGCAGCCACAAAGTTTATTGGAGCGTGCGGTGGTAGCGCATTCACCGGCTGCTCAGCAAAAACAAGTCGAATTACTCCTTGGCGATGCGCCTGATGATTTGCCTGACGTCGTGGCTGATCCAGATCGTATGGCGCAGGTGCTGGACAATCTGGTAGCAAATGCGCTGCGCTATACGCCGGAAAACGGCCGTATCCAGCTGAGTGCCCAGCAAAACCACACGGTGATCCAGCTAAAAGTACAAGACAGCGGCCCTGGCATGGATGGCACAGAATTGGCCCACGTTTTTGACCGCTTTTATCGAGGGGACAAGTCACGCCAGCGTCATGCTGGCGGTTCCGGGTTGGGTTTAGCTATTGCCAAGTCGATTGTGGTGGCCCATAATGGCCGTATCTGGGCCGAAAGCGCGCCGGGGCAGGGGGCCACCTTCATCATCGAGCTGCCATTAGTAGCCAGCTAACCACGTTTATTTCCTCTCTGTGAAACTCTGTATTTCTGTTTTTCCTTGCCAAAATGCAGCAAGTCAACATAATATAAAGGGGATGTGATTTACACGCCCCTTTGCTAAACATGAAGCTCAGGTGTTCGTGTAAAGCGAATACCCGAAGGTGTGGTTGTGTAATAACCACACCTTCAAAAGCAAATATCTTTAGTTAACATAACCCTGTATGTAAAATACATACGGGATAGCAGTTGACATAATCCTGTATGTAAAGTGCATACGGAATCAGAGAAGGTACCCGGATGAGCCAATCTAATCAAAAACTCCAGATTGCTGAGCAAAAGACGGTTCTATTTTATGATGACGAGTTGGTTGCTGTACGTACTCAAGAAGGCAATGTCTATGTTTCGATTCGACAAATGTGTGATGCTTTGGAGTTAAATTTGTCTGGACAGCTGCAGCGGATTGAGCGAACGGCCGTTTTAGAAAAGGGATATCGTTCTGGTGATATCCAAACGAGTGGTGGCCGACGAGAAGTAAAGCTGCTTAAACTCAACGTTGTACCACTTTGGCTGGCAACTATCTCAACAAAATCAATCAGGTCAGACGAATTGCGCGAGCGATTGGAAAAGTACCAAACCGAAGCAGCGCAGATCTTGTGGGAAGCTTTCCAAACCGGTCGCCTAACGACAGCGCCAGAAATTGAGGATTTGCTTGACTCAAATTCCCCCGCCGCCCAAGCGTATAAAATGGCGATGGCGATGGCTGAACTGGCTCGCAATCAGCTTCAGCTAGAGGCACGCCTGGAAAATCGGCTGGACGTACATGAGACACGTTTGGAGCGGCTGGAAGCGGCGCTGCCAAGTCCCAAAAGCCACATCACGGAAGACCAGGCGATGCAAATCAGCCAATCGGTGAAGACGGTGGCCCTGGCGCTGGGCAAGCGCACCAAGAAGAATGAGTTCGGCGCGGTGTACGGGGAGCTGTATCGCAAGTTTGGCATCACCAGCTACAAAATGCTACCCGCTAAAAAGTTCGAAGCGGCTATCAATTTCCTCACGGAATGGCACCAGAATCTGGAGGGGGATGCGCCGTTCTGAACCAGAACTGTCATGCTGAACGCAGTGAAGCATCCCTAAAACGCACCGATTCAGCATAGCTTATTTGTGGGATAGGATTTTTGGTTTTACAGTTTAGAGGGATTCCTCGGAGGACCTCGGAATGACAAATACGACAGTTACTCTTGAACGGCCAGGTAGAGGGTTTGCTCGGTGGTGACAAAGACGCGCAGCGGGGTCTCGGCGATGGCGAAGTCGGTGATTTGGTTAAATAATTCTTCGCCGTTGGGACCGGTGGCGCGGTATTGGGCCAGCACCTGCCCAGTGGGCCGACTGATTTGCACAATACGGCCGCTTCCCGGATCGGCTACAAAAATTGAGGCGTTGAGTCCACGCCCTACAATTTCTACGGTGGTAGGTGCCACCAGCGGCGTTTGTAAGCCATTGGCCAATACGTCAGATTCATCCCACACTAGGCGGCTGGAGCGTGTGTCGTAATAACGCATACGGCCGTCTCGATACAACAGCACCAATCCCCCATCCTGACTAAAAATGTCAAAATCAATTACCTGGTTCAACTCTGGGTCATCGGTAAAAACGATGTTTCGATCATCGGCGTTGGCTGTGAAATCATCACCCTGGGGAAAATATTTCCAGATGGCCCGCGCGCCGATGTCCAAAATGTAGAGCCGTTCATCAAAAGTGGCGATGGCAATAGGTGCTTGCCAGGTGCTGGCCAGGTCCAGCGGTACAGCAAACGTGCTGTCCAGGCTGGGTTGGTACGTTAGCAGAGCCCCGTTGCTGTCTAGCATGGCCAGGCCGTCACGGCTGACGGCATTACCCGCCGGTCGCCAAAAGATGTCAATGATGCTGCCGACCACCTGGTTGCCTACCGCTTGCCCGTCAAACACTCGCGCCTGTGGCTCCAGCGTCAGCGGATTAAGGTAAGATTCGTCGGTTTCGTATTCGTAAACCAGACCGTTCCCTTTATCCAACATGAAAATACCGCCATTAAAACCGTCGCGCAGTACGACGTGGGTGAGGGCGGTACCTTCGCTAAATTCGTAAAACGGCCGTGCCGCCAAGCGAGTCACATCATCCAGCACATCCAGCCGCTCGCGGGCAATGGCGCGCAGCTGGGCCACCGTCTCATCACCGGGACGCACGTCGGTTTCTGCTTCCACCGCCAGTGTGAGAGCATCGCTGTAATATTGCCGTGCCTGGGCGCTGTCTGCGCCAACCTGGTCAGCCAGACTGATCAATTGGCTCATCTCGGTCCGAATTTCGGCCATGCGCTGCACCCGACCCCGCTCCAGATAAACGCCGGACACGATCACGGCAATAAGGACGGGGATGAGGATGGCGATCAACACGGGCCAGGTCCAGTTGACAGGCTCCTCTTCTTCGGCGGGAACGGCCGTTCGCGGGGGACGCAGTCGGGTTAACAAATCCACCAGCCAGGCCGTGAAGGTGGAAAGCCCCAGCGCGGCTTGTGAACCGGCGCGGCGGGCCGTGGTTTCCACCTGCTGTCGGTCGATAGCAGGCAGGGTGCGGATGCCATCTTTGCTGGGTGGTGGCGTGCCTTCGCGGACGGGTTGGGGGCGGCGTTCACCGCTGGTGGCAGGCAAAGGGGCCGCTGCCGGATCACGGCGTGGCTGCGGCATGGGTGCGGCCGTTCGGCCTTCTCGCGGCGTGGGCTGTACCACATCGGGCAAATCCAGCAGCGAATCATCGTTGAACTCAATCATGAGCAAGCGGGCTGACTCATCGGCCACAATGTCGATGAGCGCATCCAGGCCAGATTCGATGTCGGTGTCCACCAAGGCATGGCTAAAGCTGTCGGTGGGCAGATGGCTAATGCGCGGATCGGCCAGCAGCAGCAAATCACCCGATTGCAGCCGATGGTGATCATAGCGAATGTCTAGCCCGCTGGTGCGGCCCAGCGGCGTAATGTGATCCAGCGGCCGGGGCGGCAGCCGCTCGATGCCAAAGTTGTGTCCCAGCAGGGCCAACGTTTCACCTGCCTGCAAGGTGAACAGTTCGCCATGACGCAGCACGGCGCAGGTGAGTCCGCCTTCGCGCACCGTTTCTTTGCTGGTGAGGTTGCGCCGCAGCAGGATTTGGTTGGCAGCCATGATGGCCCCACGCAGGGCAGCGGTGAGGCTGCCGCTGGCAGCATAAAATTTTTGGCTGATGAGGTCGAGCAAATCCTGGGCCAGAACGGCCGTTTCTTCCGGGTTTCCGCTCAGGGTAAGGTGGATAAATAAAAAGTCACCGCTGCGGCTGCGCTGGACTTTGTTGGGCGGTGGCTGCACGAGGATGCCGGGAACGGCCGCTTGCGGCTCAACCGTTTGCATTACGCCGTCAACGATGTAAAGTTGGCCCGTCACTGCTTGCAATTCAGGCATGAAAATGTAGCATCCTCTTTGGTGAAAAATATAGACATAAGCATAGCACGACTGTTCGCCTTAGACCATTTTTGGAGACATGGTGATCTCATTAATTCCTTACCAAAAATTTGAAATCAAAACCCAGCTAGGACAGGAAGCGACTCGACAAAAGCTGGCGACAATTGTGGAGCCACGCAAGCGGCGGTGGGGTTGGTCTCGCAGCCATCTACCATTTGAGGGTGAAATTAAGGGGGATGAGTTCGAGATTTCTCGGATTATTCATTACAACAATAACTTTTTGCCCATTTTAGATGGTTGTGTTCAGGATGATCTAAACGCATCTTCATTGCGAATTACGGCACGTCTCACGCTTTTAGGAATGATTATGTGGCCTCTTTTTCTCATTGGTCCGGTCTTTGTGGCAAACTTCATTTTTGTTGATGAACTTTCTTTCTTTTCGTGGACAATTGTTCCGTTCATCCTTTTTTTCTATGGTGTTTCTACTATCTTGTTTAATTGGGAGCTGAACAAGGCGAAAAAGATTTTGAATGAGCAGTTGGAAGTTGATAAATATTCTTTGCTGTGAAAACGGCCGTTACCCAAAATGATGATCTCACTAATTCCTTACCAAAAATTTGAAATTAAAACCCGATTAAGCCAGGAAGCAGCTCGGCAGAAGCTGGCTGAAATTGTGGAACCGCGTAAGCTGATGCGGTTTGGACTGTCACGCAAGCACAACTTGTTTGAAGGCGAAATCGAAGGCACAGCGTTCAAGATTTCGCGCATTATCCATTACCGTAACAGCTTTTTGCCCATCCTGGTGGGGCAAATTCGTGATGATCTCGATGCTTCGACGCTTAAAATCACGGCGCGGCCGATGTGGTTTATCGTTCTGCTCTGGACATTTGCTTTGGTAGGCGTTGGCGCGGGCGGCGTTCTTTCTGGTGATTTGCCTGGAGAAGCCTGGTTGCTTTTGCTATTTATTTTCTTTTTCTATGGCCTGCCCACGGCAGCGTTTAATTTTGAGCTATACAAAGCCAAAAAGCTGCTGGAGGAAAGGCTGGAAGTGGCCAACTATTCTTCGCCTTAAACTATTTGTACGGAGGACTTAAATGCCAAATGTGAACGTAAATGATATTTCTTTATATTATGAAGAATCGGGCGAGGGAGAGCCGCTGCTGTTTTTGCATGGCCTGGGCACAGACGGCCGTTCCTGGGAATATCAGCGCGACTTTTTTGCTGAACAGTTTCGGGTGATTGTGGTAGACGTGCGCGGACACGGCCGTTCGGCCCAACCGCCCGGTCCTTACAGCGTTTCCCAATTTGCTGCCGACATTTTTGCCCTGCTGGACCATTTGCAAATTGACCAGTTTCACCTGGTTGGCCTGTCGATGGGGGGTATGATTGGCTTCCAAATGGCTGTGGATCAACCAAAGCGCTGCAAAAGCCTCACCATCGTCAACAGTGGGCCAGAGCTGGTGCCCAGAACCTTGAAAGAACGGTGGCAAATTTTACAGCGACGGCTGGTGCTCAACTTTTCCTCCATGGAAAAAATCGGTGAGTTTATTGGCGAGCGGCTTTTTCCCGAGCCGGAACAAGCGGAGTACAAAGAGCTGTTTGTGCAGCAGATGCGGGAAAATGATCCCCAGGCGTACAAGGCGGCAACCAATGCGCTGATTGGCTGGAGCGTGCGCTCGAAGCTGAATCGCATTCAATGCCCGGTGCTGGTTATCAGCGGCGACATGGATTACACGCCCGTGGCCACCAAAGAAGCCTACGTGCGTGAATTACCCACCGCGCGGTTGCAGGTGATCCACAATTCTCGTCACGGCACACCCATCGACCAACCAGAGGCGTTTAATACGGCCGTTCTCCAATTCTTGCGCACGGTCTCCGAAAAACGAGTATAATTCGGCCGATTTTGAGCATTCTTACCTACCAAAAGGTTCTTGCATGAAAGTAGTGATTGCCGGGGAATCCCCCTTTGTGGAACAGATGGGCCAGCTTTGCACCCAGGCTAACCACGACACCGTCCTCTATTTGGTTGAAGATTTCACCTCTGCCCTGCACAGCGGCTATGCCATGCCGGATGCGGCTGGGGTGGATGTGGCCATCGAGCTGCACAATGAATCTGCCGCCGCCAAAGAGGAACTGCTGGCCGCGCTGGGCGCGTTCATCCCGCCCGATGCCCTGCTGTTAACGTCTGCTCTGGCGACGAGTACCACCCAGGCGGCTGCCTGGGTGCCCAAGCCAGGCCGGGTGGTGGGGTTTGGCATTGTGCCACCGTTGCGCAAAGAAAGCGGCATGATCGAACTGGCAGCCGGTCTGCAAACGGCCGAATCCAGCCTGAAAAGGGCGCAAAAGTTTGTTGAGGGACTGGGGTATGAAACGGCCGTTGTCGCTGATGGTCCCGGCCTGGTGCGGGCTCGCACCGTTTGCTGCCTCATTAATGAAGCGGCCAGTGCCTTGCTGGAAGGTGTTGCCACCCCTGCCGACATCGACCAGGCCATGAAGCTGGGTACCAACTATCCCTATGGCCCACTGGAATGGGCTGACTACCTGGGGCTGGACACGGTGTTGGGCGTCATGAACGGCCTGTTCAGCGAGTGGGGCGAGGATAGATACCGTCCCTCGCCGTTGCTGAAACGGATGGTCTTGGCGGGGAGATACGGCCGTAAATCAGGCGAAGGCTTCTTTAAATATGGAGATTAGAAATTGGAGATTGTTTCATTAGAACTCAATCTCTAATCTTCAGTCGCCAATCTCTTTTTAAACATATGGCCATAAAATATTGCCACATCTGCAACAAAGAAGATCGCCTGGGGCGGGGCCAAACCAGCAGCCGTGCCCTGGCCAACGGTATCGTCTGCCCGGTGTGTTATCAGCCTACCTGTGGCAACCATCTCGGCACCGTTCGCTGGCGCTGGCGCAGCAGCGGTGAAGTAGACTCGGCACAGGTGTGCAAAGAGTGCATCCGCAGCTACAAGCATCGTGATTGGGACCGCTACAGCCGCGACTGGATTACCTAAAGAAAAAGGTGTCATACCCGCGAAAGCGGGTATCCACCTTTGCTACCAAGATGGATTTCCGCCTGCGCGGAAATGACACAAAATGAAATTGGTTAACTTTGGGGATATGGCTCTACTTCGGGGCCAATAAGCTCTTTAAACAGCTCCAGCACTTCACCTGGTTCAGCGTGGCGACCCAACTGCTTCTTGGAATAAAGTAGTTCATCATTCACTTTGAACTCAAAAGCACCCTTACTACCTGTAATAAACGTAAATTCTTTAATGATGTGCTGGTAATGGCTCAGAATATCATCCGCCACACGGACGGCGCGTGCTGCATAGTTTCAAGGCACGCAATATTCAAGCGTAATCGTGTATTTTTTCTCCATTCGGTTACCTCCGTAAGATAAAGTGCATTGCGAATTTGCTTGAAAATGGGTTTCGTTTGAGTAAAACAGAAGACGCAATACGAGGGTTGTCTGATTTAAGTATAGTGAGCCTCTGGAACCTTGACAACAACTCTCAGGTGGGCTACGATCCTGCTCGCTCCCGGGCCTGTAGCTCAGCTGGGAGAGCGCTACAATCGCACTGTAGAGGTCAGGAGTTCGAATCTCCTCAGGTCCATCTGCATTGTACCTTACAAAAGAAAATGTAAAGGCTGTGAACAGGAGTAGTAAGGAATAGTAATCGGTAAACGGTTATCGGTTAAGAAGGTAGAGAGTTGTGCCGTTGGCTGGAAGCATGACAAATTGTTCCCGAACTCGCCTGGGAGCTGCACCGGGGAACCGATATCAAATTAACCGGTGACGGTTTGTGCACGTTACGCACCAGAGTGGATGGTTTTGACGATTGAATATTTTTGCACAAAGTGTGCAACTGGATTAAAATTGAAAGTCGTCAACTGTGAAATTGACATGGGCCTATAGCTCAGTTGGGAGAGCGCTACAATGGCATTGTAGAGGTCAAGGGTTCGAGCCCCTTTAGGTCCACTATCAAGATTTGGAGTTTTGCAGAAACTCCTAAATCCATTTTCGATAGAAAATGGGTAACCATCAAACAGAGTGGTACCGCGGAAGCCCCTTTCGTCTCTGAAAAGACGAGCGGGGCTTTTTGTTTGGCAAAATGTAGGTCAATTTTGCAAAATTGACCTACGAGAACAGGAGACAGTATGAGCAACAAGTACAATCCAAATGCTGTAGAAGCCAAGTGGCAGAAAAAGTGGAATGAAACTGGGCTGTACCGGCAGGAAATTGATAAAAGTCGGCCGAAGCATTACGCGCTGACGATGCTGCCGTATCCGTCCGGGGATTTGCACATTGGGCATTGGTATGCCATGACGCCATCCGATGCGCGGGCGCGGTTTATGCGCATGAAAGGGTACAACGTGCTCTTCCCGATGGGCTTCGATGCGTTTGGGCTGCCTGCCGAAAATGCGGCCATTAAAAACAACGTTCACCCATCCAAATGGACGTTTGCCAATATCGAGCGGATGCGCGGCCAACTGCGCAGCATGGGGGCGATGTTTGATTGGGAGCGCGAAGCGGTTTCAGCCGACCCGGAATATTATCGCTGGACGCAGTGGTTTTTTAAGAAACTGATGGAGTTGAATCTGGCTTATCGCAAAATGTCGGCGGTGGATTTTTGCCCGAACTGCAACACGACGCTGGCACGGGAGCAGGTGTGGGGCGAGGACCGCCACTGCGAGCGCTGTGGCACGCCGGTCATCAAGAAAGATTTGGAGCAGTGGTTCTTCAAGACGACAGACTATGCCGAGGAACTGCTGGATTTTAGCGGCATCGATTGGCCGGAGCGGGTGAAGGTGATGCAGACGAACTGGATCGGCCGTTCGACTGGTGCTGACGTCGTTTTCCACACAGAGCAGGGTGATCCGCTGGAGGTTTTTACAACGCGACCAGACACGTTGTGGGGGGCTACTTTTATGGTGCTGGCCCCGGAACATCCGCTGGTGGGAAAACTCACGACGGATGCGCAGCTGGAAGCGGTGAGCCAGTATCGGGACCAGGCGCAGAAGCTGACGGACATTGACCGAGAAACGGCCGATCGCGAAAAAACAGGTGTCTTCACCGGCGCATATGCCATCAACCCGGTCAACGGGGCGCGCATTCCTATCTGGATTGCCGATTATGTGCTGATGAGCTACGGCTCTGGGGCGATCATGGCCGTGCCGGCGCACGACGAGCGTGACTTTGCCTTTGCCAAAAAGTTTGGCCTGGAAATCATTGAGGTGATTCGTATGCCGGGGCGCGAGGACAGCGACGGCCCGTTGGAAGAAGCATACGTCTCCAAATATGAAGGGCATCTGATTAACTCGGGTGAATTTACGGGTACGCCCGTGGCCGAAGCTGTCGAAAAAGTAACCGCCTGGATCGAAGAAAAAGGGATCGGCAAAGGGGCAATTAACTATCGCCTGCGGGATTGGCTGATTAGCCGCCAGCGGTATTGGGGTGCGCCGATTCCGGTGATTTATTGCCCGGAGCATGGCGCGGTGCCCGTGCCCGATGAAGAGCTGCCGGTGCTGCTGCCGGAAGACGTAGAGTTTATGCCCACTGGGGAAAGCCCGCTGAAGATGCACGATGCCTTTTTGCACACGACCTGCCCCATTTGTGAGAAGCCTTCGCTGCGTGAAACGGATACGATGGACACGTTTATGTGCTCCAGCTGGTACCAATATCGTTACCTGAGCCCGCACGACAGCGAGCATCCGTTTGACCCGGAAGAAGGGGCGTACTGGCTGCCGGTGGATCAATACACGGGTGGTATTGAGCATGCCACGATGCATCTGATCTACACCCGCTTTTTCACCAAGGCGATGCGGGAAATGGGGCTGGTAGACTTTCCTGAGCCGATGCTAAGCCTGTACAACCAGGGCATGGTGCTGGGCGAGGATGGCGAGAAGATGTCCAAATCGCGCGGCAATGTAGTGGCCCCGGATGCGCTGGTGGAAAAATATGGCGCAGACACGGTGCGCACCTACCTGATGTTCTTCGCCAAGTGGGATCAGGGTGGGCCGTGGAATTATGACGGCATCAAGGGGCCGCAGCGCTTGCTCAACGATGTGTGGGAGATTGGCACGCACGCGTATGAACCCGGTAAGGTGGATGCTGAGGCCGATCGCAGTTTGCGGCGCAAAACGCACCAGGTGATTCGCAAGGTGACGCAGGATTTGGAAGGATTTTCGTTTAATACGGCCGTTGCCGCCATCATGGAACTGCGCAACACGATTTTAGACGCCAAGAAAGCGAAAAACGTCAGTACGGCCGTGTGGAACGAGGCTGTGGACAGCCTGCTGCTGGTCCTGGCGCCCATCGCGCCGCACATCACCGAGGAGCTGTGGGCGCAGCGCGGGCACGGCTACAGTGTGCACCAGCAGTCGTGGCCGGAGTGGGATGCCGAGGCGGCCAAAGAAGAGAGCCTCACGCTGGTGGTGCAGATCAACGGCAAGGTGCGGGACAAGATTGAGGTGGATGCCGGTCAGGACGACGAGATACTCAAGGAAATTGCCCTGGCCTCAGAAAAGGTGCAGGGCTGGCTGGAAGGCAAACCGCCGCGCAAGGTGATTGTGGTGAAGGGGCGGTTGGTGAATATTGTGAAGTAAGTGGGTAATTGCGTAATTTGTGAGTGGACGGCCGTTTCTCGGGTGAGAAACGGCCGTTTTTTATTCCAAACCGTTCATAAAAGCGATAAAACGGGGATCGTCTCGAATAAAATCGAAATCAGGGTCTTTTTGCATAAATTGCTGCAATTCTGGAGATTCTTCAAAAGCCAATTTTAGGAGCTTGATTGCTTCGTTTACGTCTTCACAAATAGCTGCAAAACAGGCTTGATTGTAATGACTGGCATTAGCAATTAAGGGCTTCGCTTGGGTGATTACTTTTTCATAGGCTGCTTCATCCCCCAACTTTCGATAGCAGGCTGCCAAAGAAACGTAAGTAGAGGCGTCATCGGAATTGAGCCGGATGGCTTGAGTGTAATCTTCGAGAGCGTCGTCCAACTTGCCCAGTGCTGCGTACGTGGTGCCGCGATTGTAGAAATAGTCAGCGTCATCGGAATTGAGCCGGATGGCTTGAGTGTAATCTTCGAGAGCATCGTCCAGATTGTCCATTAATGAGAGGATCATCCCGCGATTATTATAAGCTTTGGCATATTTTGGATTGAGTTGGATGGCTTGATTATAATCTGAGAAAGCCTCATCGAACTTGCCTAATTGTGCGTACGTGACACCGCGATTGTTATAGGTGTTGGCGTCATCGGAATTGAGCTGTATGACTCGATCATAATCTGAGAAGGCCTCATCGAACTTGCCTAATTGTGCGTACGTGACACCGCGATTGTTGTAGACATTGGCGTTTTCTGGATTGAGATCAAGTGATCGATCGTACGCTTTAATTGCTAGGTTATGTTTATTACTTAGGGTAAATGCGGCTCCCAATCGCATCCAGATACCTGCTTCTTCTGGTAGCCATTTTGTTGCTTTTTGCAGTAAGATTTCTGCTGCTGGGGCAAAAATACCATCAGAATTTCCGTCTGGCCACATCATTTGCGAAGCCAAATCATCCAAAGATTCCCCTAAAAGCTCGGCCAAAATCGTGCCATCTTCTGGTAAGCCACGTTCTGCCTCCGCCAATGCCCTTTGCGCTTTTTCCAAATCTTTTTGGCGCATAAAAACAACACCGCTAACCCAAGCCAGAATAGCTTTTCGTTCTTTTTCGTATTTTCCTTGCAGCCACCCTGATCGATTTAAGCGATTAAGTTCTTGAATCATTTTTGTAGCAGCATCAATATTGTGAGCGGATGTGGTTAGCATTTTAAGCCGCTTTTTACCACGTTTGCTCAAATAGTTTTGCCAACTTGCACCAATTTCTAGCAGCCCCTGTGCCAGATCTATATTGTAAGCCAGCCCTTCAACAAAGCGGGGAATGAAATATTTCCACCCCTCCTGTTCCTCCAGCCAAAAATGGGTTTGGGTTAAATCCAGGCTCGCTTGGACCCAATCCTCATCCTCACAACGATGCTCAAGCAACGGCAGTTCAGTTTCTAACTGCTGAATGTATTCGGCAAGAGCCGCCTGGGCATTCATGTTCAGGCGGCGGACATTCCAACTGCTACGCCTTTCATCTTGTTGCAAATAGGACAGAATATAAGTGGCTGGTTCATCATGAAGCCGCGCTTCGTGCAAATGAATGGCAGCATAATCCCGTCGCAACACTTGCAATCGCGTGGGCAGGTCAAAGCTGTTGTTGCCAGCTTCGGTCTCCAACATTGCCTGTAAAACTTTGTGGTTTCCTTTGGCCAATGCCAAAGCATAAATCGCCTGCTGATCGACCTCATTTTGTAAGGCGTGCAGCAGGTAGCGGGCCGTCATCTGCTCGACAATTTCCTGATGTGGCGTATGGCTGTCCAGATCGCCGACAATTTCTGCAATGCCGACGCCTTTCTGCCAAATTTCACCTGCGGTGCGTAATGCCAGAGGAATACCACGGGTGGCCCGCGTCAACGCATCAATTTCTGCCTCAGAGAGCGGATCGATCGCAGTCAATTCCCTAAAGTAGGCAGCCACATCAGCCCGCGCCAGTTGGTGTATATCATAGGGTAGGAAGCGACGGGGGAATACCTCAGCATACCCATGAAAATATTCGTCCCCAAATTGCCCACTCCGAACCAGGTTGTTTCGCCCACTAATAACCCAGATAAACTTGGGTCCGGCGGCTTTGATTAATTCTTTCATCCAGAAATCGGTGCGATCCACAATCTCGTATGTGTCCAAGAAGAAGATGATTGGCTTTTGCCCACTGATTTGCTCAAGCCCTTCTGCTAACGCTGTGGTTAACTGCTCATGCGGGTTCAAGAAAAGCTGATATTGCTCGGTCTTGAGCCGGGCTTGCAATTTGTTTTGCATGTAGTTTCGTAAACTGGCTGCCTGATCGGCCCCAATTTCTACCCCAGCTTCCATAAACTGCTGCGCTAGTTTTTCACCTGTTTCCCCAATGAGTACCTGCCAGCGAATAATTTTTGCCAGAGCGCTCGTGGTGGCTCCCACTAATTTATGGCTAAATTCATCATTGGTTCCCCCACCGCCCGTCAAAATTTCTGCGGCCTGTTTTTCAATGTCACTCCGTTCGCGTACCATTTTTTGGTACTTGCCAAAGTGTCTTCCCCATTTTTCATTGCTCTGAATAATGGTGGCATGAATGCGTTCGAATACGGTTTCCACGCTAATTTGGTCGCGTCCTACTTTTAAAGCAGGATGCTTGCGTCTTTCATCCTCCCAATCAATCCACAAGGTGTAAAATTTACCTTCAAATTGTGGTTCTAGCTCGGCAATATCTTTAAACCGTCGGGCAAGGGTCGATTTACCAATGCCGCCACTGCCGTAAAGTAAAAAGATGTAGGGAAGTTCTTCGCCTGGCGGGGGTGGCAAGGTATCTTGCAAGGCTTGGCGAAATTGTTTTTGTTCTTCAACACGGCCTAAAAAGAGACGTCCGTTTACGTAAACTGGTTGGGGTTCTGGCTGCATCATGCTTTCCTCACCTTTCATGCGACTTGTGTTCACATTTTAAAGGTTGGAAAACAAAAAGCAACCAGCTTTTGGAATAATCTTATCTTTTGCGAGGTTGGATGGTGATTATCCAGTCTTTAGATGGGCATTGACTTGCCAATCGAACAGAAAGAGAATGCCTAAAATCAGCATGGGGGCAGCAATAATCCAGCCTTCCCCCCTGGACATGAGCATGAAGAGCAGAGCCAACGCAATGAACAGGGCGGCTCCAATTCTTTCCCAGCGCCAGGCGATGAGCAAAACAATCACGACGATGAAGGTGGGAACCAGGTGCATGAATAGAGCAATGATTGTTTCACCCACGCTGTAGCCTTCGTCAAATACATCCAGGGCAAAAATGCTGATGAACAGAGCAAACAGAATAGTCAGCACCCTGGGCAACCAGTAAAGCAAACGCTTTGTGTTTGTATTCATGATTTTAATCCTCCGCGTAACGACGCTTGAACCAGACAACGCCCAGCAGCCATCCTATCAGCGCTGGCCATACCCAAAGTAAATCGGCTCTACCAGCGGCGGGCTGCTGGGGCGTGAAGCGGATGAGACGATAGCTGGCAGTGGCGGCGGCCAATTCTTCATCGGACATGGTTTTTGGAGTGATGCCAGCAGCAGGTGCGGCAAAGCCGCTGCTGATGAGCACCTGCCGCAGCAGGGGGAGGGCGTTGGGGTCGTCGGTGATGTCTTGGGCATAGGCATGGTAACGGCCGTCCGGCAGCCAAATTTCCACTTCGGGGTGGGCCATTAAATTGCGATACCAGTGGGAAACTGTCCCGAATCCGGCTGTGCAGTAAATCTCACCCTCTATTTCCGCATAATTGACCGGTGTCTGGCGCACCTTTCCTGTTTTGCGGCCAATGTGTTGAATGACCATGATGCGCCCGCCCACGTCTGGCCAGATGTTGATAAACCGCGCCAGGCCCAGCCGCCACATCAGCAGCATAAAGCGATTGAACTGACGAAACAGTTGGCGCAATTTCTCTTCTGTTTGTGGTGACACTGTTGACATACCTAACTCCTTTCCGAGGTGCCTGATGTCAGGGTACTCTTTCTGTAAGGTGCCGAAATAGTGATAAACGGCCGTTTCCCCCAGACTAAAAATCATAATCGGTCGCCAAAATGGAAACGGCCGTTCATAATTACCGGATGACAAAACAAACGCCTCCCAGCGTACCGCAAAAACTTGAAACCGAGCGTCTGCTTATCCGCTGCCCGCAGCCGGGGGACGGTCAGGCGTTGTACCATGCCATCGTACAATCCAAAGCCCATTTGTCTGCCTGGCTCTCTTGGGCGGACTGGCCCAACATCTCGCCAAAACGGGCTGAAGCCTCCATCTTGCGTAACCGGGATCGTTACCTCAAAGGAGAAGATATGACGATGCTTATCTTCTTAAAGACAACAGGTGAATTGATCGGTGGCAGCGGGCTGCATCATCCAGATTGGCAGGTACCCAAATTTGAGGTTGGTTATTGGCAGCATGTAGCACATGGTGGGCAAGGGTACATGACTGAAGCGGTAAACGCTATTGCTGAACTGGCTTTTGCTCAACTGGGGGCGAAACGATTGCACCTGGAATGTTATCCCCACAACGCGCGCAGCATTGGTGTGGCCCAGCGCTGCGGCTTCCAATTGGAAGCCCGTCTGGCCAACTATCGCCGCCATCACCAAACGGGCGAGCTGCACGACTGGCTTATTTTCGCCCGGTTTCCTAAATGAGTGGGCTTAGATTGGTCCAATTTTTGAGAAATTGACCAGTCCAAAAGTGCAACTCCTGTCTGGTAGACACGTAAAGGGCAATGTCTGAAACGATAATTTCCCAACAAATGTTTGTTGCATAAGGAGTTTATAAACAATGACTGAAGAAACAACCCCCAGCGTTGAAGAAATCAAGGCAAGATTAAAAGTAGAAGTCCCTGTTGAGGAAGAGGAAGTCACCAAAGCTGAAGCACAAAATCCAGATTTGGCTGATGAATTGCGCGATTTTGGCAAGCAGTTTGCGGACACCATTCGCACTGCCTGGAACAGCGCCGAGCGGCAGCGCCTGGAAACCGAACTGCGCGATGGCATGCGCTCCTTTGCCGATGAAGTTGATAAGGCGATTCAGGAAATTAAGAAGAGCCCGGCAGCTGACCGCGTAAAAACCGAAGCAACGCAGGTGCGGAAAAAAGTGCAAACCAGCGATGTGGGCAACAAAGCCCGCACGGGTGTGGCCCAAGGTTTGCAGGTCCTCAGCGAGCAGCTGGCCAAACTGGCTGAGCGATTCACGCCAGTGGAAAAGCCAGTGGCTGACGCGGAAGAAGCAAGTGCTGAGTAAGCAGTAGGTCAGTTTTCAGTAATCAGTATTCAGTCACCGAATACTGATTACTGTTTTACCGATTACCGATCACTGGACTTGCGGCAAAACGGCCGTTGCCAAAGCTTCCAACCCATCCATATCATCTAAATCCAGCCATTGCAGCATGATGCGCTGCACGCCTGCGTTGGCAAACGCTGCCAGCTGATCCACCAATTCATTTCCCGTGCCCACAACTAAACCACGCTTTCGCAGCTCGTCAGCGGTGAGGGTGCGTGGGGCCATTTTGGCCTCAAAATCTGCCTGATCTTTGCCAAACACAAGACCTGTCATGAGGGAACGGCGCACGTCTGATGGTTGACGGCCGTTTGCCACCAACATCTCATCCAGCAATTCACACCTTTCGGCAAAAGTCTGGGGCGGGATGTAAACACCGTTCCATTCCGCCGCGTATTTGGCGGTGAGGGGGAGGGTGCGTTTGGGCCCATTGCCACCGATGAGGATAGGCGGTCCACCGGGCCGCTGTGGCCGGGGCAGCAAAACGGCTTTATGCAGCTGGTAATATTCCCCGTCAAAATCGAGCGGTTCTTCATTTTGCAGCAGGTGGGAAATGATCTTCAGTCCTTCTTCAAAGCGGGCAAAACGGCCGTTCATGTCCAGCAAATCCCAGCTGTAATTGTGATGTTCCCGTTCCTGCCAGCCTGCGCCAAGACCGAGGTGGAGACGGCCGTTGGACAAATCATCGACCGCGCTGGCCATGCGTGCTGTCATCGTTGGCTGGCGGAAAGAGACCGGAGAAACCATCGGGCCAAACTCGATGCGGCTGGTGTGGCTGGCCAGCCAGGTAAGTGATACCCACAGTTCCAGCGATTCCTTGTCTGGTGGATTGGCATTTGTGTAATGATCTGAACGGTATAACCCGACAAAGCCTAAATCCTCTACGGCACGCGCAACGCGCTGCCAGCGTTCCCAAGTAAGGCCATTTTGGCCTTCTAACATAATGGCAACTTCTATCATTACTTACTCCTTCATCCTTGAACTGAGGAGAAAGCATCCTCAGATGCGTCTCGTTTTTTCCGTTCGCATTTGAGAATGCTCACTCCTCTTTAGTTTCAGCCTCTAAAAACAAAAAACGCCCACACTGGCAGGCAGTATGGGCGTTTATAAAAATCACTTAAGGGGTGATTAGTTCATGTGCGGCAAAATTTGGGCCACAATGCGGTCTTTGGGCAATGCGCCGGTGATGCGCTCTACAACCTGACCACCTTTGAACAGCATCAAAGTGGGAATGCCCACGATGCCGTAGCGTCCAGGCACCATTGGGTTGTCGTCCACATCCATCTTGCCAACTTTAATTTGTTCACCATACTCTTCCGCAATCGCTTTTACGG
Source organism: uncultured Anaerolineae bacterium (assembly GCA_905479495.1). Taxonomy (GTDB): domain Bacteria; phylum Chloroflexota; class Anaerolineae; order Promineifilales; family Promineifilaceae; genus Leptofilum. The sequence goes on from CAJQMR010000036.1 coordinate 46,433, forward strand.
AAGGGGCGATCATGCGGCAGGGACCACACCAGTCGGCCCAAAAGTCTACCAAAACAGGTTTGTCAGAATCCAGAACTTCCGTTTGGAAGCTGCTATCAGTAATTTCTACAGGGGTTGCCATAATTTCTTGCTCCTTGCATTTAGTTTAATTCACACCGTAGGCGTGTACATTTCGTTTGTCTTCTCTTTAGATGACCTTTATTAGATAAGGTTACGTGGAACTATCTTACCAACGAGTTTAACCAAACCGTTTGGGCTGTCAAGCAAAAAAGCCTACAATTGGATCGATCACACACATTATTTCCCAAACCCCTAATTTAGGAGGTTGTTGATATGGTAACAGGCGATAAATTTCTCATCACAAACGGCCGTATCGTCACCTGGACTGAACCAAATGAAATTATTGAAAAGGGTGGATTGTTGGTGGCAGACGGCCGTATCGTCACCATTGGCGATTCGGCTGAACTGATTGCCGCCCATCCCGACCTGGAACAACTGGATGCAGGCAATCAGCTGGTGATGCCCGGCAATATTTGCGCCCACACGCACTTTTATGGGGCGTTTGCCCGCGGCATGGCCATTCCTGGTCCGCCCCCCAAAGATTTCCCGGATATTTTGGAGCGGCTCTGGTGGCGGCTGGATCGGGCCTTGCTCGATTTGGACGTGGAGTACAGCGCCCTGGTTTGCCTGGTGGATGCCATCAAACACGGCACGACGACCCTGGTAGACCATCATGCCAGCCCCAATGCCCTCAATAACTCGCTGGACATGATCGCCGAAGCGGTGGAAAAGGCTGGCGTACGGGCAGCCCTCTGCTACGAGGTAACCGACCGCAATGGGCCGGAAGAAGCGGAAGCGGGCATCGGCGAAAACGTGCGCTTTTTGCACTCGCTCAAGGAGCGCGGCAGCGAGCTGTTGGCGGGCACTTTTGGCCTGCACGCCGCCCTCTCGCTGAGCGATGAGACGCTGGCCAACTGCGTCGCTGCGGCTAAGGACCTGGACACCGGTTTCCACATCCACGTGGCCGAACACGAGGTAGACGAATACGATTCACTGTTCAAATATGGCAAGCGCGTCGTGCCCCGCCTGGCCGAAGCGGGCATTTTGGGCCCCAAAAGCATCGTGGCCCATGCCGTGCATGTGGACGCTGTTGAGAAAAATATTCTGCGTGAGACGGGTACCTGGGTGACCCACCAGCCGCGCAGCAACATGAACAACGCCGTGGGCGCGGCCGACATCGAAGGGATGCTGCGGCTGGGCATTCCCGTTTGCTTGGGCAACGATGGCTTTAGCAACAATATGTGGGCCGAATGGAAAATGGCCTACCTGATGCACAAGCAGGTTCATCGCGATCCGCGTCGGGCCAATGGCATGGATGTGGCTCAGATGGCCATTTACAACAACGCAGCCTTAGCGGATATGTTCTGGCCGGGGAAGAAAATCGGCCGTTTGGTGGAAGGGGCGGTGGCAGACATTATTTTTGTCGATTACCATGCCACCACACCGTTGAGCGCAGGCAATCTGCCCTGGCACATCATCTTCGGCTTTGAGAGTAGCCTGGTGACCAGCACAATGGTTGCGGGCAAGTTGTTGATGCACAATCGTGAGTTGCTGACGCTGGACGAGGCGGAAATCACCGAGCGCAGCCGCAAGCTGGCCGCCGAGGTTTGGCAGCGGTACGAGAAGTTGAGCAGTTGATTTTGGCCACAGAGAGCGTAGAGAAGAATAAGATTTATCCGCAGATTACGCAGATTAACGCAGATTTTTTTCTTTTCTCTGTGTGACTCTGTGATTTCTCTGTGTAGCTCTGCGTTCCGCTTTTTAAATTTAGGATTGATTGTATGATTGCTTGTCGATGTTGGTTGGGTGGGGAGGTTTTGGTTCCCAGGGAGAAGTTGGTTCACCGACCAAGTGCCTATGGGATTGTGCGGCATGAGGATAAAATCTTGTTGATGACGACGGTGGGGGAGAACGGCCGTTACTGTCTCCCCGGCGGCGGCATTGAGCCGTATGAAACCAATGCTATCGCTGTGCAGCGAGAATTGCTGGAAGAAGCAGGCATTCAAATAGAAGTTGGCCCGTTAATGCATTTTCAGGAAGATTTCTTTTACTACGACCCCTCTGGCGATGCCTGGCACGGGCTGTTATTTTATTATCACTGAACACCACTCACCTTCGACCTGCTTCCCGCCGAACTGGTCGATGACGAATCGGCAACCAATCCGCAGTGGGTTAAAATTGACAGCCTGCACCAAGAAAATTTGCAGCCGCAGGAGTTATGGTTGCTGGATTACCTGAAGAAATAATTGAGGAGATGAACATTGAAAATTGCAATTTTGGGTGGTACGGGGGATGAAGGCTTTGGCCTGGGATACCGTTGGGCGGCAGCCGGGCACGAAATCATTATTGGGTCGCGTAAGACGGCAAAGGGAGCACAAGCGGCCGTTTCCATGCGAGAACGTTTACCAGAGGGCAAGATCAGCGGCACGGATAATTTGAGCGCGGCGCAGCAGGCAGAACTGGTTGTGCTGTCGGTGCCGTATTGGGCGCAGGCCAGCACGCTGGAGAGCGTGAAAGCAGCTCTGACAGACAAGCTGCTGGTGACGGTCGTTGCACCAACGGGGGAAAAGGCAGCGCGGGTCCATCGGCTAGAAAGCGGCCTGTCTGCCGCCGAGGAAGCGCAAAACCAACTAAGCGAGGTGACGCGGGTCGTGGCCGCGTTCCAGAACATCGGAGCGCACCATTTGCTGGATTTAGAGCACGAGCTGGATTGCGACGTGCTGGTGTGTGGCGACAAGAAGGATGACAAGGCAATTGTGCTGCAATTGTGTAAAGATGCTGGTTTGCGCGGTGTCAATGTTGGAGCATTGCAAAATGCCCGGGCGGTGGAGGAGCTAACGGCCGTTCTCATCGCCATCAACGTTATCCATAAAGTGAAAAGTGCAGGCATCCGCATTACTGGATTGGTTAATTAGGTAATTGAGTAATTGAGTAAGTTACCTAATTACTCAATTACTCATGGATACGCTATCCATGACAAACTTGACGTTAACGGCCGTTCCCCACATCCCCCACGTTCAACCAGGCGACAATCTGGCTGAGCTTATCTTAATGGCATTGGCGAACGCCAAAATTGAGCTGGCTGATGGTGACGTGCTGGCCATCGCTCAAAAAATTGTCTCCAAGGCGGAGGGGCGGTTGGTGCGCTTGGCTGACGTGCAGCCCGGCGAACGCGCCCGTGAGGTGGCGGCGCAAACGGACAAAGATCCCCGCGTCGTTGAGCTGATCTTGCAGGAGAGCGATGAGATTTCGCGGATGCGCCAGGGGGTGCTGATTGTGCGTCACCGGCTGGGTTTTACCAGCGCCAATGCGGGCATCGACCGCTCCAATGTCGCCCAAAGCAGTGGCGACGAAACCGTACTGCTGCTGCCACTTGATCCGGACGCCTCAGCTGCCAAGCTGCGGGATGAGATTGCGGCCCGACTTGGTGTACAGGTGGGGGTGGTGATTACGGATAGTCATGGACGGCCGTTTCGCATGGGCACAGTTGGGGTGGCGATTGGTGTGGCTGGTATCCCTGCTTTGTGGGACCGGCGCGGCGAGCCAGATTTGTACGGTTACCAGCTGCAGCACACCGACATCGGTGTCGCGGATGAGATTGCGGCGGCGGCCGGTTTGCTCATGGGGCAGGCGGCTGAAGGGATGCCAGTGGTGCTGGTGCGCGGCCTGCATCTGCCAACAATCGAGGGCAAAGCCACCGATCTGGTCCGGCCCAAAGAGATGGATTTATACCGTTGAACCGAAAATTAAAAGCCAAGTAAGAAAGCTGACGATTACCTGACGCTCTCCCGTCTCCTGCTTGAAATTCCAAGTTTCTGCCGGTACCCTATTGGTGTATCAAAGCGAGTTTCACAATTTTGTTACCAAACGTGTAAGAGGCGCACTGCGCTGATTTTCCCCACATAACAACTATCTATCTTGCAGTGAAATCAGGCGCAACTTCCGCCTCTCATACAAAGGAGAAAAAGATGTCGATCAAACGTATCGTCATTTTGTTTGTGTTGTTGGGAACGGCCGTTTTCACCTTTACCACCAATGCCCAACAAGTTTTGGCCGACACCAACTGGACGGCCAAATATTTCAATAATCAGACGCTGTCCGGCAGCCCCGTGGTCACTGTTTCGGAATCAACCTTGGATCATGATTGGGGGGATGGCTCACCCCACCAGAACATCGATATTGACAGCTTTTCGGCGGAATGGACGCGCAACTTGTACTTTTCTCCCGGCACCTACCGCTTTATCGCCTCAATGGATGACGGGATGCGGGTCTACGTGGATAACAACCCCGTCATCGACGTCTGGTATGACAGCCAGGTCCACACCGTCACCGCTGATGTGTATCTGAACGGTGGCAACCACGATATTCGTGTGGAATATTATGAAGCGGGCGGTAAAGCTGTGGCTCGCCTTAATTGGGTCCTGGTTTCTGGCACGTCTACGTTATGGCGCGCTGAATATTTTAACAACACCACGTTGACTGGAAATCCATCAGTGGTGCGGGACGAGGGGCAAATTAATTACAATTGGCCTGGTTCGCCGGTCAGTGGCATTTCGGCAGATTTGTTCTCCGTGCGCTGGACGGCCAGTGTGCCGGTAGATGCTGGCGTTTATCGTTTTACGGCCACTGCCGACGACGGTGTTCGGCTGTGGGTGAATGGCCAGCTACTCATCAACCAATGGCGGGAACAGCAGGCAACGTCTTACTCGGCTGACATTTCTGTGGCTGGTGGTTCTGTGCCGGTCATCATGGAATTTTACGAGAATGGGGGAACGGCCGTTGCCGCTCTCACTTGGTCAAAAATTTCATCTGCTGCCCCTCCCACGTCTCCCCCGCCAACCACTATTTCCGAATGGCGCGGCGAATATTACAACAACCGGGACCTGGCCGGCTCCCCCGTGGCCGTGCGCGACGATAGTGCTATCAACTTTGTCTGGGGCTCCAGTTCCCCCATCCCCAACGTGGTCAACAACGATCACTTTTCCGTGCGTTGGACACAAACGGTGAATTTGCCTGCCGGACAATACACCTTCACTGCGCATAGTGACGATGGTGTACGCGTTTGGGTCAACGGCCAGCAAATTATTAATGCCTGGACAATTCACAGTGTGCAGCCATTTTACGGCACTATCTCGCTGCCTGGCGGTCCGGTGGAAATCCGCATGGAATATTATGAATACACCGGTTTGGCCGAAGCCCGGCTGACCTGGAGTTCAAGTTCCGGTTCAGCCCCACCCACAACGCCGTCGCAGCCCACAGGCCAGGGCGTGCCCACGACGGCCACCATGTCTGGCGCACTTTACCTGACTGTGCGTTCTGGCCCCAGCCTGGACAGCGATCCAGTTGGCTACCTCTCCAATGGGCAAAGCGTAACGCTATTAGGTCGTGATGCCTTTACCATTTGGATCAAGGTGCGGGAAGCGGACGGCACGGTGGGTTGGGCAAGCGGCCGTTACCTGAATGCCAATGCGCCGCTGGCGAACCTGCCGGTTTTGACTGAGTAGGGGGAGCGTCACTGATAGATCTTTCTTATGGTGGTGAGGATTCCCCAGACAAACTAAAAGCAAATTTAATCCTTTCGTTTTGGGGAATCCTCACAGCAACCTTATTGCTCAGCGGCTTGTTTTAAACCTTGTATGTCAATTTTCTTCATTTGCAGCATGGCTTGCATGACCTTTTGTGCTTTCTCCGGGTCAGGCTGGTTGAGCAGTTCGGGCAAAGCGGTGGGAATAATCTGCCAGGATAGGCCGTATTTATCCTTCAACCAGCCACACTGCTGCGCTTTTTCATCACCGCCTTCCGCTAACTTTTCCCAGTAATAGTCTACTTCTTCTTGGGACTCACATCGGACAAACAACGATATGGCTTCGGTAAAGTTAAATTCTGGACCGCCGTCTAAGGCCATAAATTGCTGGCCGTTGAGTTGGAATACGGCCGTTAACACCTTCCCATCCATTGGCCCGCCTTCATAACGGGTGATACTCTCAATCTTGGCATCGTCAAAAATCGACACATAAAAGTTCACAGCCTCTTCAGCCTGATCGTTGAACCACAAAAATGGGGTGATTTTTTGCATCTGGTGTTACTCCTTCTGTTTGGATCATCAAATTTTATAGAACATTTGTATGATAATCTGACCAGAGGCGGTCGTCTTGTATAAAATGGCAAAGTAGGGGCAGACCCCCGTGTCTGCCCCTACCATTACCCGATTTAAAACTTAAACTACAACGAGCTGCCCCTACTCTGGCGGGTTTATGCTGGCAACCTGTCCTGGCGTGTAACCGATAAACTGCTTCAGGGAACGGGTCAAATGGGGTTGATCGTAATAGCCAAGCTCGTAAACGACATCAAGAATAGGCACACCTTGTTCCAAAAGTGCGGTCGCCTCTTGGGCGCGCTTCATCTGCCGGATGTAATTGTGGGATAGGCCGGTGGCCTGCAAGAAACGATGCCGCACCGTGCGCGAGGAAACATCCGGCTTCCGGTCTTGTAAGACGGTGTTTACCACTGAATCGCTGACGAGCAGTTCCTCGCGTACCAGCCAGTTCACAAACGTTTCTACATTGTCAAAGTTGGGCAGTTGCCAGGTTGAACTGTGCAGCCAAAAGGCGTTGTGGCACGCGCTGGGCAGGTTCATCTCGGCGTTGAGGAGTTTTCTGGTCGGTCGGTGGGGCATAAAGGTGCCCAGGCTGAACTGGACCCACAAAATTTCGGCACCTTCTCCCCACGATGCCACGCCAGATGTGGTCCAAGGGCCAACGGCGAGTGAATGGGTACGGCCGTTCACCTTCACAAAAACCATATGCCAATGGCTCTCAGCTGGACGAATGGTTGAACCGGAAACGGCCGTATAGCCCTGCGTCACCGTTTCTACATAAGGCGAGTCTGATTGTCTTTCCTCAAAAATAAGGCTCATATCCATACCTGTTTGATGCGCTTGAAAAGGCATTCATGCTCTATGAACAGACGTTATTTAAGCACACTTGTTCTATTCCAGCAAGATGTTTACGAATGGGCAGTTGATCATTTGGGGGGGAGACGAGGAAGGTCCAGGTTGCTGAATTTGTTGCAGGCTAACGGTTTGTCTGGGCCATGTGCTGAGCGGACTTTTTTACCAACGTTCTCAATACATCCTGGTCAACATCTTCCAGCTTATTGATGTACAGGCACGATTTGCCGGTTTTGTATTTGCCCAGCCTGGACATCAGCTCATCATAGTCGTCAAAACCGGCCATGATGTACAACGTCAGGCTTTGTTTGCGCGGCGAAAAGCCGGTGAGGAACCAATCGCCTTCACGGCCGCTGGCGTATTTGTAATGGTACTGACCAAAGCCAATAATGCTGTCGCCCCACATTTTTGGCGTTTCTCCGGTTACTTCTTTCATCAGTTCCAATACTTTGAAAGAATCTGTGCGCCGCTTTTCATGTGCCACACTGTTTAAAAACGCTATCACATCGCCATCGTTTTTTTGTGTTTTCAATTCAGCCATTTTTACTCCTGTATTATTTGCACACCATTCGCTGAGGGTGTTTCCTTCTCAATTTGTGTGCCATTATACAAAATTTGGCTGGGCCATCGCGGTTCACAGGCAGAAGGTGTCGCCAATGGCTGGGACATGTACTTGGCCGGGAAGATTTTTGGTTTGCCACACGTGCTGCGCTTCAGCCTGCCAACGGCCGTTTTCCCAGCCCCAGCCAGGATTGCCACGTCCATCCGGGTGGCCGCTTAGATGGACCAAAAAGGTTTGGCGCGGTTGCAGGCTGGCAGCATAGCGCTGTACGTTGCTGAAGGAAGGGTGGCTGGTGGTTTTGTTTGGTTTGGCCTGCCAGAAAGCAGTATCGACAAATAGATAGTCGGCGTGTGAGAGAAGGGAT
>CAJQMR010000037.1 GCA_905479495.1 uncultured Anaerolineae bacterium
CCAATCGCCCGGCTCAATCTTCTCGCCACGGGCAATGCGAGCCTCAAATTCGGCTAATTTGTCATCAACTTCTTGGATTTGTTTAATCATTTGAAATGCCTCAGTAAAAGATAGTGGTTGGTCAGGATTATACAACAAATCAAGATTCTGCTTATGAAGAACTTAGAAAATGCGGAACACAGAGTTGCGCAGAGGAGGCGCAGAGCTGCACAGAGATATTCGAGTCTTTTGTGACCTACGATTATTCGTTGGATTCGTGATTTTTCGGCTTGCTGGAGGGATAGCGCGGCGATTTTTTGCTTCGTAGGGCTTCTACACCTGCCATCATGTCCTCGGAGAAGAAGCCGAGCATTTCCAGCGCCAGCGAGTGGTCGAAGATGGGGCCAGCCTGGAGCAGCCACTGGTTCAGGGTACGCTTGGTGAAGCGGATGGCATGGCGCGGGCCGCTGGCCAGGTTAGTGGCGACTGTCATCGCCTTTTCCAGCAGCTCGTCATCCGGAACGCACAGGCTTACCAGCCCCAGCCGCTCCGCTTCTGGACCGGAGACGAAGTCACTGGTCATTAGATAATATTTGGCTTTGGCCATGCCGCATAGCAGCGGCCAGATGATGGCCGCGTGGTCGCCAGCGGCTACGCCCATCCGCACATGCCCGTCGGCCAGCCGGGCGCTTTCCCCGGCAATGCTGATGTCGGCCAGCAGCGCCACGACCAATCCCGCGCCAACGGCCGCTCCGTTAATCGCCGAAATAATGGGCTTGCTGCAATGCAGCATGTTGTAAACCAGATCGCGGGCTTCATCCAGGATGCGAATCACTTCATCGTGGTTTTTGTAGGCATTTTCCACCAGCTTCAGGTCGCCCCCGGCGGAGAAGGCCCGGCCTGCGCCGGTGACAACAGCCACATGCACGTCGGGGTCGCGGTCGATGGTGCGCCATACCTCGACAAGCTCGGTGTGCAGCCGGGCATCGGCGGCGTTAAGCACTTCTGGCCGGTTGAGTGTTAGCCAGAGGATGTGTGGTTCTCGTTTTTCAAAGAGGATGTGCTGAAAATCTTTGTAGTTCATGGCGTTCCTTATTTAATGGGACGCTGATTGCCCTGATTTTCCTGATGAAAAAATCAGGGTCATCAGGAAAATCTGCGTACCAAATTTTGTCAGTGGGTGACGATGGATGCATTGTAGCGGAGGTAGATAGTGGGTGCCAGAACGTAATCGACACAAAGGGGGGAACTGGCGATAATTGAGGAATGGATATGAACAGCACAGGCATGATTGTTTGGCGCACGGCCGTTTTCCTCATAGGTCTCTTCATCATTAGCGGCACGCTCATTGCCGCTATCAAAACCTTTATTTTGCCGCGTGGGGTGAATGTTTGGCTGACGCGGGTGGTCTTTCGAGCCATTGGTTTCTTTTTCCGGCTGCGGGTGAAGCGGGCGACCTATGAAGACCGCGATCGGATTATGGCCTTTTTCCCGCCGCTGGCCCTCTTTTTGATGCCTATGATTTTGCTGGTGCTCATCTTGCTGGGTTACATGCTGTTGTTTTGGGCGCTGGCGCCACGGCCGTTTCCTGAATTGTTCTTCTTAAGCGGCTCCTCGCTGCTGACGCTGGGTTACGCATCGGTGAACACCACGGCCTCCAAACTGCTGGAATTTTCGGAAGCGATGATTGGGTTGGTGTTGATTGCCATGCTGATTGCTTATTTGCCTACGATGTATAGTGCCTTTTCTCGTCGGGAAACGGCCGTTGTCCTTTGGGAAGCGCGCGCCGGATCACCGCCAACTGTGGCCGAAATGGTGTCTCGCTCGTACCGTACTGGCGAACTGGAGCGGCTGCGCGATGTATGGCTGTTCTGGCAGACCTGGTTCGCCGAACTGGAAGAAAGCCACACCTCGCTCTCCCCGCTAGTCTTTTTTCGCTCGCCGCAAGCGCAACGTTCCTGGATTACGGCCGCTGGCAACGTGATGGATTCGGCCGCTTTCATTTTGTCGGCTGTGGATGTGCCCTTTAACCCGCAAGCAGCATTCTGCATTCGTGCTGGCTTTTTGGCGCTGCGCCAGATTGCCGACTTTTTTGGCTTGCCCCACGAATCAAATCCGGTGCCTGACATGCCAATCAGCATCAGCCGCTACGAGTTTGACAAGGTGTGCGACAGGCTGGCGGCACAAGGCGTGCCGCTCAAGGCAAACCGGGAGCAGGCGTGGCGCGATTTTGCTGGCTGGCGGGTCAATTATGATGATGTGCTGCTGGCCCTAGCTGCATTAACAATTGCCCCGTACGCTCCCTGGATTTCTGATCGCTCTGCCTTGCAGCGGAAAAAGGAGACTGGAGATTAGAGATTGGAGACTTTAATCTCCAATCTCCAGTCTCTAATCTCTATTGAATATCCCCTTCCCACAGCCGCTGCATTTCTGGGCTGGTGAGGAGCAATTCTTCTAACTTACCCTGGGCTTCGATACGGCCGTCTTTCAGCACCACAATATGATCCGCCTGCCGTAACGCTGCCCGCCGGTGTGACACCACCAGGCAGGTAGGCACGGTTTCGCGGGCAAAAAGCTGCGTCCACAGCTGCTTTTCTGTGTTCACGTCCAGGGCACTGGACAAGTCATCAAAAACGTACAACTCTGCGTCACGCAGGAACATGCGGGCCGTGGCCGAGCGCTGAATTTGCCCGCCAGACAGCTTCACGCCCTTGGGACCCACCTTGGTGTCCAGGCCATCTTCCAACTGGGCCACATCCTCATTTAAGATGGCGGCTGCGATGGCGGTGGAGATGTCCACCTGTTCTTCTGGCAGGCCGAGTAGCAAATTTTGCCGCAGCGTATCGCTGAACAGGCGCGGTACCTGGGCGGTGTAAGCCGTGCGCGGTGGCACAAAGAATTCCGCAGGCTGGGTTACTATTTCCCCGTTCCAGCGAATCTCGCCTGATTGTTGTGGCAGTAAGCCCAGCAGCGCCCGCAGCAGGGTGGTTTTACCTGCGCCGATGCGCCCTGTCACCACGGTGAAGGAACCTTTGGCCAGGTGCAGATTGATGTCGCTGATGCCCCGCTCAGAGTCAGGGTGCGTGTAGCTGAGGTTGCGGATGGAGAGATCGTGGAGATGGTGTACGGCCGTTTTCTCCACAAACGGTATCTCCGGCAGCGGACCCGACAGATGCACCGGGCTGTGCTTTACCAGGCTGAGCGGCGGTGCGCCTTGCAGCAGCCGCACCATGCGTTCGATGGCCACACCGGCCTGCCGGTAGCGCGCCAACAAAAAGCCCAAAAAGCCGACAAAACCTGTGGCGTTGCTCAAGTAAGCAACAAACAGCGAGAAATCTCCCACGGTGAAATCGCCCGCCTGCAAGCTTTGCGCTGCCAGCAGTAAGATGATTGCCGTGCCGATGTTGCCCGAATTTTGGAAGATGGAGCCAAGCACTTCGTTAAACAGCCGGTCCTTCAGCGCCGCCTGCCGCCGCTTTTCGTTCAGCGTGTCAAAGTAGTCGATCACCCGATCCTCGGCCGAGGCAACCTTAATCGCCTGCACTGCGCCAAACGTTTCGGCAATAAAGCCGGTGACGATGCCGCTGCGCTTGCGCATCTCTTGCCGGTAGGTTTGGATGCGTCCGGCAGCGCCGTTGGCTACCACAATCACCAGCAGTAGAGGCAGTAAGGCAAACAAAGCAATGCGGGCGTTGATGCTCATCATGATCGCCAGAGCAAAGACAAGGAAAACGCCGTTGGCCGTCACATCATTAATCCACAAAGCGTAAAACGGCACTTCCCACACATCACCGCGAAAGCGGCTGATGGCTTCGCCGGGCGCTTCTGGCAGGGAGCGCGCTCCGGGCCGCTGCAAAATGCGGCTGAGCATGTTTTTGTGCAGCAGGGCGTGAGAGTGCAGCATAAACGGCCGATTCATCTTGATCATGCCGCGCCGCCCACCCATCCGACCCACTGCCACCACCAGCAGCAGGGCCACCAGGGTGGTCAGGTCAAAAGCGGCCGGAGCATCGTTGGTAAGCAGGTCGAAAAAGTAGCGAATCACCAGCGGCGGCCCCAGCTGGCCCAGCATGAGGGCAATCAGCGACAGCAGGTTGAAAAAGTGCGGCCATGGCCGAAAGCGAATCAGCCTCAGAATGAATTTCCACGTTGGTACATTAACCGTGGGTTGTTTTAGGGTTGTCATGTTCCTCCTTTAAACTTCACCCTCACCCCAGCCCTCTCCCTCCGTGGGAGAGGGGGCCAGTTCCCTCCCCATTTTAGGGGGAGGGTTAGGGTGGGGGTCAATTACATCGCTATCTCCAAACCGGTCCGCAGCAGCTCAGCAAAGTGCGAATCTGGATTGTTGGCCAGGGTATCGTAGGTGTCGTTTTCCAGGATACGGCCGTTGGCCAGCACCATAATTTTGTCGGCGCGATGCACCGTCGTCAACCGGTGAGCCACGATGATGCCGGTGCGGTTTTGCAGCAGCTTGTCCACCGCTCGCTCAATGAGCTGCTCCGTGGCCGGGTCCAGCCGGGACGACGCTTCATCCAGAATCACCAGGCCAGGGTCTTGCAAAAAGACGCGGGTGAAGGCCAGCAGCTGCGCTTCTCCAGCAGAGAGACTGGCTCCTTCTGACTGTAATTCGGTATCCAGCCCGTTTGGCAGCGCGGCGAACCAGTCACCCAGCCCCAAATCTTCCAGCACGGCCAGGATGCGGTCGTCGGGGATGGCCGGATTAAAGAAAGTGAGGTTGTTGCGCACGGAGGCGCGGAATAGCTGTACTTCCTGGGTGACCATGCCTACTTTTTGCCGCAGGTGGGCCAGGGGGAGCGTTTGGATGTTTGGGGAACGGCCGTTTTTGCCCAAACAGACAACTCCTTCCGTCACCTCGTACAGGCGGAAGAGCAGCCGAGTGATGGTTGTTTTGCCGCTGCCGGTGCGCCCCAGCAGCCCCAGCACCTCGCCCGGCTCCAGGTGGAAGTTAATGTCCCGCAGAATCAGCTCGTCATGGTAGGCAAAGTTGACCTGCTCGAAGGCGACGCCCAGCGGGCCATCCGGTAGGCTGGCTTGCCCGCTGTCGGCGATGCGGCTGGTTTCCCGGTAGAGCTGCTCTACCCGGTCGATGCCTGCCGCCGCCTGCTGCATGTTTTCGATCTGGTTGCTAATCTCGCGCAGCGGGCGGAAGATAGCATTGGTGTAGCTGATGACCAGATAAACGGTGCCCACCGTTAAGACGCCCGCCCGGAAGAGGTAGTAGCCGGTGAGGATGGCAATGAGCTGACCAACGGTAAACAGACCGATCCAGGAAATAATGATGATGATGCTTTTGTTTGCCCCATCGATCTCTTTGTTCATCCGCACCCGGCTGAATTCGACCAGGCGGCGCATGACGTAGGGCACAGCGCCGCTGGCGCGTACATCTTCGGTGCCACCAAGCTGTTCCTCGATGAAGCCCATCAGTTCGGCGTTGGCTTCGCGGGCGGCTTTCCAGGCGGGCACGGCAATCGCGCGCAGTTTGCTGAGACCGTAGAGGGCAACGGCCGTATACAATCCCAATGCCAACGAAATCCGCCAATCTTCCCACAGCAGCACCACCAGCACGCCCACAATCAGCAGCAGGTTGCCCACAATGCGGATGACAAACTGGGCAAAGAAGATGGCAATGTTGGCCACGTCCCCGTCGATGCGCTCGATCATTTCGCCGGGGGTGTGTTCGTTGTGAAAACTCATGTCCAGGTGCAGGCAGTGGCGCGCCAGGTCGGCGCGGAGCTGGTTGGTGGATTGCCAGCCCACATCCTCGCCTACGTAGGTGGCGGCCACGCCGACAATTTGCAGCAGCAGCGAGGTGGCCAGGAAGACAACCCCGGCCCAGATGAGGGGCTGGGTGTTAGTTGTGGAAACGGCCGTGTCGATAAAGCTGCGAATGATTTGTGGGTTGACCAGTTGCAAGGCTAGCGTGGCAAAGATCAGCCCAGCCAGCAAATACACTTTACGCCGCAGCGGGTACAGATATTCAAACATCAAATCCCCATAACGACGGATGGGTAACTCCATTTTTCCTCCTTGGATGTTGGTCAAGTTTACAAACTTGACTACGGCGAACAGGGACGGCCAAGTGCCGCCCAAGCGCCCAATGACAAAAATATTTAGTTGTTAGGCAAAAAGTTGCGAAGTAACGAGAATGGCCAGCGGCCTTTGGCGGCCAATGGCTGGCTCGACCAACCAGTGATTACCAGATAGGGTAATCCCAGAAGGGAGCAGCTGCACGAATTTTGGGGAAGCTATGTAACAGAAACATCATGGGAGAATCTCCTTCGTGATGCCAGATTGTCTGACACCAGCACTGTTACCTGAGCTGACCGTGTAGGTCAGCCAAAACGCACGAAACGCCAGTCTACCACAGCCAAAAGAAGCTGCCAAACGCAATTTTTGGTTGAAAATCAACCACAACTTACACAGATAAACGAAAGGAGCCATTCTTTTTCATTGACCGACTATCTAACCTTGCCAGATTGCCCGCATTCATTTCTAAAACTGACGTAACCTTCCCCCTTTTCTTGCATCTAATACAAACACACGCAGAAGGCTTTTGTAAAAGCCAAAAAGATTTTGGCATTAAGATGCTCCCACATTTGGCTTTTACTTGAGCAAATCACAAGAAAACTCATTTTCTTTCCCAAAAGCTTTTCTGTGATTTGCTTGACCCAGACCAGGCTGTACACAGCACAACATTTTCCCTAGCGAAAAGAGAATAAAGAGGAGGATCTTATGGCGAAAATCGCAATTATTGGTGCAGGCTTTGCGGGGCATACGGCCGCTTTATATTTAGGTGACGCGCTGGGCAAAGAACACACAATCACGGTGATTAACCGGCACGAATATTTTTATTATGTGCCGTCGTGGGTGTGGGTTGGCATTGGGCGCATGTCCGTCGAACAGACACGTTTCCCCCTGGCCCCTGTCTACAAGCGGAAAAATGTCAACTTTATTCATGGCAAAGCAACGGCCGTTCACCCCGATGACCAATTTGTAAAAGTAGAACGCGAAGACAATGGGCAGCAACTGCAAGTGCCTTACGACTATTTGCTTATTGCCACTGGCCCCAAACTGAATTACGAAGCGACCGAAGGGTTAGGCCCCAAATACGAATATACCCAATCGATTTGTACCGCCCCACACGCCGCCAAAAGCCGTGATGTGTACTTTGAGCAAATCGCAGCGATGCAACAAGGCGAGACGCGCAAGTTTGTCATTGGGACTGGCCATCCATCGGCCACGTGCCAGGGTGCGGCATTTGAATATATCACTAACATTCACAAAGATTTGGTGCGTCGCGGTTTACGCGACAAAGCGGAACTGCTCTGGCTTTCCAATGAGAAAAAAGTCGGCGATTTTGGTGTCCATGGGGTTCATGCCAAGTATCAGGGCGAGATTATTTCCAGCGAAGCGTTTATGACGGCCGTTTTCCGCGAGTATGGCATCAAGTGGGAGGTTCAAAAAGGGGTCAACAAAGTTGATGCAAACAACATTTATTGGGAAGATTATGATGGCAACTATGGCGAAACATCGTACGATTTCGCCATGCTCATTCCCCAATTCAAAGGCATCGCCCTAAATTACATCGGCAAAGATGGCCAAGATGTGTCTGACCGACTGGTGAATGCCGCTGGATTTGTGCTGGTAGACGCAATTTATGGCCTGCCCTATGATCGGCTGAAGATGAACCCCACTGCCTGGCCGGAACTGTACCAAAATCCGTACTACGACAATATTTTTGCAGCTGGAATTGCGTTTGCGCCGCCAGGGCCCATCTCTGAGCCACACACGACGCCAAATGGCACCAAAATCGCCGCCGCGCCACCGCGTACAGGCATGGTGTCTGGCATCATTGGCCGCATCGTGGCCAAAAATATCATTGACCTGATTCAAAAAGGGCGCATGACCCACAGCGAGCGCATGACAGAAATGGCGGCGGCCTGTATTGCCTCAATGGGGGATTCGCTGTGGGATGGTTCGGCCGCGACCATTATGATTTATCCCGTTGTGCCAGATTTCCGCCGCTATCCGAACGAATACGGCCGTGACCTGTTTGTAACGCACATGGAAATGGGACTGGGCGGGGCCTGGATGAAGCGGATGATCCACTCCACATTTATGCACAAGCTGCGCGGCCGTTTTGGCTGGAAGTTAATTCCTGAATAAAAGTAATCCGCAGATTTCGCAGATTGGCGCAGATTTTTGCTTTACATTTGAGGTTGTCATGCTGAACGGAGTGAAGCATCCCCACCACCTTTGCCGTTATGAACTTTTTGCTTTTAATCTGCGAAATCTGCGTTAATCTGTGGATAAATTCTAGAGGGTGAGAAAATGATGCAAGAAAACAAGATGAAGATTACGGAAAAAGATCGCAAGCGGATGAATAACAAGCTGTACCAATTTTGGCGGTTTATTGTGCTAAACCTCAAAATTCTCAAGGCCGTAGACCACAGCAAACGGTCTTAGCCAAAATGTGAAAGTCACTTTTGGAAGTGACTTTCACTTAGCACAGTTAGTTGAAAAATCGGAACGTAAAAAGGTACTGAGTGTCTCTAGAAAAGATAGTGATGGTTCCGCTATCAGTAGTATTGATAATGTAATCAGCAATTGGGCCTTCGTCTGCAAACGCTGTATCTGTGAATTGAACATTGCCTAGCCGTTGGCCCGAAATCTCATCTACAGCCCATAAAGTTGCGTCATCAGTCAAGAAAAACACAGCATCCTGATCTACTGCAAAATCAGTAACGACAAGTCCGGTTCTGAGTTCCCACAGAGTAGATTCTGTTCTTGGATTGTAAGCATAGATACCGATGCCAGTTGACACAACAAGATTACCATCGGAAAGTTCTCCCCAACGACGGGAGCGAATTCCTTTTGCGGAAAGCGCACTTGGTAATTCTTTTTCAGAGCCAAACCCAACCAGTTTTTCTTCTGTTACATCTCCTGTTTGAGCATCAATGTAAATATCATCAGGAAAAGAACTGTGACCATTATGGCCATGAATCGCGACAATTTCTTCATTTGCATCCATGTAAGAGGTAAACGAAAAACCATGGTAGAGGCCTGACCAAACGACCGTTCCCGACTCAATATCAAATGCTGTCACTTTAATCGCGCCGGGTTTTACTAAATTATTTACGGAATCAAATGCAGGGTGTATTTGTGTGGAAAAAGCAATAAAAACATATTTCGCGTTGTTCGTTACTTCTGTGACTATCCCCTCAAGCTCTTGTTGCCAGACTATTTTGCCATTGGTTGCATTGATGCGCTGGAGAGAGTTTATAATGATCGGATCGTCAAGAGGATGAAGCCCTTCATTTTTTTCATGATAGACAATATCTTCCCCAATTTGAATTAAAAAAGGCTCAACTTGTCCATGTGGTCCAGGGCTTTCGGTTCTCAATGTGTGGTTTCTTATTTCTTGTAACCGAACAGGCTCAAAGTTGTCAGAATAATCTATCAGCAACGTCTGAATATCAGGTGTAGTTTGTAGCTGCCGCGCAAAGCCAATACCAAAATAAATACCCAATCCAGTAATGCCAGCAATAATTGCGAGAAGAATTATCTCTTTTCTTTCCATCTTTGTTTGTTGTTTAACGTTTGCCAGTTGGCTTAATTTCCCACAGCCAGCAGACACGGCCGTCATCCATCCACTCAATCTCCCAACCATCATCGCCAATGGTGCGGCGCAGGCCGCGCAGGAGCATTTGCAGCCGCTGGGCGTGGGGCGGCAGGCTGCTGTCCGGGCGCTGCCAGCGGCCCAGGTGGGCCAGGCGAAGTTTGCCTTCGGGCAGGATAATCTGGTCGGCGTCGGCGTCGGCGTTGGCTGGGGAAACGGCCGTTCCAGCCAGTTCTGTTTGGGGCAGGGTGATGAGCAGTACGTCGTGACGGCCGTTTTGCTGCTGCCAACATTCGCATAGCGAGTTGGCAAGTGCGGCCGGATCGCCTGGCTGGATGGGTGGTTGCGTAGGGCCAAACTGATTTTCTTGCAACGACCGTAACACCATTTCATTCTCCAGCCGGGGGAAGCGGGCCAGGTTGTAGAGTAAATCATGGAGGGCCTGGGGGGAAACGGCCGTTATCGCCCCGTCATTTTCCTGAACAATGCCTTCGTCCAGCGCCAATTCGTAAAAATCATGCAGCAAAATGCCGCCCGCCGGAACAGGCAGGTTGGCATTGGCCGCCCGATCCAGCAAACAGCCCGGTTCGGCCACATCCCGCTTGGCTGCCCGTTTAGACCCTAACCAGGCAAAATAATATCTCACAAATCCTCCAAAATTTTTGGCCACAGAGAGCACAGAGATTTTGGAGAATTATTTCTCTTTTTCCTCTGTGCTCTCTGTGGCAAATTTTTATTCCAATGGCGAGCAGCCGATTTCGGCCAGGGCATCGCCGGTGAAGAGGGGCGCTGCATAGAGGGCGTAGTCGCCGCCCGGCTCGTTTTCATCGCGCACGAAGGGGCAGGTGAAGCTGAGCTGAACCGAGCTGCCGGAGACCACCTGGTTGAGCAGCGCATCGCTGAAGGTGCAGGCGGTGCCTGTGCCCAACATGGCGCTGGTTTCGCACAAGCGTACCACCTGGGCCGCGTCTCCTGCAACCGAGCAGCTGAGCTGTACCGTGCTGCCGGGCGTGCAGCGCAGGGCTGGGTCATCTTCAGTACTGGATTCAGGCAAATTGGGCAGAGGAACGGCCGTAAAGCCACAATTCCGTCTTGGCCCCTGTTCGCTGCTGGCGCATGGCTCGGTGACAAAGCTGCCCGTCGCCGGAAGCACAACATCTTCTGTGCCGCTGTTGGTGGCGTCCCAATCCGCAACAAATTCGCACTGGGGGCGGCTGATGGGCAGACCGTTGCTGTTGCGCAGGCCGCTGGGTTCAAAAACGGGATTGCCCTCTTCGTCCAAAACGGGATAGCCTTCGCACAAAAATTGTTCTGTGTTGAAGCGGAAACTGAGCGGTAACTCGGTGGTCGCGTCTTCAAATGCGATGTCGGTGATGTCAATCCATTGACAGTCCAGCCCCGCGCCATATTCATCGACCCAGCCAGCCTGGATGCCTTGGTTATTGCAGCTGTAATCATGCGTCAGCGGGGCCAGTTCGTTGTTGCTGAAGCGGCTGGTGCTTTCTACGCAGAACGCTTGCTTGCTGGGTTGGCTGGCGCTGCCCAACTGGAATTCGCCATAATTTTGGAAATGAAAATGGGCGTGGCAGCTGTTGTACTCAAACATATTGGTCAGCGGATTTTCGGCCACAACGGGGCCGATGTCCAGGGCTGTGCCGCCCAAATTGTGGGCAGTGGCGTCGAACTGAAGCAGCCGCCGCCAGCCAGCGCCATTAACGCAGCTTTCAGCCAATGCGCAGGAGTTGGGGGCAAAATAGCGGTAAATAATGCGGTTGTTTTGCAAATCTTCACTAACCACCAACAGATCGGGGGCATCTTCTGAAACAACTTCACCTATGCGGATTTCGTCGGCCAGATCGGGGTTCCATTCGAGGCGCTGGAAGCGGACGGCCGTTTCTACCGTACCCACCGTTGCATTTAAGGCCTGCAAACAGGAGAGCGTGGGCAGGGTGGTGCGATGGCAGCCCGCCGCGCCGCCACTGTCGGCGGTGCAGCTGTAGTCGTAAAAAATATCGACGTTTTCCGAGTCGTAGCTGTTGGGTGGGAAGCCGCCTTCATTGAGGCAGGCGTTGCCCGTGCGCTGGAACAGTTGGGTGGGGTCCGGTGGCAGGATGAACGGTTCCTCCCAGATGCCGCCAATTTCGGCCAGGGCGGGTTCTGCGTTGGCTGGCTCGTCCAGACCGGTCAGCAAGGTGCTGCTAAATGTATAGTTGATGAGGATCAGGTCGTGGTTGTTGATGGTTTGACGTTCTGGCGCACTGTTTAGTTCAATGTGCCACAACGATTGTGGCGGCAGGGGCAGCTGCCCTTTGTCCGCATAGAAAAACGGCCGAAAATGCAGCCGGTTGTAAGTCAGCGCCACCTGTCGCTGGGCCAGCTCAATCCAAAACGCCTCCGATTCAGCGCCGAGTGCTGCGGCCACTTCGTCCCGCATCTCCTCCGGGTATTCATCAAGCAAAAGGCCCACCTGGCTGTCCATCCTCAGGCTGATCAGCGCGCCGTCGCCGTCAATGGGTGAGGGAATAAAGCTGGCAGCTTCGTTGACGATTTCCTCGGCGACAGCAGGCGTGCTGGTAGGCAACGTGGTGGCAATGGCAGGTGGAGGAAGTGGGGCACTGTCGGTGGTGGTTACGGCCGTTTCTTTTGATTCGGCCGTGCCTGTGGCGGTGATGGTCTCCTCTGACTGTGGTTCCTGGCCACAGCTGGCAGCCAGGGTGATGGTTAAGAGTAAAAGGCCGATGGCAAAACGCATCAATTTGGTCATGGGTCATGATTTTACCCATTGTGGCGATGCGCTTCAAAGCGAGGTTGGCTTCCTCATGGTTTGTTTAACACCCTCACCCCAGTCCTCTCCTTCAAGGGAGAGGACAAGGGAGGGGGTCAATTTCCTGGCTGGTAAATAATTGTCTCCGGGCGGAAAGCGGCCCAGGAAAACCAGAAATGATCCCCGTGAATGATGCGCGCCAATTGTTGCCCAGCCAGCTCGCCTGCGGTGGCCTGTCCGACGATGTTCCAGGTGCTGCCGGTTTCGTTGTCGATAATTGCCTCGCCCTCTTTGTGGAAAGTGAGCAAACGGCCGTCCAGCACAGGATCAAACACGCCCGTGGCCCCCACGTCGGCACCATCAGCGATGTTGGCGGCACCCAGGGCGCTGGCGGTGCCGCCGACATGGAAGACCACCAGATTTTGTTCGCCTTGTGTGTCGTTGATGATGCCTTTAGCCATCAAAACGTCCAGCGGATAGGCCACATCGATGCCGTTGGGCAGCGAGACGGTGACCACGCGGGCCACGGCAGGCAGCCGCTCGTCCAGCTCGCCATCGAACAAAAAGGGATTGCTGCCGATGGTATCGTAGCCGGTGTAAGGATTACGGCCGTAACTGCGGGCAAAGCCAGTCTCGCGCGACAAAATTACGCCGTCTGGGTATGCCTCTTTAAAATCAGCAAAGCTGATGATGGCCGATGGCAGGAAGGTGAGCTGCGCGCTTGCCTTGTTGCCAATCAACCCTTCGCCGGTAAACTGCTGCCAAAGGGTTTCTGTTTTTCGGTCGTACATCACCAAATCGGAGTTGCGCAGCAGGCCGGAGGTGCCAAACTCCACCGGTTCGCCATCCAGCACCCGCTCAAAAACGATGGCGGAGTTACACAGCGGGCAAAAGGTAACGATGATGGGCACATCGCCCACTGTGTCGTTGACGATTTCGTGCCAGGTGAGAATTTGTAGGGGGTAGGCGCGGGCGTCGCCATTGAGGTTCACGGCAACGACTGGCTCGTTATCTGCCAGCCACTCTTCTGCTTCCCCCAGTGTTACAAACTGCGGAAAGTCAATCGAGGGAATGCCGTCGCGGGGCGGGCCGCCGGAGAGCAGTTCGTCGCTGCTGATGGTGCGCAGGCTCCAGTTGGTGTTCCAGTTGCGGGTGAGGGAAGCGAGGCTGCTGCTGCGGTCGTCGGTAGTGAAGAGGATTGTGCCGTCTTGTGGTAGGTTGGCTTCTTCTGTAGGCACAGCAGGTTCTTCAACCTGGGTGGGATCTTCTGTGGGGGGAACGGCCGTTGCCCCAGCAGATTCTACATTGTTTACAGAGTGTTCCACGCTTGTAGCACTTTGTGCCTGGCAGCCAATTAACAGGAAGCCTAAAACCATCAACCAAAAAATTGCTCGCATCATAAAATGCTCCTTACAAACATCAGTAGCCGAGGATTCCAATCCTCGCATCTGCGCGCTCAGAAAGCGCAACATCTTTGATTATGGTTGATTTTTCTGGTTTTTCTGTGATCTGGCTCACGAATTGGCTGCCGCCCCTTTCCAGGGAGAGGGCTGGAATGAAGGTCATAAAATTAATCACGCAAAGACGCAAAGGGTTTGGTTGTTTATTCTCTTAGGCCATTTGCAACGCGCTTGATGTTACTTTTCAGCAAAAAACCACTAAAGTTGACGAGTATGCCCAGACGTTTGTTTGCTAAACGCAAATAAGTGAGAAGCTGCTTGCTGTGTACGGGAGCCAACTTTTCAACTGATTTGATTTCAACGATAACCAGCTCTTCAACAATAAGATCAGCCCGAAACCCTTGTTCGATTGTAACGTTGTCCCAAGTTACGGATACTGGAACTTGTTTATTAACTTTTAGACCTCGCTTGCTCAATTCGTGAAAAAGGACGGCTTCATAAACAGTCTCAAGCAATCCCGGCCCTAACTTCGTATGTATTTGATAACAAGCATTTACGATAATTTTGGCCACATCATTTTCATGCATGCCCTCTACCCTCCCTTTGCGACTTTGCGTGAGATTTTTTCGCGACTGCACTATTTTAATATGAGTACAAAATTATGTCATGGTTAACTAGCAGAAAGGGTCGCGAACAAGTTATCATTAGAAATCACGCAAAGGCGCGGAGGTGCTAGGATTTCCTCTGCCATCTAAGGCGCGCTGCCGCTGAATTTTTCGTGTGCGCTCTCAAAATTTTTACAGTTGGTCTTGCAAATAATTGAGCAGCTGGTCGATGCTGACACGGTCTTGGGCAGTGGTGTCGCGGTGGCGCACGGTGACGCTGTTGTCCTCCAAAGTCTCAAAATCAATCGTGATGCAAAACGGCGTGCCAATTTCGTCCTGATAATAATACCGTTTGCCGATGTTGCCCCGGTCGTCCCAGGTGGTGGTGTGGTGCGGGGCGATTGCTTCATAAACTTGCTGGGCTTTTTGCACCAGCTCTGGTTTGTTGCGCAGGAGGGGGAAGACGGCCGTTTTATACGGTGCTAAATCCGGCTTAAAGCGCAACACGGTACGCTTGTTTTCGGCATCGTGCCAGTATGCATCACACAGCAGCATCAAAAAGAGGCGGTTAATGCCCACGGCTGGCTCGATGACGTGTGGCACAAACGTCTTGCCGCTGAACGGGTCTTTGTAGCTGAGCTTGGCCCCAGAATGCTGAATATGCTGCTGCAAATCGTAATCGGTGCGGTAGGCGACGCCCCACAGTTCCTTGAAGCCAAAGGGGAAGCGGTAATCCAGGTCGAACGTTTCGCGACTGTAATGGCTGCGTTCCTTGTCAGAATGCCGCCGCCAGCGCAGATTTTCCTCGCGCACGCCCAGCGTGTTGACCACAAAATGCCACATGCGCTGCTGCCATTCTTCAAACAACGTGTGCCAATCGGTTTGTTCCGGGTCAAAGAAATATTCAATCTCCGCTTGCTCAAACTCCAGCGTGCGGAAGACAAATTGGCCGGTGGTGATTTCATTGCGGAAGCTCTTGCCAATCTGGCCAATGCCAAAGGGCAGCTTGACGCGGGAGGAATCGAGTACCTGGCGGAAGTTGGTAAAGATGCCCTGAGCGGTTTCCCCCCGTAAATACACCTTGGACTTTTCACCTTCGATGGCCCCAACGGCCGTTTCAAACAAAATGTTAAATTCTTTCGGCGCAGTCACCGGATTGCCCTCAGGACTTAAAACTTTGTTTTCCGCGATGAACGCGCCCATTGCGGCCACATCCATTTCTTCCACCACCAGTTTGGGCGGGTTGGGCTGCTGGGCCAGCCAGGTCTCAATCAGGTGGTCGGCGCGGTATCGCTTGTGCGTCACCTTGTCCTCCACCAGCGGATCGGTGAAGGAAGCGACGTGCCCCGAAGCCACCCAGGTTTGCGGATGCAGCAGGATTTGGCTATCCAGGCCAATCATATCTGCCTTTTTGCGGATCATTTCCTGCCACCATTTGTCTTTGATGTTGCGTAGTAGCTCGGTACCCAGCGGGCCGTAATCGTAGGAGCTGGCCAGCCCGCCGTAAATTTCAGACGTTTGGTAGACAAAGCCGCGCCGTTTGGCCAGCGCGGTGATGGTTTCTAAAGTGAGTTGTTCGTTCATAGCATTCCTCATTTGGTTGAAAATTAACCCTCCCCCCAGCCCTCTCCCTACGAGGGATAGGGAGCCAGTTCCCTCCCCCTCTCAGGGGGATGGTTAGGGTGGGGGTGAAACAAAAAATCCCTGCAACACATAAAATTGTGTTGCAGGGACGGCTTTTTCAAGTCGCGGTTCCACCCTGCTTCCGCTGATTTTAATCGATTCAGCGGCATCTTTCTTGGGAGTGCAGCTCCCGCTTGCCAAAGGCGATCATCGCTGCGAGATATTTTTTTTGCCACAGAGTTCACAGAGGGGAAAGAGAATAGATCCGCAGCTTAAGCCCCAAACCGCTTGTGCCTAAATCTCAAAATTCTCTGTGTTCTCTGTGGCTAATTTTACGGCGTGGGGGTTAGCTGTCAAGGATGTCGGATGGTTGGGGTAGGCGGTAGATGTCGCGATACGGCCGTATCGTAATAATCTCGCCTGCCTCAAGACGCTGCTGGGTTTCCTGCCAAAAATCAACTTCCAGTAAATCGCCGTGGTGCTCTAAAAATGTTTTTTTCACGCTGCGGGGCAGCCCCATGAAGCGCAAGAATTCTTCTGGGAACACATCTTTTTCACCGATGTGGAACCACGGTTCGGCGGCCAACTCGTCCTCGTAGGTTTGGGCCTGGGGAAATTTGCGGAAGTTACAGTCGGTTAACGGCCGTAATTCATCATAATCGTAAAAAACCACGCGCTCATGCCGCGTCACGCCAAAATTTTTCAGCAGCATGTCCCCGGCAAAAATGTTGGTGACGGCCAAATCCTTAATCACCTGGCCATAATCAATAATGACCCGGTTGGCGGCATCTTCATCTGCTTCTTGCAGGAAAATGTCCAGGGGCACCACCTGGCGCTCGACGTAGGCGTGGCTTACCACGACGGTTTCTTCTTCCAGTCTTACCGTATTGGCTGCCACCTCCAGCAGCTCTTGCAGCAGTTCGTCGGTAAAGCGCCCGCGCTTAAACTGCAAAAACTCAAACGATTGGGCATCGATCAGCCGCCCGGCCCGGTCGTGGCGGAACACCATTTCGTAATTGCTGATGACATCCTGGCGCGTGGTTTTTTTGGGGTAGGCAAAATGGTCTTTGATCAGCTTAAACACCATATCATAATCGGGCAGGCTGAAAACGATCATCACCATGCCGCGCTGGCCAGGGGCAATGGCAAACTGGGTTTCGGACTGCTTGAGATGGTTCAATAAATCGCGGTATAGTTCCGTTTTGCCGTGTTTGTTGTAGCCCAGCGAAATGTAAATTTCGGCGATGCGTTTGCGGGGGATGATGGAATGTATAAATTGGACGAGGTCAGACGGCCGTTCCACCATCACGTGAAAATAGGCCCGGGCAAAGCTAAACAAAATGCTCACGCTGCTTTCGTCTAGCAGCACGGCATCAACAAACACCCCGACCGCCCCTTGCAGCAGCACCAGCGCCAGCGGCACCAACCCGCGCGGCGTGTAGATACGGCCGATCAGATACGCGCCTTTACCCCGGAAAAAGAGCGAATTCACCACGTCAATACGGGAAAACGTCGTCTGTTCTTTGGCCAAAAAGCATTGCAGCCGGTCGGTAATTTGGCACCTGTCCTCTTCAAAATTGGCAAAGGGGACGGTTAAGCCGCAGTCCAGCAAGAGCTGCTGCACCGTTTCCCCCAAATCCGTGGGATAGTAAGTGGTGTACAGCAGTTTCGGATCGGTCAGCGGCGGCAGGTCAAAATCGGGATCGACAAACTCAAGGCGCGGATCAACGCCCACGGTGGTAAAGATGCGCCGGGTGATGGAGTTGAAAAACGTTTCGGCCAGCTCCCAATCGCTGTTTTCGGCGATGAGGCCCGAATAAACGGCTTTCATGCTGGCCCAGACCATCTTGCGGGTCAGCCGCTCGCCCAGCAGTTCCCGAACGGCGATGACCACGCCGTCTACAATGTGCCGGTACAGGTTTAGCCGGGCCAGGGCGTCGGCGCGTTGGCCATGCCAATCTTTGGCTTCGAATCGGGTTTGGGCCTGGCAGGTAATCTCGTGGAAGCGACGGCCGTATCGCACAAAACCGTCATAAATTTGTCGGGCAGCCACATTGGCCAGGCGGCTGTCGGTTAAGCGGGGGGCGGGTGGATTGGGCGGCATGAGGGGATTGTAAAAGCAACTTGGGCTGGGAGACAAGTGCCAAAAATCATAAAGAGGGAGACTGGAGATTAGGAGAAATGTTCAATCTCCAATCTCTAATCTCCAGTCTCTTTTTGTGAAAGTCCAAATAGTTTCTTCAGCCGCTCCCACCCCTTAGCAATGTCCAAGCTGCGCAGCCGCCAGGTGCCCACAATGCCGTAAGGCAAAAAGAGGACGATGGCCACGTAGACCGCGCCGAGCAAGAAATTGGCGGCATTGCCAAACCAGCGGTCTAAAAAGAATTCCAACAATCGGAAAACGGCCGCACCAATCAAAGCGCCGCTCAAGGTGCCCACCCCGCCAATCAAAATGATCAGCAGCGCGGCTACGGTCCAACCCAGCCCGGCCACGTTGGGGCTGACAATCGGTTGATGAATGGTGTGGAAAAATCCGGCAAGAACGGCCGTTAACGAAGCCACAATCAACGCCACCAGCTTAAACAAGAAAGTGTTGTAGCCCAGCATCAGCGCCCGGTCTTCATTTTCACGGATAGCCACGCAAACCCGTCCTGTGGGTGAATCAACAAAGCGGCGGTAGATGAGGAAAACCACAAACGTCGTCAACAGCGTGAGCAAATACAGGTGGAAGCGGGCCGTGTTGCTGTTGAGCCACTCCGGCGCGATGACGCCCTGCAAGCCAACATCAGCGCCCGTCCACTCCGTCATCTCAGTAGACTGCACCACAATCTGAAACACCGAGGCCAATCCCAAAGTCACCAAGGCAAACGTGATGCCTTTCACTCGGGGCAGCACCACGCCGAAGAGCAGCGCCTGTACCACGCCAACCACAATCAGCCCCAGCAATGTTTGCCCCACGCCCCACCCAAAGTTTTTGAAGGCGATGCCCGTAAAGTAAGCGCCTGAAGCAAAAAACATGGCGTGCCCAAACGACAGCAGCCCCGTCACACCCAATATTAAATCATAGCTCAGGGCGTAGATCGCCAGAATAAAAACTTCGATGAGTAGCCCCTGCATAAATTTGGCGTTGCCAGATTCGTTGGCCAGTACATCCCCAAACGATTGCCCTTCCACCAGGCTTAACAAAAAGGGAAAAGCGATGAGCAGCAGCAGCAGGCCCAACAATCCTCGATTGTCTAGAAACCAGCTGGCTAAATTTGTCTTTTCAGTTGTGCGGTTTGCTACAGTCGATTGCATTCAAATTCTCCGCGATAACAATTCAGATTGGTCCATTCTGCCAGAATGGACCAATCTAGCTTTACTCATTCCGCCCAAACAGCCCCTGCGGCAAAATGAGCAAAATAATCACCATCAACAGCACAGTGGAGGCGGGCACCAGCGGGGGCGATGGTTTAAACGGTTCGGCCAGAAAGGGCAGGTTGATGCCAATCTGACCGTATTTGATGATAAATTGTTGCAACAGCCCCACCAAAATGGCTCCGGCGGCGGCTCCAGGAAAGCTGGTCAGGCCGCCAATCGCCAGGGCAATAAGTGCCAGCAGCAGCAGGCGCGTGCCCATATCAGTAGACAGCCCAATGGAGGGGGCTGCCAGAACCCCGCCCAATGTGGCCAGGGCAACGCCGAGAGCAAACACAAAGGTGAACACCTGGCGCACGTTGATGCCCAACGCTTCCACCATTTCGCTGTCTTGCACCCCGGCGCGAATAATCATGCCAATGCGGGTGCGTTGCAAAATCAGCCAGACCAGCAACAGTACCACCAGGCCCACCAGGATGATGAACACTTCGTTGTAGGTACGAATACGGCCGTTAAACAAAAGGATCGTCGAGCATTGGTTAGCAATTAGATCGCCAAAATTGGTGGCCGGGCAGCCGTCACCCGTACCGTTAAACAGGGCGGCCTTGGGCATGGTAAATTCGGGTCGCCCCCAAACGGCGCGCACCACTTCAATAACGATGAAGCTTAGCCCCAGGGTGATCATGAGCTGGTAGATGGGACGGTCGTATAACGGCCGTATCAAGGCCACCTCAATTAGTCCCCCAATGACAAAACCCAGCCCGGTGGCTACGCCCATTGCCACAAAAAAGCGCGCCGTCGTGCTCATCTCCAGCAAAAAGTTGGTGATATTAGAGTTGATAAAAAAGGTCACCAGCCCTAGCGTCAGCAAAATAGCAGCGCTGATAAACGGACCGCGCCCGATATGGCTGCTCAGTTTGCCAGCTTGCTGCCGCAGCCCAAATCCAGCAATGGCCAGGGCCAGCAGCGCGCCGCCCAGCAGCGTGCCCAGTAAGCCCAGCGGCCAGCCCGCAGGGGGTGGCATCGTTGTGAGCAGTAAATTATCCTGGCTCAGCGCCAGCGAGTAGGTGATAGGGCTTTCGGCATACACTTCCGGGTTCCATATCGCCAGGGGAAAGCGGGCATAGGCAATCCAGAGGAACCCTGCGCCTAAAATGAGGGCCAGCCAGGGCAAAATGCGGCTGTCTTTCAGCAGGCTCGGCATCTTTTGTAACCAGACGCGCCACGCTGGCAGCAGCACAAAGCCAACGGCCGTTAACAGCAGTGGCGATAACAAATCCACAAACGTATCGGGGCGGACAAACACGGTCCAACCGACATAGGCACCCACCATGAACATCTCGCCGTGCGCCAGATTGAGCACATCCATCAGCCCCAAAATCAGCGACAAGCCTGCCGCGACCAGGAAGGTAATCATGCCCACGCTCAGCCCCCGCAAAATGGTGATCAGCCAATCATCGGTTTCCATGCCTTGAACGGCCGTAAAAAACAAAAATGCCAACACCGCCAGCGTAATAAACCGCGTTCTATTCGCCTTCAATATCCCCAGTGCATTTGCCATAATTTCTCCGAATTTCCGTAATCGGTTATCCGTAAACGGTAATCGGTGAGTTGCTTACCGATTACCGACCACCGACTACTGATCACCGCTATGCTGCCCCCAAATACCGCTGAATCGTTGCCTTATCTTTTACCAAATCGGCCATACGGCCGTGCTTCACCGACTGGCCTTCCTCAATAATCACGTACCGCTCCGCCAACTTGCTGGCGACCACAAAGTTTTGCTCTACCAGCAGCACCGTTGATTTTGCGGCAAGCTGTTGGATGGCCGCCATCATTTGCTCAATAATGACCGGGGCTAACCCTTCGCTTGGTTCATCAATCAGCAGTAGTTCATTGTCTGGTACCAGGGCG
The DNA here is from genome assembly GCA_905479495.1 of uncultured Anaerolineae bacterium. Lineage (GTDB taxonomy): Bacteria > Chloroflexota > Anaerolineae > Promineifilales > Promineifilaceae > Leptofilum. Next base: position 21,283 of record CAJQMR010000037.1, read on the forward strand.
CGGGCCACAGCCAGCATCTGTTGCTGTCCCCCCGATAGATTGGTACCTGACAGCTTAATCAGCCGCTTTAAGTCCGGGAACAGCTCGAAAATGAACTGCTCTTTGCGTTCAAAATCACCCTTTTGCCGCTCCGCGATGCGCAAATTTTCTAGCACACTCAAATCGCGAAAAATAGCGCGATGCTCTGGCACAAAGCCAATGCCCATGGCCGCAATATCAAAGCTGCGCCGACCCTGAATCGCTTCTTCCTTGTATAAAACGGACCCTTCACGCGGCGGGGTGAGGCCCAAAATAGATTTCAACGTCGTGGTTTTGCCCGCGCCATTACGCCCCAACAGCGCCGTAATGCTGCCCTTTGGCACCGACAGCGACACGCCCTCCAAAATATGGAATTGGCCAATAAAGGTGTGGATGTTCGAGACTTCAAGCAGATTCTTCATAAAGATGACCCAAATACGCTGTTTGTACCGTTTCGTTGGCCGAAATTTCGTCAGGTGTGCCTTCAGCCAGCACGCTGCCGTGATGCATCACCGTAATCTTGTCCGAGACGCTCATCACCACGTTCATGTTGTGCTCAACCAGCATAACCGTTTTGTGTCCCGCTTCCTGGATTTTCTGGATGAGCGCCATTAATTCCGGCACCTGCTCAGAAGCCATGCCAGCCGTTGGTTCGTCCAGTAGCAAGATTTCCGGGTCTGGTGCCAAAATCATACCCAGCTCCAACTTGCGCTGGGCCCCATGGGGCAAGGTTCGCGCTGGCAGCAGGGCTTCATTCAGTAGACCAACCTGCTCAAGCACCGCCCAGGCCCTTTCTTCATATTTCGTGAAAGCGCGATGAGAACGAAACAGTCGGAAATTGTCTCGTCCCAGCGCTTGGGCTGCCAAACGAATATTTTCTAACACTGTCAGGTTGGGGAAAATATTAGTGATCTGAAAAGAACGGCCGATTCCCAGATGAGCCGTTTTGTACAAAGGTAAATTTGTAATCTCTTTGCCCCTCAACAACACTCGTCCACTGGTGGGCGGAATATTGCCACTGAGCAAATTAAAAAACGTTGTTTTACCCGCGCCATTCGGCCCGATGATGGAGTGCAGCGAGCCAGCCTGCACTTGCAGGCTAACATCTTCTACCGCCACCAATGCGCCAAATTCCCGGCGCAGGTTTTGTGTCTCCAGAATGATGGAATCGGCCATTTTTGCTCCGTTTTCAGTAACCAGTGGTCAGTAATCAGTATTCAGTTACTGATTACCGACCTACCGATTACCGATTACTGTTTTACTCGCCGCTCAGGCTGCCAACTGGCAAATCACCACAGCGGTCAACCAACCCTTCTGGCAGCAGACAAGGAACGTCTGGCCGATTGGTTTCTACCAGTTCAAAGTATTTGAACTCTGGATCGTCTACGTTAAGCAACGTAACGATGTACATATCCTGGATAGCCACATGATCTTCGGGGCGGATAGTGATGGTGCCCTTCGGTCCTTCGAACTCCATACCTTCCATGACGCCAATTAGAGCATCGGCGCTGGTGTCGCCACTGGTAGCCTTAATGGCATTTACAACCAGGATGGCGGCGTTCATGGCATCGGCGTCAAACAAGTCCGGGAACGTTTCAAACTGAGCCTGGGTTTGTTCAACCAGCCAATCGTTGATCTCGTTGTCCGGCAGTGTGTAATGGTACAGAATACCACTGGTAGAGCCGATGGCGTTGGAGAAGAAAGCGGGCATCACGACGTTATCGACAAAGCCAGCCGCCATCGGGATTTCGTCTAGCACGCCAGAATCGGTGGCAGCTTGCAGCAGCGGCACAAACCCACCGCCAGCCCAGGTTACGATGAGCGCTTCCGCACCGTTGTCAATGGCATCAAAGACCGGGTCCATGTAGGAGGTAAAGTCAGTGGTGTCGGCCGGGGCAAAGATGTCATCGGCTACGAAGGTGGCTCCATTCAGCGTGCAGGCGTCGCGGAAAGCGGCGGCGCTGCCCGTACCGAAGGAGTAATCGGGAGCGATTTGCACCAGATTGGTGTACTCACTGGCCAGGTATTCACACATGTTCACGGAATCCTGGTAGTTGTTCCGGCTGGTGCGGAAGGAGTATTCGTTGAAGGTAGACCCAGTCAGGTCGTTGGCCGCAGCAGGTGCCGCAATGTGAATGACTTCGTTTTCACGAGCCAGTTCTTGCAGAGTGGCAGTCGCCCCGGAGCTAACGGTACCTACCAGGAAGTCAACGCCTTCAACCTCAATGAGTTCACGGCCAACCGTGGCGGTGGTTTCTGGATTGCTTTGATCGTCGCGCAGGTAGACCTGGATTTCGCAGCCATCGAGCATGTAGGACGTGTAGCCGTCTTCCTCAACGCCAGGGGCACCCGTGGCATATTCCATGCCGAGGGGGAAGCCGCGCAGGACATGCGCGCCGTAGATAGCCAGAGCACCGGTCACATCGGTGATGAGACCCACTTTGATGGGTTCGTCACAGGTCAGCTCGGACATAGTTTCTTCATCCATGGTGTCTTCATCCATGGGTTCCTCAGTTGGTTCTTCCATGGGTTCTTCAGTTGCCGTTACTTCTTCAACGGCCGCTTCCACGGTTGGCTGTAAGTCCTCAACGGCCGCTTCGACGGTAGGGGCAATTTCTTCGGCAGCAGCTTGCACCGTAGGAGCCAACTCTTCAGCAGCATCCTGCACCTGCTGGGCGGCATCATTGACGGCATCTTCAGTAGCGGCATCACAAGCAGCCAGCACAAAAGAGAGCCCCAGCATAAGAATCAATAAGGTTAATAAGGTTGTTCGACGTTTCATAGGTTTCTTTCCTCCATAAAATTTACGTTTTTGGATATTGTGTTTCTTTCCCGAATCGGGATTTCCTTCTTGTTTGATCATCATCTCATAAACACCTCCGTTACAGCAAATTTTCAGCTTTTTTCAAGGTCTTTGACCAGTACCAGCGCTTCGCCTTTGCAGACGACAGTGCCGGTGGTGGTTACACAGGTTGTGCGCAAATTGATCAGCGCTTTTTTGGGTCGCAGGCGGATGATTTCGACAACGGCCGTTACCTCATCCCCCACATAAGCCGCATCAGGAAATTGCAGCGACTGCTTCAGCCAGTTGGTGCCTGGCCCGGGCAGCTTGGTGCCCAGCAAATCGGAAAACATGCCGCTAAGCAGTGGACCTGGCACTGTATCCTGTTTGGTTGAATCTGTCGCGCCAAAGTGCAAAGTTGTATCGCCAGAAAGAGTCCGATAGGCGGTAATATCATCTAGGGAAAAGGTGCGGCTGGTATGCGCTTTCTGGCCGACGGCAAGATGGTTCATGTCATTACCTCCGCCTTTGGCCGCCGACGTTCCACAAAATCGCGAAAGCCGTCAATCGCTTCAGCGGTGACCATTTGCTGCACAAAATGGTCCAATTCAGCCTCCAGTCGGGCGGCAATGTCGGTGCGGTTCAGGTGCAGCAGCTGCTTGGTGTGGCGAATGCTGCCCGGCTTTTTGGCGGCGATGGCTTGGGCCACGGCCAAGGCTTCTGCCTGAATTTGGTCGGCGGCAACAATGCGATTGGCCAGACCCCAGGCAACGGCCGTTTCCGCCGCAATTGTCGCGTTCAAATACAAAACTTCTGCTGCCCGGCGTGGCCCAATCAGCAAGGGCAGCAAAACTGCCCAGCCGCCATCCGGACTGGGGCCAACCTCGCTGTAAAATGGGGCGAAGCTGGCCTGTGGAGCCAGCAACACAATGTCTGACGCCAACACAAAACCCAGTGATCCACCAGTAACGATGCCCTGAACGGCCGTAATCACCGGCACGGGCAAATCGATCAGGGCCAAAATGACCTGGTTGAGCAAGCCCACAATTTCTCGGGCGTACGGTTCCATGTCAGCGGCGTGCTGCACAAAACCCAGGGCATCGCCGCCCGTGGAAAAGGAACGGCCGTTAGCCTGCAAAACCGTCGCCCGCACCGATTCATTGGCAGCCACCTCAGCCAGCACATCCAGCATTTCTTGCAGCAACGCCGGAACCAGGCTGTTGTGCCGCTCTGGCCGGTTGAGGGTGACAACGGCCGTTGCCCCTTCATAATGCAGTAAAACAAGCCTATTTGCTTGACTCATAACAAAATCACCGTTTCGCCAGTTACCGCGACCATATCTTCTGGATTGCGCATTTCGGTCAACAGTCGCGCCTGCTTTGCTTCCTGGGCCAAAATTTGGACCTTAATGGTCATTGGCTCGTTGGCGTAGGTGGGTGCCGGAAACTTCAGCTGCTGTGATAGCTGCGTGGCACCCGGAAAATGCCGGCTGATCACGCCGCAAATGACGCTGTAAAGCAGCATCCCATGAGCCACGGTGCGGCCAAACCGCGTCCGCGCCGAAAATTCGGGATTGACGTGAATCGGGTTGTCGTCCCCACTCAGCCGGGCAAAGGCATCAAACTCTGCCTGGGTAAACGTTTTCTGCTCCTGAATGATTGTTTGCAAATCTAGTTTCATTTTCTTTTTCGGACACGATACTTCGACTTCGCTCAGTACAAGCTTTCACAGATTCACACTGATTTTTTCTCTTATCTGTGTCAATCTGTGTTTATCTGTGTCCCATTTTTAATTGGTTACCATTTCGCGCAGTTCGCGTTTAAGCACTTTACCCGCTGCCGTGCGCGGCAGTTCCTTCATAAAGCGCACCTGCTTGGGAATCTTGAAGCGAGCCAATTTGCCCTGGCAAAATGCAATTAGTTCCTGCTCGGTGAGCGAAGCGCCTTCTTTGACCACCACTAGCGCCAGCCCTACTTCTTGCCATTTGGGATCAGGAATGCCGATAACGGCCGTTTCTGCCACGCTGGGATGTTGGTAAAGCACATTTTCCACCTCGGCCGGGTACACATTTTCGCCACCGGAAATGAACATGTCTTTCCAGCGATCTACAATCGTGTAAAAACCTTCCTCATCGTACATGGCCGCATCGCCGGAGTGCAGCCAGCCGCCGCGCAGCGCTTCGGCCGTGGCTTCGGGGCGGTTCCAGTAGCCGCTGGTCACGTTGCCGCCGCGAATGCACAGTTCGCCCACTTCGTTGGGACCTAGCACGTTGCCCTTACGGTCCATGATGCACACCTCGGTATGCAGCACCGGCTTGCCTACGGAGCCAGCCTTGCGCACCGCGTCCGCCTTGGGCAAGATGAACACTGTCGGCCCGGTTTCCGTCATGCCAAAGCCTTGTTGGATGATAATGCCCCGGCTGGCGTAGTCATGTACCACCGAGGGCGGCAGTGAGGAGCCGCCGCTGGCCCAACTGCGCACGCTGCTCAGATCGTACTTGGTGAAATCGGCCGTTTGCGCCAGCATTAAATAAATAGCAGGCACTAGCAAAATGACGCTCACCTGCCACTGCTCGATGAGCTGAAGCAATCTGTCTGGTTCAAACTGGCGCATGACCACCAGCGTGCCACCACTGTGGAAAACGGGTCCGGCGTACAGACCCAACCCTCCGGCATGGAAGCAGGGCAGCACGTTCAGGTTCACATCCTGAGATGACAAATCGATGGCCTGGCCCATGCCCACGGCGTTGTAGAAAAAGTTACCGTAGGTCACTTGCGCGCCTTTGGGTCGGCCGGTGGTGCCGCTGGTGTACAAAATGGCCCAAGTGTCTTCGTAGCGCAGGTGCGGATCGGGCACACCGGCCGGGTCGCCTGCGGCCAGGGCCGCTTCGTAGGTCCAGTCGTTTGCCGCCGCTCCATCACCCAAGAAGAGCCAATGCTCGATGGTGACGGTTTGGCGCAGGGATACGGCCGTTTCTGCAAACGCCTCATCCACAATAATCGCCTTGGGCTGGCAGTCGTTAATGATGTATTCCAGCTCGGGTACGGTGAGTCGCCAGTTGAGCGTGTTTAAAATGGTGCCGCTTTTGGCACAGGCAAAAAGGACGACGTAATAATCGGCGCTGTTGTGGGCCAAAATAGAGACGCGATCACCAGTCTGCAAACCAAGCTGGTGCACAAAAAAGTGGGCCAGCCGGTTGGCCCGTTCATTGAACTGGGCATAGGTGAACTGCTGCCCGCTGTGGGCATCTACCAATGCTAATTTGTCTGGGGTGCGTTCAGCGTGTCGCTGAATCCAATCAAAGTGATGCATGATCTTGCCTATTAATTGTTTCACGCAAAGGCGCGAAGAAAAATCAGTGAAATCTGTGGATTATTCGCCCTGTAAAAATTTGGTGACGATGGTGACTGCCGTTTCCGGTTGTTCAAATGGGAAAAAGTGCCCCGCCTGGTCGATAATGGCTGTCTCGGCGTGGGGGATTGTTTGAGCCAATAAATCCACATTGGCGGGCGGCACCACCTTGTCCTCCGCGCCGGACAAAATAAGCGTGGGTGCGGTGATGGCTGACAATTTATGTTCAAAGCAGGCTGCTTCGGACATGAGCGACAGCCCCACGCCCATCTGCGCCTGGTAGCCTGCCGGGTCGATGGGGTGCTCGGCGCGGTAAGCGAGCCACTCATCCACGATGGCGGGCTGGCGCTCGGCAAATCCTTCGGCGCAGCTAATCAGGATGCCGTTGCGCAGCCGGGTGAGCGGATCGCTGCTGGTGTCCATGAGCACGGCCAGGGCTTCTTGGGTTACCGGCACATGGCGCGGTCCGCCAAAATTGGTGGCGGACAAAATCAGCTTGCTGACTTTTTCTGGATAAGCCAGGGCAAAAGCCTGGGCCACAAAACCACCCATCGAATGCCCGAAAACGGCCGTTTCCCCAACCCCCAATTCCTCCAGCAAACAGGCCAAATCTTCTGCCAGCAGTTGGGCGTTGTATGGTCCGGCGGGCTTGTCTGATTCGCCCACGCCCCGGTTGTCGTAGCTGATCACCTGGAAGTTTTGGGCCAGCCCCGGCACCATCTTATGCCACATCCAGCGGCTGTAACCAAGTCCAGCTACCAGCACCAGCGGCGGCCCGTTGCCTTCAATTTCGTATGCGATTGTGATACCGTTGGCGATTATCGATGCCATCTTTGTCTCCAACTTTTTTGGAACACAGAGTTTCGCAGAGTTAAACAGAGTCTCACAGAGAAATTTAGAGATGTAGTAAATCTCTGTGTAACTCTGTGGCTCCTCTGTGCAACTCTGTGTTCCTTGTTGTGATCTTTATAAAAATCATTGTTCCAGCAATTCTTTTAGTTGTGCTTTGATGACTTTGCCGTAAGGTGAATAGGGCAGTGAGTCAGTAAAAATGATGCGTTTGGGAATTTTGTAGCGGGCCAGCTTGCCCCGGCAGTGGTTGAGTAAGTCGGCCTCGGTGACGGTACGGCCGTTTGCCAGCAACACCACCATCACCCCAACCTCACCCCACTTCTCATCTGGCTGGCCAATGAGCGCCGCGTCGGCCACCGCTTCGTGGGCTACAAACACCGCTTCTACCTCGGCGGCGTACACGTTTTCCCCGCCGCTGATGATCATGTCCTTAAACCGGCCAGCAATGTAAAAATAACCATCTTCATCCTGGCGGGCCATGTCCCCCGTGTGGAACCAGCCGTCGCGCAGCGCCTCGCCGGTAGCTTGGGGATTGCGCCAGTAGCCGGTGGTGACGTGTGGCCCTTTGATGAGCAGTTCACCGGTTTGGTTGGGAGGAACGATACGGCCGTTTTCATCTACCAGCTTCATTTCACTGTGAAAAATCGGCTTGCCCACCGTGCCCGGTTTCTTTTCAGGATCGTCATCCTGCATGGCAAAGCAGTTGGTCCCCACTTCGGTAAGGCCATAGCCTTGCCGGAACGGCTTGCCCGTGGCCTGCCGCCAGGCCGTGATGAGCGACAGCGGGCAGGGCGCGCCGCCGCTAATAAACCAGCGAATGGCGCTAAAATCAGTTTGAGCCAGCTCCGGCGTGTTGAGCCACATCTGGAAAATAGTGGGTACACCTAGCAGCACCGTGCATTTTTCGGCCGCAACCACGCGGAGTGTTTCAATTGGATCAAACTGCCGTTGCAGCACAATCCGGCCGCCTACGTAAAACAGCGGCGTCAGAAAGACAAACAGCCCGCCTGAGTGGAACATCGGCGTAAAAATGGGCGAAATGTCATCCTGGGTCAAGCCCCAGCTGATGACGGTATTGATGGCGTTCCACACAATTTGGCGATGGGGAATCATGGCCCCTTTCGGCTTGCCGGTGGTGCCAGAGGTGTACAAAATGCAGGCGGTGTCTTCTGGTGAGAGGGACGGCCGTTCCGGTTCCGTATCCTTGGCCGCAGCCAACTCATCCTCATAAATTAGGGCGTCGGCAATTTCTGCCCCTTCCAGGCTCACCAGGTGAGGCACAGCGATTTGTGGCAGCATTTCGGCCAAAGTTGTGCTGAACTCTGGTCCGCAGATGAGCACCTTAGAGCCGCAATCTTGTACAATGTAGGCCAGTTCTTCAGCGACCAGCCGCCAATTCAGCGGCGCAAAAATCGCCCCGATTTTCATGGCGGCATACAGTAGATCGATGGTAACCACGCTGTTGTGTGCCAGCAGCGAGACCACATCTCCTTTTTGCACGCCCAGCTTGTGCTGCAAAAAGTGGCAGGTTCGGTTGACCCGCGCATTGAGCTGGGCAAAGGTGTAGCTTTCACCAGTGGCCATTTCACGGAGCGCCACTCGGTTGGGGGTTAATTCGGCTCGTTTGCTGAGTAAATTGCTTGCATTCATAAAAAAATTGGACGCGGATAAACGCAGATTACGCTGATTTTTGTTTGACAAATCTGCGTTTATCCGCGTACCATCTCTTAGCTTTCTTCTAAAAAGGTCATGATTTCTTGCGCCAACGTTTCTGCATTGTCGCCAAAGAGCATGGTCATGTGATTACCAGGCACGGTTTTGTATTGGCAGTTGGGCAGCGCATTTACCGTTTCTTCTGCCTGAGTGGCTGGCAGCACGGGCATGGAACCCGGTGCGCCAAAGGGCCCGAGCGCGTGCAGCATAATGGCGGGCTGGTGCACCTGGCTGAAAATGGATGCCCACGGTTCAGCCAAGGCTTTGTCAATCGCTTCGGTGATGGCGGCAGGGTGTGAGCGGGCCCGTACAGACCCATCGTCGTTGCTTTGCACGTCGGCGCGGTAATAGTTTTCAACGGCCGTATCCCAATATCCTTGCCAATATGCCGCCCCTTTTACCGCATCGCGGTACGCTTCCCAGGAGGGAATTCGCTGCCCCAGCCGATCCAGTGAGGGTTTGATAATCTCTTTCACGCTGGGATGCATAAAGCCGGAATCCATCACGATACATTTACTAACGCGCTGGGGATAATTGGCAGCCAGATAACAGGTAACCAGACCACCAAATGAATGCCCCGCCAGAATAACTTGATCCAGCTCTAAATTATCCATCAGCCCCACAATGTCGGCGGCGTGGTCGGCCATGCTGTAGCCCGTTTCTGGTTTGTCGCTCTGGCCGCGCCCGCGCAAATCGACTGCCAGCAACCGGTTGGGTAGACTGCTGGCTGCCAAGCCATCAAAGAAGTGCGCATTGGCCGTTAGCCCGTGCAGGCAAATGATGGTTGGCCCCTCCCCAGGGTGGTCGAGATAGTGAAGTGAGATTCCGTTGGTTTGCGTGAATTTGTCCATTTTTTCCGTAATCCGTGGTCGGTTATCCGTAATCCGTAATCGGTAGTTGGTGGTCGGTTTACCGATTACCGATTACCGTTCTATATTTGGGTATCCCTGTTCTCCCAGTACGGTTGGCGCATGATGCGCTTGAGTGTTTTGCCGGCTACGCTGCGGGGAAAATCATCCATGATGACGATGCGACTCACTTTTTGGTAACGGGCTTCGACCCGCTCGTTGACCCAGTCGCGCAGTTCCTCTTCGCCAATTGTGCTGGGTTGGTTGAGGATGACGGTGGCCATCGGAGTTTCCCCCCATTTGTCATCGGGGACGCCGAAAACGGCCGTTTCCCGCACCGCCGGATGCTGCACAATCAACTCCTCAATGTCGCGTGGGTACACGTTCACCCCGCCAGAGATGATCAAATCTTTTTGCCGATCAACCAGATAAAGGAAACCGTCCTCGTCCACATAGCCCAAATCGCCGCTGTACAGCCAGCCATCCCGCAGGGCGTTGGCCGTCAGGTCAGGCCGTTTGTAGTAGCCGGACATGGTGATGGGACCACGTCCCACAATTTCGCCCACTTCGCCAGGCGCACAGGGATTGCCTTCTGCATTCACGATCTTCATCTCAAACAGCGGTGGCGGTGCGCCCACGCTGCCCGGTTTTTGGGGAAAATCGAACTTGTCCAGAATGGTGACAAAACCTTCGGTGAGGCCGTAAAGCTCATAAAATCGGCCGGACAGGTGTCGGTCGAGTTCTTCTTTATGTTCCAGATGGAGCGGTGCGCCGACGGAGCAAATCATTTCCAGCGACTGCATTTTGGCGGCGTCAAAGTTGGACGCGTGCATCATGGCAATAATTTGCGAAGGCACCATCATGATGTGGGTCACTTTTTCTTGGGCCACTGTTTCAATCAGAGCTTCGGCATCAAAATAGGGATGCAAGATGTATTTGCAGCCCTGGAACATGGCGGGCATCAGGGTAAGAAAGGCACCGTTGAAAACGAGCGAGCCGGTGTGCAAAATGACGCTTTCTGGCGTGATGCGGTAGGCGGTGGCAAAGCTGGTGCAGTAAGCGGCGCGAATGGCGTGGGTGTGCACAATGCCTTTGGGAAGCCCGGTGGTGCCGCTGCTGTAGATGATGTTGTACGGGTCTTCTTCGTGAATGTTGGTGTAAGGCGGTTCCGTTTCGGGGGAAACGGCCGTTAAGTCATGATAATGTTGATAGCCATCCAGCTTACCATCAATCAAAATAAACCGTTCTGGTGTGATATGGGTAAGGTCACTACGAATTTTGTCCAGCTCCGGGGCAAACTCTTTGTTGGTGACCACCGCCACGCTGTCGGAATCATTAAGCAATCGGCTGAGGCCGCTGCCGCGCAGCATGGGACTGAGAGGCACTACCACCACACCCAGCTTGGCCACGGCCCAAAACAGTTCCAGCTGTTCCAAACAGTTGGGCAAAATAGTGGCCAGCTTGTCCCCTTTTTGCAGACCAAGCTGCACCAGGGCGTTGGCGATGCGGTTCACACGGCCGTTTAGCTGGCGGTAAGTTAGGTGATGATCTTGGAAGTGTACAGCCGTTTGGTTTGGACGATAGATTGCGTGTCTGGGTAACAATGTCCCAATGTTCACGTGCATAAATTTCTCTCGGTCACTGCTGCTCCTCTTCCCAGGAGCGGCTGCTGATGCGGGATTAGCAGAATCTGTTTGGACAGTTTACCAAAGAGAGGTTGCCTAAAAGTAACAAAACTGCCCAAATAATTTCATTTGAGCAGTTTTGTGTATGGTTCAAAGGAGGTATGCCAGGTTTTTACAACCTTGTCACATCGGATGATTAGGCGGGCACGGGTTCTGCAACCGGCAGCAGTTGTTCCACGATGGCATCTAGCTGGGCTTCGTATTCGTCGGCCAGCCGAATACCCAGGTTCAACAGCCGCTCCATATTGTCTGGCGAGACATTATCCAATTCAGCGAGCTCTTTATCCTCATCCTCAATGGTTGGCTGGAGCCGCAGGTAGCTGTCGCGACGGCCGTGGGCGGCAAACAGCTGCTGCATCTGATGATCAATCGTTTCAGATACACCTGCCATCATGATGTCGATGAGCGGTTGCGCCCACTCTAACATGCCCCAATTCCGCACGGTTTGGTAGGAATACGGCCGTTTAATTTGCCCCGTGCCTAAGGAAAGCACCACCATGTTAGCCGCAGTTGGCTTGCCTTCCAGCTTGCGATATGCCTCAACATAGGCACACATGGTTGGATTGTTGGCAAACAGTCCGCCATCCACGTAAGCGTTGGTGATATGGCCGTTGCCATTGGGCATTGCCTCAAAATAAGTTGGGGCGGCAGAGGTGGCCCGCGCCACAACTTTGATGGGAAAATCTTTATTGGTGCTGCGGGCATCGTGCTGCGTAAAGAAAACGGTTTTGCGGGTTGCCACATCGTAGGCGGTAATGAGGCATGGTTTTATGAGTTGGCTTAACCACAAACTCCCAAATCGCTCGTCGATCAGGTTTTCTAACCCGCTGGCGTCGTACCGCTCATCCCGAATCCCGCCCAATGAAGTGATGCGTTTGAGCAAGGGCGCATTAAAAATCTTTGGGCCATAATCCAGATACAAATCGACGATCTGTTGCGCCGAAAATGCGGGTTCCCACTCCACGGGGCCAGGCATCAGCAGCAGGCAGGTGATGAGACCCCCCGTGCTGGTACCAGCAACCAGGTCGAAGAATTCGGCTATGCGGGCATCGTCCCGGCCCGTGCGCTGTTGCAGCTTACGCTCCAGGCTTACCAAAATACGTGCCGGAATCAGGCCACGGATCCCACCCCCATCAATTGTAAGAATTCGCGTTTGTTTGTTCATGACAACTTTACCTCCTGTGAATCTAAACGAGGGAGCTGTTATTTTTGCGGGATGATTCTTGTGAAAGCGGGGTGAAGGTCTGGCGGAAACGGCCGTTTCCTACGCCAAGTATCACGCAACAACCATAAACAAATTGGTCTCCGTTCGATTCCAGTCAAACAGGTCCTGCACCGATTGCAGCCAGGACTGGTAAGATGCATCAGCAGCGGCCCAGGCGTTGAGTGCCTCAAATTGAGCCAACGTTTGAAATTGGGACACCACATGGATGCGAAAGCTGTCCCCGGCAAAATTGGTCAAAATTTCAGTGGTGGCTCCGTAATCGTTGAGCAGCTCGCTTAGCTGCTTTAGTTTTTCAATGCCTTCAGTTCTTCTTTCCGGGAGGTGGTAAACCGTCACCGTGCGATAATAACTCATCTCTTTTCACCGTTTCCTTGGTGGGCGCTCCCCGCCCAAATTGGCTCTTGATGAAAAGGACTGGCAGTCCTAAACAGGGTTGTTTTGTCGCTTCTGTAGCCCAGGACTGCCAGTCCTGCCTCCAAATTAAGCTGGTATTTGCGGCATGGGCATCGGTAACGGCATTGGCATTTGGGGCAGCCGGGGCAGGGTCATCGGCAGGGGCATGGGCATTGGCATACTTGGCATTTGATTCATGGTTGTTCTCCTTGAAAGAATGTGGATGTGAATAAGATGGAAGGAGCATACGAAACGGCCGTCAGCAGTTCGTGAACAGTTTTCGCGTAAAGCGGACTGGCGTCTTACAATTCAGCATGGCGCAGCTCGCCCTTTCCTTTTTAGGCACATTTCAGGTGGTGTTGGGGGATGACCTCATCACCAGGTTCCGCTCGGCCAACGTACAGGGGTTGTTGGTTTACCTGGCGTTGCAACCGGGCCGGGCTTTCTCGCGCGATTTGTTGGCCGCGCTTTTTTGGCCCGACGAGCCGGACAGCACCGCACGGACCAACTTTCGGCAAACGTTGTACCAACTGCGCAAACTGCTGGAAAAGGGAGAAGATGGGGAACGGCCGTTTTTCACCGTCACTCGCCAAACCGTCCAATTTAATGCCGACAGTGATCATCAATGTGACGTCATCGATTTTTTGCAGGCGCTCAAAGTAGGCGATTTGGTAACGGCCGTTTCCCTCTACGCCGGTGACTTGCTGCCCGGTTTTACCTGCGATAGTTTGGAATTTGAAGATTGGCAGCGGCGCGAGCGGGAACGGCTGCACGGTTTGGCCCTGGAAGCTTTGCAGCAGCGGGCAGAGTGGCTGTTGGGCAGCGGCGATTACCCGGGGGCCAAAGCAATGTGCCAACAGCAGTTGGCGCTGGAGCCGTGGCGGGAGCTGGCCCACCGGCAGCTCATGCAGGCATACGCTCTGGCTGGCGACCGGCAGGCAGCCCTGGCACAGTTTGAAACGTGTAAAGAAACGTTATGGGAGGAACTGGCCGCCGAGCCGGAATCCGAAACCGTGGCCCTGGCCGAGCAAATTGCCGCTGGCGAAGAGATTCAGCAGCGGGTACGGGCGCGCCACAATTTGATTGCCCCGGTGACGGCTTACTTTGGCCGCAAAGCTGATCTGGCCGCAGTCCGTGACCATATCACCGACCGCGCTTACCGGCTGGTAACTTTGGTGGGCGAGGGCGGTATTGGCAAGTCACGGCTGGCGCTGGAAGTAGCCTGGCAGCTGCGTGACCAGTTTGCCGATGGCGTCTGGTTTGTCCCGCTGGCTGGGCTGGAAGCAACGGCCGATTTGCAGGAAGCGATGGCTACGGCCGTTTCCCAGGCCATCGACCAACCCATTGCCGGGCAACAGTCGGCCAAAGCGCAGCTGCTTACCTTTTTGCGCGAGCGGCAGCTGCTGCTGGTGCTGGACAATTTTGAGCCGCTGCTGGATGGCGCGCCGCTGGTGCTTGATGTGCTCCAGCAAGCCCCGGGCGTTTGCATCATTTGCACCTCACGCGAGCCGCTGAACTTTCAGGCGGAATGGGTGCTGCCATTGGAACGGCTGCGGCTGCCGCCCATTGCCGATCCTTTTTTGAACACCACGGCCGTTCCTCAGGATCCTACCACCTTTCCCGCCGTGCAGCTTTTTGTGGATCGGGCGCAGCGGGCCAACGGCCGTTTTCAAATGAGTGATGATAATCGGGCTGACATTGTGACCCTGTGCCGCCTGTTATCGGGATTGCCGCTGGCGTTGGAGCTGGCGGCGGCGGCGCTGCGTCAGCAAACAATCACGGAGCTGATTAGTGCCATCCAAACCTCTGTGGACACATTGGTTATTCGGCGGCGAGACATTCCGCCCCGCCACCGCTCTATGCGCGCCGTCTTCGAGAGCTCGTGGGGCTTGCTAACAAAGGCGGAGCAGGCGCAGCTGGCAGGTCTGTCGGTCTTTTGGGGGCCATTTAGCGTGCGGGCTGCTGAGGCGGTTACCCAGGCCACGTTTGCCGAGCTGCAAACCTTGCAGGAAAAATCTTTGTTGCAAGCGGATGGGGATCGCTTTGCTTTCCATTCATTGCTGCGCCAGTTTGCGGCCGAAAAGTTGGCCGATTTTTCTGAAGGCGAAACGGCCGTTGTGCGGCACAGTCATTATTATTTACAGGCGGTGGCCGATTTGGGCGCGGCGCTGAATGGCGAAATGCCCCATCTGGCGGTGCAGCGGATTGCCAGGGCGTTAGAAAATATTCGTGGTGCGTGGGGAACGGCCGTTGCTCGTGGTGATTGGGAAAAGCTACTGGCCGCCCTGGTGCCGCTGTCCGACTTTTGCCAGATTCGCGGCCTGTACCGCGAAGGGCTGCGGCTGCTTGGTGCTGCGGCAGACCGTCTGCAGGATGGTGAAAACCACGAGTCATTGGCCCAGGTGCTAACCCAGCAAGCCGCCATGCATGTGCGACTGTCTGCTTACCCGCAAGCGATTGCCATCATTGAAGAAGCGCTCTCGTTGACGACCGCAGCCTGGGTGGCGGCGCGACTGCACATCACCTGGGGGGAAGCGTTATGGCGGCAAGGTGAATTGGCCGAGGCAGAAATTAAATTGCGCCAGGCATTGGCCATTGCTCAAGAAATCAAATCGCACCAGTTGATAGGGGTTGCCACTTATCATTTAGGTGTTTTGCACGATTTAAAAGGGGAACTTGAACAATCATTAGCATATTTGGAGGACGCATTAGGGATTTGGCAGCAGGCTAACAATCGGCGTTGGCAGGGCAATACGTTAACCAGTTTGGGTTTTGTTGCTCAAGAAATGAGCCAATGGATAAAAGCAGAGGAAGCGTTAACGGAAGCCTTAGCCTTAAGCCGTTCTGTGGCAGATAAACGGGGCGAAATAAACAGCCTGGGCAACCTAAGCAATGTATTTACGCAACAAGGTGCGTATATCAAGGCTCGTAAACAGTTGTCAGAGGCGCTGAAGTTGGCTGAGATGACTGGCGATCAGCATGTTCAGGCCAGCCTCTACTACAATGTAGCCTGGAATGCCCTGAATGCAGGCAGTTTTCAAGAAGCGGAAAGTGCTGCCAAAAAGGCACAGCAGCTGTTTGCTCTGGTTGGGGATAAACGAGGAGAAGGAAGAGTTCTGCAAATGCTTGGTGCGTTTGATGAGAGGGAAAACTAAAACGGGAATGAATGATGATTCATCCCCGTTTGGATTTTAATATAGATTGTCTGATCTGTGTTGTTACGGCTTAACCACCGGTATGGCATCCGGCGCCAGTGCACATTGTGGTGCCGATGGCGATAAGTGGTTTGATGAACAGAACAGCTTGTGACAAAAAGAGAACACCCGAAATTGCAATACTAAACATTTTAAAATCTCCTTTACGAACTGATTTTTCCGATACAAGTTGTGGGGTCCTGCCGGATGTCCCGTTGCTGTGTGAATTGCAGGCAGGATAGCGAACGGCCGTCTTCAGTTCGTCAGGAGATTTGGGGCGCAGCGTCAGCAGATCGTCAGCAGGGGAGAGTGGGGTACAATCCGCCTCCATGATTGCCCAATTGGCAGAAATATTCTTCAATGTAATTACGCCAGTGTTTGCCCTGGTATTGATTGGTTACCTGGCTGGCCCGCGACTGGGGCTGAACGCCCGCACCCTATCCCGCTTTGCTTACTTCATCCTTATTCCCTGCTTTGTGTTTAACATCATCGCCACGGCCGAATTTGACGTAGCCACAGCAGGGCGCATGGTGATTTTCATCTGGGTGGTGGAATTGGCCTGTGCGGTGCTGGGCTTGGCCGTGGCCAAAATCTTGCGGCGCAGTGCCCAGATGACCGCCGCTTACGTGCTCATCGCCACGTTTGGCAACGTGGGCAACTTTGGCCTGCCGCTCATCGAGTTTCGCCTGGGGCCAGAAGGGCTGCTGCCCGCGACGATTTATTTTTTAGCGATTATGGTGATTGCTTTTGTGATTGGGGTGGGGGCAGCTAGCTGGACCAATGGCGGGAGCCTGGCGGCGCTAACGGCCGTTCTCAAAACACCAGCGCTCATAGCCATTGTGCCTGCCGCGTTGGTGAATGGGTTGGGGGTAACGCCACCGCTGCTGGTGAGCCGCACGACGGGGTTGTTGGCGGCGGCAATGGTGCCCACCATGCTAGTAGCCTTAGGCGTGCAGCTGGCCGACATCAAGCAAATTCGGCTGAGCCGGGATGTGTGGATTGCCAGCGGCATCCGCCTGCTGGGCGGTGCAGCGCTGAGCTTAATCATTGTGATTCCGTTTGGGTTAAGCGGCGTGGAGCGAGGGGCTGGGGTGTTTCAGGCAGCCATGCCCACGGCCGTTCTGGCTTCGATCATTGCCCTGGAGCATAAATTATTGCCTGATTTTGTGACAACGGCCGTTCTTTTTTCAACCATTGCCAGCGTGGTGACGTTGACGCTTTTGCTGGCTTTTGTGTAGCTGAACAGGTGCGACGCACTTGCTTTGGTATGGAGCATAGCAAAACCAACTAAAAAAAGTGCGTCGCACCTCGGATGCCCAACTGACTTTGGATATCCCCGGAAACTGCTTTCAAGTAAATTTCTCTCTCGAAGAGTTTCCGGGGAAATCTCGGCAAACTGAGCAGCCTTGCGGTAAAATGGCCCATGTCCCTGCTAGAAGTCTCATTTTTTGGCACATTTCAGGTGAAATTACGTGATGTCCCCCTCGCCAATTTCCGCTCTGTCAACACCCAAGGGCTGCTGGTTTACCTGATCTTGCAGGCCGAACGGCCGTTTTCCCGCGACACCCTAGCCACCCTCTTTTGGCCCGACATGCCAGACAGCACCGCCAAGAAAAATCTACGCCAAACCCTGTATCAATTACGCCAACTGCTTAATGATAGTGATGATGTGGAACGGCCGTATCTCATCGTCACCCGGCAAAATATTCAGTGGAATCCGGAGAGCGATTTTTCTTTAGACGTGCAGGCGTTTTTGGCAGAATTGGCGCTTGGGGATTTGGATACGACCGTAGCCCATTACACAGGCGAACTGCTGCCCGGTTTCACCTGTGACAGCCTGGAATTTGAAAACTGGCTGCGGCAAGAGCGGGAGCGGTTACACCGCTTGGCGCTCACGGCGCTGGATGATTTGACGGAGCGGCAGATTACCCAGGCGGATTTTGCGGCGGCGCAAGCCACCGCCCGTCGCCAGCTTGTTTTGGAACCGTGGCGTGAATCGGCCCATCGGCAGCTCATGCGGGCGCTAGCGCTGGCGGGGGATCGCAGCGCGGCGCTGGCCCAGTTTGCCAGCTGCCAGGAAGTGCTTGATGAAGAACTTGGCGCATCGCCGGAGCGGGAGACGGTCACTCTGGCCGCCCAAATTGAAGCGGGGGCGTTTGGTAAAGATGAAGCCGATCTCATCGCTGGACAGTATGAATTGGGCGAACCCATCGGGCAAGGAGCAATGGGCACGGTGTATCGCGGGCGGGACAGCGTAACGGGGCAGCGAGTGGCCATCAAAATGTTAGATCGCAGCCGCGTGGCGGGCAATCCAGAATTGGTGGAGCGATTTCGGCGTGAGGGCGAAGCGCTGCGCCAGCTGGCCCATCCTAACATCGTGCAGCTCATCGCTACGGATGAAAAAGAGGGGCATCATTATTTGGTGATGGAGCTGGTTGAAGGCGGGGATTTGCTTGATTTTCTGCACGCGCAAACGCGCACGCAGCCACAACCGCCGCTGCCATTGGTGTTATCTATTGCCCTGGATTTGAGCGACGCACTCACCCGCGCCCATCGCTTGAACATTTTGCACCGTGACATTAAACCGGCCAACGTGCTGCTGGATGACAACGGCCGTCCCAAGCTGGCCGATTTTGGCATTGCCCGCCTGGGGCAAGATTCGACTCTCACGCAGCATGGCGGGGTTCTGGGCACGGTGGCCTATCTCAGCCCGGAAGCGTGCCAGGGGGAACCGCTGGACGAGCGGGCCGATATTTGGGCCTTTGGTTTGCTACTGTATGAGATGTTGGCCGGGCAACGGCCGTTTGCCAAACCCACCTCTGCTGCCACCCTCATGGCCATTCTGCAAGAACCCACCCCCGATATTCGTCATATCCGCCAAGATTTGCCGCCTGCGCTCAGCGATTTGCTAGACCAGATGCTGCGTAAAGACAAAAACCAGCGCATCGCCTCCGTGCGGCTGGTAGGGGCCGCGCTGGAAGCCATCTTAAAAGGTGTTCAAGAAGGCAGCGCCAACGAGATTGTTTTGCATACGTCCCGGCCATCGCCGAGTGTGTCTCCGCCCGTAGCGCCGCCGCCAGCGGCCCCCACAGGCCCGTTCCAGGCACCCAACGCGCCGCCCCATTTTGTGGGGCGCGAGGCGGCGCTGGCTGAATTGGCTGAACTGCTCAAACAAGAGCAAATTGTGGCGTTGGTGGGGATGGGCGGCATTGGCAAGACGTCACTGGCGGCGGCCGTGGCCCAGGCGGTGCGCGCCCAGTTTGCTGAGGGTGTGCTGTGGGCCAACACCCACACCAGTGAGCCAAGCAACATTTTGGAGCTGTGGGGCCGCGCTTACGACCACGATTTTAGCGGATTGACGGATTTGGCCAGCCGGGAAACGGCCGTACGCAGCCTATTGGTAGACAAACAAACCCTACTCGTTCTGGACAACGTGGATGACGCCGCCGAAGCGCGCCCGCTGCTGCTGCACGGCGCTCGGGGCGCAGCCCTGTTCACCACCCGCAATCTAGACATTGCTTCGGCGCTGAACGCCCATGCTTACGTTGTCCCCGAGCTTTCGGCTGAGAGCAGCAAAGCTTTGCTGGTGGAGATTTTAGGCGAAGAACGGGTGTTGGCTGAACCGGAAGAAGCGGAAGCAGCCGCACAAATTGGCGAACTGCTGCATCACCTGCCGCTGGCGGTGGAGATTGCTGCCCAGCGGCTGAAATCCCGCGCCCGGATGAGCCTGGCGGCGATGGCCCAGCGCTTGCAGGATGAGCAGCAGCGCCTCGGCCTGGCCATTAGCGATTCGGCCGTACGCGCCTCGTTTGAGGTAAGCTGGGATGCCCTGGATGAAGAGTTGCAGGACCTCTTTGCCAAGATTGCCGTGTTTGGCGGACGGCCGTTCACTGCGGAAGCCCTCGCCAACGTGGCCGACTGGAATCTTTACCTGACCGAAGATGATCTGTACACGCTCACCACGCTGTCGCTGGTGCAGGAGGTGGGCGAAACGCGTTACAAGCAGCATCCACTGCTGGCCGACTTTGCCGCCGAGAAGCTGGGCGACAACGATGTGGCCAACGAGCGCATGGTACGTTACTTCCTCAACTATGCTCAGGAAAATCAGGAAAATTTTGCAGCGCTTGATCCAGAGTGGGAGAACTTGCTGGCGGCGGTGCAGGTGGCCCACCAGGAACGCATCTGGCGGCTGGTCTTGGATTTGACGGAAGTGTTGGGGACAAGTTGGTTCAGATACGGCCGTTACCAGGATGCCAACACCGCGTATGCTCTGGCGGAAACGGCCGCACAAAAGCTGGATTCTGACGAAGACCTGGCCCACACGATGCTCAACTGGTCTGAAGTGGCCATTGAGCAAAGTCGGTATGATGAGGCCTGGGGGTGGTTGGAAACGGCCGTTGCCCACTATCATCGTCTGGAAAACGGCCGTGGTATTGCCCAATCCACCTACTTTCAGGGTTACATCCTCTTTGACCAAGGGCTTCACCAAGAAGCCGAAACCCAGCTTCAGCAAAGCATTCGTCTGGCCAAAGAAATTGAGGATAAAGATGTAGAGGCTAATGCTACTGAGCAGTTAGCCAATGTTTACTTCAATTTGGATGAGACCACAAATCGTTCCAAACAAACGGCACTAGATGCCTTGACTCTACATTTGGCTACCAAAAACGAACTGGGGCAAATACAAGTTCACAAATTATTGGCCAACGTGGAAATCCGAAATGGGAATTTGGATGCGGCAGAACGACATGCCAATCAGGCGCTGAGCCTTAGTGAACGTATTGAAAATCCAGTACAAAAGGGATTGGCCTATTACCAGATGGTTGGCGTCCTTAGCTTGCGTGAGCGGTATGATATCGCTGATGAGTTGGCCCAAAAAGCATTGGAGATTTTTCGTCATAGAGGCAATCGCCGATACGAAGCAATGATTTTACATGAATTAAGCCTCAACCATTTGGCACTGGGGCAGCCAGAACAGTCCATGACGATTACTACACAAACGCGCCAAATTTACCGTCAGATTGAGGATCGGGTGGGCTATGCGTATGCCACGCGTCACTTGGGAGACATTTATCAACAAATGGGGCAGCCCGAACAGTGCCGGGCTGCCTGGCTTGAGGCGAAGCAAATTGCAGAGTATCTCAATCACCCGCACCTGCTGTCCGGCTTACAAAAGCGGTTGGGTTACTGATCTGTCGTACTAACGCCAAACCAGCTGGTGGGAAAGTTGTCACGGCCAATATGGCTTTGGCCACCACGGGGAGGCAAATCATCAATATAATCAACATCCACAAACAGAGAAATGGAAGATGGCAATTGATCTGCCTGGACAGGGATATTTGCTATTTCAATTGCCCCCAAATCTAATCGGTTGAATAACGTTTGACTTCCCCCTCCAATTACTGCGCCATCTGCATCGTAAGCAATAACAACTGCATCTGCTGTGCCAATTTCTATAAACTCTTGAAGTGGTAAAGAGCCTGCTCTTTGTGTGTACCATGAGAAGGTCACGTGTTGATCAATAAGCGTACCCCGTTCTCCTGAAACAATATTCTGAGGCAGCATTGTAGGATCAATTAGCACAAAGTTTTCTGGCGTAATCTCCACTTCTACCCGTGCCAATTGGTCTGGCGATTGTAGAAAAGTGTCTCCAAATATTTTTAAGCGTTGTCGTGGATAGATATCACCACCATCACCCTGAATATTGATAAGGATGTTGTTTTCTGAGTCATAAGCAGTAATGTGGTAAGCGATGTTTTGGGCGATGAACGCTCCATTTGGGTTTAATAAAGTGATATCGATATGAAAGTTATTAAGATCAGACTCTCCCAGCTCATCTGTGCTCACAGACAGGCTGGCGTCGCTGGATGAAGGAGGTAGTAGAACCAACGATTGCGGCTCAGTAGATAAGGCTATTTGTTCAGCAGTGTTTGCAAAGACAATTTCGATAGATTCAATTGGGTCATCCGCATTCAAAAGTCTTAGCACGTCGCCAATTTTGGCTACTTCACCAGGATACAGATCGCGTAATTGTACCTCTTGACTGCCGAGCAGATTTCCATTTTCGTCTAAGGCCTTTATCTCATATTGAACATTGGTTACAACATGATCTAGACTGCGGTTAACTAGGGTAAATCCATAGCCAACTAAACCTTCATCAACCCAGGCTCCTAAATTCCCTGCTTGCAAGAATGAAGGTGATTCTGAAACCCGTGTGTTTGCTAGCGGAACAAGGGTATCTAGATTTGGTACCCAATCCTCCTGAAGCATGACAAACTCGTTACCGGATTCAGTGTGTATCTCAACGGTTTCCTCAGCGGTATCTTGCATTCCCCCACCGACTGAGTTGCTTTGGTTGGTGCTATTCAGGTTAGAAAAATCCCAGTTTGCCGTAAATTGCAATTCGAGGGCGTGGCATTGGCCATTGGCGACCCAACCGTATGATGTGTTGGGGGCTGGGTTCAGGATTTCGAGAGGTACGGCCGTTTCCTCCCCCGCAGGATAAAAGTTCACCTCTACCCAACTGCCATCATCAGAAACCTGTGGCAAGTCTGTAATCCAGTCACTAACGGTTGCCTGGCTGTCGGCCTCCCAAGAAGCCAAGATTGCTCCTGTGGTTACCTCGCGCATATCGTAACGGCCGTTGACCCCCGCTCCTGAAGCCGCGTTGCGTCCCTGGTCCAGGCTAAAGCGCACACAAACGCCACTGCCTGGTTGCTCTGCAGCCGTCGGCTTGGCTTGGGGCAGCAGCGCAAAAACAATCAGCAACACAACGAGCAAGGGGATAATGAAGAACAGAGATTGATGTTGGGAAAACGGCCGTTTCATCACGAGGAGCCTCCTAAAAAACAAACAATTGTGTACGCTTTTGGGTTAGCCGCGCAGGCTGTGGCGCAAGACACGCCAGGCGATATTGGGTCGAAACAAGGACGTTGGTGGGACGATTAGATTTTGTACCTGAATAAATGTTTTATGGACAATTTGGTCGTCGGGTATAGCGTCAAGGACTTTGGGCATGTACCAGCCGGCAAAGCGTTCGGGGAGTGAGGTCGCCTCTTCATTTCCCAGCCATTCTAAATCGGCGCTGGTGGCCAGCAGCCACGCTGGTTCAACGATCTTAGGATACTTCTTTTGGAAAGATTGTGCTACTCCTGTGAGACGGCCGTTTCCCATCCTGCCAATCATCTCCCCCAACTCAACCGCAGCCATGGCAGAAACGGACATCCCTTGCCCGTAAATTGGGTTGAAGCCACAGACGGCATCTCCCAAAGCCACCAACCGGTCTGGCCAGCGATTTAGCTGATCGTAGCGGCGGAAGCGGTTTTCGGTGCGACGATAGCCGATGATATTGCTGATTGGCTCTGCCTGCGCGATAGCAGCGTGGAATTCGGGGTCCACTTCTTGGGCAAAGGCCAGGAAGCCTTCTTCATCGGTGGGCGGATAATCGCCTAGGATGCCAGCGATCATCACCATCCAAATGCCGTTTTCTTCACTGTAGATGAGTCCGGCGCGGCTTTTGTGCGGCGGTTCTGCGCCAATGAGCATCATGTCCCACTCTGGCGCAGGGGTGGGAATTTTGTAGCGGCGGCCCGCGTAGCCCAGGCGCACATCGATGACGGTTTCTTCGGGTGCGTCATAGCCGATTTCTTGAAGCCAGTCGGGTAATTTAGAACCTCGACCGCTGGCATCAACGACGAAAACGGCCGTTTCCACCCCTTCATCCCGCCCATCTTTCCAGCGCACTCGCACGCCGTCCACTGCGCCATTTTGGGCAACCAGACCCTGCACCTGTGCCCCGCCGCACAGTTCCACATTGGGCAGCGCCGCCACCCGCTGGCGCAAAATGGATTCCAGCAGCAGGCGGCTGCACGCATAAGTGACGATGCCGCTTTTGAACTGCGGCAGCCACTGACCGCGAATTTTAGCGCGGGAATCCTGGGTCAAATCCACGCGATTGGCCCCAGCGGCCAGCAGCTCATCGGTGATGCCGGGGAAGAGCTGGCTCATGATTTGGGCACCGCGCTCCAATAGCACATGGACGTGCTTGTCTTGCGGCACACCCGCCCGCGATGCGGCCTCGGTGGGCAGTTGGTCTCGCTCCAAGACGGTGACCTGCTCAAAATGATCGGCCAACACGCGGGCGGTCCACAATCCGGCTAAACTGCTGCCAATGACGATGGCGCGCTGCTGAGAGTTCATAATTCATTTCCTCCAGTCATGGGTTTGATTTGCAGCCGTATTGGCCCATCTGCTGCTTGCACAAGCAACGTTTCTTCATTTCTTTCCAGGCACGTTCCCGGCTGGGCGGTTGAAGTTTGTTGAGGCAATAAGGATACGGCCGTAACCACAAAAGAGTCATCGTTTACCCTGACTTTTGCCAGCGTTTCTGGCCCAAAATTTAAAGCAGTTACCTTGCGCTGGATCACCCGCTGGGGTTCGCTTAAATCCAGCCACGTTTCTGCCTCTGTAAACGGTGCGGCATAAGATGCTTGCGAATCATCCTGTGGTATACCAGGATCGCCAGCAATGGCCCGCTCTAATCCTTCAGCAAACGTTTCAGAAATGAGAGGCCCCCAAATAGAATAAATATTTTCTGGGGTGACTTCTTCTGGTAATGGGGCGGCTTTCTGACTGAGAATGTTGCCCGTGTCGAATTCTTCCGCAATCCAGTGCGTTGTGGCCCCAAATTCTGGCCAGCCTTCATAAAATGAGCGGAAAACATTGGGGCCACGATACGCTGGCAGCACGGCCGGATGCAGATTCACGGCACCCAATCGAGGAATGGCGCACAGTTCTGGTGTAAGGCGATACGGAAACGAAAAACAAACAATCAAATCGGGCTGCAAGGCGCGAATGAGGGGGGTAGCGACTCCGCGAAGTTTTGTGGTGACAAGAATATCGACATTCCGAGGAGCATTGGTAACAATGCCTTTGTAGGCTGGCGTTGGCCGCGATTTGGGGCCTGGGGTCGTCACAGCCAGCAGATGCTGATGACCCTGATCGTGAATCCATTGGGTGACCAGCTCATAGGCAATGGGTAAAAAGTTGAAAGTAACAACTTTGAGAGGTTCTGTATTCATGATGGTTTCCTGCTCAAGCAAGATATTTGCGAGTTATTCGTATCGAGTTTAGGGGAAAAAGTCGTCATAACCAAATCTTTGGTCTGGATGATTGTTTCATGTTTGGACTCCAAAGATTGGTTCAATCCTTCGACTATGCTCAGGACAAGCCTCGGAGATTGAACCAATCTTGATAGAAATTAGGCTACTTCGTAAGTTGCTTCGATGGTGTAAAACGTGCGGGAGCCTGATTGTTGCGTCATCTCGCCCATGGCGGCGCTGCGGGCCTGGATGTCTGGGTTGGCAAAGGCAGCCCGCATCATGGCGAAATAAGCGTCGAGGCTTTCGACTTCCGCTTCAAAAATGACGGTTTCAAAACGGCCGCTTAAATCTGTAAGTACTCTGGCCCGTTTGATAATATTTTACTTTTCCAGCAGATCGGCTTGCGCTTTGATCCGGTCTACGGCTACGTGGGCACCGTCCAATTTACATTGAAACTCATCGCGCACCAATATCATGATTTTGTCTCCTCATAGTGAAATAGTTAATACACAAATTTGGATTACGAATTATGGCTAATTTCTACATCGGTGTAGTCTACGCCAGAATAAATGCCGCTAACTGGATAAGAAAACGTAAGCCCATTTTTC
Source organism: uncultured Anaerolineae bacterium (assembly GCA_905479495.1). Lineage (GTDB taxonomy): Bacteria > Chloroflexota > Anaerolineae > Promineifilales > Promineifilaceae > Leptofilum. The sequence continues at coordinate 47,050 of CAJQMR010000037.1, forward strand.
AATTTCACAAACATTTCGCCATCGAAAGGAATTGATAGCGTGCCTTTCCGTGTGAGTGCATCCATTGAAACAGAATCTCCGGGCTGTAAAGTTCCAGATTCCGCCCAGGCAAGCGTCCTTTCTTCGCTGTTAGTTGTGCTAAAAGTGCCCGAAACGCTAAGTTTCCAGGCCGTTTTGACCTTTGCATCTGCTATTTCGGGTACTTTGCCTTCAACCGTATAATCCTGACTAAGTTCAAGACCTACAGAAACAGTCCATGTTCGCGATAAGGTCTTCTTTTCGCTACCACTGAAAGAATAAGTCGTCGGATTATCCGCATTCGCTGGATTACTATCAGCAAAAGCTTCCAGGGTTTCTGGTTGGATGCTTTGCGCGTCCATCTTCAATGTTGGGTAGTGCATATTGGTCAATTTAGTAAAACTGATCGGTTTCAAAAAAACAAATCCCAGGCGATCTAACTCATGACCAGATCTACCGACAACGCCTGCGCAAATTCCTGATCCGACATCGATAGGATATTCCTGCTGCTGGCCCCTTGCTGTCATCTGATTTTTGAATTCTCGTCCACTGCTGGTTTTGAAGTGAATGGCTCCGCAGCGGGTGCCTTGTCCGTCTCCCCATAGAGAAAGTTCCGTCATCCGTTCTCCTGGCTGGAAGGAAAATTCGGTGTATTGGCCATTTGGATGGCCGTAAACTTGGGGCGATAAATCTGTTAGCCAGATTTTCACGGCTGTCAGCGAGTTGGGTCCTGCCCAGACTCCAATTTTCTCCAAAAACTTGCCGTTTTTACCACCATACCAATGAAAAACGTTTCCACCGTGTCCACCTACAACTTGTTGTTTTACAAAAATGTTCATTTTATGCTCCTTTGAAAAATTCCTGGGTTGAAATTGTTGATAATCGTTAGTTTAGGAAACGGCCGTCAGCAGTTCGTGAACAATGGCATTAGAGATTCCAATTATGTGGCTGGACATACGGCCGTATCCGATGCTCGAAAAAGTATTGCTTGGGTGTGGCGGGCGCTGGCTTGGGTCGCTTACCTCGTGAAAGATAAGCAATCGCTGCCTCAATGGAGCCACCGTAGGTGATGACGGGCACGCCGCGCGGGCTTTTTTCTTCGGCAATGGGTTGGGCAAAACGGCCGTACAGCTTGTTGGTGTAGGGATTCGCTTTTTCTGCCTGGAGCCGAATTTGAGTAACGGCCGTTCCCTGGTACATCTGCAAAATAAAGAGCAAACCGTGATAAAACAGCCGGGTCAGCTGGTATTCGGGCAAAATTGCGCCGACGTACAAATAAAGAACATCGTTGTTGGCAAAATCGTGCTTGGGTTCTCCCAAAAAGTAGCCAAGTACGGCAACCAGCTTGTTGTTGTGATACCCGCCAAGGAGGTGGCCACGGGTCAACACCATCTCGGTGATTTTGGCAGCAGCGGCCCGGTCTGGCAGGCGCAGCGCTTCTTGTGTAGAAAAAAATACATCCGTTACGGCTTCTTTTTCATCTGGGCGACATAGACGATACGTAAAATTAGACATCCGATACACTCCTGTAATTTATGGTTGATTGTTGATTATCGAACGAGCCAGCAGTCGGGGACGGCCGTATCAGCCGAAAATGATTCATATGAATCATTCGTGACGGTGTCGCACGCTTCATCGATCATAAGTGAGCTGAAGAAGGGGCCAACGGCCGTTACAAGCAACAGCAGCGTCAGCGTCAGGACCAGCAAACCCAATGCCAGCCGGGTAAAATAATGGGGTTGGCTGTGGGTTGAGGATATGGTTGGTGATTGCATGAAAAGCTCCTTTATTTGGGCAAATTGTTGTTGAAAAGCATGGCCATAGCTTGCCAAACGGCCGTCAGCAGTTCGTGAACAGTTCAATTTGTGATGGCAAATGGGTAAGACAAACGGTAAGAATGGTGCGGCATCCTACGGTTGGATTTTCAACCGATTGCTATCATCTGAGTTGAAATAAACCTTGTTACTATGTCTGACTACGAGTGGGCCACCCCCAAAACAACTATGGAAAATTTAACCCTAACAAAACAACCAACTGAATTAAATGAGCCAACCCTGGATATTTTAGAAGAGGGTTTGCTGCATAAAATCATGTTGGTTTTTGATTTGCCGACGCGACTGCCTGGTGTATTTGTGGTTGGGTTGGCTCTCCTGCTGGTTGCCTTGACCAGTGCTAGCTGGTGGCTGTTCACAGCTGATCAGGCGATGGCTCAGCTGGTTGGGGTTCTTTTGGCGCTCTTTATGGCTGCGGATATGACTTTGCTAATCTCCTTGCCGCAGCAAAAAGTTTCCTATGGGCCCTGGAAGGCACAGCTGTTTGTGTTAGCCTTGCCCCGCATTGTGGCAACGCTTGGTCTGGCCGTTTTGGCCAATTGGCTGCAAGAAGATTGGGCGCTGTGGCTCTTTTTAGGGGTTCAGGTGGCAGGAATGGCTGCTTTCATTTGGGGTTACTTTATTGAGCCATTTCGTCTTAAGCTGACCGCTGTGATGACTTTCACGGACAGGTTGCCTTTGGGAACCGATCCCATTCGTGTGTTGCACATCAGCGATTTGCACGTGGAGCGGCTAACCGATCGCGAAGCGAAAGTGCTAGAATTGGCCCGCGAAGCCAATCCCGATCTGATTGTCATTTCCGGGGATTATGTAAATTTATCTTACAATCGTGATCCAAAAACATTACAACAGGTACGACAGCTGCTTGGTCAACTGTCGGCACCGCATGGCGTTTATGCCACCCTGGGCAGTCCCCCAGTTGATTTGCGCGAAACAGTTGTGCCAATTTTTGATGATCTCCCTCACATCACGCTGTTGCGGCACGGTTGGCAGCAGGTGGAAATGGGAAACGGCCGTTCCCTAACCGTACTGGGCATGGATTGTACACACGATCTTCCTGTTGATGCCGGACGCCTGGCTAGACTGGTAAGTGCCGCACCCGCTGATGCCCCTCAACTGCTTGTGTACCATTCACCAGAACTCATGCCAGAAGCTGCCGAACAAGACATCGATCTGTACGTGTGTGGCCATACACATGGTGGGCAAGTGCGAGTGCCGTTTTTAGGGCCAATTTTCACCAGCTCCCAGTTGGGACGCCGCTTTGTTATGGGGTTGTACAAAATCCGCCATACCACACTCTACATCAGTCGCGGCATTGGCCTGGAAGGGCTTAGCGCTCCCCGTGTTCGCTTTATGTGTCCCCCTGAAATGACCCTCATTACGATGATGCCTAACGGTTAGCAGAATCAGTGGAACCGCAGCTAATCTGTTAAGAGCTCTCCCAACAAATAACTCAGGTTTACCAGGTCAGGCGGTTTTGGCAGGCAGCCAGCCAGGCCCAATGTCTGGAGATTCTCCAGCTCTTCATTTAGTGGATGCCCTGTAAGCAGCACAACAGGTATTGTCTGGTTGTTCTGTTGGATGGCATGGAACAAAGCAATGCCGCCCATTTCTGGCATGACGACATCACTAAGTACCAGTTTGATTTCATCGGCTTTTGCCGCCAAGAGTGTAAGAGCTTCACGGCCGTTTGTCGCCGCAATAACTTCATAATTCAACAAAAGCAGACTGTCCAGCAGCGCTTGCCGTGCTGTTGGATTATCTTCAACCAGCAGCACTTTCTGCCCGTGCCCCAGCTGTAACGCAGTTTTTTCAGAAGTTCCCGTTACCTGGTGACCTGTATCAAGTGCTGGGAAATACAAGAAGAAGGTTGTCCCTTGCCCCACCGCTGTGGCCACATCAATGTAACCTTCGTGCTGCTGAACAATACCAAAAACTTGGGCCAGCCCCAGACCGGTTCCCTGCCCCTTTTCTTTTGTGGTGAAGAAAGGTTCAAAAATGTAGGAGATTGCCTCTGGCGGAATACCGCCCCCATGATCAGACACCTCTATTTGCACCCAATTGCCGGGAGGCAGGTCTTGTACCGGCATTGGTTTTGGCTCCTTCGTTTCCACATGGGCCAGTTTTATCTGCAGACGCCCCCCTTTCGGCATCGCGTCGCGGGCATTGATAGCCAGGTTCATGATCACCTGTTGGATGCGCGTGGGGTCAGCCTGAATGAAATAGTCATCGGCGGCATAGTCTAGCTCTATCTGAATATGCTCTGGCAGGGTGCGTTCCAGAAGCAGCACCAATCTTTCCATGAAAGGTAATAAATCGAGTGGCTGTCGTTCTAATATGGATTGACTGCTGAAATCGAGGATTTGCTGGATCAGATCTGAGGCTCTTTTTGTTTGCTGCTCGATGGTGTGCAATCGATCTTGGTTTTGCACAGGCATTTCAACTGTGCGCAAGATGAGTTGGGAATACAGAGTGATAACGGCCAGGATGTTATTAAAATCGTGGGCAATCCCGGCAGCCAGTTGCCCTACAGCGGCCAGCCGATCTTGCTGCTGTATTCGCCGCTGAATGTTACGTTCTTGGGTAACATCACGTAAGACCAGTACCCAACCATTGTTGCCCGGACTGTGTTCAACTGGGCGGGCGATGGCTTCAAACACAAGGCCTTCACTTGTAATTTCGTGCCACAGGCCCTTTGGGGGTGAAGTAAGGAGTTCGTGAAGTGGTCGGTTGCCCAAGTGGGTTAAACGGCCGTTTTCCTGATCTGATGATAATAGGGTCAGATATTGCCTGGCAACCGGATTGGTCAGCCTGACGCGATGATCCGCACTTAGCAAGAAAATGCCTTCAGGAACGGTATCAATAATATACTGCACTTCTTGAGCCTGCCGCCGAATTTGAGCCAACAGGTTTTCACGTTCTGCTTCTGCCTGCTTGCGGTCAGTAATATCTTCTTTAACTGCCAGAAAGTGAGTAATAACACCATGTGCATTCTTAATTGGGGAAATAGAAGCAGATTCCCAATATTTTTCGCCATTCTTCTTGATATTTTGAAACTCGCCGCGCCACTCTTTGCCAGAAGTTATCGTATTCCATAATTGCTCATATTCTTCACGGGTTGTATGGCCTGAGCTTAGAAAACGAGTATGCTGTCCCCGCGCCTCTGCCTGAGTATAACCTGTTATATCGCTGAACCTTGGATTGGCATATTCAATATATCCCTTCGTATCGGTAATAATAATTGTGCTGGCGCTTTGTTCAACAGCCCGAGACAATTTTCGTAGTTCTTCCTCAGCTTGCCTGCGTGCCCGCCAGTTCTCAGCCTCGTGCAGCGCCCGCCTGATTGCCGGGCCAATCCGCGAAAGCCTTTGCTTCAGCACATAATCCGTTGCCCCTTCAGTCAACCCTTCAATAACAGCCTCTTCACCCATTGTGCCGGAAACGAAGATAAACGGGACTTCAGGGCATACCGTTTTAGCCAATCGCAGTGCCAACATGCCATCGTACGTTGGCAGTTGGAAATCTGCTAGAATAATGTCATGCCCTCCCTTGTGTAGCGCTGCATCATACCCCTCACAAGTATTAACGTGGGTAATTAGGCAAACTAACCCCGCTGCTTCGATCTTTTCCTGTATGAGTTCTGCATCTACAGCATCGTCTTCCAGGTGTAAAATATGGATCAACTGGTTCATCTTGCATCTTTCCTCTTACTTACCCCGAAAATCAAGAAGGCCTAAGTTTTTATATTATTTGGTGGTGGTTCATTGATCAGCGCCCAAAACATCCCGATTTGTTTAATGGCTTCGATGAATTCAGTAAATCGAACCGGTTTAACCACATAAGCGTTGGCCCCAAGCTTGTAACACTCTTCCAAATCGCGCGACTCACCTGACGAGGTTAGCACAACAACCGGAATTAAACGCAATTGCTTGTCTGTAATGAGCTGCTGCAAAACCTGCACACCGTCCAGCTTTGGCATCTTGAGATCAAGCAAGATGACGACGGGATTCCCAGCAGGGCGCTGCTTGAATATGCCCCGACGATAGAGATAATCCAAAGCCTCTACCCCGTCACGGGCAATGACTATTTCATTAGCAAGGTTATATTCGCTTAAAGCAGCAAGGGTTAGTTCAATATCTTTTGGATCATCTTCAACCAAAAGAATACGTTTGTTTAGTTTCATCACAGCACCTCCTGGATAGACTGTGGAAGCGAAAAATAGAACGTGGCTCCCCGATTAACCTTCCCCTCAGCCCAGGTTCGGCCGCCATGTCGGTTGATAATTCGGTGTACGTTTGCCAGGCCGATCCCACTGCCTTCAAATTCATCGACCCGGTGTAGGCGCTGAAAAACCCCAAAAAGTTTGTCGGCATAAGTCATATCAAAGCCTGCGCCATTATCACGGACGTAGACAATCGTTTCTGCGTTCTGATTCGGTAAACAACCGATTTCAATTTCCGCCGTCTGCCGCTGCTGGGTAAATTTCAAGGCGTTGCCGATGAGATTGGCCAACGCAGCCCGCAGCATTGCTGGGTCACCAATAACGGTGGGCAAATCCGCAATATGCCAATGGACGAACCTGCCCTGTGTCTCCGGTTCATACTCTCGGATAATTTCTTGCACCAGAACACCTAATTCAACCCGCTTTTTCGCTATCTTGCAGCGACCCATTCGAGAAAAGGCGAGCAGATCGTCAATCAAGACGCTCATGCGTTTGGCCGCATCCGAGATGATATCCATATAGTGTTGGCTGCGTTCATCGAGCGTTTCCGTCGTTCTTTTTTGTAGCAGTTCCAGAAATCCATCAATGTGGCGCAGTGGGGCGCGCAAATCATGTGATACCGAATAAGCGAAGGCCTCAAGCTCCTTGTTCGCCGCTTCCAATTGAGCAGTGCGCTCAACAACCCGCTGTTCAAGTTCCTGGTTCATTTTCTGAATTTCTTCCTCCGCTTGTTTGCGTTCGGTGACGTCGCGTCCTATGGCCAGGACGCCTGTGATCGCGCCATCCATTCCTCGTTCAGCGACGAAGCGAATATTATGAAAGCGTGTGCCTTCTCCCTTGTCTGGCATGACAAGATCCATCTCGGCATCTTTTCCGGTTTTGAGAACCTGGGCAACCTTTTCGTGGTATGCGCGGGACTCGTTTATGAGGGCCGCTTCTACGGGGGTCGGGCCAAGCATTTCGGATGCTGGATGTCCCAGGGTCTTTTCCAGAGAGGGATTGACATAGACGGTCTGGCAGTTGACATCGTATCGAGCAATATTGTCCGGGCTATTCTCAGCCAGGGTGCGGAATTTCCTTTCTTGTGCGGCCAGCGCTTCTACCATCTGTTTGCGCTCAGTGATGTCGCGAGCCAGAGAGACCGCGAAGCGGCGTTCTCCCTGACGGAGCGGTCGGGTGCGGACTTCAACCGGGAACACGCTCCCGTCCTTCCGGCGGTGCTGAGTGTCAAACGCGATCACTTCTCCGGTATCCAGTCGCGCATTCATTTGGTCAATGAAGGAGTGGTCAGTACCCACATCGAAATCATAGGGTGTCATCCCAACCAGTTCCTGGCGGCTGTAGCCCAGACTCTCGCAAGCCTGACGGTTCACATCCAGGACAGTTCCCCGCTCGTCATGCAGGAAGAAGGCATCGGCCGCGTGTTCCACGAGGGTGCGGAAGCGGGCCTCGCTGGCGCGGAGTTGGTCCTCGGCTAACCGAAGGTCGGTGATGTCATAGTTGATACCGGTCATGCGCAAGGGCTGGCCATTATCATCCCGCACAACTTGACCGTATGCTTTGAGGTAATGGATGCTGCTGTCGGGCCAGACTACACGGAACTCGGTGTCGTACGGCCGTTCCCCCCGGCGCGCCTGTTTCGAGATTTCATCACTGAAAGCACGGTCATCAGGGTGGATACCTTGCAGCCAGGCCTCATATGCACCGGCAAAGTCTTCTTTTTTGACGCCGTACAGTTCATACATTCTGTCATCCCAGAGCAGCTCGTTTTTTTCAAGGTCCCAATCCCAAACTCCCAAATGGGCGGCGCGGGTAGCCAGGGAGAAACGTTCATTCATTTGTTTCAGCTCTTCGGTACGTTTTTTAACCCTGTCCTCCAACTTGTAACGAGCCTTCTCCAAAAGAAGTTTCTGCATCCTGTTTTCCAAAGAAAGTGCCACATAGTTAGCTAGATTTTTTAGAAAAGGCCAATAAGGCTCAAAAGTGTCTTTTGAATCAATGCGAAAAATGAAAAAACCGAAGGTATGCTCCGCTGTGTTCAGGGGAATAACCCGCCGATCCTGCTGCGTGACCCACCCGCAGGAAAAGTTAGTGGGCATCACCAACCGTTCCCCCTCTTTTTTTCGTAAAGCCATACATTCGCTGCAGATTTCGTTGCCAGCGCCAATAGGTGCAACCGCATTTCCCAGACAAACAAAACAAGAGGCTATGCCAGGCAATTTGCTAAATGCCTCAGAAAAAAACTCTGCTATTCGTGTTTCATCAGGCAGAACAAACAGCAGGTTTTGCGCAGCAAGGAGTTGCCCCAGAATCCGGGCATCCACGCGCTGCCAATCCTGATCTTGATTGTCTTTCTGGTGCTCCGCTTCATTCATGATGTTCTCGGTTTTTCAGGAACTCCTCTGGCTGAATGTAATAGGGATTCTGAACTATCTTTCCCTGGGCAATCATGTAAGGGTGTACCTGGAGTACTTTGAACAGTGTGGCTCCATCAAAAAGACGGGCATCATATTGGCACATGCCGACGTGGGGAAAAGGGTCTTTTATCATATTGAGACCAACTTCATATTCTAACAAACGGTCAGCGTCCAGAATGTCCCTAAGCACCCAGGTCATTTCGCCTGCGACGCGCGAGCCAGTGTAGCTTGTCTGTCTAAGCATCGTGTAGCGGGCCGCCACGTTGTCTAGAACCTCTTGGGGCATAAAGCGTCCGCTTGGACAATAAGCAGCCTCGGCTTTGATGACACCGAAAGCACCAGCTTCTTCGGCTTTTAGGAAGTCCTCCCCAGTTTCCGAAAGCCAGGCGAGAACATCTTCCCGTGGGGTCGCATCAGCGAAATAGCCGACGAATTCGCCCTGTTCCAGGCCAGCGGCCAGATATGCGGAAACGATTTTTCGTCGCTGCTCTTCATTGTCATAAATCAGACAGATGTGATGGCAATCCGGCAAGATTTCTTGGGTGAATCCCATGTCGATGTCCGGTTCTTTGCCGCTCATTTTTTGTCTCCTTTCAGAAATCTAAGCCAATGATCCTTACGTTTAGTTTGGCACAGTCAATAATTCCGCCAGCAAAGAGCTTAGCTTGACCAGATCAAGCGGTTTTGGCAGCCAACCGGCCAGGCCCATAGTCTGTAGGTCTTCCATCTCTTTACTGAGTGGATGGCCGGTGAGCAACACCATCGGAATGGTCAGGTTTTGTTCTTTCATTGCATAAAACAAGGCAACACCACCCATTTCTGGCATCACAACATCACTTAATACCAAATCGAATCCACTGTTATTTTCTGCCAGGATCGTCAGTGCTTCACGGCCGTTTGTTGCTGCCAAAACTTCATAATTTAACTGGTCGAGACTGTCCTGTAGGGCTTCGCGCGTTGCCTGGTTATCTTCAACCAATAAAATCCTCTGACCCTGTCCCAATTGCAACGCAACTTTATCAGGAATCTGCGTTGCGCTGGTGCCTATATTGAGTGCTGGAAAGTACAAAAAGAATGTTGTTCCCTGCCCAACCTTTGTTGCCACATCAATGTAGCCATCATGCTGCTGAACAATGCCGTAGACTTGTGCCAACCCCAAACCGGTTCCTTCGCCAACCTCCTTGGTGGTAAAGAAAGGCTCAAAGATGTGAGAAATGGTCTCCTGGGGAATGCCGTCACCGCTATCCATTACCTCTATTTGAATCCAATTGCCAGGAGGCAGGTCTTGTACAGGCATGGGTTTAGATTTATCGGTTTGTATATTGGCCAACCGAATGGTTAGGTTTCCCCCTTTGGGCATCGCATCGCGAGCATTGACGGCTAGATTCATGATCACCTGCTGAATACGTGAAGGATCGGCTTGAATGAAATAGGCTTCGGCAGAATAAATCAATCCAATCTGGATGTGCTCTGGCAAAGTACGCTCCAGAAGCTTCACCAGTTTTTGCATAAAAGAAATCAAATCCAATGGTTGGCGTTCCAATATGGATTGACGGCCGAAATCAAGGATTTGCTGAATCAGGTCTGTGGCTCGATTTATCTGCTGCTCAATCGTGTGTAATCGTTCCTGAATACGCCCGGGTAATTCAGTCGTGCGTGAGATGAGTTGGGTATAGAGGGCAATAACTGCCAGGATGTTGTTAAAATCGTGGGCGATGCCAGCTGCCAATTGCCCTACGGCTGCCAGGCGTTCTTGCCGCTGCACGCGTTGCTGAATGTCACGTTCCTGTGTAATGTCGTGCAAGACCAGCACCCATCCCCCGTTATCGGGACCATTTTCAATTGGGCGGGTGATGGCTTCGAAAATGCGATTGTGACTGGTAATTTCATGCCACAAGCCTTCAGGAGGGGAAGTTAGAAGTTCAGGCAACGGCCGTTGGCCCAAATGGGTTAAACGGCCGTTCTGAAACTCCGGTGCCAGCAGGGCCAGGTATTGCCGGGCAATTGGATTGGTTACAGTGACTGATTGGTCCTTGCTCAGCAAAATGACCCCTTCTGGGACTGTGTTTATGATGTTGCGTACCTGCTGTGCCTGTTCCTGAATTTGGGCCAATAGCCGCTTCTGCTCTACCTCTGCTTGTTTGCGATCCGTTATGTCCTGGCAAACGATCAAAATATTTATTGTGCCGTTTGGCGCGGTAATTGCCCGGGCAAACTCATCGATCCAGAGTAGGCTGCCATCTTTGCGCAACTTGCGAAACTCTCGTCGGCTTGTCTCACCAGGATTCTGCACGCAATATTGCAGCTGATTAATAACGGCCGTTCGATCATCTTTGAAGAATACATCTAAAATGGATTGACCCTCTAATTCGTCAATCGTATACCCCAATTGGCTGGCACCAAAGGCGTTCACAGAAACGATCATCCCATCGCCATCCAGGGTAAAAAACATCGACGGATTATCACGATACAAGGCCCGGTACCGCTCCTCGCTGGCACGTAGGGCCTCTTCCGCCCGCTTGCGCTCGGTGATATCTTCCATGATTGATGCCCATCGGTACACCTCACCTTCCTCGTTTCGAACGGGGAAAATTTGGCTCCATACCCAACGTACGCTGCCATCCAGATGGATGATACGGTGTTCTTTACCAAAGGGGATACTCTCGAATCTTTCCTCTAGTGCCTCACGCACCCACTCCTTATCGTCAGGGTGGACGGCATCCATTATCAAATCTCGATCCTCATAAAAGCTCTTGCAGGTCCGCCCGGTTAATTCTTGGAAGGCGGGATTTACGTAGAGAACCTGACGGGTTTGGACATCACGTAACCAGACGGCTTCACGAAGCGATGAGGCAATTTGACGAAGTCTTTCTTCGCTTTCCCGCAAGGCTTCTTCCACCTGTTTGCGCTTGGTGATGTCGCGGATAACGGCAAGTATATAATCGCGATCCAGATGAATATAGTTGATATTAATTTCAATAGGGTATATCGAGCCATCTTTGCGCAGATGTTCACTCTCTCGAACAATGCTGCCAAATTGCCGCATCTCCTCCAATATTTTTTGCCAGGATTGTTCCGCCACACGCGGGTTGATCTCGGGGACGCTGAGATTCAGAAACTCTTCGCGTGTATAGCCGAGGGCCTGGTAGGCTCGCTGATTGGCATCGAGAAAGCGGCCCGTTTCCGGGTCAATGACCTCAATGGCGTCGTAAGTGTGGTCTATGAGGGTACGGAACAAGGTAAGCGCCTCTTGTGTCCGTCTGCGTTCGCTAATATCCCGGGCCAGGGAAACAGAAAACCGTTGCCCTCCCTGCCAGAATGGGCGTCCCCGAACCTCAACCGGAAAATCGGTTCCATCCTTTCGACGGTGTCTGGTTTCGAATGCAACCTCTTCTCCGGCATCCAGCTGCGCCTCCAACTGTCTAAGGAAGGACCGGTCAAGTTCCGCATCGAATTCTTTGGGGATTTTACCGATCAGTTCCTCGCGACTGTAGCCCAAACTCTGGCAAGCCTGCTGATTTACATCCAGAATCATGCCCTTGCTATCATGTAAATAGAAAGCGTCCGCCGCGTGGTCTACTAGGGTACGGAAGCGAGCCTCGCTGGCCTGGAGTTCGTTTTCAGCTTGCCTGAGTTCGGTGATGTCTTGCATGATGCCAAACATGCGTTGGGGCTGGCCTGATTCATCCCAGGTAATATCCCCTTCGCTGCGGATGAACCTTACCTCGCCGTTAGATCGAACCACACGGTATTCCAAGTCGTAGCGCGGACCACCGCGCAGGGCCTCTTCGGCAGCGTGGGCCGCTCGGGACCGATCTTCCGGATGGATCAGCTTCTTCCACTGCTCGTGCCACTGGATTAAGTCCAGCTGCTGATGCTCCTCTGTCAATGGCAGTCCAAAGATCCGGCGGCCTTCGTCTGAAAGGGTGATGCTATCAGCCTCATAGTTTCGGTCCCACCAGCCAACATGAGCGATACGCTCGGCCTCAGCCAGTTTGCGCTCACTCTCACGCAGATTGCGGTACGCCAGCAGACTGGTTAAGACATCAGCCAGCCGTCGGCTGATCTCCTGGAAAAGCCGCTTTTCTTCCGGAGTCCAGACGCGGGGATGAGAGCATTGGTGGATCACAAACATGTAGGGCTTATCTACCTTAGGGTAAACGGCCGTAACCAACTGGGAAGCGATCCCAAAGCGTTTAGCAACATCTGTTGCTAGAAGATGATAGTCGCTCCCTGGACCATATCCCACAGGACCATCTGACGCTAAAATTGTCTTAAACACCCCGGCTACAGCCGGGTCCAGAGGAACTTCAAGTCCCAGGGCAAGAACACCAGGCCACTCTGGTTTAGTACGCTCCATCGGGGCTTGCCATGTATCTACTTCCGGGTCGCATGGGTAAATCAAAGCTGCCCGGTCGCAGTCGAAAATCGACAGTACTGTGTCGAGGACATTCCTCATCATTTGCTTTAGGTCATTGGTGCCCTGCAGGGCTTGGTTAACCTGATTCATGCTTTCAAAAAAGTGAAGATTAGCTAAATGTTCCTGTTCGGCTTGTTTCTGTACAGTAATGTCATGGGCAATACCGAGTATGCTGACAACTTTTCCGGTTACGTCCTTTTCTGGAACATACCGTATCTGGAAGATACGCTTGCCTATTTCTGTGTCCCAATACACTTCAGCTTCATTTGTAATGCCTTCGTCAATAGTTTGGTTGACCAGCCTCAAGATGACATCATTTTGTTCTGGGTCTTGGTGTTGTGGCATTTCTTGCATCGTTTTGCCGATGAACGCTTTGGCCGGTAGCCCAAATGCTTTTTCAAATGAAGGATTGACATAGGTGTATTGGCACTCTTGGTTTAAACGAATAATAAAGTCCGGGAAGTTTTCTGCTAACATCCGAAAGCGAAGTTCATTCTCTTTAATTTCATGAATATCGTGCCCGATGCCCAATACAGAAACGACCTGTCCATTTGGATCGAATTCTGGCACGAACCGCATATGGCCCCAGTTCATTTCACCCTGGCTTGTACGGTAGGGCATTTCAAAAGCGCACTCAGTGGCGGTATCAAACACCTGTTGTAAATAATCCAGGTAAGCTTGCGGGGTATGAATTGGCGAATGATCAGCTGGTGTTTCGTTGAGCACATCTTCGGGTGGCTGTTGAAATAGACTCATCATGGCAGGATTGACATAGGTGCGACGAAAGTTGCGATCATACCGGGCGATTCGATTAGGTGAGTTCTCGACAAGCGTACGAAAGAGATGCTCGTTCTTTACTATTTTTTCTTCTGCTAGCTTGCGCTCGGTAATGTCTAGGAGCGTGCCGATGACGCCGGTTTTTCCGCCATATTCAATTCGGCGACCATGCACTTCGATGTCGATTACCGAACCATCTTTGCGTAGGCCACGAAAATCGTAATGGATGGACTCTTTTTCCCCCTCAACGCGACGGCGAACATTTTCGGCCACCAGGGGCCGGTCGGCCGGATAAGCCAGATCCAGCGGGCTGAGTTTATCGGTTACTTCTTCCACCTCGTAGCCAAATATGTGTGCCATGGCGGGGTTTACGTAGCGAAAGCGGTTATCCTGGATGAGGTAAATGCCGGTGAGGGAGGACTCGGCTAACAAGCGAAAGCGTTCGTTGCTTTCACGAAGTTGTTCTTCTGTTAGGCCGCGCTCGCTGATGTCGCGCACGATGCTTAGGAAACGGCCGTCTGCCAACATACGGGCACTGATTTCTACGGGGAGGAAACGGCCGTCTTTGCAGCGCAGGCGGCGTTTCTTGAGCAGGGTTGTACCCGCCCTCATCGCATTCAGTTGCAAGGGATTATTGGCCAGGTCTTCGGCGGTAACCAAATCCTCCATGGTGCGGCCAATAAGTTCCTCGCGACTGTAGCCCAGCATTTTGTAGCCGTGTCGGTTGACGTCAATACAACGCCCTTGATTGTCGGCAATAAAGATACCATCGGCCGCCTGTTCAAAGAGGGCTTGATATAATTCTTCCGAGACTTGATGAGGAATGTTTTGACTAACTTTTTTTGATGATTGTTGGCTCATTGGCGTACCTTCCCATTTCTGCTGTGATATGTACTCTCTAGCGAGTGAGCATACCAACGATAGCCGTACATCTCTTCCCGGTGTGTTGAAAGCTCTAGAGAATCCTCAAGCTTACATTAATACATTATGAGTCAAAGGGGGAAAGGCGTCAATCAAAAACCCGTGACAATGGTCACTTTACTAGGGATTGATTGGCATCAATTGATACAGATCGATAGCTTGGGGGTATTTACTGCGCTTCACGCGCTGCTATCCAGGCTAGCATCTTATCGGCAACCTGTTGCCAGCCAGCTTCCAACATCATGTCATGGGCCATGGGGAAAAAGTGAGGGTGTGTATTATATGCGTGGGCAGTGGCCTTCACTTCGTCCATTGTGAAGATAGCATCATGGCTGCCGCCCAGCACCAACAGGGGGGTGTTGATGCGGCTCGGTTTGGGAAGATTGAGCAGCAGCATGTCTAAAAAGGCCCGGTAGGATTCGTCACCTAGAAGTTTGAAGTAGCGGTTAACTTGTTCTTGGGGCATTGTTTCCGAGAAGAATTGATGTTGGGCAAGTACGGCCGTTTCTACCAAAGGATACAAGCTCAGCTTCAAATTTAACTTGACAAACTTCCCTGGAAAATGGCGGGCAATGCGCAGCGTTACACCAATAACGCCCTGGGGTGGTGCCGATGCCAGCAAAATTGCTCCAGGCAGCGTCGCAGTTTCCAAATACTTTTGCACCAGGTAGCCGCCCATCGAATGCCCAATGATGATGGGTGGCTGGGATAGCTTAGCGGCCGTTTCGGCCACATCAGCCAGGTAATCCTTGGCGGAATGCCAGCGCAGCCCTTTTTGGCCGCTGCTCTGGCCATGTCCACGCAGGCTGGGAGCGTACACGGTGTATCCTTGCTCAGCGAAGTAGGGCAAAAAATGTTCATTCCAACACCAGGCCCCATGCCAGGCCCCATGAATAAAGAGGAGGGGTGTTTTCTTCGTTTTTTGAACGGGTTCGCGAACAAGAAGCTCAAGCATGATGGACCTTCCCGGGTGCAACATTTAGGGAAAAAGTACGTAGTGTGGGTTGTTAAGCAAATCACAACAAGACTTTTGAATTAGGAAGCATGGTTTCTTGTGATTTGCTCAAGTAAAAGCCAAATAGAGCTTGACTTATTCAAAAATATTTTTGGCTTTTACATAAATGAAAAATCTTGCGGCCATTGCGTCAATTATAATAACTGGCCGAATAATATGTGGGGATAATGAAAATGACAACTGATTCTGTATCGATGAAAATAAAAGAAAATAATCCAGAGATGCCCTTTTTGTTACGGGTCATCTGGTTTTTTGTTTTTGGCTGGGAGCTGGCGGGTATTTGGATTTTGGTGGCCTGGGCGTTGAACGCGTCGATTATTGGGCTGCCGCTGGGACTGTGGATGATTGATCGGGTGCCGCAAGTGTTGACGTTGAAAGCGCGACCTGGGGCAATTGTGACGGATTTGAAAGACGGCCGTTCCCAATTCCTACCCGCCTCCAATGCCCCGTTCCTTATTCGCGCCGCCTACTTTGTACTGTTTGGCTGGTGGTTCAGCCTGCTCTGGGCGGCATTGGCCTGGCTGCTGTGCGCCACCATCATTGGCCTACCTCTGGGGATACTCATGCTAAACGGACTGCCATCGGTAACCACGTTGGCCCAAAGCTAAACGCATGAGCGGAGCCATTCATAAAAAGCCCATCTCGCTTTGTTCGGGATGGGCTTTTTGTGTACGCTTGTGTCCTCTAATGGATTATCGTCATTTATTACTTACCTGTTAACCTTTACCGATATGTCAACGGTGCTCTTAACAACCAAACTTACAATTCCACCGGCTCCGCCGTCGATTGTGTCCCGCCCCCAGCTCGCAGCCAAATTGGCGGAAGGGCAGCGCGGCAAGCTGACACTGGTTTCGGCACCAGCGGGGTTTGGCAAAACAACGCTCATTGCAGACTGGGTGCGGCGAGAAACAGCCGTCGTTACTGCTTGGCTCTCGTTGGACGAGGCAGATAACGATCCGGCTCAGTTTATGGCTTACCTGGTTGCCGCCTTGCAAACCGCTGCGCCGATGGTGGGGCAAACGGCCGCTTCACTTTTGCAATCTTTGCTGGAACGCCCCAACAGAACCCCGCCGTCTGAAAAAACTGCGCTAACAACCCTCTTATCCCAATTGTTTACCCAACTCATTAATGATTTAGCGTCGCAATCAACCGAACTTGTTCTCGTTTTGGATGATTATCACGTTATTCAGAACGAGTTGATTCATGAAGCGATGCTGTTTTTTGTAGATCGTTTGCCATCAACGTGCCATCTGCTTATTACTGGTCGAACTGAACCACCCTGGTCGTTGGCTCGTTTGCGGGTTGAGGGCAGTCTGGCCGAAATTCGGGCGGCTGATCTGCGTTTTTCGGCGGTGGAAACGGCCGTCTTCCTAAACGAGAAGATGGGGTTGTCTTTGACGGCAACAGATGTGGCAGCGTTAGAAGCGCGGACGGAGGGCTGGGTGGCGGCTTTGCAAATGGCGGCGCTTTCCTTAAACGGCCGCCATGCCCAGACGCATCATTCCTTCATCACCAATTTTGCTGGCAGCCACCGCTATCTGGTGGATTATTTGCTGGACGAAGTGTTTCGCCAGCAGTCCCCCGCCACGCAGACGTTTTTGTTAAAAACGGCCGTGCTCAACCGGCTCACTGGCCCACTTTGTGATGCCGTTCTCCGAGAGGCACCAGCCAGTACGCATGACGCTGATTTTTCTTCCAATGGACAGCAAATGCTGGAAGCCCTGGAACGAGCCAACCTGTTTTTA
This sequence comes from uncultured Anaerolineae bacterium, assembly GCA_905479495.1. Taxonomy (GTDB): domain Bacteria; phylum Chloroflexota; class Anaerolineae; order Promineifilales; family Promineifilaceae; genus Leptofilum. The sequence goes on from CAJQMR010000037.1 coordinate 64,417, forward strand.
ACTCCATTGGACGAGGAGCGAATGTGGTACCGGTATCATCACTTATTTGCCGAGTTTTTGCACCATCGCTTGCAGCAGGAACAACCTGAGCTGGTGCCTGAACTGCATCGTCGGGCGAGTTATTGGTTTGAACAGGCGGGCCTGGTGGATGAAGCGTTTCGCCATGCGCAGCAGGCTCAGGACATGGTCAGGGCGGCCCAACTGCTAGACCAGGTTGGCGTGCGGTTTTTACGACAGGGAGCCGTCAACCGAATTCTGCGCTGGCTGGAAATGTTGCCTGAGGCCCAGCGAGAAGCATATCCCCGACTGTATGTTTATCAAGCTCTGGCTGTTTGCATCAATTATCATCTTAAGGACGTGGAGCCGCTTTTACAAAAAGCAGAGGCCAACCAGCACCGACTGCCAGAGCCAGCCATCGCCGCCTACGCTGCCGTGGTGCGGGCCGATCTCTTTTTTGCTGGCGGGCTCATCTATAGCTTTTCTGGCAATCAAGCTGTGCATCAAATTCAACAGGCGCTCGATTATCTAGATCGCTCTCCAGATGATGAGGTAACGCACTTTTTTCGGGGACACGTTTTAATGACGCGGGCGGACGTTTTACTCTCGCAGGGTGATTTGCCGAATGCTGAGGATGCTTTTCAGGAGTCGATTCGCTTTAACCAAACTGCCGGGAACGAAATTTTGCATCTGGCCAGCTTTTGGAAATATGGCGACATGAAGATTGCTCAGGGTCAGCTGCATCGAGGGGAAGCACTGCATAAACAGGGATTACACCTTACGCAGGCAATTAGTCAGAAAATCGACTACGTACAGGCTCCAATTTTGGCCTTAAATTATTTTCATTTACGCCTGGCCCAACTGTATTATGAATGGAATCGACTCGCGGAAGCAGAGGAACATGCTCAAAAATCTGTGGACCTTTTTGAAATGCGTGGTCTTTGGGATCGATTTGGTGCCTACGGAGCAATGGCCAAAATAAAGTGGGCGCTGGGGAATAAAAAGGCTGCATTGCATTGGCTGCAAAAGCTGGATGCCTTGCACAATGCTTCCCCAAATTTACATATTGGTCACCTGGCAAAACTGGTTAGCATAAACACGAGTTTACTATTCGCTCAGACCGATCCAACTGTGGCCTACCTGCGCAAGCCAGCCAAAGAATGGCTGTTTCAAAATGAGCAATTATTAGCCGAGCCTGACCTTAACCAGCCGCGTCGTTTTGCAAACCTGGCGTTGGTAAGAGTATTGCAGGTAGTTGGCCGTCTTGAAGAAGCATGGCAACTCTCAGAGCAGATTTTGGCCCGGGCCATTCAAACTGGATTTGATGGCAACCGGCCCGAAATTCTGGCCACGCAGGTGTTGGTTTTGGCAGAACAAGGCAAGATGGAGCAGGCTTTGGCCCTGTTACAGCAGGCTTTAGAATTTGCGGAACCGGAAGGGTACATGCGTTCTTTTGTGGATAAAGGCGCGCCTATGCAAGCGTTGCTGCGCCAACTGCCAATTAATCCTTACCGCCAACGGTTATTGGCTGCCTTTGATCTAAACCTGACAAAAATAGCTGGCGCTGTTCCTGAACTTGTTCTGCCGGAGCCGCTTACAGAGCGGGAACTTGAGGTGCTGCATTTATTAGCAGCCGGTCTCAAAAACAAGGAGATGGCTGAGACGCTGGTTGTTAGCGTGAATACGGTCCGTTTTCACCTGAAGAATTTATACAGCAAGTTGCATGTAGACGGCCGTACCGAAGCCATCGCCAAAGCCCACACCCTTGGCCTCGTGAATCGTTAATCCAGCCACTACTACCCCCTAGCCTACCGTTTTAGGTAGGTAAATGATCGTCCCCTGTTGCTAAACTGTCATTGATAAGTGGAGTTTGCCACCTGTTGGCAGCTTGCCCCAAAAATTGAAGCCAATCTGGCTGAGGGTAAGGGAGTGCTGCCTATGGGCGGGTCCCCATACTGTTCTCCTGGGCAGGTGGCTGCCTCCGCTTATGGTTTGGCTGTAAAGGCCTAAACTTGCGTGCTTCAAATTAATCATTTTGTCATTTTGAATCCAAAATCAAACGATCAATTGCCAGTTTTTGGCCAAGGAGGTGATGCGCTGAGTCAACACAGGAACCCCAATCGTGGGGACCCTTTTTCTGCACTAAGTTAACATAATTGCATTCAACAGGAGATACTATGTTCAATTTTGATAAAAAGAGGGGGGTATTTAGCCTTCTCTTTCTACTTTTAATGGTGCTGGTCCTGCTTTCCTCAGCGTCTTTGGGGTTGGCACAAACTACAAATAATGGATTTACGGCCGAATCGGTAACGGCCGTTTCCACATTCACAGGCACCGAAAAAGACGTTGCTGCTGCCCGCAGCAGTGAAGGACTCGACGTGTCTGAACTGGAAACAGTCAGCATTATTGTGACCTTTGATGAGACCCTCACGGCCCAAGATTTAGAAGCCGTTTCAGCCGGTGAGCTGGTTTACGAATACAAAAACGCTTTCCGAGGCGCTTCTTTAGTCATGAGCGGCAGCCGGGTAGATGATGTTGCTGAACTGTCTGGCGTAACCGGCGTTTATCTGGACGAACTGCAACAGCTCGACACGGATAACAGCCCCGGCTACATCGGTGCCCCCACGCTTTGGGATCAGTTTGGCGGCCAATCAAATGCTGGCGAAGGCATGGTCTTTGGCATTATCGACAGCGGTGTCTGGCCCGAACATCCTTCTTTCTCAGACCCCGACCCGCTGGGCAATCCGTATCCCACACCGCCAGTCACGGGGCTGCCCTGTGAGTTTGGCAACACGGCCTGGAATCCCGACGACGTGCCGTTTGCGTGCAACAACAAGCTAATCGGCGCTTACGCCTTCCTCGATACTTATAAATTAGTCCAGCCCCTGCTGCCTACCGAATTTGATTCAGCGCGGGATGACAACGGTCACGGTTCCCATACTGCTACTACGGCAGCTGGTAATGCCAATGTAGCAGCCAGTATCGTCGGGTCAGATTTGGGCCTGGTTACCGGCATTGCCCCGCGTGCTCACGTCATCAATTATCGTGTGTGTGGTTTGGTGGGCTGTTACAACAGTGACTCAATGGCGGCTGTAGATCAATCTATTGCTGATGGCGCTGATGTGATCAGCTTCTCCATTGGTGGCGGCTCTACCCCTTATTCGGACATCGTATCTTTGGCGTTCTTGCGTGCTTACAACAATGGCATTTTTGTCTCAAAGTCAGCCGGTAATGATGGACCTGGGGCGGATACGGTAAACGGCCGTTCCCCTTGGGTGACGACGGTTGGCGCATCTACCCATGATCGCAGCTTCGTGGGCCAGCTGACGCTAGAAGCTGATGGTGACACGGTGACGCTGCCCGGCGTATCGGTGACCGGCAGCCATACAGGTGAGGTTGTTTTGGCCGCTGATTATGGTGATGAACTTTGTGCTGCCCCGTTTGCCCCTGGCACCTGGAGTAACAACGAGATCGTCGCTTGTGCCCGTGGTGGCGGTATAAACCGTGTAACCAAAGGGGAAAATGCATTTCTTGGTGGGGCTGGCGGCTTTGTACTATACAACGTTGGCCTCAACAACCTGGTGAACGATGTGCATTTCTTGCCATCGGTTCACATTCAGGATGATGCCGGTATTGCCATGCTGGACTTTCTGGCGGCCCACGCCGGCACGCCGGTTATCGGCACGGTTGAAGGCGGCATCAAGGTGACGTCTCAAGGGGACGTCATGGCTGGTTTCAGCTCCCGTGGTGGACCTGGCCAGACATTGGGCATTAGCAAACCAGATATTGTCGCGCCTGGCGTGCAAATCTTGGCGGCCAATACCCCGCTGCCAGCCACCACGGATGGTGGGGCCACTGGCTCCCTCTTCCAGGTTATCCAAGGGACTTCCATGTCTACACCGCATATTGCCGGTACGGCCTTGCTGCTCAAATCGCTGCATCCAGACTGGACGCCGGGCCAAATTAAGTCGGCCATCATGACCACAGCAACGGTAGATGGGTTGTTGAAGGAAGATGGCGTAACGCCAGTTGATAACTTTGATGCGGGTTCTGGGCGGGTGGATTTAACGGCCGTTAACAACCCCGGCCTCACCATTTCCGACAGCGGCCAAAGCTTTGTAGACCATGAGAACGATTTGTGGAACACAAACTATCCCAGCCTGTATATTCCCAACATGTCCGGCGTTATGGCCGTCCAGCGCACGCTGCACAGCGAGCTGAATTACGACGCCTGGTGGACTGTCCATGTAGACAGCCCAGACGATCTGATTGTGGATGTTCCAAGTGTGGTTGGTATTCGCGCTGGTCGCGACCAGATGATGGACATCCGGGTAGATGCCAGCACGGTGCCGCTTGGCGAGGTTCGCTTTGCCACGCTTGTACTCCAGCATGGTGAGATTACGGCACGCTTCCCCATCATCATTGTGCGGGGGCAGGCGGCGGTAGCACTAGAGAAAACGTGCGCCCCGGCTAGCTTTGCCAGTGGCGGAACGGCCGAATGTACCCTCACTCTGCAAAATAACAGCTTTGACAACGCCGATGTGTATCTACAAGACATCTTGCCGCGCCGCCTGCGGCTAGTGAATGGCAGCGTCGTGGGAGCCACGCAAACCGGTTCGCGTTCGCTGAGCTTCAACAGTTCGCTGTTTGCTCAAACGCCGCCTGACGTAGATGTGATTGACGGCACAGGCACGACGCCTGCTGGTGGCTATCTGCCGCTGTCTGCTTTTGGCTCGACCCCGGTGTCTGGGGTGGGTGATGAAACAATCACCAACTTCCCCGTCTCACCGTTTGTGTATGCGGGCCAAACTTACACAAACATCGGTATGGTGAGCAATGGCTATGCTGTTGTCGGTGGCGGCACCAGCAGCGATGTGGATTACATTAATCAGAGCTTGCCCGATGCTGCAATTCCCAATAACGTGCTGGCACCTTTCTGGACAGATCTGAATGCCAGCGCGGGCGGTGCGATGTACGCCAGCACGCTGTCTGACGGGGTAAATGCCTGGCTGGTGCTGGATTGGGAAGCCGTGCCCAACTTCGGTGACGGCGAGGTGAATTCATTCCAAATCTGGATTGGTTTGAATGGCGTTGAGGATATCAGCTTTGCTTATGGTGATGTGTCTGATGGGGATGGCGGCTTCCTGACGGTGGGCGCTGAAAACCCATTCGGCAACTCTGGGGCAAACTGGTACTTTGATGGTACGGGAACGGCCGTAACCAACGGCTCTGAGGTACGCGTGGTGTCCATTCCGGGCGAACCGGGTGAAACCCACACCATCACCTTCAACGTCACAGGGACCGTTCCCGGTGCTTGGACAAACTGTGCTGAACTAACCAGCAATCTCTTTGACGGGGCCAACGCCGCCTGCTTTAGCGGCGAAATAACCGAATAACCTCGCGGCCGGTTAAGCAAATAGCAAGACTGACTGCTTGGCTTCTTTGAATAGTGCCGGACATGGAAGGGCTACATCCATGTCCGGCACTTTCTTGTCTTGATAGATTAGATAATATCGAGAACAAGGTATTGTGAAGAATAGGACACAGATTTTCACAGATGAACAAAGATTTCTACTTTATATCTGTGTAATCTGTGTTTATCTGTGTCCCAAATAATAATCTTGGAGGTTATTAACAATCAGGATAAAGCTGACCAGACTTCTAGCTTGGCTTGCACCCGACGGATGACCTCGTTGGTAAATTCATCCGTGTTGGCCGTGCCGCCAATATCGGCCGTTTTGATGCCATCGTATACCGTTTCCAGCGTCGATTCATAAATGGCGCGGCTGGCTCGTTTGGCTTCGGCTTCCTTCATGTGGGAAAGCAATCCAGCGGCGGCCAAAATCATGGCCATTGGATTGGCCCGATTTTGCCCTTGCAGGGTAGGGGCCGTGCCGTGCGGTGCCTCGGCCATGATGCAATCCACTTCCCCGTCACTGTCTACTGAAATCACCATTGATTCTGAGCCAGCAATAGAACCAAACATTTGCAAAACCATGTCAGATAGCAAATCGCCGTCCCGATTCAGGCTAGGGATGACCAGTGGTTCACCAGTGGTGGCCAAAAGCAGGGCAAACGTGGCGTCGATGAGCTGTGGCTCATACCGTACATTAGGGAATTTTTTGGCGGTAGCGTCCATCTCTTCCTTGAACATGCCTTCATACACTGGGCTGACGGTGAATTTGGGACCGCCAAATACTTTGGCTCCCGTGTTGCGTGCATGGTGAAAGGCGTATTCGGCTACAGCGTGACAAACGCGGCGCGATACCTTTTCGGTGCGGTAGGCCATTTCATCTGGTGCGCCTTCCTCGCCTTCACGCCATTCTTTGGCCCCGTAGGCATCGTCGCGGGCCATGCGCACCACGCTGATGGGAGCGTACACTCCGGCGATGGGACGTACGCCAGGAATGCGTCGTCCGGTGCGTAAAATAACTTCGGCATCCATCTCTTCACGCAAAATGCGGTTGGGGCTGCCGACGTCACCTTTTTGTTCCGGGGTGATGGTGGCGGCCTTTAACGCCAGGCGATGCTGCCGAATGGCTTTGCCTGCGTCGTACACCACCTGATTTTGCGTGGCGCGTCGGTTTTCCAGGCTAAGGTCAAAACGGATAAAGTCCAGGTCCAGGCGAATAATGCCTGGTTCGAGGACGCGAATGGCTTCTTCTAACAGTTCCTGTCCGGTTTGGTCCCCCTCCAGGATAACAATGGTTCGGTTCATAATGTTGAGTCTCCTAAAAATAATTTCTGATTAATCTTGGTTTCTATTGCGTAGGAAGTTGAGATATTTGGGCAGGACGACGGTGTAGAGTTGGTAAAGCCACGGCCGTACCGCAAAATCCCATGCGCCGATGTGCCGGACGACCTGGCCATTAAAGCCAGCCTTAAAGCGCCAAACGCCCCACAGTCGGTCGCTTTCTACAAATTCGTCGGGGGCACCCCAAAAGTCGTAGATGGTGCAGCCCTGGGCTTTGCCCCAGCGAATGGCTTCCCATTGCAGTAAATAGTTGGGCATGCGCTGCCGTTCTTTGTCGGTGGAAGCGCCGTACATATAAATGACGCGTTCGCCAAAACGCACCAAATAAACGGCCGCAATCGGTTCGCCTTCATATTCGGCTATTAACAAATGGCCCATGCCCGCCTGATGAAAACTTTGCCAGGCATCGAGGTAGTAGGCCGACGGCCGTATGCCAAACCCATCTCGTGCGGCCGTTTCAGCATACATCTCAGCCATGGTGGGGAAATCTGCCTCTGTGCCAGAGCGGATCACAATGCCTTTGCGGCCAGCCAGCCGAATATTGTAGCGGGTTTTGGACTTCATGGCCGCCAACAAATTCTCTTCCGATTCGGTCAGGTCCAGCTCCACTGTGTTGCGGAACTGAATTTGTTCGTCAGAAAAGCGCCAGCCCCTGTCTTTGAGTTCTTGCGTAAATTTGCTGCCAAGGGGAGACGGCCGTTCTACTTCATCCCCCCAGCTTTTTACCACTTCGGGATCGATCTTGATAAAAATGGCCCGTTCCCGCCGGGCGATATTTTCTAGCTCGGCCAGCATCACGCGCCGTAGGGCGCCATCCTTGAAGTTTAGCGCAGGCCCTTTGGGTACGTATAAAATGCAAAACGGGGTGCGCGGAATTTTGCGCTTGAGCACCATCGCCGTAGCCAGCGGTTCCCAGCTGCTTTCGCTAATGGTGAGCGTCAGCGGAATAGGGGTCCAGCCCCAGCGTGATTTCTGCTCGGCCCAGGCCCAGCTTTGCAGGGCATGTCCGTTGGGCATCTTGGCCAATGCCTGCTGCCAGGCTGTCTTCGATTTTTCCAGCTTAAACGTAGAAGCCCGGTAGGTGGGCTCGCTTTGAGTTGTTGTCATTTGTTGAAATAGTGGACGGTAATCGGTAATCGGTGGTCGGTAATCGGTAACGAATTTACTGAGAACCGATTACGGTTTACCGAAAACCGTTCACCGTCCCCTGCGCCATTGGTAAAGTTTATAGACGAGTTTGTTGTAAATGCGGTCAGTTGCCCCGATGGTTCGTTGAATTTGGCCGCCGAAGCCTCGCTTGAAGCGGTAAACACCCCATAAGCCATCGTGGCGGTCGGTAAAGTTGGCTTCCAGCTCATCTTCGGGCGCATCGGGCACGCCCCAGAGATCGTACCAGTGGCAACCCTGGGCTTTGGCCCATTCCATTGCTGCCCATTGTACCGCGTAGGTGGGCATGCGCTGCCGTTCTTCGTTGCTGGATGCGCCATACAGGTAGGCGGCCGTTTTTCCCAGCACAAACACCATCACGCCCGCTAACGGCCGTCCGTCGTACTCGGCTAGAAAAAGCGCTACCTGATTTTTAGGTTCAAAAATTTCAAAGGCGGCATGGTAATACATGGGCGTGTGTACGCCAAAGGCATCACGCTCGCCAGTCTCACGCATGAGCTTGTTAAAGATGGCAATATCTTCCAGGCTACCTTGCCGCACCGTGACCTCTTTTTTGGCTGCCAAACGGATGTTGTAGCGCGTTTTTTGTTTCATCGCCGCCAGGATTTCGTCGGAAGACGGCCGTAAATCAACCAAAACGGTATTGGGTGGTTGAATGGTATCTGTGTTGGGTAGCAGGCCGTGCTGTTGGCAGATGGCTTCCCATTTGGTCATCACCGCTTCGCTTTGCCACAGCAGCGGCTCCATCTTCAGGATGCTGGCCCCTCGTTTATAAACCGATTGGTCGATCTGGTTGAGTAAAACGGTGACCTGTTCCTCGTCGTCCCAATTAACCAGCGGACCGTGGGGAATGTAAGCCATCTTTACCAGCCCAATAGCCGCCGCCCGGTACAAGATTTGGGCACCGGCCACCAACTGGCCATCCTTGCGCAGCCAAACGCGGTGCGAGGTCCAACCAAACCGGTTCTTGAGCCTGGCCCAGTTGGTGGTTTGTAAAATGCTGCCGTGGGGATGGTTGGCTACAAAAGCATCCCATTCGGCATCGTCTTCGCTGTACGGCCGTTCGCCAATTTCAAATATTTTATCCAACATAGCGGCCGATTATACCGCAAAAGATCGGATGGCTGACAAGGGGCTTTATGCTACAATCAAGAACTTAATCCTCTAAAAATTCTGGGTGCAAACATATGTCATACATTCACCAACTCTTTCAACTACAAAAATTAGATACCGAAATTGATGAGAAGAAGAAACGTTTGGGCGAGGTGCTCAAGGCGCAAAAAGAGCCGCCCGCCTTGCTGGCAATGCGCAAACGGGCGGAAACGGCCGCAATCGAGCTGCAAAAATGGCAGACCAACCATCAGGATTTAACCCTGGAAGTGGGCAGTCTCAGCACCAAAGCCAAAAATTCTGAAGACCGACTTTACTCTGGCAAAGTGACCAACCCCAAAGAACTGGCTGATTTACAGCAGGAAATTGAGGCGTTGGCGCGGCGCAAAGCGGTTTTGGAAGATGCAATCGTGGAAGCCCTGGTGATGGTAGAAGAGGCCGAAAAAGAGAAAACGGCCGCAGACAGCGAACTGGAAACGGCCGTTACCCAATGGGAAGCCCAAAGCGGCCACCTTAAAACCGAGCAAAACGAATTGGCCCTCAACCTGCACAAACTGATGCAAACGCGTAAAACCAGAGCGGCTACGATTGATGCCGCTGCCTTAAGGGAATATGATGAGCTGCGCCAGCAGCGGAATGGTTTGGCCGTGGCTGGCCTACGGGTAAATATGTGCCTGGGCTGTCAAACAACCGTCTCCGCCAACAAGGTGAGAGAGGTTGATGAAGGCCATAAAGTGTATTGCGGTGGCTGCGGCCGTTTGCTAGCAGCGGTGTAATCCAGAAACTTAAACCATTATTAGGTTTTTATGGTTGGTAAGATTTCTACTTGTGCCTCATTTTTGGTTCATGTTACTATGTAGGCTGCATTCGTAGGTGGATCGTGGAACGGCCGTATCGCCAATTTTCCTTCATCCTCTATAATTAATCATCAAACACAGCCTTTGTGTTGAAACTTTTTAGACTAAGGAGCATTCCCCAACTTATGAGTCGATTCTTCCGCTGGAGCCTCCCTCTGTTGGTTATTACCACCGTTTTTATGGCCTGGCCTGATACGGCCGCAGCTGCCAAATGCTTCATCCAGTCCGATGAAATTGGTCATGTGTGTGATGCTGAACCACCGCAGCCAGTTTTCTCTAAACCGCAGCCTTTTGCCGATAGCTTTTTACCCTACCAGACATATGCTCGCTTGCACGATAACATCAATGTCTACGCCGGACCCAGCAGCGGCAGCGGTATTGTGCGCAACGTGGGCGACGGCTTTTTGTATGCGACCGTTCAAGGCGCAGTTGAGGGGGAAGGCACCCTGTGGTATGTCATCAACTATGGCGAGTATGTGCGCGCCTCTGATTTAACCCTGGTGGAATCCTCTGAATTTACGGGGATTGAAATTAAGTCGCAGCCAGAACGGCCGTTTGGCTGGATGATCGTCGATTACTGGTACAGCAACGAGCCAGGGGCCGAACCTGCCCCGGAAAACGTCAAGCTGCCACGCTACACCTTCTTTGAAGTATACGACGCCGTCACCGCTGACGATGGCTGGATTTGGTACAACATCGGCGGCGGGCGCTGGATGCGCCAAACCTACGTCAGCCTCATCGACGCCAACCCGCGCCCCGAGGGAGTGGGAGCAAATGAATACTGGGTAGAAATTGATTTATACGAGCAGAGCTTTGCTGCCTACATTGGTGATCGCATGGTCTACGCAGGACTAATTTCCAGTGGCCTGAATCGCTGGCCCACGCATGAAGGATTATTCCAGGTGTGGGATCGCCATCTCAAAACCAAGATGTCTGGCGCTGAAGGGAAAATCGACTATTACTTTATCGAAGACGTTCCCCACACCATGTTCTTTGACAATGACATTGCCCTGCATGGTGCCTTTTGGCACGATCGGTTTGGCTACAAGCACAGCCACGGCTGCGTCAACATGCCTCCCCGTGATGCCGAATGGGTCTTCAATTGGTCAGCGGGTGCCCCCAATGATTTATGGGTCTGGTCACACACCTCTGATCCCAATCATTATTTTGAGCGCTTCGATCCCGAAGCTTCTTTTTCTGGGCCATAAACCACAATTCATCTAGACAAAACAAAAGACCCTGGGCCAACCGCTCAGGGTCTTTTGTTTTTTAGGTGAAATAGCCACCTGTTATCCCATAAAAGCTCTGGCGCTAAAGTGTGATTACCTGATCCGGTGGGCTGCCTGCCAGGGCTCCGTACAAATCGGGGAAGCAGCCGACCATCACCCCATCGACCGTTCCAGATGGCTGGCAGTTGCCCGCTTCGCCTTCGGCCAGGCCGCGCTCCAGGGCGCACTGGTCGCACATCATAAGCATCATGCCCGTGTCGGCGGCAATTTTGGCCAGCCGCTCGCCGATGGGGTCACTTTTGCGCAGTACGTAGTTGTTGTCATCAAAAAAGAACATACCGACGACGTCGACGCCGTGGGTGCCCGCTTCTAGCTGGGGCAGAATCATCTTGCCTAATTTGTAGCTGGCAGTGTGGCCCGAGGTGGCAAAGATATAAGCAACTTTCATAAAAACTCCTTTAAATGGCATTTCTCCGGAAACTGTTCAGGTGAAAAGGCTCTTTAGGATTTCGCAGGGTGAACAGCACATTTGCGTAAGTCGGATTGGCAATCCGACCCACATTTGTCGTTGCCCTCATCAATTCCCAAAGACCCGGTAAAAACAACTTTGCGATGTCGTTTCCGGGGAAATTGTTGAATGAAACTATGGCTGATTGTAGCGAAAAGTTTGTGAATGGGCTGGCCACATCAGGCGAGGTTTAGGAAATGCAAAAGTTCGGCAGGGTGGTGGAGGAGGGTGTTGGCCCCTGCGGCGCTGAGTTCCTCTGGAGAGCCGTAGCCCCAGGTGACGCCTGCCGCGGCTACATCGTTGGCTTTGGCTCCCAGGATGTCGTGTTCCCGGTCGCCAATCATGAGGGTATGTTGGGGGTCGAGTTTTTCTTGCTGTAGAACGTGGCGGATGAGTTCATTTTTGTGGGTGAAACGGCCGTTCAACTCACTGCCATACACCACCTTAAAATAGTGCGCCAGTTCAAAATGTTCGACAATCTGTTGCGCATAGACAGCCGGTTTGGAGGTTGCAATGAACAGGTTTAAGCCAGCTGCTTGTAAAGTGCTGAGCACGCCAGAGATGGTGGGATAAGGCACGTTCTCGAATAGACCCACGGTGCTAAAGCGTTCGCGGAACAGGCGCAGCGCTTCCTGGCCCAGCTGTGGATCGTCGTTTTGCAGCAGCTTGGCGAAGGATTCTTGCAGCGGCGGGCCAATGCACCAGTCTAGAGAGGCGTCGGGAGGATACGGCCGTTCCATCTTAGCCAGCGCATACCGAATCGATTCCGTAATGCCCACCTTGGGGTCTGTGAGCGTGCCGTCTAAGTCAAAGAGTAGGGTTTTGAATGGCATTGGCATGTTTCCTTTGGTGAAAGCGGGACGCAGAGTTGCGCAGAGAAAGTACAGAGGTTCGCAGAGGGGTCATTCATTGATTTTGTCGCCGGGGATGAACGGCGTTTGGATGACGAAGTGAAAATAATCAGGCGAGCTGTGGCTGAAGGTATGCGTTTCGCCTGGTTCCACAACGAGCATGTCGCCGGCTTGCAGTTGGATGGCTTGCCGATTAACAACGGCCGTACTTGTTCCCTGGGCCACCAAGTAAATCTCAAACATCTGGGCATGGTGGTGCGGCTCGTCGATGCCTGCGTTGGCGTAACCCACCGGAACGGGCACAGACGAATTCCAGGGCCCGACAAACCAACCTTTGTCGGGAGATTTGTCCGGCGATTGGTGAATCATGTTACCCCTCGTAATCGACGGCAACGGCCGTTTCTGCTACGCGATGCATATGTTCCACAACGGTTACGTGGTTCGGATCTGTCTGGTACGCTTGCATACCCGCCAGATCATCAAATTTTGTAATCAGCACAATGTCAAACGAGCGGCCCGACTGCAACACATCCTGGCCCACTTCAATCTGACGCAGGCTGGGTACCTTGCCTTCCAGGCTGCGCAGCTTGGCTACCGTCTCCTCACAATCTGCCTTGTCTTTTAGCTTAAACATCACCACATGGGTAAACATCAGTTTGCTCCTGTTGCCAAAATTTGCCCCGATTAGACCGTAAGCTGAGAAAATGTCAAAAAGCGCCAAAAGACCTATCGTCGTTGCGGCAAAAAGGCTTATAATCTTTCGTTTTGCACAAAAATTCAGCCCTTTAGGAAGTGGGACGATGTGTGAGGTGACTGTCACGTTCCAAAAGCCTGAAGGCCCATGAGTAAAATTGTTATGACTGCATTGACAAGACCTTGGACGAAACGGCCGTTACCTGCTGAACATCGTGCCAATTTTATCCACTTGTATTTAGATATTGCCTGGTTTGGCATCCTCAGTGGCAGCGCCATTGCCTTTATGACCATTTTTGCGGCGCGACAGGGAGCCGATGGCTTTCAGTTGGGGCTGCTCAATGCGGCTCCAGCTGTGGTGAGCCTGGCTGTGACCCTGCCCGCTGGCCAATGGCTGCAAAAACGGCCGTTGCCCCGCGCGGTCTTTTGGATGTCTTTCTGGCATCGACTGGTTTACCTGCCCATGATTTTTCTGCCGCTGCTGGGCAGCGCCGCTTTCCAAATTTGGGCGCTTGTTGGCCTGGTGCTGTTGATGAGCCTGCCGGGAACGGTTCTGGCTGTGGGCTTTAACGCCATGTTTGCCTCGGCGGTGCCGCCAGAGTGGCGCAGCCACGTTGCCGGACGGCGCAACGCCCTGCTGGCCGTTTGCTACATGGCCGCTTCCCTGGTAAGCGGCCAGCTGTTGGACCGGCTGCCGTTTCCGTTAGGCTACCAGGTTGTGTTTGGTATTGGCCTGGTGGGGGCGATGATGAGCAGTTTGCATTTGTGGTTTGTACGGCCGTCTCAAACGGGCGGCTACCAAAATGGCAAAAGCTTGGGGGATCGAGCCCGTCCCGGTATGATGCGGGCTACGGGCGATGGCTTTCGTGCCGGCATTGGCCTGCGCTTTTTTACCCGGACGGGCCAACAGCCCCGACTGCGTTCGCGTGTTTTAAGCGGCCCGTTTGGACCAATCGTAGGGCTGCTCTTCCTGTTTCATCTGGCCCAATATCTGGCAATTCCCATTTTTCCCCTTTACTGGGTCAATCAGCTGCACCTGACGGATGTGGAGATCAGTCTGGGCAATGCGGTTTTTTATGGCACCGTGCTGCTTGGCTCCACGCAGCTGGCCCGTTTTACCAACCGCTTTCAGCACAAAGGGGTGTTGCTGGGGGGGATGTTGACCATGAGTTTGTATCCAGCATTAACGGCCGTTACCCAAAATCTAACCATGTTTCTAATCACCTCGGCTGTGGGCGGACTGTCCTGGTCGCTGGCGGGTGGGGCAATCGCCAATTACATGCTGGAGCAGATTCCTGAAGGGGAACGGCCGTCTCATCTGGCCTGGTACAATCTGGCGCTCAACGCTGCTATTTTGCTAGGCTCCATGTTGGGTCCCTTGTTTGCTCAGCAGGTGGGATTGGCAACGGCATTGGGGGTTGCGGCCGTTTGCCGCTTTGGTGCCGCATTGGCGGTGCGCCGCTGGGGATAGTAGAAAAGGAGATTAGAGATTGGAGACTGAAATCTCTAATTTCTAATCTCCAATCTCCAATTTCCCTGTCTTTATTTATGGCAAAACAAACTCCGCCACAACTGGTGCATGGTCCGATTCGGGGAATTTGTCGTCGGTGCGGAAGGCACCGGATTCATCGTGCAGAACCTCGTTGTGGATTTCTGTGCCGCGATAATATGTGAGCAGCTGGCGGGTGGCCAGAATGTGGTCCAGCATCTCTTTTTGGCCCAGGTGCAGCAGCGAGAAGCGAGATGTCTCCGGCACGGACTCCTCACAAGGCACCATAACCCGTTCAATGAGGCCGGTATTCCCCGTTTCCTCTACCGGCCCCATGATGGCTTGCAGTGGGACTTCGCCTACGCTGGCGTTGAAATCTCCACAAGCGACAATGTATTTGGGTTCGCCGCTCACATCCAGCTTGTCAAAAATATCGTCGATGAGTACGCGCAGCTCCAGTGCTTGTCCCACGCGCTTCATGGCAGAGATGAAGCTGCCTTCAGCCCAGCCTGCCATGGTGCGCCAGGTGTAGTTGTTGATCTTTTGGCCTTCAACGTTGGACGGCCGTTTTGATTTCAGATGCACATTGAGCAGATGGAGCATCCGACCGGCGTCTAAATCAATTTTCACGTAGAGAATCGGCCGTTCCCAGCTAATATCCTTGGCGGCTAGCTCTGCCGGATCGGCCGTCACTTTGCGGTAACTGGGCTTGGGGGCATATTGATGCTTGATTTGCTGCACATCGCGGATGGGGTAGCGGCTGGCGACCACGAGGTTGCGCACATCGTACGCTTCTCCTTTGGTGGTTTTGGTGTGGGCGGTATAGAACCATTCGTAGGGCGTCTCCGCCAGCAGTTGATTAAGCGCATCCAGCTTGCGTGGTTCGCCAGGAAACTCCTGCCCATGCACCTCCTGAAAGCAAATCACATCGGCCCGCAGCCGCAGCAGTTGGGGCCGCAGCACGGCAATACGTTCCGAGAGAGACGGCCGTTGTCCTGGCTTGTCATCCAAATTTTCCAGATTAAATGTTGCAATGCGTAACGGTGTGGTCACAACACGCTCCTTTTTTATGAGATATGGGATTGGTCGAGATCTGCCTCACAGTATAAGCCAATGAAGGGGGCAACTCAACCAGTTAGCCGTTTGGCTGTATTCATGTGAACGAGGAATTGCCGGAAATTCCCGCAAATTTACGTTACGAACATGATTCGCTGTGGCTAAATTTCTAGTTGCGGATGATGAGCCAGACACCTAACAGAAGCACGCCGACACCGAGCAGTTTTGTGGGGTCTAACGGCCGTATTTCTGCCCCAAACCAGCCAAAATGATCAATAATGCCACCCAGGACAAACTGGGTGGCAATCAAAATGGTGAACGCCGTCACCAACCCCAGCCGGGGCGTCACGTAGCCAATCGTGCCCACAATAATTAACCCCAAAATGCCCGTGATGAGTACGTACGGCGGTACGCCGTGCCATTCCGCCAGATTGCCGCCGCGCAGCGCCAACATGGTGAGCCCCACCAGTAGCCCGCCGCTGCCATACGTGATGAACACGCTCTCAAGCGTGCCAATTTGCTGGTCCATTACTCCCATAAACTGTGCCTGAAGCACAACGGCAATCCCGCCCACAATTGCCACCAAAACCAAAGCCAAAAAAGTTGTCATTGACATCTCCCATCATTCGCAAATTTACTGCCCATCTTACTTATCTTTTAGGACTGTGCCACCTCTTGAGGGGGGAACGGCCGTATCCTGGAAAACTTGGACAAAAATGAGGGAATGCTTAATCAGTCCAGTAAAACCTCGCCAAAATATTGACAAAACATAGACACAACGATAGATTTGTAGACGTAACCTGTACAACAAAAATTTAAAAACCAATTTATCAACCAATTCAAGGAGATGAAAGTGAAAAATATTGTTCTAAAATTACTCTTAGCCACCGCGCTGCTTTTTGGCCTCATGGTGCCCGCCGTTGCGGCTGATGGCAGCCAAACCATTGTGCAAATCGCCTCTGGCGATGACCGTTTTGATACGCTGGTGGCTGCCGTCGTGGCTACCGATTTGGCAGACACTTTGTCCGGTGGCGATTGGACCGTTTTTGCCCCTACCGATGATGCCTTCGCTAAACTGGGTTTGAATGCTGACAACATTGCTGACTCTTTTTCTAAAGAGGCGTTGACCGACATTCTGCTTTACCATGTTATTGTTGGCGAGGTTTCCTCAGAGAAAGCAAAAGTTGTTTTAGGCGATGTGACGATGGCGAATGGGGCCATGGCTGGGCTTAAATTCTTTGCTGGCAATCTCTATGTCAATGACGATTCCAAAGTGATTATTCCCGATATTGATGCCTCAAACGGTATCATCCACGCCGTTGACACCGTGATTCTTGGCCCGTGGCCCAAAGTAGCTGACACGTCCAGCAGCATGACATCCAGTTCAGCCGCAGCTGCCCCTGGTACCATTGTGGACATTGCCGTGAATGACGGCCGTTTCAACACATTAGTAGCTGCGGTAACGGCTGCCGGTCTGGCTGATACCCTCTCTAGCGGGGAATGGACCGTCTTTGCCCCCACTGACGCTGCTTTTGCCAAACTGGGTCTCAATGCAGACAACATCGCTTCTACCTTTAGCGAAAAAGAACTGACCAACATTCTGCTCTACCATGTCATTTCCGGAGAAGTTTTCTCCGACAAAGCCCTGACGCTTCTGGGTGACGTTACGATGGTGAATGGCCAAAAAGCCGGTCTAAAATTCTTCGAAGGCGACATCTTTGTTAACGACGATGCCAAGGTGATTATTGCCGACATCGATGCCAGCAATGGCGTGATTCATGCTGTTGACACCGTCATTCTTGGCCCCTGGCCCAAAGTCGATTAGGTCTAGATTGATAAACTGAAGCAAAAAGGTCGCAAAGAAAACATTCTTTCTTTGCGACCTTTTTTTGCTTAAGGAACATTTACATATTGGTCCACTACAGGCTCCAGTGCCTCGTTAAATTCGCCACGCAGGGTGAAGCTGGCATTGTTGGCAAAGGTTTCCTGGTCGTTGCATTGGCGGGGGACGGCTTTGACCGTTCCTTCAGCAACCAGTTCGGCCGTTTGCGTGGCGATCAGTCGGTAATCGGCTACCAGCGAGATGCGCGTGATGGTGACCTCTCCGGCACCCTCTTCTAGTGTGTAATCACAAGTTTCGCTGATAGTTTCCACAACGTTTTCCAGGCAGACAACTAATTCAGCTCTTTCCAGGATAGCGGGACGAGACCCCCAATCACCGGTGGGGAAGATGTATTCGCCATCGCCCACGCTTTGCAGAATGACGGAGGGATGATGGCCTGAGGCGTCGGGATTGTAAACGGCCGTTTCCGGCACGGCCTCTCCATTGCAAACAGCTTTTAAGGCGACCAAACTGTGCGTCTCCCCAGCCGAGCCACCACTTTTGCTAAAGCCATCATACACATAACCAAAAATAACAATCCCTATGCAGCACAAAGCTGCCAGACTCAATAAGCCGCCCACAACCATTAAAACCCGTTTATTTTGCATCGAAACCTCCTGACTTCAATTTAGTTTAGAATTTCCCTGGAAACTCTCTTCTGGACCAAGACCGCATCTAAAAGTTTCTGGGGAAATGGTGCGGCCATTGTAAAAATATAGCGATCAATAAACGATCCAAAGATGGTAGAACATCCGTTTCGTGATACAATTTGCAGACGAATATCACCCGTACTTGCTTAGTTACAAAAGGATTTTCATGTCGAAAAACCAGCTTGTTCTCATTGATGGCCATGCCTTGGCCTACCGCATGTTTTTTGCCTTACCGCTGGAGGCGTTTACTACCAAAAGCGGCGAGCCGACCAACGCCACCTTCGGCTTCATCCGCACCGTGCTGGATTGGATTCTGGCCGACAATCCCCCTCAATATTTTGCCGTCAGCTTTGATCTCGGGCGCACTTTTCGCGACGATATGTTTGCCGAATACAAAGGCACGCGGGAAAAGATGCCCGACGAGCTGCGCCTGCAAATTGAGCGCATCAAAGAAGTTATTCAAACGCTCAATATTCCCATTTTGGAGCTAGAAGGATTTGAAGCAGATGACGTGCTGGGTACGATTGCTCGACAGGCCAAACCCCTAGGCGTGCCGGTACATATCATCACGGGCGATCGGGATTTGCTGCAATTGGTAGATGAGAATACCTTTGTCGAGCTGCCCACGCGAGGCAGTCGCCCTTCCGAAGTGTTCGACGTGCAAGGTGTCATTGATTATTTCGACGTGCGCCCCGATCAGGTGGTGGATTACAAAGCATTGGTCGGTGACACCAGTGATAATATTCCCGGTGTGAGGGGGGTGGGGGCCAAAACGGCCGCAAAACTCCTCAAACAATACGAAACGCTGGATGCAATTTACGCCAACGTCGAATCGATCAAAGGGGCGATGGGCAAAAAGATTGCCGAGGGCAAAGATAGCGCATATTTGAGCCAGAAATTAGCCCGCATTGTTACCGACGCCCCGATTCAGCTGGAGCTGGCCGCTTGCATCGCCCACGATTTTGACCCGAATCCTGTACTGGACATCTTCCGTGATTTGGAATTTCGTTCCTTGAGCAACACGCTCGTGGAGCATCTGGGAGAAAGCGCCGCGTTTGAAGAACCAGAACCCCTGGCAAATCCGACTGAAACGGTGATTGTGCGCACGCAAGCGCAGCTGGATGATCTGGTGGCCAAGCTCAACGCAGCCAAGCTTATCTCTTTTGACGTGGAAACGACCGGGTTGGACAAAACCACGGCCGAATTAGTGGGCATCTGCATCGCGGTGAAGCCACCCGTCGGCTACTACATTCCCGTTGGGCACCTGGCCAACGAAGCGCAAAGCAGCAGTGGGCAAATGTCTCTCTTTGCCGGAGAGCCAGAACTGGCAGAAGGGCAGCTCCCCCTGCAAACCGTGCTGGACGCACTGCGGAAGCCATTTACTGATTCCAAAATTGGCAAGGTGGCTCACAACGCCAAATACGACTACACCATTCTGGATCGCTACGATTTGCGCGTGACGCCCATTACCTTTGACACGATGATTGCTGAATGGCTGACCGATCCAGCGACCAAGCACAAAGGGCTGAAAGATTTGTCACGGCATCGCCTGGGTGCCGAAATGACCGAAATCGAGCTGCTCATCGGCAAAGGCAAGTCGCAAAAAACGTTTGCCGAAGTGCCTATTGAAGACGCAGCCCCGTACGGCGCAGCCGATGCGGACATGACGCTGCGGCTGGTGGCCCCGCTGAAAAAAGAAATCAAAGAGAAAGCCTTGGAAAAAATCCTGGATTTAGAGATGCCGCTGATTCCAGTGCTCTCCGCGATGGAGCAAGAAGGCATTGGCGTCGATCTCGACTTCTTCCAACAAATGTCGCAGGATTTAGACGGCCGTTTACGCCAACTGGAGGCAAAAATCCATGATATTGCTGGGGAGCCGTTCAACATCAACTCCACCCAGCAGATGAGCGATATTTTGTTCAAGAAGCTGGGGTATCCTATAGAGGGCCTCAAGAAAACGCGCAGCGGCTACTATTCCACGGCAGCCAGCGTTTTGGAAAGTCTTAAAGAAACGGAACAAGAGAAGAAAACAGGCATGATTACGGCCATTTTGGAGTATCGCGAATTGGGCAAGCTGAAGAGCACCTATGTGGATGCCCTGCCGGAGTTGGTGAATAAAAAAGACGGCCGTCTCCATACCAGCTTCAACCAGACCGGAGCCATCACCGGACGCATTGCCAGCAGCAACCCTAATTTGCAAAATATCCCCATCCGCAGCGAGGTGGGGCAGCAAATTCGCCGAGGCTTTGTGGCCAAACCGGGTCACATCTTCCTGGCCGCCGACTATTCCCAGGTGGAGCTGCGTGTTTTGGCCCACATCTGCCAGGATGCCGCCTTGCTAGAAGCGTTTCGGCAAGATCAGGATATTCATCGCACGACGGCAGCGGCCGTTTATGGCATTGATCTGGATGATGTGACTTACAACCAGCGCCGTTTTGCTAAGGCGGTTAACTTTGGCCTGATCTACGGCATGGGTGCCTTCCGCCTGGCCCGCGATTCGGAACTGACTCTGGCCGAAGCTGAAAATTACATCAAGGATTACTTTGCCCGCTTCCCCGGTATCCAGAAATATTTGGACGAAACCAAGAAAAAAGCGCATGAAGATGGTTATGTGGAGACATTGCTGGGGCGGCGACGCTACTTCCCCGTTTTCAAGATGCCATCCAGCGGCAGCAACGTCCAGGCGCGTCTGCGCGCCGAGCGAGAGGCAATCAACCATCCCATTCAGGGCACCGCTGCCGACATCGTAAAAATTGCCATGCTGAATTTGCACGAGAAGCTGGTTGATTACGATGCCAAAATGCTGCTGCAAGTACACGATGAGCTGTTGCTGGAAGTGCCCGAAGTGGAGCTAGACGCTATGCGTGAGCTCGTTGTGAGCACGATGTCTGGTGCTTTTAGCCTGGATGTCCCCTTGAAGGTGGATGCCAGCACAGGGCATAATTGGCTAGAATTAAAAGAATAAACATGAAATGAGTCCATTTTGCCTTTATGGAGATGCGTCCATTTCCCAAAGGTGATAATCAAATTATGACACAAGAAACTAATCAACTTCCTCGACGAGGCAACCGCTTCTCCAAAGCGTTGGCCGACTTCTGTTTCCGGCTGTTTGGCTGGCAGGTCGCGGGCGAGCTGCCTAACGTGCCAAAGATGGTCATCATTGGTGCCCCGCATACGTCCAATTGGGATTTTCCTCTGGCCATGACGCTCATTTTTCATTTGGGTGTGCACCTGAACTGGATGGCCAAAAAAGAGTTTTTTGCTGCGCCGGTAGCCGGTCTTTGGCGTTGGTTGGGCGGCGTTCCTATTGATCGTAAGGCGGCCAATGGGGTGGTGGGCCAAACGGTTGAGGCAATTCAGGAGCGGGCCAAAATTGTGTTGGCCATTGCTCCAGAGGGAACGCGCAGCAAGGTGGCGCGGTGGCGTACAGGCTTTTACCACATTGCTCATAAAGCCAATATTCCCATTGTGCCCGTGTTGGTGGATTACGGCCGTAAAACCCTCACCATTACCGACCCATTCATCCCCACTGGTGATGTAGACGCTGATCTCCCGTTGATCCAGGCACGCTATCAAGGCGTTACAGGTAAAAATAGCGACCAATTTTAGCTAATGAGATCGTCCCAAAATCCCCCCAAAACAGATCCGCTGAATGCCCCTGTGCTGGGTGACACGATTCCACGTTGGGGGAATCGGTTCAGCCAACAGGTGGCGCGCGGATTGCTGCGGCTGCTGGGCTGGCGCTTTGCGGGCAACGTACCCAATCTGCCGAAAATGGTGCTGATTGGGGCACCGCATACCTCAAACTGGGATTTTCCCCTGGCCATGGTGGCGCTGTTTGCTTTGCAGGTACGCGTTTACTGGTTGGGTAAACATACCTTTGTCAATGGGCCGCTGAAGCCGCTGCTGCGCTGGTTGGGTGGCGTCGCGGTGGATCGGCGCGCGGCCTTTGGTGTGGTTGGGCAAACGGTAGACGTCATGCAGCAGCGAGAGCAATTTTTGTTGGGCCTGGCTCCAGAAGGGACGCGCAGTTTGGTGTCACGCTGGAAGATGGGCTTTTTCTTTATTGCTCAGGCGGTCAATGTGCCCATCGTGCCGGTGGCGCTGGATTACGGCCGTAAAACCATCGCTATTGGTGAGCCGATTAATCCTGAAGTGGGGGAAACGGCCGTGTTAACACAGCTGCGCACCTTTTATGAAGGCGTTCAAGGCAAGTATCCTGAGCAATTTTCTTTAGAAAGTATCCAGCCCAGGCTGAGAAATGGGTGAAAATGTGCCTAATCGATTTTGATCTCCAAAGTTCGTGATACAATCCCCTGTTTCCATTTGAAAACAATGATTGTTACTGCCGGAACGGCCGTCTAGCTGTTCCGGCCTTTTTGTGACAAAGACCTATCAGGTCTGTGAAGATGCTGTGCAAGATAGAACCATAAGGAGAACCAAGTGAAAATCAACATAACCAAAGCCCAAAAATGGACCCGCCTCCTACTTTGGGCTGTACTACTCGGCCTGCTTGTCGCCGCCTGTGGCCCAGCCACACCGCAAGAAGCCGACACCAATGCTGCCGATACAACCAGCGAAGAAGCAAATAGCAGCGAAGCAAGTGCCGAGACCGGTTCACGCGTGACGTCGTCTGGATTGGAATACATTGAAATTGAAGCCGGTACCGGCCCTCGCGCGCAGCCTGGCGACCAGGTAACCGTGCATTACACGGGCACCCTGGAAGATGGCACCGAATTTGACAGCTCCGCAGGGGGTGACCCGATTTCGTTTGTGCTGGGCCAAGGTGGCGTAATTCAAGGCTGGGATGAGGGCATCGCCCTGATGAATGTCGGCGGCAAAGCGCAACTGATCATTCCGCCTGAGTTGGGGTACGGGGACCAAGATTATGGCCCTATCCCTGGCGGTTCAACCCTCTACTTTGATGTGGAACTCGTTTCTGCTGATCCAGCGCCAACACCAGTGCTGCCGCCTACGTCCGAACCACCCACATTTGTTAATCCAGACGATTACACTGTGACTGAAAGTGGTTTGCAATACTACTTCCTGGAAGAAGGTGATGGTGAAATGCCACAACCGGGCGAAGTTGCCTCTGTTAACTTTACCGGCTGGCTTCAAGATGGCTTGCAGTTTGCCGACTCTCAAGATGGTGTGCCGGTTGACTTTATTGTTGGCGAAGGGCAAATCGTACCTGGCTGGGATGAGATGGTCTTGTTGATGCACGTGGGCGACGTAGTCCAATTTGTTTTGCCGCCCGAGTTAGGGCTAGGGGAAGAAGGCGCACCCAACGGGGTAATACCGCCTAATGCGACGCTCGTTTTCGAGATGGAACTGGTTGAGATTAAACCACCGCCGCCAACCCCCACACCGGCACCGCCGCCAGTGAGCGTTGAAGAGTCAGATTACACTGTGACCGACGATGGGTTAAAGATATTCATGATTACAGAAGGCTCAGGTGAACTGGTCGAGAGTGGTGATCTGGTTACGCTGCATTATAAGATGTGGGACCAAGATGGTGCTCAACTAGAATCTTCTTACGATTTTGGTCAGCCGGTGCAGATTGTAGCTGGCAGTGGGCAAGCGGGTCCCGGTTGGGATGAAGCGTTGCTCATGATGAGCCCCAGCAGCAAAGCGCAGTTCGTGCTGTCGCCAGAGCTGGCTTACGGCGACCAGGCTGCCAACGCGCCTACCGAAGGCGATCTGATTTTTGAAATTGAAATTTTGGATGTTGTCAAAGCGGAGACTGAGTAATGAAAACAGATAGTGGTTTGCAATACATTGAAACAGAAGCCGGTACCGGTAAGGCTGCTAAGCGCGGTGATCGTGTGGCGGTTCATTACATCGGCCGTTTGGAAAATGGCAAAGAGTTCGATAATTCTGTAAAGCGTGGTCAGCCAATCGAGTTTGCCCTTGGTACTGGCCAGGTGATTCCCGGTTGGGATGAAGGCATTGGCTTGATGAAGGTGGGCGGCAAAGCAACCCTCATCATTCCGCCGGACCTGGGCTATGGTTCCCGGGGGGCGGGCGGGGTGATACCGCCCAACGCCACCCTCATCTTTGATGTTGAGCTGGTGGATGTGAAGTAAAATCCGAAAGTGGCAGGGCCTCAGGGCTTTGCCACTTTTTTTTGTCTTTTGAACGGGGGTTGGATCAAGGGCTAAAGATGTCGATGGTGGGGATTGCGTAAACGGCCGTTTCGCCAAAATTCTCGCCAAAAAGACCGATATTTCGCGTAGGCAGCGAGTAGATTCCTTGCCACAAAAGCTCTCGATTGATCCGCACCGTTATTTCTTCGTCGCGTACATCAATCCAGATTTCGTTTGGCTCATTTTCTAACTGGATGTGGGGCCAGGGCTGCCAGGGTAGGACGGCCGTATCATTCTCTTGCACCAGAACATACCCCAACGGTGACACGGCCACGATGATTTGGCTGGTCTCATCACCTAACGCGAATCCCACACCACTGTCTAAACTGCCGGATTGGTAAACGGCCGTGCCCCGCACCGAAAAATCGCCTTCAGGCAGCATCTCATCCAGCCAAGTGATCATTTGTCCCGGTTCACTTACGGTCAGGCTGGTGCCGGGTAGTGAGGTTTGTAATTCACCAATTGGTTTTGGGTCAAACACACCTGTGGCAATGAGGATGATGAGGAAAACGGCCGTTGCCAGCAAATAAGCCAACGCCCCGCGTAATGATCGTTTCATGTGGAGAGTTTAATGGGAACAGAAAAGGGAGACAAACAGAACGATAGCTGTCTGCCTCCCTACAAGGAGGAGAACAAGTTGCAGGATTAAATCGCAGCTAATGCATGAGCGATTTGATTCCAGTGCAGCTCTTTTTTGAACTGGGAGATAGTTGTGTCTTTATCGATGAGCAAATATTCAATACCGGCCATCTCGGCAAAATCTTCCATGTGTTCATTGGTAAGTGACAGGCTAAAGCCGGTATGATGGGCGCCTCCAGCCAAAATCCAGGCCGCTGCGGCAACTTTCAGGTTTGGTTGAGGAATCCACAAGGCACGCGCTACGGGCAGCTTGGGCAAAGGCTCATCCGTGGACACAACCTCTACCGCGTTCACAATGAGGCGGAAGCGGTTGCCCATGTCGATGATGGACGCATTGATGGCTGGCCCTGTTTGCGAATCAAAAACCAGGCGCACCGGGTCTTCCTTGCCGCCAATGCCCAGCGGATGAATTTCCATCGAGGGTTTGCCGCTGGCAATGCTGGGGCAGATTTCTAACATATGGGCTCCCAACACCTTGTCGCCGGACGGGCTGAAGTGGTAGGTGTAATCTTCCATAAAGGAGGTGCCACCTGTGAGCCCCGCGCTCATTACTTTCATGGCGCGGAGGAGTGCGGCCGTTTTCCAATCACCTTCTGCGCCAAAACCGTAGCCATCGGCCATCAATCGCTGGGCGGCGATGCCGGGCAACTGCTTGAGGCCGTGTAAATTCTCAAAGGTTGTGATGAATCCCTTGAAGCCGCCCTCTTCCAGAAAGTCGCGCAGCCCCAGTTCAATGCGGGCGGCATCACGCAGGGATTGACGTTGTGCGCCATTGGCTTGCAGGGTAGGGGCGGTGGTGTAGCTTTGTTCATAGAGATGGATGAGGTCAGCAACGGCCGTTTCTGTCACCCCATTTACCCGAGCCACCAAATCACCTAAGCCATAGCCGTTGACCGAGTAGCCAAACTGCATTTGCGCTGACACTTTATTGCCTTCGGTGACGGCCACTTCACGCATGTTGTCGCCAAAGCGAGCAAACTTGGCCCCCTGCGCATCATGCCAGGCTGCCGCCGCCCGCAGCCAAGCATCCAGGCGAGCCAGCACTTCTTCATCTTGCCAATGGCCCACAATCACCTTGCGTGCCAGCCGCATCCGTGCGCCGATAAAACCAAATTCGCGGCCGCCGTGCGCCGTCTGGTTTAGATTCATAAAGTCCATGTCAATCGTGGCCCAGGGAATCTCGGCACCAAATTGGGTGTGCAGCTGGGCAAATGGTTTTTGCAGGGCAGTCAAACCAGCGATCCACATTTTGGCCGGGGAGAAGGTGTGCATCCAGCAGATGAGGCCAATACAGTTGGGGTCTGAATTGGCTGCCTGGCAGACGTTATACACTTCTTCCGGTGTGGTCACAATCGGTTTGAAGACAATCTTGACCGGTAATTTTTGCGAATCGCTGAGGGCCTGGGCGATGGTACGGCCGTTTGCCGCCACCTGTTCCAATGCTTCGGGTCCGTACAAATGCTGGCTGCCCACAACAAACCACGCTTCCATTGGAGTAAAAATGTCCGTATTCATTTCCTAATCCTTCTAATCTTATGGTTGACTGAATGATTCTTTGAGAATTCGCAGGATTGCAAAGCCAGTGATACGTGACCAAAGCGAAATCACGTTTCACGTATCACGCCAGCCCGGAATCTAAAAGAACAAAAATTGAATTATTATTGCCCGTACACGTTTTGGTATCTGTCGTACAGCTTATCAATATCGCTGGGTGCAATGGTGAGCGGATCACCCATCAGCAGCGAGGCCCAGGCGATAGCGGCATTGTCTTCGGTCATCACGGCCGCTTTGACTGCTTTTTCGGCTGTGGGGCCAACGGTAAAGACGCCGTGGCTTTGCAGCAAGCAGGCGGGGCTGCGGCTGCCTTGCAGCGTTTCTACCACCACCTGACCAATCTCCTCGCCGCCAATCAGGGCAAAACCGCCGCAAGGAATATCGCCACCAAATTCGTCACTCATGGCGGTGGTGATGCAGGGAATGGAACGGCCGTGTGTGGCAAAGGCCGTGGCATAACGTGAATGGGTATGGACAATGCCGTTCACCTGGGGCATGTGGCGGTAAATGTAGCAGTGAGAGGCAGTGTCTGAAGAGGCTTTGTAATTGCCCTCGACGATCTCACCGTCGATCGTCACCACCACCATATTTTCTGGGGTTAAGTCTGGGAATTTGATCCCGCTGGGTTTAATCACAACCAGGTTCGTTTCTGGGTCGCGGGCGCTGATGTTGCCACTGGTCCAGGCAACAAGATGGTTGTTAGGTAGTTCCGCGTGCAATTCACAAACTAACTGACGTAGTTCTTCTAGCATGTTTTGCCTCGCTCTATGATTGGACCAATTTATTGTCAAAGCCATTGTGGCTCGCCATCGTGGCTTAAAAGAAAATTGGTCCAATCTTTACAAGCCGCGTGTTCAGTTACACTCTATTATTTCAGGGCGTTTACGGCCGTTCGTTCGATGATCAGACCTTGCTGGTACCGCTCCATAAATGTCGCAAAGCCAGCCACATCTGCCGGATCGGGCGCGATTGTTGTGCCGTTTTCCCCAGCAAAAACCTTGTTGGCCAGATATGCTTCCAATGGTTCACCCTCTGCCTTGTGGGCCATGTAAGCAGCCAGCAAGGCAATTCCCCAAGCGCCGCCCTCACCTGCGGTCTCCATAACGGAAACAGGCACATTCATGGCTGCCGCCATCATTTTTTGACCGACTTCTTTTGTTTTGAAGAAGCCACCATGCCCAAGGATCTGGTCGATCTTCACTTTTTCTTGTTCAAAGAGGATGTCTAGGCCGATCTTTAAGGCTCCCAATGCTGAGAATAGATGGACACGCATGAAGTTTGCCAGGGTAAAATGGCTTTCTGGGGTACGCACGAATAACGGCCGTCCTTCTTCCAGATGCGTAATGTGCTCGCCAGAAAAATAATTGTAGGCCAACATGCCACCACCATCTGCATCCCCCAACAGTGCCTGTTGGTACAGCATTTCAAACAGCTTGGATTGATCAATGGCTACGCTCAGCGCCTCGGTAAATTCCTGAAAGAGGCCAATCCAGGCGTTGAGATCTGAGGTGCAGTTGTTGCTGTGGACCATCGCGACAGGCTTGCCGCTAGGCGTCGTTACCATGTCAATTTCTGGGTAGAGCTTCGACAATGCCTTCTCCAAAACAATCATGGCGAAGACAGATGTGCCCGCAGAAACATTACCCGTGCGCATCGCTACGCTGTTGGTGGCCACCATGCCCGTGCCTGCATCGCCTTCCGGTGGGCAGAGCGGAAGGCCCGCTTGCAGCTGCCCCGAGGGATCCAGTAGTTTGGCCCCTTTTTCGGTCAGATTCCCGGCCGCCTCGCCAGCAACCAGAACTTTGGGCAGGACATTTTGCAGTTTCCAGGGAATATGTTCTGCTTCTAGTTGTTTGTTGAACAGCGCGAGCATCTGGGCATCGTAGTCGTTAATGTTGCTATCAATAGGGAACATGCCCGATGCTTCGCCGATGCCCATCACCTTTTGCCCGGTTAACTGCCAATGGACGTATCCTGCCAGCGTAGTCAGGTGACTAATATCTTTGATATGGGGTTCATTGTTCAATATCGCCTGATAGAGATGGGCAATGCTCCAACGCTGAGGAATGTTGAATTGGAACTGTTCCGTGAGCGCTTCTGATGCCTGTCCAGTGATGGTGTTGCGCCAGGTGCGAAACGGGACAAGGTGGTTTCCGTCTTTATCAAATGCCATATAGCCGTGCATCATGCCGCTAAAGCCAATGGCCCCAATGGTTTGCAGCGGGGTATTGTACCGCTCCAAAATTACTTTACTGAGTTCCTGAAAGCTTGCCTGCAATCCGGTCCAAACATCGTCTAGAGTGTAAGTCCAGATGCCGTTTTCATATAGATTTTCCCATTCATGGCTTCCCGATGCGATTGGCGTATGGTCTTCGCCAATGAGGACTGCCTTGATGCGCGTCGAGCCGAACTCGATGCCCAGAACGGTCTTGCCACTTTCTATTGCCTTGCGGATACCGTTTTGATTCATGTTACTTCTCCAGAAATCCTTTGATTAGCGGAACTGCCGGCCTAAGCTCGATATCGTCATTTTTAGCTCTTGTTTTTGTTGTATACGTCGAAGAAAACGGCCGTTAACAAAACCAATCCCTTAATTACCTGTTGCCACTCAATGCCAATGCCCAGAATCGACATCCCATTGTTCATAACACCCATCACAAACGCGCCAACAACGGCCCCCACAATTGTGCCAACCCCACCAGACATTGAAGCCCCACCAATAAAACAGGCGGCGATTACATCCAGCTCAAACGTATTACCAGCTTTGGGCGTGGCCACATTGAGCCGCGCAGCAAAAACAAGACCAGCCAGCGCAGAAAGCACCCCCAGATTGACAAAAGTGTAAAAGGTCAATCGCTCTGTATTGACGCCAGAGAGCTTGGCTGCTTTTTCATTTCCCCCAATGGCAAAAATACGACGCCCTAATGTTGTCTGGTTTGCCACAAAGGTGTAGGCCACAATCAAAATAAATAACACGACCAACACATTGGGCAATCCCTTATAAGACGCCATCAAATACGACAGATACATAATCGCTCCGGTCAAAATCACATTTTTCAAGATGAAAATGGATACCGGAGAAGTTTTCAGATGATACTGTTGTTGTTTGCGCCTGGATTGATAATCAATATAAATCAACGCCGCCGAAACAAGCGCTCCCAGCAGCAGCGCTGTTAGATTCATGGTTTCGTTACCGAAAATGTCACCAATAAAGCCTGTACTTAGTTTTTGAAACCCTGGGGGGAACGGCCCAATTGATTGACCTTCTAACAATGCCAGGGTTAAGCCTCTAAAAACCAACATGCCTGCCAGCGTGACAATAAAGGACGGGATTTTCTGATAAGCGACCCAATAGCCTTGGGCTGCACCAATAATCGCGCCTAAAAGCAAGCACACGATAGTGGTCGCGATAAAACCCAACTCATAATTAACCATCATCACGGCGGCTGAGGCACCAACAAAAGCCACGATGGACCCTACTGATAAATCAATGTGCCCGGCAACGATCAACAGCAACATGCCGATTGCCATAATGACAATATAGCTGTTCTGCAGAATCAAGTTGGTCAGATTGACCGGCTTCATCAAGATGCCGTCGGTCATAACCTGGAAAAAGGCCATAATCGCAATCAAAGCGACCAGCATGCCATATTGGCGAATGTTTTCTTTTAAAATTTTTGAGAGTCCGGCCCAAGGACTACTTTCGGTAATTACTTGATCGGGTGTTATGTCACTCATGATGCAATTTTCTCCTGTTGGCGCATAATGCTTTGCATAATCTTCTCCTGTGAGGCTTCAGCTTGGGGCATTTCGCCAACGATACGCCCTTCGTTCATCACATAGATACGATCGCATATTCCTAAAATCTCTGGCAGCTCAGACGAGATAAGGATAATGCCTTTACCCTCATCAGCTAATTGATTGATGATGGTATAAATTTCATATTTGGCCCCAACATCAATGCCCCGGGTTGGTTCATCCATAATTAGTACATCAGGATTAGCAAATAACCATTTGCTTAAGACCACTTTTTGTTGGTTGCCGCCGGAGAGATTGACGGTTTTCTGTAAGATGCTGGAACATTTGATACTCAGTTTGTCACGATATTCGCGGGCCACGGCCAATGATTTAGGCTGGTTAATGACAAAACGATCGGCAATACCCTTAAGGTTGGCCAGGGCAACATTGTTTTTAATATCTTCAATCAGGATCAGGCCATAAGTCTTGCGATCTTCGGTAACATAGGCCAGCCCATTGGCAATGGCTTTACTTATTGAGCTTACATCAATTTCCTGACCATGCTTATATACTTTTCCGCTAATGTGTTTGCCGTAAGCGTGTCCAAAAATACTCATTGCCAATTCAGTACGACCTGCCCCCATCAAGCCAGCGATCCCGACAACCTCGCCTCGTTTCACGTTGAGGTTCACATTATGCACCATTTTTCGGTCATCATGCAGGGGATGGTACACATTCCAATCCTTGACCTCAAAAATAACATCGGAGATGTTCGCCTGGCGGGCAGGGTAGCGGTTTGTGATGTCGCGGCCTACCATGCCTTTAACAATCCGGTCTTCGGTAATCGTTTCTTTGTGACAATCGAGGGTTTCAATCGTAGCGCCATCACGCAAAATGGTAATTGAGTCGGCCACTTTAGAAACTTCGTTTAGCTTATGCGAAATAAGAACGGAGGAGATGCCTTGCTGCTTAAATTCCAGCAATAGATCAAGTAGGGCATTGCTGTCGCTTTCATTCAGGCTGGAGGTTGGTTCATCTAAAATGAGGAGTTTAACTTCTTTGGAGAGCGCTTTGGCAATTTCAACCAACTGCTGTTTGCCCACGCCTAAGTCGGTAATTAGCGTCTCAGGCGCTTCATTCAGGCCAACTTTTTTCAAAAGTCCCTGGGTTTTACCAATGGCTTCGTGCCAATTAATAATGCCGTTCTTTTGCTGTTCGTTGCCCAGGAAAATATTTTCGGTAATAGAGAGCAGGGGCACCAGGGCTAATTCCTGATGAATAATGACCAGTCCCAAATTCTCGCTGTCTCGGATATCTCGAAAGTGGCATTCTTGGCCCTGGAAAAATATTTCGCCTGTGTAATCCCCGTCGGGATAAACACCGCTTAAAACCTTCATTAAGGTTGATTTACCGGCTCCGTTTTCACCAACCAGCGCATGAATCTCGCCTTGACGAACCGTGAAATTTACGTTGTCTAGCGCTTTAACACCGGGAAATGTCTTTGTAATATTGCGCATTTCCAAAATAATGTCTGACATGATTGTTCTCCCGCCATTGCGAAGTCGCAAACCAAATTGGTGACAGGTGTGGGCACGCAAGCGAGAGCGAGGTGCCCACACCCATTAAACTATTAACTTATGCCAATTTTATTCGAATTCATCAGCGGTGTAGTAACCGGTTTCGATGAGTGCTTCTTCCCAGTTGTTGATATCAACACTAACTGGTACGAGGAGGTAAGAAGGCACGATTTTTACACCATTTTCGTAGGTTTCGGTGTCGTTAACGGGCACTTCTTCACCGCTCAGCAGCGCGTCTACCATAGCAACGGTTTGTTTGGCTAATTCACGGGTATCTTTGAAGACTGTTGAGGTTTGTTCGCCTGCCAAAATCGATTTAACTGAAGGCAGTTCTGCGTCTTGTCCGGTTACCACTGGCATTGGTAGGTCATCGCTACCGTAGCCAACGCCTTTCAGGGAGGAGATAATGCCGATGCTCAGCCCATCATAGGGAGAAAGAACGGCGTCAACGCGTTCTTCAGTGTAGTAAGCGCTGAGCAGGTTTTCCATACGTGCCTGGGCGGTAGCGCCATCCCAGCGCAGGGTGGAAACTTGGTCCATGCCCATCTGACCACTTGGCACGACCAGTTGACCATTGTCGATGTAGGGTTGCAATACGGACATGGCGCCATCGTAGAAGAAGTAGGCGTTGTTGTCATCGGGGGAGCCACCAAACAGTTCGATGTTGAAGGGGCCATTGCCATCGGCCAAACCCAGGGCATCTTCGATGTAGCTGGCTTGCAGCACACCCACCTGGAAGTTGTCGAAGGTGGCATAGTAGTCTACGTTACCGGAATCGCGAATGAGGCGATCATAGGCGATGACTTTGATGCCCTGGTCTGCGGCTTGTTGCAAAACGTCTGACAGGGTGGTGCCATCAATGGCAGCAATAACCAGGACGTCTACGCCTTTGGTCACCATGTTTTCAATTTGGGCTAACTGGTTGGGGATGTCATCTTCGGCGTATTGCAGGTCTGTTTCGTACCCTTGTTCTTCGAAGAACTGAACCATCGACTCACCATCAGAAATCCAGCGAGTTGAGGATTTTGTGGGCATTGAGATGCCAACAGAGTAGGTTTCGTCACTGGTTTCGGCTACATCTTCAGTGGTTGTGTCAGCGGTTGTATCAGCGGTTGTCGCGTCATCGCTATCGTTGTCATTGGCAGCATCATCGGAGGAACCACAAGCAGTCATAACGAGTAGTGCCAGAAGGGCGATCAACAGGAGAAACAATTTTTTGGATTTCATTTTCTCTTCCTTTTTGTTGTGCATATTGGTAAATTTTTCTATTTTTTGCTACTGACTCGTGCCAGAGCAGGGGTGAAGCTAGATACGGCAAACGTCTTATTCTTGCAGTCGCTTTGCTTTATTCCATATACGCTCCTTACTAAAGCCTAAAGTGATAGATTTATTTGTTTCTCAATCATCACATTCTGAAAGTACGATAGGGAGTGTTGCTTATTTGCTCGAATGAATGTTATCGTTCCCGTTATCGTTAACATATTACCATACAATTTTACGCCGTCAAGCGGTTTTTGGGCAGAATGATCAAAATGACAAAGATTATTTGTTAGAATTCACCTAACAAGATGGCGATAATGTATAAAGAAAAGCAGCCGAAATGACAAAAAGGCCAAAACCAGTAGTTAATTGACACCTTTTTGTGACTATGCTACACTGTTTTCGTTAACGTTAACAATAGGCGGTGGGAGATCGATTTCTGTAAGCGTTAAGGGAGAAAAGATGCATCAAAAGCGGGTTACAATCAAAGAGGTGGCGGCCGCTGCTGGCGTCTCGACACAAACGGTATCGCGCGTGGTGAATAGTCGGCCCGATGTTGCCTCAGTGACCAGGGCTCACGTGCAAGAAGTGATTGATAAGTTGGGTTATCAACCCAGCAAAATTGCCCGCAGCTTGATCCGGGGACAAAGTTACTCGTTGGGGGTGGTGAGTTCAAGTATTGGCCTTTATGGGCCTTCCCTCGTATTGCAGGGCATTCAAGAAGCGGCCGTTGAAGAAGATTACTCGCTGATGTTGAACATTTTGCCAGATGCCGAGCTTTTTGATGCGGAAAAAACGCTGCGAGATATTTTGTCTTATCATGTGGACGGTATTTTGTGGGCCGTGCCTGAAATTGGGCAAAATCGGGATTTAATTCAGCAGGCGCTGCCGACGTTGACTGTTCCCATTACTTTTTTGAATGTGCAGCCGAGACCAAATTTGGTAACGGCCGTTATCGACAACAAACATGGCGGACGTATTGCCACCCGTCATCTCATTGAGCAGGGGCGACAAGCTATTGGGCTCATCACCGGGCCGATGAAATGGTGGGAAGCGCGCCAGCGTGAATTAGGCTGGCGTGAAGAATTGATGGCCAACGGCCGTTCCATCGATGAAAGCTATATTGCCAACGGCGACTGGACGCCCAGCAGCGGCGAGCGCTGCATTCGCATGTTGCTAGAATGGCACCCTGAAATGGATGCCGTGTTTGTGTGCAACGACCAGATGGCCCTGGGAGCCATGAAGGTTGCCCGCCAAATGGGGCGGATAATCCCCGAAGATTTAGCCATTGTGGGTTATGATGACATCCCTGAATCCCCGTATTTCTCGCCTTCCTTAACCACCGTCCACCAGGATGTGGCCGAGATGGGCTGGCAAGGTGTTAAGCAGCTGTTGGCTCTGATTGATGATAATAATAATCTGGGAATGCGCTCCGTTGTCTTAAAGCCAAACTTGATTGTGCGCGGCAGCTCGGTATGTGGCGAAATGGCACAGTAAAAAGATAAGGTGACCTGGTGAAGGGGTGAAGGAAGCTACACCTGCCACTTTTTACTTATCACTTTTCACTTCCCCAACTGCCTCGTACACTTACCCCATGAGCAAAGAAATTGAATACACACAACAAGATGGTATTGCCACGCTGCGGGTGAATCGACCGGCGGCGCGTAACGCGCTGAACTGGACGGCGCAAGAACAGTTTGCGGCTGCGGTGGCGGAGGTTGGGTTGGATACGGCCGTTCGTGTTCTCATCATCACCGGCACAGGGGACAAAGCGTTTGTCTCCGGTGGCGATTTAAAGGAATTAAGCCAGCATCCCGAGCGAGCAGCGGGCGAGCGGCTGAACCGGGTAATGCGCGATGCGCTGGCGCAGCTGACGCAGCTGCCCATCCCGGTGATTGCGGCGGTGAACGGGGATGCTTTTGGCGGTGGCTGTGAAATCCTGACGGCGTGTGACTTACGTATTGCCGCCAGCCAGGCGCGCTTTTGTTTTGCCCAGGTGCATAATGCCCTGTGCACCGGCTGGGGCGGCACGGCGCGGCTGGTTAATTTGTTGGGGCAGGCAAGGGCGCTGGATTTGTTGCTGACGTCGCGCATTTTTTCGGCCGTGGAAGCGGCGCAGATGGGGTTGGTGCAGCAGGTGGTGGCGGATGAGGTGGGGTTGGCAACGGCCGTTTCCCAACTGGCCCACTCCCTCAGCAAACTGCCCCAGCAGGCTCTGGCTGCCAGCAAACAGCTCGTTTACGCTGCCAATGGGGCTGCGCCTGAAGAAATCAACCGGCTAGAAACCGAACGGTTTGTTGATTTATGGTCCCAGCCAGATCATTTGGAAGCGCTGGCGGCCTTCCGTGAGAAACGGCTGCCGGTATTCGGTGGTCGGTGAACGGTATTCGGTGGTCGGTAATTGGTTAACCGTTTACCGAAGAGAGGCCGAAAAGCCTGCTTCAGCAGGTGCACATTCTAGCGGTGGCATTCATGCCATCGCGATCATGCCCGCCAAACAACGCCGGTCACCGCGCATCGCCCGACGATAAATCATCGGGCTAGTAAGAACGCCCCATGAATGGGGCTCGCTAATAGAGCGAACGTTGAACGGTGAGGACACCGGCCATCGCCAGGTCGGTGTCCAGTAAACGGATTACCGATAACGGATAACCGATTACCGATCACGCCGGTTCAGGCACCATCGCTTCTTCTTCCTCAAGCAGCTCGCCTTCCATCTCCTCGCGTGGCGGGCGCGGGGCGCGTGACACCACTTCAAAGCCCCATTGGGCCAGGTTACGATTTGGCTCGCCATCAAATTCCACCAGCATCAGATAACCTAAGGCCATACGCAGATCTTCAGAAAGCTGGCTGCTGAGGGTTTCCAGACGGCCGTTTTCCTGCAAGCGGCTTTGGCGAGCCGCATTGCGACTTTGCTGCTGCTGTACCAGGTTGTCGCGCAGGATAACCAGATCGGCCAGCGGCGGTTTGGAGAAACGCTCTGCTTCTGGCCGGGCCGTTTCGGTGCTGATGTATTCATTCAGGCAGGTGATCATCTCGGCACGGTCTTGCGGCATCAGGATTTGCCCGGCGCTGCGCCCCGTCTGGCGCACCATAAAGCCCCAGGCCTGCGCCTGCTCCGGCGTATCGGCAAAGTGGCCCGCCAGCAGGCTGCGCATCTGCTGCAAAGTGCGTTTGGCGGTACGCTGGGTGCGTTTGAGCGCTTCAGACGCCGCTTTGCGGGCGGCTTCCTGGTCCTGGGCCGTTTCCTGGGAGGCGATGGCCTCGGTAACGGCCGTTTCTATACGGGCGGTAAACGGGGTGCGGTCTGCTTCGGCGCGGCTGGTTTCAAAAGCCACAAACGCCTGAGCCAGTTCCAGCACGGCTTGTTTTTGATCGGCGCGCGGCAGGTTTAGCCGCAGCGGGCCACCATTATTAAATCGAATACGTAACATGAGGACTTTCCTTTTGTTGGGTTCTAAAAAGAACACCCTGGCAAGCGCCGCCGTCAGTGGTAGGGGCAGGTCTCAGACCTGCCCCTACGGTCTGTGCCTTTGATTGAATTGTATGAGTTGGGAGATTTCCCCCGGCGCTGGCAGCGCTTAAAACGATTAACTGAATTGGCAACCAGTCTAAAAAAGTTTTTTGTGTTTGAAAAGATGACTTTGGGGGCATAAATGATGGTCGTTGATTCAACGAAGGTCTAAAACATGGCAAAAACGAAGGTCAACGAGCCGAGGAAGCACAAAATAGTGTCAGTTGCCTGATCGTGATGACAGCGATATGGCGAATGCCAGTTAAAAAAGGGATCGTTGGCTCAGTGAGGGGTGGATTGGTGGTCAAAACGGCCGTCTCGCAGCAAAGATCTGTGGATCGACCGTTGGATCGAGATGGTGCTGACTCAACAGGGCGCTTTTTGCTGGTAATTTTCTACCCACCATCCCACCAACGCCTGGTTAACGGGCGATGTTACCTGTTGTGGTTAAGCAACGGCCGTCAAACGGATCGCCCGCGTGTAGGGGCGGTTCGCGAACCGCCCCTACAATTGTGCCGTCGCCTATATGTGCGGGCGCGTCGCCCCTATGCTCCGCCGGGTCGCCCCTACGCCAGCAAACCGCCTACAACCGGTTTCCTTTTTCTTCCGGCTGAACTATCATAGGGGCATAATCCAGGTGCCACCGTTTGCCTGGCGAGCAAAAATTGTAGGGGCGTGTCGCGACACGCCCCTACGTTGGAGAATTGTGCCATATGCCTGATGCTTCCTTCCAGCCACAGCTAGGTTTTTCGCCCCATAACAATCAATCCCTCTTTTCTGATCATTATTTGCAGGATATTTTACGCCGCACGCCAGAATGGCGCGCCTTGCAAACGCCCGCCGCTGACTTTTTGGCCTGGCTGCATAACCTGTATGCCAAAGAGGGGGACCAGTTAGAAAACTACAACGAATCGCAGCTAGAGGACAATTGGATCAAGCCTATTCTGGACAAGTTGGGCCATACCTGGGAAGGGCAGGCATCTATCCCGGCCTTAAAAGGTGGCATTAAAAAGCCAGACTTTGCCCTGTTCCCCGATGAGACGGCACGGCAAACGGCCGTTTCCCAACAAAATAGTCCCGCCTACGTCAAAGAAGTTCTGGCTCTGGTTGAAGCCAAAAAGTGGACGGTGAACCTGAGCAAAAAGAGCGGCAGCCGCCCGCTGTTTGATGACCAGAACCCGATGTTCCAGATCGACACCTACCTGAGTTTGAGCGGCGTGACCTGGGGCGTGGTAAGCAACGGCCGTTTCTGGCGCTTGGTCCACAAAAATTCATCCCGCACCTTAGAAACCTACTTCGAGATCGATTTGCTGGCTGCCCTGGCTCCTCCGCGTGATGAAAAAGATAAAACACCTGAGGCGGCGGCTACTTTCTTCTGGGCCTTCTTCAACCAGAGCGCTTTCCGCGCCGATGCCCACGGCACGGTTTTCCTGGATGAGGCGCTGAGCCAGAGCAAGGCGTACGCCATTGCCCTGGAAGCCGATTTGCGCGACAACGCTTACCGTTCGCTGGAACAGCTCATCATCGGCTTTTTTGCCGGAGACGGCCGTCTCGACCCCAAAAACGCCGACCACCGGGACGAGGTGTACCGCAACAGCCTCTACCTGCTTTACCGCCTGCTCTTTTTATTTTACGGTGAAGCCCGCGCCCTGCTGCCGATGGGTAACGAGACTTACAAAAACGACTACAGTCTCCAGCAGTTGGCTAACGACATCAACCGGGAGCGCGATAAGCTGGAGACGCTGCCCACCACCGGCCGCCGCCGCTGGAACCGGCTCACCGAGCTGTTCCGGCTGATTAGCGGGGAGGATGCCCAGCTCAACGCGGAACTAGGCGTGCCCCGCTACAACGGCGGCCTGTTTGACCCTGAGCAGCATCCTTTTTTCGGGACCTATTTTGTGGGCGACCGGGCGCTGGCCAAAGCGATTGATTATCTGGCTTACCGGCGCGTGCGGGAAGACGGCCGTTTCCAGGGATTCCAGGCCGTCGATTACCGCACGCTGGACGTGCGCCAGCTTGGCTCCATTTACGAGGGGCTGCTGGAGTACAAAGTCGTCATCGCCACCGAAGAGATGGTGACGGTGCGCCAAAAGGGCGTGGAAACCTGGGTGCCCCAGGCCAAAAAAGGGCGCAGCAAAACGGTAGGCACGCCGCGCCAGCCGGGAGACCTGTACTTGACCACCGACAAAGGCGAGCGCAAAGCCACCGGCTCTTACTACACGCCCGATTACATCGTCGAGTACATCGTAGAAAACACGCTGGGGCCGCTGGTGGAACAGGCCCGCGAGCGCGTGAAGGCCCAGGTGCGCCAGACGGGCTCATTGGACAAAGCCGAACGCCAGCGCCAGAGTGCCGCCCTCTTTGTGCAGGAGATTTTGGCCCTGAATGTGCTGGACCCGGCGATGGGGTCCGGCCATTTTCTGGTGGAAGCCACCCACTTTTTGGCGCGGGCGCTGGCCACGGATGAATACACCCCCTCCCTCGCTCCCTCCCCCTCACAGGGGGAGGGCTGGGGTGGGGGTGAAACCGACCTGCTCTACTGGAAACGGCGTGTCGTCGAAGCCTGCATCTATGGTGTAGACAAAAACCCAATGGCGGTGGAGCTGGCCAAACTATCGCTCTGGCTCAAAACGGCCGCAGCCGACAAACCCCTCAGCTTCCTGGACCACCACCTGCAACACGGCGACAGCCTCATCGGTGCCTGGCTCGATGACCTGCAAGCCCCACCCAACAGCAAAACCCAATCTCCAGTCTCCAATCTCCAGTCCCTGATGTTTGACGAATCCGCTTTCACCCGCGACGCCAGCCTGGCCGTCAAGGGCGTGGCCACCATCGAAAGCCTGCCCACGCTGGACATCGACGACGTACATGCCAAAGAAGCCGCCTGGCAAGACATCCAGCAAACCCACGTGGCCCGCTGGCAGCGGCTGGCCGACCTGTGGGTGAGCGCCTACTTTGGCAATGCCATGACCCCAGAAGAGTACCGCGCCCTGGCGGCCCACCTGCAAACCCAACCTCCCGGAGGTTCACAACCTCCGGGAGGTTCGCCGGGACTCATGACCGACACCCAGCGCAACCACTTCTTGCAGCACCCCGCCGTGACCGACAACGATTATTTCCATTGGGAGCTGGCCTTCCCCGAAGTGTTTTTTGACGAATACGGCCGTTCCCGCCATGCAGCCGCCGGTTTTGACGCCGTCATTGGCAACCCGCCCTACGTGCGCCAGGAGCAGCTAACCCCGCTCAAACCATTTTTCAGCGGCCATTTTGAAACAGTTTATGCAGGTACGGCCGATTTGTTTGTTTACTTCTTCAAGCAAGCAGTGAATTTACTGCGTGAAGATGGATTAACCAGCTACATCAGCAGCAACAGTTGGCTGCGGGCCAACTACGCCACCAACTTACGCGCCTACCTGCGCCAAAACACAACCTTTGAAACAATTATTGACCTGGGTGACAATCGTGTCTTTGAAGATGCACCAGATTTGTACCCAGCGATTCATATTGTGGAAAATGCTCAACTCAAAGGCGATCTACCAGCTCGCGCAGCAGTTTTTTCAAGGGGTGAAGAATTTAAGGAAAAGTTTAACGAGGAAGTTAATAGAAATTTGTTTGATGTAAACATTGTGGACCAATCTGATGATGGATGGAAACTAGAACCAAAGGATAAATTAGATTTAGTGCGAAAAATACTTCAAACTGGTGCCCCGCTGTTCGATGTTGTAAATCAGCAAATTTATTATGGAATAAAAACGGGTTTGAATGTTGCATTTATCGTTGATCAACAAACACGGGACAGTTTAATTTCTTCTGACAAAAGACTATTGGGATTAATCAAACCCTTTGTAAATGGTGCAAATATTCGTCCCTGGTATGTTCAAGATGAGGGCCAATGGTTGATTTCTGTGCCAAGCGGTTGGACTAAAGAAATATCTGGTTTCCAGTTTGAAAGTCTTGAATCTGCGTACCAGTGGTTTTCAACAGCCTATCCAGTTTTAGCAGCCCATCTTTTACCGTTTGAGAAGGCAGCAAAGAAAAGAGCAGATCAGGGTGATTATTGGTGGGAATTGCGTCCTTGTAGTTATTGGGATGCATTTGAAGATTACAAAATATTCTACCCAGAAATGTCAAAGTATCCTCGCTTCTCCTTGGGTGAACCAGGTATTGTTGGTAATAAAACTAGCTTTATGATTCCAACAAAAGATTATTATTTGTTAGGATTGTTAATGTCTCGTGTAACCTGGTTCGCGATCCAAAATATTTGCCAACCGATTGGAGAAAGGGCGGGGATGTTACGTTATACACTTTCGACACAATTTTTAAGCAATTTGCCTATACCAGATGCGTCTTCATCAGAGAAATCTCAAATAGCAAATTTTGGAGAGACACTAACCAAAGCAGCAGGTTTGCGTCATCAACTTCACGAACAAATCCGCCACCGCATCCTCACCGACCTGGGCAGGCCAGCAGGCAAGCTCAACAACGCCCTCACCGCCTGGTGGGACCTTGATTTCCCCACCTTCCGCGCCCAAATCAAAAAAGTCTTCAAGCGCGACATCCCCCTCAAAGAGCGCCACGAGTGGGAACTGTTCCTGGCCGATGCCCGGCAGCAGCACCAACAGCTCACCAACCAAATCATCACCCTGGAAACCGAGCTAAACCAGCACGTCTACACCCTCTTCCACCTCACCCCGGAAGAAATCCAAATCATCGAAACCAGCACCAAATACCCCTACGGCGAGGTGTAATATGTTCTTTAAAAGTAAAATTACGCCTGCCAAACTTCTCCAAATCATTGAACGAGCTGCCAATGAGAGTTGGAATGAACTTGACTTGAGAGGGCAATTAATTTTGGTGCTTCCTCCAGAAATTAGTCAACTGACTAGCCTGACGACGCTTCACCTTTGGTACAACCAATTAACAACATTGCCACCAGAAATTGGCCAACTGACTGGCCTGACCAAGCTTCGCCCTAGTAGCAATCAATTAACAACATTGCCGCCAGAAATTGGTCAACTGACTAGCCTGACTACGCTTCACCTTGGTAGGAATCAATTAACAACATTGCCGCCAGAAATTGGCCAACTGACTAGGCTGACCACGCTTGACCTTAGTAGAAACCAATTAATAACATTGCCACCAGAAATTGGCCGACTGACTAACCTGACTGTGTTCGACCTGAGCAAAAACCAGTTAACAACTTTGTCGGCAAATTTGTATCTTTTAGAGAAGCTAGAAGAGCTCTACTTGTATGAAAATTACTTGCCTATCCCACCTGAGTTTCTTGGTAGCCATAAAAACCCAGGTTTTTTCCCGTCTATTTTAGACGGCTATTTTAATGACAGCCGTCCCCTGTATGAAGCTAAGCTGCTTCTTGTAGGAGAAGGGAGCGTCGGTAAAACCTCTCTTATCGAGCGCCTTCGCAATAACCAACCTCCTAACGATACTGGAAAAACGGTGGGCGTAGATATTCATCGATGGCCAGTAGAAGCAACTGTGACTTCAGAAGGTGACAGTTTTCTAGCGCTACTTAACGTCAACGTCTGGGACTTTGGCGGGCAGGAGATTTACCACGCGACTCACCAATTTTTCCTGACGCACCGCAGCCTCTACCTGGTGGTCCTGGAAGCGCGCAAGGATGAGGCGGCAAACCGGCTGGATTACTGGCTGCGCCACGTGCAAAGCTTTGCCGGAGACGCGCCCATCATCCTCGTCGTCAATAAAAGCGACCAGGGTCACCTGGCCCTCGACGAGCGGGGCCTCAGGCTCAAACATCCGGCCATCCAGGCCATCGTGCACACTTCCTGCACCACCGGCGCGGGCATTGATGAACTGCGCCAGGCCGTGGAAACCGCGCTGGCGTCCCTGCCGCACATCAACGACTGGATTCCCCTCACCTGGTTCGAGGTCAAAGAAAAGCTGGCCGCCCTGGAGCAAGACACGCTGCCCTATGACAGCTACGTGCAGCTCTGCCGGGACGCAGGCATCGAGCACGAGGCAGCGCAGCGCACCCTGGCCCGCTTCCTCCACGACCTGGGCGCGGCGCTCAACTTCCAGGATGACCGTCGCCTGGCAGGCACCCACGTCCTCAACCCGGAATGGGTCACCGGCGGTATCTACCACATCCTTAACGCCGCCAGGTTGCAAGAAAACGGCCTGCTCCACCTGGACGACCTGGACGCTATTCTGGACCGCCGCCGCTACCCGCCGGAAAAGCAGCCGTTTCTGCTGGAGATCATGCACAAATTTGAGCTCAGTGTGCCGCTGGACCGGGACCGCTACCTCATCCCCGGCCTGCTGCCCAAAGAGCGCCCTGCTTTTGCCTGGCCTGCTGGTTCGTCGTCGGCGCTGGAATATCGTTACGCCATTCTGCCTGCCGCCATCCTCTCCCGGCTGATGGTGCGTTTGCACGCCCACATCTGGCAGACGGCACCGGGGCAGCCCGTGCGCTGGCGCAACGGCCTCGTCATCCACGGCGACGGCTGCCGCGCCCTCATCGCCGCTGACCCTGTTGCCAACCAGTTGAGCATCTCCCTGGACGGCCCCACGCCGCAGCGCCGCCACCTGCTGGCCGTCGTCCGTGCCCAGCTGGCAGAAATCCACGCCTCCTTCGCCCAGCTAGAAGCGGAAGCGTGGGTGCCCCTGCCAGACCAACCGGGCAAGGCGGTGCGCTACCGGGCGCTGCTCAACCTGGAATCGCGCGGCATACCCAGCCATTACGACCCAGACAACGACGTGGTGCTGGACGTGTACGCCCTGCTGGACGGCATCGAAGCGCCGGATGAACGGGCGGCGCGCCCCTTGCGGCAACTAATGGTCGAGCGGTTCAACATGGATGAACTACGCACCCTCTGCTTTGACCTGGGCATCGACATCGAAACGTGGCCCAACGAAGGCAAACCGGCCCTGGTGCGCAACCTGGTGCTGCATTTTTTGAAGCAGGGTCGGTTGTCTGTGCTAGAGGAGAAGGTGCGGGAGGAACGGCCGTTTCTGTAGGGGCGCATCGCGACGCGCCCTTTGAAGGCACGCCATGTAGTAGGGGCGGCTCGCGAGCCGCCCCTACGC
Organism: uncultured Anaerolineae bacterium; assembly: GCA_905479495.1. Classification (GTDB taxonomy): domain Bacteria; phylum Chloroflexota; class Anaerolineae; order Promineifilales; family Promineifilaceae; genus Leptofilum. The sequence goes on from CAJQMR010000037.1 coordinate 108,153, forward strand.
GCGAGCCGCCCCTACCAGAAGACAATCGGCCATTGGCACAACAGCAAATCGAAATTATAATTTGCGCAAATTCCAGTCCCTTTTACCAGATAAGGAATCATTTTGTGCCATACGATCCCTACAAACATCACCGTAGATCGATCCGCCTGAAAGGGTACGATTACACCACCAGCGGCATCTATTTTGTCACGATTTGCGTGCAAGGTCGGCACTGCTTGCTCGGCGAGATTGTAAAGGGGGAGATGGTGTTAAGCCCTGTCGGCCAAGTAGTGGCAGATGCCTGGTGCTGGTTAGCGGAACAATACAATTACGTCATGCTTGGTGCCTGGACAATCATGCCGAATCATATGCATGGTTTGTTGATGTTGGTAGACGGTAAGGGCAGTTCGCGAACCGCTCTTACATCGGGTAACGCGGAATCTATTGTACCGGCAAAGGTAAAACCATTGGGCCAATTGATTGGTGCTTTTAAAACCGTTTCCACCAAGGCGATTAACGAGCTGCAAGAGACGCCAGGAAACCGCTTTTGGCAACGCAACTATTACGAACACATCATCCGTAATGAGCGTGAACACAGGGCAATCGAGCAATACATCTATAATAACCCGGCAACCTGGTCAGAAGATAAACTGCATCCTGATGCACCATCTAACCGCTTTAACCTAGAAGAGTAGGGGCGGCTCGCGAGCCGCCCCTACGGTGTATCGACAGCGAAACATGGCCCAACGAGGGCAAACCAGCCCTGGTGCGTAACCTGGTGCTGCATTTTTTGAAGCAGGGTCGGTTGTCTGTGCTAGAGGAGAAGGTGAGGGAGGAACGGCCGTATTTGTAAGGGCGACCCGCCGGGTCGCCCCTACCGGTGTGGTGTTTGTGTGGGCAGGGAACGGCAATTGAAACAAAGGAAAAAATGATGCACCAATCAAAAATCTTTCTCGTTGATAAATCCGGCCAAACCTGGCTGCCCATGACCGAAATGCCTTACGATCAAGAAGTGGTTTTGCAGGAGGCTCTGGCCCAGTATCCAGACCTCATTCCCGGCGACCAGATCAACCCAGACAATCCGCGCCGCTGGCTGCTGGTGAAGCGTGAACTAGGTGTCCCTGGTGAGACAGGGGGCAGCGATGTGTGGAGCCTGGACCATCTCTTTTTGGATCAGGATGGCATGCCGACCTTTATCGAGTGTAAGCGATCGCAAGATACACGCAGCCGCCGTGAAGTGGTAGCCCAAATGCTGGATTACGCCGCCAATGGCACGGAGTACTGGCCAATGGAAAAGCTGCGCCAATCGGCCACGGAAACAGCCCAGCAACAGGACCGGGATTTAGATGAGGCCATTGTAGAACTGCTGGATGATGTGGAACTAGATGTGGAATGGTTCTGGCAGCAGGTGGAGGAGAATTTACGCCAGGGCAAAATCCGCCTCGTTTTTGTGGCCGATGCCATTCCCAAAGAGCTGCGCCGTTTGGTGGAATTTCTCAACGACAAGATGAATGATGTAGAGGTGTTGGCCGTGGAGGTCAAGCAGTTTTTAGGCGAAGGCCAGCGGGCAATGGTGCCGCGCGTGATTGGCATTACCGAAGCTACGCGGCAGTCAAAACAAGGAGCCAGCCAGCGCATCATTAATCGAGAAATCTTTTTGCAAAACTGTTTGCCAGAACTGGTGCCTTTTTACAATACAATCTTTGACAAAGCTCTGTCAGCCGGACATATGATTAACTGGGGCGTCAAAGGTTTTTCCCTACGTATGCAAACGCCAGAGCAAATGATCTCATTTGCCTATGGCTTTCCGCCAAACGTCTTTGATTTTTATTTGGGTTATCTGGCAAAAGATTACCTGTCGGCTGAAGCGGTTCAGACGCTGCGTCAAAATTTAACGGCCGACGGCACTATTCCAGACCGTGGGCAGCGCACATTGCGTGTTGAGGTAAATGCCAGTAACGTAAAAAATGTGCTGGCACTTTTTGATCTCACGCTTGAGGCGATTGCCTAGCAACCTCCCGGAGGTTCTGAACCTCCGGGAGGTTCTGGGGACTACCATGCCCATACGAAAAAACAAATTCACAATCGGCCACTATTACCACGTCTACAACCGGGGCGCGAACCGGGAGCACATCTTCTTTAACGAAGAGAATTATCTTTACCTGCTCAAGCTGGTTAAAAAGTATTGCCAGAAGTATCAAGTTGCCATTATTGCCTACTGCCTGATGCCCAATCATTATCATTTTCTTCTGCGGCAGGATGGAGAGACCTCCATTGCCCACTTTATCGGTGTCCTATTTAACGCGTACACGCAGGCCTTAAACCGGCAAAACGGCCGTACTGGCGCACTATTTGAAGGGCGATTCAAAGATGTCCATGTAGACAACGAGGCTTACTTGCTGCATCTATGCCGCTACATACATGGCAATCCAATAAAAGCCGGGCTAGTGACCTCGCTTGAAGAATGGCCCTACGCAAACTATCTGGAATGGGTCGGTGAGCGACCAGGAACGTTGGTCGATGGTCAATTTGTTACCGACTTTTTCCCCAATCGTCTGGATTACAAAGAATTTGTACTTGATTATTTGCGCGGTATTGATGAACTACCGTCCGACATCAAGCAATATTTGTTTAGCTAACCACTAACTTAACCTCCCGGAGGTTTCAAACCTCCGGGAGGTTGGGTAAAATAGGGGCATGTATGATCAAATTGCCCGCTTTTATGACCTGACCCACGCCAGCCTGACGGCCGATCTCCCCCTCATTCTCCAATTAGCCAGCCAGGCCGACGGCCCCGTGCTGGAGTTGGGCTGCGGCAGCGGCCGTTTGCTGTTACCGTTAGCACGCGCAGGCCACACCGTAACCGGCCTTGATTCATCCGCCGGAATGTTGGACCGGGCCCGGGCACGATTGGCGCAGGAGTCAACGGCCGTTCAGGCACGCGTTACCATCCATCAGGCAGACATGACCAACTTTGCCCTGCCCAATGCTTCTCCGTTTGGCCTGATCATTATTCCCTACAACACCCTGCTGCACCTGGACACAGCACAGGCAGTGGCGGCGTTGCGGCAGGCGCGGAACCAGTTGGGGGAAAACGGCCGTCTCTTCATCGATCTGGCCAATCCGGTAGACATCGCCAATACGCCAGAAGATGCCCTGCTGAGCCTGGAAAACGTGCTGACGGACCCGGAAACGGGTGAGCTGATTGTGCATCTGGCCAGTAATCGGTTGGATACGGCCGGACAAACGCTGCACATCACCTGGATTTACGACGTGTCTGCCCCCAACGGTGGGCCGGTACACCGCACCGTTGCCCAATCTGCTTATCATTACCGCTACCCACACCAGTTAGAACTGCTGCTGCAAGAGGCGGGCTACCAACTGCTGCACTTCTGGGGCGACTACGACCAATCCCCCTACGACGAACCCAGCGACCGGCTGCTCATCCTGGCTGGTAAAAAATAGGATCCGCAGATTACGCAGATTAGCGCAGATTTTTAGATATCAATCTGCGAAATCTGCGTTCATCTGCGGAAAAATTAAGGAGAGAACGTTATGGAATTTCGACGATTGGGCCGCACAGGTCTGAAAGTATCTAAAATTTGTTTGGGCACGATGCAGTTTGGCTGGTCTGCTGACGAAACAACCAGCCACAACATCATGAGCCGAGCCATTGAATTGGGCTGCAACTTTTTCGATACGGCCGATGTTTATTCTCGCTGGGCCGAAGGCAACGACGGTGGCGTCAGTGAGCAAATCATTGGCAATTGGCTGGCGGCGGGCCATGTGCGCCGCGAAAACATCGTGCTGGCCACCAAAGTGCGCGGGCAAATGGGTGACGGTCCCAATGATGAAGGTTTGTCTCGGGTGCATATTATGACGGCCGTAGAAAACAGCCTGCGCCGCCTGCAAACAGAGTATATTGATCTGTACCAGGTGCATTGGCCCGATGAAGAAACGCCGCTGGATGAAACCCTTTCCGCTCTGACCGATCTGGTGCGGGCGGGCAAGGTGCGCTACATCGGCTGCTCCAACTATCCAGCCTGGCTGCTCACCAAAGCGCTCTGGGTGAGCGACGTGCGCAACCTGGTTCGCTTCGACAGCTTACAGCCGCACTATAGTTTGGTCCATCGCGCTGAGTTTGAGCGGGAACTCCAGCCGCTCTGCCTGGATCAGGGGATTGGGGTGATTCCGTACAGCCCACTGGCAGGTGGTTTCCTCACCGGCAAGTACCGCCGCGACACACCCTTGCCAGACTCCAAACGGGCCGAAGGGGTGCGCAGTCGTTACATGAATGAGCAGGGATTTACGGCCGTTGATCGCCTGGAAGCCATTGGCAAAGCGCACAAGGCCACCATTGCCCAAATGGCAATTGCTTGGGTGTTGGCCAATACGGCCGTTACCTCAGCCATCATCGGGGCCAACTCTATTGAGCAGCTGGAAGACACCATGCACGGCGCAGAAATTTCCCTATCGGCCGAGCAAAAGGCAGCCCTGGATGAAGCAACCGCCTGGGATTAAAATTGTTGTTTGTCCAGTGAAAAGTAAAAAGTCAGAGGAGTCTGGCTTGCCTGGGCGTATCTTCCGCACCTGGGCCGCGCCACTGATACACTTTCAGGTCAATTTTGTCTTTTACAAACACAATCTCCTCGGCTTCCAATAATTGACGTTGTTTCTCTGCACCGGGTCTTTTGCTTATTTTCCCTTGTGAATTGATGACACGCTGCCACGGCACATCATTGGGACAGGCTGCCATGGCACTGCCCACCCAGCGTGGACTAAAGGCCGTGTATTCGTCAAGGTCAATGCCTGCGGGCGCAGGGATCATTTGCGCGATTTGGCCATAGGTGGCAACACGGCCGTACGGAATCTGGAGGGCCAATTGCCATACTTGCTCATAATAGGCTTGCGGGTTCGGCGGGGATGGGTAGGTCATAAGTTATCTCTCCGTTAGCGTCAATTTTGCCAAAGGGCCGATACGGCAGCGGCGTTTATAAATCGGCGCGGGGAAGCGCAAAATAAAAAGTGGCCCCCTGGTTAACTTTTCCTTCAGCCCAGGTACGGCCGTTGTGTCGATTGATGATTTGACGCACGTTAGCCAGACCAATCCCAGTCCCTTCAAATTCATCGACGTGATGCAAGCGTTGAAAGACGCCAAAGAGTTTATCCACGTAGGCCATATCAAATCCCACGCCGTTGTCGCGGATAAAAAATGTGACTTCTTTGTCACTCGCCTGGCTGCCAATTTCGATCTCTGCGGGGGTGCGCCCTTGCGTGAATTTTAAAGCATTGGAGATGAGATTAACCAAGACCTGCCGCAGCATTGCCCGGTCGGCGTTGACGGTTGGCAGGTCGGCAACCTGCCAACGTATCGGGCGGTCTCTCGTTTCTAACTCAAATTCCTGAATGATTTCTTGAACCAAAATGGTGAGGTCAATCAACGTTCTGGACAGGTCACTGCGCCCCATCCGGGAAAAGGTGAGCAGATCATCAATGAGTTGGCCCATACGCTTGGCAGAGTCAGAAATAGTAATCATGTAGTGCTGTGCCTGTGCATCAAGCGCCCCCTCCGTGTTTTTTTGCAGCAGTTCCAGAAAGCCATCAATATGGCGCAGGGGTGCTCTCAGGTCATGCGAAACCGAGTAGGCAAACGCCTCGAGCTCTTTGTTGACCGCTTCCAATTGGGCGGTGCGTTCATGGACGCGCTGTTCAAGCTCTTGGTTGAGCTGGCGAATCTGTTCTTCTGCCTGTTTGCGCTCGGTAATGTCACGGGCCAAAGAAACTGCATACCAGCGGTCGCCCAGCCAGAACGGGCGCACACGGACTTCAACTGGGAACACTTCCCCATCTTTCCGGCGATGCCGCGTTTCAAAGGTAAGCATTTCTCCGGTACTCAGCCGCTGTCTGTTCTGGTCAATGTAGGCGAGATCTGGACCGGCATCAAACTCATGGATTGTTGCCCCTACCAATTCCTCGCGGCTATAACCCAGACTCGTGCAAGCCTGGCGGTTTACATCTAGAATTGTTCCTACTTCGTCGCTGTTGTGTAAAAATATGGCATCGGCTGCGTGGTCCACAACGTTACGGTAGCGGATTTCGCTTTCACGTAGGGTTTCCTCGGCTTGTTTCCGGGTGAGTAGATGACCCAACGTTGTGGCATATAGCCGCAAAATCTCCAGCCGACGTCCCCTGATAGGCTGGCCTGTGAACAGGTTGTCAACATGGAGAACGCCGATCACTTCGTCGCCATCCCATAGTGCAGCTGCGGCCGTTTCCCCTTTACCCACTTCCTGGCCCAGGTGATCGCGCAAAGGAAGATGCTCGACTAAAGCTGCTGGTTCCTTTTGAGAGAAAACGCGCCACGATAATCCTTCCTGCCTGAACTCAACTTGCGCATCTCGCTCGTCGCGCAGTTCGCCATGTTCATCGGTCCCAAACGAACCGCGCATGATGCCCAGCTGTTCCTCAATGAACCAGATACTGACGCGGTCAAATCCCAGGCGTGACCGCCCCAATTGAACGGCCTGTCGGCATAAGTCATCGGGCGATTTGGCCTTAGAGAGCTGGTTGGTGACTTCCTGCAATGCGGCTAACAGTTTGTTGAATTGTAATTCAGCCTCACGATTACGCAGAAAGGCTGCTTCTACCTGCTTGCGTTCGGTAATGTCTAGCAGTGTGCCGATCACGCCGATTTTTCCACGATACTCGATCCGGCGCCCATGCACGTCAACATTGATCACTGAACCATCTTTACGCAAGCCTCGGAAATCATAATGGAAGGTCTCCTCTTCGCCTTCGATGCGGCGGCGGAGGTTCTCAGCTACCAGGGGCCTGTCTTCTGCATAAACCAGGTCCATTGGGCCAAGTTTATCGGTCATTTCTTCCACTTCATAACCGAATATGTGTGCCAGGGCTGGATTTATGTAGCGAAACAGGTTTTTCTGGATGAGGTAGATGCCAGTAAGGGAGGATTCGGCCACTAGGCGAAAGCGTTCGTTGCTCTCATGGAGTTTTTCTTCGGTTTTGCGTTTGCTTTCTTGCAGTTCACGGAACAGCACAAGATTGGTCCAGGCATCAACTAGCCGCCGACCGATTTCTTGAAAAAGTTGCACTTCTGGCATCGTCCAAACACGGGGATAGGCACATTGGTGCATTTCAAAGACCCAGGGTTTGCACGACTTTGGGAACAAGGCCACGGCGATAATTGATTGAACGCTGTGCTTATGGGCACGTTCCGCTGGAACCTGATGTGCAGACCCTTGATGAAATTGTATTGGACCAGCGGCATCCAGCAGAATTTGTGAAACGGCCGCATTTTCTGGGCTTTGTGGTAGTTCCAATCCAGTAGGCACGTCGCTGGGATATTCCGGTTGGGCGCGATCCATCAGCAATTGCCAGCTAGCTGCTTCTGGGTCGCAGGGACATGCCAGCCAAGCTCGGTCGCAGTCGAAGATCGACAAAAGCTTGTCAAATACGTTACTCAGCGCTTGTTCCTGATCGGTTGTTCCCTGCAAGGCGTCGTTGACCTTGTCCAGGTTTTCCAAAAACCAACGTAGTGTCTGTTGGTTCTGCGCTGCTTGTTTGCGCTTGGCAATTTCGGTCTGTGATTGTTTGTTGCTCATTTCAAGTTCTCGTTATCTGCGTCTTTTAAAGGGTTTTAAAGAAATGGCATGGAGTACCTGGAGGATGTGGCCGATTGCTCATACAATGCAAACTACCTAGGAGGCTTTGCTGATGCCTTCTATTATGTTTGGGGGCTTCTATTATCTATCTTAGCGGAAATAGGGTAGGGAAGACAAGGGGAACGGCCGTTTCCCGAGAGTGCCTCTTAACTGCTTATTGGCGCTCGTTCAATGTTTAGGAAGAAGGGCGGTTAAAGCGGATGGCTAGTTGGTTTAACTGAGAGTAGCTAATTGGCTTCAAAAAAACAAAATCTGCCTGGGACTGCAATGACGATGCCAGCAACGCATCGGCTGTAGCCAATATCACCCGAGTATCAGTCAGCCGTCTATCGGAACGTATCTGGTTCAACAGCTTTTCGCCATCGATTCCGGGAAGGTGCAGATCCAGAACAACCACTTTGGGGATCACCTCGCCCAGCCGTTTTCCTGCTTTTGTGCCATCCTGGATAGACTCCGTATAATAACCAGCTTGTTCCAATGCGGTTGTAAAAACCAGATTCTGATCCTTATTGTCTTCAATAATGATAGCTAAGGGCTTGGCAATAGGCTTTGTATCCAGGTTGATATTCATTCAGTGATCCTTATTTGACTTGAGCACCCTCCGCGAAGGGCGAATGCGCTGCCATTTATGGCGAAACGGTTGCCTAATGACTGTTCGATACGGTGCTGCTTGTAACGGAGTGGCTCATCGTTGTTTGCAAGGGCAAAATGATGGTAAATGTGCTGCCGCTGCCAACCTTGCTCTCTACATGAACTGTGCCATTCATGGCTGTCGTTAGCTGATTCACAATGGATAAGCCCAGTCCAACACCGCCAAATTCTCGCCTTGTTGTTTCGTCTGCCCGGCGAAACGGTTCAAAAATGTAAGCCAGTGTTTCCTCTGAGATGCCAATACCGGTATCCTGAACCTGTAACAGCCAATGAGCCTCATTTTCCTTGCGAACGCAGATGTGAACATATCCAGACCTGGTGAATTTTATGGCGTTGACAACCAGATTAGATAAACATTGTTCGACTCTTTCTTGGTCACCTATCAAAAAGTCTGGCAAATCTGGGTGAACGTCAACTTTTAAATCTAACCCTTTGCGTTCTGCCAGCAGCAAACATTGTGAATACACTTTCTGGACCAATGTTTTAGGTGAGAATTGTTCTTTTTTCAGGCGTAGCTGCCCGGATTCAATTTGAGATTGGTCTAAAAGTTCGGCAAAAACCTGCTGTAGCGCCTGTGAATTATTGACGATGCGCTGGGTAATGTCTTGCTGTGCCGGGGTCAGGGGGCCATAAATGTTTTGATCCAGCATCTCTGACATACCCATCAAAGCGCCCAGGGGTGTTCGTAATTCATGGCTGATACGGGCAATGAGTTGGGATTTGAATTCGTTGGCCTCGGTTGCTTTTTGGGCCAGAATCTGTGTCTCCTCAATTTTTAGGGCTAGCTCTTTTTCATTGCGGCGCGCGCGCTCTAAGGCTCGTCGCAAACTATTAATGACCAGGGAAAGCAAGCCAACAACGCCGATAACCACCACAGAAAATTCGATCCAAAAGGTGGCCAGGGTAGCGTAAGTGGCAGCTGGCGGCATCAAGCCAAGCTCTTCTGCATAATACATCCAGCCGGTCACGGCAATTGACAGCAAACCAAAGACGATCCCGGCACGGGACCCCAGGAGCAGTTCGGCAATTAGAATGATGCCGAAATAGGCAGACATGGTTGAACCGCGAAAACCCCCGGCCTCATACGTGCCATAAGAGACCACCGCCCACAGCGTGAACGATAGGAGAAATCCGGCCAGATAGACCTGCCCGCGCCGCAGTAACATGAGCATTAACAATGCCCATATTCCCAAAAATAGCTCGATCAAAATACGGCCGATTTCCGGTGTCAACAAAAAGGCTGGCACGCTAAATATCATCACCAAAACCATGACGGTAATGAGAATGATATGCAGCAGCCGGGCAATACGTGTCTTTTCTTCATCATTGGCAAAAACTGGTGGGGCAATCCAGCTGCGCAGTTGGGCTAACATGGCACCATCCTCTGGCTAACCTGCTGGTAAACCTGGACGGTTTCGGCTGCCATGCGTTCAGCGGAAAATGTGGCGTGAACGGCCGTACGTCCCCGTTGGGTATATTCCTGGCGCATCTTGGTATTATTCAGCAAGGTGGCTAGCTTCTCAGACAGGTCCACAGCGTCTTCTGGTATGTGCAGTAACCCACCGCCCGTTGCTGCTAAAAGCTCCGGGAAAGCACCATGCGCTGGCTGCACCACTGAAACACCACTGGCCAACGCTTCCAAAACGGGCAACCCTTTGGGATCGCGGTAGATGGTTGGTACCGAAAAGACATCCAGGCTTTGCAAAAAGTCCAACTTTTGCTGTCTGTCTACCGTGCCGATGATTTCCACCTGCTCTTCGACCCCGGCCTGCTTGGCCCGGCGGCGAATGTCATCTACATAGGCGGCGTGTGCTTTACTCAGATAACCAGCGGCTCTAAGCCGCAATCCGGGGAATTGTCCCGATTTGTACAGGCGAATAAAGGCCTCTACCAGAAGATGCAGCCCTTTTTCCGGTGAAATACGGGCCAGGTACCCAATAGTTAAAGGGGTTCCAGGCAGTTTTCCGTTAAGTGCCTGGTAATCCTCAAGGGCAATCCCTGGCCTGACCAGCGTGATTTTGGCCGGATCAATGCCAATCAGATTGCCGAAATAGTCTGCGTAATATTGACTGATGGCAATAAAATGGTCGATATGAGCAGCATTTTTGCGAATTAAGTCAATGGCCTGCTTGCGGTAAGATTTAGGCAGACCATCAAGAAAAATGTCTTCTCCGTGCAGGCCACAAACAACAGGCACGTTTAGCGCTTTTTTAATGGCCGGTACCGGCCCAGAAATGAGTGTGTTGGTGACATGTACCAGATCTGGCTGTAAATCATTTTTGAGCCAGTACACCATTTCATCGAGCAGCGCTTTTTGGTTGCCTGCTTCTCCACGCAGCATGGAGAGGGTCAATTCGGCATTTTGGACTGGATCTACAGCGGAGCCAACGTCGAAGTGGGGCATGAGGCGAATGAGCGCCTGGGAACCGGCCAGCCTCATGAGTTTGTCACGCCAGAAGGAAGGGCGAGGATAACGCTGCAGCAAATAAGCTTCGATGCCACCATAAAAGACATGATTTTCACTGACGCTGTCCTCATCGACCCGCAGCGGTGTATACATGGGGATCATGCAGGCATCGTGACCGAGCGATTTCATGGCGGCAACTAAGGTGTTATCGCGCATGCAGCTGCCACAGTACATATTGGCAGCGCCCGTGGCCAGATAAGCATACCTCATGGTGATTTACCCTTTTGGGCCAGGATAATTTCTACCGGTAGGCCCCACATTGACAGTGCAGCGACGTCTTGGATGTTAAATCCGGCGGTGGTGAGATCGGTTTGGGCGTAAATGGGGCGGCAATCGACGGCGACGGGCATTTTTTCGTGGAACCATTCGTAAATTTTTACGGCCGTTCCAGCTTTCTTCACCATCGACACCACAGACAGACGCCCCCCGGGCCGCAACACACGATAACATTGATCCAGGACGATGGGGATTTCAGGCGAGTCAAACAGTTCCAGCGTGAAGCTCATAAATACGCCATCAAACTCGCCAGCGGCAAAGGGCAGTGCTGCGGCATCGCCAACGCGTAAATCGACGCGATCTAGCAAGCCGGCCTGACGTAGTCTCTCCCGGGCAATCGTTAACATGCCCTCGGACAGATCGATGCCAGACACGTTGCCAGTCTCTCCCACAGCCTGAGCCAACGCCAGCATACAATGCCCAGTGCCAAAGCCAATTTCCAATATGCGTTCACCGGGGCGTGCCGCCAGTTTTTGCAAACCAATGTCGCGGTACTTCTTTTCGGTGCTGCCCGCAATGATGTCATACCAGCGACTCAACCGATCGTAGTTGGCCCTGGCTTTCTCTTTAGAGCGTACGACCCGACTGACAGGCATGCTCATAAAAACCTTCCTTTGGGTGTGAGAACGCTCCCCCTCTCACCTGGTGTGTGGGCCGTTTTGGAGAAGTTGATGCTAAACGGCCGTTTCCCTTTCGCGTCAACACACCCCATACAAACAGTACAGGGAAGGACACCACTTAAAGGGTATCAGTGACAACGACGAAAAGTCAATCGGGTCACCTGCAAACTTACTACAAACTTTTTTGATATAGGTGGGACTTGGGTTATTTTGCGGCCAATAACCATGCCTTCAGCGGATCATGAATAGCAATATCCTCTACCTGAGTGGGATCCAAAGAACGTTCTTCATAGGTGAGACAAACGAGATCGTTTAGGGCCTTGGCACGGCGTGCGGCTGGCACAGATTGGTGCAAATTGTAGGGGTAGTTGTAATCGGGCGGTAAGTTGCAAATCCGCTGAGGATCTAGTTTGGCAATCAACAAGGCGCTCCAGACAGCCTGATGCAGGAAAACTTTATGGCGCACATCCTGGCAAGCGGCCTTTTGATAAGCTTCATCGTTCACCAACGCCGTAAAATAGGCGAGCCATTGACGGAGCAGCCCCCTGGCTGGATTGATGGCAAAGGCGTGGGAGTTAAAATAGGCTCGAATGCGCTGCATGCCTACAAACGTTTCGACGGTACGTTGAACCTCAGTCAGCCCCACCGTTTCATAGATTTTTTGCCAAAAAGTGTCCAGCGGTTCCTCGGCTAGCAGCCCCACATTTTTAATATGCACAGGCCTTACGGCCGTATCAAATGATTGGCCCAAATCGAATAAAACCGGTGGTTTAACAACCAAACAAGTGGGATCGATCCAGATCAACGATTGCACTGTTGGCGGAGCCATTTCTTCTGCCTGGGCACAGGCAAACACTTTGTCGGCAAAGTAATAAGGTTTTAGGGTGTCTGGTATGTTTAGCGGGAGAATATGGACATTGGCGCTGGCCAAATTTTGGCAAGGTGCCGCTTGGGGATTGGCTTCAAAAAGCCAGATAGGATAGTCACTCAGGACACCGCCAAAGGTGCGAATACTGTTGATGAGAACACGCGCGTCGTCTCTTTCGCCAGATGAGCGAACCATCGTTAAGAATATTGCTTGATCTGCGGGTATTTTGTCCATAATGGCTCCCAAAGCAAACGAATCTAAGGGTATAGATACCTGGATAGTATACAAATTGGCCTTTACCTGGGTCAACTTTTTATGGCTGGCACGAGGCGCTTAAGGGGCGGCAAGCTTTGTTAATTCGCCGTCACTGAGCCGATAAGCAGCATGATTTGGGAACAGGGCCCGAAGTGAGAGGTTGTTGGTGGTGCCAAGGTCGCGAGCGAAGATGAGACGGCCGTTTAAGCTGCCTTCATTCCCCAAAAACAGTTCGCCGTACTCCCACCAATTGCCTGTGGGGCTTTCTACAAAAATGAGCGCTTGTTCGTCGGGTGGCACGGCCGTTTCCACCTGTGCTACCTTGTCTCCCTCGACAAAATTAAAGCCCCGGTAGCTTTGCGCATACTGTGGCAGTGTGTTGAAAACATTGCCTAAAATGAGAAGCGAGAGCGGAATGGCCGTCAGCCACCACCCCCATCGCCCCGCCAGCCAGCGGGCCAGCGCCTGTGCTCCGCGCGCCGTCAGCAGCAGCAGCGCAGGCAGCGCCCCATACAGGTAGCGTGGTCCATACATGATGCCAGAATGCCAGTAAAACGCCTCCGCCGCCACCAACGACATCAGTGTGGCCAGTAAAATCCAGTCGGTAGGAGACGGCCGTTTTAGAATAAACGCCAGCCAAATAAAGCTAAAGGTGAACAAAGGCATCCAGCCAAAAAGGTCGCTTTGCAAGGTTTCCCAGTTGCGCAAAATGTTATGCAGACCGCGCTGTGGTGTGTGGCCGCGTGGCGGCTGGCTGGGATCGGTGCGCCACAGAATGGCGTAGCCTGGTGCTTCGTCTAGCAGCTCAATATTCATGAGGTTGGGCGCTTCGCCCACGTCGTCGCCAAAGCCGAGCTGATCGTAGGGCCAGTAGAGCAGGCGCGGGTCTTGCCATGGGTCACCCGTGACGGCCCATTGATAGGCAAATAGCAGCGCTACCAACGGCAGCAGCCCGGCCAGCCAAACGGCACCTTTTGGCAAACGCTGCCGCCAGGGCAGGGGGCTTGTCCAGGTAGTGAGCAGGAAAAAGGGGGCAGTGATGGCAACGGCCGTTAACTGCCGCGTCAAAAAAGCCATGCCCGCCGCCAATCCAGCTACCAATGGCCAGAGAGAGGAACACTGAGTTACACAGAGATAGCGCAGAGTTTCACGGAGGTTTGTTAAGCTATTTTTTCCCCCCTGCGTAACTCTGCGTGTTCTCCGCGTTTCTCCGCGTTCCTGCTTTTTCCTCCCCACAGCGCGCTCCCAACAGACCATAAATAAAATCAACCAAAATAATTCCGCCGCGTGGGCCATTTGGCTGCCAGAAAGGAAGAGAAAGAAAGGCGAGAGTGTCATCAATCCGGCAGCGAGCAGGCCGATACGGCCGTTCACCAATCGTCGCCCCAACTGATACATCAGCGGCACCGTTAGGCTAGCCAGCAGCGGATTGATGAGCCAGGGAGCCTTGAGCAGAACGCCCAGCGCCAGCACAACTGGATAACCGGGGGGATATTTGCCAAACCAACGGCCGTTTTGCACCAGCAGAAACTCTTGCTTAAAAAAGTTTGGCAGGATTGGCGCTGGTGCCCATAAATCACCCCGGGCCATGGTTTGCGCCTGGAACAGGTAGGTGAGCGAATCCTGCACGTGCGGCACGCGGGCCAGTACGTCGCTGGCGATGAAGGTGGTGAGGGCGAAGGTGAGCAGAGTGAGGAAGACGACAGCAGCTTTTTCCAGACTGTGGCTTGAAGCGGCTTCTTTTGGGAACGCAGAGTTACGCGGAGATACCGCAGAGGGGCGCTGAGTTTTTAAAAAACTCTCTGTGAAACTCTGTGGCTTCTCTGTGCCCCTCTGTGTTCCTTTTTTGATTAACCAGATAATTCCTAGCAGAAGCAATGCCGCCTGATGTCCGGTGAGCAACAATCGCAGCAAGGATTGTGCCTGCTGCAAAAATGGTTTTTGGAAAGGGATGCCGATGAGGGGAGTGGTGGCACGGCCGTTTTCCCATTCCCACCACACGCCCCGTCGATCTGCCCCATCAACTAAAAAGACAAAGCCTGTTTGCCCATCAGGATGCAGCAGCAGCAACCCCGCTTCCTCTTCGGCTCGCCGGAGTGTGCTGGTGAGGATGAAATCAGCCTGAACTGGCTGGTGAAATAGCAGGCTGTTTTGGCTGGTCGTGCCGCGCAGCTCGCCCCAGCGCGTGGTCCAACCACCGTTCACTGTTTGCCACGCGTTTGGGTTGAGTTGGTTAAAGTTTTGCCGCCATAGAGGCTGCCCGTCGGCAGAAAACAGGTTGAGATCGGCCCAGGCGGTATGGGGTGCCAGCCAGCGCAGCGGTGGGTAGCTGGCCAGCTCAATGCGGCCTCGGGTGGGCTGCGCTGCGACCAATCCCACCTGGCTGCCTGCACCCATATTGGGGCAGTCGATGCCAATGTACCGTTCTGGCACGGCGGCAATGCAGCGACCATTGATTACTTGAAGGGAAACGGCCGTTTCTTCTCCCATTGCCCACATGTAGAGCAAAATGAGCAGGCCATTGATCAGCCAAAACCAACTTCGTCGCATAGCTGCTATTTTAGGCGGGTTACCACCATCAGGGTAATATCGTCAAACTGGGGAGCGTCACCAACAAACTGATTGACTGCATCGGCAATGGCGGTTTGCTGGACCGTGGCCGATCCGTTGGCCTTTTGCTGAGCGATAGCCAACATCCGTTCCTCGCCAAACTCTTCTTGCTGGTTGTTTTGTGCTTCTGGCACACCGTCGCTGTATAAAATCAGGCTTTCCCCGACACTAATTTGAATCGTTTCCTGCTGCCAAACCATCTCTTCAAACATGCCCAGCGGGATGCCCGTTTTTGTGAGGCGTTTTATTGTGGTACCGAGATGATAGGTGGGGTTGTGTCCAGCGTTGGCATAGGTGAAACGGCCGTTTTCCAGCTCTAACACGCCATAAAAAACCGTCACAAATTGATCTGTTTCCGTATCCAGCAGAATGCGCTCGTTGGCCAGTTGCAGCGCCTTGCCCGGCTCATCCGGGAACTGCATGGCATAGGTGCGAATGAGCGTGCGGCTAAGCGCCATGTAAAGCGCTGCCCCGGTGCCTTTGTCGGCCACGTCGGCTACAACGAGTCCGAGACGGCCGTTTCCCAGCGGCACAAAATCGTAAAAGTCCCCGGACGTTTGCCGCGCGGGGATGAGTGCCGCGTCAAAATCCCAGCTTGGATGCTGCGGAATCTCGTTAGGCAAAAAGCTTTGCTGGATACGTCCGGCAAAAGCCAGCTCCTGAGTCATCTTCTGGCGTTGCAACGTTTCTTGGTGTGTCTGCGCCCGGTAAAGGGCTGAGCCAATTTGGCTGGCCAGCTCTTGCAGTGTAGGCAGCACCTGATTGGGGACTCGGTCCGAGGGCAGGCGCTGCAAATAAATAGCACCAACACAATGCAGGGTCTCATCTTCACCAGCGATAATAATCTTGACCAGAAAACGGTCGCCAGTAGGGATTGTCTCACCGGGAAGCGTTACCTTGCGCTCTACCAGACTTGTCTCCGTGGATTCGCGAATCTGCTGCCAAAGGGCATCGGTGACAGGTGGCCAGGCAGTGCTGGTTTGTAACGTGAAGGTCGGCCAGGAAATCTTCTGCTCATGGGGAAAATCGGTAAATAAACGTACAACGAGGTGAGCATTGGGGAAAAGTTGGGGCAGATGTTGTGCCAGAATGTTTTCAAGGGTGGAGCCGTCTGCCGGGGCGGTAATTAGCTCTTGGCCAAGTGTTTCAAGCCTTCTCAATTCTTTGCTTCGGATTTGGGTCAACATGTTGAACTGGCTCAAGAAGTAAGCCAGCATATTGGTCAAGGCAACGGCCAGACAAAATGAAACAAATAAGGTGAGATTTTGTGCATCGTAGACGAGCGCCAGAGGCAAAGCAAACGGCACTGATACCACGGTTAAAAGCGTAACGCCACCGAGCAGTTGAAACAATGTTTGCCTGTTGAGAGGCTGCTCCGTGAGAATCGCCACACCCCAGGTAGGTAAAAAATAGACGATGAGGGGCATAAAGGCGAGTGCGACAATGGCCCAAACGGCGGGCAGCCAATCGGTAAAACTGTTTGCCTGGAAAGGAAACTGGCCACCCGTGGCGGTGTACACTGTCCCTGTGACCAAAAGGAGAAACACACCGCTTCCACTTGATTGAATAAAGCTGCTAAGTGCCGAAATATAGGGGATGCTGCGTTGACGGCTACTTTGTAAGCCAGTGTGCACCGCAAAAGTCAGCCCCGCTATCCAGTTGACCCACAAAGCGCTTGGCCCATAAATAAGGAGAAGGGCCATGCTTAAGAGGTTGGAAAGAGAGGTGGAGAAGGGAAGTGTGATTCTCTCGGTAAGTGAAATTGGCAAGATAAACGGCCGTTTATCCAGTTGCGAAATAAGCAGCAGCAAAAAAAGCAAAATGCCCCAATTTTCTACCAAAATCGACCAGTCTGTGACTTGCCAAAGCCATATGTTGCCAGCCACGAAAAAGGGAATCAGGAAGTAGAAGTAAATCATCCCCAGTTGAGCCATTTCTTGCATGGCAGGCGGTTGGTTTTTGAGGTCAGGGAATAGCTTGTAGGTAAGCTGACGAAAATAGTTGGTTGCTTGTTGCATACTAGCCTATGTGAAAGCAGGAAGTCTCGCGGAATTAAGAATGACCGATTAATTGTAAGTTACCAAACGCAAATCGTCACACCCAATCATCTGGTTCGGCCGTTGGCTCATCGGGGAAGGTGCCTTCCAGATTAATCCAGGCCAGTTCTAAAGCCACAGCACGGAAGCTATCGTGCTGCAGCCGCTGCTGCCACAGCGCCTTTTCCTGTTCGCGGGGATCAACATTACTGTCCACGCCGCGAATATTGTCTGCCAGCGTGTCGCCAAATATGTTGCCCCCGATGTTGTCTTCTACTGCATCGGCCAACCGCTCTTTCAAGCTGCGGCGGGCTTTGTGTTTACCTTCATCCAATTCACGCTGGAGGGCGGCTTTGGCTTCCGTCCAGTTCATCCGGCTAAAGCTGTGGATGAGCTGCTCGCGCGACATGGTTTTGAGGCGACTCATCACCTCTTCACCGCTGATCCAGGTATCGAAATTTTCCCCTGTTGGGTGTGGGTAACGTACCTGAATCTGGTCGCTAAAGTCATGGCGCATCTTGGCCCGGGCGCAAAATTGGATGAAGGTGGTCATACAATTTACCTTAATTTTTGCTAATTAATGGTATATAGGTTCTTGTACCTACGAACAGGGAATGCTCACTGAAATTATTTAGTGTTTCTAGCTCTGTAGTAGTTGTTGTAACATTAACGGTGGAAACTGCATTGGTCAAGCCCTCTGCGGAATTTTTGACTCGCGCAGTAAAAGTGAAGGATTGAGTGCTGCTGTTTGCCGGCAAATCACCAATGTTCCAGGTTAAGGTGGGTGATTGGCTGGCAGGCGGCACACTGGCGTTTAAATAAGTGAGTTCAGAGGGGAGAACGGCCGTTAGAATAACATCGTTTGCATCTATACTGCTGCTATTTCCATAGGCAACCGTGTAAGTAATCTCATCTCCTTGCATTGCCTCATTAGTTCCATCAATTTGAACCCATAGGTCGGTAAACGATGAACCCAATGTAATTTCATCCAAATATACTCCATTGAGCTGGGTTGTATTTGCTATTTCAAATGGTGCAGTAGATGCGATTTCATAAGAAACATCGATTTGAATAGATTCACCTAACCAAGATGAAAGATCAATCCAATGATGTGACCATTCTGGATAGTTGGTATCTGTTATGGAAGAACTTTGGTTCAAAATTCCGTCATCGATATTTATACTCAGGATCGGATGATTCCCGTTTTCACTTGCTGCGGGTTTGGTAAATAGTGACAATGTTGGGTTTATCATCGTGTCTGGGATATCTACAGTTTGAGAAAGGGTGTAGACGCTTGCTTTAGCTCTAATAGAGAAAATTTCTCCTATATAATCTAATTCTTCAGTTGACGTAGCCCAGGCAAAACTAACTGAACCATCGGATGCAAGGAAAGAATTAATAACACCCACTTCAGAGTCTGCACCCGAAATGTTTAATGGTGTTGACCAGTTATTATCATTATTTTGAAATGCATAAAAAAGTTTTCCCATGTTATTGTCTTGGTCTTTCCAGGCTAAATGAAGTATGCCCGTTTGATCAACCTCGAAAATTACGGGAGGGTTGTTCATTGAAGGTATCGTTTGAATTGTTCCCCACGTTCCTGTGATGCTTCTGGTAATATAATGGAATCCACTATCCCCTTGCCATAGTACGTATAGTTTTCCATCAAAACCTACCGTGATATAAGCTGTCCCAATAAAAAGCCCGGCGTTTGATAGCTGTAAAGGGACTGTCCATGTGCCATCTAAATTTCTAGAGGAATAATAAACCTCGAAAGTTGAAACATTGTCATCGTTTGTCCAAACCGCGTGAACGATTCCCGTACTATCAATAGCAAAGTTGGGTATGCCTTTATGACCATCTGGTCCAGCCACAATTGTTGGAGTAGACCAGATGCCATTGCTTGAGCGATAAGTAGCTAATATTGAAGCTTCGTAAAAATGTAAATAATCTAATTCTCTCCAGAGTACATGGATGCCTCCGAGATTATCTACATTAATATCAAAACTCTTTGTTGAAGTATACCCTGGAGAGATGTTGAGTGGTGTACTCCAATTTGAAACACCCTCTCTTTCTGAAAAAAATAACGTCTCTTCATTATTTTGCCTGTCATTCCAAA
This sequence comes from uncultured Anaerolineae bacterium, assembly GCA_905479495.1. Lineage (GTDB taxonomy): Bacteria > Chloroflexota > Anaerolineae > Promineifilales > Promineifilaceae > Leptofilum. Next base: position 127,716 of record CAJQMR010000037.1, read on the forward strand.
CTAAATACACTTCCCCTGTATCTTTGATTTTTAGATGAGGTTGGGCAGAGCCGGAGTTGATTGTAGAAACATCTTCTATTGAACTCCAATTGCCAATATTATCGCGTTGCCTGTAATAGACGTGATAATCACCTGAAATTAATTGTAGCCACGAGACATGCAAAACCCCATTTGCATCGGCCACTATTGAATTGTAATAGCAATGGTCTCCAGTGCTAGAAATGCCTTCTAACGCCGAAAGAGAACCATTTGCTTCTATACTCCGGTACATTAATCGGCAAATTCCGGTAAGGTCGTCCTCTAGCCAAATGATATGTATTTTGCCATCTTCGGTACTGGTAATGGCGGGCGAAAAAGACGCCCCGTATAAGGTGTTTGATATGTTAATTGGTTGCGGTGAGGTTGCTTCACCCATAAAAGCAGAATAAGAGCCTGTATGTGTTTCTGCTGTAGTTCGCTCAGTTTGCGTTCCCGAAATTTGCCAGTTGGTTGGACCAAACGGGCCATCCTCAAACCCCCAATTTGTCAGTATATTATCAACAGGTGGCAAAGTGATGTTTACAGCTGCATCTTGAGATGGTGAATACGATGTAGTTGGCAAATTACCGTAACCGGTTTTTAACCAGCTTGCTGAATATGCACCAGGGGTACCTCCGACGAAGTTTTGGAAGAAGCCCAGAAAATCACTCGAATGTGTTTCAAAAGAGGTGGGAGATGTGGTGGTGGTTGCAGTAGTGATTGGAGTTCCTCGATTATCAGTTACATGTCCGCTAACTGACCAATTATAAATAGTGGTTTGGAAGTTATATTGCCAGTTGCTATAGTTGAAAGCTTTATCCGTTGCCCGAACCCGAAATTGGTAGGTTTGGCCAGCTTGGCCACTGAAATCTACCAGCGAATCTGCTAAATTCAGACTTAAATTGCTCCAATCGGTTGAGTTGATGTTTCGATATTGGACATCATAACTTTTAATACCTGCACTGCCCACATCAACACTGTTCCAGCTTAATGCCAAAGGATTGCGTGAGTGAAGAGGTATTGAATTGAGATTAAGGCCCGGTGATAAGTTATCGCTGGTTTGCCAGGAGGCATCCCAATCCAGGCCGTTGCTGCTGAGGCGGGTGGTGCCCAGGTTGGATCCCCAGGCATCTGGATAGGCATAGGTCCAATACCAGTTGCCTTGATATTGGATGAATGAGATAAGCGTGTAAACAATACGGTTGCCATCTGGTGACCAGCTAGAAGCCCAGGTGTCGGTTTGGCCACTGGGATTGTAGACTAAAGATTGGTTGGTGCCGTCGGCGTTCATGCGCCAGAGGTCTTGCCAGCCGTCGCCATCGTTGTCGGCATCGTAAGCGATCTGGCTGCCGTCTGGTGACCATTGGGGGCGGAAGCTGTACGGTTGGTTGGAAATTTGTGTCTGGCCAGAGCCGTCGGCGTTCATAACGTAGATGCGGTAGCCACCGGTGCGCCGTGAGACGAAGGCGATTTGGCTGCCATCAGGCGACCAGGTGGGCATGCCGTCAAAGTCAGGATGGGTGGTGAGGCGGACTTGATTGCTGCCGTTGGCGTTCATGACGTAGATGTCGGCTTCGCCGTTGCGGTAGGCTTCGAAGACGATTTTGCTGCCATCGGGTGACCAGGAGGGGTTGCCATCACTGGTGCTGTTGGTAGTCAGCGCCGTTTTGCCAGAACCATCTACATTCATTGTGTAAATTTCATAATCGCCACCGTTGTTAGAAGCATAAACAATTCTTGTATTGCCTCGGTTGAGGTGGGGATGAATTTCAGCGTAGCCCGTCTTGGCAACGGCCGTTTGCCCACTGCCATCATCATTGCCCACAAAAATATCCCAATTGCCGTTGCGCAAGGATTGGAAAGTCACTTTGCTCCAGGGAAGCAGCACGTTGGGAGCCGTCACAGACAGAGCCGACTCTTTTGACTGTTCCTCATCGGATAATTGTTGATGGGGAATCTCTTCAAGATTGAAGCGCGGGCGAGGTGTTCCTTGCGCGGTTGGGGCGGCGTGAACTGTGAGGCTGAGTACGGCCGTTATTCCCAAAACGAAAAGGCAAAATCGAGCGATGTTGATAATTTGACGAGACATTGGCTCCTCCAGGTTACCTGCTATTTTGTTGATTTGATACATAGTGTCGCAAGAACGCAACTGATAAGGGCGATACGGCCCAAATTGACGCAGAACTATTTTATCTAAGTGGCTTTGATTCGGAAATATGTCAGGGTCATTGAGTTTGGGTGATGATTGTCATTTTTTCCTCCGGCTGGTTAAAGTAGCTATTACTAAATGACAATTACACCAAAATTCGGACAAATTTGGCAGTTTTGGTTGAAATATGCTGGCCAGGGGAATGAATTTATTCGTTCAAGATGAGGTAAACGCGACGGCCGTTTTCCACAAAGCCCAATTTCTCTGCCACGCGCAAAGAAGCCCGGTTGTGTTCGCCACAGCTCCAGACGGGGAGCCGGCCGTTGGCTTGCAGCCATTGCGCTACCTGTGCCGCTGCCGCTGAAGCAAAGCCGTGCCCACGCCAATCAGGCAAGGTAAAAACGCCAATATCACCGAATCCTTCTGTCATGGCGTAATTTTGGGCGATGGCCACCAATTGGTTGTTGATGATGGCCCCAGCAGCGGCCGTTTGATATAGTAAATGTTCTGGGTTGGGGCCCCGCAGCTCAGGCGGGGCCGCCTGGAGCAAAGGGAGATCGTTGGGGGTAAGTAGCCGTACATCGGGATGGTTCAATAAATTGGCTGGGGGCGGTTGGGTGAGAATGTGGTAGATATCACCCAGCTGGCGCAATGTGCCGCCCATTTTCCGTGCCAGCAGCGGGGCGAGTTCAACCGCCAGTTCGGTCGTGACGTTGACACAAAACCAGTTGGGGATTTGGGGCATAAGGTCGGCAATTTGCTGCGGATCTTGGCCAAAGATCATCGGTTCGCCAGGGCAGCCAGGGTCTTCGATAACGGCCGTTTCAAACCCATCATCCGTCAACCCCACCGCATAGGCCCGTGCTGTGCCCCACAGCAAATGCGCCCGCGAAATGACCGTTTGTGGTCTGTCCGGCAGTAGCTGGGCCAATAATTGGCACCTGGCCGCATCTAACTTTTCACAAATCATTTTTTACTTCCTACATCTTCCAAAGACAAAGCACATTGCGCCGTGCTTCCCGGCAGCCGATACCGATTCCTGGCCACCCAGCGGTAGACCCAATCCTGAAGTTGGCGGATGCCAGGCAGAAAGTAGAGGTAGGTAAACGGCCGTAGCCACCAACAATAGCGCATAGCTCGATTTATGGCTTCTGCGCCGCCACTCAGACGGCCGTTTGCAGACACAAACCAGACCTGCGTCAGGCCATCTTCATCCGTCAGGCCCAGCGCGGCCATTTGTTCAGGGATGGCTTGCCACGGCTGCGGTTTGACATGGCCGTTGGTCCACGACTCCACGAGCCGTGCCGACTTTTCTCAGAAGCCGCAGTCGCTATCATAAATGAGCAAATGCGAAAGTTTTTCTGTTGACATCGGTTGATTGTACCCAATCCCCCTGGCTAAGTGAAAGGATGCTTTACACGATTCTCATGCTGTTTCAACCGAGATTTGGCGGAAAGTCGGGCAAATCCAGTGACAAAGGGCCAGGTAAGTCATCTGCTTGGTGGCTAAAATTGGCTCAGCAAAGGAACTTTTAACCGATGTGATGAGGCAGACTAGTATGAACGGAACGGCCGTAATTGTTATCAATCTCGCTTTAATATTTTACTCAATTGGCGTGTGGAGCGAACGCTTTGCCGGGCGGCTCAAGCCGTGGCACCTTGCCTTTTTTTGGTTGGGCTTCGTCTGCGACACCTGGGGTACCGGACTCATGTTTGACTTTGTCGGCGGCATGACCTATGACGTGCACGGCATAAGTGGGCTGCTGGCCATCATTCTCATGCTCGTCCACGCCGTGTGGGCCACGACGGTATTACTGCGCAAAAATGAACAAGCCATAACCAGCTTTCACCGCTTTAGTGTTGCCGTTTGGGTGGTCTGGCTGGTTCCCTACCTCAGCCCAATGGTTTTCCAGATGGCACAAACCGCCTGAAAAACTGGCGCTGGTACAACAATCTACGGCTTCTGCGCTGCCCGTACTGCCGGAGCAGCCAGACTGTACGCAAACCAGCTGGGTAAAGCATCGGCCAAGGCCGGAATGCCGTCTACTTCTACCTGATTCGCTTGAATGGCTTCGTCAAAGGTGAGTCGCCCCAGCCATATCTGGAAAAAAGCTGACAAATCGGCCGTAACGAGCAGATCGAGATCAAATCCTGGATCGGTCAGACAAACCGAGACATCTTCCTGGCTGAGCAAAAGCCAGAATGTTTCATACCTGGCCCCTTGAAAGTCAAAGCGTATTACTACCCGGCGGTTTGGTAATTGGTCGATACAAACGCGACTACGCATCCACCACATCAGCAAAACCGGGTCCAATTCGTCTTCTTCTGGTTCCTCAAAGGCCCAGCGTGCGCCCCAGATCAGCAGCGAATTGATAACCGGTTGCAGCTCTTGCCCTGCTTCAGTGAGGTGGTAGGCTGTGCGTTGACGGCCGTTTCCTAGCGCCACCTTCTCCACCAATTCCATCCGTTCCAAACGACGTAGCCGTTCGGCCAACAGCCCTCGCGAAATGCCGGGTAAGCCTCGCTCCAGCTCATTAAAATGATTGGTTCCAGTCAATAAATCCCGCACGATCAATAATGTCCACCGATCGCCCAAAATCTCGACAGCTTTGGCGATGGGGCAGTATTGTCCATATTTATACATAAACGCACTCCGTTGTTGGCACAGTCAGCTTTATCTTTTGTTGGGATAGTCTACATTTTAGGGCAAAGATCGCACTAGTTCAATTTTTGAACTAGTCAGCCTGCGGCTTGCTTGTTATTCTGCAACAGAATTCACCACGATCAGAAAGGACAAGTGACAGATGACAGCTTCTACCCAATGGCAATTGGCCCAGGACGCCGCTGAACGGTACCAAACTGTGTTAACCCCAACCATTCTTGGCCCCTTTGCCCAGGCATTGGTTGATTTTGCTGAACTGCAGGCGGGTGAGCATGTTGGGGATGTTGGCTGTGGCACAGGTGCTGCCGCCCGTCATGCCGCGAAGACGGTAGGTAGTGTAGGCCAGGTTGCCGGGGTGGATGTGAACGCCAGCATGATCGCTGTGGCTCGCTCACTGCCTACAGTAGGTGGTGACCCGATTGAATGGCACGTAGCCCAAGCCACCGAGCTGCCTTTTGCTGATCAAAGTCTTGATATCGTCCTTTGTGCGCAGACGCTGCAATTCTTGCTGGAAAAGCAGCCGAGCCTGGCTGAAATGAAGCGTGTGGTGAAATCCAGTGGGCGTGTGGCCGTGAGCTTGTGGACGCCTATCGAAGACAATCCTTATTTTTATACGCTTGTCGAAACGGTAGCCAGACACATTGGGCCAGAAACGGCCGTTGGCCTCAAATCTGCTTTTGCCCTGACCAACACTGACGAAATTTACAGCCTGCTCGACGAAGCGGGTTTTGCACAGATCGATATGCAAATGGCCCAGCTTGATTTGCCCATGCCAGCGCTGACCGAGTTTGTCCCTCGTCACATTCAGGCAACCCCAATGGCCAATGGCTTTAACCAGGCGTCAAAAGCAACACAGCAAACGGTGGTTCAGGAAGTGGCTGAGAAATTGAACGCGTATGTGGCAAACGGCCGTACCCAAATCCCCTTCCATTCCCACATGATCCTATGTCGAAAATAACAGCGTTTTTATGTAAAAGCGGGAAAGTCCTTTAAAAAAGTAGAGCCATTTCTCCCGCTTTTACTTGAGCAAACCACAGAGAAATCGCCTTCAGGTTTTTAAAGCACTTTCTGTGGTTTGCTTAACCCTGCGCGCGTTCTATGGTTAAAAAGCTTCTAACGGCCGTTTCAAACAATTCCGGCTGTTCCAAATGTGTGGTGTGGCCTGCCTGGGGGATAATGTGCAGACGGCCGTTTACCAACTGCTCTGCCATTTGCTGATTAATCGCCACAAACTTGCTGTCCAATGCGCCGACGATGAGCAGGCTGGGCAAAGTCAGCGCGGGCAGTTGCGCCCACAGGGATGGTTGCGCGCCCGTTCCCATGCCGCGTAGCGAATTAGCTAATCCCACGGGGTTGTTTTGCAGCCGCTGCTGGCGCAGTTGCTGCCGAATCTCGTGGCTAAGCTGCTGCTGGCTGGTCCACAGCGGCAGCGCTTCCCAGCGATTGACAAACGCCTCAAGGCCGTTGGCTTCAATCCAGTCGGCCAGCGCCTCGTCGCTTTGGCGGCGTTTGGCGCGTTCTGCTTCGCTGGCCAGCCCCGGCGAGCTGCTTTCCAGGACGAGCTGGCTAAACCGTTCAGGGTAATGACAGGCCAGATACAAGGCCAGCCGTCCGCCCATCGAGTAGCCTAACAAAGCAGTCTGTTCAAGGTGCCAGTCATCCAGCAGGGCGATAACGTCGGCGGCGACGCGAGGCATGGTGTAGCGGTTGGGATCAGGTGGCGCAGCGGAACGGCCGTGTCCCAAAATGTCTACTGTGATAACTGAAAACCGTTTGCGGAACAGGGGAATGAGATCGCCCCAGTTTTCACTGCTGCCCGTAAAACCATGCAGCAGCAACAAAGGTACGGCTGTTGGCGAACTGAATCGCGTCGTATGGTAGCGGACGCCATTGATCAAAAGGTCACGTTGTTCATTCATCGGACAGGGTCAGAATCCTATGCCAGTGGAATCGTGTGGATGGTGCGCCAGGCGGGGTCGTTGGGTCCGCGCTGCATCAGGCGCAGTTCATGGATAGGAGCGGTGAAACGGCCGTTATCCCATTCCGACGCCTGTAGGTCCGCCAACGCCGCAGCAAACTTTTCGCCCTCAAGCCGCATGGCCAGCGTCAGGTGGGGCTTAAACTGGCGATGTTTATCCTGCCCCATCACACCCAGCAGCTGATTTCGGATAGCCACCATCTCGTCTGTGGGCAGCACGCCCAGATAAATGACCCGCTGGCCAAAGGTGTAGATGCCACCCAGCTGAAGGCTGAATGGTTTTAAAACAGGTGCCAGGGTCGTGAGCTTTTCGATAAGCACGCCTTCGTTTGTGGCATTCGGTTGGCCATTGCGCCAGTAGGTGCCTGCCAAAGTAACATGCGGCGGCGTAATTTGGGCCGTTTTGGGGTCAAGCTGTTCCCGCAGCTGCTGAACCTGTGCGATTTTTTCTCCTTCAGGGAAAGCGCCGACAAAAATGCGGTAATCGCCACTTCGCTGGCGGGGTGTGCTCTTCTTTTTTGGTTTTTTGCGATACGGTTTTGGTTTACGCATGTGCCTCTCAATTGTTGGGATAGTTGTGTTGGGTCAGGTTAAAAGCTTGCTGGACAACGGCCGTATCCAGCCCAAAATGTTTTGCCACAGTGGTGGCCGCATCACCGTTAAGCGGGGTGTCGATCCGTCGTCCCCAATCGAAACGATTCAGCTGCCACGGCCGTTCCGCCATGTTAAAGCGCCACGGTTCCTTGTGAATTATCTTGTTCACGATGACAAAGTCGAGGAAAAGACCATTTTCACCATAATCTGCCTCGGTGGCGGCGCGGTAGGTGGCGTCGTTTACCGGCGCATCGATCAGGGTGAAGGCGTTTAACTTAGGATGCGGGCGGTGTTCGATCTGGTAACGGGAACGGCCGTCTGGCCGCACCGTGTAATGCAAAAAGGGCGAGCTGCGGTGCATCACCCCTCGGCTGCTGATCGGCAACAGCGCATACAGCGGCAGTCCCACATCTACCAACCACTTTTGCCCATCCAGCACAATAACAATGGCGGTGTGGCAGCCAATGGAGTCGCCCATATTATTGATGGTCAGGTAGCCTTCGTACCCCAGCGTATGCAGCAGCGCAAAAAAAGCGTAATTGCTCTCGAAGCAGGTGCCGCCACTGCCGTGTGTCATAGCCTCTTGCCAGAATTGACTGGGCCAGCGTGGGGAGGGAACGGCCGTTTCTGCCCGCCGCACAATGCGAAACACACTTTCCCAGGGTACGGTGCAATAATAAGCACCCAGCAGCTTTTCCAGGGCAGGCAGCGTTGGCGTTGGCACCTTCATGCCCAAGAAAGTTAAAACCTCTGCTGTTATCTGCTCGTTTAACTTATTTATTGACATAAATAATCTCTTTCCTGGAATTGCCGAATGGTGACCCACTTATTTATCGTGTATCGTAGGTCAAGTTGGCCAACTTGACCAACTTTTTCCACCATCAGCAGCCACCCGCAAACTGATTTTGCCCTGTTGCCTTTCTCACATGCAAAATTGATGTTTCCGTTACTTTGTTAGTCGGATTGTCACTATCCCTTCAAAGGCACAATGGGTGTCCATTGTTTTCTTTTGAAAATTATGGCGACGGTGCAAATCGTTGTTTACCTACTGAGGCTCATAAAGGGGAACCACATGCGACGACTTGTTTTTTCATTTATTGTTCTTTTTTTGTTCTTGACGGTTGTCGGTGGGGCGTTATCTTACAACCTGGTTAAAAAATCACCCTATTTACCGGGAGATGCCTTGTTTCCCGTTCAGGTAATATCTGAGCATATTTGGGGTGAGAAAACAATTTTTGATAAAACGCAGCGAGCGGATGTGCTGCTCACTGTGCTGGCACGACGGCTGGATGAAATGGAGGCCGTGACAGGGGTATCGGCTGAACTGGTGGCGGTACAATACGTTGACGCTGCTTTTGCCAGCGCAGAGGCTGCCATTGCTGAGGTTCCAGAGACAGAACAAGCCGCTTTACAAAGCCGGTTGATGCGTTTAACGAAGCGAGGATTGTCTTTAATTGATGGTTTGGCTGTTGCTCAATTGCAGCCGCCAGAAACGGCCGTTAACCAACTACGTACCAGCCTTAAAGAGCTTCGACAGTTTTTGAGTGCCTCCGATAGCACACTAGCTGCCCTCTCCGCAGGCAATCCTGATGATGCCGGGAGTGATTCTGTTTCGGGTCAGGGTGCTGGATTAATGGCCGCTTTATCGAATGAACTTGATAATCCGCTTGCGGTTCCTTTCCCTTCTAGCCCAGAATTAGTGGCTGCGCATAGCTTTTTCCCACTCACAGGTGGGCATAATGTAAACTGCTCCACCTGCCACCGCAGCGGTTATTACCAGGGAACAGACCCAACTTGTATCTCCTGCCATGCAAGTGACGATGCCCATAAGGGCAGCAACGGCACAGATTGTGTCCAATGTCATTCGATTGAAAACTGGCAGGATGCCAGTTTCGACCACTCAACCATTGGCACAACAGATTGTGTAGAATGCCATGCGCCGCCAGCCAACCACTTTGCCGGGGCTTGCACTGCCTGTCACAGTGATACAACCAATTTCAAGAATGCATTATTTAATCATGCCACGATAGGCAATGCGGATTGCGCGACCTGCCATACGCCGCCAGCCAACCACTTTGCCGGAGCTTGCGCTGCTTGTCACAGCGATACAACCAATTTCAAGAATGCATTATTTAATCATGCCACGATAGGCAATACGGATTGTGCGACGTGCCATACGCCACCAGCCAACCACTTTGCTGGGGCTTGCGCTGCCTGTCACAGCGATACGACCAATTTCAAGAATGCATTTTTTAACCATGCCACAATAGGCAATACAGATTGCGCGGCGTGCCATACCCCACCGACCAACCATTATCCAGGTGCGTGTCGCAACTGTCATGTGGATACCAACAGCTTTGGCAATGTTTCGTTTAATCATGCAGGATTAACGGATTGTCAATCTTGTCATGCGGCCCCGGCAAACCACTTCCCAGGTCAATGTTCAAATTGCCACAACACGAGCACCTTTAGCGGAGCGACGTTTAATCACACATTCCCCATCAATCATGAGGGAACCAATGGACAGTGTGCCAACTGTCATCCCGGTGGTAATACCTCAACTTATAGCTGTGCGAGTTGTCACAGCCCCCAAGATGTGGCAAATGAGCATAACGAGGAAGGCATTACCAATACGGCTAACTGCATTTCTTGTCATGCTGATGGCACTGAAGGGGAGCATGAAGGTGGGGACAGTGGCGATGATGACCATGGTGATGATCATCATGATGATGATCACGACGATGAAGATGACGATGATTAGGCAAAACGTTTATTTGCAACTGTTTTGATGATACTTGCATTTAACACGATGTTTGCAGATTTCAATCTTACCAGAGGTCGTGTCATACCCGCGCAGCGGGTATGACAAATCAAAAGTGCCAAGATAGTGATTGAACCGTTACAGTCAGCTTTTTATGTTAAGCTGACAAGGTTTTTCAGTCGTCCAAAAATCGAACATGTCATCATCATCGACTACTGAAAACGCTGGATAAGTTAATTGATCGGTGGTGGACCAAAGCCCCAGCGCAGTAAAATCGCTTGCCCTTCGTCGCTCAGCACAAAATCGATGAAGTTCTTTGCCAAAGCTGGGGACGGGGCATCAGTTAGCGGGGCGATAGGGTAGGTGGCTACCACATTTTGCGCATCGGGGATAGGGATTTGCCGCACCTGGCTGGCAATGTCTGGCGTCACGTCTGAGGTGTAGACGGTGCCTGCATCTGCTTCGCCCAGGGCAATTTTGGCGGCCACCCGGCGCACATTATCCTCTTCGGACACCAAATTGCCGTAGAACTGCGCCTGAAAATCGGCTGGCAATGTTGCCACAATCTGATCGGTGTATTGGCGTACCGGCACACCTTCTACCGCCAAGATGAGCTGCACCCCCGGCTGGGACAAATCTTCCAATGCTGTGATGTTCGCTGGATTGTCGGCGGGAACGATGACAGTGAGGCGGTTGGAGACAAACAGTTTCTCGCTGCCTGCTTCAATGCGCCCGGCGTCCATCACCGTTTGCATTTGAATGGGGTTGGCCGGAGCAAACAGGTCGGCTAAAGCGCCTTCGCTCAGCTGGGCGGCCAGTTGGGACGATCCGGCAAAGTTAAGAATGATCTCGACGCCTTCATTTTGGGCCTCGAAGGCATCGGCCAGCTCGGTAAAGGCATCGGTTAGCGAACTGGCGGCAAAGACAGTGATTTCTTGGGGGCTGGCCCCATTTTCCCCGGTGCCGCAGCCCACCAACAGAAGGGTAATGAGCCAGAAAATTAATATTTTTGTTTTCATGGGTCAAATTCTATAAGTAGTTCAAGTTAGGCACAAAACGGATATCTCGATGCAGCATTGAAGTTTACTGGTGTTCTGGCTACAATGTTGAGGATATTCGGCCGTTCATCGTGGAAATGGTGCCATGACTCAACAAGAACAATTGACCCAGTTACGCCAATCAATCATTGATCACTTCAATATAGCCGAACTGCGCCTGCTTTGCGCAGATTTGGGCCTGAATATTGAAAGCCTGTCTGGTGATACGATAGAAGAACTGGCGCTTTCTTTGGTGGAGTTGATGGAGCGACGAGGCCGTATCCCCGAATTCACTGCTGCCGTTCAGCAGCGCCACCCTGAAACAAAAAGTGGCGTGCGCGTGTACGAACACGGCCGTTACAATCTCGCCAGCCAATTTGTCGGGCGGAAAAAGGAGCTGCAAGAGCTGGACGACTGGCAAGCCGACGCCAGCCGCCCGATGTTTGTCATCGTCGCCCTGGGCGGCACGGGCAAAAGCGCCCTGACCTGGCACTGGCTGGAAACGATCAAAGCACGAGAGGAAACGCCGTTTAAGCTCATCATCTGGCACGGTTTTTATGAGACGGGGCAGGTAGACACGTTCCTGACCGATGTCCTTGAATTTTTGGGCGAGAAGCCGCAGGAACTAGGCAGCAAGCGCGTCCAGCTCAACCGGCTGCTGGAGCGGTTGGCCGCCGCGCCCGCCCTCATCGTCCTGGATGGGGCGGAGCGGCTGCTGCGGGCCTACAGCGGGCTGAACGCCGCCTACCAGGGGGATGAAGAACAGCAGGTGCAGCGGGCGCTGGAATGTGTCGATCCCATTGCTGGCGAACTGTTGCTGGGGCTGTCTAACCTGGGCAACGGCAGCAAAACGTTGATGACCACCCGCCTGATGCCGCAAGAGCTGTTGGGGCGGGGGAACAGGCTGCCTGCCCGCATTGGCCGCCGCGATTTGACCGGGCTGGACCCGGCCGACGCCGTGCGCTTTTTTAGCGAATGGGGCATCCAGACGACACCCGCCGAGGTGAAGGCGGTTTGCGAACCGCTGGAGTACCACCCCTTTTGCATGGCCCTGCTGGCCGGGACCGCTGCCCACGATTTTGTGGCTCCCAACGACCTGCGCGCCGTGGCCAACTACGACCCCACCCACGACCTGCTGGGACGGCGGCAGCACATCCTGCAGCGCGCCTACGACAGCCTACCCCCCGCCGCCCAACTTACCCTGGGCCGACTGGCCGCCTTCCGCGCCGCCGTGCCCTGGGAAACGATAGAAAGTGTGTTTCTTAGTCCATTGCCTTCTGACAAACCAAACCGAAAGTGGTGGCAGAAATTACTTGGCAAAAATAAACTGCCACAGCAAAGTGATTTACCGGCTAACAAAGCTGCACTGGATGAAACCCTCCACCTGCTCGAACAGCGCGGCCTCCTGCAACGCGCTACCGCACCTGTTCACCCCAGCGACCAGAGGTCGCCCACCCCTTCACCCGCTCAGCCTGTCACGACCTTTGACATCCACCCGATTGCCCGCCGCTACGCTTACGAACGCCTGGCTGATCGCGCCGCGGTGCATGGGCAGCTGATTGTCTATTTTGAGGCCGCGCCGCAACCACCCAAGATAACCAGCCTGGCCGACCTGGCACCAGCGATTGAGCTATACCACCACCTGACCTGCGCCGAACGCTATGATGAAGCCGTCGTCCTTTTCCGCGACCGGATCAACAAAGCGACTTACTATCAATTGGGCGCGTACCAGCAACGGATTGAGCTGCTGCGGGCTTTGTTTCCCGATGGGGAAGATAAGCTACCGTGTTTGAGCAAGGAAGGTGCTCAGGCTTGGACGCTTGCTGTGTTGGCCAGTAGTTATAGTTTATCGGGACAGCCTGGAGCGGCCGTTCCGCTGTTCCAACAGCAAATTTATATTCGAGAGAAACAGGGCGACAAAAGGAATACGGCCGTTGGCCTCGGCAATCTGGCATTTCGGAACATAGAACTTGGCGCACTGGCGGCGGCGGCCGACAACCTGCGCCGCAAGATTGCGCTCTGCCAGGAAATTGAAGATCAAGAACAGGGCGGAACAGGGCGATATAATCTTGGCCGAACATTGAGTTTTTGTGGGCGATGGGATGAAGCCGAAACAGAGTTTGTTCAGGCAATGGAAATTAAGCAAGATACTCGTCATGCGCAAGCGCAAGGCCTTGTCTGGGCCCACCGGGCGCTCTCCGCCTTGCTGCAAGGGGATGGCGCAGCGGCGCAGCCCGCAGCCCAGGAAGCGTACAAAATAGCGACTAACCGCCAAAATGTAAGGGATCGGATACGGGTGGAATGGCTTATGGGCTGGGCAGCGCTGGCGCAGGGTAACTATCCAGAAAGCCAAACCCGCCTCGACGAAGCGCTGCGCCGCTGCCGGGCCATCAACATGGTTGACCATGAACCAGCCATCCTCCTGGCCCAGTCCCGCCTGGCCCGCGCCACGGGTCAACCTGGCCGCTCGCACGCCTACGCCCAACAAGCCCTCACCATCGCCCAGCGCTCCGGTTACGTCCTCGACCTGGCCGACATCTACAACCATCTGGCCCTCCTGGCCCTGGATGCGGGTGACACCGCCGCCGCGCGCCGCGAGGCCCAAACCGCCCGCGACTATGCCTTTTGCGACGGCCCACCCTACGCCTACCAATCCGCCCTCGACGAAGCCGAACGCATTCTCAACAACCTCCCACAGGCTTGATCTTCACGTTTCACGTAGAGTCAAAACTTGTCATTTCGAGGTCCTCCGAGAAATCCCTCTAAAGATAGCAGGATTCAAACTTGGTTGAGCTTAGAGGGATTTCTCACTTCGTTCGAAATGACAGATGAGGGCTGCGTGTTGCGGCTTGATTGTTTTGTTTAAAAAACGGCCGTTGCACCGAGGATGGCGCAACGGCCGTTTTGAGAAGAAGAGGCAGAAATGAAGTTGTTGTGACTCGCCGATTATTAGGACAAGTTACAAAACCCAACTGTCATTCCTACGCAGGCAGGAATCCATCCTGTTTGGGAAGATGGATACCCGCCTGCGCGGGCATGACACCAGCCTTAGTCTGAATCATTTCCAGCTAGGTGCTTTTCCACCTGGTCGCGCATCACCTGCATAACGGCCGGTGGGCCAGACATATCTAGCCAAACACCGGCTTCCGGTTCAAAACGCAAGACAAAACGGGCCGTGGGAAGATATTTTTGGGCCAGCGGAATGTATTGCAAAATTGCTTCACCCAGTTCGGGGGCATACGCCAGCTTCATGCCGATACAACTGGCGCTAAAATCGGCTTCGGTCGTGGCCTGGGTGATTTGCTGCCCCAACTTTTGCAGATTCATTAGCTCGGAATCATCGTGGCCGCCCACCTGGGCCAAAAAGGGAAAATCCTCCGGCTCGATGGCGATCCGCACCAGCGGCTTAACCGGCACCTCGCTGACCCATTCGTTGGACAGTCCGCCGCCGGCCGACATGGGCATTTGCCGGAACGTTTTGCGGGGCAGCACATACAGCGTGCCGCTGCGCCAGGGGTCTTTGTCCAGCCATTCTTGATTGATGGAGAAGTGATAGACACCTATTTCATCGCCATCGTCATTTTGGAAATATTGCACGCCGTTGCGAATGGAGCCAGAGATTTTATTTCGATTCACCACCGCAAAAAACATCGGCCACAAGCCGTCGTGGGTACCGTAAATGCCCTGCACATTGCCCCGGCCGCTTTTGTCCTTGAGTTCCATCGAGGTGCGGCGCGTGCTAAATTCGTCGATGTCGCCCTTGGCGGAGCCATGAAAGATGAACATTTCCTGGTCGGCCAGGTAGCGCAGGAATTCGTGTTTGGGGTAGGGGAGATCGTAGGTGAGGAGACGGCCGTTTCCCCCCAACACCTCATCCAGCAGCGCCGCGAAGTCTGCCTCCTTGCCTGCATCCAGGATCATCTCCGGTGGCAGCAGACCTTGCCCCGTGGGAATTTCCGGTTCGGGGGGCGGGGTGGGGCTGTAGGTTAGTTCGTAGTCGTCCCCCACCTTGACGCCGGTGAGTTGGCCGTTGGCGTTGTGTGTGAAAACGGCCGTAACCCCCACCATCGGCCCACGAGAAATAGTGAAGGTGTGAGGTGTGTCCGTCGGTTCCAGAATCATTTCATACCCTTCCGGTACGCCCGGTGCAGAAGCGGTCAGCCGCTCCCCAATTTGGCGCACGTTGAGCAAAAAGGTGTCTAAATTAAAATAGCCTTCATATTGTTTCATGTTGCCCGTTACTCCTTCGAAAATGGGACGCAGATAATAATCTTGTTAATCGGCGAAATCGGTTGATTCTTCTTTTATCAGTAGCGAATCTAGCAACGTTCGTAGCCCTGCCTCATTAAATTCATCGACCAAGCGATATTTAACCTGGCCGTTGACGAGCCACAAAAGCGTGGGCATGGAGCGCACGTCAAACTGGTTGGCCACCGTTCGGTCGTGGGTCACATCCACCTTGGCGATGAGGAGCTGACCCGCGTAGTCTGGCGCAATTTTATCCAGCCAGCGGCTGATCATGTGGCAGGGTGGGCACCAATCAGCCCAAAAGTCGAGCAGCACGGGCAAGTTTGATTGGAAAACGGCCGTTTCCACCGTCTCTTTTGTCACTTCAATAGGTTCTGAATGCATCCTTATGCTCCTTCTAGCTGAGTGACTTCGCCAGCCTCCGTAACATTTTCTTCTTCCTCAGGGGCCGCTTGTTCATGGTCGGGTAGCAGCTCTTCGGCGTTACGCACTACGGGGACAAAAAAACTACCCAAGGCAACCAGACTGACTAACAAGCCAGAAATGAGCATCATCAACCCCATACCGGCGCCGTTACCCGTGCCAACTAGCCAGCCGAATGTGCCCGCCAGGCGTCCGCCTTCCTGCATCGCCGGTTCCATCACGTAGTCAGCCAGTGGGCCAGCGGCCAACTGGGCAATGGGGGACGAAACCCAGGCAATGAGGCGGCGAATAGCAAAAACACGGCCCTGCACATCTGGGGCCACCTTGGCTTGCCAGATAGCCTGGTTGGAGCCATTAATGATTGGTCCGGTAGCCGCCATGATGAAACCGGCCACCAGCCAAACCGGCAAAATTTGGCCTGCACCCAAAACAGACTGGGCTAAACCGGTAATAATCCAGCCAAACACCACCCCATAGACCAGCCGTTTGGGGCCGCCCCAGGCGCTCATCAACAGGCCACCTGCGACACCACCCACAGCGGCAACCGACTGTACCGAGCCAAAAATGAGCTCATTGTTACCGGTGCGGGCCAAAATCATGGCGGCAAAAACGGTGAAGCCGAGAGCGCTCATGAAATTTGCGCCAAAAAAGAGCATCTGCAAACCCAACAGGCTGGGTTTGGCCAAAATGTAGCGAAAACCGTAGGCCGATTCTTTCCAAATGCTGCCCTGGCTTTCCGCACCCGCCTCAGTGCGGATGGGATTAGGAATGTGCACCAAAAGCAGCGCTCCAATTGCTACCACAAAGGTGACAATGTCAATGGCAAAGACGGCATTCAGTCCTAAGAAGCTGAGCAGGGCCCCCGCCAGCACCGGGGCAAAGATACCGGAGCCAGCTTCGGCCAGGGAAATCATGCCGTTGGCTCGGGCGTACTGCTTTTTGGGCAGCATGGTGCTGATGGCCGCAGAGTAGGCGGGCCATTGGAACGTTTGAAAGGTGCCAGAAATCGCGGCGGTGATGTACAAATGCCACACTTCCAGCAAGCCAGTGGCGTACAAAATCAGGACGATGATGGTCACTACACCGGAGGCCAGGTCACTGATCATCATCATGAATTTGCGATCGTGCCGGTTCACAATGGCTCCGGCCATGGGGCTGACGATGAGCAACGGCACCATGAAGAAGAAACCAA
>CAJQMR010000038.1 GCA_905479495.1 uncultured Anaerolineae bacterium
TCCGTGTTTCAGTACCAGTGTGGGGGGTCACGCTCTCACGCCCCCTACCCGTCTTAGCCTTGGTAAGCCATTACCTTACCAACTAGCTGATGGGACGCAGGCCCCTCCCAGAGCGCCGGAGCTTTAGTCATTGCTTTCTAAACACAATAACATCCGGGGTATTAGCCAGCGTTTCCACTGGTTGTCCCCCTCTCTGGGGCAGGTCACCAACGCGATACTCACCCGTTCGCCACTCTCACCTTCAGACGAGTCCAAAGGATCCCGTTCGACTTGCATGCATTAGGCACACCGCTAGCGTTCATCCTGAGCCAGGATCAAACTCTCCATAAAGAGAATTTGCATCCGTGGTTATTACCACGGAACTACTTTCATTTTTTTGACTCGAGAACCCAAGCTTTACTGTCTTGTTTTCATCACTCTTCAATTGTCAAGGTGCTTTTTACATGGACTCATCCAACTTGTTTATAGAGCGCAAAAAACGACTCTGAGCGAGCCGCTTCATTTATATTACTTCTTTAAATGCTCTTTAGCTGGAGTTTGTACTTGTAATGGGCGTTTTGCTTTCGCAACGACATCCCGCTGTTATCGACAGCGAGGTATATTATCATATCCTCTGCTTGCTGTCAAGAACAAGTTTTATCAATTTTATTGTTCATGTTTCACTGTGTTTTCACACATTTCTGTGTCACATCAACGAGGCGGGATTATAGCCAGAGGTTGCGGGTATGTCAAGGCAATTTGGAATTGATTTAGACTTTCGCCAATTTGCATACTGTTTGCTCAACAGGTATTTCTCTGGATGAAACGATTTCTCTACCTTATTATAATAAGCGGATTTCTTACTTTAATAAATTTCGTGATCTTTTGCCTATAGATAGCGCTTTTACACGCTCTATTAGGCTAATAAACATATTTTAAGCCCCTTGACGAGATAGATATGCTGAATCACGAATGCAGATCAATTATATATTTGCGTAAATCTTCCACCGTAACATATTGTTGAATTAAAGGATGATCTTCAATTAATTGTTCCAGCAACGAGAGAGCCAGACTAAATGTCTGGCTCCGATTTGCCCCAAAAACGGCATTCAGTGTGCCATGGGCACGCCCTAACTCAATAGCTTGTTGTGGAGAGACCCGAATAGAGGTCCAACTTGGTTCTTTTTCATCCGCAGTTGGTAGGGGAAGATCCCAAAGCAAATAAAGTGATTCAAAATCTGTGATACCCTCAGGCATTTCACGATTTCGATCAGCTACGGCACGCCGGAGTGCTTCCAGGCGGGCAGACAAAATGGAAATAGCTAAATCTGGCACATCAGCCCGACTAATTTCATTGGCCAGTAATCCTGCCAGCTGTTTCATTTGCTTTTTTTGGGATTTAGCTAAAGCCACATAGACATTTTGCCGACTAACATTGTGAGACGGCCGTCCCCGCTTTGGTTTTTCCTTGAGCAACGCTGCCAACGTACTGGCGCGCTGTTTGGCTTGATCCTCTTGCTGTTTATCCTTTTTCTTGCTCATGCAGCCCGCTTATTCTGTAGCTCGACGGTAATCGTCATGTTTCTCCAGAAAATCCTTGACAAACTGTTCGCCAATCTGCGTTAAATCATCGTGGGTCAAAAATTCCAGACACAAATGCAAACACAAGAGGCATATGCTCCGTGGATAACCGCGCGTTTCGCGCCAAATAGGCAAGATCGCATCGTCAGTAAAAAGAACGCTTTGCTTGGAGTCTCGTCCGGCAGCTAGTAGCCGGTACTCAATAAGCGATTTTGTGTCGTCGGGGGTTAATGGATCGAGTGAAGAGCGCGTGGCCACCCGATCATTAAAATCCGGCGATTCGCGCAGATTAATGTCTAACTCTGGCCGTCCGAGCAAGATAAGCTGGTAGGCTTTACCCCCACGCGGGTCTCTAAAGTTGAGCAGACGACGCAGCTCAACAAATTGCTCATGGCTTAACTCATGAGCTTCATCAACGATAATGAGTGGCAATACACCCCTTTCGCTTTCTTCAACCAAAAAGGCCCGGAACTCATTGAGTTGGTCCTCGGTTGCGCGACGGGTGCGTAAGCCAAACTCGGCCGCGATGCGGCGCAAAAGAAGCAAACCGCTCTTCTTAGGCGCCTCGTCGATCTTGGCGGCGGTAAAGTCCGGCCGTCGATCGTAGCGGCTGTGGAACCAGGAAGCGAGGGTTGTTTTTCCTGTGCCAATTTCACCCACAATGACAGATGCCCCCTGACCAGCTTCAACCATGTAGCTCACTTTGGAAAGTGCGCGTCTGGTTTCTGTAGACAAATACATAAATCGGGGATCTGCTTCGATGGTGAACGGAGGAACTACAACACCTAACCTATCCCAATCCGGTGAATATTGGTTGAAATCAAGGTTAAAAGGAGTCGTTTCGTTCATCACAATATGGTATATAAGTCGTAAATGGTTGTCAAGAGGGGGATAAATGGTGCAATTTGGGGATAGTTGAGCCTATAACACCTCGAAAATCGCAATCTATAGCATATAGATTAGTTGACATAGGACATTAATTCTGATAGACTGGCCTCAATTACGGATTATGTATATCAAATGCGCAAGAGATCGCCAGCAAATGATTGTTTGATTTGCGAGCAAGGTCTATGTGTTTTATTTAGGCTATTGGTGTTTGTCAGTAGTCACTATTTTGCGCGGTTTCCGTGAGGAATGTTCGTGAGGCGTACCGTTTTACGAACACATAAAAAAAGGCCAAGCGTCTAAACGCCTGGCCTTGATTTGTATAAGCAAGCTACCAGTTCAACCTGTTTTGGTGCCGCCAACACCTTTTAAGACAGTGCCCCTTAATTGGGGAGGGGGATTTTTTGTCCCCAGGTAGCTCACTAATGCTAGGTAGAAGCATAACATAGGGCTGTAACCCTGTCAATGGATCAGATGTGCTGATTCTATTTTGTCAGGTGTAGTTAAGGTTGCCTCTGCCTACAAAGTAGAGCCGTTTGTGGGCGAGTCTGGCCAGGCCATTTCGCATGAGCTTCAGGCTGCACAGCAGCGCTTGTTGCAGTTGCGAGCACAACTTCACGCTTCTCGTTCTGAAACAGCGGGCCACCAAGCTTCTCTGTTTGAGAAGGGCCAGGGCGATGAACGGCCGTCTTCCCCGCTCTCCACCATCACCAAACTTCCACCACATCTTGGCTGGGAAAGCGCACCCGTCACTCAAACATTGCGCCAGAAACAACAACGCTGTGCCCCAAATAATCAAGCCATTCAACTGACCCAGCCTGGCCATACGGCCGTTTCCTCACCCCACCCCACCCAACCTAAAACCATCAAAGTGTATCCTGACATTGCTATTGGGCTGCTGCGTGCAGAGCAGGTTGCCGCCGGACGCTTGTGGCTGCTGCTGCAAGCTGTGGATGGCCAGGGACGGGGCTGGATTGGCGAAGAAGCTGCACGCCGCTGGTTTACCGGCAAGCGCGCATTGCTACGCTTCTGCGGCGTACGCCAACTGCGCAATTTACTCGCTCGCGGTGAGGAGATTTTTTGGGTGCGGCAGAACGGCCGTATCTGGCTGCGGTCTGTAGCGAAGGTGGCATTTTCGCTGAAAGTGCCTCAACTAAAAATGCGGCCCGTGGCGTTGCCAATACGCGTTTTGCAGCAGAAGATCGGCACGGTACGCGCCCATCTGTACGCTACATTTCATAGCAGTCGTTCACGATCTGACCAAGCCAAAAAACCAATTGCCCGCGAAACGGTCGCCCAATTGACCCAGGTACAGCCACGAACGCAGCGACGCTATGAACGCAAAGCGAAAGTGAAACGACAGGCACAGTTTGCCATCGGTGCCCAGGCAACGACAGACAATTTGCAGGCGCGCGGTTGGGAGCAAGGACAAGCTACATTTCAATTTAAAGATTTCATGGGAAAGCAAGGGCCACAAGGGAAAAGCTACGTGGCCTGGCAGCTGCCAAACAGCTACGTTGGGCCACACGCCCAACAGCCAAAAGGACGCCAAAAGCAAATCAATCGGGCGTTGACAGACCTGTTTATGCAAGGGATAACGGGGAACGATCAACGCCTATCGGTGACGCGGCGCTTTTTTGACAACGGCCGTTTGGCTGCCAAATCCTACCTGCGAAATCCAGAACATGACCATTACTGGCGTGGCGTTGATAACGGCCGTTATCAACTGTGGCAAGTAATAGCAACGTCTAAATAAACTGAATCGATATTTTTTTGATAACTCGCGGAAAAAATGATCCGCCATTCTAGGGATTAAATGATATTATTAGCAAATGAATCAAAAACCAGAGATACACGTTCTTGACCTTAATTTTCAGGGAATTCCAGAAGTAACGGCCGCTTACCTCATCGCTGGTCCTGAAGGGCCAATTTTGATTGAAACCGGTCCTGGCTCCACCCTCAACACACTGCTTGACAAAATTCGTGCTCATGGCTTTCAACCAGAGCAAGTCAAACATGTGTTGGTTACCCACATTCATCTTGACCATGCCGGAGCAGCTGGCTGGTGGGCACAGCAAGGTGCGCAAATTTATGTGCACAGCTTTGGAGCAAAACATCTCATCGATCCTGAAAAACTGTTAGCCAGCGCTGGACGCATTTATGGCGATAAGATGGACACGCTTTGGGGCGAAATGTTGGCTGCACCCGCCGACAAAGTCACCGAAGTTTTTGACAATGACGTACTCCAGGTGGCTGGCTTAGAAATTAAAGCCTTAGAAACACCAGGGCATGCTCGACATCATCACGTTTTTGTGTTGGGAGATGTTGCATTTGCTGGCGATGCGGCAGCAGCACGATTACCTGGCTGGGGATTTCCCGATGTGCCTGCGCCGCCACCGGAATTCGACTTGGAAGTGTGGGAAGCTACGCTTGATCGCTTACTTGCTCAGAATTTCCAGCGCATTTATCCAACCCATTTTGGTCCAGTTGACGATGTGAAAGGGCATTTGCAGGCGGTTAAAGCGTTGGTACGGGAAACGGCCGTCTTCGTCCACACAAAAATGCAGGATGGGGTCTCTCGTGATGAACTTGTTGCGGTCTATGAAAATTGGTTTGCTGAGCGTGCCAGAGCCGCTGGACTGACGGAAGCGGCCATTAATCAGTATGCAACTGCCAACCCGCTTTACATGAGTGTAGATGGCATCATGCGCTACTGGCGAAAGCGTGCGCAGCGAGAATAGGCACATTAAGAGTAACGCGCGTAAATTGATAGGCAGCTGTATCGACCACAATTGAGCCACCCACCACCGCCATCATCGTGCTATGCAGCGCCAAGCCCTGGCCTGAACCAGATGTTTCACTATTGCCCAGACCTACACCATCGTCAGTAATGGTGATGGCCAGCTGATCGGTATACTGCATGGTAATGGTTAGGCTTAACGGCCGTTCCTCCTTACTACCTCGACCATGTTTGGCAGCATTACGTACCACTTCCCGCACGGCATAAAAAACAACTTCGGCCGTGAGCGTAGGCAATGTTTTGGCCGCTGCTTCCACCTCCGATGAAATCTCCCAGCGAACAACATCAAACACAGTGGCAAAATCATTTTCTACAATGCGTTGGAAGGCAGTGATGAAGCCCAGGCGGGCAACCTCTGGCGCAGTGGTAGTGGGCATGTCATGTAGCAAATCAGAGATTTGTTTATGGGCCTCGGTCATGAGGGTAAGGGCTTGGTTTGTACGGCCGTTTCCTCCCGCTGTTTCCCCACTCAAAGCAATTAACGCGGCTTGAATGTCTGGCAAGATATCATCGTGCAGCACGCGGCGTGTCTTCTGGTCGATGATTTGTGATTGGGCTAGCCGCTGCCGCTGAATTTCCATCAGGCGACGCGACATTTCGGCGCTGGCGTGGGTGTCAATCAGCCGCTCGCTGATGACGCGAGCAATCTCAATTTCCTCTTGTGTGTAAAGACCCTGGTCACTCTTTTCACCCAGGAGCAGTACCCCGGATAACCCCCGTTCACTCCACAGTGGTATAGCCCAAATCGCTGCGCCAAACTCATCAGCATCGAGAGAAATCATCTCATTTTCTGTCCCCGTGAACCGCTCGGTGATGGTGGCCAGGGAGGACAGCGGCTGGGCTGACGAAGGGTAGCTGATCGGTGGCCCTACCAGCGGGGCCATCGGCCCCAAGGCAGCCAGATAAGCAACACGCGCATCCAGCACATCGGCACAGAGGGCATAAAAGGGGGTGATGAAATCGACTTCTTGCGGGTCCGATTGGGTGATGAGCTGCTCAACGAGGCGGTTGCTAGAAACAAACGGCCGTAAATGGGCAATGTACCGTTCCCTTTCGGCAAAAGTACGCCAGCTAACCATGGCAAAAAAGAAGGTCATCAGCATGGCCGTGAGGAGAAGGCTGTATAACGGCCGTAACTGTATGGCGATCGTGCCACCAATAACGATACCATACCCTGCGGCCAGCATCACAGCCTGTCGCCACTGACGCTTGAGTCCGCCACGCGGCAATGTTTTACCAGTGAAAACCTCATACGAAACCACGGCTCGCCCCAGCAACACAATGACAACCGCAATAATAGCGGAAATAAGCAAGTCTAAAATGGCAATCGTCAATTTTGCGTCGATATAGATCTCTAGAAAGGTGCGCTGGCGAGAATCTTGCACGATCCAGAGCATAACACCAGCAACGAGCAGGCTAACCACAAGCATGGCCAGCGCAGCAGAAGAGAGCCAGGGCTGCGCACGACGCCTGGCTACCAGCCCCATCATCCGGCGCGAGGCCACCGGCTGCCGCAACGCGCTTAGCGAAAGCCCGATGCACAGAATGACATAGATAGAGTAGCCGACAGCCAAAAGAGGAATACCGCCCACTGAATAGCGAATGAACCCTCGCAGCGGATCCAGCGTGCGCGATGGGATAGCTAATAGCAAGACACCTACGACCAGGGCAATCAAGCCAAAGATGAGCGTTGCTGTTACAACTACCAACCAGATGTTTTGTTTTTTATGCCAAGGTGGTCGGGGCACGTTCCAAAAGCCCGCATACCAAAGCATAATGACATACCAGGCATAGGGGAGCATAATGGCTGGCGCTAATCCCCCTGTCCACCAGAAGATCATGTTGCGCCAGGTGAGTTGATTCAGCCCAAGACCTATAAACGCTGTATGGCTAACAAAGAAAACCGCACCCAATAGTAAGCCAACCGTACCAATCCAGACACCCCAGTCACGCCGGTCTGCATTAAAGGCAACCGTTAAGCCCAGCCAGGCCAGCAGGATGGTGTTAAAAAGCGAGAGGGCCATGATGGCCCAGTCAAGGAGGAGGATATCGCTCATGACGGTTAACGGTGGTCGGTTATCCGTAATCGGTGGTTGGTGGTCAGTTATAAACTGCCGACCGATTACCGTTCACGGTTTACTGATTACCAGTCTACTCCCATGGTGTCCATTCACCGTGATCATCCAGGATGTGCGGGACGCCGTCTTCGTTCCAGTGGATGAATTGACCGGCGTTCAGAATGATAGCTACACGAGTGCGGGCGACTTTTTCATCGGTGGTGGTGTCGTTGAGGCCCCAGGCGGTGTAAATTTGGCCGTTGATACGGCTGATGGTGCGCTTGTCGCGGAACCCCATACGGCTGGCAATCTGTTCGTTGCTCATGCCTTGGGCCACCATGCGGGCTACGGCTTGCTCGTTGGGTTCCAGGATGTCCATCGGGGCGTTTTCGTCTTTGCGGCGCACTTCCTGCACGCGGGATTCAATGTCGGGGTCGATGAAGGAACGGCCGTTCACCGCATCCGCCAACAAAGGCACAATCATGTTGGGCAGCAGGTAGTTGGATTTTCGCACGTAGGCATAATGGCTGAGAATGCCACTGCGACGAAAGGCACGGTAATATTCATCGTCGTCCTGAATAGAATAAAACACCACGGGGAGTCTAGGAAATTCGCGCCGGATGGCAACGGCCGTTTCAATGCCATTCATCACCCCAGCCAACTGCACGTCCATCAAAATGACGTCTGGCGTTTGGCCCAGGCAAAATTCCAGGGCTTCTTCGCCTGTAGGACAGTCGTGGATGACTTCTACGGTGCCTAAATCTTCCAAACCAGCCTTGAGCGCTGGCCTGAGCTTTTCATTGTCTTCTACGATGAGTAATTTCAACATATAGGTAACATCCGTCATTTGATCGATCTAGGTCAAGCACTTGAGTGCCTAAACAACTGATTTTAAGAGGTCGTTCGCTGGCTGGCTAAACGAGTAACATGGGCCACAGTTAACCAATGGAGGTAGCCATGCAGATAACGGCCGAATCAATCATCAAGAGTAGTGAAGCATTATGCGACGATGTTGTCAATGATGTAGCCCTTAAAGCAAAGTTAGCTCGTCTCACCGGAATTGTCTTAACTGGTGGTGCCATTTATGGTTTTTCGATGGGATTGCGGCACTCATTGTTGCAAGCGTTGGTTTCAGCTATCAAGGTACCGTCCCTCTTTTTTATCACACTGTTGATTTGCCTATCGACCCTACACTTTTTAGGGTTGCTGTTTGGGTCAAGACTATCTTTAAGCCAAACGTTAACAGTTTTACTTACGGGCGCAGCAGTTAATTCCGTTTTGTTAGGGTCTTTTGCGCCTATCGCGCTTTTTTTCCTGTTGAGCGGCTCAAGCTACGAATTTTTAATGCTGATGCACGTCACGATTTTTGCCATTTGTGGGGTTGCTGGATTGGCTTACATTCACAAAAATTTCCACTATATTCGCCAATTGTCGGGTAATGGTTCATCAAGCGCGGGCTTTTTGCTGCCGATCTGGATGGTGCTGTACATGTTTGTTGGCTCGCAGATGGCTTACATTTTGGCCCCCTTTGTGGGACGAGAATCCACATTTATGCTTTTTCGTATACCGCAAGACAATTTTTATACATACCTCTGGGAAATCATCCTGCAATTGACGCGTTAAATACTCAAATTATTCAAGGGAGCTTTCATGATGCAACTAGACAAACCACAAAACAAATCGCTGGGAACACAACGGCCGTATCTCATCCTAGCCCTCATTTTGTTAATCGCCACCGCCTTATTTCCCTTTGGATGGTTGGCGACGGTATGGCCCGGCTTTAGCGTGGTGACCAACTTCATTTTTGGCACAGAAATTGCGCACATTATTGGCCATTTTGCTGTTTTTGGGCTGATGGGCAGCGGCGTTTTACTGCTGTTCCCCAGCCTGCGGCAGCGCTTTTGGCTTTATTTGGGCCTGATGTTTTTGCTGGGTGTTATCCAGGAATTTCTGCAAATTGCCTCGTTTAAGCACATCATCCCGGCTTTTGATGAAGTTCTGGATTTAACCATGGATATGTTGGGGGCGGCGACGGTATTTTACTTTTTGGGGTGCAAGTCGTAGGTCAATTTTTGAAAATTGACCAACAGGAGCAAACATGGAAACTACACACGACGAACTCATTGCCAAACCCATACAGTCCCCAAAGCCCCTGGCGCTGCGTGCTCCGGTGCGGCTGCTGCAAACGGCCGTCTTCCTTGGCTTTGTGGTGGATTGGCTGTTCTATGACAAGCCGCTGGGCCTCTCGCTGCTGCTGTTTGTGGCGCTGGTGGTGGGTGGGCTGTGGTGGAACGGCCGTTCCGAAGCCATCGCTCCAGCCAAACGCAACTTATGGCTGCTGCTGCCGCTCTTCTTTTTTGCCAGCATGGCCATGCTGCGCACCAACAGCACCCTGACCACACTTAATGTGCTCGCGGTACTTGGCCTGCTGGCCTATCTGGCTTTCTTTTACGCAGCGGGGCGCGTCGAAAATATGAATTTATTGGGCTATGTGCTGCTGCCTTTGCGCGTTTTTGGTCGCAGTTTGGCCCTGTCTGCCCCGGTGATTCAGCCCAGTGTGCAAGAGGTAAGGATGAATGGAAACGGCCGTCGCCGCCTGCTGCCCTTGCTGCGAGGCTTGCTGCTGGCACTGCCCGTGCTCCTTGTTTTTACCATCCTGCTCAGCTCAGCGGACCTCATCTTTGCCGATTACGTGGATCAGCTTTTCTCGTTGGACATTTTTAGCCACATCGCCGAATGGCTGTGGCGTGGCACCCTCATTTTGCTGCTTTCCGTGCTGCTGGCTGGTGGTTTGGCCCTGGCCCTCACCCGTCGCGCCGATGATGAAGAACAAAGTGCGTTGGAACGTGCCTTGGGCACCATTCCCAACCAGCTTTCAATTGGTTTTATTGAAACCAGCACCATCTTGGTCCTGGTAAACATGTTGTTTGCCGCTTTTGTTGCCATCCAGTTCACTTACTTGTTTGGCGGTGCGGCCAACGTCACCGAAGCGGGCTACACCTTTGCCGACTATGCGCGGCGCGGCTTTTTTGAACTGCTCACCGTGGCTATCCTGACCATGCTGCTGGTTTTAGGCTTGAATTGGCTGACACGGCGAGAAAATAAGGGGCAAATTCGGCTGTTTAGTGGGCTGGGCAGCGTGCTGGTTGGGCTGGTATTGGTGATGTTGGTGTCGGCCTGGCGGCGCATGGCGCTGTATGAGGCGGCCTTTGGCTATACCGAGCTGCGCCTGATGGTGTACGTTTGCATGGCCTGGCTGGCCCTCACGCTGGTCTGGTTTTTGCTGACGCTGTGGCTGCGGCCGGATCGTTTTGCCATTGGGGTCTTGCTGGCAGTGATGGGTTTTATGGTGACGCTGAACCTCATCAACCCGGATCTGTTTATCGCCCGGCAAAATTTGGACCGCTATGTGCAAACTGGTGATTTGGACGCAGTTTATTTAGCCAGCTTGTCTGACGATGCGGTTCCGCAGCTGGTGCGTGGCCTGAATTTAACGGTTGGGGATGCAGAAGAAGAGATGAACGTGGTGTGTTCCCGTGCCTGGCTGTCTGATGAACCGGATTGTTACGATACACGGCATGAGATTATCCTGGATGCGCTAAACGGCCGTTATCAAACCCTCATTTCTGACTCATCTTGGCAGCACTGGACATCGTTTAATCTAGTGCGTTGGCAGGCGTTTGACCTGTTGGGCTTTTTGGCTGACTAATTTTGAGTAAGAAGTGATAAGTAAAAAGTAGAAATTGGAGAAAGTAAGTGGAGTTAACATCGAAACACACAAAATTGACAAATTTATCATCACATCGGTCGCGCTGGTGGCTGGTTCTCATTTTTTTATTGCTGTTATTACTGGTGGCGGGTGGCCTGGTTTTTAGAAAGTTAACGGCCGTTCGCATGGGCCAATCGACAGTGGGTTTAACCCCGCTAACCGAGCTGGGCAGCCAGAAATACCACGGCATGGCCGGTGGCCTGTACCCAGATGGCAGCAATGAACGGCCGTCGGCCCATGAAGCGGCCGGGGTTAAGATTGCCCAGGCGATACGGCCGTTGACCAACGATGGCAGCGTGGACGAGGCAAGCGGCAAAATTGGCTTTGTGGCCGTGGGCATGTCCAATACCTCATTGGAATTTGAAACGTTTTTAGACCAGGCAGATGAGATTCCGCAGCTCAATCCCGCCGTAGTCTTTGTGGATGGGGCCCAGCACAGCAAAGCATCGCAATTTGTGGCCAATCCAGACGACGATTATTGGACAGTTTTGGGCGAACGGTTGACAGAAGCTGGCCTGAGCGATGAGCAAGTGCAGATCGTCTGGCTGAAGGAAGCGCGGGCACGGGCCAATCTGCCGTTTCCGCTGGATGCCTTGCTCTTGAAGTCCGATTTGCGCGAGATTGTAGGCTTGCTGAATCAGCGATTTCCGAACCTGAAAATCATCTACCTCTCCAGCCGGACTTATGGTGGATATGCCACCATCGATCTTAATCCAGAGCCATACGCTTATCAATCCGCTTTTGCCGTGAAATGGCTTATTGAGGACCAGTTAAAAGGCGACGTTGGCCTGAACTACGATCCAGACGAGGGCACAGTTTACGCCCCGTGGCTTAGCTGGGGCCCCTATTTATGGGCTGATGGCGTCGCTGAGCAAGGCAATGGTCTTATTTGGGAGCAGTCAGACTTTGCGTTTGATGGCACGCATACTTCCCCTTCAGGGCAAGCCAAAGTTGCTGGTCAGCTGTATCACTTTTTACGCACCGATGAAACGGCCGTTCCCTGGTTCCTCTCCTCGGAGTCAGTCCAATGAGCCAGACGTCAACAAAACATACGCTTTTGCTGTTGGCCGCATTGCTGTTTACCTCCAGTTTGGCTGGGGCCATCTGGTTTGTGCGCTTTGCCTACACCGGCAGCATCGTTTTCATCTTTTTGCTGTGGAACCTGTTTTTGGCCTGGCTGCCAGTGTTGTTTGCCTTGCTGGCTCGACGGCATCGGGCCAGCCGTTTAGGACGCTGGGTTTGGGGTGGCCTGTGGCTGCTCTTTTTCCCCAACGCCCCATACCTGCTCACGGACCTGCTCCATTTAGGGCAGATTGGCCATGTTCCCCTCTGGTATGACCTGATTATGCTGCTGACCTTTGCCCTGGCAGGCCTCTTTTTAGGCTTTGCCTCGCTGTTTTGGCTGCAAGATTTGGTGACGAAAACATGGAATCAGTTAACCGGGTGGCTGTTTGTGCTGGTGGTGCTGGGATTAAGCAGTTTTGGCGTGTACATCGGCCGTTTTTTGCGCTGGAATAGCTGGGATTTGCTGCTAAATCCCACCGTTCTGCTGCGCGATCTGGCTGATCATTTGTTGGTACGAAGTCAATTTGTGGAAACGGCCGCCGTGACATTGTTGTTAACGGCCGTATTTATCGGATCCTACTTCATCATTTTTGCTTTGCCGCCACAGTTGGCCCGCGTGGAGCAGTAAAAAGTAAAAAGTGATAAGTTGACCCTACTTTTTACTTTTCACTTATCACTTTTCACTCAACCTAAAGGAGAAGATCATGAGCCAATCAATCCTTTCTGATGACCTGTATCAACCTGATTTCCCCTCATTGGGACTGTTTTCGACCTGGTTTGGTGTGGTGTTGATTGGCTTAACGGCCGTTTTGCAGGCAGGCCAATCAAGCCGCGGTGGGTATTGGGCACAACCGCTGGTGGAAGGGTTAAAATTTGTGCTGGTGGCACTCATTTTGGCTTCTCTCTTTTACCTGCCCTTTCGTGCCGAACGGGGGGTAAAATGGGCGGCGCTGCCTTTGGCAATCAACGTCGGCACGTTGATTATTGTTCAGCTGGTGCCTTTCTCTGACCTCTGGGAAACGCTGCGTTTCCGTTGGCGCATTAGCCAGTATGAAGCGGTTGCGCAGATGGTGGAAAGTGGTGAATTGATGCCTGGAGAAAGCGGTGTGATCAATTTGCCCGAGGCATATCGATATTTGTCGGCGGATAACGGCCGTATCTGGGTGGAAACAGAAGGTGAAACAACGGCCATCTTCTTCTTCACCGAGAAAAACGCACCGCGTAACTTTGCTGGCTATTTATACCGCAGCGACAACGCCCCTCCGCAGCAAGATGACTTTCGGGGGCGCTGGCGCTACGTCGCCCAAAAACAAGCTCATTGGTACTTTTGCATCTCTGAATAGCGTCGCGTGCTGTTTTTTACCCCATACTAAAGGTCAGTTCCCTCCCCCATCGGTCTGCGCTATAATTGCGGCTGCGCATTAGATAGCTATCTAATAAACCTGCGCAGCTTGGAGCAATCATGACGGCACAGGCTTTGCCTTATATTTCTTTTTTGGGCTTTTTGTTTGGCTCAACACTTGTGGCTTCCCGCTTTAGCGTCGGACAGTTTCAGCCTACAACGTATATTGGCCTGCGCCTGACGATGGCTGGATTGGGCCACGTAGCCTTTTATACATTGGTCAGTCGTCGCTACCATTGGCCAACCGACCGTCGTTTGTGGCTGCATGCGTCGGTTTTGGGGGTGTTGGGTACGGCCGTTCCCATGACATCCATCGTCACTGCCTTGCAATATCTCTCCAGCGGATTGGCTGCCATTTTTATCACCACCAGTCCGGCCATTACCGTGCTGCTGGCCCACTTCTTTTTGCCTGATGAAGCGCTAAACCGGCGCAAAGCGTTTGGCGTGGCCCTGGCGCTAACCGGCACCATTGTGCTCGCTTCCAGCGGTGAGAGTGGTCTGGCTGACGTGGGTAAAGCGAATCCGCTGGGCTACATCCTCATGCTGGTAGCCATGACGATGGGGGGCGCTTCGTCTGTGTATGTTCGCAAATATTTAAGCGATTATAATGCCTTCGACGTGGCCAGCATTCGCATGTTTGTCGCGGCTCTCGTCGTAATGCCTCTTTCGGCACTCATCATCGGCTTCGATTTGCATTCAGTGACGCCTAGCGGTTATGTGGCGCTGCTTTATGCGGCGCTGGTGGGCACCTTTGCTGGATTGTTGCTGGCTGTTTACAACATCAAACGTTTTGGGGCCACGGCTGCGGCCATGACGGGTTACATTGTGCCCGTATTTGCCGGATTGGGCGGTATGTTGCTGCTGAATGAGCAGATTACGGCCGTTATGCTCATAGGCGTACTGTTTATTGTGAGCGGCATTTTGGTTATTAACCGCAGTTAATGAGAGGCGGCTTGAGATCGGAGACTGGAGATTAAAAAACCTCCAGTCTCTGACCAGCAATTAACTTTTCTGAACAGATACCCCTGGCGGAACGACCAGAATTATGGTGTTGGCTTCGTTGGAAACGGCCGTTATCAGCTTCATGCCTGAGGGCACCTTGATGGAAATAGTTTGGCCTGTCGTTGCCGCCTCAGCCGTCTCTTTGTCCCGATCGGGAATGACAATGGGGTCGGGTAAGATTTTGGGAATCTCATTCTCTGTTTCTGGCCCTGGCTTGGCTTCCAGCGTAATGCCATCAATGAAGAAATCTTTTTTGCGTGGCCACTTGCTTTTTACTCGAATTTCGATGATGGCGGTGCCATTGTCTGGCACAGTAAACGTCACTTTGTGACGATGCCATTTGCGATTGCCCATCTGGCCGCCATTAATCCATTCCCCTTGTCCATTGACCCAAACCCCGGACTCTGCCCCAAACGGGTCAGTCTCATCATAAAGTACAGCCAAAATTGGGACTACCAATGTTGCCTTGCTGCCTGGTTTTAACCCGGTAACCACTTGCTTTAGTTCGACGCCAAAGGGACTGCCTGCATGAAAAACTTTGTAGGTACTGGTTCCGGCCAAAATCAAGGCATCTTTGGCGCCTAGCTGCTCATTGGCTGGCAGCTGTCCGGCTAGTTTGTGTACACACTCGGGTACACCACCGGCCTTGTCCCCTGCGCCAAATAGCGAATTGCCCGGTTCTACCCAGCGTAATATCCAGCCATTGGGTTGTTGATTAATTAGATTGCCCACCGGCGGCATATCCATCCATCCCTCGGTAAATGTTCCATTTTTTAGCATTGAGAAACTCCTTGCCTAAGTGACCGTCCGCAAATAAGTTAGCGGAATTGCGCGGACGGTTTCGAGTAAGCGGTCACTTGATCATACATTTTGTTGGCCGCTTACTAAGTTACTGGTTAATGAGGTTGATTTGATTATACGAGAGTGAAATTGCGTTTTGCAAGTATGGGTTGACAAAGTGTATTTAGTACACTATACTGTTTTGCATAAGTGTTGATATTACACTAATTGCTATGGATTTCACTGTTCAACAAGGGGTGTTCTCATGTTTAAATTATTTATTTTTTTGACAATGGGTGTTGTTATGGCTGCCTTTGCCTGGGGTGGATGGATGTTGTGGGGAACGGCCGTTTCCCTCCTTGCCTTGCTTAGTTTATTGGCCTACACAAAATTTGGCTTTATTCGCATTCCTGAGATGGAAGTGGGGGTGATTTTCGACAAGCGACGGCAGGCGTTTGCCCGCTTTGTGCCCAGTGGGCGGCATCCAATGAACCCCTTAACCGAGCAATTTTCGCACACCATTCCTACCGGATCAGGCTCAGCAAACGGCCGTTGCCTTGGCGTGCAAACCAACGGAGGCATTTCTCTGGATGTGGAATGGAGCGTGAACTTTGATATCGATCCTTTTCAGATTAAAGCAGCGGCACAGCCAAAGTTGGCCCGAAATTTGCCCAAGAAAGCCAACAGCATTGTGACCAAACATCTCAATAACTGCTTGCGCCACGTCATTGGTGAGATGACCATTGACCAGGTGTGCGAGCCTGGGGCAACGCGTCGCCTGGAGCGGGCTGTACGGCAGCAGCTGGCAACCCGATTATTCGATGCAGGATTTTCCTTCTCCCGGGTGATGATTGGGGCGATTGACATGCCGCGCCACGTCAAAGCTGCTTTGGAAGCGGCCCAGGAACGGGCCGTGCAAACTGAAAATGAGGCACGATCCCTGGCCAGACTACACGAGGTGGTGAGCCAATTTTCTGAAGCAGATATGCAGCGGCTGATGGAACTTGAGCGAATTCATACTTTGGGGCAAAATGGGGTGACGTTGGTGTACCCAACGGCCGTAACCCAAACTACAAAAGTGGGACGGCCGTCTTATACCAAGCTCAAGCGCAATTCTGTTCAGACACAGCCTGGCATCTCCTAAAATGAATTCCATTTGAATTTGCAGTCGAGTAGCTAATTGAATAAATTATGAGTTACTCATAAAAAAAGATATTATGAAAATTGCCATTGGTTCTGATGAAAAAACGCACCTAACAGATCATGTCGTGGCCCTGGTCAATGCAGGTGGTCATGAGGTTTCTTTATTTGGTCCGCTGCGGGATGAAGCCCAGGATTGGCCAAGCGTAGCCCGCGAGGTGGCAGAAGCAGTTGCCAGCGGGGCAGCTGATGAGGGCATTTTGTTTTGCTGGACAGGAACAGGCGTGAGTCTGGCGGCGAATAAAGTGCCTGGAATCCGTGCCGCTCTGTGTGATGAGGCGGAAACCGCGCGTGGTGCCCGCCTCTGGAACAAAGCCAATGTGCTTTGCCTTTCGTTGCGACGGACGTCGGAAGTGAAGGCCAAAGAGATTTTGGAAATGTGGTTTAGCACCGCATATATGCCTAACGAAGTCGATGATCGCTGCTTGCGCCAGATTGAAGGGCTCGAAGCGGCGTATAGGTCTAAAGAATAATTTGTTTGAGGGCGGTGGTGGGGAAACGGCCGTTTCCCGCCAACTGCGGCCACGAAGCTTTCCCCCATAGAACCAGCGTCAACTGTTTAAATTCACGTTTTTGCTCTTGGGCCTGGTTAATCCGGCCGAGCAGCCGCCAAAAATCATCTGCTAATGGTGTTTGCAGCAGTTGATCAGCCTCGTCAAAAGAAAGCAGAATAGGCTTGTCCCCTTGCGCCAGAAGGCATTCCTCTAAAAATCGCAAAAATACAGCAGTCGGATCGGTTTCACGCCGCTCTGTCCACCAGCTTGCCGTTGGCAGCGGCCGGTTTAGCTGGATGGCCAGCAAACGGATGCTGTTTTTCACCCAGGTCGCTAAATCATACTGGTACGCCAGGTCCGACAAATCAAAATAGGCGGCCTGCTGATTGAATTCTGTTAAGCGTAAGGCCGTATCTGTCAGCAGCCGATAGCGCAGTGGGGCATTGTCCCCTTGCACATAACAGCTCTGTCCAGCCAAAACGGCCGTTACCAAGTTTGCTTTTGCTGTAATTAATCTGTCAATAAACGGCCCGGTCTGTGCCCGTGGCATTGGTTGTGGACGGCCGTTTGTTTCACTTTGTATACGCATCATTTTTAATCTACCTTTACCGGATGACTCCCTTCGCCCCGGTGTAATGACTACAATTTATCCGGTTTAGGCGGGAATCTGTGTATCGTTATTTACAGTTAGGATGCTTAATTCAGCAAACTGTCACAAAAATAAACGGATCGTTCACGCTTCTTCAGTGATTGATCACGCAAAAAAGTAACGGGTTATGCCAAAGTCGTCTTTACGGAAAAAGGTGCTTGTGAGTTGCGAACGAATGTTCTATAATCGGCTTTATTATGGAAGCCATTGTTAAGTTGCAAGATATTGCCCTGAATATGCACCTGGAGCCGGCTGAGGAGACAAATTTCAACCCTGCACCAGAAGTAGCACCCTGTGGCCAGGTGGTAACACCACGCAATTCGCCAGGCAGCCCGCCTGCCAAGAT
This sequence comes from uncultured Anaerolineae bacterium, assembly GCA_905479495.1. GTDB lineage: Bacteria > Chloroflexota > Anaerolineae > Promineifilales > Promineifilaceae > Leptofilum. Next base: position 18,010 of record CAJQMR010000038.1, read on the forward strand.
GCGTCGCAGCGCGGTGGCTAAACAAGAGGCATTAGGCATTAGCCATGCTGTCATGCCCGGTGGCAAGACGATGCCTATGCTCAAAACGCTGCTTACTTCAGCCTGTGAGCGTAACTGTTACTATTGCCCCTTCCGGGCTGGGCGTAACTACCGGCGGCACACGTTTCAGCCAGAAGAGTTGGCCAAGGCGTTTATGCAGCTGTATCGGGCAGGCATGGTTGAAGGATTGTTCCTCAGTTCCGGCATCATTAAAGGCAGCGTGGCCACGCAGGACCGCCTGCTGGAAACGGCCGAAATTCTGCGCCAAAAGTATCAGTTTAAAGGGTATTTGCACCTGAAGGTGATGCCCGGTGCCGAAAAAGCACAGCTGCGCCAGGCCATGACGCTGGCTGACCGCCTGTCGGTGAATTTGGAAGCGCCGAACGACAGGCGGCTGGCGTTACTGGCTCCTAAAAAGGTGTTTCTTGAGGAACTGGTACGGCCGTTGCAGCTCATTGAGCAAATTCGGCAGGAAGAACCAGGGCATTTGGGTTGGAACGGCCGTTGGCCTTCTACCGTGAGCCAGTTTGTGGTGGGTGCTGTCGGCGAGACAGACGTAGAAATCCTGTCCACGACAGAATATCTGACCAAGCAGCTGCATCTCAAGCGGGTCTATTTTTCGCCTTTCAGCCCCATTCACGATACCCCGTTGGAAAACCAGCCAGCCGAAAACCCCATGCGTAAAGTGCGCCTGTACCAAACCTCGTTTTTGTTCCGTGACTATGATTTTGGTCTGGAAGAGATGCCGTTTGACCAGCAAGGCAATTTGCCGCTGAATATCGATCCCAAGCTGGCCTGGGCGGAGGCTAATTTGCAGCATGATCCCGTGGAGTTGAACCGGGCTGAGCGCCAGGATCTGCTGCGCGTGCCTGGCATTGGTCCCAAACACAGCCACACCATTCTTAATGCCCGGCGTAAAGGGCGGCTGAGTGAACTCAATCATTTACGCCAACTGGGCATTGCCACCAAGCGGCTGGCTCCCTATGTGCTGCTGGATGGGAAACGGCCGTCTTACCAGCTCCCCCTAAAACTTTAAGCTCCAGCCGCCAATCTCACCCAAAAACAGATACAATTACCCCATGAAACCTGCCAAAACATTGATTTTTGCCCTTTTTTTACTGCTGGTGGCCTGTGGTGGGAATGCGGGGGATACGGCCGTTCCCCCCGAAACAGCCAACAACACCGGTTCCCTTTTCTACATCCTGCAAGAGCCACGCCGTCAGGCCCTGATGCGCTATGATTTTGCCGATGACAGCAGCCAACCGCTGTTTGAGGTGCCGCTGAATGCCTGGCTAAGCCACATGGCTGCTTCGCCAGATGGCAGCCAGATTGCCCTGACTTATGCCCCTTCCCCTGGTGAAAATGAGATTCAGTTTGGCTACAGCAGCCTCTACCTGCTGCTGGCAGACGGTCGAAGCGAGCCGCGCTTGCTCATCGAGCGCACGGCAGAGCAGGAGGTTTTCTTTAATCCCACCTGGTCACCGGACGGGCAGCAGCTTTACTACTCACATGTGACGCCGCTGGATGAAGCGGCCTTCACCTTTAGCACCACTTTGGAGCGGTTGGATGTGGCTTCAGGAGAGATGCTTGAGGTAGCCGACAATGGTATCTGGCCTCGGGTCTCACCAGACGGCCGTTCCCTGGCCTACGTTCACATTGACCAGGATTCGCTACTGGCTGAGCTCGTTTTAGCAGAACCCGATGGCAGTAATCCGACTGTGTTGGTGCCCCGCGACCGTTTTACAACGCTGGATGCTCCGTTTTTCTCGGCTGATGGGCAATGGCTTTATTTTTCGGCCGTGGCAGAGCAGACCAGTTCGGTTACCTGGTGGGAGCGGTTACTGGGCATTGAGGTCGCCTCAGCCCACAGTCTGCCCTCTCGTTGGTGGCGTTTGCCGGTGACTGGTGGTGAGCCAGAAGCCGTAACCACAGAGGCGCAGGTGGGGCAATATGGTGTTGTGTCGCCAGACGGCCGTTCCCTGGCGTTTAGCGCCCAATCCGGTATTTATCTGATGCAGCCTGATGGCAGCGATCTGGTTCAGCTCCTCGACCTGTCGGCGGCTGATTCGTTGAGTTGGACGCCCTGATGCCACCCACACGCTTCATCGGCGCTTCGATCACGGTGGAATTTGACCAACCACCGCTGTTTGCCAAGCTGCCGCCCTGCCCCGCTCGTTTTATCTGGCGTGAGGAAACCTTCGAGATTGTGGCTAATTTACAGGAGTGGCGTGATTACGGCCGTCGCGGGCGAATGGCCAACAATATGCGGCCAGAAAATCTGAAAAAAGCAGCAAAACGGGGGTCTTGGGGTGTGGGGCGGTATTATTTTCGGGTGCAGGTGGGAAACGGCCGTCTTTTTGAAATTTATTACGACCGGGCACCCAAAGGGCAAGAACAGCGGCTGGGGAGCTGGTTTTTGTACCGGGAGATTTTGCCGGATGAGACGAGTAAAAGTGAAAAGTAAAAAGTGATAAGTAGGGCAACTTTCCACTTATCACTTTTCACTTTTTACTCCAACTTATTTCTTCCCAAACAGATTATCCAGCAAACCCGAGGCCTGGTCGGCCAGTCCAGGATTCTCTAGCAAGTTGTCCAGCTGCCCGGCCAGTGGTGCTGGCAATTTTTCCTTCAGGAATTCCAAAACAGCTTCGGCTGCTTTCCTGGCCTGATCTTCTGGTAAACCTGTTTTTTCCGAAACCATTTTTACTAATTCGTCCATTATTTACTCCTTTTATTGTGTCGCAATGCTTTTGACCCTGTTTTAACTGACAGGTCACAATTTTGTTTCCTTTCTACTTCTTCCTCTATCACTTTTCACTGTTTTCGCGCATTTTCTGCCAAGATTCTGACCGATCTTTCACAGCCACTGGGCGAGTTAAATCACCTAAAACATCCAGGACGTAGGGCTGCTGCCTCATGCCTACCAGCACGCTGCTGACACCAGCGCTGCTGCGGAGTGCGCGCACGGCCGTTTGGCTTAATGTCTTTGCTTGCCAATCAGGATCGGCGGTAACGGCCGTTTCCTGGATGCGGGATGTTCGTTTGGCTGCTTGCTCCTGGTAAAATGCGCTTAACGCCGCCAGTGTGATGTTTGCTGCCTCAACATACTCGTCGAGCCACAAAGCCGCCTCAGCGGGCAAATTTGGGCGGTTGGAGAGAAATTCTACGGCCGTTTGTGAGCGGGGTAAAATAAATCGGGCCTTCACACCTTGCCAATTCTGAAACGTGCCAAAACCACCCCAATTCCCTTCCAGCATGCGCCCTACAGACAAGTAATCAAGCAGCTGCTGGTTGGTTTCATCGTCCAGGCTGAGACTGGACAGATGTTGGCTGGCAAACTGGGTTTCTAGCTGCACGCAACTGTCAACCGCGGTTGACACCTCCTCCGGTGTGGCTGGGTAGCTGGGGGGCAGCACATCGGCCAGCCGGGTTAGGCTCTCCTGTACGATGGCGTTGAGCGGTCGGTTGACCAACACTGCCAGATCATGCGCCTGGGCAACCTGTAACACGGTTTGTCTGTCTGGTTGATTTGGCTCGGTGGCGGCCCCAGTTTCCAACAGATTCATGGGCAGCTGCACCCAACGAAAATGATGCTTAGGGCTAATTTCCTGGGCAATTTGCCAGACGCGGCTGAGGTTGGTGAAGGTATAGCTGCGGACCGGTTCAGGGAAGGTATTGGAGCTGATGCCGTAGCTTTGGATACGGCCGTCTGCCACCGCCTGCTCTAAAAATTTAAAGGCCAGGCGGATGCGTTGGTAATAAGTGTGCCGCGCCTCATCCTGGGGAATGGGGCGGCGCTGCGCCCAGCTTAGATAATATTCCGGGTTATGCAGCAGGAAGACATCCAGCGTTTCTAGATTGAGCCGTTCCAGGCTGCGCGTGAGCTGGTCATCCAGAAATTCGGGGTGAATGCAGTGGTCTAGTCCCTCGGCATATTTCACCAGGTTGGGAAACGGCCGTCCCTCCTTTTTGCGCTGCTGGGCCAGGGCGTAGTTAAACCCCTGTAAATAGCCCGCTTTAGAGACGATGACCACCTGCTCCCGCTGTAATTCCCCTGCATCGATCTGCTCTGCCAGTATGCGGCCAATCAGCCGCTCAGAGCCACCGTCACCGTAATTGCTGCTGGTGTCGATGAGGTTGATGCCGCTTTGCAGCGCCAGCCGCAGTGCTTGTTCGTGGATTTTTTCGCCGGTGTTCACGCGATAGCTGCCAAACCCTGCCTGGCTGATGTGCCAACCCAATTTGGGCAGCGCTGTCGTGCTCATGTCGGGAAACTGTTGAAAGTAAGATTGTGTGGAAACGGCCGTTGCCTTGCCGGGAATACCCATAAAAATCTCTCGCTGGTCTTATGATATCTTGCTGTTCTCTGTGTGCCTAATCGTAAAGCGTAACATCAGAATCGACAATGCATTTACATAAATGTTTCCCGTGAAACGTCAACCGCGGTTGACAGATCGATAGCTACTCCAGAGAGACAGACCATTATTATTAGCTACCTTAGTTAGACTTTTGTCATGGTTGCTTGCTTCGCTATAAACTACCCCGTATAGTAAGATAAATTACGAGGGATTAACCGAACTTGGGAGATTATATGATGGCAAACAAAGAAAAAGTTCTGGTAATTGATGACAGTCGAGAAATGTTGCTGGTGATGAAACATTTGCTGCTCAACAATGGCTACCAGCCCTTACTGGCCGAAAATGGTTTGACTGGCTTGGAGATGTTGAAAGAACATGATCCAGACCTGGTTGTGCTGGATTTGAGTATGCCAATTGTGGATGGCTGGCAAGTATGTGAGCGGATTCGAGAGAAATCGGCCGTACCCATTATTATTTTAACGGCTGCACATGTCACGGATGAGGACACGGTGCGTGGGTTGAATCTGGGTGCCAACGATTACGTCACCAAGCCATTCAACCAGCATGTGATGATTGCTCGTATTCGCTCTGCCCTGCGCTGGTCTCCCAAAGCGCCTCATGGCAAGATATACAAGGATGATACCCTCTCAATTGATGTTCGAAAGCGGGAAGTGATTAAAGATGGGGAACTGCTCAAGCTAACCAAAAAAGAGTTTGCTTTGCTGGTGGCTTTGGTTATGGATTCACCGGCTGTCGTTGATCACGAGAGGTTGTTTACCAAGGTGTGGGACAGTTCTTACACGTTTGATGTCAATTACGTGCGGATTTTTGTGGGACACTTGCGTAAGAAGCTAGAAACGGACCCCGCAAATCCTGTCTATATTCACAATGAGCGGGGTGTCGGCTACCGCTTTGAACGGCTTGATGCGGATTCGATCCCTTCAGATGATGCATTGGAAATGGCTCAAGCAGATTCATAGATAAACGGCCGTTTCCTCCAGCCTTCCATACATTGATGACGATCAGTCATCTTCCCCAATTGCCACAAGCAAACTATTCACATGCTGCTGAATGATTTTCAGCCTGCTTAAGACTTCTGCCTTTTCCCCAGGAGGTAGCCCCTGGGCCCGAATGCGCGATAAATGCTGCATGATGTACCCCAGTCGGGTGATGTTATCTACACGCATCGTGCCGGGGGCTAAATCTGGCAACGTGTCTTCTTCACGCAGCAATTGAGCACCGCGAGTGGGGGTGAACAATTCTTCTTCGGGGAGTTCATCTGGCAGGTCAAGGCTGGGGTCGTACGGCCGTTCCTCCGCCTCCGCCAACTCCTGTAATTCCCGAATGGTCTGATACACCGTTTTATCTGGATTATCTTTGAGATACCGGGCAACATCTTTTACCTCGGCTGGGGTTAAATCCCCGGCCAGACGTGCTTTGTGCAGCGCTCGCTGCTGTGAGGGTTTCAATCCCTGATAAATACGCGTGTCTCGTTCACTTAGAACCCCATCCCGCACATCGTCCTTGATTTCATCTGGTAGATCCAGCAGCTTGATGAGCTGATGAATGCGCTGGCGCGAATAGCCCAGCCGTTTGCCAACTTTTGCCCAGGAAATCTTTTTACCCCATGGTTCATCACTGGTTACGCCCTCTTCACGAGCGGCATCCAGCTCATTTTGCATCAAATCCCGCAGCCGCAGCAGACCCGCTGCCCGATCCACATCATTTAAATCTTCGCGCTGGATGTTTTCTACCAGCTGGCGCACAAAGCGCGTGACATTGTCATAGTTGCGCCGCTGCACCACAGCCGGAATTGTTTCCAAGCCAGCCAGCTGAGCGGCTCGCCAGCGCCGCTCCCCATGCACAATCAAGTAGTTATTCGGAGCAAATTCGGTCACTTCGATGGGTTGAATGACACCGTCCTGGCGAATGCTTTCGCTTAGCTCTTCCAGGCTTTCCTGCGGGAAGGTTTGGCGTGGTTGAGAAGGGTCTGGCTGGATCGCATCCAGGCGTAGGGCCAACAGCACCAGGCCAGAGGCTTGTTCGGCATCCTCACTGGTAGTAAACAGTTTTTCCAGATCCCCAGCATGGGGTTTGCTTGGTTGAGAAAGGTTTATTTTGCCACGTTTTTTTCGACCCATCGTTAGGCTCCCTTAGCAATTTGTTTCGCGACCTGGCGATAGGCATCAGCTCCTTGACCTTTGCTTTCATAGGCGATGATGCTTTGTCCGGCAACGGCACTTTCAGCAAAGCGTACGGACCGCTTGACGATAGGTTCAAAAATGCGGATGCCGTCGCCGTACTGGGTGTCGATGGCGGCTAGAATATCGCGGGTGAGGGTGGTGCGTGTGTCGGCCATGGTGAGCAATATGCCCTCAATGATAAGATCTGGATTGAGCTTTTTGCGTCGCACGGTTTCGATGCTGGAGAGAATCATCAGGGCGCCACGGGCGGCCAGGTATTCAGTTTGGATGGGAATGATGACGCTGGAAGCGGCCGTTAAGGCATTTACCACCAGCAGTCCCAGTGATGGATTGCAATCAACCAGGATGTAATCGTACTGGTTGACGATGCTGCCCAAAATGGTGGTGAGCACCCGCTCCCGGCTGAGTGTGTTGATGAGCGACAGCTCAATCAGGCTCAGCTCTGCCTGTGAGGGCAGCAAGTGAAATTTTTCGTCTGTCTCATAAATGGAGCCAATCACATCGCTCTCGTAGCCGTCAATTTCTGCTTTAAAGGCATCGTAAATAGTGGGGCTAAGATTGTCGGGGTCAAAGCCGGCATGTTGTGTCAGATTACATTGTGGGTCCAGGTCTACAGCAAGAACGCGGTAGCCCATCTCACTCAGCGCAGCGGCCAGATTAATGGTGGTGGTGGTTTTACCCACGCCGCCTTTTTGCATGGCAACGGCAATAATTTTGGTCATCGCTTCTCCTTGGAAAAACGTAACGCAGAGGCGCTGAAGCACAGAGAAAAGATGAATAATATGTTGGCGCGATTCGTGCGTTCGTCTGTCTGATTTTTGCTAGTCAACAATAACACGAAGGATTAGGTGCGTCAAAGAAGTGTCAACCGGGGTTGACATTAAGTTCTTGAGAATTTTGAGGTAGCTTTTATGTAATTCACAAAAAGTATTTTTACTAAAACCAAACCAGAATTTGTGAATTACTTGAGTGAAAGCGTAGAAATGATTGCTTGCTACGTCAAAGAATTTTTGCGCTTTCACTTAGGTACATCCTAATTGGTAAATTTGGCTAATTTAAAGGCCATTATTTTGATCAGGGTGTACAAAATGGCATAAATTGCGTAAAATATAACGCACTGTGTTATATTTGGTAACGCACTGTGTTAAATATAACTTTTTATTGATTGGATGGCCGACTATGTGCAGAAACGGCCGTCTAACAAGTCGAGTTTAAAAAATGAGCCAACCACCCACACCTTCTCGCCCAGTTAATGACGATGTGTTTGATTACATTATTATTGGTTCTGGTTTTGGCGGCAGCGTTTCGGCGATGCGCCTGACCGAGAAAGGGTACCGTGTGCTCGTGCTGGAGCGCGGCAAGCGGTATCAGGCTGAAGATTTCCCCAAAAGCAACTGGAATGTGTTTAAATATTTGTGGCAGCCTGCGCTGCGCTGCTTCGGCATCATGGGCATCAACTTTTTTGATGATATGATGATTTTGAACGGCAGTGGGGTGGGGGGAGGCAGCCTGGTGTACGCCAGTACTCACATCGAACCAGGTGAACGTTTTTATGAAGCGCCAGAATGGGCTGATTTGGCCGACTGGCGTTCTGAGTTGGCCCCCCATTTTAAGACAGCCAATCGCATGCTTGGCGTGCGCGAAAACCCACTGTTTTGGCCAGCTGATTACCGATTACAGGAGATTGCTAACGAGATGGGGCAGGGGCATACGTTTAAGCCCACACCGGTGGCTATTTTCTTTGGCGATCCAGGAGAAACAGTGCCTGATCCATTTTTTGATGGTGAGGGGCCAGACCGGACTGGCTGTATCCATTGTGGTGGCTGCATGGTGGGCTGTCGGCATAATGCCAAAAATACACTGGACAAAAATTACCTCTACTTTGCCGAAAAGTGGGGGGCAGAGGTGCGATCTGAGGCGAATGTGTTGGCGATACGACCGTTGTACGGCCCACAGCCTGGCGCAGCAAGGTACACAATCGAGTATGAAAAAGTCACGGACTGGGTGGTTAAGCGCAAACAGCAAGTGCAGGCGCGTAACGTCATCGTCTCGGCTGGGGTGTTGGGGACTGTGAATTTGCTCTTGAAATGCCGCGATGAAGCCAAAACATTACCTTTGTTGTCTGAGCGGCTGGGTTGGATGGTGCGCAGTAACAGCGAGGCGCTAATGGGCGTGACCGCGCGTGAAGGCGAAGTTGATTACTCCAAAGGCGTGGCGATTACTTCCCACTTTTGGCTGGACGACGTCACGAGTGTAGAGCCAGTGCGTTATTCGCGGGGATCATCGCTGATGCGCAATTTAGCGGTGCCCCTGGTGAGTTTGCAGGGTAGTGGCTGGCGGCGTTTTGGTCGCTTTATGGTGGAAGGAGTGAAACGGCCGTATGATTTCCTTAAAGCCCGTTTCCTGCCCGACTGGGCCAGAGATTCCACCATTTTGCTCATCATGCAAACGGCCGAAAACCGGATGCGGCTTAAGCGGGGGCGCAGCCCGTTTACCCTATTCCGCCAGGGATTGGTGAGCGAGCGAGACGACAGTTTGCCCATTCCAGCTGTGATTGATGCGGGCCGTTCGGTGGCTACCCGCTTTGCTGAGAAAATCAACGGCATTCCCCAATCAACGGTGAATGAGGTGCTGTTGGAAACGCCGTCCACGGCGCACGTTTTAGGCGGCTGCGGTATTGCCGCCAATGAAGAACAGGGCGTCATCGACACCCGGCATGAGGTTTTTAACTATCCTGGCTTGTTTGTAGCGGATGGTTCGGTGATTCCGGCTAATTTGGGCGTCAATCCTAGCTTGACGATTACGGCGATGACGGAACGGGCCATGAGTTTGGTGCCGCCAGCCGATGAAGCCGGGTTGATACGGCCGTTAACCGCCCCGGCCCATTTACCTAACCGACAAGAGGAAAACGGCCGTCGTCAGCGCATCTTTGCCTGGGCTGGCTTGGCGGCGCTGGGTGGCATGCTGCTATTTGGTCTGTGGAAAAAACGATAATCGGGCGAATGAAGGGTGACAGAACAGAAAAGAATAAGGAGTGTGATGCATGGGAACAATAGGTGAGGTGATAAAAGGTCAACCGCTTAATGGCAAGGCGGAATTTTTGCCATTTGTCAATCCGGCTACGGGTGAGCAGTTTGGCTCTGTACTCATGACATCGGCCGCTGAGGTGCAGCGTGCCCGGCGTGAAATGGACGCTGCGGCCCAAACATGGGCCGCCAAGTCAATTAAGGAACGCGTGCGAATTGTCCGTAAGCTACAAACGTTGCTGATCGATGAGATGGATGAAATTACGGCCGTTATGAATCAAGATAATGGCAAAAGTCGCCAGGATGCCCTGTCTGAACTGTTTATGAGCGTCGATCTCATCAACCAATATTGCAATCGTGCCCCACGTTGGCTGCGCCGTCGCCGCATTTCGCCAGGGCTGCAAATTTTTAAGCGTTGCTACATTGAGCAGCATCCGCACGGGGTTGTGGGCATTATTGGTCCGTGGAACTATCCATTGGTGCTTATTTTGCCGCCGGTGATTTCGGCATTGCTGGCGGGCAACACGGTTTTGGTCAAGCCGTCGGAAGTGACTGCCGCCACAGGCGTGATGATTGAACAATTATTTCAAAAAGTGCCGGAGCTGGCTCCTTATGTGCGTTTCTTGCATGGAGACGGCCGTGTTGGCGCCGCAATGGTTCAATCTCGCCCCGATCTCATCTTCCTCACCGGATCAACAAAAACCGGGCGGTTGGTGATGCGGGCTGCTGCAGAAAACATGACCCCCGTGATTTGTGAATTGGGTGGCAAGGACCCGATGATTGTGTTGGAAGATGCCGACATTGCAGCGGCTGCCCATTGGGGTGCCTGGGGGGCATTTTACAACACGGGGCAAACTTGCATGGCTGTAGAGCGCATCTACGTTGTGGAATCCGTCTATGATCGCTTTTTGGATGCATTTGTAGAAGAGACTCGGAAGCTTAAGCAAGGGTACAGTCCAGAAATTGACAATCCCAATGACCTGGGCCCGCTTACTTTCCAGCGCCAGGTGGATATTATTGAGGACCATGTGCAGGACGCGCTGGATAAAGGTGCGCAAATTATCCACGGGGGCAAGCGGGAGGGGCTGTACATGGAGCCAACCGTCATGGTGAACGTGGATCACAGCATGAAGATCATGCGTGAAGAAACGTTTGGCCCTGTGGTGCCTATCATGATGGTGGATAATGAACTGCACGCCATTCAGTTGGCCAATGATTCCAACTTAGGCTTGAGCGCTTCGGTATGGAGTCGGAATTTGGCACATGCGGAGCAGGTAGCGCATCAATTGTATGTTGGGTCCGTAAACATCAACGACACGATGTCCCATTTTGCCATTCCAAGGCTGCCGTTTGGCGGGGTTAAGGAGTCTGGCATTGGCCGGACGCATGGCAAAAAGGATTTGCTGCAATTTACGCAGACGCGGGCGTTTGTAGTGGGCAATCCGCCGCTACCGTTTGATATTGCCACGATTTTGCGCCAGCCGGGAAATTATCGGTTGGGATCGGGCATTATTCATCTGGCGTTTGGTACATCGCTCAAGCAAAAAATAGAGCCGATGGTTGAATTGTTGGAAGAGAAGGAAATGAAGCCAAAAGCGAAGAAGGTGGGAACGGCCGTTGGTCTAACGGCCGCTTTCGGAGCAGCAGTTCTGGCTTTTGTGTTGCGTACCCGTAAATAACTTGAATTTCCCCGGAAACTGCTTATAAGGATTTTGACCTATCAGGGAGTTTCCGGGGAAATATGTTTGGGTTTAGCCGGCAGCGGGGCGTGACGAAAGCGTCACGCTTACCGTTTGTGGCTGACCACCTCGCAAAATTTGCAGTTCAATCGTTTGACCAACCACAGTTTGCTGCACCAGATAGCCCAATAAATCATCAAATTCAACAATGGAACGGCCGTCTACGCCAATGATGACATCTGGGTTGTTGCCGCCGCGTAAACCTGCTGCGTCCGCTGAGCCACCGGTGATTACCTCACTGATGAGAATGCCAGTTTGATCAGCTGGTAGACCAAGGGCAACGGCCGTATCTTCATTGATAAGTCCACCACGGATACCCAGCCACGGCGTTTCTGCATGGCCGTTGGCAATAATCTGAGGCACAATGTTGCCTACGATGTTAGACGGCACGGCATAGCCAATGCCAGAAGAAGCGCGCACAGGCGATTCGATGGCGGTGTTGACGCCAATCACTTCACCGTGCAGATTCAGCAGCGGGCCGCCAGAGTTGCCTGGGTTGATGGCCGCATCTGTTTGGATAATGTCTGGAATCTGGAAGGACGTGCCATCTGGGCCAACTGCGCCGGGGAACAGTCGATCCAGCGCGGAGATGATGCCTGTGGTCATGCTGCTTCGCAAGCCAAATGGACTGCCAATCGCAATCACGATCTGGCCCACCTTCAGCGCATCGGAATTAGCCAACGTAACGGGGCTAATGTCGCTGATTTTGCTGGCATCTACCTGAATGACCGCCAGATCAGACGAGGGATCGGTGCCTACGATGGTGGCGGGTAGGTCGAGTCCGTTATCAAAACGAACGATGATGTTACCGCCGCCAGCAACGACATGGTTGTTCGTAATGATATGCCCCTTGGTGTCGAACAAAAAGCCAGAACCTTGTCCACTGCCCACAACAATATTAACCACAGCGGGGTTTACCTGCTCATACACTGACACATAGGCTTGTTCCTGAGCAAACAGATCGGCCAGGGGAGCATTAGCGGCCGTTTCGGCCACAGAGGTTACTGGAGCGGCTGCTTCAGCCACGGTTTCCGCCGGTGCTTCTTCTAGAACGGCCGTTTCCGGCACGGTTTTTTCGGTGAGGGTATTGATTGTTTGGGTAATGGGGTTGGTAAAGGCCGTTTCGGCCGCACCACAAGCGGCCAGCATCAGGACCAGTACAACAAAAAACGGCAGCCACAATTTCTTCACGCGATTTTGAATATTCATTTTACCTCCAGGTGGATGTAGTAAATTACTGAATTACTCAACTACTTTTCAAGTGTGTAATAAAGTGATTTGGTAATGGGATAATGTTTATGTGGGCGGTAGTTTGCCGGGGAAATGCAAAAAAAGTGTAACGTGTACCTGAGTGGAGCTTAATAAAAACGGCCGTTTCTAAGCGGAAGATGAGGAGGGGGAGTCAGAAGTAAAAAGTGAAAAGCAGCAAGTGGAACCGGTGCGTGTCGTTGGTTCATCGGTTATACTTGGCGGAAGATTTTAATTGGAGAATTATTTCACAGGGAGTTTTATGCAGCGAGCAGACGGCCGTTTACCTAACCAGTTACGCCCCATCACGTTCATCCCGCATTTCACCAAAATGGCCGAAGGTTCCGTGCTGGCTAAATTTGGCGAGACGCATGTTTTGTGCAACGTCACTATTGACGAAAGCCTACCGCCGTGGCTGCGCAACAAGCCAGAGCCACATGGTTGGCTCACGGCCGAATACGCGATGCTGCCGCGCAGTACCCAACAACGTACCCGGCGCGAGCAGCGTTGGCCCAAAGGACGCACCCAAGAAATTTCCCGGCTCATTGGCCGCAGCCTGCGCATGGCGCTGGATTTGTCGCTGCTGGGCGAACGCACCATCACGATAGATTGTGATGTGCTGCAAGCCGATGGCGGCACGCGGACCACGGCAATTTGTGGCGGGTGGGTGGCTTTGCAATTGGCCTTACGGCCGCTCATTGCCCAGGGTCTCCTGCCTGCCGATGTGAACAAACATCACATCGCGGCCATTAGCGTGGGTATTGTTGATGGCGTACCGCTGCTGGATTTGCCCTACGTGGAGGACGTGGCTGCCGAAGTGGATATGAATGTGGTGATGGCGTCGAACGACGAAACCGCCGGAGCTTTGGTGGAAGTACAAGGGACGGGCGAAAAAGCACCGTTCAGCCGGACCGAATTTGACCAATTATTGACGCTGGCAGAGCAGGGGATTCGGGAAATTATGGCCGTTCAGGAACAAATTGTGAGTAGCTCATAATTAATTGAAAAATTTGTCTATTTCGTATAGTATTCACAAAAATAGGCCTGTTTTACCCCAGAAACGGCCCAAAATCAGGAAATCCCTTTGAAAACAGCCACCCGACCACCCAAACCCAACTGGCTCAAAGCTATCTTGCAAATGAAATGTCCCAGCTGTAGGCAGGGGAATGTGTTCCGTACGCCTATGCGAATGTATGAGGATTGTCCTCACTGCGGCATCCATTTTGAGCGTGAAGATGGCTACTTTATGATGGCTGTTTTTGTGGGATATGTAATGAGCTTTTTTATTGCCGTGCCTGCGGTGGTGATTTTGTATTTCACGATACGGCCGTCTATCTGGGGCTATCTCATCGGCGCGACGGCGGCGCTTCTGCTGGCGTCCCCCCTCATCTTCCACTACGCACGCGTCATTTGGATGTACATTGACCAACTGCTTGATCCACGACGGGAAGATGAATTGTAAACCGTGAATTAAGAACGGCTGTTTGCTGGCAAGTTACTTGACTATCCAACAGATCAAGTTTGCACTTTAAACAATACGTCGATATACCAAATGATGCCAAGGGTGGTTTTGCATAAAACGGCAACCACGTTAAATTAGAGATGAATTCTCATCGGTTGTCAGCGGTTTATATTGCAAATGGCCATCTAGGGTGCTGAATGGGTATTTGGTCAACTATTTTCAGTATCATAAAACGAGAAAGATACGATCTCTTTCGTGGTCTAACGATTGTTACTTTTGTTTTTCTGACTTTTCTTTCGATATATTTGGATTTTGCTTATCCAGCAGGCTCTCAATGGGTGTTAGTTAATAGTCGAACTGGACGATTCTTTGCTACTGGACTGATTAATTTGGCTCCTGAATTAGCTGGTATTGTTGTGGGCGTATTTTCGATTGACTTCCTAAATAACTATAGGCAAGATCAATTGCTGAAAAAACAGCTTATTTTGCAAATGGGAAGTAGACACAATGACGTAACTGATACCGCAATTGCTATATTGAAAGCTAACAATTGGCTAGATGATGGGACCCTGACATATGCTTACCTGAGAGGTGCCAATTTGATAAAGGCAAACCTTAGGAGTGTAGCCTTACGCAATGCTGTCCTAAGTGGGGCTGACTTAAGCGAAGCCAATTTGCTCGAAGCTGACTTGAGCAGGACTCAACTAAACACTGCAACTCTTATTAAAGCCAATTTGAGGTTTGCTAAGTTGGTGGATGCTAATCTTATTGCTGCTGATCTGACCGAAGCAAATTTGAGAGGAGCTAATTTGTTGGGAGCTAACCTATTCAATGCAACATTGTGCAATACAAATTTAGATGGAGCAAATTTTGATCATGTTAATTTGGCTAGAACTATTTTTACAGGAGCTACTTTAAGTGGTGTAAATCTGGGAAAAATCAACTTGAGTGGAGCTGACTTAAGAGAAGCAGATCTGAGCAGCACGAATTTAAGAGGTGCTAGTTTGTTAGGGGCAAATCTGAAAGGAGCGAATCTTAAAGGAACCAACCTTAGTAATGCTGATTTAAGATATGCTATCTTGGATGAAACTGATTTGCGGGCAGCCTCCTTGAGAGGTACTAATCTATTTGAGGCCGTATATGATAGATCTACTCAGTGGCCGGATAAATTCGATCCGTTATCCGCTGGGGCTATTTTGCAAGAAGAATAGCAGGTGCAAGCAGACAAAATGATAAATTCAATGTAGCCAATGCCTCCACTGCGCAACTTCTAGTATTTAGTACAGTTTGAGTTGTAGACATAGCCATATTCAATTGTGGATCGTGAATTGGGAACAGTCGTTTTTCCAGTTAGATTGGCTTAACCGCTCCATAGGCAGCAAAAACGCTGTTCTTGTGCAGAATCTCGGCTTGCACAAAACCAACTTCACGTAATAAATCAATCTGGAAGAGTAGGGGGCGGGGAGTGTCCTCGGCGGCGATGTAGGCAAAGACGTGGTCGCGGTATGCCTCGTCTTTGAGTTTGGTAAGGTAGTCTCCATATCGTGCCACCATCATTTGTTCAATTGCCTCGGCCGTATGCGTGACTAAATCAGAAATCCAGATGGAGCCGCCGGGTTTGAGCGCATGATAGAACTTTTGGAAAACGGCCGTCCACTCCGCCTCCTCCCGCAAATGGTGCAGCACCGCCGCCGCCATGATGATGTCAAACTGATTTTCCCCTAGTTCTAGTTCGCGGATGTCTGATTGGTGGGTGTGGATACGGCCGTTTGTCACCACCTGAATTCGCTCTTTGGCACGTATCAACATCGGCTGGCTTAGGTCGATGAGCGTTACGTTCCGCTGGGGCAGCTTTTCCAGCAGCTTCAAACTGTAGTTCCCGGCACCGCAGCCTACATCCAAAAAATGAGTGGCATGGGGATTGGTCGCCGCTGCTGCACTGGTGATGAGTTCCAGTGCCAACGGTGCATCCACTGTAGAAGATTGCCCCGTTTGTAGATTGGAAAATCGCTCCACATCATTGTCAAATCGCTGGCGAATTTGTTCAACGGTAGATTTTTCTCTATTGTCTGGCTTGCTCATTGCATTTTTCTCCTCAAATGAAACCGTAGGTCAAGTTTGCAAACTTGACCTACAACAATCGTAATTGAGGACAGAGGATTTGGCCAGAGGAAATTCAGAAGAAAAAAGAGCCGGTGAGGGGGTGAAAAGGATTTTTCAGCGTGAAATGAAAACTCCTCGTCACCCTCCCACCGGCTCAATACAGCGGTGATGGGTACAACAAAGCAGAAAAACGATGTTATGAACGGCCGTTCAGCAGCGCACTAATCCCCAGCAAAATCAAAACCAGCGGCCAGAATAGATTCCAGCTCAGGTTAAACAAGAAGAAGGCGGCGACCATTGTAATTAGCGTACCGCCGATGAGTGCCCCACGCGTGTTGTGGGTGAGACGGCCGTCTGCCCGATAACCCTGCCACGCCTCATTCAGTTTCACTACACCAGGGGCCAAAATGAACAGCGCCCACCAGTTATGAAAATAAAACCCCGTGAACTGGCTCAACAAAAAAATGGTGCCAATGCCGATAAGAATTAAGCCGCCAGTGGTATTGCCCTTGTGCCGTCGAACCTGTCGAGACCGATTTTCGCTCAATGGTTGATGGTCGTTCTCCAATGCTTCTTTTTCTGCTTCTTTCAAACTATCAATTGTGTCAGCCATTTGCTATTACCTCCAGTTTGTAACACACGCTATACGGAGGCAGTTGGGGCAAAGTTTCAGGCAGTTGAGGTTAGGTGGGTTGAATGGTGCCGGGGACGATAAAATCGGCCGTGTGGATGGTGGCGTGCTCGGCCAGGAGTTGGTGAATTTCTTGAAGGTGTTCCTCGGTGAGGCGGTTTTGCTCGTCTTGTTTTAAGTTTTTGCGGGCCAGGCTGGACCCTTGTTGCGAATCTCGCTCAAACGCTTTGACGCCCAAGGCGATGCGTTCTGGCGTAGTGGGCAAGTCGCAATAGGTAAACAGCGTGCGCACAATTTGCTCTGGTTCAGCAATCATATCCTCATAGCGCACGGCGCACATGGGGATACCCGCCTCGTATAGCTCCACATATTTTTGCATGCCAGATAGCCAGGCCAACATGCTGAACTCCACTTTGGAGAGCGTGCCGTTGGTGGCTCGATCCGCATACTGGCTGATCAGCGGCACAAATTTGGTGCGCACACGTAGATTGGCCGCATCCATCGCTTCATTCTCAGCTTCCACCGTTCTGAAGGCACGGGCGATAGAGCGGGCCCGATCTTCGGCATTGCGATAGAGGAAGATGTGTTTGGATTGGGGGGCCACCCGGTGCAGCAGATCAATCATCACCGTGGAGAAGCTGCGGAATTTGATAGCGTACATTTTGGGGGCAAGCTGGTTGGTGGGGCGGCACTGCACCTGGATAACGGCATCCAGCAGTTGAGCCATTTCAGCCTCGTTGCTGCCGTCTGGCTCGCGCCGCTTAACAATTTCGGTAAATGCTTCCGGTTCGGACAGGCTGAGCACGTCTGGCAGGTTGTTGAAGACGGTGCTGAGCAGGGTGGAGCCGCAGCGTCCTACGGAGTGAATGAGGATGAGCTGCTTGTCAGGCTGGCGCATCATGTTGGCCAGCTTGAGGAAGCTTTTGTAGGTCATGCTGTAAAGGCGGATGGCGTTATCGTATTGGGCCTGGTAGAGAAACGGCCGTTCTGCCAAATCAACATCCGGCGGTGTTTCTACAAAAATGGCCTCTCGATTGAAATGATTCAGCGCATACAAACTAATGTTTGGATTCTGGGCAATCGTTTTTAGCGAGACAGTACCGCCCGGCGTCACGTCAAAGTCGCGCAGGCTGACAAAAGCAGTCGGGTTATGGCGCACTTTTTTGTTGATGTTGAGGACGCGGGCGTTCGTAATAAATTTGCGTAAGATTTTTTGCATATGGTTTCATAAAAACCTGACAGGTCTTATTCACGAAAGTTGCCGACCTGCCAGGTTGCCTGGTTCTTTAAGTTTTCAGCCATTATGCTGCTGAAATCTAACAGCTGGTCTTAAAAGCCTGAGGCTTATTTCCCCGGAAACTTTTTGGCTGGCAGCTTTCTAGAAAGCAGTTTCCGGGGAAATACTATGCTTTCCAGCGCCTGTGTTCCACCAACATGCAGGCATCTTGTACCACGTCTAGCCCGGCGGCTTGGGCTTTGTCAGCAGCGGCCTGGTTGGCAATGCCTAGCTGCATCCACACGGCTTTCGCCCCAATTTCAATTGCCTTATCGACAAAGGGGGGCACATTTTC
Organism: uncultured Anaerolineae bacterium; assembly: GCA_905479495.1. Lineage (GTDB taxonomy): Bacteria > Chloroflexota > Anaerolineae > Promineifilales > Promineifilaceae > Leptofilum. Next base: position 36,391 of record CAJQMR010000038.1, read on the forward strand.
ACTGCGTTGAAAGAGCAAAACAAGATCCACGGGTTCGGTAATATCCTCCAGGGAGGGAACGGCCGTTTCTCCCAACCCCTCCGCCAACATTGGATTAACTGGAATGATGCGATACCCTTGTTCTTTGAGATAAGCGGGCACATAATAACCAGCTTTGGTTGACTTAGAAGAAAAGCCGACCACGGCAATGGTTTTGGTTTGCGCCATAATTTTTTCCATTGTTTGTTGCTTGTTCATGAGATGCTCCCCATGTTTAAAAGGTTGATAATTATGAGTAAGGATAGCCGGGAAACGGCCGTTGGCAAGCCATTCATTACAGAAAACAGACTGCTAGCTACCGCAACCTACCATCTCGTGGCATAATGGGACCGACCTCACTATTTTGATAAAAAGCAATCATAAACAGAAGGAGGTGATGACCACACAAAAATGCTGAAGCCGTGCAAAAGTCAACACAGTAGCACGTATCCCCAGCTTTGTCCTGTGTTTAGTTGTTGTATGGAAGATTGCCTGATTTGGCAACAGTTCCACTGAAAATCCCACAATTCCTGTTTAATCAATTACACAAAAATGCGAGGAGAAAAACCCATGAAAAAGCGTTTGTCCTTCCTTCTTATCATCATCACTGCATTCATCTTTTTAACTGCGTGCGGGGGAAGTGATGCCGATGATTTGTTAAGCGAAATTGAAGAACGCGGTACGATTCGCGTTTCCACCGATGCGAATTATGCACCACAATCTTACCTGGATGAAAGTGGTAACTTTGTTGGTTTTGATGTTGATGTAGCCACCGAAATTGCTGAACGGTTGGGCGTAGAAGTGGAATTTGTTACTCCTGACTGGGATGTGATTACTGCCGGAAATTGGGGTGGCCAATGGGATATGAGCGTTGGTTCCATGACCGTGACCACTGATCGCCAGCAGGTGCTCGATTTTGCCGAGCCAGCGTACTACTACACCCCTGCCCAGTTTGCCGCCGCCGACGGTGCTGGTATCGAGTCGTTGGCTGATATTGACGGGCAGGCCGTTTGTGTCGGGCTTTCCACAACTTACGAAACCTGGCTCAGTGGCGATACAGAAGCGCTTGGTTTGCCAGAAAGCAGCCTCTATGTTGAACCCCCGGCCAATGTTTCCATCGTGCCTTTGCAAACAGACAATGATTGCTTCCAATCCATTCAGGCCGGACGTGATGAGTTTAGCGTTTTCCTGACTTCAAATACGGTGGTGCAGGCCGCTATTGATGGTGGCGTAGCCGTTTCCCGCGTTGGTTCCCCTGTATTCTCTGAAAATTTGGCGGTGGCCTTCGACAAAAGCAGCGAATTGAGCAACGATACATTGGTTGCTCGTGTCGGCGAAATCATTGCCGAAATGCATGACGACGGCACACTGTCTGACCTCTCTATGAAATGGTTCAGCGAAGATATAACGATGGACCCGACCCAGTAGAGATAGTTTGGTAGAAATTTTTTGGCCACAGAGGCCACGGAGTTTTGGCTATTTTATCTCTTTTCTCCGTGCTCTCTGTGGCTCTTTTTCAGGAGGAGACGATGCGCACAACGGCCGATTTACCTGACGCCACCAATCAAGCCCGCATTATTCAGGAATTGAGGCGGCAGAAACAGCTGCGCTTCAGCCTGGGGGTTAATGCCTCCTACGTCATTTTGATAGCGCTGCTGGTGTTGGCCTTTAGCGGCGTGGAATTTACAGTTTTTGGGATTGAATTTTCCACCGTTTCGCTGGATTGGGATTTTATTAGGGAGCGAACGCCCTTCATCTTTGGTGGTGTGGGGTTAACTATTTTGCTCTCCATTTTGTCAATAGCGTTGGCATCGGTGTTGGCGCTGCTGGGGGCGCTGGGGCGGCTGTCTAAATTTCCTCCGGCCTATGCTTTGGCCACGTTTTATATTTCGCTCATTCGCGGCACGCCGTTGCTGCTGCAAATTTATTTTTTCTTTTTGGGTTTGCCTCAGTTTGGCATTGTGTTAACTGGGTTAACCGCCGGTGTGTTGGCGTTGGGCTTGAATTACGGTGCCTACATGACGGAAATTATGCGAGCGGGCATTCAATCGGTAGGGGTGGGGCAGCGGGAAGCGGCTGTGGCCATCGGTATGACAAACCGGCAAATTATGCAGCGTATTGTGCTGCCGCAAGCGTTCCGGCTGGTGATTCCGCCCATTGGCAACCAGTTTATTGCCATGCTTAAAGATACGTCCCTGATCGCTATCACGGGGTTTGTCTGGGAAATCTTATGGCGAGCGCAGAAAGTGGGGCGGCAAAGTTTTCGTAATTTTGAGGCGCTGTTGGTTGCGGCCGTTTTCTATTGGATCATCACCATTATTTTCTCAGCCGCGCAGTCCCGTTTGGAAACTTACATGGCGCGCGGGGAGCGGTCCTTATGAGCCACATTGTGCGCGTGACCAACCTGAACAAACATTTTGACCATGTCCATGTGCTGAAGGACATCTCGTTTGAGGTGGCCCCGGCAGAAGTGATTTGTATCATCGGGCGCAGTGGCTCGGGCAAGAGCACGCTGCTGCGCTGCGTAAACTTTTTGGAGCAGCCGGAATTTGGCATGGTGGAAGTGGATGGCGTTACGGTGGAGGCGGGTGGCAAAGGGCGTACCTATCAGGAACAAATCCATGCCCTGCGTCTGAAAACCGGAATGGTGTTCCAATCGTTTAACCTTTTTGCTCACATGACGGCTCTGGAAAACGTGATTGAAGGACCAGTGACAGTGAAGGGGATGCCGAAAAAAGCCGCGATTGAGCTGGGGATGCACAATTTGGAAAAAGTAGGCCTGGCCGAGAAACGGGACCAATATCCGTCGCGGTTGTCTGGTGGGCAGCAGCAGCGGGTGGCCATTGCCCGCGCCCTGGCGATGGAGCCAAAGGTGATGTTGTTCGACGAGCCAACCTCGGCGCTGGACCCGGAGCTGATTGGCGAGGTGCTGGCGGTGATGCAGCAGCTGGTGGAAGAGGGCATGACGATGCTGACGGTGACACACGAGATGGGCTTTGCCCGCAAGTTTGCCCACCGGATTTTGTACATGCACGACGGCCGTTTCATCGAAGAGGGCCCGCCCGAAAAACTATTCAACGACCCGCAAGACGAACGCACCCGCGCTTTCTTGAGCCACTTATTGACATAATGTAATTGAGTAATTAGGTAATTGGGTAATTAGATGAAAATTACACAGTTACTCAATTACCCAATTACTTCTCCCGACGAGGTGAACTTTGACCAAAAACTACGGCAGCCAGAGCATGATTGCCCCTTTGCAAACGGTATTGGTGAAACGGCCGTCTACCGCATTCGGTAACGCCGACCCGGAGAAATGGCACTATACGGAACGGCCGTATCTGCCCGAAGCCCAAAACGAACACGACGCCTTTGTCAATTTGCTGCATGCGGCGGGAATCGAGGTGGTGTACCACGACGTTGATCTGCCTGACCATGCCGATGCTATTTTTACCCATGACCCCAGCATTGTGACCAATGACGGGGCAATTATTTTGCAGATGGGGAAACAATTACGGCAGGGAGAAGAGGCGGCGCACACGGCCGTTTACCAAAAACTTGGCATCCCCATCCATTACCAACTGCACGGCGATGCGCGCGCTGAGGGTGGTGACTTGCTCTGGTTAGACGAAAAAACGCTGGCCGTAGGGCAGGGCTTCCGCACCAATGCCGCCGGGCTGGCCCAACTGCGCGAAGCTGTGCCCGCTGACGTGGAACTTGTTCCCGTTCAGCTGCCTTATTACGAAGGCGAAGCCGCTTGCCTGCATTTGATGTCGTTTATCAGCGTGGTGGATGTGGCTGTGGCCGTGGTGTATCTGCCACTGATGCCCGTGCCGTTTTACCAGCTGCTCAAGGCACGCGGTTTCCGTCTGGTGGAAGTGCCCGATGAGGAATTCCTGACGATGGGACCAAACGTTTTGGCGCTGTCGCCCGGCAATTGTGTGATGCTGGAACACAATCCCATCACCAAACGGCGCCTGGAGGCGGCAGGCTGCCGGGTGCAAACCTATCGCGGCGACGAAATCTCGCTCAAGGCGGAAGGTGGGGCCACCTGCCTGACACGGCCGATTTTGCGAGGGTAGCCACAGAGGGCACAGAGAGTTGAGAGATTAGGAGGGGAAACGGCCGTTTCCCCACTTCACACCTCTCGAAACGCCGAGTAAATGGGCAAAGTACAATCAGGTTCTGGCCAGCGTTGGCGCAGCTGCTGGCTCATTTGTTGACAGATTTCTCCCAAAGCCGGAAACAGCTCGAACTCATCAGTCAGGCGGGTAAAATGGCCTAGTCCGGCAACAATGCGCTGCCGTCGGGTGGAGCGGCCCCAGCGGCGATCTTTCTCCAGCGCCTTGGGCAAAAATTGGCACAAACCAGCCATCCAGCCCGCACTGCACGCCAGATAGGCGGGGTAAAATTGGGCATCGTCCAACGCTGCCGGGCAGCCTTGGCCCAGTTCTGCACGATAGACGGCAAACAGGTGTTGTTGTATGGCTAAAGGAATTTCTCGTGCCCAGATGCTGTGCAAATAGCGCATGCGGGCGTAGGTGCCATCCAGCAAAGCGTGGCGGAAATCGCCCGTTTCAAAATCGAGGAATCGGCTCTGGTTGGGGGAATACAAGAAGTTGGCCGGGGTACTGTCGCCGTGGGTGAAGGCGAGAAAAGGGCCGGGATTTTGAATGTGGGCAACGGCCGTTGCCAATTCCCCTAGCCCTTGTGCCGAAACCGAAACCCCCAGCAGTTCAGCCATTTCAGGCAATGCCTCAAGGGCTGGAATGATGTTGTGCACCCGATGGCGAGAGCGCACAGTGGCATTGCACCGTTGGCGAATCTGCTCGAATTCCGCTTGCCTGCCAATCGTGGCTGCGTGCAGCTGCCCCAGTGCGCGCTGGAAAGCAATGAGCGCGGCTTCGGCCTGGTGGCCCAATGTTTGTTGAAAGGTGGTTAATTCAACGGCCGTTTTCGGCGGTTTTTGCCCATCCAAAAAATGACCCAGCTTCTGCTCAGCATCATCGCCCAGATCCGCCATGATAACCAGCAAAGGGTCAGCCTGACCCCCATAAAAGTGGGGCACAATCGCCTGTAGCGCCGGTACCTGGTTCAAAAACGCCAGCGAGGCCCATTCAAACCGCAGTGGCTCTAAACCGGCTCGGGTAAATTTGACAACCACCGTGCTTGGCGCATTTTCAGGCGGTGCCAGCAGCGCCAGCCGCCAAATGGTAAAAGGTGAATCGGGGTAGGGAGATAGATCGTTTTGCCAGTGCAGATGAATGGGTGTATGAAAATAATTGGTCAGAATTGCTTCGGCCGCAGGCAGCACAGCGGCCTGCAAATCTGGGAGGTCTTCAGGTTTCATATAGCCTTTAGTAATTAAGGGTCATGCCGGTTAAAGGATCAAATTGATGCCAAGTAGGAGCAGCAGCCCAAAAACGAGCTGGGTGAAGCGGGCCGGATCGATGCGGTTGGCCAACCACAAACCAGTGACAAACCCCAGCAGAATGCCCGGTAAAGACCAGAGTTCTGTTTGCCAGAATACGGCCGTTAAATTCCCATCCAGCCCGTGGGCTACCAAAATGGCACTGTTGGTGATCAAAAAGTAGCCTTGCAAATTGGTACGGAATGCCTTTGGTGGCCAGCGTTGGGAAGAGCCGTAAACCACAATTGCTGGGGCGCTGGTGTTTAATGCGCCGCCCAGCACCCCGGCCAAAAAGCCCAAGCCATAGGCCCAGGCCAGATGGCTGAGTTTGGGCAGCGTGGGGGCAAACAGACCGTACAACGCATAACCCACCACCAAAACACCTAAAATTGTGGTAAGCACGGCTGCATCGATCCAATTGAGCAGCGCAACGCCCAATGGGACGCCGAGAAGTGAGGCCAGTAGCAGATGGGTGACGGTGCGGAAATTTAACGATTGGCGAAAGCGCAGCAATATGAGAATGGAAAGCAGCAATCCGGCCAGCGTAGAAAGCGGCGTAGCGACCTGAATGCCTAGCAGCGGCACCAACACGGGCATGGCAATGAGCGGCGCGCCAAAGCCAACGGCCGTTTGCGACACCGAGGCCACAGCGATAATCAACAAGACAATAAGCCAATCACTCAATGGGAAGCACCTTTTCCCAAATGACGGTGTAATCAGAAACGGCCGCAGCGACAAAGCTGTGCACCGGGCAATATTTATCCACCAGCGCTTGCAGCTTGGCCAATTTTGTGTCGGATTCGTTGGTTGTGATGCGAATCGTGAGCCGCACGGCACGATAATGAGCGGAGACATCCGCCTCACCGCTCAAACCGCGCTGATCCAGCTCCGCCTCAGCAAAGGATTCCAGATGGTCGAACTGAAAGCGAATCTTCTTTGCCAGTCGGGAGGTTGTGACGGTGGTACAGCCGCACAGACCAATCAGAATATGTTCTAGCGGGGTGGGGGCGCGATCTTCGCCCCCGCGACTGGGTGGTTCATCAACCAGCACAGGCGCTAAATCGCGCACCTGCACTTGCGTCAGGGCATGCGTTTGCATCACTCCGTGCGCCTTGTCAACGGTGATGTAAGCAGGGAGTTGGGCCATGGTAGGTATCCTTGGGGAACAGCAAATTGTGAAAGAGTTCAGTGAGACAGAGCATTCATCAGGAAGCGCTCACAACTTGGAATTATTTTAATCTCTGGAACCAGCGCGGCGCGTCAATCGCTTGTCCCCCTTGCCATAGCTGGATGGTGATTTGCATATGCCCCAGATGCAGTGCCGTGTGATCGATGACGTGCAAAATGGCCCAGCGGACGGGCACGTCTCGGTCACGGGCGCGGCGCGTACCGTCTAAATCTGTTTGGGTGAGTGACTCGAGGATGGTACGAGTTTGGTTGGCGACTTTTTGCAGGGTTTGGCGGAGAACGGCCGTATCTTCCACCGTCGTCTCAAATTCAGAATCCCGATTGCGCGTGGCCGGCATCTGGCCAATGACCTCGCCTAGCCAAAAATGTTCCGCCCCGGCAGCGTGCATTGCCAATACGGCCACTGAATTCATGGCGTGGTCGTCGCTCCCTTCATCGGGTCGCCAATTTAATGCCTCCGGCGGCAGCGTTTGCAAAATTGCGTCGATTTGACCGCGTAAATCATCAATTCGTTCTAAATAAGCAGCAGCTTCTGGCAATATCATACAGATCGTTTCTCCCGGTCATAATTTTGGCCCAAAAAGCCTGGCGTCCGTGCCCAGCGTGCGCCAAACATCATGACCAATAGCGTGGTGAGGTAAGGAAATGTGAGCAGCAGTTGGTGTGGCAACCCAGAACCAAACACCTGGGCGCGTAGAGCAAAAACTTCTACAGCGGCAAAGAAAAAGGAACCAAAAAAGATGAGGTGTGGTTGCCAGCCGCCAAAAAAGGTGAGGGCCGTAGAGAGCCAGCCGCGTCCCTGCACAATACCTTCGGTGAATGTACCCGTGTAGACCATTGGTAAATAGACTCCGGCTAAGGCAATGAGCACGCCACCGAAAACGGCCGTAACATACCGCGACCGCACCACATTAATGCCCATGCTGTCGGCCGTTTTGGGACTTTCTCCGACGGCGCGTAGCTCCAGACCATATTGGGTTTTATACAAAAGATAGTACAGTCCTATCGACAGCAAAACCGCAAAATACACAAATACGTTTTGGCTAAAAATAATTTCACCGACAATGGGAATCTGGCTGAGCAGCGGAATGGGAACCTTGTTGAGGGTGGGGATTTGGGGCGGTGTCAGCGTGACGCCAATGGTCAACTTGAAAGCCAGCGTGGAGAGTCCCAGACCGACAAAAAAGAGTGCCAGACCGACGACGAATTGGTTCATCTTTAGTGTGGTGGTGAAGTAGGAGAAAGCCAACCCAAAGAGTGCCCCGGTGAGAACGGCCGTAAGCACTCCCGCCCACAAACTGCCAAATTGGTACGCCCCCAAAAAGCCCAGCGAGGCGCTGGCCAGCATGATGCCTTCCTGCGACACGTTGAACTGCCCTGTCTGTCCGGCTAGCATGGTGCCCTGGCTGGCCAAAATGTACGGCACCACTGCCAGGAATACCAATCCCATAAAGCTAACAATTTGGTCTAGTTCCACCAATCTCTCCTATGCAGCGTATTGCGCAATCTACTACACAACAGGCAATAAATTCAGCTATCCTTTCTCACGACGTCACTGAGCAGCACAAAAATAAGAATTAGCGCTTCAACAATGAAGACCATCTCAACCGGAATGGCCAACGTACGCTGCATGGCGCTCGCCCCCACTTCCAAAATGGCGATGAACAAAGCCACAAATGGCAGCACAGCGTGGTTGCCTTTGGAAATCAGCCCGATGATAATGCCCAGCGCCAAAAAATTGGACTGCAACCCTTCAATCAGGCGATGGTGTACGCCAGCCACTTCCACTGCGCCACCCAAGCCAGCCATCGCACCACCCAGTACCAGTGCTAACAAAAACAGCACCTTGGTATTGATGCCAAAAACGGCCGCAGCCCGTGGGTTTGCTCCCGTTGCTACCAATTCATATCCGGCTGAGGTGCGCTCTGTATAAATGTAGACGGCCAGGGCCACAAACAAGGCAATTAGCAGGCCACTGTGCAAAGGAGGGCTGGAAATAAGCAAGGGCAGGTTGCCTCCTGCGCCGATGGGTGTCGTGGTAGGATGCCCGGCCAATGGGTCGGGCCAGATTTCCGTTGCCACGTAATCAATTACGCTAAACGAAACAAAGTTCAGCAGCACAGTTGATAAAATCTCATGAATATTGAAGCGGTACAGCAAAATAGCTGGAATAAACGCCCAAAATGCCCCGGCCGCAATGCCTGCCAGCAGCACCAGCGGCAGCAAAATGAAGGCGGGCGCATCGGCCCACAAAATGCCCACCACGGCGGCACCAACCGCGCCCATAATGAGCTGCCCTTCTCCACCAATATTGAACTTGCCCCCCTTGGCCGGAATGGTGAAGGCTAACGCCATAAATACCAGCGGAATAAATTTGAGCCAGGTTTGAATAAAGTTGTTGCGGGTGCGGAAGGAGGTGAACAAAATTGTTTGGAAGGCACGCAGCGGATTAAAGCCCATCAGCAGCAGCAAAATGCCCACCACCACAAAAGCGGCTAAAACGGCCGCTAAATAGGGACCAATCTGCGTCAATATTTTAGAACGCTGCTGTACAGTTTGGGTTAGCGGACGACTACGCACTTTGTTTTACCCCACTCATCATGCGACCTAACTCATACCGATCAAACTGATCCCGTGACAGTTCCCCCATCACTTCCCCGTTACAAATGGCCACGATGCGGTTGCTGAGCAAAAATAGCTCATCCATATTTTCAGAGATGAGCAGGGTCGCCATGCCATCTTCCTGCCGTCGCAAAATCTGGCGGTAGATAAACTCCATCGAGGGGATATCCAGGCCGCGCGTGGGGTTGTGGGCAATGAGGAAGCTTACCGGCTGAGAAAAGGCGCGGGCCAGCATCACGCGCTGGATGTTGCCCCCAGACAAATTGCCAGCAGTATCGGTAGGCCCTTGCGTTTTGATGCTGAATTCCTGGATGAGATTGGTGCACTGCTGAAAGATTTGCGACCAGTTGAGAAAACGGCCGTTGCTGTAAGGTTCTCTCCTATGCAGCCCCAAAATTAAGTTTTGGGCGACGTTGGCCTTGGCCAAAAAGCCATCCTGCCAGCGATCTTCCGGGATGTAGGCCACGCCGTCGCTGAGCAGGTCGCGCGTGCTGAGGTTTTGGATGTTTCGGCCGTTCAGCACGACCTCGCCACCTACAATTGGCCGTAAGCCAAGCAAACTTTCCGCCAATTCTAGCTGTCCGTTGCCCGCTACGCCCGCAATGCCCACAATCTCCCCCTCAAACACGGAGAGCGAACAGCGATTTATTTCCGGGACAGCATCGCTGCCTACCGTGAGGGTTGTGGCCTGGAGAACGGCCGTATCGCTATTTGGGGCAACCTGGGTGGCTAAATTGCTGTCGGTAAACTGGATGCTTTGCTCCACATCCAGATCATCCCCCACCATCCCTTTAATAAACGCTTCCTCGGAAGCCTCTTCCCGATTGAGCGTGAGCACCGTACGGCCGTGTCGCAGTACCGTGATTCGGTCACACACTTCCAGCACTTCGCGCAGCTTGTGCGTGATAAACACCACCGTCAATCCCGCCTGCACCATCGTGCGCAAAGAAGAAAAAAGCGCATCCACCTCTTGTGGCGTTAAGTTCGTCGTTGGCTCGTCCAACACGAGGATTTTCACACCCCGATACAGCGCTTTCAAGATTTCTACCCGCTGCCGGATGCCCATCGGCAAGCTGTTGATCGCTTTGTCTGGCTCGACGGGCAGCCCAAATCGGTCGCCCAATTCGCGGATTTTTTCTTTTTCGGCCGTCAGGTTAAGACCAAGCTGATTTTGTAGCGGTGTGCCCAGCACAATATTTTCGGCTACGGTAAAACGATTGACTTGCAAAAACTGCTGGTGCACCATACCGATGCCACCGTCGATGGCATCTTTTGGCGAACGAATGTCAATGGGTTTACCAGCAACAGCAATACTGCCACCGTCAGCGCGGTATAGGCCGTAGAGGACATTCATCAGCGTGGTTTTGCCCGCGCCGTTGCCGCCCAGCAGCCCATGAATTTCGCCGCGAGTCAGGCTCAGGCTCACATCGTCCAGCGCCACCACAGAGCCAAACCGCTTGCGGATTCCATTCATTTCCAGAATGTTTTCTTTTTGCATGAGCCAATCTTTTGCTAACGGATAGGATTAGCAGTCCCTGGTTGATTTATCTGCAAAGGAATCAGAGCCAAGGACTGCCACTTCTAAAAATCGAAAGTTATTCTAGCGGCGTGGTGTCTTTGATCACTTCAATATCACCCGCTTTCATGTCGGCTAGCAGCTCTTCGGCGAAGGTATTGGTTTCATCACTGGCATTGGTGAGCGGTAGCTGCATATCAATGCCGGTGTCAAAGCCCAGGTGGTAGTTGCCGCCGCGCTCGCCATCCAGGATGCTACCGACGATGTCGGTGAGCGGCCCTTCAAAATCATACAAGGCGGAGGTGACGTAGTTGTCCGGGGCAAATTCTGATTTGTCAGTGTATTTGGCAATCACTTTGATTTCCGGCCCGACAGCTTTGGCTGCTTCAAATACGCCCAGTGTGCCTAAATTCAGGGAAGACACAATCACGTCTACATCTTCTGCGATTAGCGTGTCGGCCAGTTCCCGTGCCTTGCTGGGATCGTTAAAGTCACCCACCCACACGGGGATTACTTCCACATCGAGTCCCAAATCTCCAATGGCCTGCTCGATAGCATGGTATTCCGCATAGGTGAGCGGCAGCGTCAGGCCGGTGATGTAGCCAATTTTGCCCGTTTCGGTCATTTGTGCCGCCACAGCACCAACGCCATAAGCCCCAATTTCCATGTTGCGCACAATCACCCACACATTTTCCGGGACGTCGTCAACGGCCGCATCCGCCTCGGCGATAAAATTCACGTCAGGGAATTCAGCGGCTAATTCTAATGTTTGGCTCAGGAATTGACCGCCATGCGTAAAGATGATGTTGAAACCGTCATCGATATATTCTCGCATGACGCGCACCACATCGGGCACAGCCACCGATTCGGAGAAGGCGGTTTCTACGCCTAGATCGGCATTGACTGCTTCAATACCTAGATTACCTAGCGTATTGTAATCAGCATCGGTGATAGTGCCGGGGAAGACGGCCGCCAGCTTGAACTCAGAGGCATTTTCGGCCGTGTCGTCACCGCCACCGCAACCCACCATCAATGCAAGCAGCATTAATAAGCAACCTATCTGTAAAGTTCGTTTAAACATGGGACTTCCTCTCCTTGATGTCCGAAAAAACTCGGTCGCAACTAATGGTTACCTGACGTTTTTGAGCAAGCGTTTTCGGATAAAGATAGTGTGGCTTCTCATGATTAGGGGAAAAGCTAAAAATCATGCCAAGCCTGCCAAAAGATGCAGAAGTATACGGGGAATTTTATATGATGACAAAAGTGACTGACAAATCGAAAAAACAAGCTATACTTTTCGGGCATTTTTGAAATCTGATTTCACATTGTGAAACGCAAGAGGAGCAACCACCATGGCTGTAAAAGAAACAATACCAAGTGCCAAAACGGCACAACCAATTACCGAAAAAATTTACACGCGTGCCCCTTACTGGTACGACGTGCCGGACGAAAAATGGATGGATTGGCGCTGGCAGATGAGTCATCGTCTTAACACTGTCGAAGAATTGGGCAAAGTGATTAACCTCACCGAATCCGAGCGTAAGGCTTTGAGCACGGATGGCCTATTCCGTGTGGACATTACGCCTTACTTCGCCAGTCTCATCGACCCCGATGACCCTAACTGCCCCGTACGCAAGCAGGTTATCCCCACCGATGCCGAAATGGTGCCCTTTCAATCCATGATGGAAGATTCACTGGCAGAAGATAAACATTCGCCTGTGCCTGGCCTGGTGCACCGCTACCCGGACCGGGTGCTCATGCTGATTACCACGCAGTGTGCCAGCTACTGCCGCTACTGCACCCGCAGCCGCATCGTAGGCGACCCCACCCAAACGTTCAGCCGCGCCGAGTTTGATGCGCAGATTGCCTACATCGAGAGCAATCCCCAAATTCGGGATGTGCTGCTCTCTGGCGGCGACCCAATGGTGCTGGCACCCAAGCTGGTGGATATGATTTTAGGCCGTTTACGGGCCATTCCTCATTTGGAAATTATTCGTATTGGTTCCCGCGTGCCGGTCTTTTTGCCCATGCGCGTGGATGAGCAATTTTGCGAGATGGTGAGCAAGTATCATCCGTTCTGGCTCAACATTCACGTCAATCATCCCAAAGAAATTACCCCAGAGCTGGCCGCTGCTGCTGACCGGTTAACCCGGGCGGGTGTGCCGTTGGGCAACCAAAGCGTGCTGCTAGCGGGCATTAACGATTCCGTCCACATCCAGCGCAAACTGGTGCATGATTTGGTGAAGATTCGGGTACGGCCGTATTATCTCTATCAATGCGACCTGGTCGAAGGCTCTGGCCATCTGCGCACCACCGTGAGCAAGGGCATTGAAATCATCGAGGGGCTGCGTGGCCACACCTCCGGCTACGCTGTACCTACCTATGTGGTGGATGCCCCTGGCGGCGGCGGCAAGATTCCGGTGCAGCCCAACTACGTGGTTTCCCAGGCACCGGGTAAGGTTGTCCTGCGTAATTTTGAAGGCTTCCTCACCACTTATCAGGAACCACTGGATTACGATCCCGAAGCCATCAAGCCGCAAGAAGCGCTCATTGCACCACGCCAGGAACCAGGCCAGGAAGGGATTCATGGCTTGCTGCAAGGGCAGCGCATGAGCATCGAGCCGGAAGGCTTTGCCAACACCCATGCGCGGGGTGGGGCAGAACACCGTCTGCGCAGCGGTGAGATTGCCCAAAAGTGGACACCGTTAGGGGTTGGCAGTATTGACACCAACAATATTCCCGTCGCGCCGCAGTTGAAAGAGGGGGATGAGACCAAAGAAGAGACGAAAGACGAAGCGTGATATTTAACGAATTGTAATTCGGTAATTAAGTAATTGGGTAATTGACAGACAGCCCAATTACTCAGTTACCCAATTACCCAATTACTTATCAATGACCAACAAAACGCAGCCATATCCAGGTACCCAATCTGTTCTGCGGGCGATGTCGCTTCTGAAGGCATTTGACGATGAGCGATGTGAATGGGGGCTGGCTGATTTGGCGCAAGAAGTTGGGCTAAATAAAACAACGACTTTCCGCTTGCTCACTGCTTTGGAAAGTGAGGGCATGGTAGCGCGACGGCCGTTTGCCGAAACGTATATCCTGGGGCCAGAGATTGTGGTGCTGGGTGGCCGCGCCTTACGCAGCAACGACCTGCGCTCGCTGGCCAAGCCTGAGCTGGAGAAAATGGCCGCTGCCTCTGGTGAAACAGCCACATTGGAGATCATTTCTGATGAGGATTCTGTGCTGATTATTGATGAGGTGATTGGCAATCACCTGGTGGGCAGTTCACAGTCATTGGGGACGCGCTGGCCGATGGTGGCTACGTCTACCGGGATTGCGATGCTGGCTCATTTGCCGGAGGCGCGGGTGGAGGCGATTTTAGCCAAGCCGCTGGTAGCGCTGACGGCTAAGAGTGTGACGGATACGGCCGTACTTCGCCAGGAACTCGCGCAAACCCGCCAGCGCGGCTATTCATTTTTACAGGAGTGGCTAGAAGAAGGGCTTGTGGTTGTTGGTGCCCCACTGTTCAATCATGATGGCCAGGTGATTGCGGCTATCAGCCTGGGTGCCCCGGCGAATCGCTTCCCCCTGGCGCGTGAGCCAGAAATGGGGCAGTTGGTGAAGGAAACAGCCCAGCGCATCTCAGCCAAGCTGGGCTGGGAACAAGATAGTTAATCAGTTGAGGCTTTCTTAGAAATGCGCCAGATTTTTCTGTTTGGTTATTTGATTTGTCACTGCGCAAATCCTTTCTAGGGAATGATGTACAAGGAACAGAGCCGGGGCGAATAGCCGGGCAAGCAGATGTTAAATAGTCGATGAATTCCGGCTGACAAACGGGCAGTTTGTGTATAATGAACGGTATGGAAATTCCCTTGTTTCCCCTCAATACCGTTCTTTTCCCCGGCTGGCCGATGCCGTTGCACATTTTTGAGCCGCGCTATCTGGCCATGGTGCGTTACTGTACAGAAGAAAAATCTCCTTTCGGTATTTTGCTTATTAAGCAAGGCCAGGCTGAAGGGGATGCTATTCCCCATGATGTTGGTTGTATGGTTAATATCACTCAGATGGAGCAGTTGGAAGACGGCCGTTTACTGATCATGACTATTGGGCAAGAGCGGTTTCGGGTCTTGTCGCTAAAACGTGACAAACCTTACCTGGTAGGGGAGGTGGAGCGGCTGCCTTACTTGCCCGAGAAAACGGAACCGTTGCAGGCCGCCGCCAACGATTTACATCCGCTGGTGTTGAGTTATCTCACGACCCTGACGGCACTAGCCGACAACATAGAATTTGATCCCACACAGGTGCCCACGGAGCCAGAGGCGCTTAATAACATGGCCGCGTCGCTGCTGCAAATCTCTTTGGAGACGAAGCAGTCGTTGCTGGAAGCCAAAAAAGTGTCTAACTCCCTCAACTTTCTCACCAATCAATATCGCCGTGAGATTGATCTGCTTAAGCGGTTTCCCCAGCAAGACATGGGTAATTTCTCAGTCAATTGATGCTCCTATTTCCCCGGAAGCCCTCAAAATGGACAATGTGTGAACCGAAGTTTCCGGGGAAATAGGCTTTAATTGCTTAACGACCCACTTGCACCGTAATTTCGCCAATGCCGCCACTAATATCAAATGTAATGTCTACTTCAGATTCACCATAAGCTGCGTTGGTATAAACGTTGGAATCCCCCTCTTTTTGCAGCCCATTCACAACCAAAGAACCGATGCCTGTGTCTGCTTCCAGGCGCAGCCCGACATTTTCCGGTAGATAGACGGTGGTGGAGCCTACGCCGCCGTTGATGCGCACATCAAAACTTTCTTGCCATTTTCCAGTGAGATCAATTGTTGTTTCTCCCACACCCGTATCCACAACCAGGCTTTGCAAGTTCAGGCCACGCAGGTTCAGGTTGCTTTCACCAACACCCAAATCAATATTCATATCCATGGGAATGTCATTGGTTAAAATAACTGACCAACGATACTTAATGTCATCATCGGGAATACCGTTGATTTCACCTTGTGGCTGGGACACGGTGAGCTCGCCACGGGAGCCACGCTGTTCAAAAAGAACTTCTGGTCGCCAATCTTCAATGTTGTAAGTAAATTCGGCATCCATTAAATTTGCGGAGCCGCTGGCAATATCCAGCTCGCCAACGCCCATATTTAAGTCTACCAGTACCGAGTCAATGTCCCCTAACTCTACAGTTTGATTGTCAGTTAATGTGGGTCCAACAGCCACGCGATTGATGCAGCCAATGAGCAAAAACAGCAAGGGGAGCATCATTATAGTTTTAAATTGTTTCATTTTGTCACCTCAAGAAGTTATTATTTTGGTCAGGCATATTTGCCTTCAGTCGTGTAGCACTGTACGGTGACAAAGAGGCAAAGTTGTAGGACACAGTGGGAAGGTTTTGAATGAGTGGCGCTGGTTTTGCTGCCTGGTACCAGAGAAGGAAGACAAAAAGGCTGACCCAATTTGGTCAGCCTTTTTTAGAGGATGCGGTTGACGACACGCCTGTGATTTACAGCGTGTACAGCTCGCCAAATTTTTGCTTGAGGTAGGCAATGTACGGGTCGATGGTGAGTGGCCCGCCCGTAACGCGTTCGATTAGCTCGTTGGCGGTGAATTTACTGCCGTGGCTGTAAATGTTGTCCTTGAGCCAGGTGTGCAGCGTACCAAATTGTCCCTGTTGAATTTGGTTGGGAATGTCTGGATGGGCTTTGAGGGCTTCGTTGTAGAATAGGGCAGACATGACGTTGCCCAGCGTGTATCCTTGGAAAGCCCCACCGACAATGCCCCCGTACCAATGCACATCTTGCAGCACGCCATTCACGTCGCTCGGTGCCTGAAGGCCGAGATCGGATTGGTAACGGCCGTTCCACGCCTCGGGTAAATCTTTCACTTCTAACGTGCCTTCTAGCAGGGCCAACTCCAGGTCAAAACGAATCATGACGTGCAGGTTGTAGGTCACCTCATCGGCGTCGGTGCGGATGAGCGAACGCTGCACTTTGTTGATGGCTGCATAGAAGGTGTCCAGCGATACATCACTGAACTGCTTGGGGAAGGCGGCTTGCAGCTTGGGATAATAATGTTGCCAGAAGCCCCGGCTGCGACCCACCAAATTTTCCCACAAGCGGGACTGGCTCTCGTGCACGCCGGAGGAGGTTCCGTTTGCCAGCGGCGTGCCCTCCAATGACATGTCGATACCTTGCTCGTAGAGGGCATGGCCTGTTTCGTGCAGGGTGCTAAACAGGGCCTCGCTCAAATCATCTTCTTTGGTGCGAGTAGTGATTCGCACGTCGCCCAAAGAGAATTTGGTCATAAAGGGGTGGTGGGTTTTGTCCTGACGGCCGCGATTGGTGTCATAGCCGTAATCCTGAGAAATTTGCCAGCCAAAAGCGAGCTGCTCATCTTCGGGGAATGATTGGTGCAGGCAGCTGTCGTCGGCTGGTTCCTGTTCAGTGATCGCTTTGACCAAGGGCACCAGTTGTTCGCGCAAATCAGCAAAGACGGCCCGGACGCTTTCTGCTTTCATGCCTTCGTCAGAAAAATCAATTAACGGGTCAGCGATGTGGTCGTAGCCAGGGAAACAGTTGGCAATTTGGCGGGAGTAGTCGAGGGTTTTTTCCAGATACGGCCGTATCGTGGCAAAATCATTTTCGGGTCGGGCTTTGGCCCATGTCTGGTAAGCCACAGCCCCGTGTTCAGATAGGGCGGCAATCAATTGGGCCGGTACTTTGACCGACTGATCGTAATTGCGTCGCGTCACCCGGATCAGGCTGGCTTCTTCGCTGTCGTAAGGCAATGTTTCGGCCCACGGTTCCAGCTTGTCCAGCAGTTTGCCAATGGCCGGATCTACAAACTTTTCATGGGCAATGCGCCCAATGGTGGCCTGCTGCCGTCCACGCGCCGCCGCGCCGCCGGGTGGCATGTAGGTGCTCTGGTCCCAGTTCAGCAGCGCATTGGCTGAGTTCAAATCATTGATTTCTTGCAGACGTATTTTGAGTTCCTGGTACTTTTTTTCCACGAAACGACTCCTGTTCAATAGATTAGCGTTGATCCCGTTAACTTAAAAACGAAGCTAACGATTCAGCTGCGACGCACTGCCCTGGCGTGAAGTGCAACAAAATTCGCTAAGAAAGTATATCGCACTGCTGAGGTTTGATTTGGGAACGACGCTAAACGACTCGATTGTTAGATGACTACCTAATGGGGGAAATCGTACCCCACAATTAGCAGAAAAGCTAACTGCGGGGGCGGTATTTTTGCTCGATGCGCAAGATGGTGAAGCGACCGATGATGTAGACGGCCGTTACCAGCAAAGCCAGCAGCACCCAGACCGTATTCGAAAGTTCCAGTCCATGTGAACCGATCAACGTCAGTAGCAGCACGCTGGGGAAACGCCCCAAAAAGTTAGCGGCTAAAAACTTCCTGGGGGAAATGCCGGTGAGCCCGGCCACAAAGTTCATGATGTCTGTGGGAAAAACCGGCAGCACAAAAGCAATGGTGAAAAATAAAAACCCCTGCTTCTCTGCAATGGTTTCCCATTTCTCAATGGTTTCTCTGGGGGCCAGGCGATGAACAATCGGCCGTCCGGCCCAGCGCGCCAGCAAAAAGCCCAGTTGGCTAGCCGACACCACGCACACAATATTAAACAGCAGCCCCAAGGGAAACCCGTAAATATAACCACCGGCAATGACAAAGACGTGTCCAGGAATAAAAGCGACAATGACTTGCAATACTTGGAGGAAAGCCAGAACCAAGGGAGCCAGCGCCCCATAACTTTGCACGTAGTTGCTTACAAACTCCTGGTCGCTCAAAACGGCGAGCCATTCAGATAAGGATTGGCGCAGCAGCCAGGTGAGGATGGCAAGCATCACCACACTGCCTACCAGCAACCAGCGCTTGGTCGTGTTACTCAAGAGGGGGGAAGGTGGTGACGTGTAAGCTGATTTTAGCGTCCGCGGCTGTGGCGGTTTTGTTTTCTGATCGGTGATGGTAGACATACTCTCTTCCTGCATGTGGGGAACTGCTGACGGCTATTGTGATTGCCCAACACAGAAAACCCCTCATGCCTTAGCTGATTGTCGTTCAATTAAAATGAAGATGCCTTGAACGCACGCAGCCTTTACGCAAGCAACAATAAATCGTTGCTAACCTGGCAATGATCCTACCTGTTCTGGGATTTAAGAGCAAATGTGCCCAGCGTTTTAAGTGTCTTTTTTGAGGGGAGCCCCTAAGAAGAAGCGGATAGCATTGGGCAGCCGGTAAGCCCAGGCCTCTTCATTATGCCCGCCACCAACGTCTTCCACGTGGAGCAGATTGCGCGTTGGCCGATACCCTTTCTGCGCCAGGATGCGTTTCATGCGGCGTACACGGCCGTAATAACGGCGAGAGCGGCTGCGCAAGATGGTCTGGTCGGGCCAATGCCCCCCCATCTCCCGTGTGCCTGCATCCAGGTAGATCTTCCCTTGTTGAAAGGGCGCGTGTTCGACATAGTCAAAAATGGCCCGATTGGCAAACCAGAGGGAGGGGCTCATGACGCCAGCAAAACCAAAGACGGCCGGAAAGCGAAAAAAACCGTAGAGGCTAATCAGCCCCCCCATGGACGAACCAGAGATGCCTGTATTACGCTTGTTAGGCAGGGTGCGAAAGGCACTGTCTACCAGTGGCTTGAGGGTGTGGACAATGAAGTTTAAATAGGCCTCGCCTTTGCCGCCGCCATATGTTTTGTCTACAAATGGACTGTACTCAGCCAGACGCTCCTTGCCCATACTGGGGATGCCCACCACAATAGCTTCTAGATGTTCTTCGGCGCTGAGCTTTTCCATCGTTTCATCAACATACCATTCACCCGTGTAGCTGGTTGCTTCATCAAAAAGATTGTAGCCATCATGCATGTAGAGAACCGGATAATGGTTTTGGCTGTCGGCATAGGATGGGGGAAGGTAAATGAGGATATCTCGCTGGTTGTCGAGTTGGGGGCTGTAAACATTCTGGGCAATTTGGATGTTGCCACTGACGGTATGGCGATGACGTTCGTAGTAAATATCGTGGTAAGGACGCCATTCAACTTTTGGTAGTTGCGTTGCTTGCAAATTCTGTCTCCAATCTTTGTTACGTTAATTGTCTCTTTTTTTGTTTTGCTGTCCACTTATCATTTGTTTTGGTGCAGCGCGTTAAAAAGTGTGAAAATCATCACGAATTGGCTATTATGCCTTTTCTAGCTTGCAAAAATGCTTATAATCCCTAGCAAAATTATTTCTTCTTGAGTAAAAGCGGGCGCATCCGATTTTCTTGATTTCATGGGCATTCCCGCTGCTACGCTGTGGAGGGCGGTAACTCATGGAAAAGAAAGACGAATCCACTGTAGATAGCCCGGTTGATTTAGCTGACTATCGAACGCGTTTGCGCTACGAGCGGCAGGAGCTGATCGATGAATTGATTCAGGAGGGGATGGCGAATGGGCATTTTGATAATTTGCCTGGTAAGGGGAAGCCACTAAACCTGAACAAAAATCCATATGCCGCAGACATGGAATTGGCTAATGAGCTGCTAAAAGAAAATGATTTACCACCCGTCTGGATTTTGCAGCGGAATGAGATTTTAGCGAAGACGGCCAAGATCCGGACAGATATTGTGCGCCAGTGGGCCTGGCATGAGCGTGAGTTTCGCATTGCCATAGCCGATAAAGGCCGTCTCACGATCCGCTGGGATGATTATTGTCTGAAGTGGAAAAGTGAAATTGGGGAGCTCAACAAGGCAATTGACGCGTTTAATTTAAAACGGCCGTTTGACCACCTGGAAATCTTCAAATTGAATTTGGAAAGTGAACTCAAGCGAGCTGGTGCCCCACGCTGGCTGCGTTAAGCATTGATACGGCCGTTTTTGGCAAACAGCATCACGCTTAAATTGGTTTTGTTTTGGAATTGTTCGCGGAGCCGCCAGGAAGATAAAAGCGCCTAAAATAGCCATAAAAACCTTTCAGATAACAGTATTTTCCTCCTGCCACACCACCTAAACTGATCCAACTCTGGTAATTCAAAGCATCCCTTGCAGCAAGGGCCTTTACGCGGCCTGATTTTTACTGCTTGCGGCGCACCATGTGGTAACTTTTCAAAACATTGACAAAACATAGACATATACTGTATAATCCCTTCGATACTTTTCGAAAGTTCGTAATTTGCTCAACTTAAAACTGTATCAGGAACAGGAAGAGAGCTGGCTCGCTTGGATTTAGAAAAGTGGCCAAAAAGGAAAACGCCGTGACAACGATGACCAATTCAGACAATGACCTGTATTCAGCGAATACAACTGGTGTTGGAGAACCCGCGACCTTTGATTTTTTGGGACAGTACCTGAAGGAGAGTCGGCGTACCGCTCTGTTAACGGCCAAAGAAGAGGTCATTTTGGCCGAACAAATTGCA
Source organism: uncultured Anaerolineae bacterium (assembly GCA_905479495.1). GTDB lineage: Bacteria > Chloroflexota > Anaerolineae > Promineifilales > Promineifilaceae > Leptofilum. Next base: position 57,566 of record CAJQMR010000038.1, read on the forward strand.
GCTGGCCGGGAGGCAGACGAAAAGCTTAAAGCCCATCTCCCATCTGAAGAGCGTCAATATTGGCTCTGCATAAAAGAGCGTGAGGCAGAAGCACGCGTTAACCTGGTGCAGGCCAACATGCGTCTGGTTATTAGCGTTGCCAAGAAATATCGTGGGCAGGGGCTGGACTTTCTGGATTTGATTCAGGAAGGGAATGTGGGGTTGCTAACGGCCGTTGACAAATTTGACCATACACTGGGCAATCGCTTCAGCACCTACGCCACCTGGTGGATTCGCCAATCGATGACCCGGGCCATTGCCAACCACGGCCGTACCATTCGTATTCCGGCCAACAAAACGAGCAGCATTCGCCAACTTTACCTGGCCAAGCAAGAGCTAGAACAAGAATACGGCCGTCCCCCGCGCCCGGAAGAGTTGGCCGAACACACCGGCATGACGCCTGAACGTGTACGCCTGCTCTTGCGCATCACCATGCCGCTGCTTTCCTTGGAGCAGCCCGCCGGGCCAGAACCAGATACCGAACTGGGCGCCTTTGTTGAAGACGATTTATCACCCCAGCCCAACGATGCCGTGGCCGAAAAGCTGCTCAATGAGCGCATCGACCGGCTGCTGGATCATCTGACACCCCGTGAAACAAGCGTACTTTGCCTGCGCTACGGGTTGCGCGGTCATGAATCACACACGCTTAAAGAAGTGGGCAAGATGTTCGATTTGTCGCGGGAACGCATTCGTCAAATTGAAAAGACGGCCCTGAAGAAGCTGCGCCAACCTCAATACGGTGCAGATTTGCACCATTACCTGAACTAACCTTGAGGTGCGACGCACTTTTGAAAGTGCGTCGCACTTGGGATTTAGGGTTGGTGCATGTGGCAAAATGCCGAGCCTTCTTGCGCCCGGTTGCGGCACTGTTTGCCGCTTTTTGTAGTTGCCTGGCATTGAGTCGGCTGGGGGGAAACGGCCGTTTTCACGGGTTCTTGTTTCGCGGCAGACTTGGCTGCTTCAGCCGCTTCAATCGCTTTGGCATCCTCCACGAGGTCCATCAGCGCCTCGAACTGTTCGTAAAACCCTTCCATGATAATTTCTGGATCCGGCACCAGACCGACATCGGTGACGATGCCCAGGTGCACTTTATTGGCATAGCTAATAATGCTAATGCCCAAAGACACGCGCCCAGACTGTGGCACCCAGAACATAATTTCATCAATTTTTTGCCCGGCTAGATAAAGCGGCATTGGTGGGCCAGGAACATTGGTCATAACGGCCGTTGCTTTGGAGCCAAACAGCTTTACCAGCGTGCCCTGAAACTCCTGCGGCGACATGCCCATGGCGCTGAGAATGCCCAGAGCAACAGGCGCTTCTTTGGAATTCTTCAATTCCATCATCCGCTTGTTCACCTCGTGCAGCCGTTCCAACGGATCGCCAATGCCCACCGGCAATGACAAAAAGACGATGCCAAATTTGTTCCCCAGCTGCCCCATCTCTTGCGGCGTGCGCAGATTAACGGGAACGGCCGCACGGAAGTTTAGCCCCTCCACATTGGCACCCTTTTTAAGCATATAATGGCGCAGACCGCCCGTCATGGCCGAAACCAATACATCATTGACGGTGCCGCCAGTGATATTTTTGATCGTTTTCACGTCGCGCAAGGAAAGCGGTTTAGACCAGGCAGCGCGTTTGGCGACCCCCAGCTCCCCTTTAAATATCGTTTTAGGATCGGGCGAACGGAGGAAAAGACGACCAGCCGCAAAAGCGGTGTCGGTGCCTTTGAGCGCCAGTTCCATGGCGTGTGCCGGATTTACCAGCGCTTCCAACCCTTCTGAGGCCATTTTGCTGGTAGTCTCCCACACTGTACCAACCGTTTTTGCCCCTTGCTGCAGCAGTGTGTTTAAAGCATGGCTCATGCCGTCATCCTCATCATCTTCAGCTTGACCAAAGCCGCTGCCGGTAGGTGGGGGCACATCAGGTACCATGTCTGTGAGGGAGAGCAGGACAAAGACCAGCGCCATGCCATCGGCAATGCAGTGATGCAGCCGACACATGATAGCGCAGCCTTCCCCATAATTTTCAATGAGGTGAAACTGCCATAGGGGTTTAGAGAAATCGAGCGGCGTGCTCATCAAATCGCTCACCATTTCTTGCAGGGCGGCTTTGTCGCCCGGAGAAGGCAGCGCCACCCGGTGCAAATGGGCATTCAGATTAAACGTTGGGTCTATTTCCCAATACGATGGGCTAAATGGCAGTCGTGACTGCACCACACGCATGCGAAACCGATCGAAGGCCAATAGTTTATGCTCGATGATGGCTTTGTAATGGTCAAAATCGATCATCTTTTTGAAGGTAAGAATGCCCGATACCATCATCAAATTGGTGGGATCTTCCATGCGCAGCCAGGCTGCATCGACAGTGCTTAGCGGGTGGGATTTAGACATACGGCCGTCTCCTTAAGAAAACACAACGCAGAGAAATGAAGGACTGATATCATACTTAGATGCTGAATTATACAGATGGACAATCGGTTCCTTTCAGTATAACTCAGCCAGAGGTGACTGACCATATCCTACTGTCTGTAAACCGGATTATTGTTGATAGCCGTGTCGTTTTTGTAAAATCATCTACTATGAGCCAAACTGCACCCATTCAGCTTCATTTATTAGGTACTTTTTCTCTTATTGTCGAAGGGAATACTCCCACGCTGCGTCGCAAAACCCGTGCCCTGTTGGCCTATTTGGCTACAACGGGGCAACCGCATGCCCGCCAGGCGTTGGTGAATCTATTTTGCCAGGAAGCCAAAGCGCCAAACCGGGCGCTGGCTGTGTTGCTGAGTCGCGTTCGCCAAAAGCTGGGCAGCAGTGCCCTGCTGAGCGAAGGGGAACGAGTTCAGCTCAATTTGGCACAGGTGGCCGTGGACGTGACCCAATTTGTGGGCATTCTGGAAGGCAATCTGGCGCAACAAACTGTGGCGGAATTAGAAACGGCCGTTTCCCTCTATCGTGCTGATTTTTTGGCAGGGCTCACGTTGGATGACGCCCCAGAATTTGAGCAATGGCTTTTGGCCCAGCAGGCGCGCCTGCGCCATTTGCTGGAACGTGGCCTGTTGCAGCTCATCAGCCAGCTCGGGGCGCAGCCAACAGCAGCGTTGTCCTACGCCCAGCAGCTGGTGCAGCACAGTCCGCTGCTGGAAGAAGGCCAGGCCCAATTGATGGCCTTGTATGCCCAGCTGGGCCAGCGTGAGGCGGCCTTACGCCAATATGACCACTGCCACACGCTGCTGCAAACGGAGTTAGCCGTTGAGCCCACCCCGGAATTGCAGCGGCTGTATACCCAAATCAAGGCGGGGCAGTTGGGCCAACTGGCAACGGCCGTTCCCCAGCCTGACCTGAATCACATGCAACCAGAGACGGCCGATTTTGTGGGCCGCACTGCCGAAATGGCCAGGCTGCACGCGGCCTGGCGCAAAGCCAGTGCGGGCCAGGGGCAGATGGTGCTATTGTGTGCGCCCGCTGGCGGCGGCAAATCCCGCTTGATGCAGCAGTTTCGGCAAGGATTGTCCCCGGTCAATGTGTATGTTGGCACCTGTTACGAATCGACGCGGCTGCTGCCTTACCAGCCGTGGCTCCCCATTTTGGAAGCCCACTTGCAGCAGTTGGACGATGCCGCTTTAGAGGAATTACCTCCGGCAACCCAAACCTATTTGAGCCGCTTGCTGCCGGCGTTGGCGCGGCGCTTGTCGGCAACGGCAGTTTCCTCCGCTAGTGTGGTGGATGAACCGGAAAGGTTGTTTACGGCCGTTGTCGATTTTCTTTCTCAAATGCCCTCGAGCCAGCCAACCGCCTGCTTGATGCTGCTGGACGATTTGCAATGGGCTGATGAAACCAGCCTGCGCCTGCTGCATTACGTGGTTCAGCGTTTGGACCGTTTCCCTTGGTTGCTGCTGGCAGCATACCGACCAGAAGAGGCAGATGAACAGCCGGTGCTGCGCTTGCTGCTAGATGAATTTACCCGGCGTGGTGTGCCACGGTTAAGGCTTGCGCCACTGGCGCAGGCGGAAGTGGTCCGGCTGACGGCGCACCTTTGGCCCCAGCTGGCTCCTGGTTATCGCAAACACGTGGCGGCGATGTTGGCCGAAGCCACCGGGGGAAATGCGTTGTTTGTGACGGCCGTTTTGCAAGAATTAGCGTCCTCCGACCATATTCCTAGCGAACTGCCCGTTCCCGCAACGGTGCAAGATTTGATGCAACGACGTTTGCAGCGGTTGTCATCGGGTGGACGGCAGGTTTTGGAGGCGCTGGCTTTGCTAGATGGCGGGGGAACGCTGCGGCAACTGCAACAAATTAGCGCCCGTAGTGAGCTGGAAACGGAGCAGGCGCTAGAATGGGGCTTGCAATGGGGCATGGTGACGGTGGACACGCCTGCATTGAGAGCGAACGCAGCGACTGTCGTTGAAGAGGCAGTTTCTCCTACCACCTATCATTTTTTGCACGATTTAGTGCGCGAGGCTGTTTATGCCACCCTGTCGCCCGTGCGCAGGCAGCGGCTGCACCGCCGAACGGCCGTTTGGCTGGCGCGCGTGGCTCGGCGACGGCCGTTGCCGCAGCAGCAAGAGGCCGCCGGGCCAATTTTGGTTCATGCTCAGCAAGGTGAGGCATTTGATCTGATTTTTCAATGGTCCGCATTGGCAGCCGCCCACCATCGCCAAATTTTTGCCTACCGTGATGCGCTGCGGGCGCTGGATGCCATGCGCGCCGCTTACCCCCAGTTCCAGCTGCTGCCAAACTTTGACCCAGCCGAGGCCGAGCCAGCTTTGTTTGAGGCATTGCTTGCGTGGCTTTCTCACGCCTGGGTGCTAGGCCGATCGGTAGAAGAGGAGCAGGCGGTTTTTCAGCTGGCCCAAACCCTATCCAAGCGGCATCCGTCGCCCAAACGGGCCGCCCAACTCCAGCTTATTAGGGCTCAAATAGGGTTGGATTATGCTAAAGCGATTCCTGTGTTGGAGGCTGCGCATCAGCAGTTTTTGCAGCTCAATGAGCGGTCGTTGGCGGCGCAAGCGCTTATTACGGCAGCATCGGCTTCCATCACGATGAGCCACAATCGGGACGGCCGTTCCCTTTACGAGCAGGCCCTTACCCTGTACCGGCAAAACGATGATGAGGCGGGTGAGGTGAGCTGCCTGGCTGGATTGGCCTGGACGGCGCTGAATTTGGGGGAAACGGCCGTTGCCCTCCAACATTTGCAGCGCGCGTTGGCCATCAGCCGGGCGCAGGGGGACAAGTTGGGTGAGGCGCAGGCGTTGTATGGTCTGGCGGCGGCCTGGGCGTTTTATCATGCGCCAGAGCAGATGACGACATTGGCGCAGGAAGCCAAGCAGGTTTATGAACAGATAGGGTTTGCGGGGCGAGCGATACGGCCGTTGCTTTACCTGGGTGCCGCCCACGGCATCCGGGGGGAATGGGATGAGGCATTGGCCATCTACGAGGCTACGCTGCCAAAGGCGCTGGCGTTTGAGGATGGTTGGGTGGCGGGTTGGTTGGCCCAGCTGGCCGGGCGCATTTACTTGCAGCGGGGGGAGCTGGCTGCCGCAGAGGCTAAATTGCAGCAGGCCCAGCAGCTGCGCCTGGCCTCAGGCGAGCGGCAAAATCAGGTGAGCGATCTGGTCTGGCTGGCGCGGCTGCATGTGCAGCGCGGCGAGCTTGATACGGCTTTGGCCCAAACTGCTCAGGCAGTGTCTCAGCTGGAGGCTTTTGCCGGGGAGTTTTACGTGTGGGAGCAGCCAGATGTGCTGCTTTGCCGGGCTGAGGTGCTGGCCGTAGCCCGGCAGCCAGCGGATGCGCGCGAAGTGGCCCAACAGGCCCACACCTGTCTGCACCAATTTGCCCAACAAATCACCGATCCGGCTGTGTTGGCCCAATTTTTGGCTTATCCGCTCAATGTTCGGGTGGAAACGGCCGTTGCTACGAATCGGATTGCACCTTGGCCAGAGGAATAAACGGTTATCGGTGAATGGTAATCAATCATCGGTGATGATCTGGGGACCAGATGGATAACCGTTTACTGAACACGGATTGCCGAAAAAGGCCCATTTGGAAACAGATTTGGAAACAGCCCCCGCTATGCTAGAGCCATGCAAGTACAACAGGTGGCCACAAACCGGCAGGCGGTGCTGCAACTGATTCAGGATGTTACGGCCGTTCCCCTCAGCAACAATGTCATCCTTCATGATTGTGCCCAAAGTACGCTTGTTACGGGCCGCGAGGCGGTAACGGCCGTACTGCACACCTTTTTCCATAGCGCCTTTGCCGATTTGACCATTGACTGCCACACCATTTTGGATAATGAAGAACGTGTCAGCCTCTCCTTGTCATTGTCCGGGCGGCAAATTGCGCCTTTTTGGGGTTTGCCCTGCACCGGGCGGTCCATTACCCTGACCCTGACGATGATTTGCCGTTTTTATGCCGGCCAGGTAGCGCACATTGAGCTGTTTTATGATGCCGGTATGCTGCTGCGCCAGCTGGGCCTGGCCTTATAGGAGCCAAAAAATGAAAAAGACAGTTTGCCTTTGGCTGGGTCTCTCGCTGCTGCTGGTTGGGGGCACTATTGCCTGCGCCACACCGCGACTGGTAGCAGAAACGGCCGTTGCCCCAATCTCCACTCCCCAATCTCCAGCTTCCATCACCGATCCAGATTTAGTTCTCACCCTCGTGCCGCTGACTGCGCCTGCCGTTGGCAGCAGCGTGACCGACCCCGTGTTTGGCAGCACGCTGCGGCGCTTAACCGATACCGGGAACAGCGGCTTTGGGACGCACATTTATTCCCAATTGCAAGCCTTCTCCGCCGACAACCAATACATCCTGCTGATTGAAGATGAATGGTACACGGTGCGCCGCCGCGATAATTTGGCGCTGCTGCTGGATGCTAGCGACACCGCCTCCTGGAATGCCCCGCGCTGGCATCCCACTCAGGCCAACACCATCATTCATTTTGATGACAACAGCGATACGACGCTGCGGCTGCAATTCACGGATGTGACCAACGGCCAGACGACGACGGTGTTTACTTTCCCATCGCTCTATGAACGCATTCGCTCTAACCAGAGCTTTGACGAGATTTCGCGGAACGGCCGTTACCTGGCTGGCATGGCTTCTCTCAGCGACGGCGACCAGATGCTCTTCACCCTGAACATCGAAACCGGCACGCTGGGGGCACAGATTCGCCTTTCCGCCGATTTGTATGGTGGCTCTTGCGCCCCTGACCCTGATTGGGGTGAAGTGGAACCGGACTGGATTGGCGTCTCGCCGCTGGCCAACTACATGGTCGTGCAGTGGACCCGCGATGGCACGACACGCTGCTCTGGCCTGGAAACGTTTGACATCAACAGCGGCGCGTTCGTGGGGCGCGTTTACGATGGCCACCAGCACGGTGACCTGGGCGTGCTGGCCGACGGCGTGACCGAATTTTTCATGACCTACGAGCTGTACCATCCCTCTGGGCTGCTGTCGTTAGGCTACCGCACGCTGCCCGGCAATGCCACCGTGCAAGAGCCGGTTTACCTGCGCACGCTAGACTGGGTCGGCGACCACATCTCCTGCAAAGGGCCGGATGGTGTTTGCCTGATTACCACCATTGCCGACAGCAGCGATGGCTGGAGCGCATTGGAAGGCGAGTTGTTTTTGCAATATCTGGATGGCTCGGTGGAGCGGCTGGCGCATCATCGCAGCAGCGGGTGCGGCTATTGGGTACAGCCACGGGGAAGTTTGTCGCGGGACGGCCGTTACGTCATCTTCGCTACGGATTGGGGCAGTGGCAATTGCGCCTCGCCGCTGGACCTGGGTGCAGGCGATGCCTACCTGATTGATTTGCAAAGTGGCAGCCCACCGCCGGATTTTACACCGACGGCCTGGGTTTATTTGCCATTGGTTGAGGAGGAGTAGGGGGATCGGCAATTTGAATCATTCCCATAACACATATTTTGGAGGTAAAAAATGAAGTTGGATAAATGGAAACAAGTTTTACTTTTTAGTGGTCTGGCTATTGTTATCGGTGCCCTGTGGCTGTGGGGAGAGTCTCCCGGCTCTGTCTATGCCTGTGATCCCAGCAATGGTGATTTGATCGACTGTGACTTCGATCTGCCTGATTCCCCCAACCTTTTTATTGAGAAAGTTGGTGTTTATTATCAGGCTGGTGACGAAATTTGTTATTTTGAAACGTGGGTTTTAGTTTTGGACATGCCCAAATTGATGGCAAGTAGAGACGGAAAATTCCGAATAAATGCCTCGCCAGGTACAGTTGGAATTTTTACCGAGGATACATTTACAGATTTGCTCAACGATGGCACCATTGCAGAAATAAGTTCTACCAATCCTTTTGGCGGAAGAACCCAAGTAGAATGCACCAAATTAGAAAGCAATAGTGATGATGTTCCGCCTGATTTTCCTACTTATGGCACCCCTGAACCATATGATCCAATCGATCCGCCAATTTGGGTTGAGTTCACCTTAGAAGAGCCAATTCAAGACACCTTACATGTCTATGGATATGGGCATAAAATAGGTAACGGTTTTTACACGCTGTTTTATGTTCTTCCTTTAGAAGAGTAGGTTGTCTTATGCTACATCGTTCACGATGTTGATGCTGTTTATTCTAGACTTGCAGAGGCAGAAACGGCCGTTGCTGCTTCTGCAAGCCATTTTTGCACCTCAACGAACGTTGCCCATTACTCGCCAAGCAGCCAGGTAAGCGCGTCTTGTTCATTTGCAAATACTTTAAGCTGATAACCTCGATTAACAGCAATTGTTTCAGTAAAAAGATTGTTTTTCTCTGGTTCAACAAGCGCAACCTGAAGCTGCCGATCCCACCCATAACGATCAGCAAGCGTTACAATGTTGTATGAGCCTGTTTTTGTCACCTCGCCCGTAAGTTTTAGGATTGCCAATAATTTATTGGTTTTCTTTTCACGGCAGACAGTAAGCGTCTCGGCCCAAATAGGAACAATATCTTTTATCGCTCTGCCTGGAATCCGCTCTCCCGATATTTCTACGCGGATATATTGTTGTTTATCTTCTATCTTGTAATCATATGCCATATTCAACACTCCCCTTCTATTTGATCAAGCGCAATGTCTTGCATCAACGGCCGTTTCCCCACCACAATCAAGATATAAATAATTGATAACACGGCAAATTGTGGGGGAGAAACGGCCGTTTGTCAAAATGAGGGTGGGGGCAGGCGGACGAGAAAGCGACTATTCGATAAGTTCCCCATTATAGCCTTCAAGTGACTGCTGTATAATAACTATCCAAAGAGTTCTGTTTCACGATTCATTGACTGTTTGTTTATGGCACAGTTGCCCATCAGGCGAGCCAACTATAAGGTTGTAAAGAATATTCCTGGTTCGTGAGATTTGTCTTTTCGTCAGCACACCTGCTGAACCGTTAGCCAAGGTTTCGATGCGTTTGAAGGTGAAGGAAGGATAATCAATATGGCATATGACTACAAGATAGAAGATAGACAACAGTATATCTGGGTAGAAATATCAGGAGTGCGCACACCGGGTAAAGAGTTAGAAGATATTGCTCCTATTTGGGCAGAAGCTATTCGTAAATGCCGCGAGAAGAAAACCAATAAATTATTGGCAATCCTAAAACTTAGGGGCAAGATGTCAATCATTGCCTCATACAATGTTGTAAAGTTTGCCGATCATATTGGCTGGTCTCGGGACCTTCGGGTTGCCTTGGTTGAACTTGGTGAAGAACCCCATCGAAATAATCGTTTTACTGAAACAGTTGCTGTTAATCGTGGCTATCAACTCAAAGTGTTTAGAGATGAGCAAGATGGATTAACTTGGCTGCTTCGCTAAGTGGAGAACAAAAAGTCCTTTAAAAACAATCGTCTTATTTGAGCTTTTTGTTCTCCTGAAAGTAAATCACAGGTTGTGCTCAGGTTTTTAAACAACTTTTCGTGATTTACTTAAGGGTTCGTTGTTGTTTGTAATTTTAACCCACAAAAAATGACGAATACCCCAGCAGGATAAAACAGTTAAGCGTAACGGCCGTTTCCTTCCTTCTACACACCCAAATCAAAATTCCACAAAAAAACCAACAATTGATAACGCGGCAACTGTAGGGGGAAACGGCCGTTTGTCAACGCCCCCGCCACTTTTGGAAACACCTTTGGAAACACCCCGCTGCTACCCTCTCACAGATGAAAACAACCAAACTTCTCCTTATCATTTCCCTGTTCGTGATTGGGTTGCTTGTGGCTGGGTATTCGGCCGACCGGCAGGCCATTGCCCAGACCAGCAGCACGGTGACGCTGGTGGAAGATTTTGCCAATGGCAGCAATCCACCGCAGCTCAACAATTTCAACTTCAACCACAGCTTTACGCTAGGCACCGCCTGGGATTTGGGTGGCGTCACCTTCGGCGATCCGATCCCACAAACGCCACCTTATGCGCTGACGCTGTATGCTGGCAACGAAGACCGGGTGACGTTTAACCAACCGTCTTCGTTTGCCTACGTACAGTCAGCACGGGTCTGGGGCTATGCCGATCCGGCCGAAAATGGCCTGGCCGCAGCGCGCGGGCGCGTCATCTTTGAAGGTGCGGGCGATAGCAAAACCTTCACGTTTACCGGCGGCGTGCACCAGTGGCAGTTGTTTGAGGCTCACGAGACTGATGTAGGCGATAACGGGAATCTGCTGGGAGAAATTACGGCCGTTACCCTCGATGCCGTCACCAATCAAGGCAACCGGGTCATGTTCGACGATTTAGAAGTGGAGTCGGTGACGCCGCCCACGCGCAGTAACCTGGCGCTGACGATGACCGGCTCAGCGACAAATGTCACCATTGGTGACACCATCATCTATGATCTGACCGTGACCAACAGCGGCCCGCAGGACGCGCCCAACGTGACCATCGCCGACACGCTGCCCTTTGGCGGCACGTTTGTGCCCGGTAGCAGTTCCAGCGCCTGCCACCTGTCGTTGGGCCAGGTGGTGTGCGATTTAGGCACATTGGCGGTGAACGGCACTCGCACGGTGACAATTGTTGTGCTGGTAGGCAACGATGCTTGTGCCAGCTTCACCAACCGGGCCACGGTCACAGCCCAGGCATTAGACAGCAACCCGACGGACAATACGGCCGTTCACACCGCCACCACACCCTTGCCCGCCTGCGCCGACTTTTCTGTATCACAAACAGCCCTGCCCGTGCCGCCCCTCCCCGGTGAAGACAGCCTGACCTACACTATTTTGGTGAAAAACAATGGGCCGGATACATCGGGCAGCAGTTTGCAGTTTGATGCGCCAGGTGAGGTGTGGGTAACGGCCGTCTCCAGCGACAGCGGCGTTACCTGTTCCAACGATTCCTTCGCGGCAACGTGCAATCTTGATCTGCTGGTGAGCGGCCAATCAAAGCAGATCTACGTCACCGGAAATGCGTTGTCAGTCATGAGCGGGATGCAGCTGAGCGAAGCCACCATCAGCCCCATTCTGGACGACCCGGACTTGACGAACAACGTGAGCCGCTTTCGCTTCACCTCTGATCCCGCCTACAACTTCACTGTGATTGGCGAAATTGGCGTCGATCAGTTGTCAACCTATGAAGATGTGGGTGGCTTAGCCATCAACAGCAGCGGTGAGATTGCCTTTTCTGCCTTTGCTGGCACCATCTTTCAGCCAACGGCATTTGGGGTTTTTCGGGGGGATGGCAGCGGCGCGTTGGCACAAATTGCGGTTGATACTGATTTTTCGGCCCTGCCTGCGGACCAATACCGTCAAATGGGTGCGTTTGGCCAGGTCGATGTCAATGATGCCGGAACCGTTGTTTTTATCGAAGAGATTTTGCGGGATCTAAACGGTGGGCATGAAGTGGTACAAACAACCGTTCACACGGGCAGCGGCGGGACATTAACCACCATTGCCACCGATTCGGAAAATTCTGGATTCCGGTTCCGGCAGTATGGGTATGCAACCATCAACAATTTGGGACGCGTGGTTGCCAGTTACAATGATCGCTTTGATGATTCGGCTGTTGTCTCGTTTGAAAATGGACAGGAAACCATCCTGACCACAGCACGCAGCGGCGACTATTGGATGAAGTTTGTGGGGCAAAGCGACAACAATCGGTATGTTGCCTTTAAAGAAGAGGTGGTTCTGGGGCTAGGCACGACTGATACCTTGGGCCGGGTGCTCCCTGGTGGCACCGTTCAGACGGTTACCCAGGTGTCCGGTTCCACGTTCGACTTTTTCTCCGTGCATCCCCACATTGGCATCTCTGATTTTGGCAGCGTGATTTACAAGCAGGTTGCCATTGACCCGGCAACAGGTTTAGGTGTGGAACAGTTGAAAATTGGCGGCCAGGTTGTGCTCACCGAACTGGCGCTGCAGAACTATGCGGGCAGCTTCACGCAGCCAAAGTTGAACAACCAGCATCGCTATCTGTTTAAGACCGTTTCTACATCCCAATTTGGCACGAAGGGACTGTACACGGGGCCGCATCCGGTTTCTAACCGGGTGGTGCGGGCCAATTTGTTTAATGGCGAGCTGATGTTTGGCTCGCGGGTTATTGCTTTGGCGGGTAGTTATGCCTTCGACATCAATGACAGTGGGCAGGTGGGGCTGGCGGTGGAGTTGAGCAACGGCCGTATCCTCATCCTGCGCGCCGACCCTGTGGCCGAACAAGACCAGGACGGCGTCAACGACTGGACCGAGCTGGGCGCGGCCAATCAGGGCGACGGCAACGGCGACCATATTCCCGACTCGGCCCAGCCGCACGTGGCTTCCACCACCACGCTGGACGGCGTGTATCCAGTAACCTTTGCCGTCGATCCCAACCAAACCCTGGCCAATGTCACACCCATTGCCAATCCCTCTCCCGGTAATGCCCCCGGTGATCCGTTCCCTGTGGGGCACTTCAGTTTTGAAGTGCGCGATTTAACACCCGGCGCAGCATCCGAGGTGACTATCTATTTGCCCAGTTGGGTGGTTGTGCGGAACTGGTGGAAATACGGCCGTACCCCCAACAACCCAACACCCCACTGGTACAACTTTGCCTTCAACGGCACCACCGGCGCAGAAATCAACGGCAACGTGGTCACGCTGCACTTTGTAGACGGGCAGCGCGGCGACGATGACCTGACGGCCAACGGCGTGATTGTTGATCCGGGCGGGCCGACGGGATTCCCTTTTGCCACCTATTTACCCACTGTGCAACGATAAAGTTACTGTTTATAGATTGGTCCAATCTTCAAGATTGAACCAATCTAGGAGCCACCCCAAAACGAGGTATTTGAATGCGTAAAGTTAGTGTCTTGATTGGTTTATTTTTGTTTGTTTGGGCGATTGTCTGGAGCGCGGCGGCACAGCCCAACAGCGTGCCGTTGCAGCGCGTCCCGGCCGATTTTGTGGATGTGCCAATTGATAATTCCACATTGTACCCATCGCTGTCAGCAGACGGCCGTTACCTGGTCTTCCTCTCCAACGTAACCGGGTTGGTAGCGGGCGACACCAATGCCATTAGCGATGCCTTTGTGCTGGACCGGCAAACAGGGCAAATTGAGCGGGTGTCGGTCACGTCGGCGGGGGCGGAAGCGACGTTGGGGGCTTGCTGTGCCGAATATGCGGCGGTGATTTCTGGCGACGGCCGTTTTGTGGCTTTCAGCAGTTTTGCCAACGATCTGGTGCCGAATGACACCAACGCCGTCCAGGACATCTTTCTGCACGACCGGCAAACCGGCGTCACGTTGTTGGTTTCGGTGGACAGCAGCGGCAATCAGGCCAATGATAATGCCATTTATCCGTCGATTTCCGGCAACGGCCGTTACATCGCTTTCCAATCAGATGCCACCAATCTGGTCAGTGATGATAGCAACGGCTTTCAGGACATTTTTGTCCACGACAGCCAAACGGGTGAGACAGTGCGCGTGTCTGTGACCCACGACGGGCAGCAGAGCAACCACGACAGTTTCATCACCATCAATCGGGCCATTTCGGAAGACGGCCGTTTTATCAGCTTCGAGTCGTTGGCCGATAATTTGGTGCTCAACGACACCAACAGCGTGCGTGACGCTTTTGTCCATGACCGCGACGCGGACAATGACGGCATTTTTGACGAGCCGGGGGCCACGACAACGGTGCGCGTTTCGGTGGCGACCGATGGCACGGAAGGCAACGGACACCTGTCAGAATCCTATCAACCGGCGCTGGCGGGAAACGGCCGTTACGTCGCCTTCCAGTCTTTCGCCACCAACCTTGTGCCCAACGATACCAATCTCATGCTGGATGTGTTTGTGCGCGACCGGGACACTGACGCGGACGGCATTTTTGACGAACCGGGCGCGGTGCTCACGGAGCGGGTGTCGGTAGACAGCAGCGGCGGCCAAAGTAACGGCGGGTCGGGGCAGGCTGGCATTACGGCAGACGGCCGTTATATTACTTTTTATTCGACGGCGACCAATTTGACAGATGGCGCTGGCGGTCCGCAAAGCATCTTCCTCCATGATCGCACCACGGGCGAGACCATCCGTCTGAGCGAAACCGGCAGCGGTGCAAATCCCGACAATACCAGCAACGGCGCGATGATTGCCGCCAATGGCCCCATCGTTGCTTTTACTTCCCTGGCGACAAACTTGGTGGATGACGATACAAATCAAACGTTTGATGTTTTTCTCTATGATCCGGCAGCCAGTTCGGCGGGGTATGAACTTTATTTGCCGCTGGTCATTCGGTGAGCAATCGTTGTTAGAGGAAGTAAGTAATGAAGGGAAGAAAAACTCTGGATTTGATTGTGGGCCTGTTTTGTTTGCTGGCAGCCCTGATCATGTTTTGGGAAACATTGCTGCTTGGCGTGAATACCAGAACATTTTTGGCGGTAATTCTGCTGGCGTCCAGCATTGTGTTGTTACGCCGTTGGTATCTGGGAGAGGCAGTATAGCCTGGTGAAATGCAGGGAACTCATGATTGGTTTATTCATATTGCGACAACGCTTGAATACATGCTGGATAGAGCAAACAATCGCCTAAAATGAAAATGGATATGGAGTTTACATGCGCCTGAAAAGTTTTCTTTCTGTTTTTTTATGCCTGGTTGCTGCTTGCATTGTCTGGGGGGCCACAAAAAATACGTCTCTTCGTGCTCAGACCGGCGACGTTTATACTTACCTGCCGATGGTTCAGAAACCAGACAATGTGGTGCCCACACCAAGTCCCACGCCGCCGGGCAGCAGCTTACCAACTATTCCCAATGGGGATTTTGAGATGGGTTCGACGGTGAATGGGTGGGAAACGGCCGTAACCACACCAAATGCACCTGAGGGCAGCCTGGGCTGGCAAGAACTGCGCAGCTTGAGCAACCGTCCTCTCATTGTGCAAGCCGCAGGCACATTACCCGTTACCGCTCGTTCCGGCAGCTGGTGACCATAATTTGGGTGAAACCAGCAACCATCGCAGTCACCTCGTTCACTGGGACAGTTTTTTCTTACCCGCCAACCAGACGACCTATTTACACCTCCATTACCAAATCATCTCCAGCGAACAGCCAAACGAGTTTGGCATTTGCGACCGTGATGTGGTTAACCTGTGGATGAATAACATTCTGGTACAGCAAGCCCAAATTTGCGAACAAACCCAGACCAACGGCTGGACCAAAGCTAGCATTGACTTAACGCCATTTGCTGGACAATGGGTCACGCTGGAATTTGAAATGCGCACTGATTTTCAAAACATCAGCCACTTTTTTATCGAAGATGTCAGTTTTCAATCAGCCCCGTAACAACGATAAGGAGCACCGCCATGAAAACAAAACGATCTGTAGGCTTTACATTAGCATGTTTGTCATTATTTCTTTTTTTAGCCGTTATTTACCAGCATAGTCAAGCAGCTCCCACCGCCACCACCTACTACGTTTGCGACTGTCAGCCAGGGGCCGATGGGGACTGCGCCGCTGGCAATGATGCCAACGCGGGTACCGATCCCGCTGCACCGTGGCAAACTTATGAAAAGGCGCGCACTTTCTACAACAGCAGCATCGCCGCTGGTGATGAAATTCTTTTTTGCCAGGGTGGGGCGCACGATATAAGCAGTAACCCGGATAACATTTGGAGTGCGACAAGCTGTACGGCGGGCCAGCCCTGTACCATTGCCGATTACACACCACCGTGGGCCTCTGGCGACGAAAGCCGCCCCATTTTGCAGCGCAGCAACGATGGGCACGGCTTTGACCTCCTCAACGACAGCGGTCACATCTTCCAAAATCTGGACATACGCTGCACCGGTTGTGCCGGCGGCGGCGGCTGGGCCTTCTTTATTGTGGAAGATGCTGACGACATTCTCATCGACAATGTGCGCATGGATGGCTTTACCATAGGCGTGCATCTGCGCGGCTGTGTCGCTACTTGGTGTTCTAATGATCGGGTTACCATTCGCAATTCACAAATTACCAACAATTCCGGCCAGGGGTTTTTGGGCAGCGGCACCGATTTGCTCATTGAAAACAACTACTTTGAAAACAACGGCGATGGCACCGTCTTTGCCCACAATATTTATGTGGCAGGCAACAGCCGCGTGACGATCCGCAACAATGAACTGTACCGCGCCTCGCTGGATGGCAGCGGTAATTGTAACGGTGTATCGCTGGTGGGGCATGGTGCCATCAATGATTTGCTGATTGAAGGAAACACTATTCATGAAGATGTGGGTAAGGCAAACCAGACGTGTTGGGGCATTGCCATCGCTCCCTCTTATGGTGGTACGGCCGAATCCTATAACAATCTCATCATTCGCGGCAATCGGGTGGAAAATGTGGGTAATGTGAGCATTGCCACCGGATCTTGTGTAGATTGCTTTATCGAAAACAATGTCATCGTGCAGCAGCAATCATTTGGCACGACGAGTGTGGCGATACGGCCGTTTGGCACCAATGGCGAAGACGCCGTCAGCAGCAATGTCACCGTTCGCAACAACAGCATCGCGACGACGACAGGCGTTGGTATTGAGGTCAACGAAGGCAGTGGGCACACGATTGTAAGCAATGCCATTCAAATGACGGGCAGCGACGTGAATTGGAACTGTTTTGATATGTCGCTGCCAGCCAGCAGCTACGACGTGATCGATTACAATGTTTGCGGTTTTAACACGGGGTCTTGGGCCACAACTGCCGCGAATTTGGCGGCCTGGCAGACGCAGGGGTGGGGGGCAAACGCCATTGCCGCTGCTCCTGGGTTTGTGAGTGGGACTGATTTGCGGGCGGGGTCGGAAACGGCCGTGCTCGTCAACGCCGGTTCGCCTACCTTAAGCAGCCTGATGGATTTTAATGGGGATGTGCGTGATGCCCAGCCAGATGCCGGGGCCTACGAATGGCATCCACTGACTGAAAAACTCTTTTTGCCGCTGGCGGTGAAGTGATAATTCATCGACAAAAGTGTGGCTTGAGTGGTTCATTTGAATTATTGTGATTCAGCCTGATTGAGTTTGTAAATAGATAACTGCTGAGTCTCTTCAAAATAAAGTGCGACAATATTTTCGTCAGCGGCCACAATGATGGAGCTGTTGACAAAATCAAAATCGGGTGAAAAGCGTGGCTCAAGGATAAGTTTTCCGATCTCGCTGCCTGTATTTGTATCAACGGCCAACAGCTGCACAGCGTCTGTTAGAAAATAAGTAACTGGTCCAGACACGGCAAAATTACCAACGGCCGTTTCTTCCGATTGCCACACGACATTATAGTTGTCCTTACCAAAAGCAATGATGTTACCCGGATATGTCCCATCTTTTTCTAGCACAAGATCGTTGTAAGGAACGGAGATATCACGCCCGGTACGAACAACATTTTTTTCTTGAGAGATGATTCGGCCACTTTCTGTGTCTACGACAAAAACGGCTGAATTGCCATGATGATATGTTTCAACCGTGATGCTAGAGTCATTCAAAATTGCGTTGCCGATGCCGGCAGCATAGTCATAATCAAACCGGGTTTCCCATAGCTGCTCACCGGTTTTTATATCGAAGGCGACCATGCCTGCTGCACCAAAATTGTTAACAGCTTCGGTAAAAAGATAACGGCCGTCTGTGAACATCCGGGCTGATCCGGCTCGTGCTTGCCAATCTACTTTTCCGGTTTCTATGTTCACGCGGAACAAATCAACGTTGATGTCTCCCCAACCATCATCCGGCTGTATGGTCCCGGCAAGAAAGAGCGCGTTATCGGCAATCAGGATGGGAACCTCATTGGCATAGAGCCATGTCGAAATCTCTTTAAAATGAATAATTTCTGTAAAATCTCCCAGGTCAGCTGGATGGAAGTACGGTTTTTCATTGCCAGCATAAGTTGGCAGAGAGTCATATAAGATTGGTTCCGGTTCGGCAAACGTGTCCTCTATGTCTTGCATGAAATCATTCATTGCCCGGTAAGCAAAAACACCAAACCCGGCGATGGCTAATATGACAACCGCGCCAATCACGCCTAAAACAATCAACAATTGTCGATTGTTTGACTTTTTGGTGGTTGGCGATGGGTCTTCTTCTTTAAGTTGTTGAATGAGTACCGCCGGGTCGTCAAAATCTGGGTCGGTTGTTGTGGCTGCCTTCTGCGTTGCCCGTGCCCACTCAGGTGGTTCGGGCCGCCAAATATACAGGTAAAAATAAAAGGGCATCGCGATATAAGGCATAAAAAAAATGCCAATGCCTAAAATGATGCGTGCCGTTTCAGATGCTCCTGTGTTTTTGATGATATGTGTCAGATAAAATCCTATTAAACCTAACATGATGATGCCTGTGAGGCAGTGTAGGGGAAATATCAAACCAAACGAATCAAATGGTGATGCACTGCCAAACCTGTCAAACTCCATCATGCCAAATGGAATCAAAAACATGAAACCGATAAATAAAACTGGATAGAATAAAATCCAAAGAGTGCCAATGCCAACGGCCGTTTTTGCTGTTTTGTTGAATGTCATGGAGTGACTCCGAAGATTGTATCGACAGGCAACATCTGTTTGTAGATGCCAACAATGATGAGATACCTTGCTAAAATACGATTCTCTTGCTTTCTTGTAAATTTGAGTAGTTGTGCGGCTCCCCAATTTGTCCAGCACGAGACAAAAAGAGTTTAAATCAAAATGATGGGGGTTTCAATAGGAAACGGCCGTTTCCCTCACCAAATATAGTTGCTGATCCTCGGTTGTTTTTGATTAAAGATTTGTTATCATTGTGCCAGGACAATTAGCACAATGGGCCAACCAACAACCCACCTCTACGAACAAATTGCTGAATCCATTCGGGTGCGTATTGCCTTGGGCGAACTTGCCCCAGGCGAGCAGCTGCCGACGGTGCGTGCCCTGGCCCAGCAGTGGGGCTGCACTACCAGCACCGTCAGCCGGGCCTACGCCATGCTGGCCGAGGAGGGCTTGACAACCGGGCAGCCGGGCAGCGGCACCCATGTGGCCGAAAGTCCCCTCTATAAAGCGCAACCTGCACTGCATTGGGCCAAGCTGCTCAACCAGGCAGAGCGATTCGTTCTAGACGCCATTACCCAAGGACACGAACCGGCCCAAATACAAACGGCCGTTTCCCTCGCCCTCGCTCGCTGGCAAACTCTGCAACAATCTGCCCTCCCTGAGACACATCAACCAAAAGCACCTGATCACCTTCGTTTTGTGGGCAGCCATGACCTGACCATCGACCTGCTGGCGCAGCAGCTGCGGGAGCATGAAGCCGCATTGAGACTGGACCTCAAATTTCAGGGCAGCCTTGGCGGTTTAATGGCCCTGGCGCGCGGCACGGCCGATTTTGCGGGTATCCACCTCTACGACCAGACCACAAACAGCTATAACCGCCCCTTTGTCGAACGTATTTTGCCAGGGCAGCGGGTGGCTCTTGTGACCCTCGCCTATCGTGATTTAGGCTTAATTTTGCCCACCGGTAACCCGCAACACGTATCAGCCATTACAGACTTAGCCAGGCCAGAGATTGTTTGGGTGAACCGGCAAGCTGGCAGCGGCACCCGCGTCTGGCTGGATGTGCAGCTGCGCAAACATGGAATCCCTGCTGGCAGCATCAAAGGGTATGCGAATGAAAAATCCACCCACTTACAGGTTGCCCAGGCGATTGAAGCGGAATCGGCCAACGCTGGCTTGGGAATCTACGCGGCAGCCGTGGCCTATGGCCTTGATTTTGTGCCACTGACCCAGGAAATTTACCAGTTGGTGATTTTAGAGGATGTGTGGCAAACGGCCGTTTGCCAATCCCTGTTCACCATCATCAATGCAGAGGCTTTTAAGACGGCCGTTCGCGTGCTCGGTGGCTACGACACCACCGCCACGGGCGAATTATTTTGGATTGAACCTTAAACCCCCATCTTTTAAAGAGGAGAAGATATATCATCATGAAAAAATGGAGTTTGTTCATCATTTTGCTCCTGCTGTTGGCCGCCTGTGGTGGCACCACCACCGAACCAGCGGCACCCACCTCGGCAGCAGAAAGTGCCACTACAGAAGAAGAATCCGCTGCTGAGGAACCTGCTGCAGAAGAATCTACTGCAGCAGAAGAGCCTGCGGCCGAAGAAGAGCCTGCCGCGGAAGAACCCGCTGCAGCAACCGAAGAGATGCATCTCATCCTGGCAACCACCACCAGCACCGACGACTCCGGTTTGCTGGACTTTATCTTGCCCGATTTTGAAGCCAAAACCGGCATTCAAGTTGATGTGGTGGCTGTGGGCACCGGGCAGGCCCTGGCCCTGGGCGAAAGCGGCGACGCGGACGTTTTGCTGGTCCATGCCCGCGCTCGTGAAGATGCCTTTATGGCAGATGGGCATGGCGTCCGCCGTGAGGATGTCATGTACAACGATTTTGTCATCGTGGGGCCTTCCGATGACCCGGCAGGCATTCGTGGCAAAAATCGCGCCACCCGCGCACTGGAAGAAATCATGAACGCCGAAGCCCCCTTTGTCTCGCGGGGCGACGACTCTGGCACACATACCAAAGAATTAGGCCTGTGGGCAGAAGCGGGACTGGAACCGGCCGGGGATTGGTATATTTCTGCCGGGCAAGGCATGGGCACTGTCCTGAATATGGCTGACGAACTGCAAGCGTACACGCTGAGTGACCGCGCCACCTATCTGGCCCGCACCCTCACCGGAACAACGCTCGAAATTATGGTGGAAGGCGATCCCCTTCTGTTTAATCCCTACGGTGTGATGGCCGTGAACCCCGACAAAGGGGAACACATTCAAAATGATCTGGCAAACCAGTTCATTGATTGGCTCATCTCCGTAGAAACGCAAGAAATGATTGGCCAGTTTGGCATCGAAGAATTTGGTTCGCCCTTGTTTACGCCTGATTCGGCTGCCTGGCGTGAAGCCAACGGCACCGCATCAAGTGAAGAACCCGCTGCCGAAACAGATGATGGCCCGATTGCTTTAACCATCACCGGCATGGTAAAAAACGAGCAAGCCTGGACCGAAGCTGAAATTCAGGCGATGGAGACGATGGAAGCCGAAGCTCTCAACAACAGCGGCGAAACAGATACCTACACGGGTGTTTCGGTCAACAGTTTATTGGCTCTGGCAGATGTGAAGAATCAGGCAACGGCCGTTACCTTCATTACTGGCGACGGCGAAACATTAGAAATGCCCCTCGCTGATCTGCAAACGTGTGAAAACTGCATTCTCTCCTTCCGTACCCAAGGGGGCTTCAGTACGACTTTTCCTGGTTTCGATGACCTGCCCCGCCTGCGCGACGTGGTTGAAATTCAAGTGAAATAAACTACCAAAGGTGCGACGCACTTCCGAAGTGCGTCGCACCTATACGAGTGAAACATATGATTTACATTGCTCTTGACGACACCGACATGCTGGACACACGCGGCACCGGCCATCTGGCCCGGGAAATTGCGGCGCAGCTAGCCGAAACTTATCCGTTAATAGGTGTCACCCGCCACCAGCTGTCATCCGATCCGCGTGTGCCCTGCACCCACAAAAACAGCAGCGCCGTCATTCATCTGGACGCCCCAGCCGACGCTGTGCCGGCGGTGATTGAACAGACAAAAGCGTTGATGCTGGCTGATTTTATTCCCGGCAGCGATCCAGGCTTGTGCGTCGCAGCCCATGTGCCTGAAGCGATCACCGCATTCGGCCACAAAGCTAAAAATGGATACGTGGCCCAAAGCGAAGCCTGGGCGCTGGCCAAGCAACATGATCTGCCTTTGCTTGGACTTGGCGGCACGGAAGACGGGGTCATCGGGGCCTTGGCCTCTGTGGGGTTAGCTGCTGGGGGGGAAGACGGCCGTTACATCATCATTGGCACCATTCGCGAACTGACAGGCTTGCAACCAGTAGCGATGGTGCTTGAAGCAGGCATTACGGCCGTTCGCACCCTCGACGACACGCCCATCACCAGCGGCATGGTCCTCACCGATAAACTACGCCCCGCTCGACGAAACGGCCGTCCCGTCCTCTTCGTCGAGTGGCAGGATGATTGTTGGCTGCCGCTCAAGCTGGATTAGCCACAGATGCCCTTGCTAAATGCCGAACAGGTTGCCTATCGCTACCCGCAAAACAATCGCGGCATCGATCCGGTGTCGCTGCAAGTCCGTGCCGGGGAAGCATTGCTCATTCGCGGCCCCTCTGGCTGCGGCAAAAGCACCCTGGCCCGCTGCCTGACTGGTTTTGTGCCGCATCTGTACCTGGGTGAGTTGCAGGGCAAGGTGCTGGTGGACGGGTTGGATACGGCCGTTACCTCCCTCTGGCAGCTTTCAGAAGAAATTGGCCTGCTGTTTCAAAATCCCAGCAACCAGATGCTCACCGACAGCGTGGAAAATGAAATTCTGTTTGGCCTGGAAAATATGGGGCTGCCGCGTGAGACGATGCGGCAGCGGCTGGAATCCGTTTTGCAGCAGTTTGGCCTCACCCACCTGCGCCACCGCGAGCCGCTGACGCTTTCTGGTGGTGAACAGCAGCGGTTGGCGCTGGCCGCCGTGATGGCCCGGCAGCCGAAGGTATTGGTGCTGGACGAACCGTTTTCGATGCTGGACACAACGGCATCGGCTCAGTTAGTGGCGGATTTGGAGCGATTGGTGGCGATGGGAACGGCCGTTATCCTTTGTGAACATCGCGTCGAAGCCATAACTGGCCTGCCCAATTTACACGAATTACAGCTTTCCGGCGGTGCCCCGACGCACATGAATACACCAGTTGCGTGGTCAGGGGAGAGGCAGCAGCACCTGGCGCTAACGATTGCCGGGCTGCAAGTAACCCTGGGCAAAAAGCCCGTCCTGCAAAATTTCAACATGACAGCCCTGGGCGGTGAAATTGTGGCTTTGGTGGGACGCAACGGGGTGGGCAAAACAACGCTGCTGCGCACGTTGGCCGGGATGCAGCGGTATGAGGGGACGGTGGAAGTAAACGCCTGTACTGAGCGCAGCCGAAGCGGCCGTTTCCCCCAGTTTGGCCTCGTCTTCCAAAACCCTGACCTGCAACTGTTTAACGCCTCCGTGCGCGAAGAAATATTGTACCGCCTGCCCCAACCCGACATGAATCGCTACTGCCAACTGCTGGCGGCGCTGGGTCTGGAACCGTATGAAGAGACCCCGCCGCTGCTGCTTAGCGAAGGCGAAAAGAAACGGTTGGCTTTGGCAACCGTGCTCATGCGGCAGCCTGCCCACGGCCTGCTGCTGGACGAACCTACCCTCGGCCAGGATGCCGTCCACAAGACAATTTTGCTGCGCCTGCTGCGCCACATCGCTAACAGCGGCCAACTCGTGCTTATCACCACCCACGACCTGGCGCTGGCCGCCCAATGCGATCGGCTGGTGCTGCTTGGTGATGGTGAAAGCGGCATTTTGGCTGATGGCCCGCCCGATCTGGTCTTTGCAAACAGTGCCGCCTGGGAACGCGCCGGGCTGGTTGTGCCGGATTGGATACGAGAAAAGGAGAGAATAATTAATAATGAATTGTGAAGTTGCCCCTCATTCACAATTCTCAATTAATTATTCACAATTCACAAATTCATTATCGCTATGCTATTAGCCAGAAAACGTAAGCCCAAACGAGAACCGCTACAACTCGTCACCTACTCACCGCTGCGGCAGTTTGATCCGCGCGTGCGACTGCTGCTGCCGCTGTTTGCCTCCTTGCTGGTGATGGTTCCCGTGTCCCGGCTGCTGCTGTTTTTTGTGCTGTATGGGGCGCTGTTTGCCTGGGCAAAATTGGCTCACATTGCCCTGCGCCAACTGTGGCGGCTTAAGTGGTGGCTACTGGTTTTATTTGTTGTCGATTGGGTGGTGGTCGATGTGACATTGGCGGTGCAGGTGACGCTGCGCGTGATGCTGTTGGCCAGTGCCTTTATTTTTATGGTGTACACCACCACGCCGGGCGAACTGCGGCTGGTGCTGGCCTGGCTGCGGCTGCCGCACCGCTACGCCTTTAGCCTGGGTCTGGCCTTCCAAAGCGTGACGCTGTTTACGCAGGAATGGCAGCTCATTCAAGAAGCCCAGCAAGCACGTGGCGCGTGGCAACCGGTTGCCTGGCGCGGCTGGCGTGAATTAGTGCCGCAGGTGCGCCAGTTGGTGGTGCTAGTCGTGCCAGCCATTGTGCTCACCACCAAACGCGCCTGGACGATGACCGAAGCGGCACACGCACGTGGTTTTGACTCGCCCCATCGCCAACCGTTTCACCAGTTAACAATGCAGGGGCGAGATTGGCAATTTTTAGGGATGGTGGGATTGGTAACGGCCGTTCTCCTCCTCATCCCCATTTCTTTTTAAATTGGATAAGTTTCATGTCTCAAAATAAACGATTGCTCATGTCAGGACTCATTTTGCTGCTGTTGGTGGGTGGCGTTCTGGGAGTGGAAGCGCTGCGGCGACGGCAAGTAGCCGAGAGTAACCAGAGCCAGATGCCGGAAGGGATGCCTACGGCCGTTCCTGGCAGCATTCCCATCTCCGTCAACGGCGACATCCTCGCTTCGTTTACCCCGGATGCGCTTGATCAATTACCCAATGCCAGCTTTAAGGATGCCGAAGAAGGCAAAACGCAGGAAGGCTGGCTGCTGGCCGATGTTCTCAACTTTTATCTAGACGATACATTACCCGATAACGCCACCATCCTGGTACGCAGCAATCACCGCGACAAAGAAATTACCCTCACCTGGGCAGAAGTGGCTGACCCGGCCAACAAAATCATGTTCGACCTTTCCGGGCGCGGTACGCTGAAACTGGTTTCCCTGCTGCCGCGCCTCGACACCCGTGCCGAATGGGTCCAGGATGCCGATGAAATCACCATCACGATCCCGTAACAGGCATTTTGGGGTCGATGTTATGTCAATTAAATCCACAGATTACGCAGATTCACACAGATTAAAAGCAAATAATCTGCGAAATCTGCGTGAATCTGTGGATCATTCAGATTTTGCCTAACCAAATAAGCATATGAAAACACGATACTTTTCTACATTTCAACTTGTTTTAATGGCCTTGTTTGCTGCGCTGATTATTGTGGCCAAAATTGGCTTGCGGCTGCCGCTGCAACTGCCTGGCCACTCCGGTGTGTTTTGGATGGCGATTATTGTTGTGGGGGCGGGCATTGTGAATAAACGAGGGGCCGCCAGCTTGATTGGGTTAACATCTGGTATTTTGGCGGCCTTTCTGGGGATGGGTGACTTTGGGGCAATCAATACGTTTTTGTCGTATACGGCCGTTGGCGTCGGCACCGACCTGGCCCTGTTGTTACTACCCAATTTAGAACAGCCAATATCCGCGACGATTGCGGCTGCTATCGGTCACATGGGCAAGTTTTTAGTGAAATGGTTGTTTGGCATCATCACCGGTGCGCCAGTTGGGTTCATTGCGCTTGGTCTGTTGTGGGCGATGGTGGGCTATATTGTTTGGGGTGGTTTAGGGGGTCTGTTGGGCAGCCTGACGCTCAAAGCGCTGCGCAAAGCCGGATTTTTTGTGTACATGGCCGAGAAACGGTGATGCCACAGACCTCTTTTAGATTTTTACTTTGGTGGCATTTATTTTGTAGAGGCGAAGAATGATGCCTGTAGAAATCGCATCCCGGCCAATATCTGATGGACTCGCTGCTCAGTGAGCGTGCCGATGTATTCGCCTAACTGCGTTTTGTTAACGGCCGAAACTTTGGAAACAACCACAACACTTTGCCGGGGTAAATTGGCTTCACCTTCGTCAAGTAAGACGTTACCCGGTGCGTTTGTCTGCTTCAAATTCGATGTTAAGGCGCAGACAATCACAGAATGAACGCGGCTGTGGTTAAAAACATTTTCCTGAACCACCACATAGGGATGGGGATAATTCCCTAGTTCCGATCCATCCAGTTCTTCTTGTTGAATCCAGTAGATGTCACCCTGATTGATACTCATTTAATCTCTACCTGGCGGGTTGCTGGCCTGAATTTCGGCGCTGGCTTTTTTGACGGTGAGTTCGTCCGGGGCCAGGGCAATAGCTTGATGTAGGTGGTGTACGGCCGTTTCCCGGTCACCCAGGCGAAAATAGCCTAAAGCGGCCGTTGCCAGATTAGAGGCTACATTGTCATCGCGGGAAGGAGATTGTTCCGCTTCACTTTCTTTGGCCACCGCCAGCGCCCACTCGACCCCTTGCTGATATTCGCCTTGCTCCACCAAAACGGCCGCTAACGTCCCCTTAAGAACAGAAATCCAGGGAGCCATCTGATACGCTTTTTCTGCATATTCGCGGGCAATTTGTAGGCTGTCTGGCGTAGGTCGGTGCATTAAGGTGGCCCAGGCGTAATTATTAAAGTAGATAGCTTGCTGCAAAACATGCATCGTTTCAAGTTCTTCTGATTCCACGATGTTTTTCCAAACTGTGTATGCTTCCTCTAACTTGTTCTCTTGCTTCAGTAGCAAAAATACGCGCAAATTTTCCAGCACATCATCCCCAGGATTTAGCTGCAACCCTTCTTGAACATAAATGGCTACCTTCTCAGTTCTTTCTTGTTGGAAAGCAAAAAAAGCGGCCAGGCGATAATAACTGCGCTTCAATTCGTTTGCCGTCAGTTTACCGGTCAGCAGACGCCAAAGGAGCATCCCATCACTGCCAGATTGGCCTACGGCCGTAATCACTGTGCGCGGCAGCAGGTTAAAAAAGAGGCTTAGTCCGTTCAGGATAATGATCCAATCCAAAAAGGGATAACGATTCCCGGTGCGCATGAGCAGGGGAATGGCGATCAGCAAAACCAGAGCATGAAACAATAACCCACCAGAAATGTAGAGGGCATAACGCAGGCGCAATCTTTCGTTTGTGGGAAAACCAGCAAAACAGACACCGCTTACCGGAAACAGGCTGATGCTGAGATAGAAATCATCAAACCAACGGCGAAACAATTGACGGCCCATACCCAACTGAATCCCAAAGACCCGTCCTCCCAGGAGCTTGGCCATCAGTGCATGGCTTAATTCATGCAAGGTCAATGTGAGCGCAACAATCAAGATGCTTATGGGCAGGGACCAGGCTTGCCAACTGAGCCAGCCATAAATCGTACCATCAGTGAGCAAATCCAGTACCAAAAGAATACCCAATACCAAAAACAAGAGTTGGGTACTGAGAATTGTCCTTTTGATTGTGCAGGCCGGGCAATATTGTTTTCCCCAGGATTTACGGAAGAGTTGGGGCAGGGTTGACGTGCAGCCGCAGCGGTCGCAGGTAGCTGTTTCAATCTCGGGCACGGTCAATTTTTCAAGGGAACCCAGTTTATTTTCTATCATTATGGCTGCCTACATTTAGATTTCGTCCGTTGGTGTGCCTTGATGAAACCGCATCTGCCAGCCTATTGCGGTACGTATCCACAACGACGAACGAAGCGTGTGTCGGTAAAGTTCACCCGACGGACTGACATGGGCTGACTTGTACGTCAATAATCCCAACCCATCGTAGAGCCTTGCCATCGCGAAATCCCAGGCAACTATTGGCGCAAGTTCGCTCCCGGTCTGGAACTCGGCAAGCATTTCGTCACGAGAATAGCTGCGTCCTGAACGGCCGTACTCCTCAAAGTCAGGATGAAGTAGCTCATCTAACCGCGCAAGCTCGCGCCTTGTTTCGGTGCGATGCAGTTCTACCTCCAACGCCTGCAAAGTCTGCAAAAGATCATCCTCGTTCACGATATGAGCTACCTCGCAGGAAGTTTCTCTGCTGGCATGGGCAAGTTGTCAAGATATTTCTCCATTCGTACGTCTTGCCACATATGACCTTTCCAATACGTAAAATTATCAATCCGTCCAATTTCTTTGTAACCCATATTCCGATATAAGATGCGTGCTGGAAGGTTAAACTCAAACACCCCCAATTCGATACGCGATAATCCATGGTTCATGATCTGATGTTCCAGATAATTTAGCGCCAGACGCCCAATCCCCTTGCCGCGGCTTTGTGCTTCTCCAATGGTAATACCGATCCAGGCTGTCCCTTCTTCTTTTTTGAATAAATGTTTCGGATCAACCTGATAGCTCATTTCTCCAATCAATAGTGATCCAAGGTACATAAGGTAAATGTGTTGGTGTGTCATACGCTCAAGCAGGTCATCGACAGTAACGACTTCTTGGTGTGCTATTTCTGCCGCAGTCTGGTTTGGACGAGATAAGGGAATGAGAATGGGGTCATTTTCCCAGCGTGTGAATGCTTCAACAATATCGTGTGTTAGGGTAAATAAAGGAGTAAAAGTGGGCTGAGTCATTGATTATTTCCCGAATTGCTATCTCTTTGTCTCGCTTCGCACGTAAACCGCAGCAGGAATTGATGAAAGGGCCTTCACTCTGAATGTTAGCAGTATAAATCAAGTCCAAGTGTTTCTCAAAAAATAGCGGGCAGTACAGAGTGAAATTTGGTAGCATTGGGCAAACTGGACTTAGCCAAGGAGTTGCCCATGATTCACTTTAATCCCGATACCCGCACCTTTAATTTGATTTTGCAAAGTAGCGTCTACGCCATGCAGGTAGATAACAAGGGGCGACTGGTGCACTTGGCCTGGGGGCCGCGCCCGGTAGGGGTGGAGGGGATGTTGTCGGGGAAGATAAGGCCCACGCTCTCCGATCACGCCTCCTTTGAGTTCCAAAGCCGCCGCGACGAGCTGCTCACCTTTGGCGACATCACCACCCATGAAGTGACGCTCAAAGCCAGCTTTGTTACCCTGCCAGACCCCCTGCCCGACGGCGACGCCTCCCACCTGCCCATCCGCGACGTGCGGCTGCGTTACGTCTCCCATGAGGTGGTGACGGATGCGCGGTCTGGCTTGTCCCCGACGCATGGCCTGCCCACGGCCAACAGCGAACCACGCGAAACCTTGCGCATCAAGCTGGCCGATCCGGTGCAGCAGCTGACGGTGACGCTTTGCTACCGCCTTACTCCCACGCAAGACATCATCGAGCGCTGGTTGGAGCTGGCAAACACAGGCGAGGCATCCATCGAGATTGAGCAGCTCTTTTTTGGTGCGCTGCACCTGCCCAACGGCACCACCGAGCTGACCAGTGTCTCCGGCGCGTGGGCGCAGGAGTTCCAGACACAGCGGGAGCGGCTGCCGATTGGTCGGCGGGTCATCGAGCACCGCAGCCTGCAGACGGGGCACGCCGCCAACCCATTTTTTCTGTTGAATCGGCCGGGGCAAGCGTGGGAATCGCACGGCACGGTTTACTTTGGCGCGCTGGCCACCAGCGGCAGTTGGCAGCTCAGCTTTGAACAGCTCCCCGGCACCGATGTGCGCGTCCACGGCGGCTACCATCCCTTCGATTTTGGCCTGACGCTGGCGGCGGGCGCGCAGCACAAAACCCCGGCGCTGGTTTGCGGCGTGTGCGATGAGGGGTGGGGCGGGGCCAGTCGGCGGCTGCACGCCTTTACCCGCGAGCGCATCTTGCCTGTGCTTCAAAACGCCCCTGTAGAACGGCCGATTCTTTACAACTCCTGGGAAGCGACCTATTTTGGCATCACCGAGCAGAATCAGATTGAGCTGGCCCAAAAGGCGGCGGCCATCGGTGTGGAGCTGTTTTGCCTGGATGATGGCTGGTTTGGTGGTCGTCGCTTCGACGTGGCCGGGCTGGGCGACTGGACCGTCAGCCCAGATGTCTCTCCCAACGGCCTGGAACCACTCATCAGCGAGGT
>CAJQMR010000039.1 GCA_905479495.1 uncultured Anaerolineae bacterium
CTGGCAGAAACCCCGCTAAAGCCTCGATTGCCGCGCTGCGAACAGAATCATTTTCATCGTCAAGTTTGGCGGTAATGGTCGCCTGCAGGTCAGGCTGGTCTGGCAGCAACCCCGCTAAAGCCGCGATTGCCGCACTGCGAACATTACCATATTCATCGTCAGTATCGTCAAGTTTGGCGGTAATGGCCGCCTGCAGGTCGGGCTGGTCGGGCAGCAGCCCCGCTAAGGCCGCGATTGCCGCACTGTGGACAGAACCATTTTCATCGTCAGTATCGTCAAGTTTGGCGATAATGACCGCCTGCAGGTCGGGCTGGTCGGGCAGAAGCCCTGCTAAGGCCTCGATTGCCGCACTGCGGACAGAATCATTTTCATCGTCAAGTTTGGTGGTAATGGCCGCCTGCAGGTCGGGCTGGTCTGGCAGAAGCCCCGCTAAAGCCGCGATTGCCGCACTGCGGACATCACTATTTTCATCGTCAAGTTTGGCGGTAATGGCCGCCTGCAGGTCGGGCTGGTCTGGCAGCAGCCCGACTAAAGCCGCGATTGCCGCACTGCGGACAGAACCATATCTATCGTCAGTATCGTCAAGTTTGGCGGTAATGGCCGCCTGCAGGTCGGGCTGGTCTGGCAGCAGCCCGACTAAAGCCTCGATTGCCGCTCTGCGGACAGAACCATTTTCATCGTCAAGTCTAGCGGTAATGGCCGCCTGCAGGTCGGGCTGGTCGGGCAGCAGCCCCGCTAAAGCCTCGATTGCCGCACTGCGGACAGAACCATATTCATCGTCAGTATCGTCAAGTTTGGCGGTAATGACCGCCTGCAGGTCGGGCTGATCGGGCAGCAGCCCCGCTAAGGCCTCGATTGCCGCACTGCGGACAGAATCATTTTCATCGTCAAGTCTAGCGGTAATGGCCGCCTGCAGGTTGGGCTGGTCGGGCAGCAGCCCGACTAAAGCCGCGATTGCCGCCCTGCGGACATTACCATATCTATCGTCAGTATCGTCAAGTTTGGCGGTAATGGCCGCCTGCAGGTCGGGCTGGTCTGGCAGAAACCCCGCTAAAGCCTCGATTGCCGCGCTGCGAACAGAATCATTTTCATCGTCAAGTTTGGCGGTAATGGCCGCTTGCAGGTCAGGCTGGTCTGGCAGCAGCCCCGCTAAGGCCGCGATTGCCGCACTGCGGACAGAATCATTTTCATCGTCAAGCTTCGTTAACACACCGTCACGCAATGGTTGGCACGATTCAGAATACAAGTTTTCCCGTAATACAACCATTACTGCAAACGACTGTTCTGTATTGTTTAAGGAATCCAATAAAAATTTTATTGAGTCATTGTGATTCAGCTGTGCCAAATTCACCAGACCCTCCCAGGCTTGTCGGCTAACAGTGGGCACAGGATTACCTGTTAAAGGCTGCAGCACTAGACTTATCTCATCCAGCGTGGCAGGTGCTAAAGCCACATTGTCAGCCGCAATCGCTGCTGCTAAAAACTTATCCCGATGCAGCCGCGACTCATGTTCACTTTCTGCAACCAGGATATTCCTAGTTAGTTCCGTCACTAAATCGCGCCGCTGCTCCACCACACCCAGCTGTCCGGCGCACAATAAAAGCGGCTCGCGCCAGCGCGAGTCATGCAAATGAGTCTGTAAAAGTGTCCAACGTTGTTCTGGCTCCATCCTGGCTAAAGCTCGCCCCACAAAATATTCCTGAAAGGTCAAGTGCAAAAAGCCAAAAGCGTCTCGTCCTCGTTCAGCCAACAAGCCAGCGAAGTACCTCATATCTCGTAAAAAATCGCTCGCCTGCTGCCGTGCGGCTACTCTTACCTTCTCAGCTACCTCAGCAGAATTATGGCCCTCGTAACGCAAACAAATCTCTGTTAAAGCAGACTCTAACTCATAGCGACGAGCTGTTCCGCTGGCCTTGTTTTGCTGCAACCACAAAGCCAGATCCATCAAATGAGCAATTGCCTGATGGGGATCAAAACGCTGCGGCATCTGCTGCCGCGCACCATAGCTGCGGGTTATTTCCCAATTGTCAATCAACGTGCGGGAATATCGCTCATATAGTTCTATGCGCCTGTCGGGTAGTTTACCCACATGGCGGCGCAGCAAGGCCAACATTGTAATCAGCAACGGACTGGACGCCAGCCTCTCCAGGCTGCTGTTACTACCAATGTCGCGCAGCAGCTCACGTGTTTCTTTATCAGCAATCTGCCGAGCGGTAGCAGTATCACGCCCTGTCAGCCATACTTCATAAGCTAGACACCATTGTGTCGCAAACTGTTTCACTTCATCTGGTCCGAAATCCACAATTGTCACATGGGGCAAGCGGCTGCTCAACGGCGCTTCACGGTAACCCACAATACGGCTGGAAAGGGCAAACCGATTACCCACAGGTAGCCAACGCCGCATCAAGCCATCAACCTGCGTCGTTACAAAGCGACGCGTTTCCACCTCAAGCACCTCGTCCAATCCATCCAACAAAACTAGTGCTTCACCTTGTTCCAGCACCTCATCAAACAGGGGTTTTAGCCCAGGCAAGCTGTGCCAACGTTCATAATATGTTGCCAGAAAATTACCCAACGTCGTATCCCGCCGAGTCCGGCGCAAATGATCATCATAAGCCGCCAAAGACAAAAAGATAGGCAAGCGAGTACTGCTACCTGCCAAAAATTGCTGCGCCGCCTGTAAAGCCAAATAATGCAATAAAGTTGTCTTGCCAGAACCAGGATCACCTAGAATCACCACACCTTGATCTTTGGCTGAAGTCAGCGTCGCCTGGATCGAACGGCGCTGTAACTGACTCTGGCCTTGCCGGGCCGCTTTCCGCCAACGCTGCGCCCGCAATGCATCCAACTCGGTCAACATATCTTGTTGATCTGATTCCCCTTTGCCTTCCATCTCTAAAATCACACGCCGTTCCCCGGCGCTAAATGTGTCGGCCGCCTCTGGTACCTGAGCTACCGCTTTTAACTCCACATAGACTTCGTTAAGCGGTAAGGCAATGGGTGTGCCAGAAGGGGCCAAGCCCTGGAAAGTGAGCTTTTCAAATTGGTCAACAATTAGCTGACAGTAATTACGTGCTAGCTGTTGCAATGCTTGCTCGTCTAATTGGACGGTTGGGGCAGTTAGTTGTTTAGAAATATTGTCTAAACGCTCCCAAATCGCCTCTAAATCGCCAACGCCTGCCTGATCAAGCTGTCCTTCCTCTATACCTGCCTGAGAAAAAGCCAACCAATTCGCCTGAGGGCGGTCCTGCTTTGCCTGTTCAACCAACTTAGGGAGCCGCCCGCGTCTTTCCATGTACCCAATCAAAGACATTGCCTTTTCGTCAAGATTATCCCCTTCCAATCGATCTGGATTGATACCAAGACGAAAAATCAGGGAATCTAACTCCTGCAAGTTGAAATGGGCGATAAGGATGTCTAATAATTGGCCACGAACGGCCGTTTCCATCTCTTCTGGCAGCAAATTCATCGTACCCAATGCTTCCGTCATTTCTTGATACGCTTTTTGCTGTTGCAATGGCTGGTCTGCTTTTTGGGCAGCTTCGTTTAACACTTCCAATATTTGCTGCAGGATTTCGTTTGTATCCCCATTGTCAGCAGCAATTTGATTGGCGGCCAACTTTATTTGCTTCAATTCATCCACAGTAGCCTGTGTGCCACTAATTTGGGCAACCATCAACGCTTCCATGCGCGCCAAAGCTCCCCCTTGTTCCACCATCTTTTCCAACAAACCAAGGGTGATTACTGGCTGCAACTCAGCTTCCTCCCGTGCCGCCAGATAAAAAGCAGCCGCCATATCGTGCACCAACTCAGCAAAAGGAATGGCTAAATGATCAGCGCTAAAACCAATCTCCACAAATTCTTCTTCCAGCAGTTCAACATCCAGTTCTTGATTTTCTCGTGGGCTAAGTAATTGGTTGAACTGACCAACCGTCACCGGGGATAAGAGCCATTCTTGAAACAGCTCCTGGTAGTGTTCCGTTTCCGCATCTTCAAACTGCCACTGGTGCAAAGCAAAACTAACGGCTTCAAGCATGGCACGCTGCACGGCCGTTTGTTCTGGCTCATTTTGAAAGGTTTTTCGCAAGCGCGCCCCACCCGCGGCAATCAAGCGAATGGCAAACTCAGCCGCCAGTCCGCCAGTACCATCGGCAGCTGCACCCCACAAATATGTCTGAATTTCAGGTGGAAGATTGGTGAACCAACTCATGACACAACTCCTCAACTTTTTTCTGCACGAATCACAGCATTATAGTAGAGACGAATCATTGCGACGAGGGTTAACGTGTAAGCTAAATTTTGGCTCCTATTTGGCGGTAAGCAGTTCTTCCTCAACATTGTGAACTTCCAGACCTGCAAAACGGCCGTTCCCCTCAAAAATCTTTACTTCCTTCCCGCGCTCTAATCGGGACAATTGCACCGTCGCCGTGGCCGTAAGCGATTCGGCCACCCGCTTGCCCATGTCCACGGTGGACGGTCCGGCCAAAATCCCTGTCTCCCCCCGGCTGGCAATTATTTCCAGTCGATGTTTTGCTCCGGCCGTTTTGCCCGTCAAAACCCAATGAATTTGCTCCCCAACCACAGTGAGCGTCTCTGTTTTGGCCTTGGTGTACGTGGCAAAGCGGTACAGCGTGCCCTCATGCCACAGCCCCACGATGAAGCCACGAAAGCGGGTCCACTGCCAGGGAATCATGGCAATGGAGGCTGTCAGGCAGGTGCCCGGCGCGTTGTCAAAATGGTTGGTTTGCAGCCAAATCCAGGCGGAAGGGAACGACTTTCCCCAATCTTTCTCGATATAGCCACGTCCGTTGGTGAAGTCGATTAGCTCCCCATCAATCCGCATTGTGCCATCAATCTTGTGGTCGAAGCTAAGCACGCCATGGTAACACTCCATCGTCGGCACCCAGGCATACCAGCCCATGATGCCGGGTGATTTAACAGAAACCGGCCACGGTTGCCCGCCGCTAAACTGTAAATCAGCCTCTATTTTTTGTTCTGGGAAATCTACATTCAGGCTCATGGCCTGGCTGGTGAAACGGTTGGCACCAATATGCACTTCAAAGCGATCTTCGGCTGCCCAAAACTGGCTGAGCGGGTAGCGATGATAAAATGCTTCTTTGCTGGTGCCGTTAAGCACCTGGATAAAAGCGTGAGGATCTTTGCTCAGAAACACGCCGGGGATAATGACGTATTTGTGCTGGGTAGTGGCATCGATCTGTTTGAAATACCAACCTTCGAAGAACGGCCGTTTCTTGCCAACTCCATGGTACCAGCCTGGATTGAGAACAGTAGTCCAAAACCCTCTCATTGATCCGGTGTGACTGAGCGCACGTTGTTGAATGTGTTGACCTCTAGAATCCAGCGGCTGCCTTCTTCAAACTGGGTATATTCGGCCAAATCATCAGGTCGATAAGTATAGGTCTGACCGTCGGCATTAAAATACACTTCATAACTTTCGGTACTCTCGCCAAAACGCTGATCTTGGGCCAACACCGGATTGGGCCACTCAGGCGCAAAATCATCCCCAGTCAATGAGACCAGATCAAAATCGCGCCATTGCAGCGCCGTGTAGGTGCAGTAATCATCATAAACTTGATATTCACAATCCTGCACCACTTCGCCCACGCCGGTGCCGGTATCCACCGTGTACGGCGTACCGCACACCTCCACTGAATTCGGTGCGGGATCAGGCTGGGTGCGCCGCACTTCTTCCCGACAAGACACAATTTCCGCATCATCTGGCACGTTATCCCGCCAATCCTGGTCTTCCACCGGTGTCAATGCTTCAATGGCAATGGCATATTCCCAAGAGACGCCCTGCACCTCCCCCACCACCTCTTCAGTGCGGCTAGAAAGCACAATGATGGCAATGCAGGCGATGACCACTAGTCCCAAAATGCCAAACAACACAAATCGCGCCGTTTTAGACATGCCAGCCGCTCGTTTTACTTTTGGTTTCGGGGCAGCAGGCTCGGCACGTTCCGGCTTGGGCAAGGCTGCACCACAATGCGTGCAGTGCAATGCCGTCCCTGGGTTCATCGATCCACAATGGGTGCAGGCCACGTCCGGCACTGCTTTATTCTGATGTGCCCCCAGCACCTGGCCCGCTTCACGCGCTTTAGCCTCGGTGAGATCTGCCAGACATTGGCTACACTGCGACGCCGTGGCCGGATTGCGCGTGCCACAAAACGGGCAATGTACGTCGGGGCCAGCTTTGGCCTCAGCGATCAGCTTTTCATCCTCGATGAACGTTTCCTGGGCTACTTGTTCAAAGGCAACATCATCTGGCTGGGCAGCGCCACAGCTACGGCAGATTTTGTCAGTGCCTTTGTTGCGGGTGCCACAAGATGGGCATTCCCATTCCAATTGAACATAGCCAACAGTTTTCTTGGTCATTGCACGCTCCATCAATTGCGGTGTCTGGTCAGAAAATCCAGCTTGATTGTAACGCAGCCAATTGAGGGATTCAACGAACTATTTATTATGCTGCTCAATTTTTCGTCACAAATGGCATCAATCAGCCAATGAAACGAATATTGTCAGAAAAATACGTGATGGCTTTGGCTCAAGCTGCCAACTCTTTCTGCGCCACAATCTTGTTCACCTTGATCCGTACCAGCAGCTCGCCAGGGACGCCGTTGCGCTCGCCGAAGGCTTCGGCTTGGTCTGCCCCCATGTAGCGCGCGCCAATGCGGGTGGCCCACTTTTTGCTTTCGGCCAGATCGTCGTCGGTGATTTCAACGGTGCCTTCTACTATCACAAATGCATATGGGGGAATGGCTTCATCAACGGTGAGGGCGACACGGCCGTCTCTCACCAAATTCTTCCCCTTGACCGACGTATGCCAGGTATTGAAGATCAAATCCTCACCATCCAGCACAAACCAGATGGGGGCTACATGGGGACGGCCGTCTGCCCGCACCGTGGCCAATTTTCCTGTACGCGTGCCCGCTGCCAAAAATTCATATGCTTCTGCTTTACTCATTTCTTTCATGGGTTGCCTCCAAAATAATCTTTTTTGTCGGTCATCTGGTAAAATAGCTATCTTACCTTATAAGTTATTATCTCACTTATAGCGCAGGAGCAAGCAACTGACGGCGGAAACGGCCGTTCTCAGTTCAGTCTAATCATATTGCCCCATAAATGTGAGAGAATAAAAGATGACATGCATACTAGATACCAAGGACGGAAATCATGAGTCGAGATAACTGGGATATCCCAGAAGTGTTCCGGCGGGCTATGGAAGAAGCTGGCTGGGAAGGTAACAAAGGCGAAGGCGGCGAAGGTGGTGAAGGTGGCGGCCAGCGTCCTCCTTTCCCGCGCCGTCCGCAACAGCCCCGCCGCAGCAATCGCAACCTGTGGATCATTGGCATCCTTTTCCTGTTGTTCATTAGCGTCAATTGGATTGTGGGCGTTTATACAGATTGGCTTTGGTTTAGCGAGATAGAATTTCAAAATGTCTGGTTTACAAGCTGGAGCTACAAATTTTTCAGCTTTGTTGCCTTTTTTATTGTCGCCTTTCTTATTTTGTGGGGCAATTGGCAGCTGGCCCGACGGCGGGCCATCAAAGCCACGCCAGAATTTTATCCCCGCTTTTTACAGATTCGCGGCGTGAGCTGGATTCTAACGGCAATTGCCCTCTTTTTAGCCTTTGGCTTTGCCAGCTCCATTGCCGTCCGCTGGGATGAGTTTCTACTGTTCCTCAACCGCGTCCCCTTTGGCACCAACGATCCCATATTTGGCCGGGACATCAGCTTTTACCTGTTTGAGCTGCCCGTCTACGAAGCGCTACAGCAATGGGTGGTCTCCCTGCTGCTGCTCACGCTAATTGGCGTCTTAGCCATTTATGCCGTGAATAACGTCATCGAAATTCAGCGTGGCCAGTGGCGGCCACATGAATCACCCATTTTGCGACAGCATGTGGCCTTCCTGGCCACAATCATTTTGCTGCTGTGGGCCAGTGGTAATTTATTTGATGTTTTCAATCTGAATTATTCGGGGCGCGGCGTGGTTTTTGGTGCCAGCTATACGGACATCAATGCCTCGCTGTACGCGCTCTATGCGCAGATGGCGCTTATGGGGCTGGCAGCATTGGTGATGTTGTTGAATGTATTCCGGCTGAGTTTACGGCCGTTACTCGTCACGGCCGGTCTCTGGTTGGTGGTCACCGTCCTGGTGGGCGGTATCTACCCGGCCATCTTGCAGCGATACGAAGTTGTGCCCAATGAACTGGTGCGGGAATCTCCCTACATTCAGTACAACATTGATTACACACGTCTGGGCTTTAACCTGGACAAGATTGAAGTGCGGAACTTTTCTGAAGTAAATACCATGGAACAGGCTGATCTGACGGCCAACGAAGACGTTTTGAATAACATTCGCCTGTGGGATTACCGACCGCTGCGGGCCACTTACACGCAGTTGCAAGCGTTACGGCCGTATTACGTCTTTGGTGAAATCGACATTGATCGTTACGACATTAACGGCGAAACACGTCAGGTCATGCTGGCCACGCGCGAACTGGACAAAACGCAGCTCCCCTCCCTTTCCTGGGTCAACACCAAGCTGGAATTTACCCACGGCTACGGCATCGTCATGAACCCCGTAGACCGCTTTACAGCCGATGGTCAGCCTGAATTTTTCATCAAAAACCTGCCGCCAGAAAGCTCAGTTAATCTTGCCGTAACGCGCCCAGAAATCTACTATGGTGAGATAGACAACGATGCCGTCTTTGTCGGCAGCGAGCGGGATGAGTTTAGCTACCCCAGCGGTAACGAAAACGTCTACACCAGCTACGAAGGCACCGGTGGCGTGCCGCTAGATAGTTTCCTCAAGCGACTGGCTTTTGCTGTGCGCCTGGGCGATACCAACGTGCTGTTGAGCGATGAAATC
Source organism: uncultured Anaerolineae bacterium (assembly GCA_905479495.1). Taxonomy (GTDB): domain Bacteria; phylum Chloroflexota; class Anaerolineae; order Promineifilales; family Promineifilaceae; genus Leptofilum. The sequence continues at coordinate 8,893 of CAJQMR010000039.1, forward strand.
AATACCCAAACGCGGATTCAGCTACATCGTAGAATTCAGGAACGGGTTAAAGAAATCACCCCCTTCCTGGAGCTGGATGGCGATCCTTACATTGTCCTCACAGATGAAGGAAATTTGATCTGGATTCAGGACGCCTTCACCATTAGCCGACGTTTTCCTTACGCCACACCAGATAGTGCTTCTGGGATCAACTACATCCGCAACGCCGTTAAAATCACGATTGATGCTTATAATGGCACCGTCAATTATTACATTGTCGATGACCAGGACCCCATCATTCAATCCTACAGCAATGCTTTTCCGGACCTATTCAAACCACTCAGCGAGATGCCAGAAAATTTACAAAGCCATCTACGCTACCCAGAAGATTTGTTCAACATCCAAATTCAACAATATCTCCGTTACCACATGACCGACGTGCGTGTTTTCTTTAACCAGGAAGACGTGTGGCAAATTCCGCAAGAGGTGTTTGAAGGCAATCAACAGCCCATCGAGCCTTATTACGTCATTATGCCGCTGCCGGGTGAAACCGAGAGTGAATATTTGTTGATTCAACCGTTTAGCCCCATCGGCAAAGATAACATGATTGCCTGGATGGCTGTCCGCAACGATCCAGAAAATTACGGAGAGCTAGTGGTGTATGAACTGCCCAAGCAGTCACTCGTCTTTGGCCCACTTCAAGTCGAAAGCCGCATCGATCAGGAACCCGCTATCTCGCAGCAGTTCTCTTTGTGGGATCAGGGTGGCTCCAATGTGATTCGCGGTAACTTGCTCGTGATTCCGCTCAACAACAGCTTTTTGTACGTGGAACCGATCTATTTACGGGCAGACACAAGCGCCTTGCCTGAGCTAAAACGGGTCATTGTGGCCACCGACACACGTATTGCCATGGACACCTCGCTTTCAGGTGCATTGGCCTCGCTGCTGCTAGAGGCACCCGGTGAAATTGTGGTGGAGGAGGCTGGGGACACGGCCGTTTCCACCGAAACCGACACCGATACCACCCCCGTAGAAATTGCTCCCGTAGACGCCAGCGTGGAAGAGCTCATCAACTCTGCCAACGCCCACTTTGAAGCCGCCCAGGCTGCCCAACAAAATGGCGATTGGGCAGCTTACGGTGCGGAACTGGACGCGCTGGAAAGCGACTTGTCTCGTTTAATCGAGCTGACAGGCGCGACTGAATAACAGAGTAAAAAGTGAAAAGTAAAAGGTGAGGTCTGCCCATCACTTTTTACTTTTCACTTCTCATCTCCACCACCCCATGAGCAAACGAGCCGTATTGATCGACGCCCTCGCCAGCATGCCCAAAGACCTGAACTTCATGCTGCGCCGGGCGGGGGAAACGGCCGTTCACCAACGCCCCACCCCCAATGAATGGTCCATTGCCGACGTGCTGTACCATCTCACCATTATCGAATCCTTGTCTCTGGCCCGGTTGCAAAAAATTGTGCTGGAGGAACGGCCGTTTCTCCCCTATCTCCACCCCCAAACCAGACCTCAACCAGACTCCACCCCCTTGCCCGAACTGCTGAACAATTTCAGCACGGCGCGAAATGAGACGCTGGCATACTTGCAATCACTCAAGGCGGGTGCCTGGCAGCGCAACGCCGTGCATGAAACCCTAGGCCCCACCAAGCTACGGTACATGGTGCAGCTTTTGGTAGACCACGACACGGAGCATCTGAATCAAATTGTGGTTCTTTTGGGAAACCGTTAATGGTTGACATTGCCGCCAAAAACGGTAAGCTTCAACTTGTGAAATTTTTACCGAGGTACAGTTCACTATGAACAAACTAGAGCAATTGCTGGCAACCAATGAATACTTAATCGCCGATGGCGGTATGGGCACTATGTTGATGGCCGCTGGTCTGGAGCAAGGCGATCCGCCCGAAATGTGGAACGTGCTGCATCCTGACCGCATCCGCGCCGTCCACGATGGTTACATCGAAGCTGGTGCTCAGATTATTTTGACAAATTCCTTTGGTGGCACCTGCTTTCGCCTGAAGCTGCACAAGCTGCAAGACCGTGCCTTTGAGCTAAACAAAGCCGCTGCCGAACTGGCCCGCGCTGCCGCCGATGCGGCCGATCAGCCTGTTGTGGTCGGTGGCTCCATCGGCCCTTCGGGTGAAATTATGGAACCGGTCGGGGCACTGTGTTACAACGATGCCGTGGCTGGCTTTGCCGAGCAGGCTGCCGGATTAGCCGCTGGTGGTGTGGACGTATTGTGGATTGAAACGATGAGCGACATCAGCGAAGTGCGGGCTGCTGTGCAAGGCTGCCGTGAGGCCACCGATTTACCCATTGTGGCCACGATGACGTTTGATACAAACGGCCGTACCATGATGGGCATCACCCCCGTCCAGGCCTTTACCGAGCTGAGCGCCATGAACCTGACCGCACTCGGCGGCAACTGTGGCAACGGGCCAGCCGAAATCGAGGGCGTTATCCAAGCGATGTACGCCACCAACCAAAGCTATCCCTTTGTGGCCAAATCAAACGCGGGCATTCCCGAATATGTGCATGGCCATCTGCATTACAACGGCACGCCAGAGGTGATGGCCGACTATGCCGTGAAAGTGCGCAACTATGGCGCGCGCATCATTGGCGCTTGCTGCGGCAGCACACCCGCTCATATCGCCGCCATGCGTGCTGCGCTAGACAACGCCCCCATCGAGCACCAAATTGTAGAAACGGCCGTTGCCGCCACAGCCACGCCAGATCGGAACCGTACCCGCACGCGCCGCAGACGAGGTTAACCTTGCCTGCCCCCCAGAGGAAGCGCAGCCGTCGCCGACGGGAAGAAAAAGCCGGGGAACGGCCGTCGCAGTCAGTTGTTTCCCCCGGAGCCAGCGGCGGCTGGTACCGTCCTCTGCGCGACGCCGACGTCATTCGCATTCATGAAGCCGCGCTAGACGTGCTGGAAAAAATCGGCATCGAAGTACAGCCTTCTGAATGCCGCAACATCTGGCAAGCAGCTGGGGCACGTATCGACACCGCCCGTAACCGCGTTTTTATTCCCCGCAAACTTGTCAATCAGGCTCTCAGCACTGCCCAAAACGAAGTCTTTTTAGCTGGACGCGACCCGCGCCACGATATGCACCTGGGCAAGCAGCGTGTTTACATGGGCACGGGGGGTGCGGCCGTTAAAATTTTGGATTTAGACAGCCAGCAGGTGCGCCAAACCACGCTGCGCGATGTGGCCAACGTGGGCCGACTGGTAGATGCGCTGGACAACATCCATTTTTACCTGCGCTGCTGCGTCGCCCGCGACATTCCTTCTGAAGATTTAGACCTGAACACCTACTACGCCGCCCTCAGCAGCACAACCAAGCACGTCACCGGCAACTGCTTCACCCTGCGCTCTTTGCGTGATGTGTTGGCACTGGGTGAGATAATTGCGGGGGGACAAGATGAATTGCGGAAACGGCCGTTTCTTTCCTTCATCACCAGCTGGACCGTTAGCCCGCTGCGCTTTGCCCCGGAAACAGTCGAAGTGCTAACTGAAATCGTGCGCCAGGAAATGCCCGTCTTTCTTTCCAGCGCGCCACAGGCCGGAGCCACCAGCCCCGCTGCCCTGGCCGGCACCCTGGTGCAAATCCACGCCGAAGAGCTGTCTGGCCTTACCTACTGCCAATTGGTGAAGCCCGGCACGCCAGTTGTGCTCGGCTACGTCCCCTCCGTATCTGATTTGCGTACGGGTAATTTTGTGGGCGGCGCGGCCGAATTTGCCTTGATGAATGCGGCCGTCGCCCAGCTGGGCCAACACTGCAATCTGCCCGTCTACAACTCCTCCGGTCTCAGCGACGCCAAGCTGCCTGACGTGCAGGCCGGTTATGAAAAAGGGCTCACCGGCGCGGCAGCAGCGCTGGCTGGAGCCAATTACATTCACCATTCCGCCGGTTTTTTGGAGTCGATGCTCACCGTCGCTTATGAGCAGTTTGTCATCGATGACGACATCAACGGCAGCATCATGCGCCTGGTGCGCGGCATTGAAGTCACAGACGAAACGCTGTCGCTGGACGTGATTGAACAGGTGGTGAAGGGAGAAGGTCACTTTTTGGGCACGCGGCAAAGCCTGGAACTGATGAACACGGAATTCTATTACCCGCATACGGCCGATCGTCAAAGTCGGGATAACTGGCAGGCCAACGGCAGCCTGGACATGCGCCAAACCGCCCGCCGCCAGGCCAAACAGCTGCTCAAAACCCACCAGCCCACCCCACTGCCAGCTGAAATCGACGCCTCTATTCGGGACCGATTCAACATTTTGCTACCAGTAAACCCATCTTGAGGAATAAGCCTCCTCTTATGCGAACGGCGGAAAGAGGAACGCAGAGTTGCCCAAAAGAAACGCAGAGGTTCGCAGAGAAGAGAGCATATGAAAACAGCGATCATTTTTTGCGGGGCGCTGGCCCGTGAAATACTGGACATTGTGCAAAAGCATGGCTGGGATGCCCAGGTATTTGGCATTTCGGCACTGGACCACATGTTCCCCGAGCGCATCGCCCCCGACGTAGAAAAACGCTACCTGGAAGTCCGCGAGCAGTTCGACCGGGTGCTCATTGGCTTTGGCGACTGCGGCTCACAAGGCGCGGTAGATCAGCTGGCCACCAAATACAACCTGGAACGCATCGACGGCCCACACTGCTACGAAATGTACGGAGGGAACACGTTTCAGGAATTGATGGATGAGGAGCCGGGCACCTTTTTCTTGACCGACTTTTTGGTGCGCGGCTTTCGCGGCACCATTTTAAAGGGGCTGGGGCTGGATCGATTCCCCCAGCTAAAAGAGGATTATTTCCGCAACTACAAGCGCATTGTCTACCTGGCGCAAAACCCGGATCCAGAGCTCATCGCCCAGGCCCAGCAAGCCGCCGATTACCTGGGACTGCCCCTGGAAGTTCGCGAAACAGGCTACGGCCTGCTGGAAGAACGGCTGGTAGCAATGATGAATCGAACGTAACAAACAAATGAAAAATCACCCTGTAATTTTGGTCGATGTGCCGATTAATTTATCTGAAATATTTGATTTTCTTGAAAATAACGGATTCCAAATTGCAAGAGCAACATCTCCAGATGGAATTCATGAATTACTTGAAGAAGTTAAGCCAGATGGTGCCATCATCTTTGCTGATTGGATTTTTCTAGATGAGGGCAATGATCTGTTAACTCTCTTCGATGATATCCCTTTGGTTTTTCTGATCAACAAGATAAATTGGAAAGAAAGCATGAGCAAAGTACTTTTTCAGCATGAATATTGCACGATTCCAGTTGATAAGGAAGAGTTACTAATTCGACTTAAAAACGTGATGATCGGTCGAGAAAGCCGTTAGGGAGAACGAATGGCGGTAGTGGCGGCGTTTTTACGAGGGCAAACGGCCGTTTCCCAATCCAACCCCACCTGGCAATGGCAAAACAATCCGCTGCCCTTACGCCAACGCACCTACCTCTGCCCCACCCTGCCGCCAGACGACCTCATTAGCTCTGCACGCGCTGTCCTGCTTCGCGGAAATGAGGTGATGCTGATTCGGGATCACCGGGATGAGCCGTACATCATCCCCGGCGGGCGGCGGGAGCCAGGCGAAACAGTGCTGGAAACATTGCAGAGGGAGATGCGTGAGGAAACAGGCTGGTCGGTGCGGGAGACGGCCGTTATCGGCTGTGTCCACTTCCAACACCTGAACCCCAAACCTAGCGGCTACCCTTACCCATACCCTCATTTTTTCTGGGCCATCTTTGCCGCCCAGGCAGACAGTTTTGATCCTGCTACCGTTGAAGAAGATTTTTACGTCACCAGCGCCAATTTTAAGCCTATCCGTGAAGTAGCCACCTGGAAATTGGGTGATGGGCAAAATGAACTGCTGCAAACGGCCGTAGCCATTTTGTGACGACAAGTTGCAACGAAATGGTCTTGAAATCGCTATTCGCGGCGGGTTGAACTAACCATTTGCTGGCTTCGAGCTTAGGCTACGAAGTCCTTCCCATTGCACCACAATAGATTTGTTCTCAGATACCTGCTCCAGAAACGATTGACGCCAATCCAGATCACTAATCTTCTCCGTCCGCTGCATCAAATCATGGTAACCGGCCTCAATCACTTCATGTAGCAGCGAGGCATTGGGATTTAGAACCGAGTCCAAAACATCTGCAACACACAGATACACAAGAGAGGGCCAGCTAAATCCCTCACTGCCATACTGGCTGAGATAATTCCACACCTCTACCGTTAATTGTTCCGCTGTTTCACGCTGGCCTTGGGCTAATGCGACGCGGGCTTCAATGGCCTGCACCTCAAATTTATCTGCCTCTAGACCAAGCTCAGCATAACCCGTCCGGGCTTGAGCCAGGTATTTTGCCGCTAACGTTAATTCTCCAGCCTCTTCCAATAAACAGCCTAAATAAGTTAAACTGGTCGCTTCACCATAGGCGTCGCCCATTTCCGTCAATTCTTTGAGAGCCTGCTTCTCCACCTGCCGGGCCAGGAGTTTATCATCGCTCCGGCCATACACGTAGCCCAGGTGGCACATAACACTTGCATGGAGTCTACGGTCACCAATTTCCTCGGTTCGTGCAACCTCTGCCTCCAGGGTGTTACGCGCCTGCGTATATAACCCTAAAGTCGCATAGATCAAACCCAGATTGGTACGGATTGTCGTTTCCAGAGTGTGGTTTCCAGCCAGCCGCGCCGCCTCAGCACTCTGGCTCTGAAATTGCACAGACCGGGCGAGATCGCCTGCTTCCATATAGTATTGTGCCGCAACAGTGAGAGCGAGTGCTCGCACTGAGTTATCCTTCAAGTCATCCACATGAGCCAGAATTTCTTCTACACCTTGCCGCGCCGGGTCCATTTCTGCAAAGAAGACCAGGGTTTGTGTTTTATAGGCTAACGCATTCAGCGCCAAAGTAACGTCGCCCGCTCGCCGGGCTGCCGCGATGGCTGCTTCTGCCAGAGGCAATGAGGCACGGTATTCACCTTTCATGGCGGCATAAGAAGTTTGTCGCAGATATACCTGGGAACGCCGCACGTCATCGTCAAATGCTTCGGCCAAAGTCAGCAACGCCTGCAGATCCGCCTCTTGCTCATCTCGTCCCCCTCTGACACCAAGAACCTTCTCTCGCCCCAACAGCGCTTGCCATCGCCGCTCATTATCATCAGGCTCAATCCACTCAAGGGCGCGGTCGAAAAAGGTTTTGGCTTCTAACGTTGCTCCCTGTGACACGGCCCGCTCACCTGCGAGCAGCCAGAAATTAACCGCTTTGACCGGCAAACCGGCGTCGAAATAATGCTGCCCCAGGACTTCCGGCCGTGTTTCTCCAACCTGCGGGAAGTGTAATTCCAGCGTTTCGGCAATGCGCCGATGATAGGTCTGGCGGGTGCGTTTTAGTAGCGAGGCATAAGCGGCATCCTGCATCAGGGCGTGTTTGAAAGTGTACCGCGTCGGCACAGTTTGTAACCCATCATGGATCGGTGCCACTAGTTCGGCCTCAACCAATCGGGCCAGATCGTTTTGTAAACGCTGTTCATCATAAGATGCACAGGCTTGCAGAACAGGATAAGAAAATTCGCGCCCGAGTACCGCCGCCCACTGTACGGTTTCCTTCGCCTCACCCAGGTGATCCAGCCGCGCCACCAGCGAGTCATGTAAGGTCGCCGGTATTTTCGCCGTTGTGTTTGCTTCACCTCTGTCTGCCGCTCGCTCCAACAGGGTTTTGGTTAACTCTTCCACAAACAGCGGCACACCATCCGTCCGGGTAACGATGGTACGACGCAGTTTTGCATCCAGTATGCTGTCTCCTGCCAGATCAGCTATCATCCGGGCAGCCTGTTCAGGGCGCAGCGGTTTGAGGGTGAGCAGGTGCAGCTTTGACTGGGTTTCCTCATGTGATAACCATTCGGGATTGCAGTTGGGACGTGCCGTGAGTAATGTTAAACAGGGAACGGCCGTTCCCACCTCCATCAAGTGACCCAACCAATCGAGCGTAGACGGATCGCTCCAATGCAAATCTTCAACCAGCAGCACCAGCGGCTGCTCGGCCGCTCGCTTTTGCAGCAGCGTCATGAACAATTTACGCATTTGTTCGCGCTGGGCTTTTGTAATCGTTTCCGGAGCCGGCTCAGCAAGCGGTAGCCCCAGCAAAAGAGAGAAGAGCCAGATGGTAAACGGCCGTTTCATCTCATACCAGGCCAGCATCCCGTCCAACTTCTCCTGCCGCACGGCCACACTGTCATCTGCCCGGAAGCCAAGCAGTTGTTCCAACAGTCCAATCATCGGATACAAGCTTGTCTGTTGCAAATGAGGCAGGCAGCGGCTGGTAAGCCACAAGGCCGATTGGATGTTATTCGTCATACCATTATCAGATTCGCCAATAATCGGTACGCGCTGTTTCAACTCCCAAATCAGACGAGATTTACCACTCCCCGCTTCACCACGCACAAAAACAGCTTGCCCCGTCCCTTGCAACATTACTTCATAAAAATTTTGTAGCTGGCGCAGTTCCGCCTCACGCCCAGTAAAGATAGTTAAACGCTGTGTTTGCACCAGCCACTCCAAACGGCTTTGCGCCCCACCTTCACCACAAACTCGGTAAGTTTGCGCCAGCTCTCCGGTCGCCCGCAAGTTTTGTGGCCCTAATACTTGCAGGTCAAACGATTCCTGAACCAGGCGTTTGGTTTCTTCGGTGATCACCACCTCGCCCGACCCAGCTAGCCGCTGACAATCACGGGCAACCTCCAATGTTTTGCCGAACAGGTCCCGATCTTGCCACCGGGGGCCACGCTTTTTGCCTACCACCATTCGCCCGGTGTGGATACCAATGCGCACAGATTCGTTATCTTTTAATACGGCCGTTAACGCCAGACCCGCATGAACAGCCCGGCGAGCCGCGTCTTCATAAGCTTGTGGATACCCAAAATAGACCAGGCAAGTGTCTCCTTGCCGCGGGGCACGTCGCCCGCCAAAGCGGTTAAAAATGGCCTGGCAAGTTCGTTCACACCCCACAACCTCCCCCCACTCATCCTGTACACCCTGGCTGCAAACCAGCGCTGTCACTTGCCTGTGCTCACCTTCACTGGACAGCCAGACGGTTTTCCTGGCATCAGGCTGCGGCACGGCCTGATGCACCAACTCTCCTGAAAGAATTTGTGAATAGAGGGCGGTGATCGCTGCTGAAGGATTAATGTCTAGTTCCTCGGCCAATATTTGTTGGTACTGATCATACTGCTTCAGGGCGGCAGCAGGCTGCCCGCTTTGCGCCAATGCCCGCATAAGCTGCCCGTGAGCTTCTTCGCTCCACGGTTCTAATGCAATCTGCTGCCGGGTATAAGTTTGAACGCGGTCAAATTCCCCCCGCATTTCATGATAAGCAGCCAGCCAATCCAATGTTTCCAACGCCTGGCGGTGTAATCCCTCCTGCTGTATCAGCCGCCACTCCTCGAATGCCACACTGTCGGGCACAAAAAATCCGGCCAGCAGGTCACCTTGATAAAGTTCCATAGCCTCGGACCGCCATTGGGCACAAACGTCACAGTTGGCAGCTTCCGCATGATTGTGCTGGTTACACAAATTCAACAATTCACGAAAGCGGAGGACGTCAAATTGGTAATCACTATAAGTATTGAATTGAATATTTTGGGATGTAACGATTAAAAATGAGGAATCTGTCGATCCCTTTTTCTCTTGCAAACCTTTGCGCAGTCGCAGCAAGCTTTGGCTAAGATTGTGGGCCGCTTTTTTTTCCGGAAAATCGGGCCAGAACATTGCCGATAGTTTTGCCCGGCGGTGGGAGAGAGATGATTCGATAGCTAAAAAGGCCAATAATGCCCGCACCTTATCAGCACCGAATGCTGTGATCGGTTCAGCATCAATTGCTACTTCAAATCCCCCGAGAAATCTGAGGGCAAGATGAGTCATGATGTACTCCTGACAATTTTTCAAAAACTACTAGAAATGGGAAGTTTATCTTCACCCACATATAAAACACACAGTCAAAAACAAATCTTCCAACGAAAAGTTCCTCTAGATATTGTGAACAGAATTGGTAACAAAGCAAATTACAAGAAATCCCCAATTGAGCACTATCAGCCATTAAATTCCAATCCAACGCATAAGTAAAGTTATACACCAAATGACCGGTGATAATTTCGTGATAGCGATTTTTATACTTCACCTATCGAGAAAGAGAGTGTAATGATGTCTGACAATCGCTATGTTTCATTTATGCTGCGTTTGCAGTGGATGGAGAACAAAGATCACCCTACCTGGGTGGCATCAATACAAAGCACGAAAACCGGCGAGCTGCATTGTTTTCCCAGCTTGGACACACTAATTGAATTCCTTTGGAATGAGTTTGGCCATTGTAAAACACAAGCTCTCAGTCCGCCGATCATGCTTTCTCAAACAGATGATTCCTTACCGGAACATCCATAAACGGCCGTTGCTACCGGCCCATAACTGAGAAAGGAGGACCAAACGTAGCTTCAACCAAATATACCAAAAGGACACACCCCTTTAAAGACAGTTATTTTTTACAAGGAGAACAGCTTCATGCACAATTTAGAGTATAAGAACTTCAGATCAGGTAGAAACGGCCGTTTCCTCAAACTGGCCCTCCTCTCCATCCTGATCCTTTCTGCCATTACGCTGCCCTCATCGGCAGCGCCGGCAGAAGTACCCAATCAACTTCCGGCCGCCCAGGAACAGCTTGGCCCCGCCTGGGTCTTCCAAGGTCCAGCTCCGCAGCTCGGTGGCCCGGCACAAGACCTGGCTAACATCGCCGAACCGGACGAACCGGTCAGTGGCGCCGTGGCCGCCATCGCTGCCAGCCCCACCGACCCCGATCTGGTCTACATCGGCGCGGCCAACGGCGGCGTCTGGAAAACCACCAACGCCACCGACCCCTACCCTACCTGGACCCCTTTAACGGACCAACTCCAGTCACAATCAATTGGTATGGACGCCCTGGCGCTGGACCCTCTGGATACCACAGACCAAACAGTGCTAGTCGGCACCGGCCGGGACAGCGCTTACGCCCGGCGCGGCGACGATCTGGTAGGTTTGTATTACACCACCGACGGCGGCACAACCTGGACCATAACCACCGACTCGCAGTTGTCAGCAGCCCGCATCACCGGCGTTGCCGCGCGTGGGAATACACTGCTGGCCGCCTCCGAGAACGGCCTGTATCGCTCCACCACCGGGCCACTAGGAACCTGGACCGAGATTTCCGGGACGGGCATATTGCCTGACGCTCGCGCCGCCAGCATCGAGGCCGATCCCCATGACACTAACGTACTTTACGTCACCTTCATCGGGGCTTCCGGAGGCCTCTTCCGCACGGATGACCTCGGGGCAACCTGGACCAACATCACCGGCAACATCGACGTGATTTCCAGCGATACAGACACGTTTGACGTGGCTGTGTACAACGATGGCAGCACCAACGTGGTTACCGCCCTGTTGAACGGCACCCAAGTCACAAATGCCCAGGTGTCCAGTGCTACGGAGATCAGCACGACAGTGACCATTACTACCACGGCTGCCCACGGATTCGAGGTCGGGCAGAGCGTGACTACCGCTGGTGTCAGCGTCACCGGTTATAACGGGACCTACACTATCGCCTCGGTGCCAACTGACAGCACATTCACCTATCAAGCCGCTGCGGGTCTGGCCAACGCCACCGGCGGCACGGCGACCACCAGTGAGATGGCAAACGTTGCCTTCCGCTCGGTCAACGGCGGGGCCTACACCACCCTAGATGTCCCCTTCGTCTTCAAAGATGCCCACGGCAAGTTCGGGATTGTTGCCGACAAGACGAATCCCGATCTGGTGTACATCTCCGGCGGCTACACGCTCGTCGGATCAGACCCCTTCCTGGCCTCAACCTATCGCCTGGACGCTTCGCAGCCCAGCGACTCGCAGCTCACCCATCTCTACAGCCCCGTGTCCAGCGAGACCATAGGTGGCGACATGACCGCCACGCAGACGTACGCATGGGTGCGCAGAGGCAAGGTCGATTTCCCTCCGGCGACGCCCTTTGACATCACCATCGATAGCGAGCAGCTGAGGGTTACCAATGTAGCCGAGCACAGTTGGTACTATACGTTCACCGTGGTGCGCGGCGTCAACGGTACGACGGCTGCTGCCCACACCATATACACGCCGGTGCCCGCCCCTAAGGCGTATGGCGCGCCCCATGTGGACATCAACAACCTGGCTGTCGATGCCAACGGCAGCCTGCTGATGGGTGCACACGGTGGCATTTCCAACCTGCCCAATCCCGCCGACCCGTCCTCAACCGCCAATCTCTGGCTGTCGAAGAACGGTAACCTGGGTGTATCGGAGATGCACGACGTAGCCTATGACCACGTCACAGGTACCCTGATCGGCGCGAACCAGGACAACGCTGTTGTCTACCAGTCGGCGCCGGGGAATCTAACCTGGTCGGTAGGCCCTGGGTACAGCGGTGATGGTGGCGACGTGGCCGTGGCCGACATTGGCGATGGACAGTCCGTTCGTTATGGTGCTAACCAGAGCTTGAACGGCTTCCAACGTCAGGTTTACGACGACGCCAACAACCTGGTGAGCAAGACTTATCTCAGCACCTCCGTCATCACCGATAAACAGTTCACGACCCCCATTGCCGTGAATGCGGTCGATCCCCATCGCCTACTTATCGGCGGCTCGGACAATCTGTACGAATCATTGAATATGGGCGATACGATCAACAAGATCGCCACCGTTGGTGTTTACAACCGGGACATTGCCTACGGCGGTCGCCGCAACGGGATTGACAACCCCGACGTCTTTTACGTGGTTGACTCGGCCCACAACCTTCATACCCGAACAACGGCCAACGGTACGGTGGTTACCAAGTCCCTTCCTAGCGGCCTCTGGTATGTCAGGGATATTGTGATTAACTCCGAAGATTGGATGAACGTGTTTGCCACTGACCAAGATGATGTATTCGCCAGCACTGATGGCGGGGACACCTGGACAGACATCACCGGCAATCTGCTATCCATCAGCTCAACCGAGATCCAGACAATTGAGTTCGTCGAGGGACCCTCGCCCTACATTGTTGTGGGTACGCGTTCTGGCGTGTTCGCCTCTAATCTGGGCGCGTTGGGGAACTGGGTTGAGTTAGGCACCGACCTGCCCGACGTGCTGGTCTTTGAGCTCGACTACGACGCCGTAGACGATGTCCTGGCTGCTGGCACCCTGGGACGCGGCGCCTGGCTGCTGCCCGACGCCTCCAAGGCCGTAGCGCCGGTAGGTGTGCCGCCGGTCCTGGCCCTTAGCGGAGCTACAGCGATTGATGAAGGCTCTACGCAAACTTACACCTTTACAGTAAACGATCCCGGTGACTCATTCACCGTTGACAGCCTCACCGTTAGCGCAGGCGGGGAACTGGTTTCCGATTCGCTGGTTACAACGGCAACCGGCGGCAGCTTCCAGGTCGCTTTCCCAGACGGCCCGGCCAGCGCCAACGTAAGCCTGCAAGTACTGGACTCAACCGGCGAGCTGAGTAATCTGGAAACGATTGCCGTAACGGTAAACAACATCAAGCCATCCGTGGCGATTCTCGGTGCGCCCACCAGCGGCTCGCCGGGTACGACTGTTAACCTGAGCAGTTCGGTTACAGACCCAAGCTCGACAGATACAACTGCCGGCTTCACCTATTACTGGCTGGTACAAAAGTATGTTGATGGTGTGTTCGTCGGTAATTTCGCTAGCGGCGATGCGGCTGACTTCAGCTACACGCCGGATGTTATCGGCAAGTACAATGTGTTCTTCAGAGCACAGGATCAAGATGGCCTCTGGAGTAATTGGGCTTTCAAGCCGATTAATGCCGCCTCACCCGACCTCACAACAGACGCCTTGACTGTCACCGTCCCTGAAGGTGCGACGGCAGCCAATCTTGGCACCTATGCCCATCACGGTCCGGCACCGCTGACGCTGAATGCCTCAATTGGAACTCTAACGCAGGCTCAAACACAGCCTACAACTTCGCTAAATGTGTTGGGCTACTGGCAGTTGGGCGAGGGCGACCCCAGTGTGACACCGGGCGACTATTCCGCCACGGTCATCAATGATGCTCCCGAAGCATACTGGCGGCTCAACGAGACAACTGGAAGCGTCGCCGCAGATTCAGCCAACGGGCACGACGGCACGTACAATGGTAACCTGGTCCTGGGCCAGCCCGGCCCGGTGCCACCCGAATTCCCCGGTCTTGCAGTCTCCAACGTGGCGCCCGTGTTTGACGGCAGCGGCGACTACGTTCAGATCAACAACGCCATTCCGTTTGGCAGCGCCTACTCGATCGAACTGCTGTTCAAGGCCGACTATAACCAACTAAGTGGAGAAAATGTGCCTTTCAGCGCCTTCACTGGTGGGGATCACGGCATCTTTTTGCAGATCACTAACCATCAACTCCGCTTTGCGCACCGCGCCGTTCTCAGCGACCTAGGCGGCGAAAGTGTCCTCTACGACTTCCCTACAGATTCGGGCGACCCGTTCTACAACACGTTCCATCATGTTGTGGCGGTGAAGGAGGAGGGGACTGACGGCATGAAACTGTTCCTGGACGGTAGGTTAGTTGGCACAGCCACGCCGACCGGTCCCACCAGTTTCCCCGACCTGGATATATTGCTTGGCCGATTGTTGCCCAGCGAGGGTGTGCGCGACTTTGCCGGAACCCTCGACGAGGTAGCTGTCTACAATCAGGCGCTGACCGCTGCTGATGTCCAGCGCCATTACGATGCCGCCAATCCCCCGACTCTGGGCAACGACGCCAGTGGTCTCAACCCGGCGCTTGACCTGACCCGCGAGGGCAGCCCAAGTTACGAGGCGGTGGATGGCTCATTCGGCAGCGTGTTGGCTATGTCCTTCAACGGCAGCACAGATGGGTACACACGCACTAGCCCGGTGAGCACGGCCACCGACAACTTCGGCATCGAAGCCTGGATCAAACCCGGCTCCACGGCAAGCCCACAAGTCATCGCTTACAACGGCAACGGTACCTTCGACGGCTTCGGGTTGTTGGTCTATGACGGGACCCTCCAAGGACAATATGGTGGTATTACCAAAATCGACACCGGTGTTGCAGCAACACCGGGTGTCTGGCGTCACGTTGCCCTGGTTAAGGATAATGGTGTTACACAAATTTATGTAGATGGAAGCCTCGTCTACAACACTGCCATCAGCGGCCCCAATCTGGCAACCACCGGATTCGCCATTGGCCGGAGTCCAGAAGTTGCAGCCACATACCTTACTGGGTCAGTGGACGACGTTCGAGTCTTCACCTTTGCCCCCGGCACATTTGACCCGCAGGACCTGGGGATTAATGAGACGCTCTCTGGGACATGGTCGTGGATGTACGACACGGATGACGGCCCTGCCGAGGGGCAGACCGTGACCATTACAGCCACCACTAGCGTGTCGGGTGATGTGTCGGGTGACGAGACGAGCATTCCCTTTACGCTCGTTGTTGATAACGTTGCTCCGAGCGCAACGCTCGGCAACAGCGGACCGGTGAGTGAAAACAGCAGCAGCACGGTATCTTTCTCTGACCAGTTCGATCCCTCGACGGCCGATACCACCGCCGGGTTCCGCTACGCCTATGACTTTGACAACGACGGCGTTTTTGAGGTCGGCGACGGCACTTATGCCGGATCGAGCACCAACGACTCGGAGACGGTTCTCGCCAGCTACCTGGCCGATGGCCCCGGCACGCGCACAGTGCACGGCCGTATCCTGGACAAGGATGGTGGCTACACCGACACCACGACGACGATCACGATCAACAATGTCGCACCAACGGCTTCTATCAGCGGTTCGGCTGATGGGTTGGTGAACCAGATGGTCAGCTTCCTGCTCGAAGGGGATGATTCTCCGGCCGATCAGGCAGCCGGGTTTACCTACGATATCGATTGGGGTGACGGGTCATCGGATACGGTTGATCCAGTTGCAGGGACGGGTGACGCCATTGCGCGTCATGCTTACGCCGCAACCGGCAGTTACACCGTTCAGGTGACGGCTACGGACAAAGACGGCGCTACCAGCGCAGTCCCCGCCACCACATCGATCCAGATCAATCCGGCAGATGCATCTAATCTGGAAACAATCGTCGCCAGCGCGCCCTTTGTGGAACTGGCGGTGTCGGACGATGCAGCGCTGCAGGACGCAGTGGCGGCGATCAACGCCATGGCCGCTCCAACCGAGCCTAAGGCGATCACCCTGATTCTGGACAACGGCCCCTACAGCGGCATGACGCTCAGCCCGCCCGAAAATATCATCCTCAACCTGGCCGGCAACGACACGAAAGATGTAGAGGGCACGCTGATCAGCAATACCTCAGGACCGGCCGCCACGATTACTTCCGGCGAGGTGTTCTTACAAGGCGACCGGCTGGCCACGTCGGCAGATGCGCCGGCAGTGCTGGTAACGGGCGGGCATCTCACTTTGGACCAGTCTGAAGTTGAAGAGACTGGTGGCTTTTTGAACGTAGCCGTCAAGGTGTCCGGCGGCAGCGCCAACCTCGGCTTCGACGTTGTGATGAAGATCCACGGTGCCGGTGCGTTTGTTGACACTTACGCCCGGTCGGCCCTGGTGCCGCATCCCGAAGGGATCGATGCTGAGCTGACGCCCAACACCTACCAAATAGACGATGGCGTCGTTGACGGCACTATCAACGCCGTCAGCCTGAGTTCCACCAGCGTGTCCAGTTCGGCGGCGACGACACCTGTTGGCGAAGCTGTGACCTTTACGGCTATCGTTGACGTCAAGGCTGTTGAGCACGGCCTGGCCACGGGCAAGGTAAGCTTCTACGATGGTGAGATGCTGCTGGGCGAGGGCGTGGTGAATTACGTCAGCGGCCAGTTTGTGGCTGAGTTCAGTACAGATGCTTTGAGTGTTGGTGGGCATACGGTAACGGCCGTTTACAGCGGCGACGATGCTTACGTGGCCAGTTTGGACGAGTTGACACACGAAGTACTCGCACACATCAATTACTTGCCGGTCGTGGTGAATGATAGTTACAGTACAATTGCTGGTACAGAACTCTCCATTGCCGCACCTGGTGTGCTGGCTAATGACACGGATATGGATGGCGATGCACTAACGGCCGTTGAAGTCACGGATCCGGCACACGGGATGCTCACGCTCAACGGTGACGGTTCGTTTGTCTACACGCCGGATGCCGGTTATGTTGGCTCAGACAGCTTCACCTATCTGGCTAATGACGGTACGGCTAACAGCAACACGGCGTCAGTATCTATTGGGGTCAACTTCGCCTTCACTGGCTTCTTTTCACCAGTAGATAACCTGCCGACAATAAATCGGGCCAAAGCGGGATCGTCCATCCCCATCAAGTTTAGTCTAGATGGGGACCAGGGTCTCAATATCCTTGCTGCTGGATATCCAACCTCAGTACAGGTAACTTGCGACAACAATGTACCTACCGACAATATTGAGGAGCTTACCGTGTCTAAAAGTGGACTCAGTTACGATGCAAACAGCGACCAGTATATCTATGTGTGGAAGACAACAAAGAAATGGTCCGGTACCTGCCGCCAGTTCAAACTGCGTTTGACAGACGGAACTGAGTACGTAGCTCTGTTCAGATTTAGATAACCAGCTGTGTTCTTACTTTAGCGTTGTGCAAGTATAAGTCATGACGTAAGGCTCCAGGGTGGAACAGAATCCTATTCCACCCTGGAGTTTTTATTTGTAAATTACATTGCTGCTTCAAGTGAGATCGTCTCTCACTTTTCACTCCCCAGCCTCCCCTTGTGAGAATCCCCATTCCGAGGGAAAATACTTGCCCATGAAAGAAATTCAAAGCTTTGCCCAAACGCTGGTTGATAATGTGGAAAAGGTCATCATTGGCAAACGGCCGTCTCTAGAGCTGCTCGTCGTCTCCATCCTGTGTGAAGGACACACGCTGCTGGAAGATGTGCCCGGAGTGGGCAAGACGATGCTGGCGCGCGCCTTTGCCCTCAGTTTGGGCATCCAGTTTAAGCGGCTGCAATGCACCCCGGACCTGCTGCCCAACGACGTGACCGGCGTTTCTATTTTCGACCAGCAAAAGCAGGGCTTTACTTTTGTGCCCGGTCCCGTTTTCAGCAATGTTTTGCTGGCCGATGAGATCAACCGGGCCACGCCCAGCACCCAGTCGGCGCTGCTAGAGGCGATGGGCGAGCGGCAGGTGACGGTGGACGGGGTGACGCATGAGTTGGAACGGCCGTTTTTTGTCATGGCCACCCAAAATCCTGTCGAATACGAAGGCACTTTTCCCCTGCCCGAAGCCCAGCTGGATCGCTTCTTCATGAAGCTGAGCCTGGGTTACCTGGACGAAGCCACCGAGAGCCAGATGCTGCTCAATTTGGGTGGGGCACATCCCATCGAAAGCTTAACCCAGGTGGTGGATGGCAACGACCTGCCCCGGTTGGCACGGCAAGTGTGGGACGTACACGTCGATGAAACCGTGCGCGACTACATCATTCGGCTGGTGTTTGCCACCCGGCGGCACAAAGACCTCATTTTGGGGGCCAGCCCGCGCGGCAGCCATGCCCTCTACCGGGGCATTCAAGCCTACGCCGCCCTGCAAGGCCGCGACTTCACCCTGCCCGACGACGTGAAAAAGTTGGCCCCTGCTATTCTTTCTCACCGCTGCCTGCTTCATCCCGAAAGTGCCCTACGCGGCCACACCCACGTCGGCATCTTGAAAGAGATTATGGAAGCCACGCCGCTGGATATTGGTGAACTTGAATAAATAGAGATTGGAGACTGGAGATCGGAGATTTTGGTTACGCAATCTCCAATCTCCAATCTCCCATAAAAATGGGAAATTTTTCCGCTTTAATCCTCATCCTTTTGCTGCTCGCATTTTACCTGCGGGTTGACTTCATTTTTTACGTCATTTACGTCAGCGTGGGCATTTACGCCTGGGGACGCTGGCTCCTGCCCCGTACCATCAAAAACTTACACAGCAAACGCCATTACGACAGCCACGCCTTTTGGGGCGAACTGGTGCCTGTAACTATCCAACTAACCAACAAGGGACGCCTGCCCATTCCCTGGATTCAGGTGCAGGAGAGTGTGGCTATCCAGCTTAAAACGGGTGAACCGCTGCACCAGGTAGTGTCTCTTGGACGAGGCGAAACAACCGAATTCAACTACAAAATCATCGCCCGCCGCCGGGGGTATTACCAGCTTGGCCCACTGCGGCTCACCACCGGCGATCTATTTGGTATCCATCCTGAACTGGTGGCCTTTTTGCCCGCCGATTACCTCACCATCTACCCACGCCTGACACCGCTGACCCAGTTGGGCTTGCCTTCCCGCCTGCCGTTTGGCACCATCGCCAGCCACCAGCGGCTGTTTGAAGACCCCGCCCGCCCGATGGGCATCCGCGACTTCCGCTCTGGAGACACGATTCGGCAGATTAACTGGAAGGCCAGCGCCCATACCCGCCAGCTGATGGTCAAGACGTTCCAACCAGCCATTTCGTTGGAAACGGCCGTTCTCCTCAACCTGCACACTGGCGACTACACCTTTGGCAACCGGAAGGACCTGGCCGAATGGGCCATCGAAGTGGCGGCCTCGCTGGCGGCCCATCTGGTGAATCAGCGGCAAGGCGTCGGCCTTATCACCAACGGGATTGACCCGCTGGCCAGCCAGCAGCATGGCTTCGATGAAGCCACCGGACGGCTGCTGCGCCCCAGCCACGAACTCATCCAGGCTAACCCCAAAGCGTTTATCCCGGCTGCTATTCCGCCGCGAAACGGCCGTCCCCATCTCATCAAAATTCTGGAGCGACTGGCCCGCATCGAGGCCGAAGAAACGGTTTCTTTTGCGGAATGGGCCAGCACCGCCTGCCTGCACTTGAATTGGGGCGTCACCATTTTGGCCATCACCGCCAACGGCAGTGAATCCGTCTGCCAAAGCCTGCACCGGCTGGTGCGCGCCGGATTTAATCCCATCCTCATCGCCATCGAGCCAGTGTACGATTTTGGCCTGGTGCGGCAGCGTGCCCGACAGCTGGGTTTTACGGCCTACAACGTCCATACCCCGCGCGATTTAGACCGCTGGCGACGGCCGTACAACGTGGGGGCCATCCCATGAGCCTGAAGGCTGCCGAGAAAAAACAAGACGATTCCAGCAAAGAAGCTTTCCTCTCCATTGATGATCCCCGGCTGGCCTTCATCACCAACAAATGGTCCCGCACCATCGTGCAGCCGCTGCTCATCAGCGTACTCATCACCGCTTTGCTCTCTGCCGTCCTTGTCTTTGCCGAACTTGTAACGGATATGGTTTGGCTGCCGTTCAGCTTCTTTCTTTTTTTTGTCTGCCTGGAAGGCTGTTACACAACACTCTGGCTGCAACAGCCGGAGCGGCGACTGCTGAACCACACCGCCTACCGCGCTGCTGAACTGCTGCTGCTGGCCCTGCTGCTCCGCACTTTTGCCTGGACCTTCACCAGTAGCTGGCCCAACCTGGCTGACATCCCGGAACTGCTGCGCCTGCCGCAAACTGTCTTTTTGGACGCCCCCTTTATTTTCATTGGCATCTTGACACTAATCGGCTGGGACAGAACCACCCGGCTGAGTGAAACGTTTACTAAATTGTCCATCGATCAGGCCGAAGTGTATTACTATTCGAAGCCAGTTAGCCAGCGCGATTCCAGCGACAAACCGGTGCGCACCAATCGGGGCGAAATCGTGTTCGCGTTTTTCCGGCAATGGATTAGTGGCGCACTCATTTTGGCGCTTTTAACCTCACTGAGTAATTTTGACGTGGTTGAAATTTATCGCGGCAGTAGTCTGGCACTGGCGCGGCTGGGTTTGCGGCCAGAGCTGCTTCTGTTTTTGCTGCTTTACTTTTTGGCTGGATTTACGCTTCTAAGCCAGGCGCAGCTGGCGGCCATGAACGCCCGCTGGCTCATCAACGGCGTCACGCGCCGGGGCCGGGTGGAACGCAGCTGGCACCGCTACACGATTTGGCTTTTGGGGGGGATTGCCCTGCTGGCTGCTTTTTTGCCCCTGGGCTCGACGTTTGCCATCGGCAATCTTTTGCAAACAATTTTTATGGTGATCAGTGCGGTCGCTTCATTTATCGTGTCGCTATTTTCCACCCTGCTGGCTATTCTGTTGTCTCTCTTTACTGGCAATCCGGCCCCAGAAACGGCCGAACCGCTCATCCAACCCACGCTGCCCCCCATCCCTACGCCCACCGCCACACCCATTCCGTCCGCCTTACCACCGCAAACAGTGGACACGGGCCTCATCGTCAGTTCGCTTTTTTGGGCGGTGGCTATTGTGATGAGCATTACGGCCGTTAGCTTTTTCTTGCGGGAACGGGGGGTTAAGGTAAATACGGCCGTCTTCCAACGGCTCTGGCAAATGATTCGACAATGGCTGCAATTTACCTGGCGTGAAGCAGGCCATCAAATGCGGGATTTGCAACAGGCAGTGCGCACGCGCTTACAGCGAGAACCAAAAGAAAATGAAGAAAACAAGCCACCCTGGCGCTTCATTCGCCTCAATGCCCTCTCACCACGCGAGCAAATCCGCTACTTTTACCTTTCCACTGTTAAACGGGCCGCCGACAAGGGCGTGCCTCGTCAACAGGCAGAAACGCCGCTGGAGTTTGCCCGCGACCTAAAAGAAAGCTGGCCGGATGCCGAAGAAGATGTCGATATTTTGACCGATGCGTTTTTAGAAGCGCGCTACGGCCGTTCCCCCATCGAAAAAGAAGATGTGAACCCCGTTAAAAAAAGATGGCGTCAGGTGAAATCCAGCCTGCGCCGCCGCTCAGAATCGTCTCACTAAGTTGGCCTCATTGCCTACTTCATGATAAAAAAGCACGTTTTGATTATTGCCCATTACAATTCTTACGATTCTACCTGATGCGTAAACTGTGATGCGTGACAAAAAGTTACGTTTCACGCATCAGGTTTCACTTTTTCTCTGCACCTCTACATCTCAGCGTTAAGTTTTTTAGGAGATTATTTGACCATGCAGCAGCTTGTCGAATGCGTACCAAATTTTAGCGAAGGCCGCGATGCGGCCGTTTATAATGAAATTGCCGACGCGATTCGTTCCGTACGAACCGTCAATGTATTGGACGTCAGCGCCGATCCAGACCATAATCGCACCGTGGTGACCTTTATAGGCAAACCGGCCGATGTGGAAGAAGCCGCCTTTCGTGGCATCAGCAAAGCAGCTGAACGCATCAATTTAGATTACCACGAAGGCGAACATCCCCGCATTGGGGCCACGGATGTTTGCCCATTTATTCCCATTCGCGGCGTGACAATTGAAGAATGTGTGGCGATGGCCAACCGTCTGGCCCAGCGCGTGGGTGAAGAGCTGGGCATTGCTGTATATCTGTACGGCAACGCCGCCACCAGCCCCGAGCGAGAGAAACTGTCTAATATTCGCAAAGGCCAGTACGAATTGTGGAAGGCCGAGGTAGAAACCAACCCGGCGCGTCAGCCCGATTTTGGCCCAGCCAAAGCCCAAACATGGGGGGCAACGGTTATTGGGGTACGGCCGTTTCTCATCGCCTACAACCTTTATCTCAGCACCAATGATGTGGAAATTGCGGACAAAATCTCAAAGGCCATTCGCTTCTCCAGCGGCGGGCTGCGCTACGTGCAGGCCAAAGGATTCCTGGTTGAAGGGCAGGCGCAGGTAAGCATGAACCTGACGAACTTTGAGAAAACGGCCGTTTACCGTGTGCAAGAAATGGTCCGTCGCGAAGCTGTTCATTACGGTCTCACTATCACCAAAGCCGAGCTGGTGGGCATGATTCCCCAAAAAGCCCTCATGGACAGCGCCAAATATTATTTGCAGCTGGATGATCTGGCTGACGAGCAGATATTGGAATATCGTTTGCACCAGGAGCAAGACGACGAGGACCCCACCCCCTATCCCTTTTTGGAAGCGGTGGCCTCGAACCGGCCCACTCCGGGCGGCGGCTCCGTGGCTGCGTTAGCCGGGGCACTGGCAGCCAGTTTAGCCCACATGGTGGCTGGACTCACCATCGATCGCAAAAAATATGCCGAGGTGCAGGAAGCGGTTACGGCCGTTCAGGAAGAAGCCGCCGCCTTGTGCCAACAGCTCACCGATGCCATTAACGAAGATGCCGCCGCCTTTGATGCCGTCATGGCTGCTTTTCGCAGCAAAGACCTGCCGGAACATGAAAAGGAAGCCCAAATACAGCAAGCTACCATTGGCGCAGGTGAAGTGCCGCTGCACGTAGCACGCCTGAGCTATCGGGCGGCACAGCTGGCCGCTGAGCTGGCCAAAGTGGGCAACATCAACGCCGTTACAGACGCCACGGCCGGGGTATTGCTGGCTCATGCAGCAGTGGAAACGGCCGCTCTCAACGTCAAGATCAACGCCACCAACATCGCAAACAAGCAGTTGGCAGCCAGCTGGCAAGAAGAACTGTCTACGCTGCAACAGGACACGGCCGATTTGGTGCAGGCCATTAAAGTTGTTGCCCAGGAACGTGGGGGCTTTGCATGAGTTTATTTGGGAATGGCGCACCACGCACCTTGATTAGCTGGGCAGCACTCATCATTGTTTTATTGCTCGGCGGCTGCCAGCCAACTGTGGCGGAATCCAGCCCTGCCCAGCAGTTGGCTGCGGCCGTGGATCTTGCACCGACGCCAACCTTGCAGCCCGCCCTGGCCCAACCGGTGGTGGAATACAGCGAACCGCCGCCAGCAGCCGAGATGCCTTCGTTTTCTTTGGCCCGGCCAGAAGATGAGGCTGAGATTGTGGTGCAAGAGGAGAATGTGGTGACGGTAACGGCCGTTCCCAGCCCAACCCCCACCCAAATTCTGCCCACCGCCACACCCACGCCACCCAATCTGCGCTTCACCTCCCCCAACGAACATTACTGGTTCTGGCGCCCCGTCCATGAAGGGCAAACCAACTGGACCGACAAGGTGTACCCTTACGGCGGCACGCGTGGCGGCACCTTGCAACCGCATCATGGTGTAGAATTTTACGTCCCGGAAGGCACCCAAATATTGGCCGTCGCGGACGGCACGGTCGTCTACGCCGGCAGCGACAGCCAACAAGTTTTTGGTCCCCAACCTAATTTCTACGGCAATCTCGTCGTCATCGAGCACGACACCCGGCTGGATGGGCAGCCCGTCTACACACTTTACGGCCATTTGTCTGAGCCACAGGTGGTAGAAGGACAGCATGTGCTGATGCAGCAACAAATTGCCTTGTCCGGCGCAACTGGCGTGGCCGAAGGGCCTCATCTCCATTTTGAAGTACGTGTGGGGGAAAACAATTACAACAGCACCCGCAACCCACGCCTCTGGCTCTACCCCTTCCCAGATCGCGGCACGGTGGTTGGTCGCGTCGTAACCTCGTCTGGAGAAGTATGGCATGAACTGGTCGTGTCGCTCACTTCGAGTGATGGTATTAACCTGGGGCACACCACCACCACCTACGCCGCTAGTAATGTCAACAGCGATCCGCTCTGGAACGAAACGTTTGCTTTTGATGATGTTGGGGGTGGCAGCTACAAAGCTGTGGTGCAAATTGGCGAGGAGCGCGTCACCGAGGAAATTGTGGTGCAGCCCTACCAAACCACCTTCGTAGAAATTGTCATCGATCCGCCACCGCCCACACCTACATCTACCTCTGAACCGTAACCACAATTTACTCGTTAGAAAAAACTTGCTTGAAAGCAGCAATGATTCCCGCATGGGACTCTACATTTTCTAGAAAAGATTGTCGTAGCGCCTCATCTTTTATTCTGGCAACACGTTCCTGTATCTGCTGGTGCGCGATCGCCAAAATGTCTTTGGCGCGAGGGTCTTTATTGGTCACCAAAACACGGTAGCAGGTAAGCCAGATGTTAAACGGCTCAAACGTACTTTCCAATTCATCTGCGTAGCGAGGCAAGTGAAGCAGAATCTCTTCAATATACGCCATCGCTCGCTCTAGTTCGTTTTGGGTTAAGGCAATCCGAGCCAGCCCAGCCCAAGGGGCAAACATAAGATGGTGCTGCCCCGACCCCTGCCACAACGTTAAAGCCTGCTCATAAACAGTTACCGCTGCCTCATATAAACCCAACCCGGCATAGGCATGGCCTAACGTTGTATGAAGATGGCCATCTATATCGCGTACAGAACGACCAGAGATCAGCTCAATCGCTTGCTGGCTGGTGGTGACGGCCGTTTCATAAGCCTGACGGTGAAGATGCAACCAGCTTATATAAAATAGGGTGAAGGCTTCCCCGATACGGTTACCGACTTCCTGCCTCAGACTTAGACTCTCATTAAATAATGATTCTGCGAGGGCGAAATTTCCCAATCGCATGGCAGCCACACCTAAATTTCCCAGGCTAATACCTAGACCATAGCGGTCTCCAGTTTCCCGATCTATAGCCAAACTTTGCTCATAATAAGCAATAGCGGCTGGGTAGTCACCCAGGCGGATACAGGCTAAACCCAAATTAGCATACGAAGTGCTTTCCCCTGCTCGATTACCAAATGCGCGGTCCATGGCCAACTTCTCTTCAAAATAGATACGGGCGGTCTTGTTATCTCCCCGGTCTGATGCTATCAATCCCAGATTATTAAGTAGTAAAGCTTGCATACGTTGGTTTCCGGCCGTCCGGCTTAACTTTATCGCTTGTTCGTATTGGGCTTTGGCCTGAGCATAATTTCCCTGCTGACGGTGTATCATACCCAGCCGTTGCAGCCCGCCTATTTGCGTATGAATATTGCCGGTTTCCTGGGCAATATCCATCATTTGCATGGTGCAGTGATGGGCAAGGCTGAGCTCGTTTTGTTGTCGATGCCAATCACTGATCTGGCTCAATATGTCTGCTTTAAGCGTTAACAATGTGATGGCTGGCGTTGATTGCTGGTTCAAGGCTTCTTGTACCAGCCTCAGCGCTTTGGTAAAGGCATCATGGGCTTCAATCGTTTTTCCCAAATGCATTTGGCAAACGCCCCATTGCAATTCTCCCTCAGCTTCTTGCTCGCCACTGGTGATTTGCCGGGCCAGGGTAATGGTTTTTTGGGCGGCGGTTGCGGAAGCTTCGGTGCGCCCCTGCTTAATGAGCAGGTCAGACAGTTTTGCCTGCAAACGCGCGAGCAGCCGCTGTGTTTCGGAGACATTTGTTTGACGACTGGCAATATCTTGGGTCGTGATGGTAATCGCCTTCTGCAAATGCGCTGTCCCTTCTGGGAGACCAAGCAAGCGATAAAACGCAGCAAAACCATTCAGGGCTTGAGCCAGATCAGTTAACCGTCGTGAATTGATAGCAAAATCCCAGGCGGCCCGAACATTGACGATGTCGCCCCTGATTTCGTTGAGAGCAGTCAATGATTCTGCCCTCTGTAGTTTCATCTCTCGTTCGGCAATAAAGGAGAGATAATAGGCGCTGTGCTTGCTCTGCACGGCCGTTTCCTCCCCTTGTTCCCCCAATTTTTCACCAGCATAATGGCGCAACACTTCATGCATGTCAAAGCGGTCAACCTGGTTTTGGCGTAAGAGCGATTTATCGCGCAGTTGCTCCAAATCCGGCAGCGAGGCACTCGTTACGGCTTCAGCCGCTTCAACCGTAAAGCCTCCCTGAAAAACAGCCAGTTGACTGAGGACAGAGCGTTCCTGTTGGTTAAGCAGCTGCCAGGAATAATCAAAGACGGCACGCAAGCTGCGCTGCCGCTCTGGCAGGTCTTGCATCGTCGTGGCCAGAACATCCATATCCTCAGCCAGTCGTTCGGCAAATTCAGTGTAAGATATCCGGTGGGTTTGTGAAGCGGCCAACTCCACAGCCAGCGGCATTCCCTCAACCAGTTGACAAATACGAACAATGGCCGCATCTTCATCCTGGTTTTTTGGTGTTGGTTTTTGTACCTGCTGGACGCGCTGACGGAAAAGTTGTACGGCCGTAAACTGCTCCACATCATCCGTCTGAATACCCCCTGGCACAGTTAGTCCATCAATTTCATACAACCATTCCGCGTGCAAATTCAGCGCCACCCGTGAAGTGACTAATATTTTAACCGCAGGGGATTGCTGCAAGATTTCTAATAGCAGTGTCACCCCTCCCCCCAATAAATGTTCAATATTATCCAGCACCAACAACATCTCTTTGGCACGAAGATAATTCAGGAGCTGTTCTTGAATAGCAACCTGGCTGCTTAGGGGAATACCCAATCTATCGGCAATGGTGGCTGCTATATTTTCGGCCGTAGGCAGCGGAGCCAAAGGCACAAAACATACCCCATCTTGATAATTCTCACTGCCTTGTTGGGCCGCTTCAATGGTCAGCCGTGTTTTGCCCACGCCGCCCGGCCCCAAAATCGTTAACAGAGCGCAAGCTGGGTTTTGCAGACGCGCCAGAATATCAGCTATTTCCTGGCTGCGACCGACAAATGTCGTAAATTGGCGCGGTAGATTGTGGCACGGCCGTTTCAGGGCAATCTCAGGCTGTCTCTTATCAGCATTCGGTTCGCTTGGTTCCAGGCGATCTTCCGAAATTGAGTGAAAAAGCTTCTCTGTAGTGGGGGATGGTTCGGCCCCCAGCTCTTCCGCCAAAATGCGGCGGCACGTTTCATACTGCGCCAAGGCTTGCCCGCGCTGGCCTGCTGCGTAATAAACGCGCATGAGCTGGCGGTGCGCAGCCTCGTGCCAGGGTTCCAGCGCCACTTGCTGTGCCGCAAAATTCTGGGCTTGCTTAAACTCTTGGACCTGTTCGTAATGGGTGGCGATTTGCTGTAAGGCAGTCAAAACTTGTCTGTGGCAGACTTCCCGTTTCAGGGCCATCCAGTCAGAAAATTCTGCGGCGTCTGGTAAAGCAAATCCGTGCAGAAATTCTCCCTGGTACAGCGCCACCCCACGCTCCAACGTTTGTCTACAGTCAGCACAAGAATCCAGATCATCATGCTGATGCTGAGCGGTATCCGCTATCACCTTTTGTAATTGGTGAACATCCAGCTGCAAGTGCTCGGCATTTATTTGAATAGATTGCTGGGAAATTAGCAAAAGGGATTCGGCAACATCTTCGCCTAAAGCTTGGCGCAGACGGTGGAGTGATTTACGTAAGTTGCGCAGACCATCCCGCCTGGACCAGTCGGACCAAAGTAGGTTGGCCAGCATTTCACGCCGGTGGGGACGATCCGATTCCACAACCAGGTAAGCCAACAGCGCCCGAATTTTGTCTGAACGAAACCGGGTGATTGTTACGCCATCCACGGCCGTAACAAATGTTCCTAGTAACTGTACTGCAAGTTGGTTCATTCCAAAATTCATTATACACGATGGGAACGCTTTGGGGACGCTCTTGATCTATAGTACCGCAGTCATTAGCTGTGTCCCTACCCGAGCATAGTAAAGTGCAACACCTTGGCAAATAACTCATGCCTGAGAAACAGCCGTCTCAACAATCCTATTTATTGCGTTTGTGGCCAGAAGATGCTCAATGGCGAGCATCTTTACAACAGGTGGCCACAAACGAACGGGTTGGCTTTGCCGATTTACAGAGCCTGTTTCTCTTTTTACAGGCACAGACTGGCATTTCAGATAAGAAAAATAGTACAGGAGTCTCTAATGAAAATGAGTGTCCCCCAACATCCTCTGAATCGGAATAAGTTCTTAACATTGTTGCTTGGTATCGTTATCTTGATCGGATTGTTATTTAATCAATTTACGGCCGTTCCCCCCACCCACGCCCAAACACAACCAACCCAAACGGCCGTCCTCCCCGCCGACGCCATCCAGCAAGCGTGGCAGCGCGCTAAAGAAGCGGGCGCTTACCAATTCAGTGCCGATGTGACCCAGGCCACCATCCCCCTGGCCACAGTGACCAATGTGGGCCGCACGGCCGAGGAAACCCGCCTCTACCTGGAAGGCGAAACCGATCTAGCAAATGAACAAATGCAGATGTTTCTCTGGTCACAGGGAGGCAACATCACCCAACCAGGCGATGCCCTCTCCATTCGTATTGAAGATGGCAAAGCCATGGCCCAACAAAACAATGGGGAATGGCAGGAATTAGACAACTTTACCGGCGCTTTTGCCCCAGACGGTGATTTTTTGGCATTTTTGGCCGCCGCCAAGAATATTACCTTAACCGGTAACCAGTCTAGAATGGTGCCCACCGGCACTGGAATGGAAACTCGCACGTTTGCCGTTTACGCTTTTCAGGTGGATGGTCCCGGATTTGCGGCTTATGCCCGAGACCGGGCCCAAGCATCATTGGCGGCCGAGGGCAAACTGCCGCAGGGCACGCAAGTTGAACTGTCGCCCATTTACAGCGGCATGACAGGCTCCGGTGAACTGTGGCTTGAAGAAAGTGGTCTGCCCGCAAGACAGATTTTGCATTTGCAGTTTCCTGAACAAAATGAAGCGCGTACTGAAGCAGACATCATCGTCGGTTTTTCTGGATTTGTCGAGACTACGGCCGTTCCCACAATCACCATTACAGACCTGGTACAGAAAGTGGCTACGCCGCAAACGGCCGTTTCCTTCTCCGCGCTCGTTCTGGGCCTGGCCTTATTCACGTTTCTCCTCCGCAGCGCTTCATCCCGACGGGCCTACGCCGCCATCACCGTCGTCTTCATCACCTCCATGGTGTTGACGCCGCTGCTGCAAGGTCAGCGGGCCGCCGCCTTGGGCTCCGGGAGTTCCACTAACTTAGCCGCAGCCAACGAGGTGCCCGAAATAGAGGCCAAGGAACTACCAACGGGTGGCGAAGCGCTCAACCTCATTCAAAATGATGATGGGTACGATAGCGACCAGGACGGCTTGAGCGACGTGCAGGAAACGTTCCTGGGCACCAGCCCCATTTTGGCTGACACCGACCTGGACGGCAGCAATGACATTTTATCCGCTGCTGCCCTGAA
The DNA here is from genome assembly GCA_905479495.1 of uncultured Anaerolineae bacterium. Taxonomy (GTDB): domain Bacteria; phylum Chloroflexota; class Anaerolineae; order Promineifilales; family Promineifilaceae; genus Leptofilum. The sequence continues at coordinate 38,782 of CAJQMR010000039.1, forward strand.
TTTGTTGCAGGTGAACCCCGACGCCGACGATGACGGCGACGGCCTGACCAACTATGAAGAATCACTGCTGGGCACCAGCTCCAGCACTGATGATGTGGATAAGGATGGCGTCCCCGACGGCATAGACACCGACGCCGATGGCATTAGCGATCCTCTGGAGTTGAATGGTTTTGTCTACGCCGGTAAGACATGGTATCTCGATGCCACCGAAGCGGACACAAATCGGGACAGCCTGGCCGATACGTTTGAGTGTCCGGTAACCAACGGACAACTAGCCTGCATAGACACCGACAATGACGGCAAGCCGGATGCATTTGACGATGACAACGACGGAGACGGCATCCCCGACCGGCTGGATATTTCTCCCAATGCTTCCCAGAGCGATGTTTTTGGCGAGGAACGGCCGTTTGAACTGGTGCTCGATGGGACAACAACCAACAAAATGCAATACGTCGAATTTCAGCTCGTGCCAGAAAATCCGGATCATCTCTGGTACGCTTTCAACGTGCTGGATTGGCCCAGCGACGAATTGGGTCAAATGCAGGAGGTAGACAAAGAATCTCCCGTTACCTTCTATGATTTGTGTGTCAACGGGCTGGACCAAGGCCAATCGCCAGCCGAAAATTGCACGCCGCGTCAGCAAAACGGCGACGTAAAGCTCATCCCCATGCTAGAAATCCAGATACCGGCTGATAGCCAAACGCTGCCACCGACAGCGCTGCTGCAAAACTACGGCATCACCGTGCAGCCGATTAACAACAACAATGATCTGGCCGCTTACGTACCGCTGCAATTGACGACTGATCCTGCTGGCGATCGCAACGTCGCCTTTTACGGCAAGATGCTTTACCAACCGACTGGCGACAACTGGAACGGCGCGCATAAGGTGCGTCTCGTTTGGGCCGTGCAGGCTTTGGTCGATAATGTGTGTGTACAAGAGGAGAATAACGAATGCGTAGAAAGAGCCGATAACCGGGTCCAAATTATTCACAGCTACTACGACGATTGGCAACTGGCCGGGATGACCGTGCGCGAGGATCATGGCACAGACCTGGCGCTCATTTACGAAGACCCCGACGTAGACACCGATTTACACAATGATGACGCCCTCTCCTTGCTGGCTAATGGTTTGGGGTACACCTTCCTGACCGGGCGTGATTGTGATCAAGTATTAGCGGACGGCACCTGTCTTACGGATGGGGTGCGTGATGTTACGGTAGACGAAATCGCGCATCGTTTTGACCATGCCAGCAACAACGGCGTGAGCCCGACCCAGCGCTGGGGGATTTCCAACACTTTAAGCGTGGCAACGTTCAGCTACAGCCATATTGATGAAGCTCTGATCACCACCGCGATGACGGGAACAACTGCCATTTTAGACAGTAAATTCACGGCTGCTGCGTTGGCAGATCCGTCTCTTATTCCTAACATCATGGTCGCCCACGAAGAACGGTTCCGGGAGCTGAACCTGGACCTGGTGGGGGATGGAGAAGAGGTGACCTGGGACAACGGCCGTCTCACCCTAAACTTCAGTGATGGCGACAGCAACCCCGTCATGGTGATGGCAGCCTTGAGTATGTCACCCTACCGCTATGACGGCGTCACCGGGTCATGGCAAAACCAGCCTGTTGACGAATATCTTGACCTTTTGCGCCAACGGTATGAGAGTGAAGTAGATCCCCTCGAGGATGAGATTACGCAGGGTGGTGAGGTATTGGCCACGTTGCTCTTTTACATTAGCTTGAATAAAGGGTGGTTCAATGCGGTTGCCCGATTGCCAAGCATTGGTGCTGAACAACTCTTTGTCCCGGCGGAAATTCGCAGTGACCTTGCGCTTGATGGCTTGAGCAAAATAGTCCTTGCCGGTGGCCGTACAGGTGCAGTCAGAGTAGTCAAAGAAGTTGTTTTATGGCGTATCGCCAGTAAAGCAGACTTTATTGATTATCTAGGTCATGTCAACAGAGAGATAGTGCTAAACAGTGATTTCAAGACTTTAAAAGGAATCGGAACTCAAGACACGCTGCATACGCTGAAAGCCAAATTCGATAAGTTTAGGTCCTATAAACTAAGCAAAGCGGTGGGCATTGCGGCACTGGTCACAGTTGGCATTAGTCTGGTAACTGCAGCCCTGCTTTGGCAACCAGGGCCAGGGTCAGAGGGTGTTGGCTTTGGCTTTAGGACAGCTGGCGCTGTCCTGCTGGGATTGGCGACCTTTGCGCTGACGGTGGTTTTGCCGGCAAAAAGGATCGTCAGCGTCTTTAACGATCTTAAACAGGTGACCTCAGCAAGTGCAGCGGCTAAAAGCGTGCTCAAAGCCAGGGGAACACTGATAGGAATGCCGGCCAAAGCGGCCGTAGCCGGTCTCGTGTTAGACGTTGGCATTACCTGGGGTGTCTTTATTTACCAGGTTGCCGCCAACAATCTTGATCCGGGCAGTGTGGCTTTTAACTCTCTGCTTGCCGCCAGTATTGCCTCAACTGTTGTGGCTGTCCTCTTTTTTCTGCTCAGCCTAACGGCCGTTGGCTTCATCCTGGTTGCGCTGGTGGCGGCGATTGATTTGTTCCTTTTCTTTTTATGCAAGGCTGGTGTTGATGGTGCCTGTTTTAGCATTTCCAAAGAAATTACAGAAGCGTTAGCCGGTGTTATCTATAACTTTGAAAGCACCGTTGATCTGGACATTGAGGATAAGGACGGAAATGCCGTGCTCATGGAGTGGGATGATCTCACTCACCATTTGACAGACCCTTCTCGCGGATTTGAAAACGGTAATGGCCTTGTCTATGATGCCACCATTTTCACCAACCTTTTCCACAAAGCCCCTAGCGAATTGGGCGTTTTATCTACCCAATATTTTAGCGAGGATCGGTTGAGCCAGGCGACGTTTGAGTACAATCTTGCCCTCTCCAGCGGTGACCCAGACGCTGTGACCCTGGGTGAAATGAGCGATCTCTGGTACACCGATTATTGGCGTACACAAACGTATCTCGTCCAGGTTTTGCTGGCCGTCGTTCCCACAGATTTAGACCTGTACTTGGGCCGGAAACGTGATGACATTTCCAGCCCGGCCTATACACTAGAAGCTGGGGTAAATAAGCGCATTCCGCTCTATTTCCAGACCAGCTTCATTGTCCCGGCTTATGAATGCTGGCTGGGCTTTTGTGAACACAAGAGCATCGCCAATCAGGATTCGACGTACCTCGGCAAGCAACTAATCTTTGACGTCTATCCAGAAACCATCGAAAAATTCTACAACTTGCAATGGTCCGGCATTTTCGAACACTCTGACGTTGAGGGCGACAACCAGTGGTATGCCTCGGACCATGATGGGGACGGCTTGCTTAACAAATTTGTGGGTGGCAACGACCCCAATGACAGCGTTTTAGACTGTGACGGCCTTTGCTGGGACACGGATGGGGACGGCTTATCCGACGCCTTTGAAATGGAAATGCGTCAGAGTGGCGTGGAAATTGACCCAGAGAACGCCAACAGCGACAGCGACGAATTGACGGATGCTGAAGAACTATTCTGGAATACCGACCCCACCAAAGCTGACAGCGATGGGGATGGCCTGTTAGACCACGAAGAAGTCAACGGCTGGCTGTTCACCTACGGCAGCGGCAAAAGCACCTGGGTAACCTCCGATCCGCTCGATCCGGACACTGATGGCGATGGCCTTGACGACGCGCTGGAAAAAACGCTGCATGAAAGCGACCCCACGGCTTTCCCTTATAACCCGCGTGTGCCTAACCAAAGCCCGGTGGCGCTTTACGCCAGTACCGATCAGTTTCTAAACGCCTTTGCCCCTGGTGATGTGTTTACCACTACCACGGCCGTTCGCAACGAACTCGCCTTAGATTTGTACGCCAACGGCATCCTGCAAACGCAGATTCCCACCCTTTTTGGCGGGGGAATCAATGTTAAATCGTTCAATGTATATCGTGGCGAGGAACTAAAAGTAGAAAACAGTTACCAGGTTCCCGCAGGCACCGGCAGCCAAACGGTGACTTTTGCCAATGAGGCTACGGCCGTTCTCCAAAGTTCACTCAACCAACCAGCCCCCAGCGGCACCATCATCACCAGCCGCAGCTTGGACGTGCAGATTGACAACGATGCCCCCACAGCCACCATGACCACGCCCGCTTACGTGATTCCCGGCGGCGTGCGCATCGTTGGCGGCGAAGCGAGCGATCCTACGTCCAGCGTCGATCTTGTGGAAATTAGCGTGGACGGCGGTCCCTGGCAGCCAGTCACAGGCAGCGCCAGCTGGGCCTATGCCTGGTCGGTGCCCGATGCGCCAGGATCGCACACCATTGAACTGCGTGCCACGGACATTGTGGGCAATATGCAGTCAGCGGTGAGCCAATACACGGTGTTTGTAGACGGCACGCCGCCGACAATAAATATTTCCTCTGAATTACAGGGCAACCCCTTTACCGCCGCCAGCCGCAACAATGATGGCTTGTGGACAGTACCTTTGGCGGGAACGGCCGTAGACGCCGACGCTGGAGTTCGTACAGTAGAAGTCCGGCTGGAGCCGGGCACGGGCAGTTGGCAACCAGCAGCCTACAACCCCACAGACAACACCTGGACGATTGATTACGAACTCGGCAATTTTGGCAGCGATAACAATGCGCTGACCGAAGCCACCGGACAATACACCGTCCACATGAGGGCTGTGGATTTTGCCCTGGACAACGGCAACAGTGCCACCACCGACACCTCGATCCGCCTGGACACTACTCCGCCCACCGTTACCCTGGACGAATTACAACCGACAGACGTCATTTCCGGCACCGAATACACTATCGCCACGCAACCGATCACCACCACCCAGCAAATTGGTGGCTCCGTTACGGACACTGGCCCGGTTGGCGCGGGTGTGGCCAACGTGGAGATTGCCTTCATGCCCATTGACGCCGTGCAATCCCTGGCCGACCCGGCGCTGCTCCTGCTGCTCAACGAGCCGCCGCAGGCCACCAACTTTGTCGATCTCTCTGGACAGGGACTCACTGGCGTGTGCCCCCTTGGGCAGTGCCCCAGCAGCGATGCAGACGGCCGTTTCGGTACAGCCGCCTCCTTCAACAACAGCCAAAATCAATACATCGACTTTAATGGCGTCAGCCTGACCGGGACCGAATACAGCGCCCTGTTCTGGTTCAATACGACCTGCACCGACTGCGGCCTCTTTGCCGCCGACGCTGGTGTCCTGGGCAGCCTGGGCCACGACCGCGATTTATACCTGGAAGGCGGCAACGTCTGTGCTGCCACCATGACCAGCAGCACCGCCATCTGCTCCGAGGGGGTCAACTACGCCGATGGACAGTGGCACATGGCGGCCCAAACCCTGAGCAGCACTGGCCATCAACTCTACCTGGATGGTGAACTGGCTGCCTCTGGCGTGAGCAGCGGTTCGCCTGCCGTGGCCCTAACGGGGGTGAACGTGGGCCATTCACTGCAAGCAAGCACGCCGTTTTTTAACGGCCGTCTGGATGAAATCACCCTCCTCAACAAAACCCTGTCGCCAGAAACCGTGCGCGGCTTCTACCAATCGTGGTCTACCGTTGTGCCCGTGACGCCGGGCGACGTGACCACCACCTGGAGCAGCACCGTGCCCGCTGGCCTGGAAGGCCAATACCAGATCGACCTCACCGCCACCGACGCTGTGGGCAACCGCAACGATTTGCGCAGCACCTGGAACCATTGGCGCGGCGAGATTGATACGGCCGCACCGCGCGTCTCCTTAAGCCGAACCTACATTGGTTCTGGCTCTACGGCCCAAACGCTTTATGAAGGCAGCGCCAGCGACGCCAATCTGACGGATTTACGTTTTGCCGCGCCTTGCAATTTGAAACCAGCCGATTATCAATATAACAGCGACGGTCAGCTTGAGAGCCTCAACGTCAGCTGCACCGTCTCCGGCTGGCAAAAAGATTACGTTTTCTTGCGCGCCTGTGATGCCTATGATCACTGTGCCGCCGCTTTCCCCAACCAACAGTTCTTGTACTGGACAGAAAATAACCGGCTCGAACGAGCCCCCCTGGCTGGTTCGCAAACCACCGAAGCCATGATTCAAACCCTCGTCACGGACCAGGAACGCGCCCACGGCATCAGTTTGGACATCGAAAACGGCCGTATGTATTGGGCCGAGTTTGGCAACGGCACAAACACCGGCCAAATCTGGCGGGCCAACCTGGATGGCAGCGATGCCGAACTGCTGGTTAGCGGCATTCCTACGCCGCCGGTGGACAATCGCATCTCGACACGACCGCCGCAGCGGTTTGGGCTGGCGTTGGACGTTAACGCCAACAAAATGTATTGGACAGAAACGGCCACTGGCCTGATTAAACAAGCCAACTTAGATGGTTCCGGCGTGACCACACTCGTGGATGTGTGGGCTATTGTTCCCAACAATACCAGCCTATCTTGGATTGTTCTGGACGCTGAAAATCAGCAACTTTACTGGATGCAAGGGCGGAATGGCTCCCTGTTTGCCTTTGAGATTTGGCAAGCTGACGCCAATGGCAACAACCCTCGCGCCATCTATACCGACGGCAGTTTCCTCGATGGGCTAGCCGTCGATAGTTCAGCGAGCAAATTGTACTGGACGGAAACATTAGGGAATGAAGATGGGGTCATCATGCAGGCCAACCTAGATGGTAGCAATCCCACGGCTTTGTATACTGGCCTATTCAGCAAAGGTGAATCCAACTTTGGCGGCATCGCCCTCGATCCGGTGGGCAATACGCTCTACTGGCGTTCCGGTACCGTGATCGACGTCACGAATCCCGCCAATATTATCGCGACCCAGTCACATCTGCGTCAGGTAGACCAGGATGGCAACAACGGCAAACGTGTCTATCCGCTTACCTTGCCCGATACGATCTGTGGCGCTGTTTGTCCCTTTGTCATCGGTTCTATCGACGGCGGCGGCCAAAATGGGCTGACCGTGGGCCTGATACCCGGCGGTTCGCTGGAGACAGCCGATTTGGCTGTGAGCATAACCACAGACAATGATCTGGCCCTGGTGGGCGAGACAGTGACGTATGACCTGGTAGTCCACAATCAAGGGCCGCTGGATGCGCTGGAGTCGCAGCTCAACTTCACAATCCCCACGGGTATGGACGTGGCCAGCTTCCCTGGCTGCACAGTAAACGGCGCAACGGCCGTTTGCGACCTGGGCACTATTCTGGAAGGTGATGAAATCAGCTTGCAGTTAGTTTTGAATGTATTGGGTGGGGCGAACGGCCGTCTGCAAAGCCAGGCAACCGTCAGCACCGCCATCGGCGACCATGTGCCGGGCAACAACACGGCTTCGGCCATTGCCTTCTTCGCCCCACCAGCGCCAACGCTGCCCGCTGGTGGACAAATCGAACTGTTTACCGCCGACGCTTTTACTGACAGCGTGATTGAACAGATTGATTACCCCATTGGCCGCGACCCCATTATTGCCTCTGGCAGCGCGGGCAACGTGCGCGACCTGATCGTTGACCCGGCCACCGAGCTGCTTTATTGGACGGATGAGGGGAGCGGTAGTGGCGACGGCCGTATCTGGCAGTCTGCTCTAAACGGCCAAAATCAAACCATCCTGCTGGACGGTCTCAACTTCCCGCACGGCTTAACCCTTGATCCCCTCAACAATCTGCTGTACTGGTCCGAAAGCGACAAAATCAGCCGCATCGATCTCACCACTAACAGCGTCGAGGTCGTCATAGACGCATTAAGCAGCCGGGCCGAAGATTTAGCCCTGGACCCCTACCGCCAATATCTGTTCTGGGAGTCGTCCAGCAACACCATCTTCCGCTTTGACCTGGTGACAGAAGCAACGCCGGTGGCTATCCTGACCGGTCTCACGGCCCTCGATAGCCTGGCGATTGATGTGTATGGCGGCAAAATCATCTGGGGCAAGAACAATTATTATGGGGCCATCTACCGGGCCAACATGGACGGCTCGCAGAGTGAGGTCTGGCTGGATGATGTGCGTACGCCTACTGGGTTCTGGTTTGAACCCAGCACCAACGACCTGTACTGGTTTGGCTTTGACGGCACGGGCCTTATTCCCGGCTACAAGCTGTACCGTACGGCCGTTGGCTCCACCGGCAAACAGACGCTAGACGCAGGCTTCCAGTTTGCCCAGGCGGTGGCCGGTTGGGCCAACGTACCGCAAGCAACGCCGCCCACGATCAGCAGCACGCCGATCCTGGCAGCCACCACTGGCCAGCCTTACACCTATCAGACCCAGGCCACGGGCAGCCAGCCGTTTAGTTGGTCACTGACCGACGCCCCGGCAGGCATGAGCATCGACGCCAACGGCGGCCTGATCTCCTGGACACCAGCCGCTGCGGGCAGCTTCAACATAACAGTGCAGGCCAGCAATGCTGCTAGCACAGACACGCAAAGCTACACGCTTGAGGTTATAGACCCAGCACCGCCCACAATCACTTCCATGCCGGTAACAGGCGTTGAGGTCAACCAGTCGTACAGTTACCAGGCGCAGGCCAGCAGCATTGGCACGGTCACCTGGTCCCTGAACGATTCCCCGGCAGGCATGGCGGTTGATCCGGCCAGCGGCCTCATCACCTGGACGCCAACGGTCACCGGCACCTTCAACGTGGAGTTGCAGGCAGCCAACTTGGGCGGTGCCACAACCCAAGCCTTTGCCGTGAACGTGTTTGACTTTACCTTCTTTAACCAACTCTATTGGACTGGCTTTTCCGGGGCGGCAATCCAGCGGGTCGATCCCACGCAAAATGTGGTCATTACCGTGCACAACACGGCCGATACCACCAACAGCCCGGCCGTCAGAAGTCTGACAGTCGATACGCAGCATCAAGACCTGTACTGGATTGAAGGCCAGCCTGCTACCTCTGGGGGAAGCGACTACATCCTTCAGGCTGATGTACTGGGCAACAATGCTACCGTTCTGCTGCCCAACATCGACGCCTTCGATGTCGAAGTAGACGTGGTCAACGGCTATCTTTACTGGACGGATGACTTTAACGGCCGTATCCAACGGGCCAACATCGACGGCAGCAACGTCATCACCGTGGCTTCAGGACTGACAAAACCCACCACGCTGGCTCTAGACGTAGGCCGAAACAGGCTGTTCTGGGTTTCCGGCTACTGGTTTGAGACGTCGAACACGCTTATGAGTGCGCGGCTGGACGGTTCTGAAGTAACCACAGTGCTATCTGGCTTGAACCGCACGTCTCACCTGGCATTAGATGGTGAGCTTGGCCAACTCTATTGGCAAACGGAAATCGCTGCCTCTTTCTCGGCTGATGGTTCCTTCACGATCCATCAGGCGGATTATGACGCCACCGGCGCTTTGAACAATATTACGGACGCTGTCTCCGGCACCCTCCCCGCCGGTTCCGGCTCAACCACCATTGGCGGCATCGTGCTGGACCTGGATGCGGACAATCTGTATTGGCTGCTCAGCGGCGGTGCTGTCAATCAGGAGCTGTGGCAAGCACCACGCGACGGCAGCGTTACCCCGTCTTTGATCACCTCAACAGACCCCAGCGAAACCACCGATCTGACGGCCGTTTATCCCTACTATGAAGATTATCCAGGCCCGGAAACGGCCGTCATCAGCCCCACCAACGGCAGCACAATCAGCACCTTCGATCCCGTTACGATTACGGGCGTCATCACGGCCCCGGTGACGGCCAAATCCCTCACCGTGCGCCAACTCATCGACAGCAGCTGGACCCCCGTGTACAGTCAGACCTGGGCAATGGGTGACGTGACGACCGCCAACTGGCAGTTTGAGTGGCAGACACCGACCGAAGGGGAAACGGCCGTTGGCGAGCACCAGTTCGAAATAGATTTCGTCGATTGGGCTGACCGGACCACAACCTTGCCCTATACACTAACCATCGAAGCACCCCCGGTTGACCCGCCCGGCGCTGTGATCCTGCCGCCAACCTTGGGCACCATCCATGCCGAGATTACGGCCCCGGCCAACGGTGCCGTCTTCTCCACCGCCGATCCTATTGACCTCACCGGTGGCGCGGTGGCAACCAGCTCGCTCAGTTCGCTAGAGCTGCACGACTTAAGCAGTGGCGATCTGCTGCTCAGCGACAGTTGGGCCGACGGCGAAGTCTTTACAACAACGTTTACTACGACGTGGACCCCACCTGCCCTCTCCGACACCTACCAGTTTGAGTTGCGCGCCGTGGGCTGGGACGGCACAGAAGATGTCATCACCCACACCCTCTCCATCGCTTTGCCCCCGGCTCCGAGTGACGAGCCACCCGGCTATGACGGTCCGCTGCTGCACTCCGTCATTCTCACACCAAGCGGCGGCACACTGCTAAAAACCCTGGACCCGGTGACTGTGGCCGGTGAGGCCTTTGCCATTGACTCACTGCAAAACCTGACGGTGACGGTGGATGGAACGGCCGTGTTCAACCAAAGCTGGACCGACGGCGAAGCGACGGAAGCATCCTGGAACTTCGACTGGACACCTCCGGCCGACGGTAGCTATGCGCTGCTGTCTGAAGTGACCGATTGGGCCGGACGGGTGCAAACCGACAGCCAAACAATCCAGGTCGAGGTGCGCCAGACCCTGCCGGAAATCAGCATCGATCCGCTGGTGCTGACCACAACCCAGCAGGTATCCCCACAGGCCATGCGGCTAACCGGCACCACAACCGCTGGTCCAGGCAGTCTGGTCGAAGTGCAAATCGACGGCGGTGCCTGGATTCCGGTGAACAATGACGGCGCGGCCTGGCGCTACCAGTGGCCTGTCTTCAATGAAGATGGCGTGACGCATGACGTGTCTGCTCGCGTGACGGATGCTGCTGGACGAACGGCCGTAACCAGCGAAACCGTTCTCGTTGACGTGGTGCCACCATCGCTAGTGGACATCAGCCTCAGCTACCTGGACGGCGGCAGTAATGTACCCATCGCCCCCGGCGACACGGTCTACAACAGCAATCCCACGCTGGCCATTAACTGGACGGCGGCCACCGATGGCAGCGGCCTGGGTGACTATCTCGTTGGCTGGACAACAAGCGCCACGCCAAGCGCCGCCGCGCTCACGGCCACCACCTCTGGGACACACGAGCAGGCCGTGACGGAAAGCCAAAGATGGTACGCTCATATCGGCGTGCAGGACAGCCTGGGTAACATCACCTGGCAAACGTGCGGCCCCATCACTGTAGACGGTCCGGCCACGCCCGACTTCATCGCCGACCTCAACTATGATGGCTGGATGGGCAGCGGCGCGACTCAAATTGGCGCAGATCACGAAGTCTCCTTCAACGCGCCAGACAGCGCTGCCCTCAAAGCCGTGCAGCATTTATTCCTCTCCTGGGACGATACCGCTTTGCGCATGGCCTGGACCGGTGCCGATTGGAACAGCGATGGCGACCTATTTATCTACCTGGATACGGCCGTAGACGGCGCAACCGAAGCGTACAATCCGTATGGCGACGGTGTCACCATCACCCTGCCCAGCGAAAATGGCCAACCTTTGGCCGCCGACTATCTGGTCTGGGTCGAAGACGCTCCAACCGTCACGCTGCTAAGCTGGGACGGAAGTGGTTGGGTGGTTGAACAGACCATTACGAGCGAAAATGTGCAGTTGAACGGCCGTACCTTCGACCTGCTACTACCCTTTAGCTGGCTCAACATCACCAACGCCTCATCGTTAAAACTGGTCGCCCTTGCCAGCGAAGAAGACGCCTTACAGCTGTGGGCCACGATGCCGGACAAAAATCCGCTGAACAGCCCGCGCGTCATCAGTCCGCTGGCCTTTGGCCGCGACCTGAACAGTTTTGCCCTGACCCAGTATTATGAATGGGCCTCTCTGCAAGTCGCCCCCGGCATCTTGCCCAACGAGGGCCAGTTTGTTGATGGCGACTTGCAGGTGACGCTGACGGCCGTTCCCTCTGGCATCGGCGTGGGCTTCCTCAACAGCGATCTGCTTTACCTGCTCGCTCCCGGCAGCCGCCTGGATGCCGACCTGGACGGTGTGCCTGATCTGGCGCTGCCGCTGGACATCAATCCGGTACCGTTGGTCGATGGACAGGTGGTTTCTTACACCATCAACTTCACCAATCGCGGCACGGGAACCATTGACAATGCCCAGTTGCAATTAACCGCGTTTGGCGGCATCCAGTTTGCCGGCGGCGCGACGCAGGTTGTTGACCTGGGGCCGGTGGCAGCGGGCTCCACTGGCTCGATCACCGTCGAGGCCACAGTTAACGCCGCACTCAATGGACAGGCAGCGGAACTGACGGCTGTTCTCAGCGACGACACCCACGAAGCCTTTGACTGGTTCTGGATTCATCACGACCTGGATACGGCCGCACCCACCGGCTTAACAATTGACACGCCGCAAGTTTACGTCCGGCCGCAGTCGCAAACGCTCTTTGGCCTGGTGCAAGATGCGTCCGCCATCGCCAACATTGAGGTTGAAATGGTGACAATGCCCGACGGCAGCAGCACCATGTTGACCTGCCCCGACGGCAACAGTGACGGCACCTGGAGCTGCCTCTGGCCCACGGGCACGCTGGAAAATGTCGATTCGATAGACATTCGCGCTCGGGCCACCGACCTGGTGGGCAACCAGAGCGCTTGGACGGAGTGGCGCACGCTGTTGGTCGATTTGACACCGCCAACCGTGCTGCTGGATACGGCCGTTGATGATGCTTTGTTAGACGGCTACCTGGGACCAGATGAACTGCTCCTCAGCGGCACCGTCCAGGATGATAATGAAGCTCGATTTGTTGAGCTTTGTCTTTTGGAAGCGGTTGCCGAAACGTGCTTCACGCTGGCCGCCACGCCTGGCAACACGCCCAACGGCACCTGGCTGCTGGACACCGCGCCCCTGCAAGCCGGGGACGGCATCACCCAAACATTGACGCTAGCCGGACTGGACGCGCTGGGCCATCGCTCTGAAGAGATTTCCCGCACCTACCAAATTGACACCATCGCCCCGGTGATTACGGTGACGACTGCACTGTCTGAAGTGCCGTTAGCCGATGTCATTGGCGGCAACGGACCCGTTGTCCTGGGCGGAGATGTTCAGGATGGTGGTGAAGTGGCTGAGGTGGTTGTGCGTGTGGAAGACTCGTCAGGGAATGTGGTTTGGCAAACGGCCGTTTTAACTGGAGACAATTGGGAATTCAGCCCGCAGCTAACCGAAGCTGGTGTTTACCAACTGAGCGTGGAAGCGTACGACGTGGCGGGAAACGGCCGTGGCTTAGGTACAGTTTCTACCCTCACCGTGACAGAAACAGGCGGAAACAGTAGCCCGGTGGCTAATGATGACAGTGCTACGACGGATGAGGATACGGCCGTTATCATCGACGTGCTGGCCAACGACACCGACGTTGACCAGGATACCTTGACGGTTGACAGCATCACGCAGCCAACTAACGGCACCGTCGTTAACAACGGCAGCGACGTCACCTACACGTCTGACGTTGACTTCAACGGCAGTGACAGCTTCACTTACACCGTCGCCGATGGCAATGGTGACAGCGATACGGCCGTTGTCACGGTAACCATCAATGCCATAAACGATGATCCGGTAGCCAATGACGACAGTGCTACAACAGACCAGGATACGGCCGTTACCATCGACGTCCTAACCAACGATACTGACGTTGACGAAGATACGCTAACCGTTGACAGCGCCACCCAGCCATCCAACGGGACGGTGGTGAACAACGGCACAGACGTGACCTACACGCCCAATGCTGGCTTCAACGGCAGCGATAGCTTCACCTACACTGTTTCTGATGGCAACGGTGGCAGCGATACGGCAACTGTGACGATGACCGTCGAACCAGACGAGCTGGACAACCATGCGCCTGAAGTGGGTCCGATTACTGCGCCGCTGGTGCCGGTACAAATCGATACAGCCATTGAAGCAACGGCCGTTTACACCGATGTCGATGCGCTGGATACGTTAACGGCCGTATGGGATTGGGGCGATGGCAGCAGCAGCAACCAGACGCTATCTGGCGTCAGCGGCACGGCCACCGCCAATCACACCTACACAGCACCAGACGTTTACATCATTACCCTTACTATCACCGATGCAGCCGGGGAGACAGCGACCAGCGTTTTTGAATACGTTGTCGTCTTTGATCCCAGCATTGGCTCGGCTAATGGTGTGGGCTGGTTCTACGCCCCGTCAGACGGTTACTTCGATGGTGACCCAACCTTAAACGAAACAGGACGAATCGGGTTCATTGCCCGCTACAGTCGCGATTTGCCAGAACCGGTTGGCAACTTCAACTTCACCATCTATCCACTTGGCTCACGGCTCAACGGCCTGGGGTACGATTGGCTAGTCATCAATGGCAACAGAGCCGCTTTCCAGGGCTATGGCGACATTAATAGCAACGGTGACTATGGTTTCCTGGTGTCCGTCGTTGACAATGGAGAGCAAAACGACCTGGTGCGGGTGCGTATCTGGAATCGGGTGACGGGTCAACTGTTATACGATACTGACCCAGACAGCGCTTTCAACGCACTGCCTACTGTGCCGCTAAGTGGCGGCAGCATTACCATTCGCCGTTATTAAGTGGCCCATGGATAAACATGGATTTCCCCTCCAATCCGTGTTTATCCACAACATTTCCCCGGAAACTCCTAAACAGGCAAATGCCCTTGAAAGAAGTTTCCGGGGAAATTCAATAAATCTGTCTGCCAGCGTTTAGAGGGATTCTTCACTGCGCTACGCTTCGTTCAGAATGACGAGTGAAGCTCATTTGATGATGCCCAGCCGCTTGGCAATGATTTTGTCGAAGCGACGGTCGGGCAGATAGCGGGGGAGCAGCCAACTGGTTAGCAATTTACGAGCCAGGACGTAACGCGTTTTGGGCTTCTCTTTTGTAAGCGCTTCGTAAATGACTTCACTTACTTTTTCTACCGGGATACCGTTTTTACCCTGGTTGACAAACACCCGCTTCATGCCATCCAACATCCCTTTATAAGCAGTCTCATTGTACTGTGCGGTATCTAAATCTTGCGCCTTGTCCCAGATGGGCGTCTGCACCGATCCCGGCTCAATCACCACCACATCAATGTTAAACAGCAGCAGCTCTCGCCGCAGCGCGTCGGACAGCGCTTCCAGGGCGTGTTTGGAGGCAGCGTATGGCCCCATGAACGGATACACAATTTTGCCGCTCACAGAGCTAATGTTGACAATGCGCCCCGGTGGATGGGTGGGGTTGGGTACGGCCCCTAGCAGCGGCAAAAACTTCTGGGTAACGTCCAGTAAGCCAAAGAGGTTTACTTCAAACTGTTGGCGAAATTCTTCTAAAGACAGGTGCATCAGCGGACCAGCTACAGCAATACCGGCATTGTTGACTAATCCAGCCAGTCCACTACCGCCTACTTTTTCGCTGACTTGAGATACGGCCGTTGCCACCGCCGCCCCATCGGTCACATCAAACAGCAAAGGCGTAAACTGCTCGCCCAACGCTGCCTGTACCCGCTCCCCGTCCGCCTGCTTACGCACGCTGCCAAACACATGATAGCCGCGAGCAATCAGATAGCGCGCCGCATCATAACCAATCCCCGATGAAGCCCCTGTGATAACGACATACTTCATATTCATCTCCTCAATGTACAGGAATAATGAGGTAATTGAGTAATTGGGTAACTAATTACTCAGTTACTCAATTACCCAACTCGCTTCGTTAACCAATAGCCCAGTCCGGTTACAACCACGCCCAGCAGCAATGCACCGACACTCATAATGACGCCAATGTCGAACCAGAACTGTTCGGGAAAAAGGCGGATGAGCGAATCAGTGTATAAAAACGTCCAGCTACCGGGCGGGAAGAGCAGTTCGTGGAACTGCACAAAAAAGATGCTCCAGCCCACGCCGATAAAAAGGGCAATCGCCGCCAAAATGATAACGGTGGCCAGCCCACCCTGATAAATGGCACGGTAGCCCACCGCGCGCAACGCTGGTTGAGAAAGCAAAAAGGCTAAGCCAATGACAACGAGAACGGCCGTAATCCACCAAAGTGTGCGAATCCCATCCGTCAAATCCTTCACATCCCGCATGTGGATAATCTCTGCATCGTTGTACAACGGCTCGTCGGAATTGGGCAGGCGCAAATCTTCCAGCAGATAAATCACTTCTTCAGACGGCTCTGGCCGTTGCAAATAATCCAGCGTAGCGTGGGCATACCCCAGGCGCTCCTCCGGCGTAAAGCCGTATAAGTCTGGTGGAATACGGCCGTATTCAAAAGCGGGATAATCCCAGGCAATCACCGCCAAGATCATGCCCAACCCCAGAAAAAACGGCATGGCGACGATGATAACCCATCTAATTATGTTAAGTAGCGTTTTGTTTTCCAATTTCTTCTCCCTTTTTTCAGTAATCTTTTTTTACCGATCACCGTTCACCGATTACGGATTACTGTCCCACGCCCGGCAATCCCCCCACACCCTCACTCAGCAAATAGCGCAGCACCAGGCTGTCGATGATCGTTTCCACCGGGGCGCGTTCGTCAGTGAAGATGACCTCGCTGGGATGATTGGGGACGGTGTTGGTTACGGCCGTTTCCAAAGCCGCCTGCAGCAAAGGGTCCACCGACGCATCCAACCTAATCAAATTTTGCGTCAAATTGTCTATCGTAGTGGGCTGCACCGTGGCTACCAAAATGGTATTCAGCGAGCCAGGCACGTCGATGGCATGGACGGTCGGGTAAATGGTTTGCAGGGTCGCCGTCATGGCATCAATCAAGCGGCGATCTTCCGGGGCACGCCCTACATTCATCGCCACCACACCCGTTTCCGTGAGGTGATCGCGCACCTCTTCAAAAAACTCCTGGGTGGTCAGGTGCCAGGGAATGTAGGGCACTTTGTAGGCGTCGATGGTGATGACATCGTAGCGGTGGGTTAACTGGTTGAGTTGGTAACGGCCGTCTCCCACAATCAGATTAATATTCGGTTCGTCCAGGGCAAAATAATCGATCCCCGCTTGCACAATCTCGCCATCCAGTTCAATGCCGTCGATGGGCAGCTGTTGGCCAAAAACCCGCGTGTACTGCTTGGGAATTGTGCCCGCAGCCAAGCCAATCACCGCCATGCGATCAATAGAAACTGGCGGTTCATTAAAATAGGGCGCTGCCAGCATGATGCTCCAGACCGAAATACGCGGCACGGCCCCACCATCACAGTAAAAGGAATGATACGCCTGCCCCTCGTTAAGCAGCAGGTAATTACACTTGCCCTGCCGCACCACCTGAATATAGTTGTAAGCCGATTCGGTCTCGAAGATTTGCCCATCGTACGCTTTAATGCCGCCAGAGGTCCAGGCCAGGGCCACTGGCAGCAGGATGATGGGCAGCAGCAGCGCGACCACTCGGCTGCGCGCCTGCGTTTGCCACAAACCACCCAGCCCCACCAGCAGCAAGATTCCACCAAAAAGCAGCGCCGTCAGCCGGGAACCGGCCAGAGGAATCACCAACAAAACGGGCAAATATGTTCCCAACAGACTGCCCCAGGTGGAAATGGCATAAATACGGCCGCTAATTCGCCCTGCCTCGGACACATCTTGCACCGCCAGCCGAATGGCAAAGGGAGAGATGCAGCCCAACAACGTCACGGGCACAGCCAGGGCAAAGATCACACCCACTAACGAACTGGCAATCGCCCCGACATTCACCGCCGCCAGGGCAGCTGCGGCCGTTTTCAACAATACACTCGTCAGGAGCAAAAAGAAGACGCCGCTAAAACCAGCCCAGGCAACAAGCGCGTAAAAGGTATGGGGATACGGCCGTTTATCCGCCCATCGCCCCCCCACAAAATACCCTACCGTTAAAAACAGCAGCACCAGGCCAATCACGTTGGCCCAAACGATGTTGGAAGTGCCATAAACGGTTTGCAGCATGCGGCTGGTGGTAAACTCGATGGCCAGCGTGCTCATGCCTGCCACAAAAACCGTCATAAACAAATATTTTCGATTCTTCACGCAATTAATATTAAGTGTAGGGGCGACCCGGCGGGTCGCCCTTACGCTGTATCCTTTTATTGAATTAGCTGGATTATAACGGCGTCCCTCATTTGGCGCAGGTGGATTACGGCCGTTTCACTGCGTTCAAAATGACAACTTAAGTTTTTGCCATTATTCAGAAGGCGTGGTGAAGAGGGCTTGCAGCTCTACGGCCGTTTTCCGTTCCACGTTCTCAAATATAATCGTCAACGGCTGGTCGTAGACAATAAAACTTTCGTCGGCGCGGCCTGCCTGGATGCCCAGCTGCCCATCCAGGTACGATTGCACGAGCGAGGGTGGCTGCAAATTCGGCCAGCCAAACGTGTCTGGTCGCAGCTGCCAGCCAAAAAGCGTGGGATACCGTCCAGCCACAAAAACCGGCTCGTACCCCAGCGCGCCAGAGAAGAGCAGTTCATGATACTGGCCGGAGATGGGATACCGTTCCGGCAGGCGCGGCACCGTGCCGTAAATCCGATTAGACAAAATTGTCACGTAATCGGCCTCGGCCAGCCGTTCCAAATTCTCGGCCAACTTTGCTGTATCATCGGCGGCGTCCGCCCCGGTGAGCCAGGTGAGTTCGGCATTAGGGTACTCAGATCGGCGGCGCGGTTCGCCATCGATGATCATCGTGCTGGGCAGCGAGTCGTCCCACTGCTCGCTAAGCACCAGCGATCCCTGAGGCACATTGGCAAAAATCCATTTGGAGGCAGCAACCCAGGGGTGTGGCTGTTGATACAGGTTCATAAAACTGATGGCATAAAGGGTCGTGATGAGGAGAACGGCCGTTCCCACACCCCACTTTAACCATGACCGCCGCCAGCTAAACAACCACGCCGCCGCCCACAGCATCAAAAACGGCGTCATCGGCTGCAAGTAGCGCATAAACTTCACAAAAAAGCTGCCGGTGGTGAGGAAAAAAGGAATCACCCAGGCCAGAAGAAGGAGATTGGAGATTGGAGATTGGAGATTGAGAGGTTTAAATCTCCAATCTCGCAGCCGCAGGTTGCTAATCTCCAGTCTCTTTAATTCCCGCCAAAACGCCCAGCCCAAACCGCCAAAGGCTAACAATCCCAGCGGCCAGCTCATCCCCCAACGCAGCTGCATTTCGACAAAATAAAGGTAGGGCAGCGTGCCGCTGTACTGGCGCGTGAAGGGCACATCGCCATCACCGCGTACCATATTGCCCTGGGTGACAATGTTTTCCAGATAGCAAGACCCCCAATTCACGGCTGGAATGGTAATCGGGCCAAGCTGCGTAGCGGGTGTATTGACCTCGCAGCTAAAATCAAGAACCGCAAAAGGATTGGTGAGGAAAAAAGTGAGGGCGATGGTGAAAACGGCCGTTGCCAACCACCTCTCCCAACGCCCTTCCAGCCACCACGCCGCCAACAGCAGCGGCAAAAAAAGCAACACAGCGGCAAATTTGGAGCCAATCGCCAGACCAATGAAGACAGAAGCCAGTATCCAGTTTATCAGTTTTCGGTAATCAGTAATCAGTAAACGGTGCCCGGTATTTTTGCTCTCCCTTTCTCTTTTTCCTCTGTGTTCTCTGTGGCTATTTTCTACAGCCAGCACTAAAAAGAGAATTGCGGCAACGGTAAAGCAGGTCTGGTACGGATCAGAGATAAAGAAATGGCTCAACTGAATATGCATCACATTAACGGCCAGAAACGCCGCTGCCAGCAGACCAACCTGTGGTGAAAACAGCCGTTTTCCCAATAAATAAATCAGCCCGACAGTACCGACATCGAATAATGCAGTAAATGCGCGGGAAACGGCCGTTAAATGCCGAAACTCAATCAGCCCCGCCCCGTTCAAAATGTCCCGCGTGAGCAACCAGTCATCGGGGAAAAGGGGCTGCAACCGGGGTCCGGCCCACTCCAGCAGACGCGTGGCCAACACACCCAGGTAAAGCGGCACATGGCCGTAGGCAAAATCGCGCGGGGCATCTTGCAGCACCTCAATGCCTTTGCTGGCAGCATTGGGCGGCCAATAAAATGGATTAAAACTGGATTGGTTAGGGGAGAAAGCGGTTTGCCAGTCAGACGGCCGTTCAATGGTCGTGGCAACCCAGGTGATGTAGCGCTCATCGGGATGGTAATGATGGTAATCGTCCCAATCGATACCACTGAGGCGAAAAACGGCCGCAGCCAGCAAAATAAAACCCAACAACACACGTTCTTGCCACTTCTTCATGCGCAAATTGTATCTTGGGGATAAATGTCGGGCGAATGCGTCCTAAAAATGCAAGAAAAAAAGGCTGGGACGAGGTCCCAGCCTTTCAGATTCATTTGGTACAATGGCAAAGAAATTACTCTTCTTCTTCGTCTTCCGCTTTGCCTTTCTCGATAATTTCTACAGAATCGGCGGTGGTTTCGAACCCTTCCAATTCTTCCTCTTCTTCCTCTTCTTCGAGGCGGGCATATTCAAAGCGGGCGACGGCCGTTTCCGGATCAGCCAAAATCGTTACCCCGGCTGGTACCGGCAAATCACTGACGTAAATCGGCTCGTCAGCAGATTTCATCTGGCTAACATCCACTTCAATTTCAGCGATCAAATCGTCTGGCAGCGCCTCAATTTCGACACTGGTCAGCGACAAAACGTCTGAACCTAGCGCATCTTCCATCATCTTGGAACGACCCACCAAAACCAGCGATGCTTCAGCCGTGATTTTAACTTTCAGGTCAACTTCCTGGAAATCCACATGAATGATGTCCCCTCGAGTTAAATGCTGTTGAATATCACGCGCCAACACGGTGCGGATGCCACCATCGACAGAAATATTAATCAGGTTGGTGGTCCCTGCCCGCCGCAACACACGTCGCAGCAAAATATTATCCATCTGGATGGTGATTGGATCATTAATGCCATAAATGACTGCGGGCACAAGCCCGTTGCGGCGTAACTGCTTTACTTTTTTACCAACAACCGTGCGCGATTCGGCGTCGATAGCTAATCTATCTTCAGACATTATTCTAAACCTCAGTTTGTAATTTCCTCAAAGATGAGGGAGCTTTTTCTTGTGGTTGCGTAAACCAAAACAGTTTTAGAAAACCTAAAGGCCATTCGCGGTTTACGTAATACTCAACAAAAAGCCTGTGGACGCATAAGCCCCAGGCTAGACTGGCAAGTATATCATTTTCTCTTTAATCGTCAATCAAAAATTTAGCGCGTTTCCGTCACCGTAGCAGTCCTACTTTGCCTGGCCATCTTTGCAATGATCTTAGACATCATACTGCATTGGCACAAAAAGTTTCCTAAACTACTCTTTGCGGTTCAAAAGATAGGCGACATTCAAAAACGCCGCCCAAAAAAGGCTAGCTACAAGGAAAACGCCCCAACCTAGCTGCGGCGAGCTAACCCATAACCATTCCACGCCATTTTCATCAAACCGAAAAGCAATGAAGAATAAGGTTGCCGCTACAGCCAGAGCCAAGAACAATTTCTGCTGAAACAGCAGGTGCTTTGTCTTCTCAAAAGTTACCATCTCATGCTCCTTGTTTAGTGGGACAGATATCTCCTTGTCCCATTGATTCTGGTTTGATTGTTCAACAAGCTTAGCCAATGCGGGATCTTCGGCTAAATATTGCTCCACCAGGGTCTTGGTAGCCTCGCTGGCTTCATCTGCCAGATAAATGGGTAATAGATCCAGTATAACATCTCGATTGATTTTCATGATTAAGACACCTCCCAGGCAGTACGAACGGCCGTTAACTTTAAACGCGCCCTGTGAACTTTCACTTTAGCAGACGACAATGAAATCTCCAGCACCCGCGCAATTTCGGCATAGGGCAGCTCATGCTGAACCCGCAATATTAATGCTGCCCGCTCATTTTCCGGTAAATCCTGCAACTGCTGCAAAACCTCGGCCAACGCTAGCCGGTCTTCCACCAAGCTTTGCGGCCCGCTATCTATTTCCAGCGACACTTGCTCCAGCGATACCTGCCGTTTTTGCCGCCGCCGCCCCTGCAAAAACAGGTTCCGGGCAATGGTAAACAGATATGCCTTCACTGTTTCCGTACGAATTTTGCCGCTGCTCGCCCAGGCGCGAACAAAGGTCTCAGAGGCAATATCATCAGCTTCGGCTGGATCGCCCGACAGCCACAGGGCAAATCGATACACATCTGGCGCATAACGCTCATACAAATCATGAAAGGTAGCTTGGTTCATAGCAGTTACTCTGTTAATAATATCCTGCAGCAGGCAAAAAGTTACAAAACAGGCTAAGATTATGCACATAAAGCATTTATTTAAAGGAGTAAAGCAATGACGCCCGATATTTTAGATATTCTTTTGCTGCTGTTTGGCGGTTATTATTTATTTAGCGTTATTTTTAAGCCTGCTATCTTTTGGCAAAGCCGCCGTATTGTGCGAACGCGAGACATTCTTGGCGATCAGAAAACATTGATTATGTACGGGGCCTTAGGCGTTCTGATGATGGGTCTGGGGATTTGGTTCAGTTTTCGGTAATCCAGTATCGGTTATCAGCGATCCATACCAATCTCATTTTTCACAAATCAATTAGTAAACAGGGGAAAATACAATGAGCAAACTATGGGGCGGCCGTTTTGCCAAAGGCACGGATGCATTGGTAGATGAATTTAACGCCAGCCTACCCTTTGATCAGCGGCTGGCAGCGCAAGATATTTTGGGGAGCCAGGCGTGGGCTCGCGGGCTGGTTGGCGCAGGCGTGCTGACATCAGCTGAAGCGGACACAATTATTGCAGGCTTGCAGCAAGTTGGGGATGAACTGGCAAACGGCCGTTTCCAATTCGAGCCTGGTGATGAAGATATTCATACGGCCGTCGAGCGCCGCCTGACCGAAATTGTGGGTGCAGTAGGCGGCAAATTGCACACTGGCCGCAGCCGCAACGATCAGGTCGCCACTGACTTCCGCCTCTGGCTGCTGGAGGCCTGCGACCAGCTTGCCGAGATGCTTGCCGATTTACAAACCGCCCTCGTAGAAAATGCGGAGGCCAACCTGAATTTGCCCATGCCAGGTTACACCCATCTACAGCACGCCCAGCCGATTACCTGGGGGCATTGGGTGCTGTCACACTTTTGGCCGCTGGTGCGCGACCAGGAGCGCTTGGCACAGGTGCGGCAGCGAACGGCCGTCCTGCCGTTGGGATCTGGGGCCTTGGCTGGCACAGCCTTTCCCATCGATCGCCAGGCGCTGGCCGCAGCACTTGGCTTTGCGGCCATCAGCCAAAACAGCCTGGACGGTGTCTCCGACCGCGATTTTGCCACCGACTTTTTGTACACGGCCACGATGATTGGCCTGCATCTCAGCCGCCTCTCGGAGCATTTGATCTTGTTCAGCAGCAGCGAATTTGGCTTTGTGCGCTTAGACGATGGCTACAGTACGGGTTCCAGCCTGATGCCGCAAAAGAAAAATCCAGACACATTGGAACTAACGCGGGGCAAAAGCGGCCGTTTGCTGGGCAATTTGGTAGGTCTGCTCACCACGCTCAAAGGGCTGCCCTCCAGCTACGACAAAGATTTGCAAGAAGATAAAGAGCCGGTCTTCGATACGTTTGATACGCTCAGCCTCATCATGCCTATCATGGCCGGATTGTTCCGCACACTCACGCTGCGTCCGGAACGAATGGCTCAGCAGCTAGAGCCGAATCTACTGGCCACTGATTTGGCCGATTATTTGGTAAAACGGGGCGTGCCGTTTCGGCAGGCACATCATTTGGTAGGCGAGGTGGTTCAGCTGGCAGAAAACAGAGGCGTCCCATTGACGGCACTAACACAAGCAGATTTGCAATCGATCAGTGAGGAATTTGGTGAAGGGGCAACGGCCGTTTTTGATATCAAGGCCTCTTTAAGCAATCGAGCAATTATTGGAGGAACATCACCGGAAGCGTTGCAGATTCAGTTAAACGCCGCTCGGCAGCAAATAACTTAAGCGGCAGGAATATTTTGCAACACTTCATGAATGGTGTTGATCAGCTCTTTGCGGTTAATGGGCTTGCTTAAATATTTGGTAGCGCCTGCGTCCAGGCCCGCTCTAACCGCTTCAGGACTGGTCCTGGCACTAAGTAAAATAATGGGGAGAACGGCCGTTTCCGGCTGGGCGCGTAATTTTTCACAAACCGTCAGCCCATCCATGTTGGGCATCATCACATCCAGCAACAACACATCCGGGGACTGCTCCGCCATCATCAACAACGCCTTAAGGCCATCTTCAGCTTCTGAAGTATCAAACCCGGCT
Organism: uncultured Anaerolineae bacterium; assembly: GCA_905479495.1. Lineage (GTDB taxonomy): Bacteria > Chloroflexota > Anaerolineae > Promineifilales > Promineifilaceae > Leptofilum. The sequence continues at coordinate 62,976 of CAJQMR010000039.1, forward strand.
CGCTCCAGCATCAAGCGGAGCAAATTGCGGGTCAGGGGTTCATCATCAACAATTAATATGGAGGGCTTCAAGATTATTCTCCCGCTGCTGTCGTGACAAATGTCATGATAGAGTCAGCGCCAACAACCATGCGATCTCAATGAATCTTTTTTATTTTAGCCAAGGCGAGTTACAGTCGATCTTACAAGGTACTAGGACAAAAGTACCTAATCACTTATTCTGGCAACTTCATCTTCATCCACGGCGCAGAGTTGTGAAAATTGGCGGCAGCACTGCCGGGGGGCACCAGCGCGTCACACGCTTCACGCACGGATTCGCCCAACGTCATCTCCAGCACTGGCAAGAAATGTTCCAACTGCGCTAATGTGCGCGGCCCAATCAGCGGCGCGGTCACCCCGGGCTGATCCTTCACCCACAACACGGCTAGCTGCGCCGCCGAAATGCCCACTTCTTGGGCCAATTTTACAAATGCGTTGCCCACTTCAATGCCCCGCGCCGTGACGCGCTCGGCATAAATGCCGCCGCGCAGCTGCGCCCGTGACGCTTCAGGGTAGTTGGCCGCGTCAGCATAGCGCCCAGCCAGAATGCCCATCGCCAGCGGCGACCAGGGCAAAATGCCCAGTCCCTGCGTCTGGCACATGGGCACCAGCTCGTTTTCGATGCGGCGATCCAGCAAATTGTAAGGCGGCTGCTCAGAGACAAAGCGGACGTAGCCGCGCAGTTCGCTGACCATGATTGCCTCCATCACCTTCCACGCCGGGGCGGTGGAGCTGCCGATGTAGCGCACCTTGCCCGCCCGCACCAAATCGGTTAGTGCAGAAAGCGTTTCTTCGATGGGTACTTCAAAATCGGGGCGGTGCAGCTGGTACAGGTCAATGTGGTCGGTTTGCAGCCGCCGCAGGGAATCTTCGCACGCCTGGATGAGGTGGAGACGGCCGTTCCCACGATCATTCGGCCCTGGCCCCGTCGGATAATGCACTTTGGTGGCAATGAGGACTTGTTGGCGACGGCCGTTCTGCTTCAAGGCCCGCCCAATAATCCGCTCACTTTCCCCCTGCGCGTAGCTGTTGCTCGTGTCGATGAGATTGATGCCCGCCTCAAGTGCCCGGTTGAGCATCGCCTTCGCCTCATCCTCCGGGGTGGGATTGGCAAAATTATCGGTTCCCAGGCACAGCGGGGCAATTTTCACGCCGCTGCGGCCCAATCGTCTGTATTCCATCTCGCTCTCCTTTCGTTAAAAAACTTGACGCAAAGAGCGCAAAGATTTTTAAGAGGCAAAGAAAAACCCTTGTTTTTCTTTTTCTTCCTTTGCCGCTTTGCACCTTTGCGTCAAAAATCTATCGCGCTGTATAACCGGCATCGACGTTCACCATCGCGCCAGTCATGTAGCTGGCGTCGTCGGAGGCTAGGAAAAGGACTACGCGGGCAATTTCTACCGGATCGGCCAGCCGCTGCATGGGCACGGTGCTGGCGATGCGCTGCAACATTTCTTCCGTCACCGGTTCGCTGCGCTCAGAGGCGAGCATGGGCGTGTTTACCTCGCCGGGGCAAACGGCGTTGATGCGGATGCCGTCCTTCACGTGATCCAGGGCCATCGCCCGCGTAAGTTGATGCACCGCCCCTTTGGAGGTGCAGTAAGCCACCACGCCCGCTGCCCCCACGCCACCCCAAATCGAGCCAAAGTTGACGATGGCCCCTTTGCCCTGCGCTTTCATCACCTTTACCGCCGCCCGGCTTAAATAAAAAACGCCGCTGACGTTGACGTTCATCACCCGCTGCCACTGCTCGTCGCTGGTGCCCAGGGCATCGGCCCGCACGATAATGCCCGCTGCGTTGACAAGGATGTCGAGACGGCCGTATTTCTCCACCACCTTCTCCACCACCTGCTCACAAAACAGGGAATCGCTCACGTCGCCAATCAGCACGTCTGCACCAATTTCCTCGGCAAAAGCCGTGGCCAGCACCACATTTTTATCCACGATGAACACCCTGGCCCCAGCAGTCACCAGCTCCCGGGCCGTAGCCGCCCCCATGCCGGAGGCTCCACCAGTAACAATCGCAACCTGATCTGTAAAATCCATGATTCTCTCCTGATTTGGCAACCAAATGCCCCTACAACCTTTTAAAACGCGGTGTGGCAAATCGGTTTGGGCGAGGTGTAAAACAATTGATGCACCGTGTCGGCATAGGCGGTATCAGAGATTTGGGCCAGTCCGTAGGCCAACAGGGTGCGGAACGTCGTCGCACCGATGATAAGTGAAGCAAATTCAGCAATGTCCAGGCTAATTTCGACATCTGGCTGGGCATTGGGGTTGAGGGTGGCACGGCCGTTTTCCACACTTACGATCCACTCCCCCGCACACACCGGCCAAAAACTATCTGTCAGATTGATCTGCACCGTGCAGCTTTGTCCACCAAAATTATGATCCGCCAGCAATTCAAACAGGCGCGGCACGTCAATGACGCGGTACATGATGCCCACCCCCTGCACGTTGCTCTCATGGTAGACAGATGGAATCAAATTCTGGCTATCATTACGCGGATCTTGCAGCAGCAAGTGAAAATCTTCTTCCTGGGTGTTGATAATGATCTTTTCAATCTGATCGGCCTGAACCCGGAGAAATGCCAGCAAACCGCGCAGTGCGGCTGCATCCTCATACAGCAAGGTCCGTACAGCAATATTATTGCGCAAAAAATTACCGTCCGGCGCTGGCTCAAACGTAAATATCAGATAGCCGCGCAGTTGCCCTTCTACCCAATAGCCAAATTTGTGCAGCGTCTGATTGGTGAAAATTGAATCCAGCTCGTAGTTGGACGGGATCATCATGCCATTGCCAGCCATCATGATGCGCTGGTAACAATCAACCAGCTCCTGCCGGTGAAAATCATCCAAAAGGCATACGTTGTGGCGGTTTCCCTGGGGCAAATTAGCCGGACTGAAACGATACTGGTTTATTTTACGGCCGTATCCATATCCCATCTGCTTGTAAAAATCGGGCCGGAACGGATAAAGCGCCGTCAGTGCTGCCCCTTTTTCCCGATAATGTGCCTGGAAGTATTGCACCATATCATAAGCAACCCGCTCTTTTTTATGCAGCAAATCAACGCCGACGCCGCCAAGGCCGCCCACCAACATATTAACGCCGCGAAGCCGCATCGTGAAGTCAAACAGTCGCATGATGCCGCGCATCTCTTCCGCCTCAAACAAACCATAAATCGTGGCGATGGGATCCGCATGCATCTGCTGAGCGCGCTCTTTTACCCGTCGTCTGGCAGCCTCATCAGTTGCCCGGAAGGCAGGATAGGCATTGACGGCAATGGTGGTGTATTGCTCCCATTCAGCCTCGGTTTGTAACGGCCGTATCACCCGTTCTTGTTTCATTTATTCCTCCTGATTCATCCGCAGATTCCGCAGATTAGCGCAGATTAATTGCAACCAATCTGCGTTCATCAGCGTTTATCTGTGTCCCATTTTTTATTCTGCGCGCTCGCGCACAAATAAGCGTAGCAAAACGATGCTGGCCCCGATGATAGTGGCTGAAATCAGGCCCAACCCCACTACCTGAAACCGATCATACACCCAGGGGCCGATGAGTCCAGCCATACTGGACCCCAGCAGTGCCGCTGCCGCTGCCAGGGTCATCATTTTACCGCGATACGCAGGGGCTTGTTCACTAACCAGGGCAATCAGTCCCACCACGGTAAACTCAAAGGCAAACCGGGCCACAATCAGCCCCAGCACCGCTACCACCAGTCCCTGATTCAACACAGGCAGCAGGCCATAGCCCAGGCAGGCCAGAATTGACCCCAACAGCACGCTCCGAAGCAGACCAACCTTATCGCCCACCAGACTCATCAACACGCTGCCGCTCAGATCGGCTACGCCCAAAATAAGGGCAACGGTACCCAGCTCTACCGCGCCCAGGCTGTATTCCCGATTCAGCCAGGTGCCGTAACTGATAAATACGTTCATGGCGGCCATCATGTTTAAGCCCACCACCAGCAGCACTACACTGGCGGAGCGCTTGTTTTGGCCCAATTCAAAAAAGGCGAGAACAGTTTGCCAGGACAAGGGTCTTTTGGGTTCTGCGGGTGGTTTAACGTGCCGGGCAGTTGGTAAACGGCCGTATCCCACAAAAGCCACTAGCAGCAAGCCACTCAACACAAAAAGAGGCGCACGCCAGCCCATCGCCTCGATGAGCAGTCCGGCCAAATAAAGACCCACAATGCCCGCCAGCGCCCAGGCATATTCCACCATGCCCAGCCCCCGCGCCCGACGGTGGAACGGCAGGCGAGCGCTCAGATAGGCCTGTAAGATGGGGGCAAAGGCAAACGTGCCCAGCCCGCCCATCACCATACCGACGGCCGCCAGCCAGAGCGTGCTGCTCAACCCCACAATGAGGTAGCCTGCGGCCGCCAGCAGCAGCCCAAAGCGCATCACGGTACGATAACCGCGCAAATAGGCCTGGTAGCCAAACGCCGGAGAAAATAGCCCCATCGCGCTGCGTAAGCTCACCAATCGACCGGCTGCGACACTGGTAGTGCGTAAGCCGTCAGCAATGACAGGCAGAAAGGGGAAAAAGAGTTGGACGGCCGTATCCGTCACCAGGCGCGTTAATAAACCGATGGCGATCAGACGATTAACCGAAATATCGGGCTGGGATTCAGTCTCATTCGTGGATAGTGGTGGATTTGCCAAAATTGTCTCCCAAAGAAAATAGTCCACAAACAACAAACAGCACCCAGAATGCTCTGAGTGCTGTTTTTTTTAGTTGTGGGTGGCTAAATTGTATCTGAATTTGGGAGATTTGCCTCGTGACGAAAGAGCCTTTAAAGGTTTGGTATCCGCCAGTTCAACCCGATTTAAGGCAAACCCTTAGGACCTGTTCAACGGTACATAAATCTCTGTACGCAAATTTTCTGGCCTGGTGCGGCGCGGATCGCGATTTAGGTAGCGCTCAAAAATGGGCTCGTCGCGCAGGCGTTCGCCGCTTTGCGCCAGCCACCGGCCAAAAATCAGGCGGTATGTTTCGTCAAACTTTTCATACGACCCTTTGTGGACAAAAAGCGCGTATCGCCCACCAGCAATGGTTTGCAGGTTAAACTCGCCCTGCGGCTGAACCGGCTGGTTGAGGGTGATACAGGCATCGTAACGCAGCTTGTCGGCGTCGGTGATGTCCGGACTGTCATGGGAAATGCCAATCATCTGCGTTTTTTTGTTGATGAGTTTGTGGCTGTAGGCAAAAGGCAAAAGCGCGCCAAAGGCTGCGGTGGAGGCCTCGCTGTAAGGACCCGTGCGGCGCACAAACAGGACAGTTTGTGGTTCCAGGTTTAGAATTTTAGGGTTCATTTTTGGGGATTCCTCAGTACGGTTTTGGCGGAAAACGGCCGTATCCAACAAATGATTCTCTTCCCGAAATGCCGACGGCGACAGGCTAAACTGCTGGCGAAACGCCTTGCCAAAGTTGGTCGGCGTCTCGTACCCGGCATCCAGGGCAATCTCCGTGATGGGATCAAACGTTTGGCGCAGTCGGTTGGCCGCCCGCTCCAGCCGCAGGCGGCGGACAAACGCGCTTAAGCTTTCACCCGTGTACGCTGTAAACAGCCGATGAAAATGGAATGGCGAAAACGCCGCCACTTCGGCTACCTCATCCAAACTCGGCGGCGCATCCAGCCGCGCCTGAATCAACAGCATCACCCGCATGATGCTTTCCTGGTAGTCGGTTTTGGTTTCGGGTCGTTGAGTCATAGAGTTTTCACCCTCACCCCAGCCCTCTCCCTCAAGGGAGAGGGAGCCAGTTCCCTCCCCTTTGTAGGGGGAGGGTTAGGGTGGGGGTCAATCTTTTTAGCCAACCACCGCCTCTGTCACCACAAATGGCTGGCGAATCACCGTTTTGAGCCGTTCTGGCGCAGTGCGCGATGGATCATTGAGATAGATTTCGTGGTGTTTGCCGCTCAGTTCACCGTCCCGCTGCCAGATTTTCTCGTGCAAATTTTGGATAGTGGGACCTTCATCGGCATAGGGACCAGTGTACAGAATTTGGGCCGCTTGCCCCTCAGCAAAGCGTTCAAATTTTAGCAAATCTACGGCCACCAGACCCTTCTTTTGCTTAACCTGGACTTTGGCTTCGGCGATCATTTCTGCCGTGACAAACTCCGGCTGCATAATCATTGCCTGCCACAGCCAGCTGTCCTTGTCTTCCGTAGAAAACTGGGACATATCCTCGGCCCACCACAACCCTTCCAGCGGCATCACGCCATAATCAATGGCCAGTTCACCCTTCTTCACCATAAACTTCACCGTGTAGGCCACCGAATACAAAGCAGACACGGCATCTTTGTATGCCTGGGCGGTGTTGGGATTACCTTCGCCTGTAATGGTGAGGAAGTTCATGGCAGGCACGTCCACAAAGCTTACTTTTTTGGCGGATGGCCGGTACAGATGTTTGAGTTCTCGCTTGAAATCTACTTTTTTCATCATTCACTCCTTAAAACCTCCCGCTGGTTCCATCCAAAAACATCAACTGAGCAGATGAGCAGAAACCTGCGGGAATTTGATTCTTTTTCTTGCTGATTCTTAGCTTAACATGGGTTACGGCCGTTCACTATTCCATACTTGCGCATTTAGCAAAAACCAAACTCCGTCAAACTGATTGTCCGCCCTGTCCCGGTTTTCGTTATAATGAATACGTAGACCACACGGAGGAAATGGATGAGCGAGCTAATCGACGTCATTCTGGAACGATTACAAACATTATTTAATCCAGAAACATTAGGTACACAGATTGTCGATTTCATGATCGATCTCATCGTTGCCCTGATTACATTTGCAGCATTCTACCTGGTCTGGATCATTGTCCGCCACCTGTTAAAACGCTTCCTGCCCAAATCACGGTTTGATAAAACATCCCAGGCGTTTATCAAGACCATTTTTCAGTACACCATTTTGCTGCTTGGTTTGGTCAATGCGTTGTCTGTCATGGGTGTGGATACCGCTGGACTGCTGGCTTCGTTGGGCATTGTGGGTATCACCATCGGCTTTGCCGCCCGAGATGCATTTTCCAATCTCATTTCAGGCATTCTCATTTTTCTGGATCGGCCGTTTGTGATTGGGGATTTGGTGGAGGTTGGTGACAATTACGGCCGTGTTTCCCAAATCACCCTGCGCTCCACCCGCATCATCACGGGGGATGGTAAAATGTTGGCCGTACCCAATGCCGAAATTATTAACAAGACGGTGACCTCCTATACAAACTTCCCTCATCTGCGTCTGGATGTAGAGGTGACCGTTGGTGTTAACGAAAACATCGACCAGGTACGCCAAATTTTGTTTGAGGTCATACAGAACGATTCAGATTATCAGCAAGAGCCGCCCGCGCGTGTGGTGATAACCCAGCTAAATGATTACAATGTGGCTTTGGAGCTGCAAGCCTGGATCAAAGATGAACGCATCCACATTGAAAAACGGTTTGAATTGCGAGAAAAAATCTTTAACGCTTTGACTGATAAGCAAATTGAAATGCCATTTGAAACATTACAGCTAACGCCTCTCACCATAAACATGGCACAGGGCCAACTACCGGAGAAAACGAATGAGTGACAAACCTGATCATCCTGTGATTGGCTGGGAAAAGGAAACGGCCGTTCCCAACAATCACCAGTTCAACCGCTATCTGCACGTCCAAAATGGGCATCTACATATGGAAGGCCTCGACCTGGCCCAGTTTTTCCTGGATGAAGCACCACAAGGGTTTGAGAAAACCATGCCCAGCCCACTGGAAATTGTCTATCTCCCCCTTATTCGGCAGCAAATTCAAAAGATGAACCAGGTCTTTTCCGACGTCATTGCCGAGCTAGATTACACCGGGGAATTCCATTACACCTACGCCTCCAAAGCCAACGCCGCTGAAGAAGTCATTCGCACCACCCTCGGCGCGGGTGCCAACCATGAAATGTCCTCCACTGTGGATGTAGACATCGCCAGAATCATGATTGAGCGTGGCTTACTGACGCCAGATCGCATGATTGTGTGCAACGGTTTTAAAGGACCAAAATCCCTCTACGCCGCCAATCTGCTTCAGCTGCGCCTCCTACACGAAAATCTCATTCCTGTGATTGAAGATTTAGAGGAAATTTCGCTGTTTCTTAGTTCGGGTCAACCGTTTGACGTCGGCCTACGCCAAAAAAGCTATGGCCACAACGAAACCCTGGCTGAAATAGACAAGGCCAATTCTCGTTTTGGCCTAAACACCGATGATATGTGGAAGGCAGCTGCTTACGTCGCCGCTGCCCCCAACCTGACGCTAAAAATGTATCATTACATGGTGGGCAGCCAACTCACCAACATTCCCGATTTTATTAGCTCCCTCAAACCGGGAATTGAGCTGTTTGCCCGGCTGCGCCAACGCTATCCCAGCCTGAGCATCTTCAACTTTGGTGGCGGTATGCCGGTTGCCATGACGCTCGATTTTGACTTTGATTACCATGAATTTGTGCGGCAGCTGCTCACAGCGCTACAAGAAGCGTGCCAGCGGTATAACGTGCCCGTGCCGGACGTGATGGGAGAATTCGGCCGTTACACCACTTCGGAACATGGTGCCCACCTATTCAAAATTATTACTGTCAAAGAAAATGGATCCAAACTGCCCTGGTACATCATTGACGGCTCTATCATGAGTTCCTTCCCCGACAGTTGGGCACTGTCTGAACATTTCATTGTGCTGCCGCTAAACCATCTAGACAAACCGTTCCAGCAAGTGCAGCTAGGTGGCATCACCTGCGACAGCGATGACGTGTACCCGCCCAAGCCCAGCCATTCGCCGCTCTACTTGCCGGTCGAAGCGGATGAGCTGTACATTGGCTTTTTCAGCATTGGCGCTTACCAGGAAATGTTGGGAGGAGTGAAGGGCAGCAAACATTGTGTGCTGCCAGAAGCATATGAGTTAATTATTGATCAAGAGGGAGACGGCCGTTTCCAATTCCAAATTCTGCACGGCCAAACCCCAGACGACGTCCTGCGCAACCTGGGCTACGCCGTCTAAAACATGCAACCAAAGGGAAAAATACCCGTAAATACAGATGAATCCATCCAGAATTTTGCAGTGCTCCCCACATACAGGGGAAACGTTCACAATTAATTGTTCACAATTCACGATTCACAATTAGAAAAGCTCGTTTGAGGAAAATCGCATGAAACTAGATCGTACCCGCATCATCTTTATTGCTATCATCGGCCTTGCTGCCCTGGTCATCTGCGGCGTTGCCGCCTACAGCATCATCGGCAACCTGACCGATGACACCGAGACGGCAACGACCGACAGTACAGACAGCAACAACAGTAACGATGGCTCCACTGTCACCACTGCCGATCTCGATTCCCCAGACCCGATTTGGGGGCCCAACTACAACGCCGACGACAACCTGCCCACCTACATTTGCGGCGCAGACGCCTTTGGCAGCTATTTCACGCTCCAGCAAATGCAGATGAGCGGCAAAGACATCGAGCACGGCTTCCATTTGGGCATCATCCCCTTCTTCCTCACCGACGAGTACGACATCACCGAAGGACAACGCACCGCCCTGCTAGATTCCGGCAAATGGAACTGCCTACTCACCACCTTGGACTCGGTCGCCCTCTCCAGCCCTGGCGTCATCACCGCCATCGTGGATGAGAGCGCTGGTGCCGACCAGCTTTGGGGCCGCGATATCGACACGATCAACGACCTGCAAGGCAAACGCATCGCCTTCGCCAGCGACAGCGTCGGCGAATATTTTGTCTACTACGCCTTGTCGATTGCCCAGCTTAGCCCGCGCTCGCAAGTGACCCTGGTGCCACAAGACAGCGTTGAATCGGCCATCGAAGTATTCAACAACGGCCAGGCCGATGTGGTTTCTGCCTGGGAACCCAACATTTACGACGCCGAGCAGAGCGGTGGCGTGAAGCTGCTCAGTTCTGAAGAGCTACGCATCGTTATCGACGTCATCGTCACCTCGCGCCAATCCATCCAGACAGATGCGGACCTGGTGCAAAATTTCCACAATGCCTGGTTTGATACGCTCAAGGCGCAGGTGGAAGATTTTGATACGGCCGCTTCTCAAATCGCCTCCTGGGGCAACAACGACTGGAGCTTTGTCTACCCTGAAACCGCTACCGACGACTTCGTCCTCTGGCTGGAAAGCGTGGCCCAGGCCGACCTGGGCGACAACGCCTTTGTGATGCGCGACACACGGCCCATCATCTCCCGGCTGGAAATTGCCCGCCGCGTTTGGGCTGCCTCTGACGTGAACATTCCCAATGATGATGTAAATGATCTGGTCAACGGCGGCTTTGTGCTGCGCGCAGCTGATCAGGCCAGCTTGCAGCCCAACGGCAAACCGGTTAACGACACCTTCTCCATTTCGGCCCAGGTCGATTTGTCCGGCGTCTCCACCGATGCCGCCGCCACGTTGGCGGTGCTGCCCTGCCGCACCTTCGCCTTCTTGCCAGAATCTACTGAGCTAACCCTGGAATCCCGCCGCATTTTGGACGATTGTGTCGTGCCTACCATGTCCCAATCAATCGGTCTGTTCTTGCGGGTGCGCGGTTCCTCCGCCTGGCCGGCCAACGAGCCACCCTACACCGAAGACGAGATTTTGGAAGTTGCTGAAGGCCGGGCGCAAAGCGTTGTAGATTACCTCGTATCGCAAGGTATCGACCCTGCCCGCTTCATTGTGGAAGCAGTGTTGCCGCCAGAAGAACGGCGCGGCACGGATGATCCCAATCTACAGGCGCAAGATCGCTATGTAGAGCTGACGCTGGTCACCGCTGGAAGGTAAATTTTTTAAAAATGTAACATTCACCCCCACCCTAGCCCTCCCCCTATCAGGGGGAGGGGACAGCTCCCTCTCCCTTGAGGGAGAGGGTTGGGGTGAGGGTTGAGGACTTTATGAAATACAATAATTTGCGCAGTTTTTCGCTGCTTTTTGTACTGTTAGCTTTGCCGATGATGGGCTGTGGCCTGTTTGGTCTGGACGAACAAGTTGTCATCCCCTCTGATGCCGTTGTGGTGAACATCATTGCCAACACAACAGCAGCACCCTGGCTGGAAACGGCCGTTACTACCTTCAACAACTCCGAAACCGAAACCAGCAGCGGCGACCCCGCCTTTGTGGTGCTAAATGCCGTAGAGTCGGGGCAAGCAATTGACCAAATCAATAACGACCCGTCGCTCGCCCTGTGGATTCCTGAAGAAACCGTCTGGACCGATGTGCTGGCCGACAGTGGCGACAGCAGCTTCCAGACCGACTGCGTCAGCGTGGCGCAAAGCCCGCTGGTCATCGGCATGTGGCGTGAGGTGGCAGAGGCGCTGGGCTGGCCCGGCTTGCCTCTCGGCTGGCTGGACATTGGCAGTTTGGCCGCTGACCCTGCCGCCTGGAACTATTACAGCGGCGGTACGCTGGGGCAATCCTTCAAGCTGGGGCACACCCATCCCGGCCTGTCCGGTTCTGGGGCCAGCACCTTGCTGGCCATTGTGCAAGCGGCCGAGTCCAAAACAGAAGCCGTCAGTGTGGGCGACATCGACCAGCCGATTGTGCAGGCCAGCGTAGGCGCATTTGAAGGCGGCGTGACCTGGTTTAGCAGCAGCACCCAATCATTAGCCAAAACGATGGCCGAGCGGGGTGTGGATTACCTGACGGCGGGCATCATGTACGAGGCAAATGTGGCCCAGCTGGGTGGCAGCGACATCGTGGCCATTTATCCGCTTGAAGGCACCTTTGTAGCGGATTTTCCTGCTTGTGTGCGGGATTCGGCGACAAGTGATGAGAAAGAAGCGGCCGTTTTGTTCCGCGACTTTTTGTTAAGTAATGAAGGACAGCAATTGGCAGCGGACAATGGGCTGCGACCGGTGGATACGACCGTATCTCTGCCCGCCACCGAGGCCATCGACCCCAGCCAACCCGCGCTGATTTTTGCCGAACCCTCCACCGCTTCTATATTTGCCGTGCAAGAGCTGTGGCAAGAAGCCCGCAAAGACGTCAATCTGGTCATGCTGCTAGACACCTCTGGCAGCATGCGCGGTTCTAAAATTGATAATATGCGGGAAGCGGCCGTACAGTTTGTGCAGCAAATGGGCGATGATGATTATCTCTCCCTCATCGCCTTCAGCACCGAGCCAGAACTCATTGTGGAACATGTGCGCGTGGGTGACAATCGGGACAAAATTGTCAACGCCATCATGAATTTAGATGCCGTGGGCGACACCACCCTTTTCGACGCCATTGGCGATGGTGCCGCCTTGCTCACTGAAACCACCCTGCCTTCCACGGCCAATGCCATGGTCGTGCTAACCGATGGCCAAGACACACGGAGCTACCGCTTCAACTCGGCCACGGCCATGCAAGAGGCAACCACCAACAACGCCACCGTCTTCACCATCGCCTACGGTGGTGACGCGGATGAGAATACGTTGGAGCAGTTGGCCATCCAGGCCAACGGCAACTTCTTCGAGGGGGATGAAGCCTCAATTGCCGCCATTTACGAAGAGATGTCAGCCGCCTTTGGTGGCAGCGTCGGCGTGGGGCGCTAACAAAACAACCAACACCGATTCCCGGATAAAATCATGTACGAACAACTGCTCAACATCAACAACCGTCCACAGCCCTTCTCCATCTACACCGCCGACACCCTCTGGACCGACCCGCACATTGCCCAACAGATGCTCAAAACGCACCTGGATCAGAACACAGACCTTGCCTCGCGGCGGCTGCCGTTTATCGAGGCATCGGTGGCCTGGCTGCAACAGCGGTTCAACATCGGCCCTGGCACACGCCTTGCCGATTTTGGCTGTGGGCCGGGACTGTACACCACCCGGCTGGCCCAACTGGGCGCGGAGGTAACGGGGATTGATTTTTCGGAAAATTCGTTGCGGTATGCGAGGGAAACGGCCGTTTCCCACAACCTCCCCATCGACTACATCCACACCAACTACCTCCAATTCCAATCCGACAAACGATTCGACCTCATCACGCTCATCTTTTGCGACTTTTGCGCCCTCAGTCCGGTGCAGCGGCAAACGCTGCTGGGCATCTTCCGCGAGCATTTGGCCGACGGCGGCGCAATTGTGCTGGATGTGCATTCGCTGGTTGAGTTTGAGCGGTTTGAGGAGGGGGCAAGTTACGGCCGTAACCAATCCGGCAACTTCTGGACCAACGAGGATTATTTTTCCTTCATCAACCAGTTAAAATACGAAGATGAACACATCACTTTAGACAAATACAGCATTTTCACCCCCACCCGCAGCTTCGAAATCTACAATTGGCTGCAACATTTTGACCGGGAGTCACTGGCAACCGAATTTGCCGCCAGCGGCCTGGTCATCACCGATTGGCACGCCAACGTCGCCGGGGAACCGTTTGATCCGCAATCGCCCACCATGGCCATCGTCGCCGAGAAACGGTAGGGGCGGGACGGCGCGGTATAACCTCCAGAAAACATGAAACTATTCTTCCGCGCCGCCTCGCCCAAATGTTTGGCCAACCGTATGGATGGCGGAACATTTGGGCGAGGCAGGTGGAGAGATGGTTTCGGTGAATGGCCAGGGTTTCATCCACCTGCCTCGCCCCTACCACGGTTTATTTGTTAAAATACCCCTATGACGCAACAACCCGTGTTCACCGTTGGCAATGTGCCCGTCTTTGGCGATGCCATTTTGTCCCCCATGGCTGGGTATTCAGACGTGCCATACCGGGCGTTGTGTCGCGCCTATGGCTCCGCCATGCATTACACCGAGTTTGTGCCTGTAGAGGCGCTGCTAGGCAAGCGCGTCCATGAACGGTTCCGTCGGCGGCTAGACACACAGCCCGGCGAGCATCCCATGGTGTTCCAGATTTTTGGCAACAATGCCCAGATGCTGCTGGAAGCCGCCCTGCGCATTCAGGAATGGGGACCAGACATCATCGACATCAACATGGGCTGCGCCACGCGCAAGGTGAGCGGACGCGGCGCTGGCGTGGGCATGATGCCTCAGCCAGAACTGATCGCAGAGACATTTAAGCTGCTAACAAACCACTTGAAAGTACCGGTCACGGGTAAAATTCGGCTGGGTTGGGACGCCACACAAGAGAACTTTTTGGAAATCGGCCGTATCTTGGAGCAAAACGGGGCGGCGCTGATTGCTATGCACGGCCGTACCAAGGTACAAAAGTACGGCGGCGAGGCCAACTGGGACGCCATCGCACAACTAAAGCAGGCGGTCAGCGTGCCGGTCATTGGCAACGGGGATGTGCAAACACCGGAGGACATCGACCGGATGAAGGCCCACACTGGCTGCGACGCGGTGATGATTGGCCGGGCGGCCATTGGCAACCCGTGGATTTTTGCCCGGCAGCAGCGCCAGGATTTAACGATTGGCGAGATCACCACGGCCGTTCGCCTGCACGCCCGTGAAATGGTGAATTATTACGGGGAAGGTCCAGGTCTGCGCCAGTTTCGCAAGCATTTGAAGAAATACTTCGATAACCTTGCGCACATTGAATTGGATCGGTTGTTAGGCACAGAATCTTTTGCGGAATTTGAGGAAATTTTGGGCGGGGTAGAAACGGCCGTTCCAGAAGCTATTCCGCTCAAAAATCTACAAGCAGTCAATGTGTAAAAATATGGGATACACAGTTACACAGACGTTAGCTACTTTTTCCGCAGAGAAACAGGCCCGCATCCTCGAATGCCCTGCTCCTTGAATTTAGATACGACGGCCGTTCAGCGAAGCAAAACAACCGGCCAACTTTCCATAGCCAAACACCAACATCGGGTGCCTATCAGCAAATCTTCACAAAACAGTATCCAGAGAAAAAACGGAGTTTTGCCCATTATTTGTCCTGATTCTGAATGGAATATGAACGATATAGGGTGAAAATATTGACAAAACATAAACAAAAAGAGTACAATAAGGTCAATGATCAGAAAAAAGTACAGTAAGAAAACAGCCGTTTAGCACATCTGATCTAAAGTACAATCAAAAGCCACAAAAATAAATGTTGCATCAGAAATAGCTTCTTTTGAACCAGTAAACGTGCGAAAACGTATATATAAGTTGTCAAAAGAAGTAAATGATTCAACGATACGTTGTAACTTAACCTATCTGCCCCGCAAGGCACCGCTGCGCCGCCCCGCTCTTAACCTAAAGCCGCTGCGTTAGCACCAAGGAGAACATTATGTTAGAAGCAGTAAAGGAATTAAACGGATATCACAAAATTGAGACGTCGCGTAACGGTAAAAATGGCCATAGCAATGGCAAGGCAGCAGCAGTCAGCCAGCCAGAAACCTCGGCCAAGGAAAAACAAGCAATTGAAACGGCCGTACGCGCCATTCTAGCCAACGTCGGGGAAGACCCAGACCGCGAAGGTCTCGTTGGCACGCCAAACCGCATCGCCCGCATGTACGATGAGGTATTGGCTGGCTACAAAACCGACCCCGTTAAACTCGTAAATGGGGCTCTGTTTGATGTAGATTACGACGAGCCGGTAATTGTCAAAGAAATTGAATATTTCAGCATGTGCGAACATCACATGCTGCCTTTCTTTGGCCGGGCACACATCGCCTACATTCCCTCAGACAAGGTTATTGGCCTCTCCAAAATTCCCCGCATTGTAGAAATGTTCGCCCGCCGTTTACAGGTGCAGGAGCGCATGACGCGCCAGATTGCCGAAATGATCGATGAAATTCTCCAACCGCAAGGCGTTGCCGTTGTTATTGAAGGCTCCCACATGTGCTCCATGATGCGCGGCGTCAAAAAAGAACACCCGCGCATGATGACAAGTTATATGCTGGGCAAATACAAAGAAGATCGCGAGCTGCGCCGCGAATTTATGGACCAACTGCGTAAGTAAATCGTTTAAACTCTACTAGTACTGAAGCAAACTTCTTTGACGGATAGATACTGTGGAAATTTGCTTCAGTTTAAGTGTTCCGCTTCAAATGCCTATCCGTCAATATTTGTTTGGTGGAACACTACCCTGAAAAGAGCAGCATTCTGAATAAGAGTGCTGCTCTTTTTTCTCCCTGAAATCTCCCCTCAGAAAATGGTAGACTCCCAATAGGAAATCAATTATAATATGTGAAAAATATCACAAAAGGTATTTTTGTTTAACCCGATAATAAACAGCTTTTGAGAGTTCCCTAACCTAATCCTCTCTGCTCAAAAGCAAAGGTACAAAAAATGAATACGCAACGACCCCGAGTCATTATCATCGGCGCGGGTTTTGGTGGATTGTTCGCTGCCCGCACTCTGGTAAACAAACCAGTTGATGTACTGCTCATTGATCGCAGTAACTTTCATACCTTCACCCCCCTGCTCTACCAGGTAGCCACCTGCGCTCTGGACCCATCAGAGATTGCTTATCCGGTGCGCACTATTTTCCGTAAAAATCAAAACATTCGCTCTTTGCTGGGCACCGTTATTGCTATTGACTACGCGAATAAAATAATTGATGTGCAAATTGGTGGGCGACAGCT
This sequence comes from uncultured Anaerolineae bacterium, assembly GCA_905479495.1. Taxonomy (GTDB): domain Bacteria; phylum Chloroflexota; class Anaerolineae; order Promineifilales; family Promineifilaceae; genus Leptofilum. The sequence continues at coordinate 79,465 of CAJQMR010000039.1, forward strand.
GCAAGAACGATATGATTATCTCATTCTGGCCACGGGCAGCATACCTACCTACTTTGGCAACGATGCTTTTCGGGAACATGCATTGGAACTGCGGACACTCAACGATGCAATCAACTTGCGCAACCACATCCTCTCCCTGTTTGAACAGGCCACCTGGGAAGAAGATGATGCCGTACGCGAGGCGATGACCACCATTGTGGTGACTGGTGGTGGCCCAACCGGCCTGGAAACGGCCGGAGCGATCTACGAACTTTATAATCATGTGCTCAACCGAGAATATCTGCACCGAGAAATGCATACGCGGGTCATTTTGGTAGAAATGCAGCCGCACCTGCTGGCCCCCTACCCAGACAAGCTGCGCCAGGCCGCCTTGGAACAGCTCCGTTCATTGGGTGTAGAAGTGCACTTAGGCAGCCCGGTAAAAGAAGTGGCCAAGGATCAAGTAACTCTGGCAAACGGGACCGTTATTCCCAGCTATACGCTGGTCTGGGCGGCCGGGGTAAAAGGCTCCCCATTGGCTGAAATGCTCTCCGTCCCATTGCAGCGCGGTGGACGACTGCCCATCTTGCCCACCGCCGAGGTGATTGAGCGGCCTGGCATTTATGCCGTGGGGGACATGACTTACCTCGAAGATGCGTCAGGCCAACCGTACCCCATGCTTATTCCAGTGGCCCAACAGCAAGGAGAGTTAGCGGCGCAAAACATTCTGGCGGAGATGGGTGGTGGGGAGAAACGGCCGTTTCACTATCACGATCGGGGCAGCATGGCTACGATTGGTCGTCGTCGCGCGGTGGCCTGGATTTACAACAAGATTCAGCTGCGCGGTTTCATTGCCTGGCTGGCCTGGTTGGCACTCCATTTGATTACCTTGCTCGGCTTCCGCAACCGGCTCAATGTATTTGTGAACTGGGTTTGGAATTACTTCACCTATGACCGCTCGGTGCGAATTATTCTCGAACAAGGGCGGGATAAAACAGTAAAAAGTGAAAAGTGAAAAGTGGCAAGTGAGACTGGAGATCATTCGATCTCCAATCTCCAGTCTCTAAATATCCTCAAACAGAGAAAACAGTACGGACCACGTTTTTCATTTCGGTGATATTGTCGGCCACTGATTTTTCGCCGCGAAAGATGGCGCTGCCTGCCACGAGGGCCGTCGCCCCAGCAGCCGCAATATCAGCCGCGTTTTTGGCGCTGATGCCGCCGTCAACTTCCAACCAGGCGCTGCTGCCTCGGTCAGTAAGCATCCGGCGCAGGCGACGAATTTTGCTACTGCTTTGCGGGATGTAACTTTGCCCGCCAAAACCGGGATTGACCGACATGATAAGGATCAGGTCCACGTCGGGCAAAATCTCTTCTACGGCCGTTAACGAAGTCGCGGGATTCAGTGCCACACCCGCTTTGATGCCCAATTCCTTGATGTCCTGCACGGTGCGATGCAGATGGCGCGTGGCCTCAGCATGGACCGTCAATCGGGCCGCACCAGCCTGGGCAAACTGTTTCAGGTAGCGCTCTGGCTCCTCGATCATGAGATGGACGTCCAGGGGAATGTTGGCGGCGTCGGCCAACGGCCGTATTGCCTGCGGAATCATCGGGCCAAAGGAGATGTTGGGGACAAAACGGCCGTCCATAATATCCACATGCAGCCAATCAGCCCCGCCAACGATGGCTTCTGACACATGCTCGCCCAGCCGCGTAAAATCGGTGGCCAGGATGGAGGGAGCAATCTTTACCGGCAATCTAGCCATCACGCTACTCCAAAAGCGACAGGGCCGCTTCTACCATCGCCTCCGGGGTTAAGCCCAGGTTTTCATAGATTGTTTTGTACGGAGCCGAAGCACCATACCGGTTCAAGCCAATGGCAATGCCCGCAAAACCCAGGTAGCGCTCCCAACCCAGTGGCACACCCGCCTCAATAGAAACGCGCGCGGTGATGGCTTTGGTCAGGACAGATTCCTGATAAGCAGCATCTTGCCTGGCAAAAACCTCCCAGCTGGGCATAGAAACCACTCGTGCCGCAACGCCTTGTTCTGCCAACTTGGCTTGCGCCGCCAGGGCAATTTGCACCTCAGAGCCGGTTGCTAGCAAAAGCACCTGGGGATTGTCCGCATCGCTGAGGATGTAAGCCCCTTTAGCCGCACCGTCTACTGAAGTTTGCGCCAGTGTGGGCACACCCTGGCGGGTGAGGATCAGTGAGGTGGGGCCAGCGTGATTTTCGATGGCCATGCGCCAGGCAGCGGCCGTTTCCGTCGCGTCGGCTGGACGAATGACGGTCATGTTAGGCATAAGCCGCAAAGACATCACATGCTCAATAGGCTGGTGTGTGGGGCCATCGGTGCCCAAGCCAATGCTGTCGTGGGTGAAGACATAGATGACGGGCACGCCCATCAGCGCGGCCAGGCGCACCGAGCCGCGCATGTAGTCAGAAAAGACAAGGAAGGTGCCGCCATACGGCCGTACCCCACCATGCAGCGCCATCCCGTTCATCATGCCACCCATGGCATGTTCCCGCACGCCAAAGTGGATGTAGCGTCCGTTAAAATCATCCTTGGTTAGCGCTTTTTCGCCCTTGAGATCGGTTTTGTTAGAGCCGGTGAGATCGGCCGAGCCGCCCAGCAAGTTTGGTATGTGGGGGGCAATCGCGTTGAGCACCTGCCCAGATGAAGCGCGGGTGGCCAAGCTTTTGCCAACTTCAAATTGGGGCAAGATTTCGTCCCAATTGACGGAAAAATCGCCATTTAGATATTTTTTGAACAATGCGGCATCTTCTGGATAGGTGTCACTATAGCTTTCCCACATAATTTCCCATTTGCTTTGGAAACGGCCGTCCATCTGCAAAAAGTCGCGGGCTTCGTCGGGAATGTAGAAGAGTGGTTCTGTGGGCCAATCGAGTGCCTGTTTGGTCAAGGCAATCTCCTCATCACCCAGGGCAGAGCCATGCACCGAAGAAGTATCTTGTTTGTGGGGGCTGCCAAAACCAATATGGGTACGGCAAGAAATGAGTGACGGCCGTTCCTCTTCTGCTTTGGCCGTTTCGATAGCAGCTTTCACCGCCAGGGGATCATGACCATCTACCTGCTGCGTATGCCAGCCATAGGCGGCAAAACGGGCCGCCACATCTTCTGTAAAAGCCAGTTCTGTCGTGCCATCAATGGTGATGTGATTATTGTCATATAACACAATAAGCTTGCTCAATCCCAGGTGTCCGGCCAGGGAAGCCGCTTCTTGCGACACACCTTCCATCAGATCGCCATCCCCGGCAATAACATAGGTGTGATGGTTCACAATGGCATGGTCGGGGCGGTTGAAACGAGCCCCCAGCCAGCGCTCAGCCAGGGCCATGCCTACTGCGTTGGTGATGCCTTGCCCCAACGGGCCAGTGGTAGTTTCTACACCCACCGTGTGGAAATTTTCCGGGTGACCAGGGGTTTTGCTGCCCCACTGGCGAAACTGTTTTAACTCTTCCAGTGGCAAATCATAGCCGCTCAAATGCAGCAAGCTATAGATAAGCATCGAGCCGTGCCCGGTAGACAAGACAAACCGGTCCCGGTCAGGCCATTTGGGATCATCTGGATTGTGGCGCAGGAATTGATTCCACAGCACCACGGCCACATCGGCCATGCCCATCGGCATACCGGGATGGCCTTCACCCGCTTTTTGTACCGCGTCCATCGTCAAACCCCGGATGGTGTTGGCTGCTTGACGATGAAGTTCTAAGTTATAGTCACTCATTAATTTCTCCACTTCTGGGAGATTAGAGATTGGAGATTGGAGACTATTAATCTTCAATCTCTAGTCTCCGTCTCCGCACGTCCAATCAAAATTTTTAAAGTTGCAATCTATCGAGGTGCCATGCGGATGGCACCGTCAAGGCGAATGACTTCGCCGTTAAGCATTTCGTTTTCGATGATGTGTTGCGCCAGGGCAGCATATTCGGCTGGGCGACCCAGGCGGGAGGGGAACGGCACCTGCTCACCCAACGAAATTCGCGCTTTTTCGGGCAGGCCAGCCAGCATGGGCGTCTCAAAAATGCCAGGGGCAATGGTCATGACGCGAATGCCATAACGGGCCAGATCACGGGCAACAGGTAAGGTCATGCCCACAATGCCTCCTTTGGAAGCGGAGTAAGCAGACTGGCCCATCTGGCCATCGTAGGCAGCGACAGAAGCGGTGTTGATGATGACACCCCGTTCGCCCGCTTCATTTGGTTCAGCTTCGGCCATCACGGCGGCGGCCAGACGAATAACGTTAAATGTACCAATAAGGTTTACCTGAATAACCTTGCTGAAGGCATCAAGCGGATGTACCCCACCACGCCCAATCACTTTGGTGGCAATGGCGATACCGGCACAGTTAATCGCGCCGTGCAGTCCGCCAAATGATTCGACGGCGGTGGAAACGGCCGTTTCCACCTCTTCTTCAGACGCCACGTTGGTTTTTACAAATTTAGCGTTGCTGCCCAATTCGGCGGCCAGTGCCTCGCCCGCCTCACTGTTAAGATCGGCAATGAGGATGTTGGCCCCGGCAGCGGCTAAACGCCGGGCTGTGGCTGCGCCTAAGCCAGAGCTGCCGCCTGTTACTAAAAAGGTTGACCCTTGAATGTTCATGTTTTTCACCTCGGCTGATTGTCACCAGGAAATGTGTATTTTTAACAATTAACCACCGAATTGTAACAAGTGGAGATACTCATTCGCAATAGCAAAATCCAAGACAGATGTGACCGTTGTTCAGATGAGGTGTCCTAAAATCAGCTTAGCAAGATCGTGTCCCTGCGGCACCCATCATCTACGAATTTATCTTAAAAAGCCACAGAGGGGAAAGAGAAATTAGAGACTTTGAACCCAATCTCAAAAACCTCTGTGAACCCTGTGGCTAATATTCGGATAGGTATTAAAAAATTTATGAAAGTTGCCAATTTACCTGACGGAACGGCCGTTGAGGCCTCAGCCAATGCGCCGCGTGAAGCGATTTGCCCCCATTGTGGCGGTGTATTACTATTGCGCCAGCGGCGCACCATGACTCAATCGGTGGTCGCTTATTTTTGGCGACATGCCCGCAATCAAAATTTGAAATGCACAGCGCGCAAGCGGCCTACCGGTTAACTTTGCCAAAACGGCCGTTGCCACCAGAAGGAGTCAATTATGTGTGGACGGTTTGCGTTAATGACCCCAGCAGAACAGTTAGCGATGCAGTTTGGCTTGCCAGAAACGGCCGTTGCTACCCTACCTCCCTCAGTGCCCCGCTACAACATTGCGCCTACCCAGCCCGTCGTCGCCATTCGTCTGGCGGAAAATGGCCAGCGGGAGTTAACCTTTTTTCATTGGGGTCTTATTTCTTCCTGGGCCAAAGATATAAAAATTGGCTCGCGCATGATCAATGCCCGCTCAGAAACGGTGACGGAAAAACCATCCTTCCGCACGGCGTTTAAGCGTCGCCGTTGTCTCATTCCGGCCGATGGTTTTTACGAGTGGCAAAAACAAGCAAACGGCAAGCAGCCTATGTTTATTCGTCCAGCAGAAGGTGAGGAACGGCCGTTTGCCCTGGCAGGTTTGTGGGAAGTGTGGCGCGATCCAGACGGCAGCGCTTTGCAATCATGCACTATCCTTACCACTACCCCCAACGAGCTGATGGCCCCCATCCACAACCGGATGCCGGTGATTGTGGAGCCAGAGGATTTTGATTTGTGGCTCAACCCGGAGCCGGACCCAGAGCAAGGGCTGCATTTATTACGGCCGTATCCCGCCGAAAAAATGACCGCCTACCCGGTAAGCACCGTAGTCAACAATCCACGCAACGAAACGCCAGACTGCATTCAACCCATTGCTTAAAGGAATCCAATGCCCCTCCAACCTGCCCTCTTCCTAGACCGTGACGGTGTATTTATTGAAAACCGGGCCAACTATGTGCGCAGTTGGGAGGATGTACAGTTTTTCCCCCAGGCATTGGCCGCGCTGGCCCGCGTTCGGGAGATTCCCTACAAGATTATTGTGGTGACCAATCAGTCGGCTGTGGGTCGAGGGATCATGTCGTTGGAAACGGCCGTTCAGCTAAACGATCGTATTTTGGAGGGGGTAAGAAGAGAAAACGGCCGTATCGATACCAGCTACCTTTGTCCGGCCAAACCCGGCACCGACGATCCTTGCCGCAAACCCCGGCCTGGCATGCTGCTCCAGGCCGCCCAAGAGCATAACCTTGATCTCAGCCAATCCTACATGATTGGTGACGCCCTGACAGATATTCAGGCCGGGCAGGCTGCGGGCGTTAAACAGGCAATTTTATTACTTACGGGGCGTGGTCAAGCCCAGGCAGAACTGCCTTTAGCAAAAGAACTACCCTCCTTTGCCACTTGCCCCACCCTGGCTGATGCCCTCACCCATCTGTTTCCAAACTTGCCATAAAAGCCGCACAGCCTTTAGCAAAATAAAAAAAGCCCGACAAGCTTACCACTTATCGGGCTTCATTTCATTTAGAAAAGGTCCAGCTAGGACTGCACCGCTTCCTGGCCACGGAGGAAGCGCTTGCGTAGCTTGCTCTTGGGTTCATCATCATCTTTGCTGGCATCGTCGCCGTAGGTGTAGTAGGGATCTTTGTAGTAATAGTAGAAGTTATGGCCTTCACTGCCAGATTTCAAGGAGTTGAGTACAGCCCCAGCGAGATTGGCATTAACATCTTCCAAACGCTCCACAACCTGCTTAAACTCACCTTTACGGCTTTTGTTGGCTCGCACAACAACCAGAGTCGTCCCTGCCAGCGCGCTCAAAACGGCCGCATCTGTTACCGATAACACGGGTGGACTATCTAAGATCACAAAATCGTATTGTTTGTCCAACACCTCTAACAGGCGGCGCATCTTGGTGGAACCCAATAACTCAGAAGGATTGGGGGGAATGGGACCGCAGGTCATAATTTGCAGACCTTCCACCTGAGTGGGCTGTACGGTATCTTCAACCAGATTGCGCACCTCAATTTCAGAATCATCTACATTGAGCTTAAGCAACAAGCTGGTGACGCCCCGTTTGTTAGGTAAGTTAAAGATCTCATGTTGAGACGGCCGTCGCAAATCCCCATCCAATAATACGACATTATTACCGGCTTGAGCTAAAACAATCGCTAAATTCCCCGCCGTTGTACTTTTACCTTCACCAGGCACACCACTTGTCATCAACAAAGTTGAATTCTTCTTATCAACCACCGAAAACTGTATAGCCGTTCGCAGCACCCGGTATGCTTCTGACGTTGGCGATCTCGAATCCGTCATAGTGACCAGCTTGCTGTCATCTTCTGTGTTAATAACAGCAATCCCCGCCAGCGTTGGAATATTTCCCAACTTCATAATGTGATCTGGCGTTTTCACCGTATCATCCAAATACTCAAGCAGATACGCGGTTGAGGCCGACAAAACAAAACCAATACCGGCAGCCGTAATCACGGAAATAATACTGTTGGAATTGACCAGGGTGCCTTCTGTAGCGGGGTCAACAATTTGCACTGAGTTTGTAGCCCCTTCCTGGGTTAAGGAAAGCAAATCTGTATAGCGTTGGGTCAAGTTTTGCAGGTTGTTTTCTAAGGTATTCAACTCACCGGTGGCTACAGAAATATCACGGGCACTAATCAGCTCACCTATTTCTTCTTCCTTGGCGGCAATTTGTTCCTGCGTGTCCTCAATTTTTGTTTGATAATCAACAAGCAGCCCTTTGACAAATTCTGTGTCTTCACTATCTTGTCCGGCAGGCGTACGTAAGGAAAGCTGCCGCGCCAGTTCCGCAGCCACCGCCATCGAGCGAATTGGGTCCGTATCCGTCACCGTAATATCCACAAAGTTGGTATCATTCACCTGGCGGATATCAATGTCCCTGGGAAGTGTCTCCAAGCCCAGTGCCTGCGCCGCATCTCGACTAAAGCCAGGCTGATTGGCAATCTCTACATACGCAGTGGCCAACTGGCGAGTCGTTGAAAAATCATTGTTACTTACATCAGTGGATTCTAGATAGTTGCCGATGGCAAGCCGCGTATAGGATCGGTAGACGGGTACCTGCTGCCGGGTGGCAAAGAAGCTTGCCACGGCGGCAATAAAGGTTGTTACGGCTATCATCCACCACCATTTTCTTAACGGAGCCAAATATTCTTTAATATCAATTTCCATTGCGCAATCCTATTCCAACTAAAATTCAAAAATGCCGTTAGTAGTATAACTCATTTATCAAGCACTTGAGTGCAGCACTTTTGTACAAAACAATACAAACAAGCAAAAGCAATATTGAGGGTCAACCTCAATATTGCCTCGTCAATGGTGTTCAATGATAACTTTAATGCGTTGACGCAAAATTTTATTGGTAAGCAAATCACAGAAGGTTCTCAAAAAAGTATGTTTTCTTGTGATTTTCTCAGGTAAAAGCGGGAGAAACGGTTCATCTATTTCAAAAAACGTTCTCACTTCTACACAATTCCCAACCTGACTACAAACTTAACTGCTCAACCTTTGATTCTTGTACTTTTTTCTTTAGCGCCGTTGTCATCAAGTGCGCTAAAACCAGGTGCAAATCTTCCACCTGTTCAATATTGTCACTGGGCACATGCATATGAATGTCTACCATCGGCCCCAATTTCCCTGAAGAGAAACCGGTTAATCCAATGGTCGTGTTTTCACCTGTGTCGTTGGCAAATTGAATGGCACGCAGTACATTTTCAGAATTTCCACTGGCAGATATACCAACAACAATATCCCCCGGACGCAAGAAATTGGCCAGCTGCTTCACAAAAACGTTTTCATACCCCTCATCATTGGCGTAAGCAGCAAAAATGGCCATGTTATCAGTCAAGCCAAGCAGGCGAAAGTGAGGCAACCAATCGGCACGCGTGTTTTTGTTCAGGTCGCACACAAAATGGGTGGCGGTTGACGCACTACCACCATTACCCATAACAAATATTTGTTTTTCGTTTAAGCGTGCGTTGTGTAAGGCGGATACGGCCGTTTCTATCGGAGCCGCCTCCAACATATCAATTGTACTTTTTAAATCTGCAAAATATTCAGCAACAATACTCATTGTAAACCCCCATTCTTACCATTAAACAAACGATTTTGGGCACATATGTAATTCACAGAAAGCATTTTGACTAAAAACAAGTCGGAATTTGTAAATTACTTGAGTGAAAGCGTAGAAACAATTGCTTGCTACTTCAAGGAACTTTTACGCTTTCACTTATCACCATTAAAAGAAAAGAAATTCGCTCAACGCTGATAATCAAAAATAACTTTACTGCCGTCCTGACCCAGCGTAAACGGATACTCCTGAAAATCCTTCAATGCGTCCCGCACCTGTTCTTGTTGGCCACGCGGCACGTACAGCAGTAAAAAGCCGCCACCACCTGCGCCCGAGATTTTGCCACCAATCGCGCCAGCTTTGCGCGCCGTTTCATACATATCATCCAGGGCGCTGTTACTAATTTGGCTGGCCAGCTGTTTCTTTAACAGCCAGCTTTCGTGCAGCAGCGTACCCACCTCATCAATATTCTCGTTTTTAATTTCATTGCAAGCCACGTGAGCAATCTGCTTCATCTCCGACAAAATGGTGAGCTTGTCTTTGATGTTAGTCTTTTGCTCTTTGAGAATGGTGTCTGCCTTGCGGGTTACACCAGTGAAGAAAAGCAGCAAATTATCGCTCAGGCGGCGCATGGTGCGCTCGCTTAGCTCCAGCCGGTGCCCCACTACTTCACCACCAGTCGTGAACTCCATAAAACGTAACCCACCATACGCAGCGATATATTGATCCTGAATGCCTATTGGCTTACCTAAAATTTCTCGCTCAATGCGGCACGCCTCCTGCGCCAGCCGCTCGGTTAGCACCAGCTCTTTTTTATACGCATAGAGGGCGTGCAGTGCACCGACCGTTACTGTGCTGGAGGACCCCAACCCGGAGCCTTGATCAGGAATGTCACCCATTGTGGTGATTTCGACACCCCGTTCAATGCCCGTCAGGCGCATGGCTTCACGAATGAGTTCGTGGTTAATCTCATCAACGTGGTCGATCATTTCAGTACGCGTGTAGCCAATGCGCAGCTTATCGTCAAACCGCTTCTTGATAGTGACAAAAATATATTTGTCGATAGCTGAAGAAAGAACACAGCCACCGTGTTCCAGATAGTAAGATGGAAAATCAGTTCCCCCGCCAAACAGGCTCACCCGCAACGGGGTTTGAATGATAATCATGATGTCTGTACTCCGAGTGTTGTCATTGCTGCCAGCTGAGGGTGCGTGATGGTTGGCGCGACGAGGATTCAATGGCCTCAGCGTAGATAGTTTCTAATCGGGCGGCCACGTTTGGCCAATGATGGTATTGTTCGACATAGAGACGGCCGTTTCTACCTAACGTCTCTTGCTGCTTTGGATTCTCTAAAATAGACAAAATTGCCTGAGCATAGCTCTCGGGCGAATCGGCGACCAGAAGATCGCGCTCTGGCTCAATGCACAAAGCCGAAACCGCATGGGGAGTCGTCACCACTGGCGTAGCACAGCCCATCGCCTCTAAAATCTTATTCTGGATACCTGCACCATAGGTAATAGGCGCTACAGCAACCGTCGCCTGTTGTAAATAAGGAGGCAACGCATCCACCGTGCCGGTGACCACAATGTTGGGATTTTCGGCCAACGCCTGAATTTCCCGCGCCGGGTCTTTCCCCACCACCATCAGTTTGGCATCGGGGCGCTGCTGCCAGACGTGGGGCATGATTTCATGCACCAGATGCAGCGTCATGGTCACGTTGGCATGGTAGCTCATCTTGCCACTAATCACTAACGTAGCAGGTTCCCGCGCCACGGCCGAATTTGGGCTAAAATGATCCACATCCACCCCATTTCCCAGAACAGAAATTGGGGCTGGCGTGCTGCCCTGTGGTTTTAAACTAAGCAAAGCCTCCCGATCTACCGGAGAGGTGACCAGGACATGATTAAACTTGTCTAACAGCCACCCTTCGTACCGAGCCGTCCGCTCCAAATCGAGCCAGCTGCGGAAGCGCCCTTTGAGGCTCTTGCTTTGGGAAGCTGCCTGGCGAAACAGATGCGTAATGCAGTCCACACTGTCCCAAATGACGGGCAGATTACTCTTTTCTTTGAAGTGCAGCCCATAGCGAGAGCCACGCAGATGTTCAACATGAACCACATCATAAGGCGATTCACCATTGAGGTGAGCCACTAGTTCAGGCTTCCAAGAATAAACGCTTTGCAGCGGTTTACGGCTGGGCAACGCCAGGGCGCTGTTTAGGAGAGAATGCCACAAAGGCATGGGAACGGCGATAACTTCATCACAAATTTCTTGCAGGGGAGCCAGATCGGCCCGCTCTTGTTCGTTGGCCCAAACGGTTAAAACCGTTACCCGGTTGCCTTTGGCAGACAGGTGTCGTATGAGATTATACGGCCGTGTCCGCACAAGATTGGGTACATAAGGCACAATAAACAAGACGTTCATGAATTACACTTTTCCAATTCAAACCTGCCAAGACCAACGGGGTCTTTTATTTCATCAGCACCTGTAGAAGTTGTTCGCGTCGGTTCAGCTGAGGTGACTCCATCTCCGGCTGCAAGTTGTCAAATTAAACTTTTACCGGTCTGCTTCGCATGGTACTGAGTTAACCTTACCGCAAGCCTTACACGAGAGGGGACGACAAGCGCTTGAGAGACTGTCTAGGGTCTGCCCGTTTTCAATTTAGATTTTTGTGAACCGGCAAACCTTGCGGATGCGTTTCCTTTAGCAAAAGTTATCTGTGAACACATCCCTAGGAAACGGCCGTAACCCCCGCAGGTCGTCGCCGTGCCAGCACCCGTTCCGCCAAATCCAGCAATCCATACCCGGCAAAAATAACCAATATCACATCCACTGGAATGCGGTAACGGATCAACGTCCAGGTAAGGATATGCATCCCTGTGTAAACCAGCATGAACAGATAAAGCAGCGTAAATGGCGAAGCCAGCCGCTCCCGCCAGGATGAAAAGGATTGTTTGAGCGTTAGGAACAAACCGTAAATCATAAACGGCAAAAAGACGCCAAAACTACCCACACGCGATAAATTGCTCACAATACCGGAATCACCAGAAGGCCAAAACATAAAGTAAGTGGGAATACGACTCAGAGAAAGCAGGACATACCGTCCCGGATCGGCAGCAATGATTTTTAGCGCTTCAGATAGCAGGGCCGAATCCATCTCTGCTTCGTTTAAGCCCTGCGCTTGCAGCTCGTCAGGAATCATGCGGTAATACTCGCCGGAGGGCAAAATGGGGATGAACTGGGTACCGTAGCGGGGATGATTGCCCCAAAAGAAGGCAAAACCAGAATTGGTATTCAGCGGCACAATGCGATCAAAGGCCCGATAGTTGCGAATGGTCCAAGGAGTGATCATCAACACCACTAAGGCTACTGGCAGCACAAAACTGGTAAGACGCGGCCGTTTAGCCCACCACAGCCAGAGCAGCAAGAAAGGCATAAAGAGCAGGAACAGCTGCCGCAGCAAAATGGTGATCCCCATTGCCAAACCAAGCACAGCCCATTGTTTGGTGGTGACATTTTGCGACTGGGTGATGGCAACGGCCGTATCAAACACCCACAAAATTCCTGTAATATAAAATCCTTCGGTGATGAGCGACGCGGTGTAATAGAAAAAGTAGATGTACACTGCCCCAATAGCCGCCGCCAGCAGCGCAACACGTTGGGCGCGGGCAACTTGTGGAGTGTAAGCGAACATCCCTTCGCCCTGTGTTTTGGGCGCAAAAATGCGGAACGACAGTCGGTACAACAGCCAGGGCATAACAATGCCCACAATCACTGCTTGCAAAATGCGGGCCAGCAGTGGGCTAGGGCCAAAAATCGAATAAACCACAATTAGATAAATGGTGTAAAGATATGACCAATGGGCTGTTGGCTCATTGGCGGCCGTGCCGGGCCACCACCGTTCGCCAAAGGAGAAGCCATGTCCATCCATCACGCGTAAGGCCAGATTGTGATAGGACACTTCGTCAAAGGTGCCAGGCAGTGCCTGAATTTCATTACCGTAGAACACAATGCCAGTCAGCACGCGCAGCAGCACGGAGAGGACCAGAATGGCAACAAGCACCCGTTTAGGATTTTTGAGCAATTCATTTAGCTTGTCAGACATAGCTTTGGGTCTCCGTTAGGGTAGATGCGCGTGCGTAGACGGCATCCATTTGTTTGAGCACCGCGCGCCAATCATAGCGAGCTTCGGCCAGTTTACGGCCGTTCACCGCCAACATCTCCTGCAATTCAGAATCGTTCAGCAGATTCACCGTTGCTGCGGCAAAGGTTTGCGGATCATCGGCCAGTAAAATTTCCTTATCCGCTTCGGCAATGATCCCTTCCAGACCAATCGTGGTGGTCACCGTGGGCATGGCCCGGGCAAACGCCTCCAGCAGACGCACCCGCATCCCACTACCCGCCCGCACCGGCACCACCATCAAAGCGGCCGCTTCCATGTACGGCGTTAAATCATCCACGTAACCCGTCACGTTAATCGCCCCATTGGACTGTTCCGCCATCTGCACAAAATCGGCGGGCGGATTTTTGCCAATGACGGTCAGCGTCACATCTGGCACCTGCTGCTGCACCAAGGGGAATATTTCTTGCAAAAACCAGCGAATGCCATCGGCATTGGGTGGATAACTCAACGTGCCCAGCGTCAGAATATTACGTGAGCCTGCTTTGCGTTGAATGGGCTGCAAAACCTGGGCATCCACGGCAATTGGAATGGAGCTGATACGTTCGTTCAGGGCAGCAGCGCTGCCGTTTTTTACCCCAGCCAGCAGCAAATCCCGGTCAGGATCGATAACTACCATCGTGTGATCGAACTGTTCGACCAGCATGCCTTCATACTGCTTGATGCGATTTTCTTCAATCTGGTAAACGGGTTTAAGGAACCAGGGGGCATTCTGGCGCATGCGCTCCCAGATGGACCAGGTGGCGTTATGCGCATCGAAGATGATGTACGGCCGTTTCCCCCCACCTAACTTTTTGGCATCTAAGGCAAACTGGGTCATCGTCAACTGATCGGCGTGTACCACGTCAAATTCCTGCCCAGCCAGCAGCTTCTGCACCAGTTGGCGCATGCCTTTCAAATCATCCCGCTCAATCAGGAACGGCCGTCCCGACAAATGACTTTGCAGCCAATACTTCACGTCCGCCACGCGAGAACGGTTGATGGGCACGGTGTGAACGGCCGTGCACACTTCATCCAGTTTGGGTAGATACGGCCGTTCTTCTTCACGTACAAAAGAGGCCAGCGTCACATCGTGGCCCCGCTCATGCAAATAGCGCAGCACATGCCACGTTTTCACGCGCGGTCCGGCATTGGGGGGATAGGGAATAATCTGGGTGAGAAACAAAATCCGCATAATATACCTACATACTGGGGAGGGTGAGAAGGAGACGTCCGTAATGCCGCGCCATATGCAATTGATTATCACTGCCATCTGATTTCCGCAGCCAGACCAAGGGAGCCAGCGCCAGGCGCAGCAAAGCCGCCAGCCCCAACACCACCTTGTAAAGCGCCACGGTCAACCAACCGTAATGCTTGCGGAAAAAGCGCAGTTTGCCCCGATAGAGCTGTAAAAACATCTCAGCCAGCACCTGCTTGGCACTTTGCCCCCAATAATGAACCACCTGCGATTGCGGCACCCAAAACAGTCGCCAACCGGCTTTCTGCAGCCGGAAGCATAAATCCACCTCTTCCGAATACATAAAATAGCCTTCATCTAGCAGGCCAACCTTATCCAGTACCGACTTACGCAGCAGCAGCGACGCGCCCATCAATACATCTACCTCACGCGGCTGATCCAACTGCCACTTGCTCATGTCATAGCTGCCGTAAGGCACCACGGCATCTAAATAAAACATGCGCCAAAACTCACGGCTCAAGGTGGGTCGCGGATGGCAAGAAGGTTGCAGGGTACCATCGGCATTTAACAGGCGCGACCCCGCTGCTCCGGCTTCTGGATGAGCATCCATGAAGGCCACCAACGCATTCAGCGCATCCGGCTTCAGCTCCGTATCCGGGTTGAGCAGCAAAATATATTCACCCTGGCAATGGGGGATAGCCCGGTTGTTGCCACCGGCAAAGCCCAAATTTTCTTCGCTAGCAATAAGCTCAACCTGAGGGAATTGAGAACGAACCATAGCCACGGTATCGTCCTTGGACTGATTATCAACCACCCATACTTCAAATGGCTGCTCCAAAGGATAGGTGTATATAGAATGCAAACAGGCTTCCAGTAAATCTTTGGTGTTCCAGCTAACTATTACAATCGACAGTTTCATTGGCTCTCACATTACTAAGATAGAGACAGCTACGACCAGTTCAAATCCTGCTCATACCCCAACTCAATCATTTGCTGGCCACACAACTCTTTAAATCGCTCAATATGTTCCGGCTTGAGGTAGTTGCGCCAATCCCCCACAATACCCTTGCGAAAATGAGATTTCTCGTCTTCTTGCCCAGGTTTGCGTTGGCTTTGCCAAATACGTTTGCCCATCGAAAGTCTGGCAAACCGATTTCGCTCGACAATCACTTCCGCTAAACTTTTATTATTGAGAATTCCCAAATAATCTAAGACTGAGCTGAAATGCGGCACAGGGTCAGCCAACAACTCTTCATATCGAATACAGAGCACCTCAGCATTGCCATTTAGCCAGCTTTGGGCCAGGGCAATCATGTCGTGCATACTGGGTAACTTTTCTCGCCCCTCAATGCACAGCATCAGCGCCTCATCGTTGTCCATTGCCTGCATCCGGTCATGCCAAACATGATTGGTGCTGCGCTTAACATGAAACATGCGCGAAACAAGCTGGTCTCGCGGATCACGAAGCATCAAAATCACCTTGATGCCTTCATCCAGCAATATATTTTTCAGCTCCGGCGTGTAAGCATCATGCCCATGCACCACATGCCCCGGCTGTGTACCGTGATATTTCTGCAAATCGCCATAATAATTGCCGATGTCTTCATAACCGGGCAATGAAGCAATCATTTTAAGCATCCAGGTTGTGCCGGATTTTGGACTGCCATTCACCAGCACCTTGGCTTTGCTTTGCTGCGCGCTGCCAATTTGATGCTTGAGATAAACATAGCCATACTTTAATTCTTCACCAGCCACGGTGAATAATTGACCTAACATAGTGTCACCTTTCAAAATAGGCTGAGTATGTTGCTCCTCAGCCAGGTTAAATTCATTTATTAATCAAGAGAAATGCCAGCTCGTCGCATTTGATCAATGGCTACGAGCCCTCCTAGGAAGAACCAGGCGTAGATGCTGGAACGCAAACCAAAAATGCCGATATTGTAGACAAAGGGCAAGACCCAATCCCCAAACATACCAGCCGCAACAGAGCCAGCCAGACCACCCAACGCCCCATAAACAAAAGCCTGGGTAAAGCCATCTTTGGGCACCTGGTTGCGCAAACGCCAGCCCAACTGCCAGGTCACGACCACAAACCAGATGAAGCAAGCCAACCCAAGGATTCCAGTTTGGGCCACAATGTCAACGTAATTATTGTGTGAGTTAAATTCTACGTAAAAGCCAAGAATTGGGAATAGGAGGGTGTAGTTATAGTAATTGCCGGGTCCTAAGCCCAGGATTGGGTTTACCTTGATAATTTCTCCGACAATACGCCACGCTTCCAACCGGGTCATGGCACTATATTCGTTGTCCCCAATAAAAATGGAGTTGTAGATGGGCTGGAAGAGCAAAATAAGGCTGGCAACGCCCACCATGGTGAGGGGCATAGCCCATTTGGGGCGCGCCACCCAAAGAATGACAAACAATCCGACAAACGATGGTGCCCACCCAGACGTCCAGGCGCGATTCCGCCCCAACGCCAAATATAAATAACCAACTAAAATGGCCAGGAATATGCCCCGCCACTTCATCGCCAATTTTTTATTAAACAATGCCTGGCTAAAAGTCATACAGGCCAACCACAACCAGAAGAGGCTGCCCCCGGTCGTTTTGGGGTGAAGCAGCAGCTGGTTCAGGGTCCGCCAACCCGGCAATACGCGCATACCGATGAATACAGCTGGCCCTGCCAACCCTATAAAGAGATAAACCATCCATTTGAGCCAGCGAATGTCGCGAATTTGATGGGCCACCAAGATAAAAGCGGCAAATGAGATAATAAAGATGGCCACGCCACCAATTTGATTATCAATGGGTACTTGAGCGATAGAGAACCAAGGTAGCTGACCAACAATGAAAGCGAGAATGACAACGGCCGTAAATAAAATCAGCGGCGTCATGGTGGGTGAATTCACCAAATTGATTTCACGCTGCCGCACCACCATGTCAACAATCCACAGGACCGTCAGCAGCAGAACGACCATCGCGATCAGGCCAATCGGAGGAATATCAATCTTAAAAACGGTGGAGATTACGATGACTAGCAAAAAACCAAGCGGTGGATAACGTACAATCAAATACCCACCCACAACCAACACGGGCAGCGCCGCAATCACTGCGAGAAGGGAAATTTGTGGCCCGGTACGGGCAATGACCAGCGTGAGAAACAGCATCCCAATGATAACCAACAATCGCAGCCATCGTTTGGTTTCCCCAGAGCCTAACGTTTTTTGAATGAATGAGGTCATATGCTTTTAGCCTGGGCCGTCCGCTCGACTAGATGGAGAAAGTGCGGCGTTACGGAAGGCCAATCATATTTTTCAGCAATCAATTGATAGCCATTATCGGCAATCTGTTTATACAAATTTGGATCACGCAGCAGACTCACCACCGCATCGGCAAATGCCTGGGGCGTATCGGCCAGCAGCAAATGTTTGCCATGTTCCACGTCCAGCCCTTCGGCACCTTTGCTAGTAGCCACGACGGGCGTGCGCAAGGCCATCGCCTCTAGAATCTTGAGCCGGGTACCACCACCCATAAAAATCGGGGCCAGGCCGATGCACGAAGAGGCAATCCAGCTGCGAATATCATCAACAAAGCCGGTAAGCGTCACGTTGTTGGCTGGGGGCAGCGGTAAATTGGCATGATCACCCGTGATGCTCAACTGCACGTCGGGTACTTGGGCCTGCACCAACGGATTCACCTCGCGCACGTACCATTCCATCGCCTGGTGGTTGACGTGATAGGTGAAGGAGCCGGTGAAGATGAGTGAATTCGGCCGTTTGGCCACATTCACCACATTATAATCGGCCAAATTCATACAGTTGGGAATAATTTCTACGTTGTTGTAGCCGGGAACGGCCGTTTTCACCAAGGCTTGTTCCGGTTCAGAAACCACCGTACAGGTGTCAAAATATTGTAGCAGCTCACGCAAATAATTTTTCTGCTTGGCCAGCGTCATCCGGTAGCGCAGTCGGGATTTGAACGAATTGGCTTGGGCCAGTTGCTCATGGTAAATGCCCATCTCCACTTCTTCAAACAACGCAGGGATATTTTGGAACTGACGGCCGTATCCCGCCGTGCCCACCTGAGAAGCAATAATCACGTCAAACTGGTTCTCGGCAATGAGCTGTTGGATTTTGTTGGCCATTTCTGGCGAGTGGCTGTCCAGCACAGAACGAGGCTTGGGATTGAGCAACCCGGCAATGGAAGTGCCGCTGGTCGGATTAAATTTAGGCCAGGGCACGGTGTGAATCTCGTGGCAAAGCGAACGGATTTCCGGCGCGTCGGTATCCACCAGTTCCTGCTGTTCACGGAAGCTGAGCAACGTAATTGTATGCCTGGCCGCCAGCGCCCGCAGCAGGTGAAAAACCCGCAGCTTGGAGCCGTTGTTAGGCGGAAAAGGATACCAGCGAGACAGAAATAAAATATTCATTCAGTGCTTTAAGAGAATGTCTGTGTGCGAATCAGGTTGGTTTGGGAACGGCCGTTTTCTCCCCAACCAGTTCCTGTAAATAATCTTCAATGCGAGAAACCGACACATCCATATTAAAATGGGTTTCCACTTCCGCTTGGCCCGCTTCGGCCAAACGGGCCACCAGACTGCGATCCCGCATCACGGCTAAAAGCTGTTTAGCCAACGCTTCCGGGTTGCCATCAGCAAAAGTGAGGCCAGTTTGGCCGTGAAAAAGCGCTTCGCCACTGCCACCGCGTGTCGTGCCAATAACCATCAGACCCGCAGCCATCGCTTCCAACATTGAGCATGAAAGCGGTTCATCCCACTCAGACGGCAGCAACAGCAAATCATGTTCGGCCAAAACGGTGGGCATGGCTTCGATGGGGACAGGTTCCGCGAAAATGGTAAATTTCTCTAGTTGGTACCGTACCACCAGTTGCTTAAGATGTTCCTTATACTCATCCGTCCCTTTGCCCAAAATGGTGAGTGAGATGTTCTGTAGCTGCCCTTTTTTGTGCAGTTGGCCAAAGGCATGCAAGATGGTGTGAATCCCTTTTTCTGGGGCAACACGACCGGCCACCAAACAGCGCAGCGATGACTCTGCTTCCGGTTGGCGTGGCTCACCGCTGAACATCGCTAAATCAACCGCATTGGGGGCCACAATGGCATCTGGGCCGATAAGGTTTTGCGAAAGCAGGCGCTGTCGCACGTAATCACTTACGCTGATGGTGTGCTCATATTTCAGCTTAATGGGTTTGCCTTCCTGCGCCAACATCGCTTTAGCCAACAGCGACATGGGCAGCTTGGCCAGCTTCACCAGCGGGTGGCTGTTGGTGGAAGACCAATAATGGACGTAGCCGCCGGGGAATTCCGGCAGGTAGTTGGCAAAATAATACGCCACTGGGATGGCTGAATTTTCAGCCTGCTGCAACATTACGTCAGACAGACCAAAAGCGTCCCAAACGAACAATACGTCTGGTTGAAATTCGGTAATTATTTGCGTCAGGTGGGAAACGGCCGTTTCCTCCCGCTGTTTGCGACCAAAGAAAAATTGTTTAGCAGGGGATTCCGGCAGCAGCCAATCCGGCTCGATAGTTAGCTGGCGGTAAACGGGGTATGGTTTTACTTCCGGGCCATCCCGGTATGTGCTGGTGAGCACCGCAACCTCATGCCCTCGTTCGGCCAACCCATCCGCAACCTGCTCGCAAATGCGCATGTAGCCCCAACCATATTGGCAAGGCGGAAAGTACGCCGTGATAAACAAGATACGCATATTGCTACTCGACGTATCCCAGGCCGCGCAGCCGGGCCACAATTTCCTCATCCAACACGGGCTCTTTGCTCTTTTCGGCCGGAGCCGTGCTGCGCATCCGCTCTAGCTGCGCTTCCACATGCTGGTGCAATTGCTGAACCACGTCAGGATGTTCGGCGGCAATGTTGTGTTGTTCACCAGGGTCCTGGCGCAAATCAAACAGCAGCGGCTGATCTGGCTTGGCGTCGTCCCAAATGTATTTGTACGCCTCGGTACGCACGGCAATCATGTGCGACGTGTCGCGCCAGCGCTCGCCGATGACCACTTCCACGCCATAATCGGCTGGATCACCATCCCACAAGGGCACCAGGCTTTTGCCCAGCACCTTTTCCGGAATGCGGCAGCCGGCAAACTCCAGCAGTGTGGGCATAATGTCCATTGTGCTTACCTGCTGGCCAATCACCTGGTTGCCCGGCACGCCAGGAATGCGCATCAGCATCGGCACTTTAAGGATTTCGTCATACAGATTTAATTCCACATGTCCCCAATGGCGGCGCTCCATAAACTCTTCGCCGTGGTCAGAAACCAAAACAACGACTGTGTTTTCTGAAAGGCCCGATTCATCTAAAAAGTCCATCAGCTTACCAATTTGGGCATCGGTGTAGTCAATCGCTTCTTCATAAAGGCGAATGTAACGCGCTTTTTGCGCTGGGGAGACGGGCGCGCCGTACCAGTTCACCTCGTGCAGGTGGGAGAGGTCTTGCCACGCTTCGGCAATGTCCGTGGGCTTGGTTAACGTGTCTTCCAGATGATAGGGCCAATGAACGTCCATGTAGTGCATCCAGGCCATAAACGGCTCGTTGACGCTGGACAACCAGGGCATAGCGGCTGCGTTCAGCTCGGCGGCAGTGGCGTACAGTTTGGGTGGTCGCCAGTTTTGACCCAAAAGCTTCACAAATTGATGGGTGATCGGCTGGCGCAGCATGAACTGACCACCTTTGATACCGCGCAGCTTCGGGTTTTTCTCGCCGGGGTTTAAATCGTTAAAGCGCTGGAATTTGCGATCATAGCCGTAGGTGCGGCTGAGGAGGGGACTGGTAGAAAATGCGGCCGTTTCGTAGCCACCTTCATCCCCCATAATTTTAACGGGAGACGGCCGTTCTGGAGACAATCGCCCCAAACAGCCCCCATACATACAGGCATAGGTGGAGGTGATAATGCCAGGGAACGCCGCCTGCGTCCACGAACCGGGCGTAATCGCCTGCGTAAAGCGAATGCCTTGCGCGGCCAGCTTGTCTATGTTGGGCGTGATGGGTCTGTGATAACCGGCATACCCCAGGGTATCGGCGCGTAAAGTATCAATTGTTAGCAAAAGAATGTTCGGTTTCGTCATGATTTACTCAGTCTGTTTGCAGGACTGGCCGTCCTACACTTATTGATTTTGCCGGTAACTAGCTTTCAGGACTGCCAGTCCTCGGTTTCGGTCTCATAAAATCGTGGCTTGCATCCACTCCCAAGTTTTAGCCAAGCCATCTTTCATTAGCACTTTCGGCTGCCAGCCTAGCACCGATCCGGCGCGGCTCGTATCTAGCAGCACACGGGGAGCATCAAAATCGCGGGCGGACTCGTATTCAACTTCTGCTTTGCGCCCCACGGTCTCTTCTACTTGAGCAATGAGCCGATTGAGGGAAACCTCTTCCGCACCGCCCAGGTTAAATATTCGCTCATCATTTAAAGGTTTTGTACCACCCAAAATCAGAGCATCTACCAGATCGGAAATGTAAAAATAGTCGCGGCTGACGCTGCCATCGCCCCAAATGGTGAGGGGTAAACCTTTGGCTACACGATACAAAAATACGGCAACCGCCCCCTGCCGCGCCAGGGGATTTTGGTACGGTCCGTAAGGAACCGACGGCCGAAAAATAGCAAAATCCAGCCCGTGTAAATGACGAAACATCTGCAAATATTTTTCCACGGCCAATTTGCTGACGCCGTAAGCATTCACCGGATTGTTGGGATGGCTTTCGGGAATGGGGGCAGTTTGGGTACGGCCGTATACCGTACCACCCGACGACGTAAAAACCAACCGCCCTACCCCAGCCGCACGGCACGCCTCAATAAGATGAATCGTAGGCACCAAGTTGGCCTGCACGTCAGCCGCAGGATCACGGTTAGCCACCTCGTGAATGGCGGTGGTGGTCCACAGCAGGTGAAAGACAACCTCTTGGCCTTCAACTGCTTCAGCCAGCAATGATTCCTGGGTGAGATCACCGCGCAAAAAGTTTACGGCCGTTGGCATCCTGCTGTAACGCGGCTGTTCATACTTGTGCAAAACGGTTACGTCCCAGCCGCTGCCTACCAACTGTTGCACCAGGTGCGCCCCGATGAAGCCATTGCCGCCCACGACCAACGCTCGACTCATGCCACACCTGCCGGATTGGGCAAAAATGCTGCCATCTTTTCCAGAATTGTTTGGGCATACGATTCGATGCTGGGCAAATTACTACCCGCTTGCAGCTGCTGGATCAACGCGGGTTGGTCAATCAACCGCTGCATTTCCTGGCGCAGGGCAGCCACATCCTCGCGGGGGAACAGCAGGCCGTTGCGATTGTGTTCCACAATACCACTGACGCCACCAATATCGCTGGCCAGCACGGGCGTTTGAGATTGCAGCGCATCGAGCAAAATGAGCGGGCTGTTCTCGTGCCAGGTAGAGGGCAACAGGAAGATATCGGCCTCAGCAAAGGCGCGGGCCAGTTCAGTGGGCGGAATGAGTCCGGCAAAATGGACACGGGGATTTGCATCCATCATTTGTTGTAAATTGGCAAAATAAGCGTCATGGCCATCTGGCGCACCGTAAACCGTCAGCGTAGCCCCGTTGGGATTGGGCAAACTATTGAACGCTTCTAGCACCAGATGCAGCCCTTTGTATGGCTGGAGCCGCCCCAAAAACATAAACCGCACGTGGTCTGCTTCGGTTTTGGGCGTGCTGGCCAACGGGTTGTCTACATCAACACCAAAGGGCAAGAACTGAATTTGCTCAGCCGCAAAGCCATTCTCGATGAACGTTTTTTCAGTGAAGCGGGTGGGCACCAGCACCAGATCGATTTGCTGGCGTAACGGCCGTATCCTATCTAATCGTCGTTTCATCACCGCGGCATGGTTGAGAAACGGCCGTGCTACCCCCAGCGGATGCGGCAGACTGGCATTTTTCTCCGCCCAGTTCACCACGGTTGGCTCCGGCAGCTTTTCTATCACCGTGCCCATCACTTTGCCCAAAGAGCGGTGCGAAATAAAACAAGAAGCACAGGTCTGGATCGATTCGCCCACTTCGCACGTGCGGTTGTCCCAGCGCATAAACGTCCCCCAGCGACAAACCGGTACAAAATCGGTCGCCACATGGGCTACTGGAATCCCCAGCGATTTGGCCGCTTCCACCGTGGCCATCGTCAGCATGTAGAAATTCAGGATAATGACAAAATCCGGCTTTTCTTCGGCCAAAATCTGCCGGGTGACCCGGCCCATGTCTGGATTGTAAACGGTGTCGAATGTTTCTTTGGGTAAAGCATCAAAATTGAAGAGAATGCGCTGAACGGCCGTACCATCATGATGTTCATCAGCCTGAACCACAATATCTGTGCCTTCTCCAGACGAATCAAATGCCAGATATATCACCTCATGCCCCAGGCGCATCAATCCCCGCCCCAGGCGATCCGTGTAAA
Source organism: uncultured Anaerolineae bacterium (assembly GCA_905479495.1). Classification (GTDB taxonomy): domain Bacteria; phylum Chloroflexota; class Anaerolineae; order Promineifilales; family Promineifilaceae; genus Leptofilum. The sequence continues at coordinate 103,281 of CAJQMR010000039.1, forward strand.
CGTCCACACCACCAATGAGCGGAGGTTTTAGTTTGTGGGTTAGCAGTGCAATTTTCATATTCACTCAACTTACCCCGGTGGGTAATTGAGTAATTAAGTAAGTTGGATAACCGACCAGCCAATTACCCAATTACCCAATTACATGTTTCAGGCTGCGTGCTGCGATAGCTGCTCGTACAGCGCTTCGCAAGCTTCCATGATGGCCGGGCGCAGCGGCGGCGGATCGTTTTTGTTGATTGATTTGGCGTGTACGCCCTCCACCATTTTTTCCTCAAATTCAGCATCCAAAAAGGCAATTACCTTCTCAAACTGCTCGCGCGGCTCCGTTACCAGCGTTTCGTACCGAATCAAAATCGTGCGCGGATCGTCGTGCAGCCCCAAATCGTAGTAGAGCCGGTTGTAGAACAGCCAGTAAAGCGCCGCGCCTTCTTCAGGTGACAAATCATCGGCCCACAAGGCACGTACCACCGCTTTGCTGATTTCTGGTGGCGGACAAACGTCAAACTCAGCAAAATCCTCGTTCATCCACCCTTTCACATGATTGAGGCGGTTGTAAGTACCAAACTTTTTCAGTGAAGAATTGATTACATCGGTGTAATGGCGGAAGGCAAAAATCGCCTTGGATCCAGGAAAATGGTTCAACAGTTCCATCGTTTGCACCGTGTCCAAAATTGGTTTAAACAGCGTAAACGGGGCATCACTTTCATCTACCAGCCGGGAAACAACACGATAATCCCGCAACCGGTACTCATCAAACGCGGCTGAATGATCTTCGTTGTACAGCTTAATTTGCCATGATTTTTCTAACTGCCAAATAAACATGGAGGTTCCAGAACGGCCGCATCCCACCAAAAAAATTGGCAGCGAAACACCATCGGGATTGTGCAGCCGTCGCTGCACCGTTTTCTTCAATTCATCTTGTTTTGCTAACAGTCGGTATTGCACCGACCGAATCTTGTCACGCATTGTCAGTCGCCTCCGGGAAATAAAATTTATGAATGCCGCATTCGGTAGAACCGAAAACCAAAGATACCGCCAACGAGCAGCAGCGTGGGAATCAGTCCCAGCCAGATTCCTAAACCCGCGTTTGGCGGCGCTTCAGGCACCGCCAGATCTGTCCCGGCGAACGGTGGCGGTGTAGGCGTAAGCACGGCATCGGCTTCTTGGGTGGCCGTGGCCTCCGGCGTCGGGGTGGCCGTTGGCATGGGCAGCGGTTCAATCTCGGGCACATCATCTAACTTACGCCAAATGGCATACAATGGACCGGTAGCCTCATCTGTAAAGGTAACCACCAAAATGTTGCCATTGATTGTACCGGCCCGTACGGCGTGGGCATGGTAGCGACCCTCGCGACCCTCTTCTGGGCTGCTAGAAATAACATATGCCATTTGTGGCGTGGTCCAGCCCGCTTCTGGGTCAGCCGGATTCCAGATGGAATGATAAACGCCCTGCGGCCAGCGAATCTGGCCGAAAAAGTGCAGACGACCCAGGCTATCAGTCGTAAAGCCATCACCCAATGCCTGGCCCTGTAAATTACCCATCACACGCTTAGTCTCGCTCCAGGTAACGCCCCGATCCAACGAGTAGCGATGCTCTCGTTGCGTAGTTGCGTTACCAGCATACATCACGTGCACCGTGTCCCCCGCGATGGCCAGACCAGGAAATGGTTGGCGTAGCTCATCAATGGTTTCATCAGCGCGATCCACGGAGAAAGGCGAGGACCATGTGTGACCCCCATCCAAGGAATGAACATAGCGCACCCATTCACCGAGCGGACTGGACAAGTCAGTGGCGGCGTAATACCAAGAAGCATGTAATCCGTCTTTGTCATCAACGAGAAATTTGATGACATTGGGTGTGTCGTAGGTGGGAATATCGGGATCAATCCATACTGTAGTAAGCCAGGTTTCGCCAAAATCTTCGGAGCGCGTGTAGTAGACGCCTGGCTCTTTACCGTAGAAGTTGATGAACATGAGGTGCAGCACATTTTTACTATCTACAACCATCTTCATACGGTAAGCAGGGAAGCCAAAAGAAGACGGCCGTTCCCAAGCCCGTGCCGAATGCGCTTCCAAAGCAGGCGCATGGGTGTAGAAAATGGGACCAGTGTTGCCTTCTGACCAAACCAGATGCAGCGTGCCATCCTGCCCCAACGCGGCCGCAAAAGTAATAATGTCAATATCCGGTGCCGAAACGTACACATCGTTTGGTTCCGACCAGGCAACACCGTCAAAGGTAGCGTATTGGATGATGGACACGTTGTCATCTGGATTTGTTTCAGTCCAGAAAACGTGTACAAAGCCATGCGGATCGGAAATAATTTCGGTTTCGCTGGTCTCAAAAATGCCGGGGCTGGAAAGCAGCCGGGGCACGGTCCAAAGCAAGGATTCATCCTGGGCCTGGAGATGGGGAACGGCCGTTCCCCACAGCAGTCCCATCATGATCAACAGTAAAAACAAGGGTAACTTTTTCATCTTACACATCACCGCTTACTGAATAAAGAGCTCGGCTGCCCGAACCCAATCGACATACAAATATAAAGTGCTGGCAGCTAACAGCAGCGCTAACAACAACCCGCGCGCCGTTCCCTTAGTGACCTGCTGCAAACCCAGCGCGGCCACGAGGGCAACCGCCGGAAACGAGGGCAAAAAGTAGCGGTGGTCAGGTAAGGTGAGTGACAGCGGTAGCCACACGCTAAGTATCCAAAATAAAACAATCCAATCAGCTTTCCGCCGCCGGTTGATAACAAACACGCCACCTAAGGCCAAAAAGGGTAAATTATAAACGCCCAGGCCAGACGGCAGACGGTTGGTCATCGTTTCAAACAGCACACGACGGCCGTAATCATTTGTCAGCACCAGCCCGGCATATTCCCAAATGGTAGCAAACTGCCGCTGCAGGATATCCAATTGATTGGCAAAGAGCAGCCAACCGGCCAACAAAATGGCTCCAATAAGCGCCATTACACCCAGGTAACGTACCGCCTGCTTAAACGACCCCTGCACAGTGATGATGCCAAAAACCAGCGGCAGCACAAACACCATTGTGTATTTGGAAAGCAAGCCAGCACCGATGGCTAATCCTACCAGGAACAGGCGGCCAACAGACGGCCGTTCAGCCAATCTTAAGGTGAGCAGCACCGTCAGCGTAAAAAAGAAGGTGAGCGGTGTTTCTACCATTGCCGCCGCGCCCAGGCGGAACACCAAGGGGAAGCTAAACAGCAGCAGCGCTCCCAGCAGCGCCGTCCGGCGGTCAAACAGGCGACGGCCAATGAGGTACGTCAGCCAGCCTGTGCCCAGGGCAAAAACGGCCGTGACAGCCCGCCCTGCCAATTGTGAAGTTCCCAGCAAATTCATCGCCAGGCCATACATGATGGGCACCAGCGGCGGATGCTGCTTGCCCAGCCAGGGGCGACGGCCGTAATTTTCAAATAGTGCCCGGACACCCTCATTGGCCACACTCGCCGCAGCTCGTAAATTGCCTTCTTCATCAAAGGCCCAGATGCGCTGCTGTGACGCAAAAATGATCAGCACTGCGCCGACGAGCAGCCCCAGCAGCAGCAAAAGGCGCGTTTCAGAGCGAGCGATACGCGCCTCGTCGAGCGGCAGCCAGGAAAAATAGCGATCCGGCAGCAAAACAACGGCCGTACCCAACACCAACGTCACCACGAGCATAGGCAGCAGTTTATAAGTTGCTGCGGTTGCGCCCGTAACCCAGATAACACCCAACCAGCCTAGCTGCAACAGGGTCATAATAATCAGAACGTTGCGGGCCGATAACCAGCGCGAAGTTAGGGGAAACGGCCGTTCAACCGGTGGTGTTTGAGTGGAAGGCACAATCCCAGACATGGCGGTTACCGACTCCTCAGAGCAGCTTCATATACCTGCGCCAATCGTTCAATTTGGCGCGCCCAGGCATGCTCGGTCTCTGCTTCGCGCTGCGCATTGGCACCCAGACGCTGGCGATCGGCCTTGTTTTGCAACAAGTGCAGGCACGCTTGCGCCAAATCAGCCACATCGCCCGGCGTGACCAGCAAGCCATTTTCATCATGCCGGATCACATTTTTAATCTGCCCGGCGCTAGATGCCACAATGGCTTTCCCGGCGGCCATGTATTCGTATAACTTAAGCGGCGAAAACCACATCTCTTGCGGCAGTTTGGGGTAGGGCACCGTGACCACATCAGCTACAGCCAGCAGCTGCGGGATGCGCGCATGGGACAAAAAGCCGGTAATCGTGACAAATTTTTCCAAATCTAAACGATGGATGTTTTCTTCAACAAACGGCCGTGCCGGACCGTCTCCCACCAGCAGCAATCGCACCTCTGGCAAAATCTTAGTGACAAGCGCCAGCGCCTCCAACAACTTATCCAGCCCGTGCCACCGCTGGAAGCCACCCACAAACATAATGACCGGCGCGTCGCCCAGGCCAAATTCTGCGCGCACCTTCGCCGTGTCAACTGGCTGCTGGAAATGAGCCACATTCACGCCGTTGGGAATCACTTTAATTTTTTCAGCAGGCACGCCCCAATTTTCCACCAGATTTTCTTTGGTTGGATCAGAAACCGTAATGATTTGATCGGCCAGCTGGTAACTTTTACTGGCCGCCCACTGCGCAGCTTTGCGCCGCAGTCCGGTAATTGGGTCGCCCATCACGTCCGCTTCTAGCAGTAAATCGGCATCTACGGTAAGGACGTAGGGCGTGTTGGTTTTTTGGCTAGCATAAGCTGCGCCCACACTCAACAGACCAGCGTATTCATGGCAAATTTGGTAGTTGGGCAAGGCACTCAGGCACGCTTCATAAAAGCGGCGCGAGTCAAAACCAGCCAGATAGGGCAGCTTCAGCAAGCCATGCAGCCGCCGCAAGCCGCCTTCCATGAGTTGATACGGCCGTTGTCCACTCCAGCCCAAAGCAACCTGCCGCTGCTGGCTTAAATCGGCCAGATTCGGGTACGCTACCACATTGCGCCCCTGTAAGTTGAGCAAATCAACGGTGTATCCACGCTGCTCTAACCCTTGAATCGTCTGGCGGATGAGCATCATCTGTCCGACTTCTGCCGCCAGATCGACGCCCACATTTTGCATGACGTACGCCACGCGTAGCCCCGTGGGGGTGGGTACGGCCGTTTCAGTTAGGGGTGTCTCAGTTAACAATGTCATCACGTAATAAAATTAAGACTGGAGACTAGAAATCAGAGATTTATTCAGTCTCCAACCTCCAATCTCCAGTCTCCAAAAATTAGGTTTTCCGAAATGTTTTTCGGTTTACTTAAGAAACCTGTTCCTGGACCATCTCAACCACGTCACGCTTTGCCTGAACTTCGGCCGAAGCAATGTTGGGCACAAACATACCGCTGCTTTCCTCATGGCCCAGGCTGATACCAGACACTTGCATCCAGCGGGAGTTGCCCCAGGCCAGGGCGACGCCGTCAATCGGTCCCAGCAGCGAAACATTCAGCACATAGCCACCCGTTGCCAGCTGAAGCCGGTCCATCTTTAACGAAATGATGCCTTCCCCTTCCAGATCATCCAGTTTCAGGCCGTAATCGGCCGTGCGGATCATGGCAGCCGTCGCTCCATCGGCGCGCGTAATGCGCACCACCAGATTGGGCTGGCTGATCGGTTTATTCGTTTTGTAACGTACCTGAATCTCAACCGGATCGTTGTAATTAAAATTCTCATTCGATCCGCTGGTGAGGTTACGCATCTCAATTTCCTGAATGGCTACTTCCTGTGAGCTACCCGCATTTTTCCCGCGCATTGCAGTGGCGGGTGCGCCCCCTTGCATGATTTGCTGCTCAATAAGCCAATTTTCGTATTTGTTCAGCACTTCATCTACATCGCCCTGCTGCTGCACCTGGCCTTTCAGCAAAAAGACCGCCTTGTCACAGACGCTGCGCACTAAGTAGAGGTTGTGGGCCACAAAAACGATAGTGGTGCCAATTTCTTGCAGCTCTTCAATACGCCGGGCACACTTTTGGCGGAATTGAGCATCACCTACAGCCAACACCTCGTCCACCAGCAAGACATCTGGTTCCACGTGGGCCGCCACAGAGAAACCCAGCCGCACGTACATACCAGAGGAGTATCGTTTGACCGGTGTGTCGATAAAGCGCTCGATGCCGGAAAATTCAACTATCTGGTCAAAGCGCTTGTCGATTTCCTCTTTTTTCATGCCCAGAATAGTGCCGTTCAGGTACACATTTTCCCGTCCAGTCAAGTCCGGATGAAAACCTGCTCCCAGTTCGATGAGGGCAGAGATACGGCCGTTAATATGCACCCGTCCCGAAGTTGGAAAAGTAATCCGTGAGAGCAGCTTCAGCGAGGTGGTTTTGCCAGAGCCGTTTGGCCCGACCAACCCCAAAGCTGAACCGGGTTCAATGTTAAAGTTCACATCCTTCAAAGCCCACAAAATCTGGCTTTCTGGCACGCCATTCTTGCGTCCCGTCAGGCGCGCAATTGGCTTTTTGATCATTCGTTTAATACTGGTTTGCCCAGTACCTAATTCATATCGTTTTGATACGTTTTCAAATCGTACAGCAGGTTTCATCCATGCCTCCTACGAAGACTGCCCAAAATTAAATGAGATCGTTAAATAAAACTTCCAGGCGCTTAAAAATAATGTACGCCACAATAAACAAAGTGATGGAAACGGCCGCTGCCAGCCCCAAATCGGTCAAGTTCGGTGGCACACCGCGCAAAATCACATTCCGGTAAGATTCCACAATTCCTACCATCGGATTCAACGCATAAATCGTGCGTAATTGAGGTAAATTTTCATTGACAAGTTCAATGGGATAAATAATTGGCGTGGCATACATCCACAATTGCAAACCCAGCGGCACCACAAAGCGCACATCGCGGTAGAAAACAGTCAGGGCTGAGCCGATCAAAATAATACCCAACATCAGAAAAATCTGGATGACCAGAAATACTGGAATCCACAAAAAGTGAATCGTAACTGGCACTTCATAATAGATCATCAGCAGCACAAAGATGCTGGACGCAATTAGAAAGTCGAACAACGCAGCCCCAATCACGCCTAGTGGCAAAACTTCGCGGGGAAAGTACGTTTTCGTAACCAAATTCATGTTATTGATGAGCGAGTTGACGCCAAAACTCATGGAAGTGGCAAATAACGTCCAGGGCAATAATGCCGTGTAGGAAAATATCGGATATGGCTGGTCCGTGGGAATACGGGCAATCTTGGAAAAAACAAAGGTAAACATGAGCATCAAGGCTAACGGCTGCAAAACTGCCCAGGCCGCGCCTAACAGCGACTGCTTGTAGCGCACCCGAATCTCACGGAAGGCCCACATGCCTATTAATTCACGGAATTTATATAAGTTTTGTACGTGTGCAATCATCTAATACGTTCCTCTCGTTTTAGTTATTCCCGGCGATAGGGGGCATTTTCGGCATAGATTTTGTCTTTTAGTGCCGCTGTCAAGTCGCTTGCCAACCCTGTTTCACTTTCGTAGATGTTGTTTAACTCTTCTGGATCGTCCTTTAAGTTATACAATTCAAACTTCTCTTCGTCTGTATAACCAAAGTAACGGATCAGCTTCATGTCGTCCTGGTACAAAGCCACGGTTGCCTCTGTAAGCGCCGCGTACTTCGGATTGCTTTTGGCTTCTACCGAGTAGACTGGGCGATCTTCAGCGGCTTCGGGGCCGCCAAAAGTAGGCAAAACAGCGCCTTCACTCCAGTCTGGCACAGCTTGTCCTGTGATTTGCATCAAAGTAGGCAAAATATCGGCAGCAGTCGTGCGCTGGAAAACATCTTCCCGGCTTTGCTGCCCTGGTTTGTGAATGAGCAGCGGCACATGCGTCAATCCTTCATAGAGTGTGAGGCTAACATGACCACGAATACCGCGCTCAAACAGCTCACCATGATCGCTGGTCAGGATAATGTAGGTATCATCCAAGACGCCTTGCTGCTCCAGGTTATCCAACAAACGGCCGAATTCCGAATCGGTAAACGCCAAATATTCATCATACAGGCGGCGTTCCCGGTTAAGCGCTGCTTGCGGCATGTTTTGCGAACCAAACAGCTTGGGCTTCTCGGTTGGTTGCCAGCCATCGGTGAAAATATCCACAAAATCGGCGCGGGCAGCATACGGCTCGTGCGGTGGCAGCATATGGAAGTAGCCCATAAACGGCCGTGGCATACTCATCACCTGCTCTTCTACCCAATCAATAGCATCTTCCAACAAGAAAAACATGCTGTGCAGATTAGGAATACCGCGCGGATACTGGCTGGCCAGCTCATTTTTAAATTCGCGCGATTCAGCAAAGCGGGCAAAGCGATCCAACAAAGAGAGGAATAACGCACTGGGTGGCGTCGCACCACCTTGCAACGCCGTTGTTTCAGCCCAAAAAGCGGTGGTGTAATCTTCAAAGAAAAGCCGATCGGCAAACTCACCGTCGGCCAGACAAAGATCGCGGGTGTGTTTGAATAAATCCAAATCGCCCCGGAACTGGTGCAATAATGACATGACCAGCAGGTTATGTGTATAAGCAACCGTATGGTAATTGTCAGGCATGAGCGAAAAGATGTTTTTCTGCACAAATTCTTCATGTACCAGCCCATGCAGCTGGATGGCACGATGGGTCCAGGGATAGGTGCCGGTCATCAAGGTAGATGTACCAGGTGAGGTGAAATTACCCCCGGCCACATGCTTGTGAAACACGGTCGCCTTTGCGGCAAAACGGGCCATGTTTGGCGTCGTTTCCCGGTTGTAACCATAAAGGGACATATGCTGTGCCGAGAGCGTATCAAAGACCAGAAACAAAATATTAGGCTGGTCACTGCTCTGAGCCAGGTTTTGGCCTTGAACGGCCGTTTGCACAGCAGGCCAGGCTACTTTAAAAAACGGGACGGTCGGCAGCAGCTTTAAAAAGGTGCGGCGATTAATCTTAGTCACGAATAAACCCTCAGTTAGAAGTTGCGAATCAACACGTTGATCAGGCTTAGAAAATCAATAAACAGATAAAGTGCCGATAATGACACGGCGCGCTGCATGAAGTTATCCACCAGCGCTTCCGCCTTAGGATTGCGCAAAATTTGGAAGTAGGCTACACCTAAAATCAGCACATAGCTCACAGCCCATAAGCCCAGCGGCACCAATTGACGCTGCTCCAACCACAGTGGGTAGGAATGAAAGATGATGAACCAGACGGCCGTAATCAACGCCAGCGCACTGCCCATTGCCGCAAACTTCTCGCGGAAAAATCGGTAGGGCAAAATGAGGGCCAGCACCAACACGCCCAAGAAGAGGAAAACAGCATCTGGCAGGGCAAAAACCCCCATCATGTAAGAGAACGATCCCAGCAGTTCGGAGGTGTTCATCCGCTTGATCCAGGCAGGATACTCCTGTAAAAAGTCAACGAGCGCCCAGATATGCGTGGGAAAAACAGCGGCAGCAAAAACAATCCACAGGGTGGCTTTGTTGATGCCCCGTTTAGCTGTTGTGGTCTTGGTTGATTCGGCCATGGATACGGCCGTTTCTGTAGTCGTGTTAGAGGTAGCCAAGGCTTTTTAACCTTTCTTCAATCACTTCGTCAGATTCCGTGCCGCTAGAGGTCGGCGGTGGAGCCGATCCGCTCGAATCCGGTTTGGAACCAATGGTTAACATCGGAATATCCCGATAAGACGGGTTGGGGAAGTTTCCTAGACCGTGGCTGCAAAATAGCACGCCCGGCACCGCATTGGGATCAATGCAGTGGTCGGCTCCCCAATGATCGCTGTTTGGCTCGATGGCGTTTTCTTCCCAGCCGCCCAGCCCGGTTTGCGACGAGGCACGGAAGCCAGGGGCAAAGCCCACCATCACGTCTGGCCCGTAAGCAGCCAGCGGCCCATCAAAAGCATCTTTGTTGCGCCACACTTTGTTTACAACTTGCTGGCCATTGGGCGCTTCCCATTGCAGCAGTTCATCACACATCTTGTTGATCAGATTTTCCTGCTCAGCAGCCTGTACGATCCCCTTGCCTTCACGGCCGTTTAGGTTCAGATACAAACTGTTCAAGCCGATGCCATACGCCTGAGTCTGGCTCCAATCAACGTCACTGAAACTGCCTTGGGAAACGGCCGTTTTCGCCGTCAAATACCCCTGTTCTTGCAACCAGCGATTCAAATGCGCCTTCTGCCCAAATTCGGTAAAGCCATGGTCAGAAACGACCACCAGCTTGGTCGTATCTTTAATGCCCTTGGCGGCTAGTTTTTGCTCCACACGGCCCACCAGCGCATCCATTTTTACGTACCATTCATCAATTAAATCAGGCCGGTCACGCCAGAACATATGCTGCATCCGGTCCAGCGTGTCAAACACACAACCCAGCACACCTTCCTGGAACGAATCCAAATGATGCATCAGCACCCGCTCCCGCGTCGCCACGATGGACTCACACAAACGGATAAAATGGTCATCCTCAATAAAGCCATCTTCCAGAGCAGTTGTGTCCTGTGGCCAGCCCACAGTGAGGAAAGGCCCGGCATTTTTCCAGGAATCCTTCACAAAATTGGTAGGCGTGCCGTAATGCCAGGCAGAACGCAGCGGATGGATTTGCAGCGGTAAGGCATAGATGCTCAGTTCATCGCCAACCTGGGTCAAAATCAGTTGGGTAATGCTAGGCAGCGAAACCAGGAAGCCAATTTTAAACTTCAGCTCTAAAATAGGGCTCCACTCACCCAGGCGCAGCTCCAACCGATGCTTTTCTACAGTCACTTGCACCGTGTCGGCTCCGGTTTGTTCCACAATTAGCTCGTGGGTGGCTGGTTCTACGCCACCTTTGGCCTTGCGCATCGGGCCAGCTACCACAGACTTATACTTTTTGTTACCTACTTTCTCTAAGATAGCCACGGGGGTTTTACGGCCGTTTTCCTGTGCCAATCCTTTATTGGTGGTGAACAAAGTCCCCACCCCCAGGCGACCCAGTAAATCGGGTGTACCCAGCCCCGGCAGCGAACGCACTGGCGACTTGACCCGTGCCGGGAACAAAGCTGGCCACCACAGAGCAGTAGCCGGATAGCCTTGGGCTACCACCTGGTCAAAAATTGTCTTGGCAGAAAACGGCTCGGCAAATTGGGTGCCGCCAAAGCCACTCTTTGTCGGCAGCAGCGACACATTCAGAGCATAGTTAGCTGGATTACGGTGGACAAAATCAAACATCCCATGCCCACCAGGGTTCAATCCCGTAGCAATGCTCGTCCACGACACCTCGCTCTGAGGTGGGTTGGATACGGCAAAACGGGCATAGGCATTCAGATCAACGTACCGAGCCAGGTTCGGTACACGACCTTCTTCATACAGCCGTTCAAAACGTCTTGGTTCAAAGGCATCTAAGCCAATAATCACTACACGCATGATTGTTTATCTATCTTCTTTGTCTGGTGGCAGCAGCGGGAAGCAGTGTTGAAGCATTCGAGGATGAACCATGTGCTTACCGTGTAAAAGCGGAAAACTAATTATGACTATTTCCCGCTTTTACAATGCAATCAGCAAAATCATGGGCTTTTTATTAAAAGCCTTCTGCCGATTGCACCAAAGAGCTACCCATTTTTAAAGGATTCTATGTACTATTCGGCAAGCACGGGTGCAGCCTCTCAATCTAAATCCAAATGACTGCACTGGTCATGGTCGGCGCTGATTTTACACAGCGCCTGGAGCAGCCCAGCTTACTGGGCGTTGTTCTCTTGAGGAGCATCAGGTGTTACGATTTCCGATGCAACTGGCTCGTTATTCTTTTCCCGGTAGTTGCGCATCAGGCGATGAAAGGTCATCTTAATCCGATTGGCAAAGAAGAACCAAACACCCGTTAGCATCCCCAGCACAACAATTAAGGCTTGGGCCAACATACCACCCGTGTTGGGATCAATATAGGCAGGTGGGGCAGCAAAAGCCGAGCCAACAGCAACCAGGGCGATAAACGATGTAAATAGGCCAGCAACAATAATACGTTTCATGAATGTAACTCCTTTACTTTAGATTCAAGCGATAGTGCAAATTTCAGGGTGTACCAACTTTGTGGGCATCTCCCCCAAGCGGCTCCATAGTGGCCTTTTTGGTACGAGATTCATACTACTTTCCCACTCTTAAGATGCACCTTACTTGACATCCTCAACTATGGATTGCTCATTCGCAGAATAACTACTTTGCTTTTGGAGCGTGAAGCAGCAAGCAGCCCTTCGCATAAACTCACTGTGTGCTACTTAGTGGCCGTCCGCAAATAAATTACCGGAATTGTGCGGACGGCTTGGAGTAAGCGACCTTACAAAAAGGTAAGTTATTGTTGGCCGCTTACTTAGTCCGTGTCATGCGCCAACCAAAGGCAAAAATGGCTCCCACTAATACAAGCGCTACAAAAACGCCCACAATAATGCCACCCGAGCTACCACTCAATGGGCTGACATTTTGTACAGGTGCCAGTGTGGCCGTTGCAGTCGGCGTGGGTTCTGGTTGCGGCGTCTCCGTAGGCACAAATTCTGGTGTTGGTGTTAAGGTGGGCAACGGAACCCGTGTAGCAGCCGATTCATCAACAACCCACTGGCGTCCCGTGTAAATAATCTCGTCGATAACGGCCGTATCACTCGCAATTAAACTGCCATACATAACCGCTATTTGGCCACCAGGGTCCGCAATAGCGGCAATGGCATCGGCGTTTACGGCCGTATCCTGCAAAGCGCGACGCTCACCTTGGACCCAGCGATCTATCGTCCAAACCCACTCTTGCAGCACAAGCTGGCCTGCATTGGTTTCTGCCAGTTGTAAAAGGAGCGGATTTGCATTCTGATCAGCAATCAAGGTGGTCGGGCCAGAAATGAGGCCAGGGTCAACCACACGCCCTGCTGCGCTCCAGGTAATACCGCCATCCTCTGAAAATTGATGCCAGATTACCGGACGGCCGTCTATCAGCCCGGTCCAAATGCGGTGTACAAACCGTTCCTGCACGCCCAAAATAGCACTGCCAAGCACGGGCTCTTCGGTGACAATTTCTGCTTCTGTCCAAGTCTGCCCATTGTCCTCTGAACGCGCATAGGCCAAAGCAACAGCCTGCATTTCAGGTAGTTGTGTCCAACGCGTCCACAACAAGTGCAGCGTTCCGTCCTCGGTACGGGTCAGGCTGGCGGGACCAATCAAATCCCAATTGGCGGCTATACCGTCAAATACAGGAATTGCATCCGACCAACTATCACCGTTATCTTCAGATCGCGTCAGGTAAATTCCACGATCCTCATTTAACGGGATTGTGTACGCCACGTAAATGGTACTTTCGCCATCAGAAACCATGCTGGGCCAGGTACCGGACTCGCGAGGCGCTGGTAACAGTTGAGGCGTGATCCATTCTGTGACAGACGCAGCCCGATCAGCCAACGCGCGGCTAAAGTAAATACCATTCGGCTGATCGCCTGCCCAGGCCACAAACAAGCTGCCCTGAAGATCGGTGGCTACAGCGGGAAAATCCGCCTGGCTGCCGCTGGGAGAGCGCAAGACAGGGCGGGGCGCAGACCAGGAGCCTGCATCATACCGAGAGTAAAAGATTTCATTGCCAGGAATGTTGAGCGGATTCACAATACGTCCGGTGGCCACAGGGCTTTCGGACTGACTCCAGAAGGCGTGCAGGCGAGCATCTGCCCCTACGACCAGGTTGGGTTGCAACATTTGCACTTCGGCCGTAGCCACAGCCACCGGCTGGCTCCATACGGAGGTCGGCACAAACCGGGACGACCAGTTCTCTATGGTTCCCAACGGCCGAGAAATAAGCCAAATATCATCGTCGTTGCTTTTGCCACAGCCAACAACAATCAGGCGATTTTCTGGCGTCACATCAGTCATGTGGCATTCAAAGCGCACGTTGCGGAAGGTAATGGGATCCGTAAATTCAGCCAGGGGTGCCTGCATAATCGGACGGCTCCATTGATCACCATCCTGGGCTTGCATATAGACGTTCCCATCTAGTGTGGAAATGAGGAAGAGTAAATCATTGGTGCCCTGAACGAAACGGCCGTTTTCCGGGCAGTTTACTTCATCAACATGGACCGCTTGCGTATCTTGCCAGGTTGCCCCACCATCCGTCGATTGCTGCACATATTGTGCACATTGCTCCTCAGCGTGGCTGGCACGCCAGGTCAGGTTTACATTACTGCCACTGGTATGCAAATTAATTTGAGAAGGACCCGTTGAATCCACCGGATCTTCAGCCAGGCGTTGATCAACCGCGCGCGGTTCTTCCCAGGTAAGGCCATTATCGGTAGAGCGCGCCACAAATACCGTATCCAGATCACGATTGTCCCAAGACACAATGACGTTTTCGCCATCGGCGGGCATGATATGAATATTGGCTTCGCCAGGTGTAATGGTACGGTAATAATCTGAGGCATAGACATTAACTGGCGTAGACCAGGAGGCACCCCCGTCGTCAGAATAACGATAAATGACACCTGGAGCCGTTGTGGCGGAGTCCCTGACAGCAAGGTAGAGCATGTGGAGACGGCCGTTTGCGCCAGCAATCATCTCATAACGAAATACATTTCTGGCTAAAAGTGCAGGCCCCGTCCAGCCCGCCGAGCTGGCCGTAATATCGGCCACCCCGGAACGGCTGTAGAACATCTCATCATCTTCATTTACCCACAATGCATGGGCCCGATCTTGCGGATCAATATAAACTGAAGGCGTAAAAAAGCCCTCAAATCCATCATCACCCAAAGCGCCAAAGGGAGGCTCGCTAAAGGGAAAGCGCGGCGTAACCGGTTCTGCCCAGGTTTGGCCATCCCCAGAGGCATACATAATGCCCGCAAATTCATCTCGCCAGAACAGATGGTACGTACCGCCACTATCCTGCGATAAAGAAGGGTCTGATGCCCCGCCACTGCCAGAAATATTGATGGGATCGCTCCAAATGCGATCTTCTTCAGTTTGGGCCAGCGCCGTCAACCCGCTGACTACTAGCAGAGACAAAACAGCAACAAATAAAAACAAGCGAAGGGTAAAAGGATTCGAGATTTTTTTCATAATCAATTCGTCGTTGAGGCAGTGTCTTAGCGGGGAATGGTTGTTAGCTAAAATGGCTCCTGGCACTGCGACCGGTAACAATACAGTAAACACAGTAAACGCGCTGCGCTTCACGTGAGGCGCAGCGCGTAATCAAATGTAAGTTTCATAATCAGCGGCAAGAATTCACGCTAATCTTGCTGAATTACTATCATTTTCCGCTCCGTGGTTCCCAGCGAGGGAACCACGGAGCGTTTAATTGTTAAAGGGAAGGCAAGACTTAGAACAGTGTATAAATAAAGGGGGCCAGGCCAGATGCCGAGCCAAAAATCACCAGCAGCCCAAAGAGCAGCAGGACGGCAACCATGGGAATAAGCCACCAGCGTTTATTGGCACCCAAAAAGCCTAACAGCTCACCAACAACCCCAACATTCGATGTCATGCTTCGCAGGAATTTCTTCATGATTTGATTTCTCCTAAAACTATAAACAGATTAACTCTCTATTCTTGATATTTTTATTGAGTAAAAGCCCAAACAATATTGGAATAAAGACACTTTCACTTTTGGCTTTTACTTGAGCAAATCACATGTAACCTCACTTTAAATTTCAAAAGTTTTTCTGTGATTTGCTTAATTATCGGTGGTAACAAAGGTTTCGTCTACAAACTGATATAACAAGTCCGCTGTTAAGTCGTGCCCCAAGACATTCATGTGGAAATCTTTCTCGAAATAGTACGGGCCATTCCCAGCCAACGCTTCCTCACGAAAGGCAGGCAGCATGTCCAGGTAAGGAATACCAGCTTCATCCAAAAAGGAAGTCAACTCATCATTGGGCACATCACAGTACCATTCAGCGCCCTCTGCAGGGGGAACAATTTGCGGCGCGGCCGGAATAATCAAGACAGCTAACTGGGCACCATTGGCCTCGACCTCTTTGTCCAGCTCCAGAACAAGCGCCTCGGTCACGTTCCAGGCATTTTCAATGATGGGCAGCGGGTCCGGGTCACAAATATCTGGTCGGCGTGCAGGGGTTTGAACGGCCGTTTCCTCACCACCATTCTCATTTTCCGCAGCCTGTGCTGCATCACCATCCCCAGCAGAAGTTGCCCCTCGACCACCGCCAAACAGACGCACAATCGGAGCCAGCCAAGGTGGAATCTCGCCGCGTAAAGCCAACGTCTGGGCCACAAAACGTGGCAGCTGGAAATTCTTCTTTAGAAAAGTACCCACTTTGGTCCAAAACGTAGCCGTATCTTCTACCGGAAAGTTTTGCAGCTCCAACTCGCCATTATCGTTTAGCGTGAAGTATGGTTTGGCACTCTGACCACCGTAACGCAATTCCAGCGTTGGATGGTTATTGTACACATCATTGGCCAGATACATATTCAAGAAAACAATATCCGGATCGTATTTCTCGCCTTCAAGCTGATAAAACAGCAATTCGTTGTCCGTGCCATACGCATTGACACCTGCGTTGATTACTTCCCAATCGCCAGTGTTTTCATTCAGCTTGCTTTCGAGCTGCTTGACAAACGTGTCTTCCAACGTGACCTGCATAGCAGCTGTGGTTGAGTCACCCAACATCAAAACACGCGTGGCACCAGACTCGTTTTCATAAGGAATTTCCCGGTCGCGCAGCCCCTGGCTGTTAATCGTCACGCGAATTTGGCATTCACCATAACACGATTCCCAGCCGCTGGCATCGGGAATATTCACCCAGCCCAGCTGTGAATCTGGCTGCCAGAATAGCCCGGTGCCCAACTTAAAGATGCGCGCCGCTCCTTCTAGCAAGGCCAAAGTAAACAACAAACTAAAAAATGTCAGCGCCAGATTTTGCAGCAGCTTACGCATTATCAATCCTTTGCAAAGGTAATTTCAGGCTTTTTTATCGTGTTATTCTTATTTTGACTCTTACGAACGATAAAGCCATCCATGTACAAGGTATCAATATCACTTTGGGTAAAGGTATTGAGTGCGTTCGTCGGTGTGGTCACAATCGGTTCACCGCGCAGATTGAAGCTGGTGTTCAGCAACACAGGTACGCCTGTAGCTTCCCCAAACAGTTCAATGGCCCGGTAATAAAGAGGATTCCATTCGCGCCGCACGGTTTGAATACGGCCGCTTCCTTCATGGTCCACTGCCTGAATCTTCTCACCCTGCCCCGGTTTGGTCCGGCAAACGGCCAACATGTAGCGGTAAGGATATGTCTTTTTGTGATCTTCCAAATCTTCCCAGAATTCTGGGGCGCGATCTTCTAACACCACCGGAGCAAAGGGGCGGAATGGTTCGCGGAATTTAATCCGTTCGTTAACGATACCCTTCATTTCAGCACTGCGCGGGTCAGCCATGATGGAACGGTTGCCCAAAGCACGCGGTCCCCACTCAAAACGACCCTGATACAGACCAATAACCCGCTTGCCCAGCATGTCATCTACCATATGCTCGGCCACTTTATCAATATCGTCCACGTATTCGTAGCTGTAACCATAATCTTCAATGGCGGCCTTGTGCTCATCGTGGGAGTAGGATTTCCCCCAGTAAGCCGATTCCATAAAGAATTTACGCGGCTTGCCCAGCAAGACATGGTAAGCATAAAGCGCAGCACCCAGAGCACCACCGGCATCACCGGCAGCGGGCTGAATGTAGACGCTCTCAAATGGACCTTCACGCATGATACGGCCGTTTGCCACTGAGTTCAACGCCACACCACCAGCAATACACAGATTTTTTAATCCAGTTTGCTCATAAGCATGGGCCACCATCTTTAACATGGCATCTTCTGTGACGCGCTGAATGCTAGAAGCAATGTCGGCGTAATATTGATTCTTTTCGGCCGTTTTCTGATCCCACTGCGGATGATCTTTGTTAGGATGCGTGGTTGGCGTGTAGAAAATGGAATCATGAATGCGTGGCTCGCCAAACAAATCAATAAATTTATTGCTGAATGTTTTGGATGTGGATTTATGGAAGGTGAAGTAATCCATATTCAAGCGGAAGCTGGCATCGTCGGCGATGTTGAACACTTTGTACACGTCGTCCATGCGGGTAGGCTTGCCGTAAGGTGACATGCCCATCACTTTGTATTCGCCATTGTTCACGCGGAAGCCTAAAAAGGCGGTAAAAGCAGAATAAAGGAGGCCAATCGAGTGCGGGAATTTCATTTCCTGGAACAGATCAATCCCATTGCTCTTTTGGCTGCCTGGTACACCGTCGGGGGTTTGCTCCCAAACGGCCGTTGCCTTTCCCAGCGTCGTGGTCGTCCATTCACCCACCCCATCGACCGTAAGAACGGCCGCTTCTTCATAAGGAGAACAGAAGAAAGCGCTGGCCGCATGGCTCAAATGATGCTCCACAAACAGGAGTTTTTCATCAGGAATATCTAATTTTGTGAGCAGCTCACCTTTAATCCACAACTTCTCGTTAAACCAGGCCACCATGGATTCGCGGAAAACTGGATACGATTGAGGGAAGGTTTGCAACGTTGTCATGAGAATGCGCTCAAATTTTTGCAGCGGCTTCTCATAAAAAACAACATAGTCTAGATCATGGGAAGTAATCCCAGCCTGCTCCAGGCAAAAAGCAATGGCCTGGGTCGGATAACCAAAATCGTGCTTTTTACGGGAAAAACGCTCTTCTTCAGAAGCAGCGATCAGTTCGCCATCCTTCAAAATTGCCGCAGCTGAATCATGATAGTAGCAAGATACGCCTAAAATATACATTTACCAAAGCCTCCGTGCATCTTCCAACGTCAAATCTTTTGTTTTGCGTTCCAGCCAGGAGGGGGTTATATCTTTGATGTCCAGCTGATCGCTAAATAACGTAATAATTAAGCCAAACGGCAAAAATACGGTGAAATAGAAAAGCGTTAAGACAACGCGGGCCACCACATCGCCCATAAAATGACCAAATTTCTTCCAGGCTACCCAGAATCTACTTAATGCGTCCTTCATAATTTTCCCTCACACAATTAAAGGATTGTTTAGTTTTATGTTGCTTGAATCAGGTGTCAGCAAAAAGGGGAACAATGCTATTTTTTGTTTTTGCTGCCACTTAAGAATACAGAGTAACCTTACAATGCTGCGAACTTTCTTAAGATGAAAAGATTATGGCATCAATATGACGGCATCTTCTAAAATTGCCGCCATTTCACGGGCTTTTGAGGCCAAATCCAGGCGGTTTTGCCGTTCCCACCAGCTACTGTACACGGCCATCTCAGCTCGTGATTCTGGAATCACGGCCAACGTTTCTACGGCTTCGTCAAACTGGCCAAGCCAAACGTAACTGTAACCCAATGATTTGGCAATGCCACGATGCGTAGCTGCCAGACTCTCTGCCTGTTCCAGATAAGTAACGGCCGTTTCATAATCACGCTCAACCATGGCAATCATCCCAGTTCGTTGATTGGCAGTACGATTATGCGCATCAATACGCAATGACCGTTCAAACAAAGTCGTAGCCCGGTCGAATCGCGCCAACTCACCGCCTGCATCCCATTGGTTCGTTGGCCAGCCAACCAATTCTACACGGGCCAATTCCAAAGCACCCAAGTTGGCATACCATTGGGCCTGCACTTTCTGGCGGAAGCCTACCAGGAGACCAATAAGCAATACGGCCGTTGCCCCCACCCCCAACACCCAACGTCGTCGTCTTACGGCTGTAGGCACAACCACGGCTTCTCGCCGCCGCGTCACCAAAACCACCATCGCCGGGGCAAAAAAGAGGAACGGCGAAGCGTGATCTCCATAAAGCGCATCATCAATCAAGCCGTGCAGCACCATCACCGTAAGGCTGATAAACGCCGCCCACCGAAACAAAACCATCTCTTCAGGCAATAATTTTTTGCGCTTTTTACGCTTCCGTCGCGTCCCGATAATTTCACCCGTGGCTGGAACGGCCGTTTTGGGGGACTTTTTGCGCATAAAAGCAGAACGCTTAAATAGCAACCAAAAACTGCTACCTAATATCCCCAACATAGCAACAAGCGCCAATACACCCTGTTCTAACCAGATATCGAAATAAAAATTGCTGTAAGCCGCAAAAAATGTCGGGGTGATACGAATATACTGAGCATACAGCGCCGGGAAAGTCGCCAGACCACTGCCAGTGAGCATAAAATCTTCAATGAGAAACAAGGTTTGCTGGGCCAGCCCCAGGCGGGTGGCGCTATCTTCTTGCCCAAACCCAGCCCCTAAAACAAATCGTAGCAATACGAAACCCAACAGCAGCAGCAGCGCCATTGCACCACCAAAAATAACATTTTGTGAAAAAGGCAGCTTTTTGCGTAGTCGCCCGCTTGCTTCCCAAATAAACCAGCAGCCCAGCCCCACAGACAGAGCGAGCCAGGCACCAATAGAGCTGGTAAACAGCAAGCCCCCAGCGGTAATGCCACCGGACACCACAGCCAATTGTACCCAGCGAATTTGCCGCTGACGCCAGGCATAAAGGCCAAAGGCAAGGATGAAAGGCAACATCAGGGCCATCATACCGCCCAAGGTGTTGGGATGCAGCACAGGAAGGGGAAAAGACGGCCGTATTGACATCCAAACCGTCCCAATGCGATTGAACAGCGGAATATCCGCAGGCCACTGACGCCAATTATTGCTCAGCACAAAATAGAAAGCCAACAACGCGCCCACTGGACCCGTTGCCCCAGCCAGCAGCCAGGCATCACGTCGCGACACAGTGACAATCGCTAAATAGACAGCAATGGCTCCCAGCAGAATCCAAAACTTACCGGCAGCCGCAGTGCTGTTATAGGCTGTAAACGTACCGAGAACGGCCGTTACACCAAATAGTGCCAACCAACCATCAAAGCGAGAGCGACGAAATGGAAAATGCCCCGCCGCAATCCGTAAAATCCAAGGGACTAAAATGACGACCAGCAAGGGCCAACCGATGCTGCCAGACGTAATATACCAGAGCATCGCCGCCCCCATGGCCAACGCCAGGTTGACAACCGGAAACCAACGATCATTTGCTAATTCAATCATTGCACTTCAACTATCATTTTCACAGCTCACACCAAACTGAATGAGCAAATATTTTATTTAGCCAAAAGGCGGAATGCGCGTGCTGTTGCTCTACCACAGACAACAAGCATATAGAATATTGGGGAATACTGCACATTAGAGAAAGACATGGCGGTCTGCACCTTTGGCCAAAGGTGCAGACCGCCGAATTTGTGGGTTAGTCGCGGTTTGCTTGCCAGCTTAAGGTTTGCAGCCCTACGCTCAAAGCAGATTTAACCGTGGAGATGTCAGAAGCCACCATCTTGAGATAGGTGATGATTGGGCCGGGACGGAACGCCCATTCACGGAAGGCACGGCGCTGCCAATACAGCAGGCGCTCGGCTGACAAACCTTCATAGTCCAGCACGGTGCCTTTATCCATATCCACCTGTTCCCAACGTGTACCCGGACGGAACCAGCCATTTTTCACCACTTCAAAGAAGAAAGGTGTGCCGGGGTATGGCGCCGCTACATGGAACAGGGCAATATCCAGGGGCAATCCTTTGGAGAAATCAATCGTTTCGCGAATGGTTGCTTCCGTTTCACCAGGCAAGCCAATGATGAAGTAACCCCAGTTCTTAATACCAGCGTTACGTGCCCATTGCAGGGAACGAGCCGCTTTGTCTGGGTAAGCACCTTTGCGTGCATGACGCAAAATTTGTTCACTGCCGCTTTCGATACCCCAGGAAATAAGCCAGTTTCCAGCTTTGCCCATCATGGTTAGCAGCTCTTCATCCACGTAATCGACCCGGCTGTTGCAGGTCCATTTCAGGTTGATTTTCTCATCAATCATCCGTTGGCACAGTTCCATCACCTGGTCGCGATTGACGGTGAAGAGGTCGGCATACATGTGAATGTTATTGAGGCCCATTTTCTTGAGCATCCACAACTCTTCCATAATATTTTCGGCCGAACGGAGGCGTACAGAGAATTGGTAGCTAACGTGTTTGATGCAGTAGGTGCAGCCAGCGGGGCAGCCACGGCTGGTGACGATAAAGGTAAAGGGCCCTTTAATAAGCGGCATCCGGTATTTGTCCCAGGGAAGCAGTTGGTGCATAGGCAACGGCATGTCATCCAGGTTAGGGATAAACGGCCGTGTCAGGTTCACCATGATCTCTTCCCCATCGCGCCAGACTAGCCCTTTCAATTTACGCAAATTAACGGTGCCATCTTCATCATAAGCTGGCTCGTACATAGGATCGTGCGTATCAAAAATTTTCTGAATGTTTTCAGGGCGCTGATCCACTTTGCCTTCCAACACATCCATCAAATCGCGAATGGTAAGGTCTGGCTCACCCAACAAAATGTAATCCAGGGCAGGATACGGCCGCATTGTTTCACGCGGAATGGGCGTTACGTGCGTGCCAAAAGCAATCGTTTGGGCCCCGCGCGCTTTGGCCAAAAAACAACCATACATATCATTTTCTAGCGTAGGTGCCGTGACCTGTGTCAGATAATACTTTGGTTTCAGCTCATCCAGCTTTTTGGCAAAAGCTGGCCAGCTCATCCGCTCAGCATTGGCGTCGATGACAGCGACAGAATGCTGTGGGTACAGCATGGCAGCCATCTGCGCCAGAGAAACCTGGGGCCATACCATATTTTCGCGGGTGCGACGCCCCACGCGATGCTGCGTCCGAATCCATAAGCCGCCATCGGGGGTTGGCGGATTGACCAAGACGATATCAACTGCTTTGGGATCGCGATCTTCTTCTAACAAGCCTTGATGAACAATCTCATCCGCGTTAGGAAAATTGGCCATGCGTAGTTTGGGCACACGCCGGGTTCCCAAATTCTCTCGCAAGGGATCATCCTTGCGATTTTTTTTGTTGTCCTTTACATCCACATCTTCAAGCTTAACTTGACTCATTGTATTTCTCCTAGTACGCCTGTTTTCTTTTCTGATTCTGAGGCGGAACTATCAATCTGCTAAGTATCTTTCACCAATTCGTTAACGGATTTGTTTTAAGCAATTGGTTTGATCCAGTTACTCAATCGCGGAACAGTTGGTAAACTGTTTATAAATAATCGGCCTAACCGTATCCGGCCAGATCGCGCTTTGCTAAAATCTCACGCTGGCTTAGCTCTTCCAATACGCGCAGCAAAACCCAATAAATGATCAGCTGCAAGCCAACCAGTGTAGACATGGCGCTCCCTAAAAGATAGAGCCACACACGCTGAATGGGCCAATTCTGACTAATTGCTAAGGCAAGGCTACCAACGCCTAAGGCCAAACCCAGCAACCCGGCCAAAATACCCAGCCAGCCAAAATGATGATTAATCGGGGTTTTAAAAATTGGTTTGCTAAACAATCCCTGGCGAATTGGCTGTTTGTGGAAGATGGAAACCATGTAGTTGAAAGTGACACCAAGGGCAAAAATGCTGATGCCCCCAACAGAAGCGATGAGTGCCGTAAATACGGCCGTTACCCCCCAGGCCCCCAAACTTGTCGTATCCCCAATACGGGCAAATACCAATCCTAGCAAAACCAAAACAGCAATCCCAACACCAGCCAGGCCAATAAGCCCCAAAATACGGACGGGGTTATAGGTCATAGCCGTCCACACCATCGATTCCAGGAATAAACGGCCGTCGTGGACCACGCTCAACTTAGAGCGGCCCAGCCGCTCACTGTACGGAATTGGAATTTCCGTCATCTTGATTTGTTCATGCAGCGCCCGGGTGCTCATGACCGGGGTTAAATTTAGACCATCCGGCAGCGGATAAATCTTTTGCAGCACCTCGCGCTGGAACACACGCATTCCGCTGGCGCTGTCTGTAATGCGTTGTCGTCCCAAAATACTGAGCAAATTAGCAAAGAAAAAGTTACCCACGCGGCGCGTCAATGGCATCTCGCTGTCGGCACCCGCCATGCGCGAGCCAACTACAATTTCTGAGCCATTCATCGCTTCCACGCACAGCTTGGGGAAAAATTCCGGGGGATAAGTGCCATCAGCGTCCAAAAAGCCAATGAGTTCCCCTTTTGCCTGGCTAAAACCAGTCTTGAGCGCACCACCATACCCCTTGTTTTTCGGGTGCTGAATAAGCGTTACGCCTTCAATACTGCCAGCAATCTCAACAGTTTTATCTTTGGAACCATCATCAACAACAAGCAGTTCCAGGCCATCTACGCCAACTTCGCGCAGGGAATCACGGACAGCCAATACACGATGAGCGATTTCAGCAATCCCATCTTCTTCATTATAGGCCGGTATAACAACGGAAAGTGTGGTCATAATTTAGTTGCACCAATTCATTTGTAAAAGCCAAAAAGAAATTTGAAAAAACAAGTGCAGCTTTGGCTTTTACTTAAGCAAACCACAGAAAAATCCCCTTTCGTTTCAGAACACTTTCTGTGGTTGGCAATTTTGCGTATGCGTTAAAAGTTTGTATACGCAACACTATAAGATCGTTTTCTTAAGCTTTGTCTGTAGGCTTTTGCCAAGTCTAAAAATAAATCGTTTTTTCCTGGGCAGATGTTTGCCCATCAATGGTTTTAATCACTCTGGCAGGAACACCAGCAACAACGGAGTGAGACGGTACATCTTTGGTAACAACAGCTCCGGCCGCCACCACAGAACCTTTACCCACGCGGACACCATCAGTGATAACAGCCCCAGCCCCCAGCCAACAATCATCTTCAATAACGATGCCTTCAGCCGTAATGCCTTGATCGATAAACGGCCGTTTCGGGTCATCGAAAATATGGTTTACCGCAATGATCTGGGTAAATGGCGAGGTAAACACCCGGTCCCCAATGGTGACGCCGCCCTGACCGCGAATGATACTGTACTCACCAATTAAACTATCGCGGCCAATTTTGATGCCTGAATTTGGCAAATTTCGAAAATTGTAAACATGCAAAACAGCCCCATGCATCACAATTGAATCTTCACCAATTTCAATACCGTTAGGACAAGCATGCAAATAGCTGCCTTGGTCCAGGTAAACGCCATTTTTCAGCGTGATCTGGTCCGCAAAACGAAGGCGAACATTATTCTCAATTGCCGCCATGCCATCCATGTTGAGAATGAGACGATAAACAAAACCGCGCAGACCAACACCCACAATGGTAGGCACCCAACCCACCAGGAAAAACAGGAGCTGTTCTAAAATGTAACGCCCCAGCCCTGTCGCCTGGCGACTCAAATATAGTTGAAGACTTCCAAGAATTTTTGACACAGTGATATTTTGTAACCGTTCGTTGCGTGATTTTGTGATTGATAAAATATGGGGTCAATGGCTACCGTCTTGCGCTATAAATCATTGAAACGATAACTTTGCTGAATCGTGGCAGGTATTGGCTCACAATATAACATAATTGTTAACCTGCTAACGGTGCAAATTATGGGTGAGTGATCTTACAAGGGAGCTTACAGGTAACATGCGTCACTTTCTCCTGCAAACAAATCATAGAGTTCTTCGTTTTACCCTTCTCTAAATCTCTACTTGACACACATTGCCATCGATATTAAAATCCCTTTCATCATTTAAAATAATTCAAATGTTTATCTAAAGTAAAATAAATATGCCCTCACCCAATGAAGTAACTGAAGAATTTGTTGTTGACGATCTGGAAGTCTTAAAAGCAATTGCCCACAACACCCGTCTGGATATATTGCAATCACTCAAGCACCCCAAAACCGTCAAGGAAATCGCCCAACGGCTAGATATCGCGGCCACCAAACTTTATTATCACGTTAACCTGATGGAAAAACATGGCCTCATTCAGGTTGTCGAAACAAATATCGTCTCTGGCATTATCGAGAAAAAATACCAGGTCACGGCTCGCAATTATCGTTTGCAGGATGGCTTACTAACCGAAGGCGCTGACCACAGTGCAGAAATTGACTTAATGCTAGGTGCTATCTTTAGCACAACGCGATCAGAGATCAAACGCAGCATCAAAGCCAAACAAATGGGTCTGACCAAAGAAGATAAACGGGGACTTCTATGGCACTCAGGCGTGCAGCTTACACCAGCGCAATTTACCGAGTTCCATGAACAGTTTGAAAAACTCTTGCGGGAAATGGAAGCTCAAAGCAAGCAAAATAAAGGTAATGACCAAAATATTGACGCCAATCATTTTGGCATCACGGTTGCCTTCTATCCAATTTATCGGCCCAACGAAGATGAGGATGAATCGGCATGAAATATAATTTTCCCAACCACCTACAAAATTACACATGGCGGCCACTGCAAGAAAATGATGGCGCACGTATTGAAGCAATGGTCAATGCTGCCGCCAAAATCGATCAGGCCGAAGCTGGCATTTCCCAGGAACGGGTGCAACAAATATTTGCTATGTTGGGTGAGGAAGTGGCAACTGATACGCTTACGGCCGTTTCCCCCCAAGGTACAATCGCCGCCCTGGCACTCATCTTAACCCCTCCCCAAGAAGACGAGCATCTCGCCATGATCAGCGGCATTGTCCACCCTGACCACCGGGGGAAGGGCATTGGCAGCACCATTTTAAACTGGATGGAGAACCTCACTCGCCAAAAATTCAGCCAGTTCAACGACAACAAGCCTCGTCTTTTGCGCACCAGCTGCCAGGATTTCATGGCCGAGCGTATTGCCTTGTTTGAACAACACCAGTTTGAAGCTGCCCGCTACAGCTACAAAATGCGCCATGATCTGGCCCAGCCTTTGCCAGAAAAGTCCTTTCCGAAAGGATTACAAATCGTCAATTGGAACCAAGAAATAGACGCTGACCTGATGCATACATTTAACGAAGCCTTCAGTGAACATTGGGGCTTGCCGACGATGACCGAGGAACTGTGGCAAAAATTCTTTGTCGGTGTACCCCAATTTCGCAGCGACCTCACCTATTTGGCAATGGATGGCGACACGATTGTTGGCTTTTGCCTCAATTGGGTAGATGAACCCCAAAACAAGCAAACCGGCATCGGCGAAGGCTGGATTGAAGCTGTGGGCACGCTGCCTGCCTGGCGAGGTCGGGGATTGGCCTCCGCGCTTATAGTTCATTCAATGCGCGCTTTTTTAGCTGAGGGACTTCAGCGAGCAGGTTTAGACGTTGACACACAAAATCCAACGGGGGCCTTGCGGCTCTATGAAAAATTGGGGTTTGAGGCGATCAAAAGAACTGTCATCTTTACCAAAAAACTTGGGTGAACAATGAGTAAGATTAGCGAAACTTTCCTGGAAATAGCCCGGCAGAATACGGCCGTATTCCAACAAAATCCCCACATCAAAGCCATCCTCGTCACCGGCTCCGTGGCCAAAGGCGTCGCCGATGACAACTCCGACATCGACATCATCATGTATTACGACGAGCTGCCTGACGAAGCAGCCTTTGAAGCGTATCGCCAGGCTGCCTTGGACTCCGGCGGTGGTTTTTACGGCGGCAACGCCGCAGAAGGCTTTGCCCTCTTCCAATATATCGACGGCCTTCGCCACGACTTTGCCCACGCTCCGCTCAGCGAAACCGAAGAACTGCTGGCTGAGTTTCTGGCCGAACCCGATTTAGAAAACAATAACAAACAAATCATGCTCGACGGCATTCTCACCGGTGTACCCCTAAAAGGGGCCGAGATCACCCAAAAATGGAAAGACCAGCTGGCCAACTACCCACCCCAATTGGGCGAGATGCTGGTAAAAAAATATTTGCGCTTTCGGCCCCATTGGGTGCTGCAAAAAATGGGCGTTGATCGTAATGAGGTTATCTTTTTGCAGGAAGAGTTGCTCAACGCCGTGCAAAACATCTTTGGCGTGTTGTGCGGGTTAAACAAACTGTACCATCCTGGTAAAATTAAAGGTCTCAACTATACCGTGGCCAAAATGCAGTTGGCCCCACCAAATGTGGCCAGTCGTCTGCCTGGTTTATTTGAGGTGGATGGGCAAACGGCCGTAAACCAACTCAAACAGCTCATCGAAGAAACCATCGAACTGGTGGAAACCCACCTCCCCCAAATCGACACCACCCCCACCCGCAAACTATTTACCATGCAGCTGCGCAAATAATCAAACGCAAGAAAACTGAATCTGCGTCCATCTGCGTAATCTGCGGATTTTTAGGAGAAAAACATGAAGCGAATTGAATCTTTTTTATCCGCCCGGCTCTTTTTAGTGCCGCAGCTTGTTGGCGACCGCCTCTACTTTATTAGCAATTTAAACGGCCGTAACAGCCTCTATGCCATGAATCGCGGAGGCAGCGTGCCCGAACCCCTGCTGCCTCCCGACATCGCTTTGCAAAATCCCCATCTCATGCCTGGGCGCTCCTTCATCGTCTTTCCCAAGCTAAACCAAATTGTGGTCATGCTCGACCAGGACGGCGACGAAAATTACCTGCCGATGCGCATTCCACTGGACGGCGGCTACCCTGAACCCGTCTTCGCTGACGCTTTTGCCAACCATCGCGTCAGTACAGAAGACGCCGATTTGGAACGCAACACGCTTGTTTTTGTCGCAGAATCGCGCACGGAACCCCTGATGCGTTCTTATCTGGCCAACCTGGAAACAGGCGAGTTAACCAAGCTCAACGAAAGCCAGTTTGGCGGCATGCCCAGCGGCAGCAATGAAGACAAATCAAAATTTATCCTGGCCGAAGGCTATGGCGCGGGTGATGGTGTGCTGTTCCGCTTCAACCTGGGCGATGACAAACCCACCACCCTGCTGGGCACGCCCATGGCCGAGCGTGCGCCCGACAGTGAGCCGCGCAAGTACAGCCTGGGGCAGACCTACTTCATCCGCAATGACAGCGGCCTCCTACTCACCACTTCCGAATATGAGGATACTTACGGCCTGGCCTATCTAGACTTCAATAGCCCAACTGACCTGAAACAAATTCCCATCACCGGCACGCAGCACGAGGGCGTGGGCGAGTTGGAAGAAATTCGCCATCTCACTGGGCAAACCTACCTGCTCATTTACAACATCGACGGCAGTTCCTGGGCCTATGAAGCGGAGTTGGACGAAGACAACCTGACGATGAAAGCGACACACCTTCTTTGCGGTAAAGGTGAACTGGCTGGCGGTGTGTTGGAGTCGATCCACTACAACAAGGTTCAGGATGAGTATGCGCTGTCGTTTTCAACGGCCGTTTCCCCCACCCAACTCTACACCATCAGCGGCAAAAACCGGGACAACCGCCAGCGGCACACCAACGAACGCATCCTGGGCCTGCCCGGCGCATGGCTTTCTCCCGGTGAAGATTACCCTTTCACCAGCTACGACGGCTTGCGCATCTCCGCCCGGCTCTATATGCCCGCCGACGAATTGGGTTATGAAGGGGCACGCCCGCTGGTCTACTACATCCACGGCGGGCCACAGGGCCAGGAACGGCCTGATTTTGCCTGGTTTTCCATGCCCTTCATTCAATTTCTCACGCTCAACGGCTTTGCCGTCTTTGTCCCCAACGTACGCGGCAGCACCGGCTACGGCTTTAGCTACATGCACCACGTTGTGCGCGATTGGGGCGGGGCCGACCGGCTGGACCACGTTCACGCCATGACGGAGGTCTTGCCCAAAGATGAGCGCATCGACACAAAGCGCGCTGGCGTGGTCGGCCGTTCCTACGGCGGCTACATGACCCTCACCCTGGCCAGCCGCCATCCCGAGCTGTGGGCTGCCGCCATCGACATGTTTGGTCCCTACGACCTGCTCACCTTCGCCAGCCGCGTGCCAGAAACGTGGAAACCGTTCATGAAAATGCTCGTCGGCGACCCCGAAACAGAGCAAGATTTCATGCGGGAACGCTCGCCGCGCACCTACATCGAGCAGGTCACTGCGCCCATGCTGGTTGTCCAGGGCAAAAACGATCCCCGCGTCATCGAGCAAGAGTCACGCGAGTTGGTAGAAAAGCTGCGCGAAATTGGCAAAGAAGTCGATTACCTCATGTTCCCCGACGAAGGGCATGATGTGCTGAAATATGAAAATCGGGTCAAGGTGTACACCACCATGACCGACTTCTTCAAAAAGCATTTGGGATCGTAAAGCCAACGACATAATTTAGAGAACGAGCCAGCCCTGAAATCAGACCGCTGGCTCTTTTTAATTCCTGTACTTAGTCATTTTGGTATGCTAAAATGCGACAACAATTATTTGTGAACAGAAGGGAATTTTCATGGCAATTCTTAAAGATATGCATGTCCAATACATCACAGACGAGTCTGGTGAACGAAGCAGCGTTATCCTGTCAATCGAGGATTTCGAGACATTGCTCGAAGATTTGGAAGATCTGGCCATCGTTGCTGAACGGCGGGATGAACCGACTATCACCCATGAAAATTTCAAAAAAGAACTAAAAAAAGATGGCCTCCTATAAGATTGAATGGAAAAATTCCGCCCGCAAAGAACTCAGAAAGCTCCCATAAGACGCTATTCAAAAGATTATAGAAAAGGTTGAGTCCTTAGCGACGAATCCACATCCACCAGGTTGCCGTAAATTGGTTGGCTCAGAGCAAACATGGCGGATTCGCGTTGGTAACTACCGGGTTATTTACAATATTGTTTCCTCAATTCTCATCATTGAAATTGTTCGTATAGCTCATAGGAAAGATGCGTACCCTCGCTAAATTTGCTCCTTCAATTTCTAATCCTTCAATTTTGAAAACTACTTGCATTGACCCATCTGCTATCCTAAACCTGCGTTTCTGGCCTGGATGATGGCCTGTACCCTGTCTGTTACCTGCATTTTGCTGAAGATATTTGAAAGGTGATTTCGCACTGTTTTAATGGTGATCATTAATTCTGCCGCAATTTCCTGGTTGCTCATCCCTTGCGCCAGCAACCGCAGCACTTCTTGCTCCCGCTCCGTTAAATCTGGAAACGCATCTGAAGCAGTGGCTTTGTTACTGTTGAAAAACGCGGTTAAGCGAAGGGCAATCGATGACCCAAACAAGGCCTCGCCACGGGCCACTGCCCGAATAACCCGCAGCATCTCTTCCTGATCAGCCCCCTTGAGCACATAGCCCCGCGCCCCGGCGCGCATGGCGGCAAACACCGAATCATCATCTTCAAACATGGTGACCATGATGACCCCGATGTGCGGGCTTGTCTGCACAATCCGCCGCGCCGCATCAATACCGTTAACACCCGGCATTTGAATGTCCATGAGCACCACATCTGGCTGCTGGGTTTCAGCCAGAGCAATCGCTTCCTGGCCTGATTCTGCTTCAGCCACAACGGCCGTTTCCGGCAAAGAGTCAAACAACGCCTTCAAGCCACGACGGAATAAGGTATGATCATCGGCAATGAGAATTCGAATAGGTTCCATTTAATTCATGAATTACACAAAAGGTATGTGGACAATAATAGCTGTTCCCACGCCAACAGCCGATTCAATTTGAAAAGAACCACCTAACTCGGCCGTTCGTTCCCGCATTGCGGCCAAACCAACCCCAGCCTGATAACCAACCGGCAAACCGCAGCCATCATCGCGAATTTCTAGCCTCAGGTCAGCAGCCAGTTGCAAAGAAACCGCACAAACCTGGGCATGCGCATGGCGTACACAATTTGTCATGGCTTCCAGAACAATCCGGTAGGTAGCAACTTCCACAGCAGCGGGCAACGGAGGCAACGGGTCAGGAGCTGTTACTGTAATCTCCAAGCCGTTTATGCTGTATTGGGCCGCGTATTCACGAATTGCCGAGACCAATCCCAGTTGATCGAGTGCTGGTGGTCGCAAATCGTGAGCAACTCGACGGATGTCACTAATGGCCACTTGCAGATCACCCTTCAGCTCCGCCAATAAATCATCACTGGCTGCTGGATTGTGTGCCAACTGGTTACGAGCCGCATCTAACTTCAAATTAAGCGTCGCCAACTGTGGCCCCAGGCCATCGTGTAAATCACGGCGCAGGCGGCGGCGTTCCTCCTCACGGGTGGTGACGAGGCGTTCACGGGAAAGCTGCAAATCGGTGGTGAGTTGGGCGGCGTAAACGGCCGTTCCTGCCTGACGGGCTACATTTCGCAGCAGCCGCATCTCCGCCGGGTTGAACCCTTCGCCCAGGCTGCGAGGCGCCACCAGCAATTGGCCAATTGTTGCAGATTGGTACAGCAACGGAAAGGTTTGCAGGGGCAGTTCGCGAACTGCCCCTACAGCGGCAACAATATTAAATTCTTCGTCTTTTTTATAGGTCAGGGCCACGTAAGGCAGCTTCAGCATTTGGGCGATTGTTTCCACTAGGGAAGGCAGCGTTTCACCGGGAACGGCCGTATGTTCCAACTGTTTCCCCAGGGTGGCAATGACCATCATCGGATCGTCCCGTTGACCATACATCAAGCGATTGACACTGCCCTGCAATCGTCGCCGCAGGGGATCAAACGTAACAGCCACCAATCCAGTCACAAACACTGCCAGCAGCAAATTACTGTTGCCATGAAACAATAACCCTGTCGCCCCCACAACCAGCACATAAAATAGCAAAATAACGGCCGTCATACCACCATAAACTAAGGTACGATTCAGCAAAATATCCATCTGCCACAGCCGATAGCGCAGCACCGATACGCCAATCGTCAGCGGAATCAGCGTCGCCCCCACTAAAAATAGATGCAAAGAAATAAAATGCCCCCAGGCCGCATTGAAAAACCAGCTTGAGAACAATCTTTCTACAAATGGGAGCAGTACAAAAGTTGTCATTGCCAGCAGCACCAGCCGGGTCTGCTGCTTTTGCATTAACGTGGCGCTGCGCCATTTAATGACCTGGCTGATTAAGCCAACAAAGGCAACCAAAAGAAGACAAAACACAAATAGAATCCAAGATACTTCCTCTGAGAAGCCTAGAAGATTCTCCAAACCGGCAAAGAAAAAAAGTGAGGCGGCTGCACCTACCACTCCTGCCAGGCCAATCCAGCGCGGCGTAAAACGGCCGTCTGGAAACAAATAAAACAGCAGAAAAAAGCAGATTGCAAACAGGGTCGGTGCCAGCCATTCAATTGCGGGGAAAATTGCCAGCAGCCCGGCAGGAAAACGCCAGCGATCCACATCACTTTGGAAGGCAAACAGAAAGGACATCATGAGCAGCGTGGCGGAGATGTACAGCACCAACCAATCATTACGTTTACGCCAGGCAAGGTAGACGGCCGTTCCCCAAAACACCGCCACCGCCACCATGCGCAAAACCAAAATATAAGTCACAAAATCAGCATAGGTGGAGAAAATTGTAGCAGCGGCAGGACGCGCCTCAAGCACCTGCCATTCGTAATATTGCACATCAAACACAGCGTAGGGCAGGCTGGCAGCAAACAGGCTCAATGTCAGGAGGAATACGGCCGTCCAGCCCAGGCGGGCCAGCAGCACGTGGTGACGATGAAGTTGCGTACGAAATATTGTCAATGTGGTCATATATTATTCGGCAGCTAGCGTTGTTGCTGCCTCAGATTCTATCACGAGTTGGTATTTACTCATGAGCAATAGCCAACCAATCAGGTTTGCTAAAACGGTTGCGGTCATAAAGGGAGAGTCGAGATAAATGAAGGCGATAATATCTATCGGCAGGGCTAACAGTAAACTGATGGCAACCCAGCGTGGCCAGCGGCCAGACCGCCACACGGCCGTTCCCACTACCATCGCCCCAATATCCAACAGCCGCCTACACCCACAATTGAAAACGCCGTTTGGCGCAAATTGTCAGCGCCATAAGGCAGATCGCTGTAGAGCCAAAATTCGGCTGCCGTGCCAGCGGCAATTGTGAGAACACCAATAAGTGCCAATAAAGCTGCCCAACGGCCGTATCCCAATAACAGCCGGCAAACGCCTATCCAACCCGCTGCCATAAGCAGTAGTACACCAGCCATCAACCGATTCAGCAGTTCATATCTTTCGTAAACGGCCGTTCCGGGCGCACCCCACCCCGTTTGGTAAAATGCGATGAGGAGGGGAACGGCCGTAATCCCAGCCAACAAACTTAAAATACCTAAAAAATGTGTTTGTTTCATCAATTAGTGCAACCTCTCACAAATTGTTTCTGATAAGCCGCAAACTTCCACACGCCCCCCTACCATTGTCAGTAAAACATCCATTTCCAACAGGGATTCCGGCGAGGTGGTCAACGGATCTTTGGATACTAAAATCAAATCGGCATACTTACCTACTTCCAAACTACCCACCTCTTCGTCCCGGAAAAGGGCATAGGCAGCGTTAATGGTCATCATGCGCAATGCTTCTTCGACGGTAATGGCATGAGCCTGATGCCATGCCGGTGCGGGGCAAACGGTGCCGTCGGCAGCTACGTCGGCGCGGGTGATCAGGCTGTAGAGGTCGTCTAACGGCCGTATCCGCCCAAAAAACGGATCATCCCCATGCCAGGCCACCGGCAAACCAGGATTCGCGTCCACCAATTCCCGGTACGGCCACTCCCACGCCTGGTATTCTGGCGGTGGCGGCGGGCCAAACGGATTACACGATGGATAAAGACCAAAAACCACTGGAAGAATGCCAAGCTCACCATAGCGCGGCAGCAAATCGGGGCGAATGACGCTGTTGTGTTCGATGCGGTGGCGATAGCTGTTGGGCTGCCCATCCAGGGCAAAAGCGATAGCGTTTTGCGCCTGCTCCACGGCACGGTCGCCAATGGCGTGGATGGCAACTTGATACCCGGCACTCTGTGCCGCCAGCACCATCTCATTCAGCGCCGCCTGGGTGTGGAACAGATCGCCCAAGCCCTCGCCTGGCGTCAGCTCATAGCTTAGAGCCGGGCGTCCACACGTACCACCATCAGCGAACATTTTAACGCCGCCGATGCGCAGCATTTCGCCAGAATTACGCGTGACTGGATGCTCTGCATACCAGTCGCCCAAGACTTCTCCACAATTGTCTGTCATCACCAAATAGAGGCTGGTGCGCAGGCGCAACCCTGGGGCAAATGCCTCAATCTCCCTGAAAAAACCTTCATCGACGTACATATCGCCAATGGTGGTGATGCCGTTTTCCAAAGCTACCTGCTGCACTTCCGCCAGGCTCATGTCGAAAGATTGTTCGGCGTCGTTGAAAAGGTGGGTATGGGCATCGACAAAACCGGGCATGATGGTACGGCCGTCTAAATCCAGCAAAACTGTATCGGCGTGTTGTTGGGCCAGCACGTCTTCATTGCTGCCAACGGCCGTAATCATCTCGCCGGTAATCTCTATCGCCTCAGCCACAGTCATCGTCTCGTCTATGGTTAAAATTGTGCTGTTGTACAAGATAATGTGCTGATTGGGTGACACGGTGGGCAGCGGTTCGGGTGGCTTAGAGCCGGTGCAGGAAACGGCCGTTATGATCATCATAAACGCACCCACAAAAAGCTTAAACTTTCGCATCATTTTTCCCCTTAATTTGTGTGCAGGCAGAGTGGTTCAAACTGCGAGATTGAACCACTCTATTTCAAACTATACGGCGACGGCCGTTTCCCCACTTTTCATTAGCCACACCATGCCCACACCGGAAATAACGGCCGTTAACAAAGCAACAGCCCCAATCGACAGCCATTCACGACCCTCGCCACTCATCGGCAGGCCGACGGCAAAACCAATCAGAAACGCAACAATAGAGATGGGAACCCATAATTGTGCCTGGGCCACATATGGCTTCAACATCTGCCGCTGCACCAAACCAATCGGTAAACCCACAGATAAAGCAATCATCACGCCAGCAGCGATTTCAGGTATGTTATCCGCATCAAACATGCTGAATATCAGTGTAAATCCCAGCGCCGCACCTACCGCGCCAGCCAGTACTGTTTGCCCTAACCAACGCATCAATGGAATACCTATATGGCGTAACACAAACGCTTGACCTATACCAAAGCCCAGCCCCAACAATCCACCAAAAATTGCCCCCACAACAAGAGCCATGGCCACATCCCCCCAGGCTGCCTGCACCGCCTCGCCCACGGACCACATGGATATAAACGCACCCATTGTTGCCAAAATCATTGTGATGGTTACGGCCGTTACCCACTGCACCAAAAAAGTTCCCTTATTCAATTTCGTCATGTTAACCTCCAATAGTCGATTTCAAGATGGTGTCACTCTACACCGCCGTCTGTCCCGCTGTCATGAGGCGGCCGTCCCGACCTGGTCGGGAACTTTCGGCCCAGGACTAACGCAAAACGAGAGGTCTGCGCGGTGGCACAGACCTCTCGTTCAGCAAGCTTTCTGAGATTTGTTTGACTTTAGGGTAGGTCTGGTTGATAAACGGCCGTTTCCATACTCCCCACAAACTGCGGCAAATCATCATGCCCCAACTGCTGGCGCACGGCATGGGCTTCACCCGTGTGGAACCAGTAATGGTAAATATTGCGCAGCAGCATCGTGCCGACTGTTTCACGGGACTTGGTTTCACCCTGTATAAGATGGGTCGTTAACTGCTCTGCTGCAACTGTTTCCAGATATTCATCAGCGACGGCAGTGATTGCCTGCCACACTTGCCACATCTCAGCCAGTGGTGGTGTTGTGGCCGGACGGCCCGTGCCTACCAATTCGTACAAATTTGGCTGCACCGCCTTCCCTTGCGCTAGATAAACCCAGTAAAACTGCTCCTGGTTGGCCAAATGGCCAATCATCCAGCTAATGCTGTTGATGGGCAGCAAACGCGTTTGCGCATCTTCATCAGAAAGTCCTTCCAGGCAGCGCCTAAATTCGCTGCGAGCAAAATGGAGTTGGGTAACCAGTGGATGTGTCATAGATGAAATGATAAACGAACGGCCGTATCCTGCCAACGCCAAATCCTGAGGGTAAAAT
This sequence comes from uncultured Anaerolineae bacterium, assembly GCA_905479495.1. GTDB lineage: Bacteria > Chloroflexota > Anaerolineae > Promineifilales > Promineifilaceae > Leptofilum. The sequence continues at coordinate 139,961 of CAJQMR010000039.1, forward strand.
GATGCTAAAATAAACCGCATGAACCCCAAATCAATCCGATGGCTTGTTACATTTTTGCTCGTCAGCGGCGGCATTTTTGTTTTTCTTATGTTGCGCTTTGGCGCAGAAAGGCGCGATTGGCTAGACAGCAGCAGTTGGCAGCGCGTGACCACCCGTGACTTTACCATTCAACCCAAAAACAGCAGCGTGCACTACCGCTACATCGTTAACGACCAAGAATACGAAGGGGACCGCATCTACTTTTTTGTCCTGGCCCCTTTCCAGGATGACCGCGTGCTGGGCTGGATCAATACCAATCGCAACGCCACCGAACTCATCGTACATTACGATCCCGATGCACCGGAGCGTTCGGTGCTGGTCCGCAGCGGCCTGGAAGACCCGTGGTTTTTGCAATTCCCCATCATTTGCGGCTTCGCCGGATTAGTTATCTTGCTCCCGCTGCTCTTTTTTGGCTCGCTGTGGCGCTGGCTGCGGCGGCAGTTCCCAAATTGAGCCGCGTTAGGTAAAATCAGAGCATCCGTTAAAAAGGAGCTATGAATGGATTCCCACACATTTAAATACCCAACCGCACCCAAAGTTGTTGTTGTTGATGATTACCACGGCACGGCCGTTCCCGACCCCTACCGTTGGCTAGAAAACCCTGAAGACCCCAACACCATCGCCTGGGTTGAGGCGCAAAACGAACTGACGCAAAGCATTATGGCCGAGCTGCCCGTGCACCAGCAGTTTAAAGAACGGCTCACAACTTTGTGGAACTACCCCAAAAGCAGCGTGCCCCGCCGCAAAGCCAACCAATACTTTGTCCAGAAAAATGACGGGCTGCAAAACCAACCCATCTTGTACAAGCAGGCCAGCCTGGATGCCCCGCTGGAACAGGTGATCGATCCCAATACGCTTAGCGAAGACGGCACGATTGCCCTCATGAATCAGAGCTACAGTAAGGACGGCCGTTTCCTGGCCTACACCCTCTCCCAAAGCGGCAGCGACTGGCAAACCATCCACATTCGCGACCTGCAAACCAACGAAGACAGCCCCGAAGTGCTGCGCTGGGCCAAATTCACCAACGCCGCCTGGCTGCCCGACGGCTCCGGCTTTTTCTACGCCCGCTACCCCAGCCCCGACGAAATGCCGGACGCGCCGCCCAGCACCCACCAACAAGTTTTCTTGCACAAAGTGGGCACGCCGCAAAGCGCCGACAAGATTATCTTTGCCCGGCCCGATGCACCTAATTTGGGCTTTGAGCCTGAGGTGACAAAGGACGGCCGTTTCCTCATCCTGCATGTTTGGGACGGCACCGACCGGCGCAATCGCTTCTACTACCGCCCGCTGGACGGTGAGGAGTTCATTTACCTGCTGGACCAAATGGACGCAGGCTACCAATTTTTAGGCAACGACGGTTCAAAATTTTATTTCCAGACGGATAACGGGGCAGATAACGGCCGTCTCATCGCCATCAACCTCAACAACCCGGACCCAACAAACTGGCAGACCCTCATCCCCGAACAAGAAGATGCGATTGCCTTCAGCTTGATGGTCAACAACGAGTTCATCCTGGGTACGCTGCACCACGGCCAGCACAAGCTGCACCGCTACGCTCTGGACGGCACACATTTAGGCGAAATTGAGCTGCCCGTCCCCGGCACCATCTTCGATTTGTCCGGCGAACGCCAACACACCGAACTGTTCATCCAGTTCCAATCCTTCACCTACCCACCCACCATCCTGCGCTACGATTTCACCAGCGACGAGCTAACCATTCTCGACCAGCCGCAACTTGATTTTGACCCTGATGCTTACGAAACGACGCAGGTTTTTTACCCCTCCAAAGATGGCACCAGAGTGCCGCTTTTCATCACCCACAAAAAAGGTCTGGCGCTCGACGGGCAAAATCCCACCCTGCTCTACGGTTATGGCGGCTTTAACATCGCCATGACGCCCATCTTTTCCCCCACCCGGCTGGCCTGGCTGGAGCGCGGCGGGGTTTATGCCCAGGCCTGCTTGCGCGGCGGCATGGAGTACGGCGAAGCGTGGCACCAGGCGGGCATGTTACAAAACAAACAAAACGTCTTTGACGATTTTATCGCCGCTGGGGAATGGTTGATAGCTACTGGCTACACGAACAACAAGAAGCTGGCCATCGAAGGGCGCAGCAACGGCGGTCTGTTGGTAGCCGCCTGCCTGGTCCAGCGGCCCGATCTATTTGGGGCCGCTCACTGCGGCGTGCCGGTCATCGACATGCTGCGCTACCACAAGTTCAGCGCGGGCCGCTACTGGACCTCCGAATACGGCAACGCCGAGGAAAACCCAGACCATTTCCGCTTCATGATGGCCTACTCGCCGCTGCACAATATCCAGCCAGACCATACCTATCCCCCACTCATTATCACCACGGCGGACACCGACGACCGGGTGGTGCCCATGCACGCTAAAAAGTTTGCCGCCACCTTGCAGGCGGCAGATAACGGCCGTAATCCCCTCCTCATCCGTATAGAAATGCGCGCTGGGCACCGCATGGGCAAACCCACCGCCAAGCTCATCG
>CAJQMR010000040.1 GCA_905479495.1 uncultured Anaerolineae bacterium
GCCCTCGACCGCGCCCTCGACCGCGCCAGCGACCTCGCCCTCGCCAGCGCCCGCGCCCGCGCCCTCGCCCGCGACCTCGCCAGCGACCGCGCCCTCGCCCGCGACCTCGCCAGCGACCGCGCCCGCGCCAGCGCCCTCGCCCGCGACCTCGCCTGCGCCCTTGATGTTGCTGAAAGACACGGGCTGTCGAAGATGCAGGCAGCAGTGGAGGCTCTGACGCTTCCTGAAAACCGCTCTGATCCAGAAGCGTTTCTCCAGTTTTACAAGGCGCTGGCGGCGGCGGTTGACCCTTATCGAGATCAATGGGATCCGTATAGGCTTTTGGCTGTTTCAGAAGAGGAGGCGGCCCAGTGGGAATCTATATCTCCAGAACAAATTGGACTATGGTTGCAGTACATCGAGGCCAATCGGCTGCTGGTGCGCTGCTTGCAGGTGGCCTACGTGCCCAACCGCCAGGCATTGGAAGACAAGATTTTGCTGCCGCCGGACATGTGGTAGGTAGCACCATCACCCCAGCCCTCTCCCTCAAGGGAGAGGGGGCAAGATTCCCTCCCCCTGCCAGGGGGAGGGCTAGGGTTGGGGTTCTTCTCCATCGCAAACCGCCAAAATCGCTTCTAAAACAGCCTCCGTCTGCTGGAAAATGGTGACGTTGGCAAAGCGTAACACGCGGTAGCCTTCTTTCTCCAGCCATTTTGTGCGTTCACGGTCTTGTTTTTCTTGGAAGGCATGAACGTCGCCGTCTGCTTCCACGATCAGCTTCTTCTCCACACAGCAAAAATCAACAATGTAGGGGCCAATCGGATGTTGGCGGCGAAATTTATAGCCACCAAGCTGCCTGTGCCTGAGGCGGGACCAAAGACGCCTTTCTGCTTCGGTAGGCTCTTGGCGCATTTTGCGGGCAAAGTATGTAAGCGGTGGTGGGATTCGGTATTTTTTAGGTTTGGCCATGCACGAACTCCATTTGTGAGATGATTTTATCTCGACCCCGGCTTTCCTTCCACTAGAGATCGCTTTTATCATCCCAAATCTTTTGTGAGAAAAGTAAAGATTGAGGCGTAACATAGCCAATTGTGCCGCCTGTTTGGTACAATCGCTGGGCAATTGTTGATTGCTGGAGGCTTTGTTTATGCGTCACCTCACACTTTTGGTTTTATTTTTGTTGCTGTGCCTGGGCGTGGTTCTGGTTGCCCCGGAGGATATGGCCGGTACGGCCGTTCCTGCCGTCGCTGCTGGCCCAGAGTTGGGTCTGGAATCGTTGCAAATTGAAAAGATAACTTTGCAGCCTTTGCCGGAACGGCCGTTTATTGCCAACGCCGCCGCCGATAGTTGTTCAGGTGCCACGACCATCTCCTTAAATAGTTCTGGGGCGGGCGAGACAACCACGGTAAACAGCATGACGGAGAGTGCTGATGACCCGGTGCTGACTTGTGCCTGGGGCAGTCCCAGCCGCCCGGAAGGGTATCGTACTGTCTGGTATAAATTCACGCCGGAGGGCAACGGCCGTGTGACTATCGACACCTCCAACAACTTTAACCCTTACAGCTATGATACGATCCTGGCTGTTTATACAGGCTCCTGTGGGGCAACTACGTTGAGCCTGGTGGCTTGCAATGATGATTACCAGGGCTTTGCCTCCCGCGTTTCCTTGGATGTGTCTGAGGGGGTAACTTACTACGTGGAAGTAGCCGATTGGAACGCCGCTGAGCCGGGACCATTGGAGCTAGACATCTTTTTTGTCCTCGATCCAATCCCCTCAAAATGGACAATATTGGGGAATCCAGGCCCTGTCCTAACACACCACGCCACGGTCAAGCATAATGGTTTGATTTACGCGGTGGGTGGGCAAACAAATATTGCGGATAATCCTGATTTAAGCGGTGATCTTTATCGTTATAACCCTGGTAATGACGGCTGGACAACGCTGACCCCCATGCCGGGCGATCCCTTAACTGACCTGACGGCCGCCAAGCTGAACGGCCGTATTTTTATTCCCGGCGGCTACGATGGCAACAGCATGGTGGGTACACACCATGTGTACAACATTGCCGCTGGCATTTGGGAACCAGATCGGCAGCCACCGCCCGTGGCCGTCGGCTGGGCGCAAGCTGTGGTGCCTGCAGACCAGGGTGGCTATTATCTGGTGGGCGGCATCAGCAATACGGACTTTTTAACAACCACGGCCGTTGTCCACAACGACGTTTCCTTCTTCAATGGGACGAGTTGGAATGTGGGGACACCAGACATGCTTGTGCCGCGCTATGGGCATACGGCCGTTTGGATCAACAATGGTATCTGCGTGGTCGGTGGCATTGATGATGCCAATCAGTTGCTGCCTGGTGGCGAATGTTACCAACCGGCAGGTGGCGGCAGTTGGCAGGCCATTGCCCCCATGAACATTGCCCGGTACGGAGCCGCTAGCGCTGTCAGCCCAGATGGCAAATGGTATGTATTTGGCGGGCAGGATGGCGATCATGATGCCGTGCCCGAAGTTGAAGTATATGATCCCCAAAACCCAAGCGCCGGCTGGCAGATTTTAGATGTCACCTATGATTTAGGGGGCAGCCCCATCATCCGCGCCCGTGCTTTTCCCCAGGGGGAATTTATTGGCAACTATTTGTATGCTATTGGTGGATTTAGCAAAATTGATTTCTCGGTAACCTCTTTGGTGCAGCGGCTGCTGGTGTTGGGTCAGTCGAATTATTTGCCCATTGTTATGAATGGCGATGGCGGGCAGAATAATAACTTTAGCACCGCCCAGCGACTTGTTTTTAACGTAGCCCAATTCCATCATTTTACTGACTCATTTGACTTTTTTGATGCCTATTATTTTGATCAGCCAAACACCAGCATTGTGACGGTACGCCTAAACCAGATTCCTTCTGGCAGCGACTACAATGTGACGGTGTATGATGCGAGCAAGAGCGTGCGCGGCAGCGGGACGTTGGCAGGCAACCAGAGTGAAACGGTGACGCTGCTACTCCCGGCGGGGCGCTATTACATCATGGTGGAGCGCATCTTTGGCCAGGCAGATGGCGCAAATTACCGCATCATTGTTGAAAAATAAAAGATAGCCACAGAGATCACAGAGGGGAAAGAGAATATTATCTAAAAACTCTGCGTCCTCTGTGGCGAAAATTCTCTCAAAGGAAGTTATGTCCTCAGCCAAACCCATACGCCTGCTTCATTTTGCCGATGCCCATATTGATATTGCCAATTACGGCCGTCACGATCCTGATACCGGTTTGCCTATGCGTGTGATGGACTTTTTGCACGCGCTGGACCAGATTGTGGACGCGGCCATCGAGGAAAAGGTCGATCTGGTCATCTTTGCCGGGGATGCGTACAAGGATCGCAATCCCCAGCCGACCTTCCAGCGCGCCTGGGGCGAGCGCATGATGCGGCTTTCCCAGGCGGGCATTCCCACTTTGCTGCTGGTGGGCAACCATGACGTCTCCCCGGCGGCAGGGCGGGCCCACACCCTGCACGAATTTAGCACGCTCAGCGTGCCCCACATTCATGTGGCGGATCGATTGGCGCTTTGGACGCCGGAGCAGTTGGGTTTGCCCGTGCAGATCATCAGCGTGCCCTGGGTGTCGCGCAGTATGTTGGTGGGGCGTGAGGAAACATTTGGCCGCACGGTGGAAGAGATTTATGAGCGCATTGAGGAGTTAGTGGTGCAGCGGGTGAGGCATTTTATCGAAACGGCCGTTCCCGACATTCCCCTTATCCTCACCGCCCATGCTAGCGTTTCTGGGGCTAAGTTTGGCAGCGAGCGGGCTGTGATGCTGGGGCATGAATTAGTCCTCAGCGGCGGCCTGGTGAACGATCCCAAGCTGGATTATGTGGCCTTGGGCCACATCCACAAGCCGCAGGCGTTGTCGGATAAAGGTAGCCATCCGCCTATCGTTTATCCAGGCTCCATTGAGCGGATTGATTTTGGCGAGAAAGAGGACAAACGTTTTGTTCTGGCTGAAGTAGGCAAAGGGGACACCCATTGGGAATTCCGCATGTTAAACACGCGCCGCTTCATCGACCCAGCGCCCATCACGCCGCGCACCGAACATTTTATGGAAGATGTGATGAGTCAGCTGCCCGCCGCCGAGGACGTCACTGACGCGATTTGCCGGGTGCGCCTCAGTTTCCCCCGTGATGATGAGCCGCTGCTGGACGAGCGGGCCATTCTAGAGCATTTCAAAGAAGCGTTCGACATCAAAATCCAAAAGCATTACCTCACCAACAAACGCTCTCGCCTGGGCGACGCAGCTGGCGTGGAGGCGATGACGCCGCTGGAGCTGCTGGAAACATACTGGCTCAGCGAGGAGCTGGACAATGAAGAGGTTGACGTGATGCTGAGCCTGGCAAAAGAGGTGCTGGCAGACGAGGTAGAATAACAAGATTTTCCCGGAAACTATTTTATCGGGTAAGAAATGTAGATGTAGTTTCCGGGAAAATGGCAAAGAAAATTTATGATTCCAACAAGACTTGAGATTTCCAATTTTTTATCTTATCGGGATACGGCCGTTCTCCAATTCGACGGCATTCATTTGGCCTGCATTTCCGGGGCCAATGGTGCGGGTAAATCCTCTATTTTGGATGGCATCACCTGGGCGTTGTTTGGTCAGAGCCGCAGCCGCAGCGATGACGATCTGGTCAACCGCTTGTCGGTCATCGATGACAAAACGGCCGAAGTGCAGCTGGATTTTGAGCTGGAAGGTATCCTGTACCGGGTCACGCGAAGCAAACGCAAAGGCAAAACCACCCAGCTGGATCTGCAAATCTCGGCTGGGGAGGACGCCTGGAAGACGCTCACCGAGGGCAAGCTGCGTGAAACACAGGCAGCTATCGAGCAACTGCTGCGCATGAATTACGATACGTTTATCAACGCTAGCTTTTTGTTGCAAGGCAAGGCCGATGAATTCACCACCAAGACGCCCAATCGCCGCAAAGAAATTTTGGCCGACCTGCTGGGCGTGAGCGTCTGGGAGCAGTATCGGGAATTGGCGGCCAACCGGCGCAAGGAAGAAGAACGGCAGCTAGATTTGTTGGACCACCAGATAAAGGAAATTGAAGAAGAGCTCAACCAGGAGGAAGACCGGCAAACGGCCGTTACCGAAGCCCAATCTGCTCTGGTAGGCATTTCCGAACGACTAGCTGATAAGGAAGCGTTGTTGCAGCAGCTGCGCCGGGCGGAAACGGCCGTACAGCAGCATAAACAGCTCGTGGAAACGCTGGCAACCAACCTGAACCGGGGCAAGGCGCAGCTAGAGAGCTTGCAGCGCAGCCAAACGCAGCGGCAGCAGGAGCGGGACGGCTATTCGGCACTTCTGGCCGAGGCTGAGACCATTGCCAAACAGTACGAAGCGTGGCAGGATGCTGATACTACCTTCCAAAGTTGGCAGGAAAAGGCCGATGAATTTAACAAGCTGGAGCAAAGCAAACGGCCGTATGAAGTCGCCATCGCTGAAGAAAAATCCCGCCTGACGCAGCAATTAGAAGCGTTGCAGACCCAGGCCAAACGGGCCGAAGCGGCTGCCGATGAGCAGAAAACGTTGGAAGCGGCCTTGACTGCCGCCAAAGAGACCCTGGCCGAGCTAGAGGCCAAGCTGGAAATCCTCAACAAGCAAGAAGCCGAGTGGCACAAGCTGCGCAGCGAAATGCAAAAACAGGAAAGCGAGCAGGAAGCCCAAACGCGTGAATTGAACCGACTGCAAAACCAGGCCAAACGGATGACAGGATTGCGGCAAGAGGAAACGGCCGTTTCCCAAAACCTGCAAACCGCCCAGCAGCAAATCACCGACCTCACTGCCCAGCTGGCCGATTTGAGCCAGCAGGAGCAGGAACTCAGTGCCGCTAGCGCGGAAAAAGTCGGACTGGAGAGCAGCCAGCCTGCGCTCAAAGAGCAGATGACCCGCCTGAAAACGCGCATTGAGCAGCTGGAGGTGGAAACTGGCGGCAGCTGTCCCTTGTGCGGCCAGGAACTGACGGCAGAACATCGCACCCAGGTGCTGGTTGAGCTGCAAGCCGAAGGCACCGGGATGGGCGAGCGGTTCCGCAGCAATAGGCAAACCATCGAAACGCTCACCAGCCAGATTGCCGCGCTGAATCGTACCGTCGCCCAGCGGCCACAGCTGGAAAAATCGCTGCAAACGCAGCAGACGCGGCAGGCGCAGGCCCAGGCCCGTCTGGATGAGATCAGCCAGCAGCTAGCTGATTGGGAAGCGGGCGAAGCAAAACAGCTGGCCGAATTAGAAATAACGCTGGCGGAAGATAATTTAGCGGCGCTGCGGGAACAGGTGATTGAGCTGGGAACGGCCGTGCAAAACAAGCCTGCCCTGGAAAATGACCGCCGCCAGCAGGAGCAGCGCCTGGCCAACGATGAAGCCCGCCTGGCCGAACTGAACCGCTTCATGGCTGATTGGGCTGAATCGGGTCAGGAACAGCTGGCGACGGTACAGCAGCAGCTGGAAAGTGACGATTATGCCGCCGAAGCCAGAGCTGCCCTGGCGGGCCTGAACGCGGAGCTGGCCCAATTGGGCTACGATGCTGAGGCGCACGGCAAGGCCCGCGAGGCGCGCCAGACTCTGGCCGAGGTGCCAGAGCAATATCAGCAACTGCGGCAGGCAGAAGCGGCCGTCAAGCCGCTGGAAGATGCCCTGGCCGAAGGCAGCAAGCGTATTGCCGAGCAGGAAGCGTCATTGGCCGAACTAACGGAGCAGCATGAAACGGCCGTTGCCGAGCTGGCGCAAATGACGGCTGATGGCGGCGACCTGCGCGGCGTGGAAAAAGAGGTTTTTGCCTTACGTGAGGAGCAAATTGCGGCTAACCAGAAAGTGGCTGTGGCCCAAAATCGGCTGGAGGTGCTGGGCGATCAGCGTCAGCGGCAAAAAGAGTTGGCTGGGCAGCGTACGGCCGTTACTCAACAAATTCAGCGGCTCAAGCTGCTGGAGAAAGCGTGCGGCAAAAGCGGTGTTCAGGCACTGCTGATCGAACAGGCGCTGCCAGAAATTGAGGAGCGGGCCAATGAACTGCTGGATCGCTTGACCGGTGGCGAGATGACGGTCTCGTTTGAGACGCAGCGCCAGCTCAAAAGCCGGGACGCCCTGGCCGAAACGTTGGATATTCGCATTCGGGACCATGCTGGGGAACGGCCGTATGACAATTACAGCGGTGGCGAACAGTTTCGGGTCAACTTTGCCATCCGGCTGGCACTGTCCCAGCTTTTGGCCAAGCGGGCCGGGGCGCGGCTGCAAACCCTGGTGATTGATGAAGGATTTGGCAGCCAGGACCCAAACGGCCGTCAACGGCTCATCGAAGCGATCAACACCATCCAGGGCGATTTTCAGCGGATTCTGGTGATTACCCACATTGACGAGCTGCGCGATGCATTCCCAAATCGCATTGAAGTGCGTAAAACCGCCACAGGCTCTCAAATTACGCTTAGTTGATCTTATTGGAATGTGATGAGATATTGATGAATCCACTCTTTTTTAATGTATAATGAGCATCTCATTGGAAAATACGCGTAACAAATTGCCACCACATCGGTCTTTTCATCTACCCATTGTCATAAACATATAGATAATTTGTTATTTTTATTTCTTAGAATAGAAAAATGTGCCGCTTTATCTATTAGTGGCAAATAATGTTTTGTGAGGCAAATGATCATGGGATATTCAGTATTAGTGGTGGATGATGATCCAATGAAGCGCCAGTTGTTGCGTTTGATTTTGGAACGCGCTGGATTTGGTGTGGCCGAGGCGGCTGATGGCACTGAGGCTCTTCTGTCTTTAGAAAATATAGTGCCCGATTTGATGACGCTAGATGTAATGATGCCGCGGATGGATGGTTTTGCTGTGTGCGAGCGGGTGCGCCAAAACCCTAAAACGGCTGGCCTTCCTATCATTATTGTGAGCGCCCGCGCCGATGGCGGCAGCATTCGGGAGGGTTTGGCTGCCGGTGCTAACAGATATTTGCCGCAACCCGTTATGCCTGATAAATTGATCAACACGGTAAACGAATTGTTACCGCCAGAAAGTTGAACTAGCTTGTGGTCACTCTTGCTTGGGCCACCCATCATTCATCGCAGCAATTTATGGCTCAAGATCGTGCAGACTTACCCCGCAAAAGAACTGTTCTCAAATTAATTAGCAACCATATGGATGCCTGGCAAGTGGCCTTGGTCATTGCCTCGCTGCCTTTGTTGATTCATGGGGCGATTCGTTGGGAAACGGCCGTTCTTGTCTTGGCTATCGGCGTGGGTTACTGGTTTGCGTTTGCTTTAAATGATTATTTTGACGCACCCTATGATGCGCTGGATCAGCAAAAAGCAGCGCGAAACTTTTTTGTCCACGTGCCGGTACCCGATTGGGTCGTCGTCCTTTTTTCTATCTTGCTGCTTGTTGGCGTTTTAATTGCTTATGCTCAATTTGGCTTATTAGGCTGGTTGTTTTGGGGAGTAAGCTGTTTTGTGGCCTGGGCCTACTCTGCCCCGCCACTGCGCTTAAAAATGCGCCCCGGTCTTGATATCATCATTCACGCGCTGTTTGTGCAAACCTTTCCTTATTTAATCTGCATGATACTGGTTCAGGCCAGTTGGGGACTGCTCGATTGGGTTTTGCTGGTCATTCTCTCTTTGGCGTCTCTTACGGCTCAACTGGAACAGCAGGTACGCGATTTTGTGGTTGATTTACAGGCAGGCGGGACATTTACTACCAGGTTGGGGCGGCAGCAGGTAGTTCGGGGGCTGCGTTGGGCAACGGCCGTTTGCCTTCTCATCGCCTTCATTTCTGTGCTAAACGGGACGATCCCCTGGTTCTTGCTTCCCTTTGGCCTTATCGGCTTGCCGGCACTGCTGCACCGCTTTTGGCGTCAGCCAGAAACACCTCGCTCTGAGCGGTTGGTTTTGCTTTCCACCACCGCTGGCTTTCTTTATGCGGGGGTGATCTTCTGCTACTTTTTACTCTCCTGAAAATGAGTACAATCTCCCCATGAAAATTGCAGTTTTATCAGACATTCACGGTAATTTGCCTGCGTTAGAAGCTGTAGCCGAACATTTAACTGCCTGGCGGCCAGATCATGTGGTGGTCAATGGTGATACGGTCAATCGGGGGCCTTCTTCACTGGCTGCCTGGGAATTTGTCCAGGCACAGCCCAGCTGGCAGCTGCTTAAAGGGAACCATGAAGCGTATGTGATTGGGCACGGTAATGGAAACGGGGAAGAGCAAAACGGCCGTCTCTTTGCCATCAACTATATGTCGTATTGGACCTATTTGCAGCACCGTGGCGAAGTAGAGGAGTTGGCTCAGTTGACAGACAGTTTGAGCCTCTTTGCGCCAGACGGCAGCGAACTGCGGCTGCGACACGCCTCCATGAAAAACAACCGGGATGGTATCTGGCCGGATTCGGCGGATGAAGCGGTGCGCGTGCAGATTGCGCCTCCGCCAGCTGTGTTTGCCACCGCCCATATCCATTGGCCGTTTGTGCGCCAGGTTGACCAAACGCTGGTGGTTAATTCTGGTTCTGTGGGCACACCTGCCGATGGTGATTTCCGCGCCAGCTATGCCCAAATTGAATGGCGGTCGGGTGAATGGACTGCCCGGATTATCCGCTTGCCGTATGATCGCGCTTGTACCCGTCAGGATTATGCCGATTCTGGCTTTTTGGCGGAGGCGGGACCCGTAGGCTGGCTGGTTTTTCATGAATGGTGGCTGGCAGATGGTGTGGTATATCCGTGGCTGGCGCGGTATTATGAAGCAGTTCTGGCTGGGGAGATTGCATTAGAAACGGCCGTTACCAATTATTTGTCTGAGCAAGGGTTGAGTTTACCCAGATTTTGAACAGAAAGGAATTAATAAATGCCAAAATATTTCATCACCGTTGCTGGCAATATTGGCGTCGGCAAATCTACATTGGTGAAGTTGCTGGCCGAACGCACCGGCTGGGAACCTGTTTATGAAGCTGTCGCTGAAAACCCATATCTGGCCGATTTTTACGAAGACATGACGCGCTGGAGCTTCCATTCCCAGGTCTTCTTTCTCTCGCGGCGCTTGCGGCAGCATCACTACTTGCTCCAGCGTCAAAACGCCATTATTCAGGATCGCAGCGTGTATGAAGATGCCGAGATTTTTGCCCGCAACCTGTATGTTCAGGGCAATATGAGCGAGCGAGACTGGACCAGTTATTTTGATCTTTACCAGACGTTGGCTACCGTGCTGACGCCGCCCCATTTGGTGATCTACCTGAAAGCATCTGTGCCTACGCTGCGCCAGCGTATTGCCCAGCGGGGCCGCGAATATGAGCAAACCATTGCTGATGTTTATCTGGCACAGTTAAATCAACTTTATGATGAGTGGTCTGCTAACTTTTCTCGCAGCGCGGTTTTGACCATTGATACCAATAACCTGAATTACGTTCGGTACGAAGAACATCTGGATCAAATCTGGCAAAAAATAGAAGAACGGCTGCAAGGGCGGGATTATTTGGCCTTGTAAGATGAAAATTCGTTATTCGTTTGCGTAATTTTCTCTAGCAGGTACACTTATGGATGGTGTAGCAATTGCTGCCCACACAAGACATACGTTTTGATAAAATAAACCCAAAAGGGGGTGAGAACACTGCCAAAAGTTGAATTACGTTCTAACGAATCGCAAGAGCAACTGCTGCGTCGCTTTAACAAAGCGGTGATTAAAAGCAAAGTTCTAGCAGATGTGCGTCGTAAACGCTGGTTCGTTTCTAAAAGCGAATTGGAACGCATCGAAAAGAAAAAAGCGGTTCGTCGTCAACGCAAAGCCCAGCGACAATAAGCTTTGCAACCCCCTAAAAAATAAAGCTCTCTGATTTTCGGAGAGCTTTTTTTGTTGCCATCTGGATGTTAAAAATGAAAGCCCCTGCATTTGCAGGGGCTTTCGTGTTGGGGAGGAATCAGGGAATTCTCGTAATTAAATTTAGTAAGCGCCATCCCCTTTCATAACAGCAGGGATGGTTTTGAACAGAATTTTAATATCTAGGAAGATGGACCAGTTGTCGATGTATTGCATGTCCAACCGAACGCGGTCATCGTAAGAGGTGTTGGAACGGCCGCTTACCTGCCACAAGCCAGTTAGACCGGGCATAACGGTGAGCAATGTCTGACCCCAACGACCATATTTGGTGATTTCTTCGGGGGCGATGATGCGCGGTCCAACAATGGACATATCCTGTGCCAGAACGTTGAACAGCTGGGGCAGTTCATCTAAGCTGAACTTGCGTAACAAGGTACCAACGCGGGTTACGCGAGGGTCACATTTGAGCTTGTAATTCTGGTTCAATTCTGCTTTCAGCTTGGGATATTGGGCCAGAATCTCATCACCGTTGATGTACATGGTGCGGAATTTGAAGGCATCGAAGATACGGCCGTCTCGTCCTAAAACGCGCCGACGATGAATGATTGGACCAGGTGAATCCAGCTTGACTGCAATGGCCAAAACCAAAAAGAGCGGCCAGATTAACAGCAAGGTGGGAATAACAATTGCGTAATCGAGGAGAGCTTTTAAGCGACGATTGGCTTGTTGAGCGTTACGTTGCGTGTGGGGCAGCCGTGTGACGGTTGCAGACTTTTCTGTTGTTTGTTTGATTGTAGATTTGGTCGCTACAGGTGTCATTGATTTACCCCAATATTCTTAAATACAGATACTTTTTCGTTTACTTGTTCTATCTTAGGTTGGTTTCCTTACAGCAAGTCTTATGGTTTCTTACGCTATTTTGTCCCACCATTCTCTCCTGGATTATTAAAAACAGATGGTATTTACACGTTGTTACATCGTCAAAAAGCCCAGCAGTTTGTTTGGTTTCTTGACCAGCGGGACAACCAAGTGATAATATGTCAATTACTAGCTCGCTCTAATTTACTGTTAGCGGCGCTCCAAGTGTGTTTTTGTAATCCAGAGTTTTTTAAGAAAATCGCTTTTGCGTTAATAAAAGGAGGGTATTTTAATGAGAAATGTTGGTCTCTTGATTGTTGGCTTGCTGTTATTGATCTTGTTGATTTTCCTGCTGTGGTACGCTTTTTTTCGCGATCAAAATGAAGCACCAGTGGCAGTGGAAGATAGCTTTGCCACAGTTCAGGATACGTCTGTTTCAGATAGTGTTGTTGCAAATGATTCTGATCCTGATGGGGATCCATTGACAGTTTCCCTACCACCGCTTGCTGAACCTGCGAATGGAGCTTTGTCGCTTGACCCTTCTGGAACATTTACTTTTGTGCCCAATGCTGGATTTACTGGCACAGATAGTTTCCGTTATAAAGTTTGCGATCCAGAAGATGCTTGTGCCGAAGCGAATGTCTCCCTTGTCGTTGAGCTATCTCCTGTGGTTGCCAATGATGATTCGGTAGAAACGATGGTGAATACGGCCGTATCCATCACCGTATTGGCGAATGACAGCGGAGACGGCTTGTCGCTTGATGCCGTGAGTGCCGCGCCAACCAATGGCACAGCTGCGCTGGCCGAAAACAACACAATTCTTTACACGCCCAACACAGATTACACTGGTAGTGATACATTTGGTTATTCCGCCTGCAATGCCGGGAATGTGTGTGACAGTGCTCAGGTAACTGTGCTTGTTCAGGATTTCCAGGTAAATGATGATTCTTATACAACCCTGAAGAATACGGCCGTTTCTAACAACGTTCTCAGTAACGATTTGGGTGGTCTAACTGCTACAGAAACCCCAACATCCTCACCAGCTAGTGGGACGGTACAGTTGCAAACCAATGGCGACTTCACCTATACACCCAACACCGATTTCTTGGGTGAAGACAGCTTCACTTATGAGGCATGTAATGCAGCGGCGGCCTGTGGAACGGCCGTTGTGACCATCACTGTAGGTGGTCCTGTTCTGGTTGATGACAACTATGAAGTATTGGTGAATCGCCGTCTGGAAGAAAACGTTCTGGCCAATGATCAAGGTGATGGCTTGCAGGTAAACGCGGCACCAGCAAAAGACCCAGAAAACGGAACCTTGACATTACAAAGTGATGGCAGCTTCGTCTACCAGCCAACTAACGACTTTGAAGGAACCGATACGTTTGCCTACGAAGTTTGTGATAGCGATAATTTGTGTGGGGAAGCAACCGCGACCATAAAAGTGACCGCGATTCCTTCGTCAGCAACCCATACGGTGGTTAAGGGTGAATGGCTCATGCAAATTGCCCGTTGTTACGGCACATCGGTTCAATCAATTCGTAGCCACAACACCATTCCGTATCCAGATCTGATCTATCCCGGTCAAAAGTTGACCATTACGGATATTGGCAGCGTAGGACCTTATCTTGGTACACCTTGTATTAGCTCATATACCGTAGCCGCTGGAGAAACGTTGGCCGATATTGCTGCCATGTACAACATTACCGAATCTGAATTGGCTCGCGTCAATGGGTTGTATACATACTATTATTACTATGGTTACTACTATTACTACAAAGGCATTTATGCTGGCCAACAACTTGTTGTGCCACGGCCCATACCAGATTATATGCGGCCCTAGTGGCAAGGTTTAAAAAGTAAAAGTCCCGATGAGATTGCTCGTCGGGACTTTTTTTGTTGTCAACGGCCGTTTGTGTCAGGTTAATTTGCAAGCAAACAGAGTCCTTTAAACCTCATCCCCCAAGCAAGTCCCAACTTGTCTGGCTGTCTTTACCCAGGGATGTTCGGGTGGCACGGATTTTCGTTTGCCTACCACTTGTTCCAGCGGTACAGGAACGGCTTTTGACCCCTGCGAAGCCACCATCACACCATAAACACCTTCTTGGATGAACTCGATACAAGCCGTGCCCAGTCGAGTGCCCAACAGCCGATCCACGGCGGATGGCATACCGCCCCGCTGTACATGCCCCAAAATTGTCACTCGTGACTCCAAACCGGTTAACTGTTCCAATTCTCGTGACAATTTCCAGGTACTGCCAGTCTGTTCTGCTTTTACTGCCTTTAAGGCTGCCTTGGCCTCTTTTTTTTCATCGCTGCTTTCGGCGGCGTCCTTTAATGCGGTCAGCGTCTCTATTTTTTCGGCCACCTGCTGGGAAATAGCTCCCTCAGACACGGCCACGATGCTGAACCGATGCCCACGTCGGCTGCGTTGGCGGATGGCTTCGGCCACAATTTTCACGTCGTAGGGAATCTCTGGAATCAGGATCACATCTGCTCCGCCAGCAATACCTGAACCCAGCGCCAGCCAGCCCGTGTTGTGACCCATAATTTCCACGACGATGATGCGATGATGGCTGTGGGCCGTGCTGTGTAGCCGATCGATTGCTTCTGTAGCAATACCCAGGGCTGTATCGAAGCCAAAGGTAGCGTCTGTCATCGCCACATCATTGTCAATTGTTTTGGGCAGGGTGATGATGTTTAGTCCCTTTTGCATAAGGCGGTAAGCATTTTTCTGTGTTCCCCCGCCACCCAGGCAAACCAGCGCGTCCAAATGATGTCGTTCATAGGTGTCAACCATCACGTCGGTCATATCCATGACCCGGTCGCCAATAGGCATTTTGTGTGGCTTGTCGCGGCTGGTGCCCAAGATGGTGCCACCCACGGTGAGAATGCCCGACAATCGTTCGCCATCGAGCCGGACGGTGCGGTTATTCATTAAACCGCGAAACCCGTCTTGGAACCCAATAATGTTCATTCCTTGCCCAAGCGCCGCTTTGCCTACGCCACGGATAGCCGCATTTAGGCCGGGGCTATCCCCTCCAGCCGTTAGGATTCCCACGTATTTTGTCATGCTGCATTCTCCTTTCTTGGTGGCTATTCGCCAGCTGCCAGGTTACTCATCTGTCACGCAGCCTTCCGAGGCAGACTTTACATTCTTAATGTATTTGTACAGTGTACCCCGCGTCGCTTTAAAGGGTGGGGCGGTCCAGGCGGCACGGCGGCGGGCAATTTCCTCATCGCTGACGTCCATATTGATGGTGCGACTGTTGGCATCAATGGTGATTTTGTCGCCAGTTTGCACCAGGGCGATGGGGCCGCCATCTTGAGCTTCTGGGGTGATGTGCCCCACGATGAAGCCATGACTGCCGCCGGAGAAACGGCCGTCTGTCATCAAGGCCACATCTTTGCCCAAACCAGCACCCATGATGGCGCTCGTTGGCGTGAGCATTTCTGGCATACCGGGACCCCCCTTGGGGCCTTCAAAGCGAATGATGATCACGTCTCCCTTTTTGATTTTGTCTTCTTCCAGCGCTGCCAGCATCTCTTCTTCTGAGTCGAAGACGTTGGCCGTGCCGCTGAACACCAGCCCTTCTTTGCCTGTAATTTTGGCCACTGCGCCGTCCGGGGCCAGATTGCCGCGCATGATTTGGATGTGGCCGGTTTTTTTGATGGGATTGGTTAACGGCCGTATCACTTCCTGCCCTTCACTCAACCCCAGCACGTCCGCCAGGTTTTCAGCCACAGTTTTGCCCGTTACCGTCAGGCAGTCGCCGTTGATGAAGCCATTTTCGTATAGATACTTCATCACGGCTGGTGTCCCACCCACTTCATGCAAATCTTCCATCACGAAACGGCCGCTTGGCTTTAGATCCGCCAAAAACGGCACCCGGTCGCTCACCGCTTGGAAGTCGTCAATTGTTAAGTCCACATCCACGGCCCGGGCCATGGCGATGAGGTGCAGCACGGCGTTGGTCGAGCCACCCAGGGCCATCGTCACCACCATCGCGTTTTCAAACGCTGCGCGCGTCATGATGTCGCGCGGCTTGATGTCTTTTTCCAGCAGGGTGCGGATGGCGCGACCGGCTGCCACGCACTCATTGGCTTTTTCCTCGGAGACGGCGGGGTAGGAGGCGGAGTAGGGCAGGCTCATGCCGAGCGCTTCGATGGCCGAGGCCATGGTGTTGGCCGTGTACATGCCGCCGCAGGCACCCGCACCAGGGCAGGCGTGGCGTACAATATCCTCCCGCTCTTCGTCGCTAATGCTGCCTGCCAGATATTCGCCGTAGCTCTGGAAGGCGGAAACGATGTCCAGCTTGGCGTGTTTGGCGGTGCAGCCTGCCTGAATGGTGCCGCCGTACACCATGATGGCGGGTCGATTCAGCCGCCCCATGGCCATGATGCAGCCCGGCATATTTTTGTCGCAGCCGGGCAGGGCTACCAGGCCGTCGTACCACTGCGCGCCCATGATGGTCTCGATGGAGTCGGCGATGAGGTCGCGGGACTGCAGCGAGAAGCTCATGCCGTCGGTGCCCATGCTGATGCCGTCGCTGACGCCGATGGTGTTGAAACGCATTCCCACCAGATCGGCCTCGGCGACGCCTTCTTTGACTTTGGCGGCCAGGTCTAGCAAGTGCATGTTGCAGGAGTTACCCTCGTACCAGACGCTGGCAATGCCCACCTGCGCCTTGTCCATGTCGGCAGGCTGCAAGCCCGTGGCGTACAACATCGCCTGCGACGCGCCCTGAGACTTGGGCTGCGTAATTCTTGAACTATACTTGTTTAGTTGGGTCATGACTTCTCCTTAAATTGTGGAACTGAAGCTTCGAGCTTTTTTTGCTGAATGATTTGGCGCAGTTCAGGAAGTGTTAGCACAGATTTGGGTCTGTGAAGCATGCGGTGACAGTTGGCGCAGACAATGGCCAAATCTGAAAGTTTTGTCGTACTATTTTCATCTAGCTGGGCAACTGGAATGAGATGATGGCATTCAGCAAATCCATAGCCAAGTTCACCGTAAACTTCTTCAAAATCGAAATTACAAACTTGGCAAAGCAGTTTACCTGTTTTTTTGAGAATAGAATCTTTTTTTCGTCTAATTATCTTAGGGTTCCTTTCGTGTTGAGAATGGAGCCTGGAAAGTAACCGCCCTTCGTTAAAGTTTTCCTCGGTCTCGTAGATATTTTCTGGTTCTTTTAGGAGTTTATAGGAATTGCCTATGGCTTTGGCTATTCGCTTCAGTTCATAAGGTTGATTTGCAAATTCATCCCAAACTTCTTGTTCAAGTTTACTACCCCTTGCTAACCCTACTCCTTCATATTCTGGATCGATAGCTAGAAAATTGCCCAGCTTCATTGAGACGCCATTCGCGTTTCGGAATTGGATCTCTCGCAAAGTTTTATCATGGATTGGAAGTTGATTCAGCAGATGGCTGAGGGCAATTACTTTTGGATGCGAAGCTTCAAGCTGTTTTCGACCCTCTGAAAAATAGAGGTCCAGCGCTAGAATTAATTCATCTCTTGTCCAATTTGGATTTCTGGTCATTTCCTTCCCTCTGCGTAACTCCGCGCTCCTCCGCGAAACTCTGCGTTCCTTAGAAAACGGCCGTTCCCTCAATCTCAATCAAAAATTCAGGTCTGGCTAAACCATAGACCCCAATCCAGGTGGCGGCGGGCGGATTTTCCGGGAAAAATTCCTTCAGCCCTTCACTGACTGGAGCCGTTTGGTCCATCCAGCTTTGCACGATGTAGATACGTAGGGCGACGATGTCGTTGAGGGTGGCGCCGGCGGTGGTAACGGCCGTTGCCACATTTTTGAAACTTTGCCACACCTGCGCCCGCAAATCGTTCTCACCCACGATATTTTCGTGTTCATCCCAGGCCACTTGCCCAGAAAAATGGACCGTGCGGCTGCCCTGGGCCACCACAATTTGCGAAAAGCCATATTGCAGGCTGTTAAATAATGTCTCTGGATTGATGCTCGTTTTTGACACGGCCGTTTCCTCCAAAAGTTAAAAAATCTTGCGCCAGTAATGTCCCTGCACTGTCTGGCTAAAGCCGAGACTGTTATACAGCGCATTGGCTGCCACCGCACTGCCAGTTTCCACCACCACATCCCTGGCTTCCATCTGCGCCAGCCGCCGCAGCCCTTCTTGCATCAGCGCCTTGCCCAGACCGCGCTGCCGGTGGGCCGGGTGGGTGCAAACTGGCTCAAACTGCCCGCGCTGATTCACCGCATCATAAGGAATGCCCGTGTAGGCAGCGAAGGAATTATCCGGTGCAATCGCTACCAAATCCAGGTGTTGGCGGAAGCTGGGTGCCTGGCGAGTGAACCATTGATACTCAACGGCCGTATGCCCGGTCCGCCCAAAGGCAGCATTCAGTAAATCGGCCAACTGCTGGCAGTCAGCAAGCGATTCTGGGTTGGTGGTGCGGATGCGATACCCTTTGGCAAGATGTGGCGACGCATGATTGCCTATTTCTAGCTGGCGAATCACGCCACCAGATGGTGATTTCTCATAGCCATGCGAGGCCAACAATGCCTGCCGGGCCGGATTGTTTTCATACACCAGAATTTGTACCTGACGGCCGTTTCCATCTGGCGCAGGCATGTGAATATTGGCTTCAGCCCAGGTGAGCATCTCGGGTTCCAGGTAGCAGAAAGCGGGATCGATCTGTAGGGTAGGTTGCCCTGGCCCGTTTGGAATCACTGCGCCAACTGCCTGGCCGTTCACCGTTTCCCAGAGCTGTACATTTTGCTGCCAGTTGGGATCGCCGCCGGGCCGGGCATCATAAAAGCGCAGCCCTTCCCAACGTCGTATATCCAAATTAAAACCAAGCGGTGTGTCTCGCACCTGATCTACCAGCAGCCGGTAAATGGCCCAATAATCAGCCTCGCTGCTTGCCGGGCGAGAGATTGTTTGCATCGTCATTCGTATGAAAAAGGATTGAACTTAGAGCCCGAACCGCCTTCAGGATGGTAAGTTACCGGTCCGCGCCACCGTAAAACAGGAGTAGGCCGTGCACCACTTCCAGGGTAGTGTATTCATCGATGTTGGCATAAGCATAATAACTGCCGTCTTCTTCCTGCATGGTTTCCAGGCGGGCGGCCGCTGCCTGCACCAGCCAATGATCGCGGGGCACGCCTGCCAGCAGCAGCTCAGATAGCAATTGTGCCCGGCTGCTGTTGTTCATTTTGAGCACCTCCTCGCGCAACGTTTCAAACACAACTTCAGCTGACCCGTGCAGGCCAAACTGCCACCACAGCGCGCCAGCCAGCCAACGGCCGTATTCAAACGTCTCTAACTCGCCATCAACAATGTTTAGATGCTGCAACAGAAAATGGGAGGCACGTAAAGCCGCATCGCGCTGGCCAAAAAGCGCCAACCAAAATCCGGCCGTAGCTGTCAGGCTCAGTTCCGCTGGCAGATTGCCGGGCATGTTCCATTCCGTGGCAAATTCGGCCATGGCTTCATCCTCACCAAAACGGCCGTTTGGCTGCTGTCGATCGAGCAAAAATTGCAGCATTTTGGCCACGACTGGCTCGTCAGCATCTAGCCCCATCTGTTCCGCACTGGCCAGCTCATAGCAAGTCGCCCCGATGCTGTCATACTCGTCGGCAATCACGTCAGGAAAACCGCCGCTGGGCATCTGGTCACTGAAAAAGGATTCCAGTTGGGTTTTAGACGGCCGTTCGCCGGTAAGAATGTAATGCAGGCGTGCCTGTACCTGTTCGCTGCCGCGTGATTGGATGTAATGGACTGCTTTTTCCAGGTTCATTTTTTAGTCTCAGAATTGGACACTATGCTGATTTTTGCGCTCCGTCATGAGGTGTTAACTATTTTTAACGCAAAGGCGCAAAGGAGCAAAGAAGTTAAAGGCAAAAAAGTCTTGGCGTCTTTAACTTCTTTGCGCTCTTTGCGTCAAAATTAAAGATGCGCCACCACCAGATCGCCCATCTCCTGCGTTCCGACTTTGGTTTCACCCTTTTTGGCAATATCAGCCGTGCGGTGACCAGCGGCGAGGACTTGAGAAACGGCCGTTTCCACCAAACTGGCTTCTGCTTCCAAACCCAAACTAGAGCGCAGCATCATCGCCGTGCTCAAAATGGTCGCCAGCGGATTGGCAATGCCCTGCCCCGCAATGTCTGGGGCGGAGCCGTGAATCGGTTCATACAGCCCCACAGAGCCAGCTTCACCTAAGGATGCCGACGGCAGCATCCCCAGCGAGCCGGTGATCATCGATGCTTCGTCGGACAAAATATCGCCAAACATGTTGCCTGTCACCACCACATCAAAATCGCCGGGGCGGTTGATGAGATACATGGCCATCGCGTCCACCAGCACGTCCTCGTACTCAATGTCCGGGTAGTCTGCCGCCACCTCGTGGGCCACCTCGCGCCAAACACGCGACGAGGCCAGCACGTTCGCCTTATCTACTGAGGTCACTTTGCCTCGGCCACCGGCTGCTTTGCGCTGTTCTGCCAGGGTGAAGGCCACGCGCAGCACGCGCTTGATTTCCATCTCGTTGTAGCGCATCGTGTCGTGGCCGCTGCGTCCTTCGGCGACCGTTTCACGCCCCTGCGGCGTGCCAAAATAAATGCCGCCTGTCAGTTCACGCACAAAAACGATGTCCACATCCTGCACGCGCTCTGGCTTCAGCGGACTGGCCTCGGCCAGCGCGGAAAAAACGCGCACCGGGCGAATGTTGGCAAACGCGCCCAGCGATTTGCGCAGCTTGAGCAGCCCTTGTTCGGGCCGCACGCTGGCGCTGGGATCGCTCCATTTGGGGCCGCCAACCGCCCCCAGCAGCACCGCGCTGCCTTCCAGGCACATGCCCAGCGTTTCTTCAGGCAGCGGGTTGCCGGTTTTGTCAATGGCGATGCCGCCAGCCAGGCCGGTTTGCGTGGTGAAGGTGTGGCCGAATTTTTGAGAAACGGCCGTAAGCACCTTCTCTGCTTCAGCCACAACTTCTGGCCCAATCCCGTCGCCGGGAAGTAATGTAATTTTCGCTTCCATGATTCTTCTTCCTTCCTCATAAAATAAATTCTAGAATTTTGGGCTTACGTAATCACCCGAAAGATTGGACCAATTTAATCACAAATTCTCTGAACTGTTCTTGGTTGAAATTGGTCCAATCTGTGTTAGCTGTGCGCCATAAAAATCAGGCTGGTTCCAGCCAACCAGCCATCTTTTCCAGGCCATTTTTGTACCAGTTGGAGGCCCGGTCAAACAGGGCGGAGCCAAATTTTGCCGCCAGCACGGCTAGAATGAGATGCCCAATATGTAATGAAATCAGACCCGGTGTACAGCTATCCAGCAAATTGAACCATTCGCAAAGCAACGGCCGTTCCGATATATACACCTTAAATCCCCACCGCCCTATCAAATCCCCCAAGCTCAGCAGTTGCAAAAAAAAGCCAGCCGGGAACAGCACAAAGGCAATGGGAATGGTGACAAATTGAATGAGCAGCAGACCGTAAATGCGAAACAAGTATAAGCTAAAGCCTGCAAAAAAATTCTTTACCGTCCGCTTGATGTTTTGCTTGGCCAAATCGATGATTACCAGCCCCAGCGGCACCAGCACGGTCAGCCAGGGAAGAATTAAATAACCATGTCCTAGCCGCTCAGGCAGGCTAATAAGCAGAACAATCAGCCCAAAACCCAGAAAAATGGCTAGCAGCGTGCCGATAATGAGGCCAAACCGAATCGCGTACTGGCGCACCAGTCCCCAGGCGCTCCACTTTTCCCAGGTCGTTCGCAGTTGAATTGGCATCAGCAAAACCGAAATGCCCAGGATAATCAGGCCAATAAACAGGGGGCCATCTAGGCCGCCGCTTTGTAACGCTTCCAGATTGTGGCGGTAATATTGAATGCCGCCCCACATGCCAAGCAGCGAAAGCAGGATGAGTGTGGCGAAGGTGATGCGTTTGGCCATGTTTGCTGCTTTACTCTTTTTTGAGGGAAACGGCCGTTCCCCCACACGCACTCATCAACGCTTCTGGCCCGATGGCAAACACCGCAAATGGCGTGCCTGCTGCGGCCCACACCGTCTCAAATTGGCGCAAATCCTCGTCCACAAAAATGGTCATCGGCGTGAGATGGCCAAACGGCGGCACGCCGCCAATGCTAAAACCAGTGGCCGCTTTCACGTCGTCGGCGCTGGCCCGCTTCACCTTTTTGCGTCCCACACCGCACAGTGCGGCCAGTTTGCGTTCGTCCAGCTGGTTCGCCCCAGACACCAGGGCCATGATTGGCTCATCGTTCACGGTAAAGCAGAGGCTTTTTACAATTTGGGCCACATCGCAGCCAATGGCCTCGGCTGCTTCTTGTGCCGAGCGGGTGGTTTGCTCAAACTCTTTGATTTCAATCGCCAGCCCCAAATTTTGGGCGGCGGCGGCAACTTTTTGGGCAGATGGGTGCATATTTTCGATGTTCACTGTTCCGTAAATCCGTATTCAGATGGCAGATTTACTGATTCCTGGTCATTAATCAAAGTCATCTTCAGAATCTTCTTCAAAATAATTTTTGCTGCGGCGGCGATGGAGATAGCGATCAAACTCGGCAGAGATTTCAGATTCGAAGGACGAATCATCCAGCGTGGCTTCTAGCATGATGTCGGCAAAATCAGCATCAGCAACGGCCGTTTCATCAAACTCTTCCATGTTAACCAACTGTGTCTCCAGCACATCCCGCTCAATCTGCCGTTTGGCAATATCTTCACGCAGCTGTGCCTCCACCTCGGCAAACCAATCGCGCCCTGCTCGGGCTACCTCTTCTTGACGCCGCATCATCAGGGCACTTTTATGCTTGTCCAGCCGAGCCAGCTCATCCTCAATCTCTTGCAGCCGATTTTGCACCCGCGTTAACTCCCGCGCGAGCAACTCCAGCTGCTCTTCATCTGACTGAATGGTGATGGTATGCGGTGCATCCGGTTCCAACAACAGCAGTTCCAGCTTCTCCAAATCTCCAGCTGCATACGCTGCATTGATGGCCATCATCATCTGCGTGCGGTATTCGCGGTCAGCTTCGTCGATGGCCATGTCTGGGTGAAAGCGGCGGGCCAGCTGGCGATAGAGCTGCTTCAGCGATGCTTTTTCATCTTCAGCCAGCGATTGGCGCGGCTCTTTGGACACTTCACGATAGCGATAATCACCCGTTTCCGAAGCAGTTTTGCCGGATGCCCAGGCGGCAGCTTCATTTTCTGGGTCAGTTTGCCAGCCTTCACCCAGCCAGCGCATTTTTCGTTTCAGCTCGGCAATCTCGGCATCCAGCTTGTCCAGCTTGTCGGTGAGCTTGGCAATGCGCGAACGCAGTTTAAACTCAAACGCGCTAATCGCTGCTAGCCGATCCGACAGCTCTGCCTCCGCTTCCACCAGGCGCGGACGCAGGCTGTTTAGCAGTACACTGATCTGCTCAATTTGCTCATGCAGGCTGGTTTTGGCGGGTGATTGATTCGGGTTTGCCATGCGCGTATTGTACCATCATTTGCCAACATAACTTGACAAATCCTCAGGCAAATGTGTATAAATTTGGTATTCCCAACATCGCAAAAAGTTCACTTCATGAGGGACAGTTTTGAAAAGTAGGCGGCGCGGCGGGACGTCGTGCCGCAGCCGGGCGAGAGTTTGCGCTGGCCGAAGACCTCGCCAGAACAGGGGCGAGATAATGTTCTGTCGATTTTTTAATTATGCAATCACTAACATCCATTATTATTGGTGGTATTCTTGGTAGCTTAATGATAATAGTTATGTTTGCCTTGAACCATTACTTTGGATCACCTAAAGAACCTGTAACCGCTCGACGAGTGGTGACATTTGTTCTAAGTTGGCTAATTGTATATTGGCTAATCGGATTTTTAGTATGGGTATTTATCCGAAACCGTTAGGGATCGTCCAGAAATAACTCCGCTCTGGCAAGGTCTTGGACAAACATGAACCCTCAATTTTGGATACTGATTTCCCACCAGGCTAGAAAAGTGGCACTGTCTGGAGACAGGCCTCAGCACGGTGGAGAAGACCTGCCCAGAGCAAGGGTCTCGCTTTCAGTTGGTCTGGGCGCAGGTCTGTTAGGTCTCTACCTTTCCCCTATTGGCGAGAAGAGCCATCTTCTTAACTTCCTCGCGGGCTGCGGCACGGCGAGGTTTTGCGCTCGCCGAAGACCGCGCCAGAGCAGGGTATTATGCTAGAAGCAAATTTTCTGGTTTTGGTTATCAGACAGATCATTATCTCATTGTTAGCAGCTTTGGGTGCTGCTTGGGCAATCCGCAAATTTTCAGCTATAGATATTTCATGGAAGGCAGCTGTCATTATTGGCGTTGTAAACGGCATAGTCTTGTCAATTATTCTATGGTTTCAATAACTGATGGAACAATTCAGTTATTTAGTAGTGCATACTCCATACTATCCGCCAGCGCCTGCCAGCTGGCTTCGATGATGTTGGCGCTGGCCCCGACGGTGCTCCAGCTTTTCTTGCCCTGGCGTGTGTCGATGAGGACGCGGGTGGTGGCGGCTGTGGCGTTTTCACCATCCAAAATACGGACTTTGTAGTCTACCAGCTTGATGCTGCTCAACTGCGGATAGACATCCACCAGCGCTTTGCGCAGGGCCGCGTCCAGGGCGTTCACCGGGCCATTGCCCTCAGCAACGGTGTGCATCCGTTTTGGGCCAACGCGCACCTTGACGATGGCTTCGGCATTCAGGCCGCGCCCGCGCCGCTGATTGACGCTGACGGAGTAGTCGCTTACCTCAAACGGCGGTACGTAGGCAGGATGGGTGCGGCGCAGCATCAGCTCAACCGATGCTTCGGCCCCTTCAAAGGTGAAGCCCTGCGATTCCAGTACCTTGATTTGTTCCAACACTTTGCGTAAATCCAAACTTTCGGTGTTCAGGCCAAATTGATGGGCCTTATCCACCAGGTTGCCCCGGCCAGACAGCTCTGAAACAACGGAACGCTGCTGGTTGCCTACCAGTTCCGGCTCGATGTGCTGGTAGCTGAGCGGGTTTTTGAGCATGGCAGCGACGTGGATACCGCCCTTGTGGGCAAAGGCGCTGGCTCCAACGAATGGCTGGTGATCGTCCAAATCCAGGTTAGCCACTTCGGCGACGTAGCGGGAAAGCTCGGTGAGCGTGGCCAGCTTTTCTGGCGGCACGCAGTCATACCCCATTTTGAGCTGCAAATCGGGGATGAGGCTGCACAGGTTGGCGTTGGCCACGCGCTCGCCGTAGCCGTTGATGGTGCCCTGCACCTGTACCGCCCCGGCGCGCACCCCGGCCAGCGAATTGGCCACACCACATTCGCCGTCGTCGTGGGTGTGGATGCCGATTTGGGTTTTGGGACCAACGGCCGTTTTCACCTCCACCATAATTTCCTCAATCTCCCAGGGCAGGGAGCCGCCATTTGTGTCGCACAACACAACGCTGTCTGCACCATTCACGGCGGCGGCCTTCAAGGTGGCGATGGCATACTCTGGGTTGGCTTTGTAGCCGTCGAAGAAATGTTCCGCGTCGTAAATCACCTCTTTGTCGTGCGATTTGCAGTAAGCTACGCTGTCGCCAATCATCTCCAGATTTTCTTCCATAGTGGTTTCCAGCACGTCGGTGACGTGCAGATCCCACGTTTTGCCCACCAGCGTGATGGCTGGCGTGTTGGCCTCGATGAGCAGCTTCAGATTGGCATCTTCTTCAGGCTTAATGCCTTTGCGGCGGGTGCTGCCAAAGGCGCATACCTTGGCGTGTTTCAGGTCCAGCGAGCCTACACGTTGGAAATATTCCACGTCCTTAGGGTTCGATCCGGGCCAGCCGCCTTCAATGTAATCGATGCCAAATTCATCGAGCTTTTGGGTGATTTTGAGCTTGTCGTCGAGTGAGAGGGAAATGCCTTCGCGCTGAGTACCATCGCGCAAAGTGGTGTCGTAGAGGAAGATTTTGGTCATGGTGTTCTCCTGGGAGGAGATTTGGAGACTAGAGATTGGAGATTGAAAAAATCTCCGGTCTCCAATCTCCAATCTCTGCGGCGTTAGCCGCTCGTATTGACGCGGGCCGGATGGGCTGCCTCAAATTCGGCAACGACATCGGCCTGCTTAAGTAAATAGCCGAGCTGGTCTAGCCCTTCGAGCATGCAGGTTTTGCTGAAATTGTCGATGGGGAACTGGACGGAACGGCCGTCTGGCAAAGTAAGTGTCTGGTTGGCTAAATCCACACTTACCTGCGTGTCCGGGTCTTCGGCCGCCAGGCTGAGCAACTGTTCGTGCGTGGCATCATCTACGATGATGGGCAGCAGGCCGTTTTTGAGTGAATTGTTGCGGAAAATGTCGGCAAAGCCGGTGGAGATTACGGCCGTAAAGCCAAAATCCATCAGTGACCAGGGGGCGTGTTCCCGGCTGGAGCCGCAGCCAAAGTTGTCGCCTGCCAGCAGGATTTTTGCCCCTTGCGCTTCTGGCTGATTCAGCGGAAAGTCTGGTTTGGGCGAGCCATCTTCCAAATACCGCCAGTGGTGAAATAAATTTTTACCCAGCCCTTTTTTGCTAATCGTCTTCAAAAATTGGGCTGGGATGATTTGGTCCGTATCGATATTTTCCGTAGGAATAGCCACCATGTGGCTGGTTAGAGTTGTAAATGGTTGCATAATCTTCTCGCGTGTATTGGTTTTGTAGGGGCGACCCGCCGGGTCGCCCCTACGAGATACCTTTGTTAATTATTGATAGGTAAATTGAAAGCGAAACGGCCGTTCCCCAACAGTTGTTGTGGCGCTTTGGCCAGATTGGACGACGGTGATGATGCCCTCATCCACCAATTCCCGCACAAAATGCGGTCGGAACCAGTCGCTGAGGATGGCGTTGTCGTTGAACTGGTTGGGGGCGTGGAAAAGGAGACGGCCGTATCGTTCCAACTGCACTTCGGTAATGCGCTGGCGCAGGCCGATACGGGGCAGCTGGTTCTTTTTTAGCTCATACTTGTTCAGGCCGCTCAGGGGAATGGTGAGACGGCCGTAACTCTCGCGAAACACCGGGTTTTCTACCTCAATCGGTTCCAGCACCACGCCATCTAAACTACTCAAACGGCATTGGGAAAGGTCCCCAACCAGCACCAGCGAAGTCGCCGCATCCACCTGCGGCAGCAGATGTTTTATGCATTCCACGGCATAACGTACTTTGATGTGGTAGATTGGGTTTTCCATGTTTCTTCTCTCCGTTTTTAGATGCCAGTGTTCAGTAGGTCAGTATTCAGTAAACTGATCACTGATTACTGTTTTACTGATTACTGAAGACTGCGCACATCCGTCACCCGCCCCGTGACGGCCGTTGCCGCTGCGGTCAACGGGCTGGCCAGGAAGGTGCGCCCGCCTTTGCCCTGGCGGCCTTCAAAGTTGCGGTTGCTGGTGCTGACGGCGTATTGGCCCGGCTGGAGCTGGTCGCCGTTCATGGCGATGCACATCGAGCAGCCTGCTTCGCGCCATTCGGCCCCGGCATCTTTAAAGATGCGATCCAGCCCTTCGGCTTCGGCCTGCTTCTTCACGTCTTGCGACCCAGGCACAACCATCACGCGCACGTTTTCGGCTATGGAACGGCCGTTAAAAATTTCGGCTGCCTGGCGCAAGTCAGAAATGCGGGAATTGGTGCAGCTGCCAATGAACACCACGTCCACCGGCTGGCCCAGCAGCGGTTTGCCTGCTTGCAAACCCATGTAGGCCAGCGCCTTTTCCACCGTTTGCCGCTCGCTGATGTTGCCAATGGTCATCGGGTCAGGAATTAGGTCGGTGATCTTCATGCCCAGGCCCGGGTTGGTGCCGTAGGTGATCATCGGTTCCAGGGCGCTGGCGTCGATGTCAATTTCTTTGTCGTAAACTGCACCTTCATCAGAAGCCAGACTACGCCAGTAGGCCACAGCTTCATCCCAATCAGCCCCCTGCGGCGCATGTTTTTTGCCTTTGATGTAGGCAAAGGTGGTCTCGTCTGGGGCGATCAGACCCGCGCGCGCGCCGCCTTCGATGCTCATGTTGCAGATGGTCATGCGCTGTTCCATCGACAGGGCACGAATCGCTTCACCGCGATATTCAAACACATGCCCCGTACCGCCCCCAACGCCGATCTTGGCCAGTAAAGCGAGGATGATGTCTTTGGAGGTGCAGCCGGCGGGGAGACGGCCGTTTACATTCACAGCATACGTCTTCGGCTTGGTTTGCAGCAGGCATTGGGTGGCCAGCACATGCTCCACCTCGCTGGTGCCAATGCCAAAGGCCAAAGCGCCAAACGCGCCGTGGGTAGCTGTATGGCTGTCGCCGCACACAATCGTCATGCCCGGCTGGGTCAGGCCCAATTCTGGCCCAATCACATGCACAATGCCCCGATTGGGGCTGTCCATGCCAAACAGCTCAATGCCAAATTCGCGGCAGTTTTCTTCCAAGGTGGCAATCTGCTTGGCGGCGATGGCGTCCTGAATTGGGATGCCGATGGGCGTGGTGGGGATGCTGTGGTCCATGGTGGCGATGGTTTGCGACGGCCGTTTCACCGTCAGTCCCCGTTCGCGCAAGCCAGAAAAAGCCTGCGGTGAAGTTACCTCGTGCACCAGATGCAGGTCAATGTACAACACGGCTGGACTGCCCGGCTCATCGATCACCACATGGTTTTCCCAAATTTTATCAATAATGGTTTTTGGTAGGCTCATAACTTTCCTTCGTTTGTAATTTTTCGACAGAGGTGCGACGCACTTCCTTTTGCGGATTTTGCAGTACCCTACTCTAGGGCAAGTGCGTCGCACCTGTACAGTTACGCATTTTTAAACATTTTGCTGGTAACGGCCGTATTCCATTTTCAGGTACAAAACGACCATACTTACCAGGACGATAACGACGCTGATCAGGTACCAATTGAACAGCCCGTGTGTAAAATCTTCTCGATGAACAACAGCCCCAACGACGACCAGCACATGCCACAGACCAATGCTTTGCAGCCCCACGCGCCAGCTGCTCCAGCGGGTTTCGCGGCCAATAACCAGACCGCCTGTGCCCAGCAGAGCAAACCAGCCGCTAAGGATGCGTGCCGTGAGCAGGGACAATGTCCAGGGCCACAAGCTGATAATCCATTCTGGCTGTAAAAAGCCGATGATGGCAAAGAGCAGCAGCCCGGCACCCAGCAGGCGCAAGCTCCAACGAGCCAAGCTGGGTACGACCTGGTCATCTGGTTCGGGTGTGCCAGGGTCGGTTACCCGGTTAAGCCACCATAAAAACGGTACCAGAAATGGCGTAACCGCGTACAAGATTAGCCACAGCACAAACGGGAAGTGGCTGGTGTCAAAGCGATCCCAGTGAAGCGCGGTGGCTAACATCATCGCAATGGTAAAGCTGGTCACCGGTAGGAATCCAGGGGCTACCCGGTGCCAGCGTTGGCCGATGACCGTGTGGACAAAGAGCAGTGCCCCACCGAGATAACCGGCACCCATGAAAACGGCCGTCATATCAGGCTTAATTTCCCAGGCAAACCGTGTCCCCGATGTTTCTGGAAACAGGGCGAGAATCAAAAAAGCGAGAACAAGAATGGGGACAACCCCTGCTGCCACAATCCTGGTTGAACGAAAAATCCGATCATCTTGTAGCAAATCCACTGTCATCTCCATTCGATTTTCTTTTACTAATCACCCGCAACCGCTTGTTCCACCACGCTAGATGTTTCACTGCTGGCGGCCAGCATCTTGTTCAGGGCGCTCAGGTAAGCGCGGGCGCTGGCCACCACGATGTCGGTGCTGGCCCCGTGGCCGCTAAAGGTGCGCGCATAATGCTGGCTGGTCTGCGGATTGAGCGCATAGCTGCTGTCACCATTTCGTGGCTGAATGCGAATCGTCGCTTCCGCCTGGGCATCTAGCCCTTCGGTTACCGCGTTAATGGAAAACTCCGTTAATTTGGGTGCTTCGCCAATGATGCGGTTCATAGCCTGGTAGGCGGCATCTACTGGACCCGTTCCTAGTGCTGCGTCCTTGTAAATTTCGCCATCTGGCCCGGTCAGACTTACCGACACGGTGGGGATGCTGTGGTCGCCGCAGGAAACCTGGATGTGGTTCAACTTCCAGATTTCCGGTGGTTGGTAAATCTCATCGGCAATAATTGCTTCGATGTCCGCGTCGGTAACTACTTTTTTCTTGTCAGCCAGCCGCTTGAACCGCTTAAATGCTTGATTCAGCTCTTCTTTGTCCAGGTCGCCGTAGCCCATATCTTCCAACCGTACGCGGAAGGCGTGGCGGCCCGAATGTTTGCCCAGCACCAGGGTAGAGGCGTGCAAACCAACAGTCTCAGGACGCATAATTTCATATGTCAGTTGGTTTTTCAACATGCCATCCTGGTGAATGCCTGCCTCGTGGGCAAAGGCGTTGGCACCCACAATGGCTTTGTTGGGCTGGACTACCATGCCAGTGTAGGCGCTGACCATGCGGCTGGTGCGGGTAATTTGCGTGGTGTCGATGTTGGTGTTGAAGTTGAAGAAGTTGGGGCGTGTTTGAATGGCCATCGCCACTTCTTCCAGAGAGGTGTTTCCTGCCCGTTCGCCGATGCCGTTGATGGTCACTTCTACCTGCCGCGCGCCGCCCTGCACGCCAGCTAGGGTGTTGGCCGTGGCCAGTCCCAGGTCGTTGTGGCAGTGGGTGGACCAGATGACTTTATCGGAGCCGGGTGTTTTTTCGATGAGGTAGGCAATGAGACGGCCGTATTCCTCCGGCGCCACATAGCCAACGGTATCTGGGATGTTCAGCGTGGTAGCCCCAGCCTTGATTGCTTCCGTCAATACCTGCACCAAAAAGTCTGGATCAGAGCGGCCCGCATCTTCTGGAGAAAATTCCACATCGTCGCACAGGCTGCGGGCAAAAGTTACCGATTCGATCACCTGCTCAATGCACTCCTCACGGTCCATTTTGAGCTTATGCTCCAGATGGATGTCGCTGGTGGCCAGGAAGGTGTGGATGCGGTGACGCGGCGCAACTTTTACAGCATCATAAGCGCGTTGGATGTCTTGCTTGCTGGCTCGTGCTAATCCAGCAATGACCATAGGCTGACCACTTTTACGGCCGTCCATAAGTGGCCCTACTTCTTCAGCAATGCGCCGCACCGCATCAAAATCACCGGGGGAGGCGATGGGAAAGCCAGCCTCGCAGATGTCCACGCCAAGGCGGGAAAGTTGCCGGGCAATTTCCAGCTTTTCGTCTACGTTTAGCGTTGCGCCAGGCGATTGTTCGCCATCCCGCAGCGTTGTATCAAAAATAACCACTGTTTCCTGAATCTCGACACCATCGTCGTCCATGTTGTTCTCCTTGGGAGTTGGCGAATTTGCCTGTCTGCAGGGGTGCAAGTCACAAAAAGTGCACTTGCACCCTGCCACTTGCAAACTCGCTACTCAATTTCAAATTCTTTCAAGAACGGCATCATCTTGCGCAGTTCTTTACCCACTTGCTCAATTTGGCTGTTGCGTCCTTCTGCACGCCGCTCGTTGAACCAGGGACGGCCGTTTACATTTTCGTCAATCCACTCTTCGGCATAAGAGCCACTGCGGATGTCTTGCAGCATCTCTTTCATTGCCTGCCGGGTTTCATCGGTAATGATTTTGGGGCCGCCGGTGTAGTCGCCGTGTTCGGCCGTATCGCTGACGCTGTAGCGCATGTAGCTCAGACCGCCCTGGTAGAACAAGTCCACAATCAGTTTTAGCTCATGTAGACATTCAAAGTAAGCGATTTCTGGTTGGTAGCCCGCTTCTACTAGCGTGTTAAACCCAGCTTCCACCAAGGCCGACACGCCACCGCACAAAACGGCTTGCTCACCAAACAGATCGGTTTCCGTCTCTTCAGCAAAGGTGGTTTCAATAACCCCGGCGCGCGTGCAGCCCAGCCCTTTGGCGTAGGCCAGGGCAAATGCTTTGGCGCTGCCGCTGGCGTCTTGCTCAACTGCCAGCAAGGCGGGCGTGCCGACGCCTTCCACATACACCTCGCGCACGCGGTGGCCGGGTGCTTTGGGGGCAATCATGCTCACGTCCACGTTGGCGGGCGGCACAATTTGGCCAAAGCGGATGTTGAAGCCGTGGCCAAACATCAAGGTTTTGCCTTCTGTCAGGTGCGGCTCAATGGATTCTTTGTAGATGGACGCCTGCTTGGTGTCTGGTACCAAAACCATGATGACATCAGCTTCGGCACAGGCCGCGCTGGTTTCCATCACTTTCAGACCATCGGCTTCGGCTTTGGCCCAGGAGGGGCTGCCTTCATACAGCCCCACGCGGACATCTGCGCCGGAGTCTTGCAGGTTCAGTGAGTGGGCGTGTCCCTGGCTGCCATAGCCCAGCACCGCAATCTTTTTGCCATCGAGCAGACTAAGGTCTGCGTCTTTGTCATAGTAAATGTTTGCCAAAATTCCTTTCTCCTTGGTTGGCAATCGGAACGCCGATTGCTTAATTAATGATGTCCGTTTTGCTGGGCGGGAACGGCCGTATCCGTTCCTTCACTTGCTCGATCACTCTCGCCGCGTGTCATGGCTACCCGGCCTGTGCGCACCATTTCTTGGATGCCGAAGCTTTGCAGCAGCTTGATGAGCGAATCCACCTGATCTTCCTTGCCCACAATTTGAATGATGAGCGAATCCATATTTACGTCTACAATGCTGGCCCGGTAAATATCTACTAACTGCATCACCTCGGCGCGGGTCTGGCTGTTGGCTTTCACCTTGATAAGCGCCAGTTCGCGCCTGATGGATGGCTTGTGCGTCACATCTTCAATGCGCGTGACGTTGATGAGCTTGTCTAACTGCGTCTGAATCTGGCGCATGTCTCGCTCGGTGCCATAAGCGACAAAGGTCATGCGGCTGATGCCGGGCGTTTCGCTGTGGCCGACCGCCAGGCTTTCGATATTAAAATTGCGGCGGCGGAATAGGCCAGCCACCCGGTTCAGGACGCCTGGTTTGTCTTCCATCCAGGCATTAATGGTATGTCGTTTCAATTCTGGCTCGCTCATCGTTATTCTCCTTGCGGGGTCATGCTGTTGGGACGGCGGATCATGTCTGCATTACTCTTGCCGGGCGTGACCATCGGGTACACATTGGTAAACTCTTCCACCTGAAAGTCCAGCAGGAATGGCCCGTCATATGCTTGAGCTTGTTTGATGGCGTCTGGTGCTTCTTCCTTGCTGGTGACAGCACGCGCCGGGATGCCATACGCTTCAGCAATTTTCACAAAATCAGGGTTGAACAGCGGTGTGCCTGCGTGCCGTTTGTTATAGAACACATCCTGCCACTGCCGCACCATGCCCAGGAACCCATTGTTGATGATGGCAATTTTGATAGGCAGCTTTTCCTGCACGATGGTGGAAAGTTCAACCATCGTCATTTGGAAACCGCCGTCGCCAGCTACTACCCAAATTTCCTCATCGGGCAATCCCATTTGCGCGCCGATGGCTGCGGGCAAACCGTAACCCATCGTGCCCAAACCACCGGAGGTGAGTAGACTGCGTCGTTTGATATGGTGATAGTATTGGGCTTCCCACATCTGGTGCTGCCCAACATCGGTGACCACGGTCGCGTTGCCTTCTCCCGTAGCGTGCCACAATGCGCGTATCACGTAAGGGGCAATCAGTTCGTCTGTCTCCTGGGCCAGAATGTCCCGGTCACCTGTATCGGCTTTCCACTCAGCAATTTGCTCCAGCCAGGTAGGATGCTCGTTAGGCTCGATTTGCGGCAGCAGCCCGCGCAGCGTCAGCAGAGCATCACCAATGACGGGGGTGTCGATGGTGATGTTTTTGCCCATTTCGGCTGGGTCCAGATCGACGTGAATGATTCTGGCTTTGGGGGCAAAGGTGTCAAAGGCACCCGTGAGACGGTCATCCAGGCGGGCACCAATGGCAAACAGCACATCACACTCTTGCAGAGCATAGTTGCAGTATGCTTCGCCGTGCATCCCGCCCCAGCTGATTGATAGTGGGTGGGTGCCAGGGAAGGCACCAATGCCCAGCAGGCTCGTGGCCACGGGGATGTCGGCTTTTTCGGCCAGCTGCCGCAGCTCCGCTTCCGCTTTGGCGATGGAGACGCCTTGCCCTGCGACGATAACTGGTTTTTTGGCTTCATTGATGAGACGGGCGGCGTGAGAAACGGCCGTAGGATCAGGTGCGTTTATGTTGGGATTGTAGCCAGGCAAATTGACTGTTTCGGGATATTTGAAGGGCATAGACGCTTGTTGCACATCCTTACATACATCCACTAACACTGGACCTGGGCGACCCGTACGAGCGATGTAGAACGCTTCTTTGATAGCGTCTGGCAAATCTTTAATGTCTGTAATGAGGTAGTTGTGTTTGGTGACAGGTAAACTGACGCCTTGCACATCAGCTTCCTGGAAGCCATCGCGCCCCAACAGAGAGGTGGGGACCTGTCCGGTAATGGCGACCACGGGCGTGGAATCCATGTATGCTGTGGCCAATCCCGTGATGAGATTGGTCGCCCCTGGGCCAGAGGTGGCAATACAAACGCCCACACGCCCGGTGGCCCGGGCATAGCCGTCGGCCATGTGTGAGGCGCCTTGTTCGTGGGTTACCAACACATGATGAATGGGATACTCGTATTTGGCCAGATCGTCATAGGTGGGGAGGATCGCTCCGCCAGGCAGCCCAAACACGACTTCAACACCCTCGTGCATGAGGCTTTCCCAGATAATTTGACCGCCGGTTTTTATCTCGCTCATAAAAATCTTCTCCTTGGGAGATTAGAGATGGGAATTTTCCCAAATCACTCTTCCTAACAATTCCTCTCGATGGTTTGCCAAACAAAAAAGCAGCAAACAGATTGGATCTGCTTGCTGCCTGGGGTGACGGTTGTGTGTGACTGGGCTGTTTGTTGGGGGCAACGACTGGCAGGGGAAACGGCCGTTTGCCCCTGGGTTTGTCTAGATTGCTGGAAATTCATTTTAAATGGTTGCATGATACGGCCGTTCCCTAAAAAAATTGCAAAAAAAAAGCCGCCCTGCTGGGCGGCTTGGTTTCATCCAAAGAGTGTTTAACTTTCACTCATTCCTTACCCAACAGGTATTGTCTCCTTATTAATGACAATAATAAGGACGAGGCTAAGAAGGATAAGGCTAATAATGATGTGAAAGAGTGTAAACATATGATTTTTCAGTTCCAAAATGTCACATAAGTGTACAGACTGCTTTTTGTTCGCCTAGTGACAATATGCCAAAAGAAAACTGTTGATTCTTGTAACAATTGTACAATAACTTCGAAAATCTCGTTTCTATAAGGCAAGTTGGTGCATTATACCGAACTGTTTTCTCGATGCCAATGCAGATTTATGGCCCGATGGTCTTGGTGCCCGTTTAAAACTTGCATGGCGATCGCATAGAAATGAGACTGGAAAACGGCCGTAATGCACTTTCAGTCTCTAACTTTGGCTCCTAGTGGGCTTCAGTTGTGAATTCAGCTGATTTTGAATTTAGCTTATTGGTTAATGATGTTAACATGACGTCAAATTTCATCAGAAAGCGTTGGATGCGTTTTAACATAGTGTAATATTCACCATATTTAATGCCATCGTGATAACGCTCTGCTTTCCTATACGCTTCGTTCTGAACAATTCGATTGAATTGATTTATTTGTAATTCCATTTATACAACTCCTTATTTAAAAATCTCAATTACTGATGCTGAATGGCCGCTTAAAGCGGTGCCACACTCCTGTACTTACTTTTTAGTCGATACTTTCCATTAAAAACACCAAGGCGGAAAATGCCTAAGCATTTTCCGCCTTGATTCCCACTATTTCCCACTGAACCGCGCATTTCAGCACAAGTCTCTATGAGTATACTAAACGACGGGGTGCATCTCTACGGACATTTTTTACAAAATTGGGGAGGATTTATTTGTGCTATTTTGCACAAAGCCCTGAATAGGGGACTTTATGGCAGGTTGGCTATAAAAACACCAAGGCGGAAAATGCCTAAACATTTTCCGCCTTGATTCCCACTATTTCCCACTGAACCGCGCATTTCAGCACAAGTCTCTATGAGTATAGTGGATTAGTAAGTGTCATTTCTACGGTTAATGTGGACAAATCCAACTCATGTCCGTTTGTAAGATTTGTACAGTCTACTGTGACTGGCTGGATTTACGGCCGTAACTGCCACAGTTTCAACGATAAATGAAGTGCTAGTCGCATATTGGATTGGTTCAGGTCGTGTCCGGTTAACTCTTGAATACGATCCAGCCGGTAAAGTAAGGTGTTGCGGTGGATGAAGAGAGATTCGGCCGTTTGGCTGATATTGCCATGATGATCAAAATAAGCATCAATTGTTTTCACCAGACTGCTGTTGTGTTGTTCATCATATTCCACCAAAGGGCCAATGACCTGGTCGGTAAACGTGCGCACGGCTGGGAATTCTTCTAGCTGTACCAATAATTGATACACGCCTAAACTGCTGAACTGCACCACCTGTTTAATTTGCAGCCGTTCACCCAGCTGCATCGCTTGTAGCGCTTCGTCATAGATATGCGGCCATTCGGCCAGCGTAGGGGCCGGACCGCTCATACCAGCTACCAGCAACCCATCAGGAAACTCTGTTTTGACCTGTTCTTCAATGCGACGTCCCAATTCATGGGCCGATTCCATATCTTCAGCATGTTTTAGCTCTTGGA
The DNA here is from genome assembly GCA_905479495.1 of uncultured Anaerolineae bacterium. Classification (GTDB taxonomy): domain Bacteria; phylum Chloroflexota; class Anaerolineae; order Promineifilales; family Promineifilaceae; genus Leptofilum. The sequence continues at coordinate 36,311 of CAJQMR010000040.1, forward strand.
AGACACAGACGTGCTTATCACCATACACATGCACCAGCGCTGAGCGGCTATGATTATTGAGTACCCAATGAATTGTGGTTTCCAGGCGGCGCAGTGAATAGGCCGAAGGATCGGCCCATTTTAAGGCAATTACCGCATGCGGTTGGTTGGTATTATGGTCTAGTCGGCCTTCCAAGCGCTCAATCTCTTTGCGGGGCATGGTGCCAGCCAACAGCCCTTCCAAAAAGTTGCCGCGAAGCGCTTTTTTAGCTTCGCTGATGGCTTTAGCTTTGGCCATTTCTAAAGCGCAGGCTGCTGCACCATGTTCCACAGCGAGTTTATCTAGCAAGTCCAATTCGTCAGCCGGGCCAACTACCGATAAATACCCTCTGGCGCGGTCACCGGAAATAATGGGGCTAATCAAGCGCCCTACATTTTCAATAGGTAAGAATTGTTGCCAATAGCTTTGCCGGGCGTGGGCCGCAGCCTTGCGATTGCGTAACACAGGCGGTAGCTCGTCTCGCTGCTGTAATAGCTCATTGAGTGGTTCCAATTCAATTTGGTTATTTTGCGGCACGGCCATGGCCTGAATTTCCATGCGCTTGTCTTGAACCACCGCGATTTTACCGGTGAGTTTGGCTATGAGCTCCGTCATAGCATCCAGCCCCTGGTCTTCACGGGACATTTCAGACAGTGTGCGATAAAGCTGCATGCCGCGCTCGCTGGTGGCAGATTGCCTGTCCACAAGTAAGGCGGCGATCGAGCGGTTTACTTCTCGCACCGAAACGGTTTCTGGCACAACCAGTAAAGGGATTTGCAGCTTGTTGGCTTGCTCACCGATCTCTACGGAGACAGAATTAAACAGAAGCACGCCGGATATGTTTATTTCAGCGAGCAGCGCCAATTTCTGTTTTAAGGCCGGTTCATTGATTTTCACTTGTAAAGATGGGGGCACGATAACCAGATCGTTTAACTGAACCTGATCTTCTACGGCATCCCAACTGGTTAATAAAACAACCCATTCTACGGCACGCCGCGCTTGCTCGGCACCGCCCATAGCGGCGGTGTTTAACGGTAAGGCCAACCGAAGTAGATCGCTAATAGTAATTTGGTCTAATGCTTGCTCATTCATGCGTTTAAATTGCCATTTCCATTGACCGGAAGGCGGATAATGAAGGTTGTCCCTTCATTGGGGGCGCTGACAACATTAATTTCTCCGCCATGCTGTTCAATGATGCGATGGCTGGTTGCCAGACCTAAACCGGTTCCTTTTCCGGGATCTTTAGTCGTATAAAAAGGCTCAAAGATGTGAACTAATTCGGCTTCAGACATCCCTTTGCCGTTATCCTGAACGATGATTTGCACATGGTCTTTTTCACTATCTAACTTTGTTGTGATAGAGATTTGCCGTTGCTGTGGTAGCTGGTCAACAGCATCTCTGGCATTGATGATGAGATTGAGCCAGACGCTTTTTAAGTGTTCCCAACTGGCCACAATTGGCGGCAAGTCATCGGCCATGTTTTGTATAATTTGGGCATCGGCGGACGTGAGCTGATACCGAACTAGGTCCAGGGTTTGCCAAATAGAGTTGTTCACATCGCCTGTTGCCAGATTGTAATGCTCTTGCCGAGCAAAATCGAGCAATCCGCGTACAACTTTGGTGGCGCGATCCCCGGCACGGGCGATGAGGTCAACGGCTTCATAATTGTCATCTTCTTTCGGGATGAACATTTTAAGCATTTCGGCATTGGCGTTAATGGCGGTGAGTGGGTTATTGATTTCGTGGGCAACGCCAGCGGCCAACTGGCCAATGGCGGCAAGTTTACCCGCTTGCAACAGGGAGCTTTCTAACCGACGCTCTTCGGTGCGATCTTGCCACAAGATGACGGCACGCGCGGAGCTGGCCTGTTTGCTAGGGATGGGGTAGGCGTTGACATCCCATTCTCGGGGCAGATGATCGTCTCCTTTCCAATTGATTGTCCAGCGCTGGACCTGTTTATGGGCCAGGGTTTGGGCAGCTAGGCAGTGGCGGCAAGGCTGACTGCGGTTAAAGAAGGTTTCGTAGCACACTTTGTTTACCAGATGTTCTGGCACTGTGTCCAGTTCATCTGCCTTGCTTTTGTTGATGCCTACAAGCTGCCAGTCGTCATTGATGGTATAGATGGGATGAGGAATGCCATCGATGAGCGCTTGCAGGGTATTGCGACTTTCCAGCATTTCTTGCTGGCGCTGGCGAATGCGCGTGAAGAGCCAGGCGTTTTCGATGGCTTCGCTGATGGAGCTGGCCAGGGAGGCAAATAGGTCGAGATCAAATTCGGTGAAGGGGCCGTCTAGCTTGTTGAAGGCGTTGATGAGACCAACGGGACGGCCGCGTACCACAAGCGGTGCCGCGATGAGGGCATTTACCTGAAAGTTAGGCGGCGCGTCAATTTCGGGCTGGAAACGGCCGTCTGCCTCAGGATGGTTCAAAATGACGGCCGTTTGCTCCTGATAGGAAATACCAAAAACACCTTCACCGACAGAAATAGAGGGAACGGCTGTGACTGGTAACGGCCCGCTGCGCCCCTGTAAGTTTTGGTAGCGCAACTTAGTGCCACCTTCTACCATTAAAGCTCCGGCCAGTTCGATTCCCAACAGCTGCTCGACTCCAGCAACGGCCGTTGCCAAAACCTCGGCGACTTCCAGCGTGGCCGCAACTGCTTGCCCGATCCGATTGAGGGCGGCTAGCTGTTGGCTTTGCCGCTGGAGCTGTTTTTCCAGCTGCTGGGTGCGCAAGATGGTATTGACCCGAGCCAAAAGCTCCTGCGGGCGGTATGGTTTGGTGATGTAATCGTCGGCACCGGCGGTGAGGGCTTCTACTTTTTCGCTACTGCCTGCAGCGGCCGTTAGCAGCACGACACGTGTGTATTGCAATCGGTCGTGGTCGCGAATCCAGTTGAGTACATCCAGCCCAGAAAGATTGGGCATGCGCATGTCCAGCAAAACGAGGTCGATTTCGGTCGATTCGTCGGCAACGGTCGCTTGCAGAAAATCAATTGCTTCTTGCCCGTCCCGTGCGGAAGAGACCAGAAAGTTGGCCTTTTTGACCAGAAAGTCGGCCAAAGATTCAGCAATTTCTGGCTCGTCATCGACGATCAGGATGTGTGATCTTTTTTCGTCTGAAAGTGGGCTGGAAACGGCCGTTCCGACCCCACCATACTGCGACACTGTCATGCTCTCGATACCTGTTACCCACACTTCAAAAACCGACAAGGCTTTTGAACTCTTTTCTAATTACTTTACTGTTCTGGATTGGTCGTAAAGGTATACCCATGTCCTTGAATGGTGCGAATATATTTTGGATCGCTGGGTACCGGTTCAATTTTTTCACGCAAATTTTTGATGTGGGCCCGCACCAACTCTGGACTGCCTGTATCACGCGGATAATCCCACACATCTTGCAGCAGCTGCTGACTGTTAAACACCTGATCGGCATTGCTCATAAGATGATATAGCAGATCAAACTGTACATTGGTGAGCAGCGCCGTGCCATTCGGGGTTGTGACTTTGAAGCTGCGGCAATCAAGAATCACATCACCAGCCACGACTTCACTTGGCTTTTCTTCTTTAACTTCCTTAGGCACTACCCGGCGCAATATGGCCCGTACGCGCAGCTGCAGCTCTTCCATATTGAATGGTTTGCTTAAATAGTCGTCTGCCCCGGCACGAAAGCCTTCGATTTTATCTTCATCTTTGGCCTTTGCCGTTAAAAAGAGTACTGGCAAATCTTGCAGCAATGGATCACCTCGAATTTGCCGACACACCTGATAGCCATCGGCTCCAGGCATCATAATATCCAAAATAAACAGATCAGGGCGATGACGACGCGCCAACTGCAACCCTTCCGTACCACTGTTAGATACCATAACATGGTAACCATATAGTTTCAGCGCACGCTGTAAGGTTCGCGAAACAAGTTCATCATCATCAATTACAAGGATTGTGGCCATGTGCACTCCTCTGGCTCAACTGCCTGCCGATAAAACAAAAACGTCATCTTATGTGAATCTACCGCGCAAGTATAGCATATCGTAACAAAAAACCTTCGGATTAATGCAGCCTACCCAAACATAGGCCCATTTTGATCCGAAGGTTTTCGTTTTTGCTTAAATCAGCAGGCGCAGCGGATCTTCTAGAATGGCTTTAAGCGCTTGCATGAACTGAGCGGCCTCAACGCCATCGGTTACCCGATGGTCGGCTGAGATGGTGGCTTTCATGCGGGTGCTGACGGTTAATTCGCCATCGACCACAACGGGTACCTGCTTGGCTGAACCAACAGCCAGAATTGCGGCATGGGGCGGGTTGATGATAGCGACGAAATGCTCCACATCAAACGCGCCTAAATTACTGACGGTAAATGTGGCCCCTTCTACATCTTCCGGCTTTACTCTGCCCTCACGGGCCCGCCCGATCATCTCTTTATGGTCCTGAGTGATCTTGGAGATGCTGGCTCCGGCGGTGCCTTTTTGCACGATAGTGAGTAAACCACCCTCAACCGCTACGGCCGAACCTACATTGATCTCGTTATGTAAAATGATCTTGTCCCCGCCGAAGCTGGCGTTGATGTTTGGGAACTGGCGCAGGGCCAGAGCCGATGCTTTAACAATGAGATCATTGACGGTCACTTTTTGCTCAGGTTCTAAAGACTCATTGATTTGTTTGCGCAGCTTGAGGGCTAGCGCCATGTCGATCTCTGAGGTGACGTAGAAATGAGGAACGGTTGTTTTGCTCTCTGTCATGCGGCGGGCGATGGCCTGGCGCATGCGGGTGAGCGGTTTTTCGGTGGCGTTGGCAGGGGTGGGAACGGCCGTTTCTACCGCAGGTACAGTCGCTTGTCTTGTCGGTTCGGCCGTTGGACCAGTTGCCAAGTACGCTTCCACATCTGTTTTACGCACCCGACCGCCGGGGCCGCTGCCGCCCACCTGGGCCAAATCAACCGAATGCTCCTCAGCCACGCGCCGGGCCACCGGTGTGGCTTTGACGCCGCCAGGAAATTCACCGTCTGGCTCGCCGCCAGCTTTGGCAGGTTGAGCAGCTGGTGCTGTTGGTTTGGCTTCTTCCTGTTCCGCAGCTGGTTCAGCTTTGGTTTTGGGCGCTGCGGTACCATTGCTGCTGGCACCATCTGCCATGCCAGAAATATCTTCACCTTCCGCGCCGATAATGCCCAGATTGTCACCTACCGGGATAAGGTCTCCCGTATTGGCCAGCTGAGCCAACAGCACACCTTCGGCGCGCGCGGTTAATTCCTGTGTAACCTTATCGGACTCGATTTCGGCCAGCACATCCCCTTTCTGCACCGGGTCACCCACCTGTTTGAGCCAGGTGCCCATGGTGCCTTCCTCCATGTCAAAGCCCAAGGTGGGCATCTTGATAAATTCAGCCATTACAAAATCTCCTTCACAGCTGCAATGACACGCTCGGCATTGGGCAGCGCTGAGCGTTCCAGTTCGCCAGAATAAGGGGCGGGCACATCATACTGGGCCACGCGCTTAATCGGGGCATCGATGTAGTCAAACGCCTCATCTTGCAGGCGGGCCACAATCTCTGCGCCAATGCCGTACGTTTGATGACCAAACTCCACCACAACCGCTTTAAATGTCTTTTTGAACGATTCAACAACCGGCCCCATGTCTAGCGGCTGCAAGCTGCGTAGATCAATAATTTCGGCCTCAATGCCTTCTTCTGCCAGGCTTTTGGCTGCATCCAGCGAGACATGCAGTCCCTCACCATAGGTAACAATGGTCACATCTGAGCCTTCCCGCTTTACGTCCGAAACACCAATAGGCACGGTGAATTCTTCCTCCGGCACCTCATCGCGCACTTTGGGTGAGGTGTAAAGGGCCACCGGTTCAATGAACAGCACCGGTCCGTTGTCACGAATGGCGGATTTAAGTAAACCTTTCGCGTCGTATGGTGTAGCCGGACAAACAACTTTAAGCCCTGGGAAATGGGCAAAGATCACATCTGGCGTGTGGCTGTGGGTCGCTCCTAGCTGTTTGCCACCACCACCTGGGGCGCGGAAAACAACCGGGCAGTCAAACTGGCCATTGAACATGTAGCTCACTTTGGCTGCATGGTTCACAATGGCATCAAAAGCGACAAAGGCAAAATTGATGGTCATAAACTCGGCAATAGGGCGGGTACCAGCCATGGCTGCCCCAGTGGCTGCCCCAGCAATGGCCATCTCTGAGATTGGTGTGTCGCGAACGCGATTTTCGCCAAATTCTTCCAAAAAGCCTTTAGTGACGGCATAAGTGCCACCCCAGGCACCCACTTCTTCGCCCATAATAAATACATTTTCATCGCGGTGCATTTCTTCGCGCAGCGCTTCGGTGATTGCTTCTCGTAAGGTTAAACGGGCCATTAGTTTGCCTCCACGTTGCTGGGATAGATGTGATTAAACAAGGAGTCTAGCGCTGGTAGTGGAGATTCATCGGAAAATTTAACTGCTTCATCTACCTCTTTTGTGACTTCTTCATCAATGGTCACTAAATCTTTTTCAGACATGCTGTGTTCTTCTAGCAGATGGTTTTGCAAGGTAGCGATGGGGTCTTTTTCGTCGCGCCATTTGTCCAGTTCGCCTTCTGGTCGGTAACGAGTGCGGTCGCCAATGCTGTGCCCTTCGTAGCGATAGGTCATCATTTCCAGGAACTGCGGCCCTTTGCCTTTGCGGCAGGCGGCAATTGCTTTTTCGGTTGCTTCGTGGACGGCGAAGATGTCCATGCCGTCCACCTGCTTGGCTGGGATTTTGTATGCCTTGGCTTTGTCTACCATTTTGGGAGCAGCTGATGCTTTTTCGACGGCAGTGCCCATACCATACTTATTATTTTCGCAAATGAAAACGATGGGTAAGTCCCAAACGGCCGCCATGTTGAGCGACTCGTGAAAATAGCCAATGTTGGTAGCACCATCGCCAAAATAGCAGAGGCAAACGGCGTCGCTGCCTTTGTATTTTTCGGCCAGGGCCAGGCCGACGCCGAGCGAAATGTGGGCACCGACGATGCCGTAGCCGCCCCAGAAAGTACGCTCTTTGCTGGCCATGTGCATGGAGCCGCCGCGCCCGCCAACCACACCGGTGGCTTTGCCCATGAGCTCAGCCATCACTTGGGTAGCGGGAATGCCAACGGCCAGGGCATGGCCATGATCGCGATAGGCGGTGATGATGTGGTCGCCTTCTTGGCGGGCACCAATGCTGCCCACGGCGACGGCTTCCTGACCAATGTACAGGTGCAGGAAACCTTTGATTTTACCTTCCAACTGGTACAGTTCGTCGCTGCGCTCTTCAAAGCGACGAATGAGTACCATTTGGCGGTACCAATCGAGTAGTGTGTCTTTGTCCATTCAATTCTCCTTGGTATGCGTTAACCTTGGTCGGTGCAGTCAATCTTTTTGGCTACGGCCGTTTCTTTTCAAAAATAATTTGAAAACCCTAAAACGTGAAAACCATGCCTAAAGTGGGAGGTGGCATGTTTCCTGTAGCCGTTAGGTGGGAAATTGTTTGTTTATATTTTTAACCTGACAAGTCAGCGAGTTTACTTGTCGGTATTGGTTAAATGGTTGCTGTATCAACAACTATTTAGTTTATCAAATTGTGCCCTGACTGGCGAGTTTATTAATCTGGCTTCCCGCCATGTCGATGGGCAAAATCCAACTGCGGCTGGCCAGGTTTTTTTTGTGGAAAACGGCCGTTACCGCCGCCACAATTTCTGCATGACAATCCGGGGCAAAAGCAATCAGGCTGGGGCCAGCGCCGCTGAGGGCGACGCCTGCGGCTCCAGCCGTGTAAGCGGCGTCAAAGGCCTCCGCCATGCCGGGGATAAGCGGTAGGCGGTATGGTTGGTGCAGCTTGTCTTGCATGGCCAGGGTCAGTTTGGGATAAGCGGCCGTTTCTAGCGCGTGAATGAGCAGGGGCAGTCGGCTGGCATTAAAAATGGCGTCCTGACGGCTGACCTGATTGGGCAGGGCGGCACGGGCATCTTTGGTAAGCAGCTGAAAATCAGGCGTAACGATGACCACCTGCTGTTGGGCGATGGGCAGCTGCTCGATGTGAACCTGTTCCCCTTGCATCACGCCCAAAACCAGGCCGCCGAGCAGGGCCGGGGCCACGTTGTCCGGGTGGCCTTCTTCGGCAGCGGCAATGGCCAGGATGTCAGCTTGGCTAAAGTGGCCGTCCATCAGGGCATTGGCTCCCAGCAAACCGGCCAGGACGGCTGTTGAGCTGCTGCCCAAGCCACTGCCCACGGGAATGTTGTTTTTTTGCTGGATGTGCAGGCCAGACGGCCGTTTACCCAAACGATCAAACATATGGCAGGCGGATTGATAGACCAGGTTGGTTTCGTCAGTGGGGACTTTGGCGGCATCCAGACCAGTGACCGCGATGGTGAGGCTGGGCTGGGAAACGGCCGTAAACGTGACCTGGTTGTAAAGACCCAGGGCCACGCCCAGGCAATCAAAACCAGGACCTAAATTGGCAGAAGTGGCGGGGATGGTGATCGTAACTTGAGGCATAGTTGATTCTTCTTTGCTAATTGGCAAAATCTAATCGGCATTGCGCTTCATTTTACGCTAGAATGCATACATCTACGAAAATACGAACGGCAAATCACGGACGAGATGAATTGATGAATAAAAACGAATTTTAAGGGTTCGTCATATTCAGATGATTTGCGCCATTTGTGTTGAAAAGGAATTGGGTCATTGGTGAACGAAGAATTTCTGGCTGCTGTCCCAGCGCCAGCCGAGAAGCGTATTGCCCTACGGGTGAGCCCGGCGGCGGAGCGGGCTATCCGTGGCGGGCATCCCTGGCTGTTTGACCGAGCCATCCGGCAGCAAAGCCACGACGGCCGTCCTGGCGATCTGGCCGTTATTTTTGATCGCAAAGGGCGCTTTTTGGCGATTGGGCTGTATGCGCCTGCCTCGCCCATTCGGGTGCGCATTTTGGCCCAGGGGCAGCCAACCACCATCGATGCCGGCTGGTTTTTGTATAAGTTGGAAACGGCCGTTGCGCAGCGCCAACCCCTTTTGCAAACCAACACCACTGGCTACCGTCTGATTCATGGTGAAAATGATGGACTGCCTGGCTTGGTGATTGATCGTTATGGTGAAACCTTTGTGGTGAAGCTGTACACCACGGCCTGGGTGCCCCATTTGGCCGATTTACTGCGTGGCTTAACGGCCGTTACTGAACCCAAGCGTGTTGTCCTGCGGCTGAGCCGCTTTGTGCAGCGCCAGGAAGCAGATTTATGCGGTTTGCATGAGGGTCAGCTGCTGCTGGGCAAGCCGTTGCGGAATGGGGCGCGTTTTTTGGAAAACGGCCTCTATTTTGAGGCGGATGTGGTGCAAGGGCAGAAAACCGGCTTCTTTTTGGACCAGCGAGATAACCGGGCGCGGGTGGAAAAGCTGGCTGAAGGCAAGCGGGTGCTGAACGTTTTTGCCTACACAGGTGGATTTTCACTGTATGCGGCGCGGGGCGGGGCCACAGAAGTGGTCAGTCTAGACATCAGCCAGCCAGCGTTGGCCAATGCGATGCGTAATTTTAAGCTAAACCGGGCGCATGAGGCAGTTGCCGCCGCCACGCATGAACTGCTGGTGGGGGATGCTTTCCTGACGATGAAGCAGCTTATCGCCAACCGCCGCCGTTTTGAGATGGTGATTATCGATCCGCCTGCTTTTGCCAAGCGCAAGGAAGAGGTGGAGCGAGCCATGTCGGCATACGGCCGTCTGGTGCGTTTAGGTCTCCATTTGCTGAAACCGGGTGGCATTTTGGTAATGGCTTCTTGCTCTAGCCGGGTGAGTGCTGAGGCGTTTTTTGAGCTGGTGCATAAAACGGCGTTGAGTGCGGGACGGCCGTTGCAAGAAATCGAACGCACCAGCCACGCCCTTGACCATCCCATCACTTTCCCCGAAGGCGCTTACCTGAAATGCCTCTTTGCGGTAGCACCATGAGCTTACTTTTTGGCCGGTAAGATTAAGCAAATCTAAAAACGTCACCCTTTGGGATGCCAAATGTTATTGGTCCAACTCATCAAAATATTGCCAGCTTTGTAGGTCTGGAGACTCGATACCTAATTCCGTGAGGATGGCCATGATTTGGGCGCGGTGTTCGGTGGCGTGGTAGATCGCCTGGGTGAGGATGATGGCCTTGGGCACTTCGCGCGGCGTATCGTCTTTCCAGTTGAGTGTTATGGTGTCGTTGGTCTGCACTTGGGGTGCCCACTCAATCAGGCCAGTGCCGGTGGTGCGCACAGCCTCTATCATTTCTGCAATGGTCATGGGTGGGGCATCTTGGGGGTGATTGTATAGCTGCCCCGTACTGATGCGTGAAAAGTACGATTGTTCGGCCTTTACAATGTGCTGCAAGGTGTCGTAGATGGAGCCGTAGGCCCCGGGAACGGTGGCCTTGAGCTGCTCGTCGGTTAGCTCAGCACACCGTTCCAGCAGGCGCAGGTTGGCCCACAGGTGATGGCTAAACAGGGTTGCGAGGGTATCGGTCGGTTTCATAATATGCCTCCTTGGCATAGGCGAGTGACAATAAAAAAATGATCATCAACGATCTACATACTCTCGTCGCAATAAGCCGTATAGAAAATCCCCGTGAAAGGACCCGTCAGCGTTCTTTCGATTCTCTAAAAGGTGTCCTTCCCGCCTAAACCCGCACCTTTCGAGGAGTCGACTACTGCGAATGTTGTATTCGTTACAATCACTTGTTACCCTATGTGCACCCATCTCTTTGAACAACATTCCCAAAACGCGCTTGACGGCTTCGGATATATACCCTTTTCCTTCGTGATTGACATCGGCCACGTATCCGATTGTAAATTCTGGCAAGCCCCAGTTGGTTGGCTCTACGTACACCTGTCCAACCCATTCATCCGTGATTTTCTCAAAGATGCCAGTGAAGAAATAATTGCGCAAGGCCCAGTGTGCTGCCAATTCTCTGACAATTGCTTCAGCATGTTCTTCATTCTTAAGGTCCATTAACAGATTTCCAGATTCAAATTCGGCCAAATGATTCCGATTTCGTAAGCTGGCAGCATAATACATAGGGCCATCTCCCGCCTTGTATGCACGCAAGTATAGTCGTTCCGTTTCCATTCTTTCGGGAATATCTAACAGGAATTTGTTCATTTCATTGCTCCCTCAAATCCGATGGTGAATTGGAAGCCCCATAAGTTTCAGCAATAATGCGAGCACCGACAGACGCCACAAGATTGGAATCATTTTCCGTTGCTTTACAAAGTACAAATTGGTTTTCATTCATGAACTTGAAAACCTAGATAGCTTGATTTAGCCCGAGAAAGTAGGCGTTTCATGTGCAAGCAGTTCAATGGCTTTTAATACGATAGCAGTGGCCTGTTCACATCCGTTAAGAATCGCTGCGTCGGTGCGAAATCCTGTTTGCCAGATGGCCTCACCTTCTAACGGCAGATCGCTAATCACATAGATTCCAGCTGCTTTTTTGCCATGCAAATGAGCAAGTAAATAATATTGAGCCAACTCCATCTGAATCCCCTTAACCCCAAGTTTGGCCCATTCCTCAATGAAATCAGGCTCCTTATACCATGTGGCGCTGGTAAATAACATCCCATTTGCCAAGGGGATGTCTAATTGATGACTAGCGGTATTCAGGGCAAATAGTGACTTCATATTAGCCACCGCCGGTAATTTAGGATTGGCCCAGTAATCAGTGAGACCATCTCCTCTAACTGAGGCAGAAGGAGCGATGAGGTTCCCTAGCTGGAGGGTGGGGGAAAGAGACCCGGCCAAGCCCAGACAGAAAATAAACTCAACCCGTTGTTGTTTTAGAACGGGCATGATAACTCTTTCTGGTTCTCCCCCAGAGAAACAGGCGATTTCTATGTCATGCCAGGTACCTATTTCTGCTTGTCGGGAGAGTGGGTTGAGGGGAGGAATCGTGTGGCGGTTGCATAATTTATTATGCAGAGCGTTTCGATGTTCAGGTAGAGAATGTTGAAGGATGACAAATCGTGGTAGGCAGTCTTTTTTTGTCATTGAATAATTTCCTCCATTTCCCCCCGTATTTTTGTAGAAAACAGTATACTAGGCGGTTTTTTTACGGTTTTTCCGCATATGGTTTGTCCCCATCAATGCCAGCCAGAGCAGTAGAATAATGGCCGTTCCCAACGAAACCCCCACACCCACATAAAAAGTGATAGGCTGAAAGCTCATCGTAATGGTGTGGTTGCCGGGTGGCACGACGAGGCCGCGCAGGGCGACGTTGGTTTTATAGATTTCGGTTGGCTCGCCATCAATTTTGGCCTGCCAGCCGGGGTAATGGGTGCCGGAATAGACGAGGAAGCGGGGCTGCACGGCCGTTACCTGCAAAGTCACATTGTTCGCCGTCCGGTTTTGCATGACGGCCGTTTCCCCTTCAACCAATTCACCCGTACTGGCCAAACCCGTGTCGCCTACTACCAGCGCCGTCGTGCCGTATTCATAGTCGGGGGCGGCCAGCCGTTCGGCAGCAGTGGCGGCATCGGGCAGTTCCACGACGTTAGGCACCAGGTAGGCGCGCGGCAGGGCGTGCCGGAAGCGGTAGTAGCGAAAATTATCTTCTTCTTTCACTAGCTCGTACGCCGGGTCGCTGTAGTCGCCGGTGGTGACTACCATGTCTACATTAAGCACAATGTTGCGCCGGTATTCCTCATCTAGCACCTCGCGCAGCCGTTCATAATCAATCAGCATCAGCGGCGGCATCCCGCCCACGTTGTCTACCCCGGCCAGACTGCCAAAATCTTGCGAGGTCGTCTGGTCAAACACGGTGCGGTAGAACGGCCGTATCCCCTCCGGCGCAGCCATTACTCTGGCCACATCGTTGCCCGGTGCGAAGGAGTCGGCCTGGTCCACAAAAAAGCGCCCCTGGTTGAGCGACATCACATCGACGACGGCAATCACCACTAGGGCCAGGACGGCCACGCGGGGCGACTCACGGAACACCCACAGTGCCAGTGCGCCGCCGCCCAGCATCAGGACAACGTAGGTCAGTGTGTCCACGGGCAAGAAGCGGTCGCCCCCCGGTTCGCGGCTGATGGTCCAGAGCCAGGTGAGCACAATGGCCGTGCCAAAAAGTCCCGCCGCGATCAACAGATAACGCCGCAAAAGCTGCCGGTCAATTTGCTGCACCAGCATGATGCCATAGCCGCTGAGCGCCGCCAGGCTAAATGTCATGGCAAAGGCCAGCCGCTCCACGTTGCGCAGATAGCCGGGGAAACCCAGCCGCTCGATGAGATACAGGCCATCAAAAATAATCAGATGTTTTCCAACGGATCCAAACAGGGCAATGAGGAAAACGGCCGTCCAAAACATCCCTTTGCGCTGCTGCACCGCCAGCGTGGCCAGCACCAGGGCCATCAGCCCCACGTACAGATTTTGCGTGCCCAACAGCTGCGGCACAAAAAAGCCGGTCAGGTGCACAAAGGGGAAGCCGCCCTCGGCGACCAGATCATAGATAAGAATGGAGCGGGTGGTGAGGCGCGTCAATTCCAGGGTGGGCAGCCATTGGGCGGCGGCAATGCCCAGGGCAAACCCGGCCAGCAGCAGCAGCTTTTTAGCGATGCGCGTCCAGGGCATTTGGGCCTGGTAAGCGGTATACACCAGCCAGGCCACGGTGACAGAACCGATGGTCAGGTAAGATTGTGGCCGTCCGGCTAGAAAAACCATGCCTAAAGTGGTTCCGGCAACGGCCGTTAGCAGCCAGCTGCGTCGTTCAATCGCCAATGTCACCAGCAGAAGCGTCAGCGGGAACCAGGCCACCACCTCCAATTCTGAAAGCTGGCCTGGCGGATAAAAAGTCATGTAGCCGCCAAATTCAAACAGCACGGCGCTAAGCAGCGCGGGCAGATTGGCCTTGAACAGACGGCGAAAAAACAAAAACGAGAATGCCCCTGCCAGAAAAAAGTGCAGGCCAATGTCAAAGGCCAGCGTGGCCAGACTGAAGTTGGTTTTGGCGATCCAAGCCAGCAGCAGGGCGATGGGGTAGAAGGTGGCCGCTTGCGGATCGGCAAATTGCGGGTAACCGGCATAAACGTGTGGATTCCACAGGGCAAATTCGCCGCTGGCCAGCGTTTTGGCAAAAAAGTAGCGCGGTGGAAAGAAAACCTCAGCCAGGTCAGATTTTTCGGGCAGATAAGCGCGGTCTTCTGGGGCAGCAGCCCACAGCCGCCAAAGGAACAGGTAGGTGAGGGCGGCAATCAGCAAGAGGTAGAGCGTTACCTGTACCCAGGGAGATTGCAGCAATTGTTTGAGTCGTGACATGCAACGGCCTTTATGATGGTTTTTGAACGGCCGTAATTATAAAGAAGCTCCAGTTTAGCGCCAATGTGCTGAATTGAGGACTGCCAGTCCTCAATTCTATTTTGCTGACCGAAACAGCCCGATAGGACTGCCAGTCCTAGACCAAGTTCTTAAGAGCCAAACCGATGTCATTGTGTATCGCTTGCTGCATCTCGACGGGAACGGCGTGGGTGACGCCGGTATACTCACGCAGCTGCACGTCCAGTCCGGCCGATTGCAGTTGAGCGGTCGCTTCCCGCGCCGTGACAATCGGCACAATCGGATCGTCTACGCCATGGTGCACGCGAACGATGCCGGAATCAGGCTGCCGTGTTATTTTGTCACACAGTAGCCGCCCGGCAACCGGCAAACACAGACTAAATTGATCACCAAATCTAGCCGCCAGACTAAAGCAGATATCGCCGCCCTGCGACACGCCCAGGAAGATGGGCTTTCCAAAAGTTGGGAATTCTTCCTGCCAACGGGCGACATTTTCCAGCAGGATGTCGGCGCAGTGGTCAAAAAATTTGCCCTGTTCTGGTTCGAGCTTGTCGTACAGCTCTTCAGGAAACCAGGAATATTGATCTTCAAAGGGGAAACGGCCGTAAGGCGCAATCACTCTAGCCGAAAAATCAACATCGTGCAGCAGAATGTCGCAGATTTGTGTCGGGCTGCTGCCCATAAAATGCAGGGGAATGATGAGCGGCTGTTCTGCTGATTGATCTGATGTTTCCAATAGGAAAGATTCGTATGTCAACGTTCTTGTGTCACTCATTGCGTTACCTTTCTATTTCCTTCTCAATCAGGCTCAATGTGATCATCTCGATTCCATCTGGCGTATGCCAGGTGTGCTGCACATCAAAGCCGTGTTTTTCATACAAACCGATTGCTGGTAAATTGTTCTTCGCCGTTGATACCGTCAGGGAAAATCCAGCGTATCGTGCCAGGACCTCTTTCAGAAGCCCCGTGCCAATGCCTTTTCTAAACATTTCTGGCGCAACGACAAAGCTGCCAATATTGATCGCTTGCGGTTCTTCCGCTTCAATCTCCGCCAGCGCAACCAGTTTGTTATCTAAAAGACAGCCTAAAAAGAGGGCATCCGCTGCCTGAATGTGGGCTGACGTTCTGCCGAGTGGAAAAAGTCAGCCTCAGCCAATCCTAAAAGCTTCGCTTCCTGATGATAAGCCTCGAAAGAAACGCGGCGAATTTCCTCAGCCACGCCTGGGTTTTTATGGTCGATTACCATGATCTGCATCGTATCAAAATTTCTTTCTGTGTTTTTGGTGGTAGGTTAGGGCCAGTGTGATACAGTCGCGCAATGTTTCTTGGGGTAGCTCGTTTTGGGCATTGAGGATGATGGCGCGGCTGCCTTCGTAAGTGAGATTCGGGTGACGCTGGCGGAACGTGTCGATGAGGCTGGTCTGGCAGTGGACGTAGAGGCCGATTTGACCTTGCTCTACATTGTGAGCGTCCAGGCGGATGGTGGTGCCGCTTTTGGGCCGTACGGTGAGGTAGCTGGGCTGGCCCCATTTGAGCGTTTCCATAATTTCGCCGACGCCGGGGGTGGCAACGGCCGTTTCCAACACCAATTGCCGTAGTTCCAGTAATTTATCTCGGATTGGTTCGGGGTAACGTTCGAATACGGCCGTTACTTCCGTAAATTCCGTTAACTCGTTTGTTTTTGCCATGCTGCCATTATCGCTGCTATTGTTGACATCCTCTGTCAGATTAGGTGGATTGCTTTTTGAAGATGAAATAATTTTCAGCTTCCATATATTCATAGCCGGCGGAAGCTTGCTGCAAATATCGTTTTGTTTTGCCACTGTTTGCGACGGATAGCCATTTTTGTGGCTCGTCTTCCACCAACGTATATGCTTTCTTCTGGTACTGTACCACAGAAATGAGTGCCAGAGCTGGAGTTGCTGCGGCCGTCAAAGCTTCGTCCTGAAAATTGTTGGTCACCAGGATGCCGCCTTTTTTCAGATATTTCTGGCAGGTTGGCACCACGTTTGGGGCAAAAAGCGCCAACAACAGGTCAAATGATTCTTCAGGCAAAGGCAACTCCTCAGCATAATCCTGGGCGATGAAGCGCAGGTAGGCGGAGCGTTTGTACGTTTTTTTGCGATCGATATGGGTGAGAACGGCCGTTTCGTCGGCAAAAAAGTTAACGGCCGTCGGACTGGTGTCCACGTAAACCACATGCGGAAAGTAAAACGAGGGCGTGATGTGCACTGAACTGCCGGGATACAACACTTCGGTGCAGCCAAATTTCTCCCGAATTAGCTTGAACAACCCGGCACGCTCAAACTGAAACTCGGCATACTGTTTTTTATAGAGCGCAATCGTCGCATTTTGGACCATGTATTCATCCCGAAGTGGCAGTCACTTCCAAAAGTGACTGCCACCTTTAGAAATTACACCATTGCCAGGCGTTTTTCAATCTCAGTTTCCAGCAGATCAACCATCTGGCCCACCATGTCATGGTCATAGGCAAACTGGACGTTGGCAGTCTGATACAGGGCTGGAAGAGATTGTGTGCCACCCATTGCCAGGGCCTGCCGATAATCTTCCACGGCCTGTGCCTGATCTTGCAGGGCATTGCGCCAAATTTGCAGTGCCCCCAGCTGCGCCAATCCGTATTCAATATAGTAAAACGGCGCGCGGAAAATATGCTGCTTGCGGTGCCAACCGGTGACCAGCACATCTTCAAAACCGCTGAAATCAATTTGCGGCAGGTAAATTTGCCATAACTCTTGCCATTTGGCGTCGCAGTTGGCGGCATCCATGGCCTCGTCGATGTGTAAATAAGCCCAATGTTGGAAGGCATCGACCACGGCCATGTAGGGCCAGAAAAGGATGATTTTTCCCAGATGGCCCACAAACCAACTGTCAGCTTCTTTTTGGGTAAAGAAGCCGGCGCTGTTTTTGGTGATATAGGGCGCGGTGAGCAGTTCCATAGCCATCGAGGCGACTT
>CAJQMR010000041.1 GCA_905479495.1 uncultured Anaerolineae bacterium
TGCAGGAGATCCGCAATTTTTTCCTGGAGCGTGATTTTCTGGAGGTGGAAACTCCCATGATGCAGCCGATACCGGGGGGGGCCGAAGCAGAGCCGTTTAAAACTCACCACAATGCTCTGGATATGGATCTCTTCCTGCGGATTGCACCGGAGCTATATTTGAAACGTTTGGTTGTGGGCGGTTTTGAACGCGTGTTCGAGATTAATCGTAATTTTAGGAATGAGGGGATTTCCACCCAGCATAATCCTGAATTCACCATGCTGGAGTTTTACGCCGCCTACTGGGATTATCACAACGTGATGGACTTCACCGAAGGCATGGTGAAATTTGTCGCCGAGCGCGTCTTGGGCAAAGCTGAAGTGACTTACCAGGGTGAAACCGTGAATTTGGGCGGCACCTGGCCCCGAATCACTATGCGCGACGCCATCAAGCAGTTTGCTGAAATCGACTACATGGAACATCCTGACGCAGAAAGTTTGGCGAAAGCGATTCGGGCCAATGGCGGCCACGCCCCGGCTGGAGCCAGCTGGGGCAAGTTGATCGATGGCTTGTTTGGTGATTTTGTCGAGCCAAAGCTGATCCAGCCGACGATTATCACCACCTACCCGCGTGATATTTCACCGTTGGCCAAAGCCATTCCCGGCGACCCGCTGCATGTGGAGCGCTTTGAATTTTTTATTGCGGGTATGGAAATGGGCAATGCCTTTACTGAGCTAAATGACCCGCTGGACCAGCAAAAACGGTTTGAAGATTTGCAAAAGCTGTTTGCCAAAGATGATGATGAGCTAAATCCCATCGACGAGGATTATTTGCGGGCGATGCGCTATGGCATGCCACCCAACGGCGGCTTTGGCGTGGGCATCGACCGGCTGGTGATGCTCATGGCTGACAAAGCCACCATCCGCGAAGTACTCCTCTTCCCCCACCTCCGCGAGCGCGGCGAGGGATAGCTAAAATCATATACCCCTAAATCTTGAGTAAGTAGGCACAATAAATGGCGGAGACACATGAAGGCAATGATGTCTTTTTAGTTACAGAAACAGCATCAGCCACCAAAATTGAAATCTTGACACACCCTGATTTTCCAATGGGTGCGCTCTTGCTTGAAATTTTGGTGCTGAACTTGGTATTGACATTGCTAACGGTTGTTTTCCAAGGTTTTCTTGCTTTTAGTTTATTAGGCATTCTGGCCTTTCCTGTTTATTTAATTTGGAATAAACGGGCGAAAGACAGTTTAGAGCTAACTGAAAAGTATCTGAGGCTAAAACGTTATCGGCCACCGTTTTTATCAGCTCAACCGAGCTATCAAATAAATGAAATAAAGAATCTTCACGTGATTCAGCCAGCCGAGAACCTTGCTGCGTTTGAAAACATCTATGTCTTAAGGCTCATGTTTATTCATTATCGTGGCATTATTGGGTTTGAAACGCCTCAGGGAATGATGGTTCGATTTGGTTGGGGAATTAATGAAGCTGAAGCGGAAGAAGTTGTTGCCATTATTCAAAAGTGGATTGAAAAAGCTGAACCATAAAGAAGTGAGGCAGTACGGCCGTATTCTATAGCCTTAACAACCAATGCCCAGTGCACGTTTGTCGCTGGGCTTTTTTCTTGGGTTTTCGTTTCTCCATCAGGTATGATACGGGTAAATTTTATTAACCTGTAGGACTTGATAGACAAGAAACCGTGTTGTGATCTTGTATACTCTTAAAACGTGATGAATTCAGAAACCAATGGCATAGTCGAAGGAAACCTGCAAAAGGCTCCTTTTTTTTCAGGTGGCGCTCGCGAGCTGGTACGAGCGCCGCACCGTTTTTTCTTGCAGCTCACCCAGGAATACGGTGACATCGTACAGTATCGGGCCACGCCGGAACCGGCATATCTGTTGAATCATCCTGATTTTGTGAAGCATGTGTTGGTGAGCAACGGCCGTAACTACACCAAAGAAACCCATCTCAATAAATACATGCTGCAATCCCTCACCGGCCAGGGCTTGCTCACCAGCGAAAATCCCCTCTGGCGCAAACAACGCCGCCTTATCCAGCCATTTTTTCACCGCAGCTATCTAGCCAATTTTGCCGATCTAATGGTCGAGGCAACAAATGAGACGTTGGCCAGATTCGATACCTATGCTGCCCAAAACGAACCGTTTGACATCGCCAATGAGATGATGACATTGACGTTAAACATCGTCTCGCGGGCCTTGTTTGGCTACGACACAACCCAGCAGTCGCATCGCATTGGCGAAGCTGTCAATACGATGATTGAAATTGCTAAACCGAAACGCCGCCGTTTCCAAGAGATGTTGCAGGTGTTGGATGAGATTGTGTTCGGCTTCATTCAAAAACGCCGCCAGCAGCCGCACGGGGAGCAGCGCGATTTGTTGGATATGCTCATGCAGGTGCGCTACGAAGACAGCGGCGAGGCGATGGGCGATCAGCAAATTCGGGACGAGGTGATGTCGTTGCTCATTGCCGGACATGAAACCACGGCCAACACGCTTGGCTGGTTGTGGTATTTGTTGGCCCAGCACCCGGAAGTTGTGGCGCAGATTGAGGCTGAGTTGGATCTGGTTTTAAACGGCCGTTTCCCCACCATCACCGACTTCCCCCAGCTGGTATACAGTAACAAAGTCATCAAAGAATCCATGCGCCTCTACCCCTCCGCCTGGTCCATCAGCCGCCACACCGTGGCCGACGATGACATTGGCGGCTACCACATTCCGGCGGGTGCGATTGTGGCCCTCAGCCCCTATACGTTGCACCGGCACCCGGCCTTTTGGCCGGAACCAGAGAAATTTGACCCAGAACGGTTCACCCCAGAGCAAGAGGCGACCCAACATCGCTATGCCTACATTCCCTTTGGTGCCGGGGCACGCAAATGCATTGGCGATCAGTTTGCCCTCATGGAAAGCATCATTATTCTGCCGATGGTATTACAAAAATTCCGCTTAAATCTTGTTCCTGATCATCCTATCGAGGAACACGCGCTTGTAACCTTGCGCGCCAAACATGGCATTATGATGACAGCGACACGTAAATAGAGCGATTTGTTTAATCCACAAGTGGATAATATCGGTCGATGTTGCTGGCGTTGATAAACACGTGGTCTATGTACACTGCTGGTGGCACGGACTCTCCACGCAAAATCTTCAACGCCAGATCGATCACTTTTTCACCGTAACGCTCTGGCATGTAGGCAGTGGAGCCAATGAGCCGCGCGTTGGGATTCCGAATTTCGCTGCGCACCAGCCGATCCGCCCCCTGTCCCACAATGACCACATCTGCTTCTCGGTTGGCTTTGCGAGCAGCTTGCAGTGCGCCAAACGCTGCTTCGTCATTAAACGAGATGATGGCGATATGGTGGCTGTTGGGTAAGGTTTGTAATAATTTGGCCACACCAGCTTCGGAAACGGCCGTTGTGTTGCCACAATCAATGTAATGCATCTGATCCGCATTTGGCAGTTGAAGTATCATCTCTTTCAAACCATCTAACTGCCCCTGGATGCGGGCCTCTGGCAGAGAGCCAGCGCGGGGTTCTTCCAAAATGAGCAGGTGGTCGATACGGCCATGCCACTGCCCTTGAACCCACTCTCCCAATGCCCGCCCGGCCAGATGGCCTGCCCGATAATTGTCCACCCCAAAAAAGGTCGCCCCCACCATCGGAATATCAATGGCAATTACCGGAATGGTGGCCTGTTGGAATTTATCCATCAGCAAATTGCCCGCTTTGTAATCAATCTGATACTCAATCACCAGATCGATGTTGCGCTGCAGCAGCCGGTCGGCCACCCGCAGTGCCTCTTCACCGCTGAGCCGGTTGTTGGCCACCACCAGATCGATGCTGCCCACGTCCGCTGCGGCGCGCTCCAGGCTGCGCCGCACGTCCACAGCAAACGGCAGTTGCTCGCTCTGGTTGGCAAAACCAATCGTAAACTGCGCCCGCTGCCCATCCACCGTAAACGACCGCACCGTGTTTTCGCCACACACGGTCAGATTAATCTTTGCCTGGCGCATCTGGTCTACAAATCCCGCAGGCATGTCGCTGTCGGTCAGAAAATGGCTGATACGTTCCGGTTTGGCAAACGGCAGTGTCCCCACCGCCCCAATTTTGTTGGAGCCAACCAGAGCAATAATGCGGGGAATCGTGGCCAGCATGGCCTCTTTGAGCTGCGCTTCTTCGATATGACGCTCCGTCAGACCAGATTCCAAGTCAAAGCCCACACAGGAAACATAAGCGGCGTGAATATGCATGTTTTTCAACATCTCCAGCCCGATCAGGCTGGTGGTGGCGTTGCCGCTGCGGTTCAGCATTCCCCCGACCAACACCACGGTATGGTTGGTGGTGCGGGCCACCTGCCGGGCGGTTTCCAGTCCGTTAGTGACAATAGTGAGCCGCTTAAACTCCCGCAAATGGGGAATCATGAACTGCACCGTCGTGCTGGCATCCAACAAGATGGTGCTGCCCTCTTCTACAATTTCTGCTGCCCAGCGAGCAATACGCTGCTTGGCTTCGGCATTGGCTACCTGGGTCAACCCTGGCAGCGGGGCTGCTTGCTCAATCAGTACCGCCCCGCCTCGCACCCGCCGGACCTGCTGTTCTTCTTCCAGCGCACTCAAATCATTGCGGATGGTGCCCTCAGACACGTCTAGCTGTTCGGCCAGCTGGGTCACGCGGATGCCGGGTTTCTCTGCCAGAATGCGCAGAATGTTTTGTCGCCGTTCAAAACCAATCATGATGAAATGCTACCTGATTATATTTTTAGAATGATGGTCCTATCTGAATAGTTGCCACAGAGTTTACGGAAATTTTTATCATTGAATCCGGCTTCTCTTTTCTCTATGGCTTTCTTGGTTAGATTCTAGATGAATTGTAGAAAATTGTTGAAAGCTGACAAACATTGCTTTTAACCAGCTTATCTGCCCACTTCTTAGGGGGATTTTGTTAATTCATTGACGTATTTTAGTGTACATGCTATGATTTCGTCAATATTCAGCAATTTTCAACAAATATCAACAAATTTTCCACCTGGAAGCCGCACACGTTGCTCCTCACCATCTGCTGAATAACCAAAAGGAAGCTGGAAGAGCATGGCAAAACCCATTTTAGAGATGCACCATATCTCGAAACGGTTTGGCACCACCCAGGCGTTGGATGACGTCTCGCTGACGCTGTACGCTGGCGAAATTCATGCGCTGCTGGGCGAAAACGGCGCGGGCAAATCGACCCTAATCAAAATCATGACAGGGATTCACAAGCCGGATGGTGGGGAGATTGTGCTAGACGGCCGTTCCACCCCCATCACCAATCCTCTCGACGCCCAAGCCAACGGCATCGCCGCCATCCACCAGGAACCAATGATTTTCCCCGACCTCAACGTGGCCGAAAACATTTTCATCGGCCACCGCAACCGGGGCGGCATTGTGCGTTGGCGGCAAATGTACCGCGAAGCGGCCGACATTTTGGCCCAGTTGGACATCAAGCTGGATGTACGCAGCGCCGCTCGTGGCCTGACGCTGGCCGCGCAGCAGGCGGTGGAAATTGCTAAGGCCATTTCGCTGGACACCCGCGTCCTCATCATGGACGAACCCACCGCCTCGCTTTCGGCGCATGAAGTGGATCAGTTGTTCAAGCTCACCCAGCGGCTCAAGGAGCAGGGCGTCTCCATTTTGTTCATCAGCCATCGCATGGAAGAAGTGTTTTCTATTTCGGATCGGGTGACAGTGTTAAGAGACGGCCGTTTTGTATCCACACATCCCGCCGCCGAAGTCACTGCCGAATCCGCCATCAGCGACATGGTGGGCCGCCACATAGACGACTTCTTCGCCAAATCCGCCGCTGAGCGGGGTGAGATGCTGCTTTCCGTGCGCGATCTCAGCAAAGAAAACGTCTTCCACGACATCAACTTCGACGTGCATGCGGGCGAGGTGGTGGGTTTTGCCGGGCTGGTTGGCTCCCATCGCACCGACGTTGCCCTCGCGCTCTTCGGCATCGAAACGGCCGATTCCGGCACCGTTACCTTCGACGGCCAAACTGTAGACGTGCGCTCGCCGCAGCAAGCCGTCAAGCTGGGCATCGCCTATGTCACCGAAGACCGGCGGCAGCTCGGCCTGACCATGCCCATGTCGATCACCACCAACATCTCGCTGCCCATGCTGCGCCAATACACCAACCGCTTTGGCCTGGTCCAGCGCAAAGAAGAGAAGAAAACGGCCGAATCATTCCGCGAACGCCTCAACATCCGCGCCACTAGCATGGAGCAAACCGCTGGCACCCTCTCTGGCGGCAACCAGCAAAAAGTGGTCCTTAGCAAATGGCTCAACACCCAGCCCCGCCTGCTCATCCTCGATGAGCCGACGCGCGGCATCGACGTGGGCGCCAAGGCTGAAGTCCACCACATCATCGATGAACTGGCCCAGCAAGGCATGGGCATCATCATGATTTCGTCTGACCTGCCCGAAGTGCTGGCCATGAGCGACCGCATCGTGGTCATGCGTGAGGGGCGGCAGATGGCTATTTTGGATCGCAGCGAAGCCACACAAGAGCGGGTGATGACCGCCGCCATGGGACAAACCGCATGAACGCCATCAGACGCGCTATCCGCCCGGAGCAAATCCGCGAACTTATCCTTTTGCTGATTATTTTTGGGGCAATTCTTTTCTTCGGCTCCCAAATCGAAAATTATTACCAGCCACGCACTTTCACCCGCATCGCCTCCAGCGTGGCTATTTTGGCCGTGGTCGCCGTGGGGCAAACGCTCGTCGTTCTCATGCGTAACATCGACCTTTCGGTTGGCTCGATTGTGGGCTTCACCGCCTATTTTGTCGGTCGTGCCGTGGTGGCCAACAACGAGATGTCTCCCGTTGTGGTTGTCTTGTTGGCCGTAGCGATGGGCGGCGGTTTGGGCCTGGTGAATGGCTTGGTGATTTCATACGGCCGTGTGCCCGCCATCATCACCACCCTGGGCACGCTCGCCATTTACCGCTCCCTCCTCGTCCAATTCTCAGACGCCCAAACCATCATCACCAGCGCTCTGCCAGAATGGCTGGTCAATTTGCCTCAGGCCAACGCCTTTACGATTGGGGAGGTAGATATCAAGCTGATTGTGCTGATTGCCATTATCATCATCATCATTTTCCAGCTCATTATCACCTACCTGCCCTGGGGCCGCCGCCTCTACGCCATCGGCTCCAACCCCGACGCTGCCGAGATGACCGGCCTGCCCGTGCGCCGCATGACGATCAGCGCCTATACCCTGTGTGGTGCGCTCAGCGGCCTGGCCGGGTTCCTCTTTTTGGCTCGCTTCGGCACCATTACCGTGGTGGCCGCGCAGGGGCTGGAATTGCAGGTGGTGGCGGCTGTGGTTGTAGGCGGCGTCAACATTTTTGGGGGTACCGGCACCATGTTGGGCACCCTATTGGGTGCCGTGCTGATCGCCACGCTGGAGCAAAGCTTGCTGCGCTGGCGCATCATCAGCGAATTCTGGCGCGATGCTTTGCTGGGGCTGCTCATCCTGCTCGCCGTGGCCACCGACTCCGTTATTCTAGCCCGCCTGCGCCTGCTCTGGGCGCGCAGCGAAATTGAACAGCTCCAGGCAGACGAACCGCCACTGCCTGCTGAAACTGCTTAAGCAGTAATTGAGTAATTGGTAACTGGGTAATTACTCAATTACTCAATTACCTAATTACCAATCACTAATTACCAATCACTAATTACATTCCGTAGGAATATTCGATGACTCGCAAATTATTAAGCTGGGAAGCACTCTTGCTCTTCATTTTAATTGTCGTTGTTTTAATCAACGTCAGCCTATCCCCCTTTTATCTGGGGCTAAACAACCAGATTAACCTGTTCCAGCTCTCCATCGAAAAAATCATTGTGGCCCTAGCCATGACGCTCATCATCATCAACGCCGAAATTGATTTATCGGTTGCTTCCGTGATGGGTCTATCAGCCTGTATGCTGGCTTACCTGCACAACCAGGGGCAGCCATTTTGGGTGGCCATCGTGGCCAGCTTGCTAGTCGGTGCATTGGCTGGGGCGTTTAACGGTTTCTGGGTAGCCTACGTCGGTTTGCCCTCGTTGGTGGTGACACTGGCTGGTCTCATTGGTTATCGTGGTGTGGCCCGCATTTTGGTGGAAGATGAATCCATTGGCAATTTCCCTGCCTGGTTTGAGAAATTGGGGCAGCAGGGGTTTATTGGCTCGGTGCCTTTTAGTTTGCTGATCTTTTTTGTGGGCATTGTGATAGTCTGGATTGTGTTACAGCGCTCGGGATACGGCCGTACCATCTACGTCATTGGTAACAGTGCCGACGTGGCCCGCTACTCCGGTGTTAACGTCCGGCGCGTCAAAATGAGCCTCTTTATCATCTCCGGCACTGTCTCTGCACTGGCTGGTGTTTTGATTGCTGCCCGCCTGGGTGCCGTGCGCGGCAGCACCGCCCTTGGCTTTGAATTAGACATTATCACGATGGTTCTGCTCGGTGGCGTCAGTATTTTTGGCGGGTCTGGCACGCTCACGGGTGTCGTGCTTTCCATCCTCATCATCCTCAACATCCGCAATGGCCTCTCGCTGGTCAACATCCCCGGCAATACCCAAACTGGCGTCATCGGCCTGCTGCTCATCCTTTCCGTGCTGCTGCCCAACTGGCTGCAAGCTGCTCAGGCAAAATGGAATCGGGAACGACATGTGAAAGCAGCTGGTTGATGGAAACGTTTTTACTGCTGCAAAAATCTGGTTCAACGCCGATGTGCAGCATTCTCTTTATTACCCTTTAGTTCTTTAGGAGGAACGAAAATGAAGGCAATAAGTAAGTGGTTAATCATATTATTAGTTTTTTCACTCTTTATAGTGGCCTGTTCATCTGGTGACGAAGATACGCCAGCAGAAGATACAACCACCGATACCGAAGATACGGCCGATGAACCTGCTGCCGACACCGGTGACACAACAGCGCCAGCCGAAGAAGAATCAATGGACGAAGGTGTCATGGCTGATGGCGAATTTAACGCCATCCTGCTGCCCAAATTCCTGGGCATCCTGGTGTTTGACCAGGCCAACGAAGGTGCCATGGAAGCTGCTGAAGAGCTAGGCACCGCCAGCGGTTTGCAATTCACCGGCCCCACGCCAGAAAACAGCGTCCAGGGTCAGATTGAAATCGTCACTAACGCTGTAACGCAGGGTGCCGAAGCGATCATGCTCTCCAACAACGCGGGTGACCAAATTGCTCCCGCTGCCCAAGCTGCCCTTGACGCCGGGCTGACCGTCGTTACCTGGGACTCTCCCATCCCCTCCGCTGAAGGCGAGCAGGTGTTTGTCGCTCAGGTAGATTTTGATGAAACCGGTAAAGTGATGGCCGACATGGCCCTCAGCATTATGGGTGATGATGGCGGTCAATTTGCGGTTCTTTCTGCCAGCCCCGATGCGGCTAACCAAAATGCCTGGATCGCCTCCCTGGAAGACGTGCTAGCCAACGACGATACCTACGCCAATTTGGAGTTGGTAGACATTGTTTACGGCAACGATGAATCCGAAGAAAGCTATAATCAGGCGCTGGCGCTGGTAGACCAGTACCCTGACATGGAATTGATCATGTCGCCAACGACAGTGGGTATTGCTGCTGCCGCCAAAGCGATGCAGGACGAAGGGTTGTGTGATGACGTGAAAGTCAGCGGTTTGGGCTTGCCCGCCGAAATGGCCAGTTTCACCCTCAACGGTTGTGCCCCCGAATTTGCCCTGTGGAGCTTTGTAGACCTGGGTTACCTCACTTACCAACTCACCTACAATCTGGCTGTGGGCAACATCACGGCTGAAGAAGGCCAAACATTTGAAGCGGGCCGCATGGGCAGCTACACCATCGAAAAAGACCCCACCCGCGACGCTGGTCTGCGCGTTTTGATGGGACCGTTCACCGTGTACGATGCTTCCAATGTGGAAGCGGCCGCCGGTGGCGAGGTTGTGGCTCCGTTGGAAAGTGAAGAAGAAGCCAGCGGCGACGGCGTCATCGTGGCTGAGCCGGGACAAGAGCTGAACGGTATCTTCCTACCCAAGTTCCTGGGCATCCTGGTGTTTGACCAAGCCAACACCGGCGCGCAAGAAGCTGCTGCTGAACTGGAAGCGGTTGGCGATCTAGAATTCACTGGCCCCACCCCGGAAAACAGCGTGCAGGGTCAGATTGAAATTATGACCAATGCCGCCACGCAAGGTGTGGATGCCGTCATGATTTCCAACAATGCAGGCGACCAGATTGCCCCAGCCGCCCAAGCGGCCGTTGATGCAGGCCTCACCGTGGTCACCTGGGATTCTCCCATTCCCTCCGCTGAAGGCGAGCAGGTGTTTATTGCTCAGGTAGACTTTGATGAAACCGGCACGGTCATGGCTGATATGGCCTTGAGCATCATGGGAGAAGATGGCGGGCAATTTGCCGTTCTTTCTGCTAGCCCAGATGCAGCTAACCAAAACGCCTGGATTGCAGCGATGGAAGAAGTGCTGGCCAATGACGATACCTACGCCAGTCTTGAACTGGTAGATATTGTTTACGGCAATGATGAATCGGAAGAAAGCTATAACCAGGCCTTGGCTCTCGTAGACCAATATCCTGACCTCAAGCTCATCATGGCACCGACAACGGTGGGTATTGCCGCTGCGGCCAAAGCGATGCAGGACGAAGGGTTGTGTGACGATGTAAAGGTCAGCGGTTTGGGTTTACCCGCCGAAATGGTGAGCTTTACCCTGAATGGCTGTGCCCCTGAGTTTGCTTTGTGGAGTTTTGTGGACCTGGGTTACCTGACCTACTACACCACCTACCTGATTGCTACCGGTCAGATGGAAGCCGCGCCAGGTGTTACTTTTGAAGCTGGGCGCATGGGCACGTACACTATCGAAACTGACCCCACCCGCGATGCTGGTTTGCGCGTGTTGATGGGGCCGTTTACGGTGTATGACGCCTCGAATGTAGAAGCTGCTTCTCAGTAAACGGTAATCGGTGAACGGTAATCAGTGATCGGTTGATTATGCACCGATTACTGATTACCGATAACGGATACCCGACCACGGATAACCGAAAATGAGCGAATCCATTTTAGAAACCAGCCGGGCATTTTTTGGTGAAGTGGTGAGGCCAATTTTGGAAACTCACTTTCCTGAGATTACGGCCGTTACTGCCTTTGGTCTCTTTGGCTACGGCTCGGAGGCGCTGGGTTTGGACGACGAATATTCACGCGACCACCACTGGGGGGTGCGCATTGATGCCCTGCTGCCGGGGTCGGTAACGGCCGTTCAGCAGCAAGAAATTATGCAAACCGTCAGCGCCAATCTGCCAGAGAGCTATCGCGGCCACTCGCTCTACGCCGCGCATTTGGCGGGGGCGGGGTTGGCGCTGGACACGCTGCCCGGCTTTTTGCAACGCACCATCGGCTTGACCCGCGCACCGCAAAACCATGTGGAGTGGCTGCATGTGCCGGAAGAGGATATTACCCACGTCATCAATGGGGAAGTGTGGCATGATGAAAGTGGGGAATTTACGGCCGTTCGCCAAACCTTCCAGCAATATTACCCGGAGCCGGTGCGGCTGCGCCGTATCGCCCACTGGTGCCGCTATTTTTCCGGCATGGGCAGCTACGCCCTCAAGCGGGCCATCCTGCGCGACAATCCATACTACGCCAACATCACCTTCAGCCGTGCTGTGAAGTGGGCCATCCAGCTGGCCTTCATGCTGGAGCGCATCTACTATCCGTACGACAAATGGATCATGGCCCATTTTGCCAAACTGCCCCACCTGGCCGCGCCGCTCAAGCCCCTCGTAGATGAGGCGGTGGAATTGAGCACGCCGTGGGAGCGCAAGCTGGAACTGCTCAATGAAATGAGCGACGTGCTCGACCATTTCATGGTCGCCGATGGGGTCATTGAGCCACATCCCAAGTTTGCCGTCTCGCCCACCTCTGGCTACCGCTTGCTGGAGCATGCCTACGCCGAAATCATTAAAAAGCTGCCGGACGAGTTAAAACCAGTCATTCCCGAGTGGGAGCAGGTGCATTGGGAATCTTTCCACAGCCAGTTTGTGGACGGCGTGGAGATGGCGGCGTGGGATGAGGCACTACAATTAAAACCGGAGACTGGAGATTAGAGATTGGAGATTTTAAGCTTTTAATCTCCAATCTCTAATCTCCCAAAGGAAAATTATGAACAGCCGAGAACGCGTCATTGCCACGCTGGAACGTCAACCAACTGACCGCACACCCATCGACTGTTGGCTGTACCAGAAGCAGTTTGTGGAAAAGCTGAAAGCTGAGTACGGCACGCGCGAGCAGTTTTTGGACGAGTTCAACATTGATATTTTTGTGGGTTTTGTGCCGTACCCAAATCAATTCGGCCGTTTATTTGACGTGTCTGAACTAAAAGACGTTGATTTGGGTGATCCGACCGCCGAAAAATGGCTGTCCCACACCGAGTGGAACTACGATTTTGCCGGGCTGAACGTGCGCCAGGCGGTGGAGCAGCAGGGTGG
>CAJQMR010000042.1 GCA_905479495.1 uncultured Anaerolineae bacterium
CTCGGCTAACTACGTGCCAGCAGCCGCGGTAAAACGTAGGAGGCGAGCGTTATCCGGATTTACTGGGCGTAAAGCGCATGCAGGCGGTTTTCTAAGTCGGACGTGAAAGCTCTTGGCTCAACTGAGAGAGGCCGTTCGAAACTAGGAAACTTGAGGATGGTAGAGGAGAGTGGAATTCCCGGTGTAGTGGTGAAATGCGTAGATATCGGGAGGAACACCAGTGGCGAAGGCGGCTCTCTGGGCCATTCCTGACGCTCAGATGCGAAAGCTAGGGGAGAGAACGGGATTAGAAACCCCGGTATTCCTAGCCGTAAACGATGTCAACTAGGCGTAGGAGGTTATTGACCCCTTCTGTGCTGTAGCTAACGCATTAAGTTGACCGCCTGTGGACTACGGCCGCAAGGCTAAAACTCAAAGGAATTGACGGGGACCCGCACAAGCAGCGGAGCGTGTGGTTTAATTCGAGGCTACGCGAAGAACCTTACCAGGGCTTGACATATAGCTGGTAGTGAGTCGAAAGATAAACGACCCTTCGGGGAGGCTATACAGGTGCTGCATGGCTGTCGTCAGCTCGTGCCGTGAGGTGTTAGGTTAAGTCCTGTAACGAGCGCAACCCTCGTCGTTAGTTACAAGTGTCTAACGAGACTGCCGGTGATAAGCCGGAGGAAGGTGGGGATGACGTCAAGTCAGCATGGCCTTTATGTCCTGGGCTACACACACGCTACAATGGCCGGTACAATGGGTTGCCAAGCCGCGAGGCGGAGCCAATCCCCCAAAGCCGGTCTCAGTTCGGATTGTAGGCTGCAACTCGCCTGCATGAAGTCGGAGTTGCTAGTAACCGCGCGTCAGCAACAGTGCGGTGAATACGTTCCCGGGTCTTGTACACACCGCCCGTCACGTCATGGAAGTTGGCAACGCCTAAAGTCGGTGGGCTAACCTTACGGAGGCAGCCGCCTAAGGCGGGGTCGGTAACTGGGACGAAGTCGTAACAAGGTAGCTGTAGCGGAAGCTGCGGCTGGATCACCTCCTTTTAAGGAGTTCTTATGAGGCTGAAAAGCTTTGTACACTCCAGGTCAAGCACTTTAACTTAGGTTGAAGTGTCCCAATCTTTGCCTATTGTTTTTATCACTCTTCAGTTGTTAAGGTCGTTTAACACATTGCAGTTAAGTTCAGCTTGTATTATTAGCCGCGGAGATTAATAATTAAGGGCCTGTAGCTCAGCTGGTTAGAGCGTTCCTCTGATAAGGGAGAGGTCGTTGGTTCGAGTCCAACCAGGCCCACCTTGTTAGGGGATGTAGCTCAGTTGGGAGAGCGCCGCCTTTGCACGGCGGAGGTCAGGAGTTCGAGCCTCCTCATCTCCATGTTTCTGTTAAAAGATTAAAGGATTTCAATCAATTTTGGTTAAACAGTTATTGGCTTTTTAGTGGTTTCTTTAGTCGCCTTCTTGCTTTAATGGAGTCCGGCTAAATGCTGGACTTTTTCTTTGATAATTTGAAATAAATCTTAAGTGCTTGGTTTTTGACCGCAACGTTAGTGATGTTGTTTTTAAAGACTAGTTACTTAAGTTTGTAGCTAGATAGCTTTTTTAAAGCTATCGCACATTAATAACTAAATAGTAATCGCAAAATTTCTACAAATTGTGCATCAAGCAACAATAACAATGTACGTGAGAAAGTCGAATTCTCCGTATCATGTGTGTAAGCTACTAAGAGCGCACGGTGGATGCCTTGGTGTCAAATGCTGATGAAGGACGTGGTACACTGCGATAAGCCTCGGGGAGTCGTGTGCAGACGCTATATCCGAGGATGTCCGAATGGGGAAACCCACCAGGGGTCGATGCCCTGGTACTGTTATCTGAACACATAGGGTAACAGAGGGAACGGGGTGAACTGAAACATCTTAGTAACCCTAGGAAAAGAGATTATTCCCTGAGTAGTGGCGAGCGAAAGGGGATTAGCCCAAACCGTTGTCTTTATGGCAGCGGGGTTGTAGGACTTGCATATGAAAGTTATAAATTTATCTGGCAGTAAAACTTTTCTGGAAAGTTAGACCATAGAAGGTGACAGTCCTGTATACGAAACCAGATAAACTTTCGCAATGTTCCTGAGTACGGCGGGGCACGCTAACCCTGTCGGAATCTGGGGGGCCCACCTCCCAAGGCTAAATACATTTGACAACCGATAGTGAACAAGTACTGTGAAGGAAAGGTGAAAAGACCCCCGGTAAGGGGAGTGAAATAGAACCTGAAACCGTGTGCTTACAACCGGTCGGAGCACTATGGCGTTCTTCGGAACGTAAAGGTGTGACGGCGTGCCTTTTGGAGAATGAGCCAGCGAGTTAATTTCAGTGGCAAGGTTAAGTCAGAAACAGACGGAGCCGCAGCGAAAGCGAGTCTGAATAGGGCAATGGCGATACTTATGTATCGGGAGTCGCTGGAATTAGACACGAAACCAAGTGAGCTACCCATGGACAGGCTGAAGCGAGACTAATCTCTCGTGGAGGGCCGAACCCACTAATGTTGCAAAATTAGGGGATGACGTGTGGGTAGGGGTGATATGCCAAACGAACTTGGAGATAGCTTGTTCTCTCCGAAATAGCTTTAGGGCTAGCGTCGCGTGTTTAGTACAGGGGGTAGAGCACTGGATGAGCAAGGGGGCGCAAGCTTACCAACCTCAACCAAACTCCGAATACCTGTATTCTATAGCGCGGCAGTCGGACTATGTGAGATGAGTTTCATAGTCGAGAGGGAAACAACCCAGACCGACGGCTAAGGTCCTCAAATCTATGCTAAGTGGGAAACGTTGTGAGAGTGTTTTGACAGCCAGGAGGTTGGCTTAGAAGCAGCCACCCTTTAAAGAGTGCGTAATAGCTCACTGGTCAAACGCTTTTGCGCGGAAAATGTAACGGGGCTAAAGCATAGTACCGAAGCCACGGATTGGTAATTCTTTGAATTACTGATGGTAGGAGAGCGTTCTGTAAGAGATACAAGGGTAACCGAGAGGATATCTGCGGCTTACAGAAGTGAGAATGCTGGCATGAGTAGCGTAAAACATGTGAGAAACATGTTCCCCGTAAACCTAAGGTTTCCGACGGAAGGTTAATCCGCGTCGGGTTAGTCGGTCCTTAGCCGAGGCCGAAAGGCGTAGGTGATGGATATCAGGTTAATATTCCTGAACCACTTATTTGGAGTGATGGAGGGACGCAGTTTGGTAGGTCAGCCCCTTATTGGATTGGGGTGCTAAACGTCTAGGATAAAGATGGGTATAGGCAAATCCGTACCCGGAATCTGAAGCGTGATGGCGGTGCCTATAGAGCCAGAAGTGATTGAGCCAAGCTGCCAAGAAAATCTTCTAAACGTTGATATTTAAGTGACCGTACCGCAAACCGACACTGGTAGGTGGGTAGAGTATACCAAGGGGATCGAGAGAACCTTCGTTAAGGAATTCGGCAAAATTCCCCCGTAACTTCGGGAGAAGGGGGGCCTCTGCTGGTTAGCAATTAAGCGAAGCTGGCGGAGGCCGCAGAGAAATGGCTTCTTCAACTGTTTAACAAAAACACAGGTCTCTGCTAAGTCGAAAGACGATGTATAGGGGCTGACGCCTGCCCAGTGCTGGAAGGTTAAGGGGAGAGGTTAGCGCAAGCGAAGCTTTGAACCGAAGCCCCAGTGAACGGCGGCCGTAACTATAACGGTCCTAAGGTAGCGAAATTCCTTGTCGGGTAAGTTCCGACCCGCACGAATGGCGTAATGAGAGAAGCACTGTCTCAACGAAGGACTCGGCGAACATTGAAGTACGTGTAAAGATGCGCGTTACCCGCAGCTGGACAAAAAGACCCCGTGAAGCTTTACTACAGCTTGGCATTGAGTTAGGGCTTAGTTTGTGTAGGATAGGTGGGAGGCTTTGAAGCTGGGACGCTAGTCTCGGTGGAGCCACCGTTGAAATACCACCCTGACTAAGTTTTGGCTCTAACCTGCAACCGTTACCCGGTGTGGGAACAGTGCCTGGTGGGTAGTTTGACTGGGGCGGTCGCCTCCGAAAGAGTAACAGAGGCGCCCAAAGGTTCGCTCAGGCTGAATGGAAACCAGCCGTAGAGTGTAAAGGCACAAGCGAGCTTGACTGCAAGACATACGAGTCGCGCAGGGACGAAAGTCGGGCTTAGTGATCCCACGATTCCGAGTGGAAGGGTCGTGGCTTACCGGATAAAAGCTACTCCGGGGATAACAGGCTAGTCTGGTCCAAGAGTTCACATCGACGACCAGGCTCGGCACCTCGATGTCGGCTCATCGCATCCTGGGGCTGGATAAGGTCCCAAGGGTTGGGCTGTTCGCCCATTAAAGCGGTACGTGAGCTGGGTTCAGACCGTCGTGAGACAGGTCGGTCTCTATCCGCTGTGGGCGTAAGGGATTTGAGAGGAGCTGCCCCTAGTACGAGAGGACCGGGGTGGACAGACCTCTAGTGTGCCAGTTGTCGTGCCAACGGCATTGCTGGGTAGCTACGTCTGGCAGGGATAACCGCTGAAAGCATCTAAGCGGGAAGCTCGCCTCAAGATTAGATCCCTCACCGTAAGGGTAAGACCGCTAGGAGACTACTAGCTTGATAGGCGGCATGTGTAAGTACAGCAATGTATTTAGCTAAGCCGTACTAATGGTCGAGGGCTTACGTTTCACTTGATACGGAGAATTCGGTTTTCTGACGAATACATGATTTGAAGTTTTAGATTACTATTTAGTATTAATTGATCTTTTTGTTTATAAGAAGGTCTCTTGGTGATTTGAGCGGCGAAGGTACACCCGGTCCCATCCCGAACCCGGAAGTTAAGCTCGCTAGCGCTGATGGTACTTGGGGGGCGACTCCCTGGGAGAGTAGGTCATTGCCAAGAGACCTTTTTATTTTCCTCTCTGTTTCTTCTTCTTTTCTCAACCCATTCGAATAGGTGTTTTGAATGCAAGAGTATATTTTCCTGTTGAGGAATAACAGAAATTATCGTCATTTATGGTTGGGTAATGTTGTATCTCAGCTAGGTGACTGGTTTAATCTGATCGCGGCAGCGGAGCTGATAACTGAATTAAGCAATTCTGGGGTAGCTATTAGCTACCTTTTTTTGGCTCGATTTTTGCCACTGTTTTTATTTAGCCCCCTAGCAGGCGTTTTGGCTGATCGGTATAACCGTCGGAATTTGATGGTTATTTCTGATGTGCTACGGGCGATTGTGGTTTTGGGCTTTTTAGTTGTGGGGGTCACGGGGCAAGTTTGGGTTTTTTATTTGCTGACGGTGGCCCAGTTTGCTTTAAGTGCCTTGTTTACGCCGGCTCGTTCGGCCGTTGTGGCGATGGTGGTTGATCGACGAGAGTTGGTGACGGCCAATGCCTTGGATAGCTTTACCTGGAGCACGATGTTGGCTTTGGGGGCGTTTCTGGGTGGGGTGGTTGCGGCCGTTTTTGGGGCAGAAACTGCCTTTGTTTTGGATGCGTTAACTTTTGTGCTTTCGGCTTGGTTTATTAGTCGAATCACTTTAAAGGTTGTGCAGGCTTTGCCTGGGGAAGAGAGCCAGGGGGGCTGGCTTGATTTTGTGGATGGGTTTCGCTATTTGTGGGGACGGCCGTATCTGCTTATTCTTAGCTTGATTAAGGCAACTGGCTCTCTGGTGTGGGGCGCGGTTAACGTTTTGGAGATCAGCTTTGCCAATAATGTATTCCCGCTAACGATGTTTCCTCTGGCAGCAGCACTGCATATTGAAGATGGTGGTACTGCCTCATTGGGCATCATCTATGTAATGAGTGGGTTGGGGACTGGATTAGGACCTTTGTTTATGCGGCGGGTCTTGGGGAGCCGTCCCCCCAGGTTGATTTTGGGGGCGACGATTGGGATGGCGCTGGTGGCAATCGGCATCTGGGGCTTGGGTGCTGCCCCAACATTTGGTCTGTTTTTGCTGGCGACCTTTGTGCGTACGGTGGGCAGCGGAACCATGTGGGTGTTTTCGGCCGTTTTGCTGCAAATTGTGGTGCCGGATCGGTATCGGGGACGAGTATTTGCCTTTGAGTTTGCCATGCTGACGCTGACTCAGTCGATTTCGACACTGTTGGCAGGTGTGTTGCAGGATTCACCGCTGTGGGGCTTGAACCAGACAGCCCTGTTGTTTGCGGGGATGGGGGTGTTGTTCTCGTTTGGCTGGGTTAGTTTTTACAGTTGGTCGCGGCAGAATTCAACCCATGAGCGCGTCCAGGCGTTTTGGTCTGCGGGGGACTAAATCGCTTTCTCAAAATGTGTGTCGCCATCTTGATGACCGATAATTTGGAAGCCATTGGCCTGGTAAAATGCTACGACATCGAGCCAGGTTTGGGTTGTTTCCAGGACGATTTTGTGGAAGTGACGCTGCTGTGCTGCTAATTGAAGGTGGTGCAAAATAAGCTGACCAAGCCCCTGCCGACGATTTTCTTTTTTGACAGACATGCGGACGATACGGCCGTATCCCGCCATCCCCTTTTCCGAAATTAAAGCCCCACAACCGATAATCTCCTCATCTTGCACCGCCAGCAAAAATGTTTCGCTCTGGTAGCTATGAACAATGTCATTGAGATCGGGGTTAAGTGTGGGATCCAGCGTGCCCCAATGATCGGCTAATCCAGCCAGGATGAGTTGTTTGGTGGCCGCTTGATCGGCTGGTTGAAACGGCCGTATTGTCACGTTGTTTTGCTCCATTTCCAGTGCCTTCCCCATTGAATAATAAAGCCAAAAATTATATACTGCTACCGACTTGTTTGTGCCAGATAACGATCGGCGAGCCACTCAAACAGCTTTCCAACATTAAACATTGAAAGGGAGGAGACCATGTTCCGTCGCTATGTAGTCTTAGGTCTCTTAATCAGTCTGAGTATAATTTTTTTGTTCGTGCTTCGGACCACTCTGGTTCAAAGTAGCCCAGATCCAAAGCAAACGACATTTTCCCCACAACAATTATTGACCGCTACGCCACACGATACATCTGTTTTGCAACCTGTCGATATCGACCAGGATGGCGATCTGGATCTATTTTCCAGTGGTTTGGTTGGTGGGCAACTGCTTTGGTATGAAAATCGCGGTTTTTCTGAGCCAACCTTCACGATTCATTTGTTGCCAACCGCCTTTGAGGATGTGGAAGCATTGGCCACGGCCGATTTAGACAAGGATGGTGATTTGGATTTGCTGGTTGGTGCATTACTGGAAGATGCCATCTATTGGTATGAAAACCCGGGTGGCCAACCTATTCAGTTTGTAACGCATTTGTTAGCATCTGGTGTTGATGGGCCACGTGCCATAAAAACGGCCGATCTCGACGGTGACGGTGATCAGGATGTACTCACGGCTTCGAGTGGCGATAACACCGTTGCCTGGTACGAAAACAACGATGCCCTGTTTACTCAACACATTGTTACCGACACCTTGGATGGTGCTTACGCTGTCTATCCAGCCGATTTGGACAAAAATGGATACATCGATCTGGTTGTGGCCGGGTATGGAGCCGATTCAATTGTGTGGTTTGCCCATGATGGCGGCATGGTGCCCACATTTACGGCACATGTGATCACGGATACGGCCGTTCATGCAGCGGCCGTTTTTGTGGCAGATGTTGATAAGGACGGCCATCTGGATATTTTGTCGGCTTCGGTTGGGGACAATACCATCGCCTGGTATGAAAATGATGGAACCACACTGCCTACCTTCACGCCGCACATTGTATCTGACGCAGCTTTGGTTCCTTGGGCTGTCTCTGCCGCTGATGTGGATAAAGATGGCGATTTGGATGTGCTGTCCGGCTCCACCAGCAGTGGACAGCTTATTTGGTACGAAAACGACGGGGCCACACTGCCTAGCTTTACCCTCCACGAGGTGACAACGGCCGCTTATTCTCGCTCGGTTTTTGCTGTAGATTTAGATGAAGATACTTATCTTGATTTGCTGACGATCAAAATGAGGCAAATTGTCTGGTATGAAAATAACGGTGCCGTCCTGCCGGACTTTACGTTTCATTATGCCGTAACGCCAACATTTGGCGCGCATGGCGTGTATGCGGCCGATATGGACGGCGATGGGGATATAGATGTGCTTTCTACCTCAGCTGATGATGGGCAGGTGGCTTGGTATGAGAGTGATGGGGATGCAAAACCAGAATTTACTGCCAGAACCATAACGACGGACACGATACGGCCGTTGCGCGTCATCGCCGCCGACCTCAATGGGGACAAGCATCTAGATGTGGTTTCTTCTTCTCGTTTAGATGGCAAGATCGCCTGGTACGCTAACAACGGTAGCCAGCCGCCCAACTTTACCATGTTTACTATCACGACAGACCTTGAAAATCCTGTCTCATTGGATTTTGCTGATATGGATGGGGATGATGATTTAGACCTTGTCTCCGGGGCAGGCGATGTGCCGGTTGCCTGGTATGAAAATAGCGGGGGATTGACCCCCACGTTCACTATGCACGAAGTATACACAGACGTAACAGGTGTGTTTGCTATTGTAGCGGTGGACGTAGACGGGGATAAAGATGTAGATATTGTGGGCGGGTCTGCCAATGAGCATCTGTATTGGTTTGAAAACAATGGTGCTGTTTCGCCAGCCTTTACACCTCATCTTGTGGATACATTTTTGTATTCGCAACACGTTTATGCAGCCGATGTCAATGGTGATGGCGACATGGACATACTCGCAACTTCTGGGGCTTACTGGGACAACAACATTGTGGCCTGGTACGAAAATGACGGTGCGTCACTGCCTGGCTTCACCCCGCACACCATCACCACAGACACGATAACCACCAAATTTGTTTACGCCACAGATATTGATAAAGATGGGGACGTGGACGTTTTCTCAGCTTCGCAGGCGGATGACAAAGTCGTCTGGTATGAAAACGATGGCGCTGATCCACCCGCTTTTACGACACACGTTCTCTCAGACAAGGCTGATGGGGCGCGTTCCCTTTTTGCGGCCGACTTGAACGGCGATGGCTGGCAGGATTTGCTGTTTGCCTCATTTGAAGATGGCAAAATTGGCTGGCACCAAAACATCCCGCCACTGTATGAGCTATTTTTACCGGTCGTCAACAAGTGATTTGCCATAACTAAATAGAGGAAGGACCACCAGATGAAAAAGAGATGGATTTTTGTAGCTGTTTTCTTGCCGTTGCTGGGTTTGGCTTTGTTTTTGCGTACGTTTACCAGCAGCGTGGTAGCTAAACCGCAGATGGTTGAAGTGGGTGGCATGCTGACGGAAGATACGGTGTGGACGGCCGTAAACAGTCCCTACGTATTAACGAGCTCTATCCAAATTCCTGCGGGGATCACCCTTACGGTGGAACCGGGCGTTACTGTATTTGGCCAGGGGATTAATGGGATTATCGTTCAAGGAAAAATTGTAGCCGTAGGAACGGATACCTCACCGGTAACATTTACCTCTCTCGCTGATTCCGCACCAGGGGAATGGGCCGGATTCTTTTTCTGGGATGGATCTGGTCATTTTGAAAATGCGGTAATTAAATACGGGGGATACCCGATTAACGGATACCCTTTGTCTGGAACAAACGTAAACGTTGCTGGCCTGGCCGGTAGTGAGGGCGTGACAATTCGAAATAGTATTATTCAGGGTAGTAATGGGTTTGGCATGTTTGTTCCGATAAGTTATCTGGATTCGCTCCATTTAGAAAATGTTACTTTTACCCAAAATATCACCGATCGGGTTCGAATGACTGCGGCATTCGGCTCAACCATTACCACGAATGTCACTTTATCCGCTAACCCCGGTCTAGAAGGTTATGAGTTTGAATATGGTGGTTTGATTGTTGCTGACGGAATTTTAACACTTGAACCGGGCACAGCGTTGCTGAGCCCACCTGAATCAGGGATCATTTTGGAAGGAGGCCATTTAACGGCCGTTGGCACGCCCGAAAAACCAATTACCTTTACCTCCAATACAGATTCAGCCACCGATCGTTGGGGTGGACTCTTTTTCTGGGATGGTTCAGCAGAGTTGGTCAATACTCGAATTCGCTTTGCTGGGGAGGATGTAGGGCAGCAGGCCGTGAGCGCGTTGCATGTGTATGAAGTGCCGGCTGGCAAGGATGTGGTTGTGGAAAATAGCATCATCTATGGCAGCGGCGGGTATGCCATTGCCGTAGAGGTAGACAACTTGCACCAACTGCACATGCAAAACAATCAGTTTATTAATAATGCGATGAACCGGATTTTACTGCTGCCAGATATTGATGGTGGCGACGGCTCATTAGTGGGCTCGGTGAGTTTGCCTGGACAGGAAGGGCTGGAAAGCTATGAATTGCTGGCCCCGGGATTGATTGTGCCCGGCGGTGTGACGCTGACGATGGGTGCCGATGCTACCTTGATGAGCGCCAGTGGTGTTGGCGTGCAAATCAATGGTGGTCATCTGGATGTAATGGGGACAGAGACAGCGCCTGTGCAATTCACATCGGTGGCTGACAGCGGCCCTGGCGAGTGGCTGGGCTTGCGCTTTGTGGATGGCACGGCCGTTTTTAACCATGCTGAGTTACGTTTTGCCGATGATAATTTGGTGGTGAGCAATACGGCCGTTTCTCTACAAAATACGCACATACACGATGCTAATAATAACGGCTTGCAAATTCAGGGTGGGGCGGTAACGGCCGATTGCACCACCTTCAACAATAATGGCAATGCTGGCGTGTCCGTGACAAATGATGCCACGCCGAACCTCATGATTACGAATTCAAACATCTACGGCAATACGAATTTTGGCCTGTTCAGTGTCTACGTTGATCAAGTAGATGCCCGCAACAATTGGTGGGGGGACCCAACCGGGCCAGCCGGGATTGGTCCTGGCGGCGGCGACGCGATTCAAGGAAATGTGCTTTTCTCACCCTGGCAAACAGAAGCAACTTGTCTGACATCTTATTTGCTGTATCTACCCAACGTGGTGACCCCTTAAAAGAGGAAAAATTATGAAACGCGCTGCGATTTTTATTACTTTATTACTGCCAGTTACATTGTTGTTAGGTCTGGGCTATGCGGTAAACGGCCGTGTTCAAGCCAAACCGCAAATGATTGATGTCGGTGGCTCAATCGCCACTGATACTACCTGGACATTCGACAACAGTCCCTACATCATCACCGATACCGTCACCGTGGAAGCTGGTGTTACGCTGACTATTGAAGCTGGGGTGACAGTCAGGACGACGGTGGATCAAGATTTGATTGTGCTGGGGCATTTGGAAGCGGTGGGAACGGCCGTTGCCCCAATTCTATTCACCTCAATCGACGACCTGAACACCAACAGCTGGCCAGGACTCGATATTCATGGTTCCGCAAATTTTGAAAATGTTACGATGCGCTATGCAGACTTCGCATTAATTATTTCTGGAAGTGGTGGGGGAGATGTGTTTTTGGCAAATAGTCTCTTTGAAGAAAATAGTGCATATCCAATTGTAGCTGACACAGATGCGCTGCACCGGCTGCAGATGGACAACGTCACGTTCAGCAACAATGTGCCGAATCGGGTAGGTATTAATAGAATCGTGGATGGCGTGGATCAGCGGGAGCTGGCGGGCAATGTGTTGCTAACATCCCAGCCTGGTCTGGAAGCGTATGAAGATTTGGGCGGCGACTCCTTGCCAGAGCTAATCGTGCCGCCTGGTATGACGTTAACGCTAGCGGCTGGTACCACATTCATGTCAGATACTACCATCGTTATGGAGGGCCATTTGCAGGCTAATGGTACAGAGCTAGACCCCGTCATTTTTGATGATCGACCCGGTGGCGGGATTGGTAAGGTCCATTACCTGTTTATTACGGAGAGTGGCTCTGCTTCATTGGGTCACGCGATTATTCGGGATGGAAGTGGTTTAGGTCTGGGTATTGATGGCCAATCTAATCAGCCAGTGATATTGCAGGATGTGGTATTGGACAATGTGGGCGGTGCGCCACTCATCGTCTCGTCACCTTCGCTGCATCGTCTGCAAATGACCAATGTGACCTTCCAAAACAACACGGTGAACCGCATCCTGGTGGATACTTACGGCGGGCAAGATGCTATCATCGCAGATGTGACCCTGACATCTCAGCCTGGGCTTGAATGGTACGAATTTGTCGATGCTGGCAGCTCCCCAACACCGCCGTGGCAGTTTGTGGTGCCAGAGGGTATCACCTTAACGGTGGAGCCTGGGGTGGAACTCCGCTTTGGGGATGGTATAGAGGAGTTTGTGGTGAGGGGTCATCTGGAGGCCAACGGGACAGAGCTAGACCCTGTCATTTTTGATCATCGACCCGGTGGCGGGATTGTTATGGATCACTATCTGTTTATTCAGGAGAGTGGCTCCGCTTCATTGGTTCACACGATTATTCGAAATGGAAATAGTTTAGGCCTGCGTATTGATGGTCAATCTGATCAGCCAGTGATATTGCAGGATGTAGTGTTGGATAACATGGGCGATTATCCACTGATTGTCACGCCACCTTCGCTGCATCGCCTGCAAATGACCAATGTGACCTTCCAAAGCAGTATGGGGAGCCGCATCCTGGTGGAAACTTCTGGCGGGCAAGATGCTATCATCGCAGATGTGACCCTGACATCCCAACCCGGCCTTGAGTGGTATGAATTTATTGATGGCAATTATCCCCAAACACCGCCGGGACAGTTTGTGGTGCCAGAGGGTCTCACGTTAACGGTGGCATCTGGGGTGGAACTGCGTTTTGGGACTGGCGCAGAGGCGTTTATGGTAAACGGCCGTTTGCAAGCCATCGGTACCCAAACCCAGCCAATTACCTTCACATCAGCCGCAGATTCGGCACCGGATCAATGGTATGGGATGATGGTTGAAAATGGATCAGCTCAACTGGATTATGTGGATGTTCGTTATGCGGAAAACAATATTTCGGTCAACAACACGGCCGTTTCCAACACCGTTTTCCTGAAAAATAGCCAAATTCACCACGGTGCGGCTGCGGGATTGTCGGTGCAGGATGGGACGGTAACGGCCGTTTGCACTACCTTCAACAATAATGACCTCACAGGAATTGTTGTTTGGGATACAGGCAATCCTTCTGTGCAAATTTCTAGTTCTTCCCTTGTTAGTAATTCGGATTCGGGTCTGTTAAATTACAACAGTTCTCAAGTAGATGCTCGCAACAATTGGTGGGGCGATGCGACTGGCCCCGCTGGTATTGGCTCTGGCAGTGGCGATGCGGTTCTGGGAAACGTGCTTTTTGCTCCGTGGTTGCCGGAAGAAACATGCACAACCGTGCCCTATCGGTTATATTTGCCCAGCGTAGTAAAACCATGATTCATTAATTCGCATAGCCATAACAGTGATATGAATAAAAGACCACCGATTGAACAGCAGGTAACGTTTTTACACGCGCAAGATTTGGCGGAAACGGCCGTTTTCTACGAACAAATCCTGGGCCTGAAGCTGGTACTAGACCAGGGCGTCTGCCGCATTTACTGTAGTGGCGGCGATGCCTACCTGGGCTTTTGCCAGACGCTGGGGCAGCACCTGGATGCCTCGGCTGCGGCCAGCCACGTCATCCTGACCCTGGTGTCGCCAGATGTAGATGGCTGGCATGATTATTTGGTGGGGCAGGGGGTGGCCATCGAAAAGCCGCCCACGCTGAATGAGAAGTTCAACATCTACCATTGCTTTTTGCGCGATCCCAACGGCTATCTTCTTGAGATTCAAACTTTTTTGGACCCCACCTGGCCCAAACCGACAACTGACTGATGACCGACGAGACAATTGCACCTGACGAAAAATTTGAGTGGGCCATTTATGTAGATGCTACACTGGCTGGATTGGTGATCCTGATTCCCATTCCTCTGGTGGACGTGCTGTTTGAGTGGATTTTTAAGCGACGCATGCCTCAGGCGATTGCCAAACGGAACGGCCTTACCCTTTCCTCAGAAACCGTGCGCCAGCTCAATCGCAGCAGTTTTAGCTGTTTGGGCTGCCTGCTGTGGCCGCTGGAGCTGGTCTGGTTGCTGCTTAAGCGCACCTACCGCACTATTTTGTATTTTCTTACCATCAAAGAGGCCACTGACAAACTAAGCTACTATTGGCATCGCGCTTTTCTGCTTGATTTGATGATGGCGCGGGGCGATTTGAGCGGATCAGAAGAATCAGCCCTGGCAGCTGAGGCCCTGCAGCAGGTGCTGGATAACCTGACGACCAGCCCTCTGACCCAGTTGGCCCAGCAGGTGGTGGCCAACGTGCGCCACATTTTGCGCTCCAGCTGGCGCTGGCTGCGCCGCAAGCAGGAAGATGCAATGATGTCCGAAACGCGCACACAGATGGCCACTGCCTGGCGTGATTTGTCTGCTTATTTTGCCCAGGTTGCTGGGCGTTATGAACGGCAGTTGGAGGAGTTGCACATTGCTCGGTTGCAAGAGAATCTTGTTATCGATGCTGCGTCAGCCGAAACGGCCGTTTCCCCAGCTTCTACATCCAACGAGCCACCCGATGGTTAACACCAAAAACTCCAGAGACAACAAGGAGAGGCCAGCTATTGCCACTGCCTGGCCCAATGCCTCA
Organism: uncultured Anaerolineae bacterium; assembly: GCA_905479495.1. GTDB lineage: Bacteria > Chloroflexota > Anaerolineae > Promineifilales > Promineifilaceae > Leptofilum. The sequence continues at coordinate 14,548 of CAJQMR010000042.1, forward strand.
TGAACTTAAAGAACATTGATAAACGATTGCTCACGATTTTACTCATTGTGTTTGTGCAGATGTTAGGCGCGGCGATGGCGCTGCCCATTTTGCTGCTGTACGCTCAGCGCCAGTTCCACATTCGACCAGAAATTAATGCGCTGTTGATTTCCTCATTTTTTGCAGCTCAATTTTTGGCAGGACCTACTATTGGGCGATTATCGGATAAATACGGCCGTCTCCCTGTTCTTATCGTTAGCCAGATTGGTACCGTCATCAGCTTCATCATGATTGGTGCTGCGCCCAATATTACTATTTTGTTTGCCGCCCGCATTTTGGATGGCATCACCGGCGGTAACATCATTGTCGCCCAGGCCTACATCACCGACATTACCCCGCCGGAAAAACGCACAGAATCGTTAGGCTACATTTTTGCAGCGTTTGGCCTGGGGTTTGTTTTTGGACCGGCACTCGGTGGTCTTTTATCCGCCGCATTTGGACCCAGAATCCCATTTTTTATGGCTGCTGTGGCTGCCACTGTGACTGTTATCCTCACCTGGCGTACCCTCACTGAGTCGTTAACCGCAGAACAGCGCCTGAAAAATCGCGCAGCGCGCAATAACAGTTTGAATCCAGCTCAAGTTTTGCGCAACGCACCGCTGTTAGCCATTTTGCTCATCGCCTTTATCGGTCAGTTTGCCTTGGGCTTGCTTCAGGCAACGTTTGCGCTATACGGTGATGCGGTGCTATTTGCCGAATACAGCGATCGCCTTGTTGATCTGGGTATTGGCATTTTGTTAGCCACGGTAGGGCTTTCTCAATTTTTAACGCAAACAGTCTTGCTGCGCCGGGTACTGCCTCGCTTTGGCGAGGTCAATCTGGTCATTATTGGTGGTTTGGTACGGGCTGTGGGTATGTTTTTCTTTGCTGTGGCCACCGTTCCCTGGCTCGGCCTGCCCGGATCGATCTTCTTTGCCATGGGCATGGGGTTGATGATGCCGCCGCTGCAATCGCTTTCCACGCGCACCGTAGCTGATGAAGTGCGGGGCGGGGTGCTGGGTTTGTACCAATCCACTGTTAGCCTGGCCACGATTTTTAGTACGGCGTTGGGTGGTGTTATTTTTGCCTTAAACCCTCGCTATCCTTACTGGGCGGGAATGACGTTATCGTTGTTTGCTTTAATTCCTGCTTACATCTTTTTGCGACGGCCGTTGCGCAAACCGAAGTCAGAAACGGCCGTTTACAAATAAACAAGTTAGCAAACACATAGCGAAAAAACACACTTTTTGTAATAATGGAAGTGCATGACAAAACAAGATAAATCTCAACAAAGTATGAAATTAGCTGTTTTTGGGGCAACGGGGGGCACGGGCAAAGAAATTATCTCTCAGGCCCTGGCTGCCGGACATGAAGTCACCGTTTTGGTGCGCGATTCGTCGCGATTAACAGTCACCCACGACAAGCTTTATTTGGTTATTGGTGATGTGCTGAACCCCGAAAAGGTGGAAGAAACGTTGGCTGGTTCTGAAGCTGTTTGCTGCTCGTTGGGGAATACCGCAAACAATCCAGACAATGTGGTTTCAGAAGGCACGCGCCACATTATTCAAGGGATGCAAAAGCAAGGCATCCAGCGCTTAGTGGTGGTATCGGCTTTAGGGGTGGGGGATAGTCAAGATCAGGTTTCGTTGGCCTTCAAGATGATGATGAAGACGGTATTGCGCAAGGCATATGAGGACAAAGAACGTCAGGAGCAGATTGTGCGTGAGAGTGATCTGGATTGGGTCATTGTACGACCCGGTGGACTGACGAATGCATCTGCTACTGGCGAATATCAATTTGGGCTGGATCCATCTATTGGGGGTGGGCAGGTTTCCCGTGCTGATGTGGCCGCTTTCGTTTTGCAGCAGCTTACAGACGATACTTTTTTACACCAAACTCCAGCGATTGCTTGATAAATTTATACCTCAGGTGGCTGCCACTTAAACTGTGTTTTGCAAGGTGAAGATAGGCAAAAGCGCCTATCGCCGACACTTAAATTAGCTGTGAATCAGCCGTGAATAACCGGACCCGCAAGTGACTTTTACTGCATTTGCGGGTCTTTTTATGTTGGGTTGTAAATCAGTTCACAATGAGTGCGTACGGCCGTATGCAGCCCCCCTTTCAAAAAATTGTTATTTTGCTACGATGCCTAGTCATCGCCGATGCCTTGACATCGATATTGTGTACAAAGCCATAACCTGATGGCTGTATTGATAATTGGTTCACTTTCTCATGACAACATTTTTAGCGCTGTTATTGGCGCACCTGTTGGCGGATTTTCCGCTACAAACAAATCGTATTTTTCGCCTCAAGATAAAAGGTAATTTAGGCTTGGTGCTGCATGTGATGATTCATATCATCATGGCCGCTTTGCTGCTGCGCCAGCCCGGCCAAAATCTGGATTTACTACTTGTGTTGGGTCTGGCCCATTTTATGACGGATTGGATTAAAGTGCGCTTTCCTGGCAATCCCCAATGGCCAGGTTTTGTTCTGGATCAGTTGGCCCATTTGGCAGCGGTTGCCTTGCTTTCTTGGTGGTGGCCGGAGGTTACGGCCGTATTGCCCCTTTGGATTATGCTGCCCCTCATATTGTTGGTCTTGTTACCGGCAATATTGATGTTGCTTTGGGTTTGGGCAAACGATGCCCAACAACAAACACGCTTTCAAGAATCTGCCTCGGTCCATTGGGCCAGCAAGCGATTACTCACGATTTCGCAACGGACCGGCTGGGTAGCGGTCGTGCTGGTTGTTGTTTGTCGCCTCATCATCTATTAGTGGCTTGGGCAATGTTTCAGTAATAGTACTTACTGGCTATATTTTCCTACTGCTTAGTTTGCTTCCCTCGTGGTTTAATACTCCCAGAATATTAAGCCAATTTTTCAACCCCATTTATAATCGGCCATATTAGCCCGGTTTCTCTGCAAAAACTTTTTGCCGATTACCAATTGAGGAAGTATGAGGAGTAAATTGTGAAGAATTTAATCATGTTGGTAGATGATGAACCCAATTTGCGTGAACTACTGCGGCAAATGCTTGAGCTGGGGGGCTTCGACGTGGTGGAGGCAGAAGATGGCCTGGAAGCATTAGAAAAATTGGAAAAGGTGGCGCCTGATGTCATGATATTAGACGTCATGATGCCGAATTTGGACGGGGTGAGCCTCTGCAAAAGATTGCGTGCTGACGCCACCTTTGCCGGATTGCCCATCATCATGGTCAGCGGCAAAACCCAACACCGGGCCGTGCAGGAGGGATTAGCTGCTGGTGCTAATCAGTACTTGTGCAAACCAATTACAGTAGAAGAGCTGCTCCAAAGTGTTCGGGCACTGCTGCCAGCGCCGTCACCACTTAGTTGAAGCAGCTCTAAACCTCACAAAATTTGTCTTTTATTTAATTCTTAGGCAGTTGTCACAATATTTCCCAATGCGCCTACAGTGTATCTTCATACACTGGCTGGTACATTTGTGCCTCAATAAAAGCTGGCAAGTTTTCTGGCCGTTCTATACGGGCCAGGCCTTTAGCAAAGGCAATTTCAGCAACGGCCGTACCAATGGCTGCCGAAACCTCACGAATGCGCTGCAATGAGGGATACACACGCCCTTGCGCCAGATCGTCTTCTTTAACCAGGCTGGCCAGCGTGCGTGCTGCTGCCATAAACATCTCATCCGTTACGTGTTTGGCTTTCACTGCCACGACCCCTAGCCCCACGCCAGGGAAGATGTAAGAGTTGTTTCCTTGCCCAGGGACATATGTTTTGCCGTTGAAGTTTACCGGGTTAAAAGGGCTGCCGCTGGCAAAAATTGCCCGACCACCGGACCAGCGATAGGCTTCTTCAGCAGTACATTCGGAGTTGGCTGTGGGATTAGACAGGGCAAACACGATGGGCTGTTCGTTCAAGGCAGCCATCGCTTCCACAATGGGTTGGGTAAACATGCCACCCCGGCCAGAAACGCCAATGATGCCAGTTGGTTCTAGCGCCTGAACCGCAGCAAGAAGATCTTTTTGGGGCGCGAAATCGTGGGCATACGGCCGTTTATGTACTGCCAAATCTGTCCGACTGCTCTCAACCAAACCGCGTGAATCCACAAACCAGCAGCGCTGACGTGCCTCAGCTTCTGTTAGCCCTTCATCCATCATCGCCGAAACGATAAGGTCAGCAATACCAATGCCTGCCTCGCCCGCGCCCAGGAAGAGCAGCTTTTGTTCAGCCAATTTACCGCCTGACAGGCGCAGCGCAGAGTAGATACCGGACAATGTGACGCTGGCGGTTCCCTGAATATCATCATTGAAGGTGCAATATTGGTTGCGGTACTTGTGCAGCAGGCGAAACGCATTGATATTGGCAAAATCTTCAAACTGCACCATAGCATTGGGGTATCTTTCGTAAACGGCCGTCATAAATTCATCAATAAGTTCATCGAAAACCTCACCACGCAGACGCCGTTGCGGTAAACCAATGTACAGCGGATCTGCCAGGAATTTGCCGTTTTCTGTGCCTACATCCAATGTGATGGGCAGCGTTTTGGCCGGGTTGATACCGGCACACGCCGTGTAAAGGGATAATTTGCCGACGGGAATCCCCATGCCATTGGCGCCCAAATCGCCCAAGCCCAAAATGCGTTCACCATCTGTTACCACAATGACATCTACATCGTCGTGAGGCCAGTGAGACAACACCTCGGCAATGCGGCCTTTGTCGTTGGCCGAGACATACAACCCACGCGGCCGACGGAAAATGTGGGCATATTCCTGGCAGGCCTTGCCCACAGTCGGCGTGTAAATGATGGGCATCATCTCTTCCAGGTTATCCGTCACCAGGCGATAAAATAAAGTTTCGTTGCGGTCTTCCAGCCCAATGAGGTAGATGTATTTTTCTAGATCAGATGGTTTTCTACGATAGTTTGCCAGCGATCGTTCGGCTTGCTGTTCTGCAGAAAAAACGCGAGGGGGTAAAAGCCCGCGCAATTTATAAGCATCTCGTTCAGCTTCTGTAAAGGCGGTGCCATGATTGTACAGTGGGTTATGCAGCCGGTCTACGCCGGTCAGTTCAATTTTATTATCAGACATTGAAGTCTCCTTAAGGGGTAATCAAGACTACGTATTGTAAAAGCCGCTGTTGGTCAACGGCTGACCCTAAACCAGCGACGATCGTACCTGATGGTGGGTTTAAGTTATAGTCGCAATTGGCACGTAGAGAGGGTGATGTTTGTCAGAAATCAGGTGTCGTCCCGGCGCATGACCCCTTCGCGCCAGGCCAAAACGGCCGCTTGGGTGCGGTCCGCCAGGTGCAGCTTGCTGAGGATATTGCTGACATGGCTCTTTACTGTCTTTTCGCTGATGACCAACTGCTCGGCAATGCTGCTGTTATTCGCCCCATCGGCAATCAGGCGCAGCACTTCCATTTCCCGCTCACTCAACTCTGTGAAGACATTCACTGATTCCTGACGCGAACCGTGCAGCTCTTGCACCACGCGCGCCGCCACTCGAGGATGCAGTACAGCTTCCCCGACGGCTGCCTGGCGCACTGCCTCGGCCAGCGCTGCCGGATCAATATCCTTGAGCAGGTAAGACAGCGCTCCGGCACGAATGGCGGGAAAAATATGTTCATCCTGGTGATACGAGGTGAGCATGATGATTTGGGTACGCGGGCTTTGGGCCTTCACCTGTCGCGTGGCGGTCACGCCGTCCATGCCGGGCATCACCAGATCCATCAGCACCACATCGGGCGCGTGTTCAGCGGCGAGGGTTACGGCCGTTTCCCCCGAATCCGCCTCAGCCACCACCTCAATATCGGCCTGGGCCTGCAAAAAGGCACGCACACCTTGTCGCACCACTTTGTGATCGTCCACCAATAAAACGGTAATTTTTTCGCTCATTTTCTTTTCCCACATGTAGCCGCAGTTTCTTACTGCGCAGGCTTTTCGCGGAAAGAATCCACGGCTACGATTGAAGGGGCAAGGTGGCTGAAAGCTGCGTACCTTGCCCTGGTGTGCTGTGGATGGTGAGACGGCCGTTCAGCTGGGCCAGTCGCTCTTGCATACTGCTCAACCCCATGCCGTAAGCGGTTGCGCCGGTGTCAAAGCCGCTACCATCGTCGGTAATTGTCATTGTGAATGCGTCATCTTGCCAGGCTAGATGAATAGTCACGGTCTGTGCTGCGCTGTGCCGGGCCACGTTAGCCAACGCTTCCTGGGCCACGCGGAACAGCGGCTGCTCCACTGGCAGCGGCAGGGGGCGCTCGCCAGCCACGGTGACTTTGGCGGCAATGGCGGTACGTCGGGACCAATCTTCTGTGTAGCCACGCAGCGCATCCACCAGACCATTACCTTCCAATGCGGTAGGTCGCAGCTCCTGGATGAGACCAGTTAGCTCCTGCTGCGCTTGTCGTGCCAGATGCTCTGCCTCTTGCAAATGAGTTTTGGCTGCGGCTGGATCATCGTCCAGCATAGCTTGGGCCGCACCCAGCTGCATGGTGGTGGCAAAAACCTGCTGCTTCACGGAATCGTGTAGATCGCGGGCCAGCCGGTTGCGTTCCTCTAGCGTGGCTAGCTCGGAACGCGTGTGGACCAGGTTTTGCAGTTGCTCCGCCATCTGGTTGAGTCGCCGGGCTAGTTGGCCAATCTCATCACCGGAATTATCCTGCACGTAAGCAGAAAAATCGCCCTGGCTCCATGATTCGGCCGTTTCTGTGAGGCGGCGCAGGCGGTGGCTAAAGCCACGCGAAGCGATAAAGCCAAAGATGGTGCCCGTAAAACCAGCAACGGCGAAAACTGCCAGCAGCAGGGGCAAAATGCTCAAAACCGTGTTGGTTGTAAACAAATCGGTCTGGGCGCTGGGCAAATCCATCACCAGCAGGAATACGCCTAGCGGCTCGCGCTCTGTACCAAAGATGGGCACGGCAACAAAAAGATCGTTGGTTTCGGGCTGAACGGCCGTAACCAGTTTTGGGTCCGTTTCTCCCAGAAGCGCTTGCTCATAAGCGGGCAGCGCTTCGGCAAAAAGGTGGGTCTCAATTGGCTGAGTCAAATCGTCGCCTGGCTCAAACGCCAGCAGTTGGCCTGCCGGATCGACAACGGCGGCAAAGGAAACATCGCTGAACCGGATGGCGCTGGCACTCGTTGGTGAATCCGATTCCACCCGGAACTCATCCCCTTGTTGGGAACTGTCTAGCCAGGCGCGCAGCCCGACTAAATCAGGCGGAGTCTGATCTAAAAATTGGGCAATTTGGGATTCAACGGGTCGCAGCACAGGCTGAAAAGCAGAAGCCATATCGGAGAGGAAAAATCCTACCAGCCAGGCGGCAATCATAAAAATAATGAAAAATACGGCCGCAGCCACTGCTGTTGTGACCCAGGTGTAGGAGAGGGTCAATTTCCACTGCAACGTACGAAAACGGCCGAAAAAGTTGCTCATGATTTTGGAGTATAACAAAAAGCGTAGAGACGGTGCATCGTCCCGTCTCTACATTATCTTAGCCGCTTAAATCTTGGCGACGGAAGGCGAGAACAGCCAGGCCCACAAACAGGAGGGTGTAGAGGGCGATGCCGATGACGGCCGTTTCCATACTTAAACCATCTGCCTGGGTCACTAAGCCGCTGTTGGTTTGGCTGCTAACCCGATTGAGCGACGCCAGGCTGTTGCTCAGGCCAGCGGGCAGATATTGGCCAATCTTGGCCCAAGTGCCGCCCACCAGGCCCAAAAGCTGCATGAGGACGCCTTCAATCAGCAACGTGTAGGCCAAGCCGCCGCCGACGGCCACCACGGTAGAGCGGCTGGCCACGGCCAACAAGAAGGTGAGTGCCGCGTAGGGCAGCAAGGTGTAGGCTGTGCGCAAGATGCTCAATGCCGCCTGCCACCAATCCACCTCAGCAAAAGGCAGACTGCCCTGAAGATTTTGGGTGAAAACGGCCGTTGTCAACGCGCCGGTGACAAAAGGTGCCAGCACAAAAAGCAGTGCGGGCAGCAAAACGATAGCGAATTTGGCCAGCAGCAGCACCGGACGAGAAATGCCATTGCTCAGCCACAGCTGCATCGTACGCCAACCGTACTCTTGTGCCGTCAGGGTGCCAATCAAAATGACGATAAGCAGGCCACCCAAACCACCGCCAGAAGCCAGGCCAATGCCTAAGTTCAGCGCCGATGGCCAGGTGAACATATCATCTACGGGTCCATCGGTGGTGACGACCAGGTTGCCACTGCCATCCGATTGGCTGGCCAGGTAAATCATGAGGGGAATAAAAACGGCCGCAGCCGCCACGATTACCAGTTCAATCCACAAAATCTTGCGGCGGGTTAATTTCTTTTGTTCAACAGATACCATTTGCCAAAACATGAGAGTTTCCTTTTTTGAGTGGCTGGTGGTTGGTGGCTAGTTGCTGGTAAAAGCCACTAACCGCTAAAACTAGCCACTATAACTATTTCGTGAGCTCCAAAAACAAACTTTCCAAATCGGATTTTTGTGTTTGCACTTCGCTGGGGATGATGCCGTTTTGGGTGAGATGGGCGACGGCCGTTTCGCTTTCTATCCCGCTAACCTGCACATACGCCCCGTTGGTTACAATCTTGGTGGCATCTGGCAGTTGGGCCAGTAGCTCACCTGCTTTGACTGGATTTTTTACCTTTAGCTTGATAGATTGTCCGCTTTGGCTAAGCAGTTCTTCCACCGCGCCCTGGGCCACAATTTTCCCCTGGCGAATGACGGCGATGCGATCGCACACCTGCTCCACCTCGTGCAGCAGATGGCTGCTGAGGAAAACCGTGATGCCGTCCTCGGTTAGCTGGCGAATAAGCGTGCGCACTTCGCGCATTCCAGCGGGGTCCAGCCCATTGGTTGGCTCATCCAGAATGATGAGGGCGGGGCGGTGCAGCAAGGCTGTGCCCAACCCCAGACGCTGTTTCATGCCAGTGGAAAAGCCCCGTACCTTGCGCTCGGCGGCGTGAGTCAGGCCCACCAGTGCCAGGACTTCGTCGATACGGCCGTTTGCCACTTCAGTGTGCAGCCGGGCAACCAATTGCAAGTTGTCCCGCGCCGTCAGATACGGCACCAGCGCAGGCGCGCCAATGAGCGAGCCAACTTGTTGCAGCCCTCGGTTTTGGCCAGGCGAAACCGGCTGGCCAAACAGGGTGATGCTGCCTTCGGTGGGATGAACCAGCCCCAATACCATGCCGATGGTGGTGGTTTTGCCCGCGCCGTTAGGGCCAAGAAAACCAAACACTTCCCCTTGCCGCACGCGCAGGTTCACGGACTGAACGGCCGTTACCTCGCCAAAATTTTTGCTTAAATTATCGGTCTGTAAAACGATGCTGCTCATAGTTCCACTCCTGAATTTAGCCGCAGATTGCGCAGATTGGATCTGCAACATCTGTGGACGATTACTTGCTATTTGCTATTAGTGTAGGGGACGGGCCCTATGGCCACATCAGCCCAGAGGACCAAAGCGGCTCCGCCTGCGGACCCATTATGGGTGGCGGCGTGGGGGGATCGTTTGTTCATCGTGCCGTCCTTGCCGCCAAAATCTGGTAGGCTACGGAGATGAATCGTTTTGTGTGGCTTTTTTTGCTGCTGGGTTTGATTGCCTGCCAAACCGAGCTGGTTGTTGAGCAGACGCCAACGGCCGTTCCTACCCCAACGCCTATTGCCACTGCCTGTGATCGATTTGCAGAATTGGGAGATGCAGGGGAAACGGCCGTTTCCCCGGCGAATATCCACTTTTCTGATGCGCCCGCGCCACGTTACGCTGTCCATACCTTGTTTATGGATGAAACCATTGCCGATCTGGCGGTTGAGGCAGGTTTTGACACGGTGGTACAGGTGCTGCCCTGGCGGGATGTGCAGCCGGTTCCGGGGCAGTTTGCCTGGGCCGCTGCGGATGCCCTGGTGCAAACGGCACGCCAGCGGGGGCTGAATCTGGTGCTGCGGCTCGATATGCCACCAGCGTGGGCGGCACAAAACGATCCGGCTGGCTTGCCATTTGATCTGGCTGCCTATGCTGATTTTGTAACGGCCGTTGCCCAACGTTACAAAGGGCAAATTTTAGGCTACATCATCTGGAACGAACCAAATTTGGCCGCTGAATGGAGCCGCTCCGGCGGAGATTTGGAAGCACATTGGGCCAGTTTTGCTGGCTGGGTGGCCGACCCGGCTGATTATGTGGGCGTGCTGGGCGTCGCCTTCCGCCGTATTCGTGCCGCTGATCCGCAGGCGTTGGTAGTGGGTGGGGGCTTGGCACCGACCAACGAAAATTCACCGCGCGCTGTGGATGATCGTGTTTTTTTGGAGCAGCTTTGGGCGGTGGGCATGGCGGATTGTGTGGATGTGCTGGCGGTTCATGCCTATGGGTTTGGCCTCTCGCCAGATGTGCCAGATGATATTCACAATAATCTCAATTTGGGGCGCGTTGAGCAGGTGCATGACATCATGCAGGCAGCCGGGGTAACGAAGCCGGTCTGGATTACGGAGCTGGGCTACACGGTGGCCGATGGTAACCAGCCTACCGTTTCTGAAACACAGCAAGCAGACTATTTGTTGGCGGCCCAGGCGCGCGCTGCCGAGGAGTGGCCCTGGGTGACGTTGTTTACGGCGTGGAATTTGGTGTACGGCCGTTCCCCCACCGACGAAATGGGCGGCTACAGTCTCGTCAACCCAGACCTCACACCACGCCCGGCTTTCTATGCCTGGCAGCAATTAGAAAAGTAGCCACGCTTTCTTAGCACGCTCCACGCGTGTCATTCTGAGTGAAACGAAGAATCCCTCTAAACGATGCTTGATAGAGCCCTTGCCAATGAGCGAAGGCTGCACAGAGCTTGGATTCTAGGGATGCTTCGGGGGACCTCAGCATGACAGGTCTGGGTTTTAGGCGTTGGGCAGGGTAATGGTGAATTGGAAGCCTTGTTGGAGGGCTGTTTTGATTTCTATACGGCCGTTCAACAACTGCACCCGTTCTTGAATACCAATGAGGCCAAAACTGCCGCTGTGTCTATCTGCCAAATTTGTTCCAACCCCATTATCTTTTACCGTGAGGCTGGTCTGCTCTGGCATGTAGCGCAGCCAGATGTCTACGCGGGAAGCGCGGGCATGTTTGCGCACGTTGGTTAACCCTTCCTGCACGGCGCGGTACAGCGTCAGCTCAATTTTGGGATCGCGTTTGGCGGGGTCGCCCTCAATGGTAAGCTCTGTTACCAGGCCTGCTTCGCGCAGTTCCAATGCTAAACGCTCCAAAGCTTCGACCAATGTCTGGTTTTCTAGCGGCGATTCGCGCAGCGCACTTACGGAGTGACGTACGGCCGCCAGCCCTTCTTGCGTCAGGCGTTGCGCTTTGTCCAGGGCGTCTTGTGCCTTCTCCGGTTGGCTGTCCATGATGGTTTTAGCGGCTTCGATTTGCACGTTGACTACCGTCAGGTAGTGGCCCAGATTATCATGGATTTCGCGGGCCACCCGGTTGCGTTCGCGCATGGTCGCCAGCTCTTCTACCTGAGCGGCATATTCGGCCAGCCGGTGATTGGCTCCACGTAAATCGGTTGCCAGCCGCTGAACTTCGTTGCGGGCGCTGCTTTCACGCACGGCGATGCTGGTAAAAATGAGGGTGAACACCATGGCTGCCCCAATCGACAGTAAATTAACAATGGTGTCTTGCCAGGCTTGGTTTGGAAAGTAGATGATCCAGATAAATCCCAGCAGGATCAAGCTGATCACGGTTGTAAAAAGCCAGTTGCGTGACAAGCTTTGGGCAGCAATGGGTAAGATCAATATCCAGACAGAACCACCGCCTGTCTCCCGTGTGAGAAACAGCAGACCCGCCATTACACTCAGCTGGATGCCAAAATAAAGGTAGGGTGCCAGCGTGAAGTTAAGAAAACGCTCGTGCAGCATCATGCCCCTGGTGCCATTGGCCACATAGATAAGCCAGCAGAGCAAAATGAGGGCGATTTGCCAGGTGGGTAGTGCCCAAAAGCGCGTTGAAAAAAGCAGTGGTATCAAAGCCACAATGGCCAGGGAAATGACAACCACATTGACGCCAATGCCGGTAAACCGAGCGTTGGCTTCGAGCTGGTTTGTGACAATGGTATCGTTGGCGCGGTGGGTGATCTCTGTTTGCTGACTCATGGTTTATAGGGATTTGAGCAGATCTTCCAGGTCTTCGCGGCTGAAGAGATATTGCTCGTGGCAAAAATGGCAATCGACAATGGTTTCGCCTTCGGTGGCAATGATTTGGCGCAGCTCCTCGGCACCCAGCGAGATGAGGGCTTGTTCGCTGCGAGCGCGGCTGCAGCCACATTCAAAGTGCAACGGCCGTTCCTCCAAAATTTTATACGGCATCTCGCCAAACAACAGATCCACTATTTCTTCCGGGGTTTTGCCGCTGTGCAGTAAGTCGGCGAGCGGCGGCAGCTCTTGGGTGTTGTTGCGCAGCTGCTGCACGATGTCAGATTCGTAGGGCGGCAGGGCCTGAATTAGCAGGCCCCCCACGGTTTGTAAAGTGCCTTCGCCGTCAATGGTGTGGCTGATGTCGATGAGAGAGGGAATTTGCTCAGATTGGTTGAGGAAAAAGGTGAGTTCGGCGGCAATATCGCCGCTGCCCAGCGGTACGGTGCTTTCTACCAGTTCCGGCAGCAGCACATCTTTAACAACAGTGAGCAAACCGGTGTCGCCCAGGGCGTTGGCAATATGTTCCCGGTCCAGGTTGGGCAGATCGGTCATCGGTTGGGCGACGTAGCCTCGGATACGGCCGTTGTTGTCTGACTCCACCAATATTTTTTGCAAGGGGCCGCTGCCTTCAAACTTCATGGCAATGCGCTGCCGTACCTTCAGCAGCGAGCCCATCAGCGCCGCACCGGTCAGGGCGTGGGCCAGGGCAATTCCGGCAATAGGAAACGTGCCGTGCCGGTCAGCCGCTTCCAGTGCCAGGCCAGTGTTGGCCGAAACAATAACACGTACCCCGGCTTCTCTGGCCAGGGCACGAACTAGATAATCTTCCACAGGGTTACCTCAAAAAAGAGACTGGAGATTGAGTCAATCTCCAGTCTCCAGTCTCAATAATTTAATTACTTAACCTTAGCCCAGGAATCCCGCAGGGCGACGGTGAGGTTGAAAACGGGATGGTCCTCGGTGCTGTCTGGGTCTTTGGCGTAGTAGCCCTGGCGCATGAACTGGACGCTCTGGCCAATTTCGGCAAAAGCCAGGCCGGGTTCCACTTTGGCGTTGTCCAAAATTTCCAGACTGTGCGGGTTCAGGTTATCGGTGAAATCCTGGCCTTCTTCATCCACCTCTTCCGGTTCGGCGCGGTTGAACAGCACGTCGTACTGGCGCAGCTCGGCATCCAGCGCATGCTGGGCGCTGACCCAATGAATGGTGCCACGGACTTTACGGCCGTCTGGCACATTGCCCCCGCTTGTTTCTGGATCGTACGTGCAGTGCAGTTCTACCACGTTACCCGCATCGTCCTTAATCGCTTCGGTAAGGGTGAGTAGATAAGCCCCCAGGAAGCGCACTTCGCGCCCTTCGCTGAGGCGGTAGAACTTCTTGGGCGCATTCTCCATGTAATCGTCCTGCTCGATGAATAGTTCACGGCTGAATGGTACCTGCCGGGTGGTGCTGTTGTTTTTGTCCTGCGGGTAGGTGGGCACATTAAACCATTCAACTTTGTCTTCTGGGTAGTTGGTGACGATGACGCGCAACGGCCGTAACACGGCCATCGCCCGTGGTGCATGGGAATTGAGCTCGTCGCGAACGGCCGCTTCCAGCATGGCCATATCGACCGTACGGTTGTAGCGGGCCATGCCCACCATATCCTGGAAGTTGCGAATGGCTGCTGCCGGGTAGCCGCGCCGCCGCATCCCGGCCAGCGTGGGCATCCGGGGATCGTCCCAGCCATTGACGTGCCCTTCCTGCACCAGGCGAATGAGCTTACGCTTGCTGGTGATGGTGTGGCTGACGTTTAGGCGGCCGAATTCAATCTGCTGCGGATGGTGGGCGATGTCGATCTGGTCTAAAAACCAATCATACAGGGGCCGGTGGTTGACGTATTCCAGCGAGCAAAACGAATGGGTCACCCCTTCGAGTGCGTCTGACTGGCCGTGGGCCCAATCGTACATGGGGTAGATGTTCCATTTGTCGCCGGTGCGCCAGTGTGGCGCTTTGAGAATGCGATACATGACCGGATCGCGCATGTTGATGATGGGCGAACTCATGTCGATTTTGGCCCGCAGCACGCGGGACCCTTCCTCAAATTCGCCATTTTTCATTCGCTCGAACAGGTCCAGATTTTCTTCCACGCTGCGGTCGCGGTAGGGGCTGTTTTTACCTGGTTCGGTGAGCGTGCCGCGATATTCGCGCATCTCATCCTGGCTCAGATCATCGACGTACGCTTTGCCTTCTTTAATGAGTTGAACTGCCCACTCGTACAGCTGGTCGAAGTAGTCTGAGGCGTAGTAAAGGCGGTCTTCCCAATCGTAGCCCAGCCAGCGGATGTCGTTCATGATGCCTTCGACGTATTCGGTTTCTTCTTTGGTGGGATTGGTGTCGTCGAAGCGCAGGTTGCACTTACCGCCAAACTCAGCGGCAATTTTGAAGTCGGTGTGGATGGCGTTAGCGTGGCCGATGTGCAGATAACCATTGGGTTCGGGAGGGAAGCGGGTGTGGACTTTGCCGCCGAAACGGCCGTTGGCCACATCCTCAGCAATCATGGTGCGTAAAAAATCGCTGGGGGAGTCGTTTTCATTTGCCTCTGGGGCGGGATCAACGTTTTTGGTCATGGCGTATTCCTTTCAAAAAAATGAACGCAGAGGTGCGGCGGCATAGAGGAGAACCCTTAGCCCAGCATCTTTGCGTGATGATTCCTCAAAATATGCCGTGATCATAAGCGATTCAAGCCAGGATGCAAATAAACTTGAAAGCCAACGCGTACAATTCGTACTATTGTCTTGAAAGTGCTGTTTTGTAGCGTAAATAGCAAACGTTACTATTGTTAGCTGGAGAACTGATTAAAATCATCATGTTTTGTTCAGATGATTTTGTACAGTAGTGTTCAACAGGTTGTTTCCGCTCATCTTCTACCGCAGAAGGAGGATTAAAATGGTATCTTCTCGTTGGCAAAAACAGCACAGTTACTTCCAGGCTATTGTTTGGGCTGTTTCAGCGGTAATCTCTACCTTGCTGATAATTATCTTGTTGCTGCTGGGGTTTGGGATAGAAATGGCCGGTGTGTTTTTTATTATTGTTTTTCTTGCAATGCGCGTTTTGTTGGCCTTCTTGCTCAAGAATCGTTTTGCCAATTCGATGGTTCGGATTTTGAAATTCGACTATGAGGAAATCGAACGTGAGTTTCGCATGTTATTTAAAAACAAATATATTCGTTATCACCGAAAATTAGAAGAAGACGCCTATCATTATGAGTTTCCTGGACACAGCCTAAGCATGACAGTTGAGCCTTACTGGCTTCTTTTTATGGACCCGAATCAGCAGAAAGCCACGAAAATAACTCTCCGTATCCTGAATGCTAAAAATAAAGAATTTGCCGAAATGTTAGCAGACTCCATTGACGAAATGGCCGCGCAGCGGGCTACCAGCCAGGAAAAAGCCTAACAAGCATACAACCGACGCAAAACGCGGCTGAAGCGGGTGTTGGGCAGCAGGCGATTACTCGGACTGATACGTGCCTCGGAGGAATAATATGCTATCGAAACCAGATACTCAAAAGGTGGTTCAAACAGCATCCCCTCGCCAGTGGATCGGTTTAGTTGTGGTGTATCTCACCATACCGCTTGTTCTATTGGTATGCGGAGGGGACTTCGGTTGGTGGCAGGCGTGGGTCTATTCCCTACTAATCTTTGCTGCCGGCATAGGCGGGCGCATTTGGGCGGAACGGCGGCATCCGGGGTTGACGGCCGAACGACAAAATATTGAGAAGATGCAAAGTACGAAGGCCTGGGACAAAGTGCTTGCTCCGCTGATGGCGCTGAGTTTGAGTTTCCCACTGGTCACTGTGGCAGGATTGGATTACCGCTATGGCTGGTCACCCGCATTTCCGCTCTGGCTCGTTATACTCGGCTTTATCTTGATTGCGCTCGGATACGCTTTTGGCGTGTGGGCAATGGCAGAGAATCGCTTTTTCTCCAGCACGGTACGTATTCAGATGGATAGAGGGCATGAGGTATGTGACAGTGGTCCATACCGGATTGTGCGGCATCCTGGCTATGGCGGGAATGTTCTGCCGCTGCTGGGCATTGTGCTGGCCTTAGGCTCAGTGTGGACACTTATTCCGGCGGCAGTGGCGTTGATCATCGCGGTGATCAGAACCGTACTGGAAGACCAGACTCTACAGGAAGAGCTGCCAGGCTATCAAGACTATGCACGGCGCGTGCGCTATCGGTTGATTCCTGGGATTTTCTGAGGGTATCACTCCGCGATGCGATGTGGTGGAGGGATTTGGATGTATCATCTTTCTTCTTGCATCGTTGTGCTGTCCGGCTGACGCATAGGGTGTTAGGTTGCATTTATACTCAAGGACATCTGGGAAAAGTTGAAAGTTCATCGGTGTTTTAAGGGAATGAATTGGCTAATATGGTGTGTGGCGCTTGGCATTTTGGGCCTTGCTGCTGCTGTAGGTGTAGCCATTGCAGCTGGCTTGGTGGAAAACTGGGACGCAGCCACATCTGACTCGTTTGAGTTGTCTGCACCTGGGCAGAGTTTGATCACGGCTAACGCCTCCGACCCACCGGCTGAGGATGGTAAAGTCCTCGAATTGCGTCTGGCAGCGGGTAGTGCGCCTGGCCCTGGCAATGGCCCAGAGGCGCAAACGCTCGATCGGTTTGGTTATGGCACTTATTCTACGCGGTTGAAAACGGCCGATTGTTCGGGACAACCCAAGGCCGGGGTGGTGACTGGCTATTTTGTTTATTTCAATGACGGTCAGGATCCTAACGGGGATGGTGTGCCCGACAACGTGGAGATTGACTTTGAATGGCTGTGTGCCGAACCGCAAGTTGTCTATCTGACAATGTGGACCGATTATCGCGACTCTGATGAGGCCCAGAAACGCGTGGCGCGGGCCATCAACCTGCAAAGCGGTACAATCCTTTTTACGTGTTATTTCGAAGCTTTTGGGGCTTGCCAGTCCTTGAGTGGTGCAGAGAATCAACCGGCAACGATCACCGCTATTCCAGGGTATGATTCTAGCCAAGAATATATCGTTTATGGTTTGGATTGGTTATCCAATGGGGTTACCTGGTGGATGATGGACCCTGCTACGAAGCAAAAGGTCATTTTGTGGGATTATCACAATCAAGAACGCATCCCACCAGCACCAGCGTATTACTTCACCAACCTCTGGCACACCGCCAACTGGACTCCTGATGGCATGCCGGAAGCCACCCAATCACCTACCGTGCCTGTGTCTACCTGGGTAGACTGGACACGTTTTGAGCCATCAGGTCTTGAACTGTTTTTACCGTTGATTCAGAGATAGTTGGATCGAAATTTAAATTTATTTGTCGCCGCCCTTTTAAGATTGGCCGTGAAACGGCCGTTCCCCAAAGGGTGTTTTTTTGTCTATATTTCAATCAAAAATACTTGGGTATTGACAATACTGTACGATATACAGTATAATGCGCCGCATGGCAACAAATAACGAAAAAGAAGCACTTTACGAAAAACTTTTGCTAGAGCTGCGGCGCGGTGTGCTGATGCTGGCAGTGCTGAGCAAGCTGCAAGATGAACAGTATGGCTACTCGCTCAAGCAGTCGCTGGATGAGCAGGGGATGGAAATTAATGAAGGCACTCTCTACCCACTGCTGCGTCGCCTGGAATCACAGGGGCTGTTGGAAAGCGACTGGCAAGTAGTGGATGATGCCCGCCCGCGCCGCTACTACAAAATGAGCCAGGAAGGTGAAATGGTTTTTGCCAATCTCACCCAGGAATGGCAGGCGCTGGTTGTCGTGATGAACCAGCTGCTGGGCCTGACAACGAAATGATCAGGTGCGTCGCACCTTGTGGAGAAAGTAATGGACACGAATGAAATGATTGATCGCTACGTGAATGAAGTTGGCCAACGTTTGCCCCGCAAAACGCGGGCCGATATTGAGCTGGAGTTGCGTTCCCTGCTGCTGGACACAATAGAAGAGCGGAGCGGCGGTGAGCCAACACCAAAAATCGCGGCTGAGGTGCTGCGTGAGTTTGGTCATCCTGAAGGAATTGCGGCCCAATATCGTCCGGAGGAATCTTTGATTGGACCAAAGCTATTCCCGGTTTACAAAGTGGTCATTGCGATTACCTTAACCATTATTGGCGTGCTGCACTTGATTGGCTGGGGATTTGTGTTGTGGCAGGGCAGCGGCGCAGGTTTTGTTGATAAAGTACTGTCGTTTATCTTTTCCTTTGGCAGGTCGGCAATTATTAACGCGGGTATCGTGACCCTGATTTTTGCCGTAATTGAGCGCGTAGCCGGTGATTCGCTAGAGCTGCCGGAGAAACAGGAAGGGGTATGGGATCCCTTTGATCTGCCGCCGGTTCAAGACCCAGATCGTATTAGCCGCAGCGAACTTGTTGTGGGTATTTTCTTTACGGTTGCCTTCATTGCCTGGCTGAACTTTTTCCCGGACTGGTTTGGCGGGGCAGACTTTGGCGGCGAAGGTTCGGGGATATTTGTACTGGTGACGGCCGAATTTCTGGCGCTCATTCCCTGGTTTACCGCTTCACTGCTGCTGGAGGTTTTGTTGAAAACGGCCGTTCTCATTCAAGGTCGTTGGAACCGGGTAACGCGCTGGTTGGAAATAGGCACATCGCTCTTTAGCCTTTATGTGACGTACCGCGTGTTTAGCCTGGAACAGATTTCCACCGTGCCGTTCTTTACTACAGGTGCCAAGGCGGTTTTGGCCATTGTTCTGCTGATTGGAGTTTTGGAGATTATTGGGAAATTGATTAGGTTGTTATTGGGACGGCCGTTTAAACCCCATACCTTCATCAAGTCAAAACTGGCTTAGTGACCGCCCGCAAATAAGTTAGCGGATTTGTGCGGGCGGTTTAGCAGTAAGCGGCCAACTGAATGGGAAGTTATTGTTAGCCGCTTACTTAGAAGGCACTGTTTTATTTCCCCGGAAACTTTCAGACGGACTAAATTGAACAGTTTCCGGGGAAATTTGGGTGATTAATGTGTCACTGGCAGCGCATGATAGCGCGGTGCGGGAAAAGCTTGGGGGAGCGTGCTTTGATGCAAATCCTTGATAACTCTGGCCGGAACGCCACCAACGACGGTGAACGGCCGTACATCTTTTGTCACCACGGCACCAGCCCCAACCACAGCCCCTTCACCCACCGTAACGCCCGGCAGCAAAATTGCGCCAGAGCCAATCCAGACATTATTGCCCACCACAATGGGCGCTGGCTGGCTGGGGCGCTTGCCTTCTAGGATGGGCGTCAATTCATGGTCAATGGTTTCAAACGAAACGCGGGCGCTGATCTGGCAATGATCGCCAATGGTAATGCTGCCACCGCAGGCAAAGCGGCAATCTGTGTTGATGAAAACCCCCTTGCCAATAGTCAGCTGACCGGGCGTTACTTGAATGCGGGGCATGATGGCGGCGGCATGACCCAAATCGACACCGGCCCGGCGCAGCAGCCAGGGCCGCCAGTAAAAGTTTAGCACCGGCAAGCTAGGCCCCAGGCTGGCCAGGTGAACAAGAAGGGCGCGTCTGTGCCAGCCAGCGAGAAGAGTACGAAGAAATCTGCGTAGTTTATGAATCAAAATAGTGTTCCTGATTGTTGTTTTGCGGCTTAGCCTACGTTTTTGGAGGCAGCTACCCAGTTGTTTGAGGTGACTTCCACAAAGCTAGAAATAGAAGCGATAATCTGCTTTGCTTGTGTAACTCTGATAGGTACATCTTACAAATTGAGGATGAAAATGCAACCCATTCATGAGATTTTGCAACCAAAGTCTCATTTTTGTTTAGAATCTTGGAGGGTCAACAGTTCAGCCAGACTGGCCTCTGCTTCCTCGCGGGGCAAATTCCCCAATTCCAAATAAACATCATTTTTTTCCAAAATAAACGTATAGAAGGTGATGCCGAGTTTCAAAATCGCATCATCGTCTGGCTCTTCTTCGACCATTTCAAAGAGCAAATTCTCTGCTTTATCTAGCTGGCCCAGCTTGTGATAATAGCGCAGCAACAGCTTGTTGAGATGGGCAGGCAGATGCCAGTCGGCCAGAACTTCTGTCATCTCCTCGACTTCTGGGGCATATTCTGGCAGCGGGGAATTGTCATGGCTCAACAGTGCGGTCAGCAGCAGTTCCAAAGCGGTCATGTAGGATTGAAAACTTTCATGTTCCGCCCCCTGTTCAGCCTGGATTTCTCCGGCTTCTTTTAGCAGAGCGGCGGCTGCGATCAGTTTTGCCTGACTCAGGTCAGCGTCCTCGCCAAAGGTAAGTTCGCCTAAAGGCTCACGGCCAAACAGACGGGTGATGAGGGTGCCGTTGAGGCCAAACAGCTTGTCCAGCGATTCGTCGATGAGGGATACGGCAGCCTGGTATCGTTTTTCCCGTGCCAGTCCACTTACCTGCTGCATCACTGACACCATAAACTCAATCTGGCTCATAATGTAATCACGTCGGTACATAACAATCCCCTACAAAGTATTAAAATCGTTCATCAATAAGGTTGAGCAGTCGGGGCATGATGGGACCCGCTGCCAACAGAACAAGGCCTGCGGCGAACACGGCCGTATATCCTGCCACTGCATAAAGCTGCCGTTCGTCGCCAATTGCCAGCACTGTGTCAGATCGCCAAAGGGAGACGGCCGTTTCCCCTAAACCAAACAGGCAAATCACGGCTACAAAAAAGAGCAGGTTCACCAGCCCCACTACATACGGATGGGTGTAGGTTCGGTTCCATTTAGCCTTCTTCCGCTCCAAACCAGCCAGCCCCCGCATGGCGATGAGCAGCAGCGCCATCAGCAGCAACAGCCCAAAAAAGAGCAGGCCAAATTGGTCGGGCCATTGGGCCGTAACCAGTGGTTGGGCCAGAGCATAGGCAGGCCAGATGAGCAGCAGCACCACGGCAATGACGCCGATAATCGTACCCCCTTTTTGCCAGGCAACAAAGCGCGCTTTGTTGGGCTGTAAATCCTCTGTGCGGTTGGCCAGGGCCAGCAAGGCGTGGTAGATGGCGTCGAAGCGAGCGTCGGCCACGCCAGCCCATTTAGCCACCGTGTGGCTTTCTCGCTTGCTATTGTGCAGGGTAAGGCTGGGGCACGCTTCATCGGGGATGCCGGGCCGTTCTTCTGGCTGGAGGGTAAGGAAATCGTTCTCAACGCACAGGTGAATAATCTTTTCCTTTTCGCCCTCGGTCCACTTCAAAGGCAGCCGATACTTCGTTTCCGTGCCGTCTGGCGCGATGCGGCTGACGTACGCCTGGCTGTGGGTCCAGCCAGGCAGCCGCACAACCACACCGCCAAACAGCGGCTGCACGTCGTGCAACTCCAGGCTGGCTTTGTTCCAGCTGTATTCATGAATGAGGAATTCGGCCGTTTTGTTATTGATTGCCACAGTCGTCCATTTTAGCAAACTTTCGCCACGTAAAATATAGGAGATCATGTAATTATGTCAGATTGCGATGCAAGTATCGTCGATTCTGTGCCAAATGGGTGGGTGGTGAGCATTCCCCTGGCGCAGCAGGGCTGGCGAGGGCCGCTGCGGGAAGCCAGGTTCATCATTGGTGGCGGCCCATGTGGCTATCATGCGATCCAATCTGTACAGGCTCAATTTGCTTGAGCAGAACCCCGCTCATATCAGTTTTTCGGCGGGATATACCCAAAATATACCCTTGTCATATAACGAGGTGCATGGTGATCGCCTTCATTTCCTTTCATACTTAGAGTAGATAAAAATAGATCAAAAATAAGTTAGAAGAGGAGTAAACGGCTAAACATGGATTCTTTTAAGTATGTCATTTTAGGAGGCGGATTAACATCTGGCTATGCTGCCCAGGAATTCACCAAAAGAGGCATTTCTGCTGGTCAGTTATGCATCGTGTCGGCCGAGGAAACACCCCCTTATGAACGACCGCCCCTTTCTAAAGATTTTTTGGCTGGCGAGGAAAATGTTGACAATATTTTGATTAACGAGCCAGACTTTTATGAAGAAAATGATATTGTGTTGAAGCTGGGAACGGCCGTTACCAAAGTTAATCTAGATAAAAAGCAGCTGTACACCAAAAATGGAACCATTAATTACGAAAAACTATTGATCGCCACCGGCGCTGCCCCCCACACGTTTGATTTGCCAGGGGCTCATCTGAACAATATTTTTTACTTGCGCCAGGTTGATGATGCCCGACAGATTCGCGAACAGGCGCAGAAGGCCGAAAAAGCGGTTGTGATTGGTGGCAGCTTTATTGCGATGGAAACGGCTTCAGTGTTACAGAGCCAGGGCGTTGACACAACGATGGTTTTCCCTGAAACGCGCGTCTGGCAAGCGTTTTTCACGCCGGAGATGTCCGCTTTTTTTGAAAAATATTACCGCGATCGCGGTGTCACCATTTTACCTGAACAGGAAATAGATTCTTTTGCTGGTAAAGAGAAGGTGACGCATGTGGTGACCAAGTCAGGCGATAAACTGCCTGCCGACATGGTTGTGGCTGGGATTGGCGTGTCGGCTAACAGTGATCTGTTCACAGACAGTGCTCTCCAGCTGGATGATGGTGCCATTCGCGTCAACCGCTTTTTAGAGACCAACTTGCCAGACGTTTTGGCCGCTGGCGATGTGACCCGCTACCGCAGCACGCTGTATGAACGGCCGTTACACATTGAGCATTGGGATAACGCCGTGGCCCAGGGCCGACATGCTGCCAGCGTCATGCTGGGCGAGATTCAGCCCTTTGAACACGTCCCTTACTTCTTCTCCGACGTATTTGACCTTTCTTATGAATTTTGGGGCGATACACAGGATGCCGTTGAAGCAGTGCACCGTGGTTCGGTAGAAGATGGGAAGTTTAGTACCTGGTGGTTGGATGCCGACGGCCGTTTGGTGGCCGCCTTTGTCATGAATCGCCCCGATGAAGAGCGCGCGCTGGCCCCACGCTGGATTAAATCCCACAAGCAGTTGTCGGCCGATTGGCTGCGCAGCCGGGAAACGCTGCAAGCAGCCGACGGCGAAGAGAGTTAAAAAAGATGGATGTAAATTTGCCACCCCGCTTGCAAAGCGATCTCACCCAACAGCGACAGGCGTATCATCAAGAAATTGAGGCGCAGTTGGCACGCTGGCGGGCTGATATCGCGACCATGGAAGCCGATATGGCTGGGGCAAGCTTGAAGCATCAGGTGACTTTACAAAAATATTTGACCGATCTAAAAGCGAAGCTCACGCAGGCGGAAATACAAGTAGATGAACTAAAAGAAAAAACAGGTGATGCCTGGACCGAATTACAGACAGACATTGACGATCTGCAACAGGACATTTCTGAATCTGTGGATCAGGCCCAGAAAGAATTTCACCTGATTTGCGAATAACAAGGAGTAAAAAGATGAGTGATTTAACAAAAACAATCGACGAAAAGAACGATGTTATGCTGCAAAAAGCGCAAAATCAAATGAACGAATGGCGCGAAGAGATTGATGAATTGGGTGCAAAATTAGAAGATTTGTCTGGCGAGGCACAGGCTGAGTACGAGAAACAGCTGGCGAAGCTGAAACTGCATTGGCAGCAAGTAGAGTCTAAATTCAGCACGTGGCAACAGGCCGATGATACGCGGCGCGGCGCTGCTTATGCCGACTGGCATGATACGGCCGTTTCCTACAATGAAGCGTTCATGCAGACCGCCGGCCAGATGAAAAAATTTGTACCGTTGGGCTGGCTGCAAGGCTTCACCGACAAACGCACTCAGGATTCCGCAGGCTGGGCTGAAGGATTTGGCACACGCCCCGCTGGCTCTGAAGGGTTTGCCGAGGGGCTGGGCCAAAAAGGAAAAAATTCCAAAGGCTGGGCCGAAGGATACGACAAGGCTTCACAATCGTAAACTGGATTAAAGTGAAACGTGATGCGTGACGCATACCTATACCAAATCATGCGTCACGCATCATTTTTTTTGATTTTTCAGGACGCTGATTTGTTTTTAATGCTTCGTGCGATCTTTTTAGCTTCGATGCCGATTTCGCGCAGCATTCCCGTTGGCGACACGTAAAAACCACAAAAATAGAGACCGTTGAGTGCACTTTCCTGCCCACTGCCCATCGGTCGCCCCTCAACATCTAAGGCCGCACCAATGCCGCTGGCAAAAACATCCAGATTCGGCTGATAGCCGGTGGCCAGTACCACCGCCTCGTAAGATTGGCTTTGCCCATCCACAAACTGCACGCTTTCTTGAGTAAATTGTTTAATCGCTGGCTTTACCTGAAGGAGGCCCTGTTTGATGAGCGAGACGGTGCCAATGTCTAACAGGGGGATACGGCCGTAACGAGCAATCTGTGTATTAGGGCCATAGGGTAATTTCTTCAAGCCGTATTTCGTCAAATCGCCAATGGTTAGCTTGATCAAGGGGGCCGCCAGGACGTCGGCAACGGCCGTTGGCAGCTTGCTCATAAGTTGGCCGATTGAAAGAATGGGAATGCCCAAAATATCGCGAGGAATCACATTGACGGCACTGCGCACTGAGATGCTGGGATGTGCGCCATGTTCGTGCAGATCAATGGCAATCTCACCACCAGAATTGCCAAACCCAACCACAAGTACATTTTTATCGGCAAAAGCCTCCCCATTTTTATACTGCGAGCTGTGCAGGATTTGTCCTTTGAACTGATCTTGCCCCGGCCAGCTGGGCATTACGGGCTGGTTGGTATAGCCTGTGGCCATCACCAGATTACGACCGACAAAACGGCCGTTTGCCGTCGTAACCTGCCATAAACCGTCGATTTGGGCGATATTTGTGACCATCTGGCCAAAATGAGGCTGTAAATTAAACTGCTTGGCGTAGTTTTCTAAATAGTCGATGACTTGCTGGCGGGATGGGTAGCGGGGTGTGCTCGCTGGGAAAGGTAAATAAGGCAGGTTGGAGTTTCCTTTGTCGGTGTGCAGATGCAGGCGATCATAGTGATGCCGCCAGGCCACCCCCACTTTGTCGGCCTTTTCTAGAATGGTGAGGTTGGCAATGCCTGCTTGTTTCAGGCAGGCCGCCACGGCCAACCCGGCCGCGCTGGCCCCAACAATAATCACATCGGAAAGCGTTGATTCGCTGTTTTGCCCGTTCACTGATCCTCCTATGCCTAAAGTGACTATTATCTGAGGGTGAAATCTGTTCGCACGATTGTAGAGCGATCAGCGATAGACACAAATCTTTCATTGGCAACGGCCGTATTTCCTCTACAATCTCCCAATGTCACTCACAACACATGAAGATACAACGGCACAAGGTTACCTGGTTGCCCTGGCCAGTTCGGCAATATTATCGACAACGGCCGTATTCATCCGCTACCTCACCGAAACTTACCACATTCCACCCTTGCTGTTGGCCTTTTGGCGCAGCTTTTTTGTGGTGCTGACGTTGTTGCTCGTCCTTCGTCTGCGGCGCGCCTCGCTTTTGCGCCTGCCGCGCCGCCACTTGCCGTATTTGTTGGGCTATGGTCTGCTGTTTGCCGTGTTCAACGGGCTGTGGACGCTGTCTGTGGCCCTGAACGGTGCGGCGGTGGCCACCGTGCTGGTTTACAGTTCAGCCGCGTTTACGGCGCTGCTGGCTCGCTGGTTGCTCAAGGAGCAGCTTGATGGGGCCAAGCTGGTGGCGGTTGTTCTCTGCCTGGCGGGCTGCGTGCTGGTGGCCGAGGCGCTGGACCCCGCTGCCTGGGATCGCAACCTGATGGGGATTCTCACTGGGACGCTGGCGGGGTTAGGTTACGCGGTTTACAGCTTGATGGGCCGCTCGGCGGCGCAGCGCGGCCTGAATCCGTGGACGACATTGCTGTATGTGTTTGGCTTTGCCGCGATCATCTTCTTGCTGGTGAATTTGCTGCCGGGGAAGATGGTGTTGGGCACGGCCGTTTCTGCCACCGATCTGTTTTGGTTTGGCAATGCCTGGGCGGGGTGGGGGGTCATCATTTTGCTGGCGGCAGGTCCCACCGTGGCTGGCTTTGGCCTGTACAACACCAGCCTGAGCTTGCTGCCTTCCAGCGTAGCCAATCTCATCCTGACGACAGAACCGGCATTTACGGCCGTTCTGGCCTACTTTTTGCTAGGCGAACAGCTCACTGGTTTGCAAATTGCTGGCAGCTTGTTGATTTTGAGCGGGGTGGTGTTTTTAAGATGGCGTGGGAGTCGGATACGAACGGCAGTTACTTAACCGTTTAAAAATTTTGGGGTTTCATAAGTCGAGTGATGCGTGAAACGTGAGACGTGACCAAATTTGAATCACGTTTCACGCATCATTCTCTTTCAAATCTTGGCGTGTGTTTGAATTTGCCTCTGGCGAATCCAGCTTTCAATTTCTGTCATGGCTAGCATCAGATTACCCATTTGGCAATGCATGTCGGCGTGTTGCGCTTTGGTGAAGATTTTAGCGGTGACCGAACGGGCGTTGGTCAGTGCTTTTTCCTGTTTGCGCAGCAGCTTCACCGGTTGGAAGGTGTCGTTTTCACCGCCAACCAATAGTACATCCTGCGTTACTTTGTCGCTGCTGATGTGGTGGCGGTTCATTCCCATCAGCCAGCGCACCGCGTCCATCGGCTGATCTTTCTTCACCATGTACATCGCCTGGTTCACGGCATGATCCAGGATGGGAAACAGGCGCATCCGTAGGCGAATGGTGGCGTTCATAAACCGTTCCCCTTTCACCATTTGCCTGACGAGCGTTTGGACAAAGCTGGGCACCTGCTCCAGCCAATCATACACTGGCGACCAGGCGACCACCTGCTTGATGCGATCTTCGAAAGCAGCAGCGCGAATGGCCCAATAGCCGCCCATGGAAATGCCAATGAGCGTGGCGGCCTCAACTGAAAAATAATCCAAAATTTCGCCAATGGGTTTTTCATAATCGTGGCCAAATGCGTGGCCGTAAAGTTGCCTTGCGCCGCCTTGCCCCGGTCCCTCAAAGGCAATGACACGGTAGCCCGCCTGCGCAAAAAATTTCCAGATGACAAAAAACTCCTCAATTAGGGAGTCAAAGCCACCAAAGAGCAGGATAGTGCCTTGAGCCGGTTGGTTAGCTGGTTGCAGCTCCATTGCCGGTAAAAAGCTGCCTTCATAAGGAACTTCATGGCGGGTGATGCCCTCATCGGCAAACGCTTCGTAAAAAGTCTCATGAAACTCCTGGTAGATGGCCTTCCTTTGCGGCGAACTGTGCTCGGTAAAAAATTCAGCAGCGCGCAGGTAGAAGGCGGCGTTTTTGTAACGGCCGTTCCCATTTGCTTCTGCTGCCAATTGGGAAAACACTTGCACATAGTCTGCCCGCGTTTTGATTTTGCTGGCTGCTTGTTCAATGTCTGCCTGCCGGGCGTAGCCCAACGCATGAAGCCGGTTCATTTGATAATTGAAGAACTTTTCTTTGTGAAACGGTTGATAACCCAGGGGAAGATTCATTTTCCACCTCCACATTAAAAAAGCCCCAAACTTTTTGGGACTTGTTAAGATCGATAAAAATAGCTGATTTTATGTTGTCAAATCGTTTGGTGAAGCTATGCAAAACATTGTAGACTATCAGGTCTAGACTGTCAAGTCTAATTTGGCACCGTAAGAAAACAGATGGGTAACTGCGTCCAATAAATTTAAGAGGAGACTTATTGATGAGTAGAGAAAAGATAGATCTGTATGAAACGGCCGTAACCGAAACGCTGAATCAACATGCCTCGGTACGCGCCTTTATTGACAAACCAGTGCCCGATGAAATGCTTAACGCCATCTTAAACGCGGCGCGACGGTCCCCGACCAGCAGCAACATGCAAACGTATAGCATCATCGTGGTGCGCAGCCCAGAAACACGTCGGAAGCTGGCAGAGCTGGCGGGCAATCAGGATCACATCGAACAGTGTGATCTATTCATTGGCTTTTTGGCCGATCTGAACCGGCTGGGCATTGCCAGCGAGATGCATGGCCAACCATTGGCTAAATCGCTGGAATCGACGCTGGTGGCCACGGTGGATGCCGCGCTGGTGGGGATGTCTGTGCAAACGGCCGCGGAATCCTTTGGCCTGGGTGCGGTAATGATTGGCGGAATGCGCAATCATCCGCAAGAAGTGGCCGATTTATTAGGTTTTTCGCCCGGCGTTTACATGGTGTTTGGCATGAGCATGGGCTGGCCGCAAGAGGAATTGGGGGCAAAACCATTGAAGCCCCGCTTGCCGGAATCGTTGGTCATTCATCATGAACAGTACAGCCAGGATGACCCGCGCCCGCTCATTGAAGCGTATGATGCGGATCTGGCCGCATTTTATGGTCAGCGCAACCAGCATACGGCCGCATGGAGTGGCCCCATTGCCAAACGATTGCAAAAACCGAGCCGCCCCCACCTGCGCCGCGCGCTGGAAGTGATGGGTTTCCATTTTGATTAGCGCTGCGAAAAACGGAGATTTTTGACGCAAAGACCGCAAAGAATCAGAAGGCGCGAAGGGGCCATTTTAATCTGGATCAATTCTTTGACTCTTTGGGCTTGACCGTTTTTAACTTTTGAGTTTCGGTAAACGGTCAAGCCTTGGGGTTCGTGTTTCCGGTCTTATCTAAAGTTGTTTGTGAACGAACCCTTTGCGCCTTTGCGTTAAGTTTTTTTAGTCTTTGAAATTCTTTTGGCGAGAAGTTGCAAAATGGCGTCTGGGGTGGGGGCGTCAGGCCAGAAACCTTGTTCGGCTTGCTGCACGGCCGTCTGCAACATTACATTCACAGGGGTTGGCACGTTAAGGCGCTGGCCAACTGCTACCACGACGCCACAAATAGCCGCAATCTCCGTGGGACGGCCGTTGGCCAAGTCTTGTCGCATGGAAGAATGGTTGGCTGCTGTGGCTTGGGCCACGCTGAGCGCCTGGGCTGCTGCGTCACCAAAGGGAAGCTGGATGCCTTGTGCCTCAGCGACCTGCGCCACTTCCTTAGCTGCTTGCTGCATCAGCCGCCGCGCTGTCTCGTTTTCCGCCAGAAAGCCATTGGGCACTTGGAGAACGGCCGTTAACGGATTAATCCCTGCATTAATGGCCAGCTTGCCCCAGACCAACTCCGCCGTGTCGGCTGCCAGGCTGGTTTGGAAACCGGCGGCTTGAAACAAAGCCACGATTTCTTGGGGTGGAACGGCCGTTTCTGGTGAATCCGCAATGTAGGTGTGCCCCGTTCCCGCATGGCGCACGACGCCAGGCTCTAACAGCGCAGCCCCTTCGGAGGTGATGCCCAGATTGGCCCGATTTTGGCCCAGAACGGCCGTTAGCTGTTCCAGATTGCCCAACCCGTTTTGCAAGGTCAAGGCCACGCCGTTGCTCGCCAGCAATTGTTGCGCGGCCTGCGCGGCCTGCTGGGTCTGGTGACTTTTCACCAAAACCAGGGCCAAATCAGCCGGTGCGGCCGTTTGGGGATTATGGGTGGCGGTGAGAGGGATGGTTTGGGAACGGCCGTCTGGCTGAATCAGGCGCAAGCCGTGTTCGCGCAAAACGGTCAATTGCGCTGGCCAATTTCCCACCAACGTGACCTCGGCTACCTGGCTGAGTTTGGCCCCAAACAGGCAGCCCATTGCTCCGATGCCTACCACGGCTACACGCATCTTAACGTTCCGCGACGGCTGCCAAAAATGCGGCTTCTTCTTCTTCATTCATGGGGTAGGTGTGTTCTTTGGCCGGGAAGGTGCGGCTGCGCACTTCTTCGCTGTAGGTTTGTACGGCCGTTGTGATTGCTTCGCCAAGTGCCCCATACTGTTTCACAAAGCGAGGTTGGAGCCGGTCATACAATCCCAGCAGGTCATGGTAGACAAGCACCTGCCCATCGCAGCCCGCCCCAGCCCCAATGCCTATGGTGGGAATGGTTAATTGTTGTGAGATGTGGCTGGCCACAGTGGCCGGAATTGCTTCCAGCACCACAGCAAAACAGCCCGCTTCTTGCAATGCCAGGGCATCTTCCAAAAGAGATTGAGCGGAAACGGCCGTTTTCCCTTGAATGCGAAAACCGCCCAATTGCGACACAGTTTGCGGTGTTAGCCCAATGTGGCCCATGACGGGAATGCCCGCCTGCACGATGGCTTGGATGGATACGGCCGTTTCCCGGCCACCTTCCAGCTTGACACAATCCATGCCCGCCTCTTTAAGAAAGCGTCCTGCATTGCGGACTGCTTCGGCCACATCTGCCTGATAGCTCATGAAGGGCATATCCCCCACTAAAAGCGCACCAGATGCGCCTCGGGCGACTGCTTTGCAATGATGCAGCATCTCATCCATCGTCACCTGAGTGGTACCAGAATAGCCCAACATCACCATGCCCAGAGAATCGCCAACGAGGATGATGTCAATATCGGCTCGGTCCACCAAAATGGCGGCGGTGAAATCGTACGTTGTCAGCATGGTGATGGGCACACCTTTTTGCTTACGCTTTTGAATATCGAGAATGGTTACTTTTTTGCGGCTCATAGGGAAATCCTCTTAATTTGGGGCAAAAATAGTACTTTTTGTAAATAATTTTACCGTCAGAATGACTTTCATCTTAGTGCGTTATGCTATGAAATAACTAATAATACAAATAGATTTAGTCAAATGGTTTGTTTGTATTTTTTTTGGAGAGATTATGATGGATTGGCTGCCAGTTTTTATTCTTTTAACCATACTGATTGTGACGTTTATTCCATCACCGAAAGCGATTGCTGCCTCAAAATCAGAAGAATCAAACGATAGTTTACCCTGCTGATTTTTTAGTCTGACTCTCTCGTAAAATCTTCGCGGTTTTTCCCTGCATTTTATCGTGTTAAAATTGAATCATGTTTGGTGGTCACCTTGATCCGCGTCTTATTCGTATGCCGCCTTTGGACGAAGGTGAATGGTTAAACGGCCGTCCTCTCAGTCCAGATCAACTGCGCGGGCAGGTTGTGCTCATAGATTTCTGGGATTATACCTGCATTAATTGTTTGCGGACGCTTCCTTATCTAAAACAGTGGCATCAACGGTACGCCAGGCATGGCCTGGTGATTATTGGCATCCATACGCCAGAATTTCGCTTTGCCCAGTTTCGCACCCATCTTGAAGCGGCCATCACGGAATACAATATCCCTTACCCTATTTTGTTAGACAATCAACAGCAGAACTGGTCCCAGTTTGCCACCAAAGCGTGGCCGACCAAATTCCTTATCGACCCAGATGGCTATATTCGTTTCAAGCGGCAGGGCGAAGGATATTACCAGGAGACAGAGCAGGCAATCCAGACATTGCTGCGCTTGCGTCACCCGGATATTTCTCTGCCGGATCTGCTGCCGCCGCTGCGGGCTGAAGATGCGTCGGGTGCGGTTTGTTATCGTCCCACGCCAGAGTTGTACGCGGGGTTTCAGGGCGGCGGTTTGTTTGGCGGGGCGCTGGGTAACCCGGAAGGGTACCTGCCCAATAGTTCCGTGATTTACCGCCTGCCGCCGGTGAAAACATGGCAGGAAGGCCAGTTTTATGTGGACGGCATTTGGCGCGCCTGGCCGGAGGCGCTGGCCTTTGCCGGGGAGCAAGGCGGGGAGATTGTGCTGCCGTATTCGGCCGTTTCGGTCAATGCGGTTTTAGCGCCCTCAGCTGATCCGGTAGAAACAGCGCTGGCGATGAAGCCAACGGAAGCAGACCCGGTGGTGGAAGTGGTGCAAGACGGCCGTTTCCTCAGCCATCTTCAGGCGGGGGATGATGTGATGTTTGCGGAAAACGGCCGTAGTTTTGTTCGGATTGATCGGCCACGCATGGTTACTCTCGTTAACAACCCCGACTTTGGCAGCCATACGCTGCGCCTTACCTTCCAGGCACGTGGTTTGGCGCTGTATACCTTTACGTTTACCGGCTGCGTTGCTTCTCCCACCAACCCTCACGACGCAGATACTTTCCGCATTCCCTAAACAAATTTAGCTAAACTGTTGGCTCAGGTCGGCGGCATCGGCGTGCAGGTAGGTAAGATGTGGATAATCTGGCTGGTTGGCTAGCTGCTCCTGGATGAGCGGCACGCCGGGGGCAAAAGGCTGCATTTTTTCATGTACCGTCTGCGCTTGCTCCGTTTCTTGGAGCGCAGTTAGGCTGCGCCAAAGATAATAGTGGGCTTGTAGCTCATAGGTTAGAAAGCGCAGCGAACCGCTGATGGCCGCCATGAAGCTGGCGGCAGCTTCTCGATAATCTTCTTGCCGGAACTGGCATAATCCCAAATGGTAACGATAAAGCGCATTGCCTGGCTCTAAATTTAGCGCCTGGGCAAAGTTTGTCTGGGCTTTGCTAAATTTGGCTTCCGCCAGGTAGACTTGCCCCAACGTATTGTAAACGGGATGGGCATTGGGTTTGCGGGCGATCGCTTCTTTGGCACTGCGTTCGGCACGACTAAAGTCCAGTTCGGTTAGGAAAATAAGGGCGCGCAGCTGGTACGATTCCCAAAAGTCGGGGCGAGCGTGAATCGCTTTGTCTACCAGGTCTAGCGCCGTTTCCATATCGCCTTCACGGAAGTGGCGCAAGGCAACACGGTAGGAGATAGGGGTGTTGAGCGCACGGTAAAGAAACAGCAGTAAAAAGGTAACGCCGATACCAATGAGCGTATCGCTAACGTCGCCGCGAATCATCCCCAGGCTGATGCCGATGAGCGCGGGCACAGCGATGATAACGGCCGTAATCCGCAATCGTTTTTCTGCCTGCCGCGTCCAGTAGAGCAAAAATAGCAGCAAGGCCAAGCTGATAAAGATGGCAACGGCCGTATTAAATTCCCCAGGCGTAACCAAATAAAGCAGCAGCCCTACCCCCCAAATAATAAGGGTAATGACAATTGGTAAAATCAGGCTGGCGCGCAGCTCCTTTTTAGTCAGGCTGTGTTCAGAGCGCGCCTTTTGCTTCGATGTTTCAGTCAAAAAGTTTCTCCTCAAAGAATCCAATGATAACGCAAAATGAATCCAATGCCTGCCGTTTCATAAAATGCTTGTTGACATACGAACCTGGGCTCGTATAATCGGCATAATCGGACCACGGTCCGTTTGTGTTCGCAATAATTTTGAAAAGGCAAGGAAAACGAAATGAATATTGCATTATGGATTGTTCAAGGGCTTTTGGCCGTGGCATTTTTAATGGCGGGTGGGATGAAATTATCTCAACCGAAAGAAAAGTTAGCGGAGAAAATGGCCTGGGTCGAGGATTTCTCACAAAGCAAGATCCGAGTGATTGGTTTGCTGGAGGTATTAGGTGCCATTGGTTTAATTTTGCCGATGGCCTTGTCAATCTGGCCCGTACTTACTGGGCTTGCGGCGATTGGTCTTGTTTTGACAATGATTGGCGCGGCTATGACCCATGTCCGTCGTGGTGAGATGCAAATGCTGGTGCCCAATATTGTCTTGGGGGCAATGGCTGCTTTTGTCGCCGTGGGACGTTTGTTCCTGTAAGGGCGTTTTGGTTTGAGAACATCTGGTTAGGCATTGCTAACCAGGTGTTTTTGTTTAAGGGCTAGCGAGAGGAAACGGCCGTTTCCATCCCCATCTTATCTTCGGGCACTTCTGGCGCTATGGGTAGGGTAAAGTGGAATGCCGTTCCTTCCCCATATTTGCTGTCGAACCAGATATGTCCGTCTTGCTTTTCGATAAGCGATTTGGTGATGAAGAGTCCCAAACCCGTACCGGGCCTGTCCCGAACGTCTGAATCTTCTGAGCGGAAAAACTTGGAAAAGACGCGCTGTTGTTCTTTGGCCTGAATGCCCAGACCGGTGTCTTGAATGGTGACATGAATGGCTTGATGTTGTTTTTCGTGAACGGCCGTTATCACGATCTCCCCATTGTCTGGCGTGTATTTGATCGCATTCCCCAGCAAATTTGTAAGCACTTGAATCATTCGTTCCCTATCTGCCCAAGCTGCTGGCAAATCCCCTGGTATTTTGATGTCAAGCGTATGCTTGTGCTCTCTCAAATCGTGTTCAATACTTTCGGCAATCTTCAAAATAAGCTGTTTCAAATCCAACTGCTTTAACTCAAGCCGAATACTGCCCGTTTCTAGCCGAGAAATATCATCGAGATCAACAATCAGGGCCTTCATCCGTTCCAGGCTGAAATTTATTTTTTCTAATAACTCTTCCTGTTTTTCGTTTAAGGGACCAACGCGGCTTAGAAGATGATTGGTTGTGGCAAGCTGCGCGATTGGGTTGCGCAGCTCGTGCGCGGCCATCGCGATGAACTCCGTTTTAGCGACATTGGCCGCTTTTACTGCTTCATACATCTGTTCCATTTCTGCTTGATGTGCCTGCTCCTGATCATGGAGAAACTTTTTGCGCAAACTGGTATTCACGCGCGTGCGCAGCAAAGTCTGGTTAGGTGGCTTTACCAAGTAATCCTCAGCTCCCAATTGAATACAGCGAATAGCGCTGTCAATCTGGCTGTCTGCTGACACGACAATAACGGGAACAGCAGCCAGTTCTGGTTCCTTGGCCATATACTCCAATACCTGAAACCCCGACATGGTAGGCATCATAATATCCAGCAAAATTAAATCAAAGAAATGGGCATGCATCAGCTCAATGGCTTCATGGCCGTCGCTGGCCAGGGTGACATGGTGCCCGTATTGTTCCAGAGCCAACTTCATTACTTGCTGGATGACAGCATTATCATCTACGACTAAAATGGAACCCGTTAAGCTTTCCATAAACTGTTACTACTCCTAAATAATCCGCTTACTGAAACGGCCGTCTGAGGCCCAACTGGAAGTTTAAACCATTACACAAATCAACAGTACCTTAATGAAAAATTCTCACAATATTCCTCACCACCGGGGTCGTTTCATTTGGTGACAAATGACATCTGGCCGCCTATGATGAAAATCATTCCAAAGTTTCTGATTTAAGTTGACAAAATCACCCAGTGGCGTAATATCAAAGAAGCTTCGGATACCACTTTTTAACTGTTTGTCAGGCTTTAAACGAATTGCAAAATAGTTATGAACCTCCAATTGTAGTTGAGTATCTATCCCCTGACGCTTTTCATCTTGTCGTACTCTTCTATAATTGTATTGATCTGAAGCCCCTCCTGTTTTTGTGATTTTCCCAAGAAAATTTGGGGAGTCGCCTTGTGTGAGAGAGAAGAAGGAAGCCAACATGCGCAAAATAGAAACCGAAGTTCTGGTGATTGGTGGTGGTGCTACTGGAACCGGTGTTGTTTACGATCTGGCTCAGCGTGGATTTAAATCCGTATTGGTTGAAAAGCGCGATTTAACCCACGGCACCACGGGTCGATATCACGGTTTGCTGCACAGTGGTGGACGTTATGTGGTAAAAGACCCTAAAGCCGCCACGGAGTGCATCGAAGAAAACATCATCCTGCGTAAAATTATGCCGCACTGTCTGGAAGACACGAGCGGCTTTTTTGTCTGCACACCCTGGGATGATCCCAGTTTTGGCGACAAATTTATGCAGGGCTGTCGCGACACAAGCGTGCCGTGTGAGGAAATTTCCGTGGCTCAGATGCTGCGCGAGGAGCCGCATCTTAATCCTCAAATTAGCCGCTGCTTCCGCGTGCCAGATGGCTCGGCTGACTCATTTCTGGCCACGCAGGTGGTGGCTGAAGGAGCGCGGCAGTACAACGCCCAAATTCTCACCTATCATGAACTGAAAACGCTCATTCGTGAAGGCGACCGCATTACCGGGGCCATTTGCCACGATTTGGTAAAGGACGAAGATGTCACCATCCTGGCCGACATGGTAGTGAACGCATCCGGAGCCTGGGCGGGCAAGATTGCCCATACCGGCGGCGTGGAAGTAAATGTGCAGGCTGGCAAAGGCACCATGGTGGCACTGAGCTATCGTGTGATCAACACGGTGGTCAATCGCTGTAAAATGCCTTCTGATGGGGACATCATTGTGCCCATTCACACTGTTTCAGTCATTGGCACAACGGACGAAGGCGTGCCCGATCCAGAGCATTTTGCCATTGAGCCGTGGGAAGTAAAGCTGATGCTGGAAGAGGCAGATAAGCTGGTACCTGGCTTTTCTGAGATGCGGATGCTGCGGGCCTGGGCGGGGGTACGGCCGTTGTATCAAGAAACCAAAGTGGCCGACACCCGTGACGTAACCCGTGCCTATACGTTGCTGGATCACGAAACACGGGATGGTCTGCAAGGATTTATCACCATTACTGGCGGCAAATGGACCACCTTCCGCCAGATGGCCCAGGTAACGGCCGATCGCGTTTGCGAGAAGCTAAACACCGAGCGTGAGTGCCGTACGCACCTGGAGCTGCTGCCTCACCCGTTTGAGCCGGGTCATAACAAGACGTATCATACATTAGGCGCGCGGCTGGCCCGTACAGAACAACAAAAAGGGTTTGGCCAGCTCATTTGTGAATGTGAAATGGCCACTCGGTCAGACATTGAACGGGCCATTAATGAAGGTGAGGCGAAGACGCTGGATGACATCCGCCGGGATGTGCGTCTGGGGATGGGGCCGTGCCAGGGTGGCTTCTGCACGCTGCGGGCCATTGGCATCTGGCACCAGCTGCACCAGCTGCCTATTGAAGAAGCTAACGTGGCCTTGCGCGACTTTTTGCAGGAGCGTTGGAAAGGGTTGCTGCCCATTTTGTGGGGGGCGCAGCTCAAGCAAGAACGTTTAGACGAACTGATTTATTTAACCGTGCTCAATGCCGACCATCTGCCCGGCGAGAAAGCGTCTCGGCTGGGGCCAAAGATGTATGAAAAGGGAACGGTTGAGCATAACCCGGATGCAAAGACATGAGTACAAAAAACGATGTTTTAGTGGTTGGTGCAGGATTGGCGGGGTTAACGGCCGTTTGGCAGCTCGCTACTCAGCAAAAAAAGGCCCGGTTAGTCAGCAAAGGGTGGGGGGCAACCCATTGGCACAGTGGCTGCATTGATGTGCTGGGCTACTACCCGATTGATGAAAGCCAGCCGGTGGAATCTCCTGGCGTGACGCTGGCCAAGCTCATTGCCGATCAGCCGGAGCACCCGTATGCCTTGGTCGGGGTGGCTGGCGTTGAAGAAGCGTTGACGATGTTCCAAACGCTGTGCGCCGAGGCGGGTTATCCGTTACATGGTTCGCTGGACAAAAACTGGCTGCTGCCTTCGGCCGTGGGCACCTTCCGGCCCACCTGCCTGGCTCCAGAAACAATGATTGCCGGGGATTTGCGCCGTGATGACCCGATGCTGATTGTGGGGATTAAGCAGCTGGTTGATTTTTATCCCAACATCGTCGCAGAAAATTTGGTGAAGCAGGGCGTGGAGGCAGCGCATTTGATGTTGGATATGCCCAAGCTTGCCCAGCGCAACTTTAACACGCCAGTCAGCATCGGCAGCATGATGGAACAGCCTAGTTTTCGTAGCGATTTGGTGCGGTTCATCAAGCCCAAGCTAGGCAAGGCCAAGCGGGTGGGGTTGCCCGCTGTTTTGGGCCGCTACCCTTCGTTGACCATTAAAAACGATTTGGAAAAACAACTGGGCGTGCCTGTGTTTGAGATTCCAGGATTGCCGCCCTCGCTGCCGGGGCTGCGGCTGCACGCTATTTTGTTGCAGGCGATTGAGCGGGCTGGTGGCCGCGTTTATCATGGTTTGGAGGGTGTGGGGATTGAAAGTGAGGAGGGGATGGTTACGGCCGTTTTCACCGAAGCTGCCGGTCGCCCTAAGCCACATCGTTTTGCTCGCTACGTGGTAGCTACTGGCGGCATTTTGGGCGGTGGCATTGTCACCCGGCAGGATGGCAGCGCGCACGAATTGGTGTTTGATTTACCGGTCGCCTTGCCAGAGAGTCGTCAGGATTGGTTTGAGCAAGATTTTATGGATGCCAAAGGGCATCCGGTCTATCGAGCTGGGCTGACTGTCAATGCGCAATTCCAGCCGGTGAACGGGGGCAGCCAGCCAGTGTATGGCAATGTGTACGCCGCAGGCACTACCCTCGGCCACAGCGAAGTCATTCGCGAACGCTCTTTTGAGGGCGTGGCTCTGGCAACTGGCTTTGCTGTGGGGAACTTGTTGGCTCAATGAAAACCTAAGGTAGGGGCGACCCTCCGTGGTCGCCCAAATCAGGGCAGACACGGGGGTCTGCCCTTACATAAACATGATTAAAAATGGGGAAAGATGATGCGGAACGTTTGGGAAGCAGACACAACACTCGAATTTGAAGCAGTTCAGCCGGTTGAATTGACGTTGGATCATTGCATAAAATGCAACATTTGCGTGACCGCTTGCCCGGTAACGGCCGTTACCGATCTGTTCCCTGGCCCCAAGTACGAAGCGCCACAGGCAGGTCGCTTCCGCCAGAGCAAACAGCCCACGCCCGACTACTCCGTCGATTATTGCAGCGGCTGCCGTGCCTGTAATCTGGCTTGCCCCACCGGGGTTAAGATTGCCGAAATCAATGCCCGCGCTCGCGGTGTCATCGTGGAGGAGGGCAAGCAATCTGGCCGGAATAAATTGCGCAATAATTTGGTGGCGCGCCCAGAGCTGCTGGGTAAGTTTGGCCAGCCCGTGGCACCTCTGGCTAACTTTTTGCTGCATGGCGGCATCGGCCGTTTTTTTGCCGACAAGCTGCTGGGGATTGCGCCAAAAGCGCCGCTGCCCGTTTTTTCTCGTGAAAAATTTAGCAGTTGGCTGAAAAAGCGTTCTGCTCCGGCTAACGCCACACGCAAGATTGTGTACTTCCGAGGTTGTTCTACAGAATATTTTGAGCCGCGTGTGGGCAAAGCGGCCGTTCAGGTTTTAGAGGCCAATGGGTTTGAGGTATTGGTGCCGGAGCAAAACTGCTGCGGCCTGCCCTTGCTCTCCAATGGCGAATTTGATGCGGCTCGGGAATTCCATTCAAGCAACATCAAAAAGTTGATCGATTACGTGAAGCAAGGCTACGTGATTGTGGGCACCTCCACCAGCTGCACCCTGACGCTAAAAGAAGAGGCGCCGGAGCTGCTGGATTATTTCACAGAAGATGCTCAACTGCTGGCAGCCAACACCTACGATCTCAACGAGTTTTTGACCATGCTGCTGGATGCTGGCGAGCTAAAAACGGACAGTCTACGGCCGATTCCGCTGCGACTGGCGTATCATGCGCCCTGCCAGTTTAAAGCGCACCGTATTGGTCGCCCCAGCGTGGAAATTATGGATTTGATTCCAGAGCTGGAAATTATTGAGAGCCAGGCGACTTGCTGTGGCGTGGCCGGAACGTACGGCTACAAGGCCGAAAAGTACCAGGTGGCGATGGATGTGGGACGGCCGTTATTTGAGTTCATTCATGAAGTCAACGGGCCAGTCAACGTGTGCGACAGCGAAACATGCCGCTGGCAAATCACCGCAGCCACCGGGCAGGCGTCAGTGCATCCCATCGAGCTGCTCTCTGCCGCCTACGGCTACCCGCCCGAAGGCGAACTGGCCAAAGTGCTGCTCCCCCTGAGCTAAAGTTTAAAATTATTACGAAGGAACAAAGGTAGGAAGGAACAAAGAATTAGATGCTTTGTTCCTTTGTTTCTTCGTGCCTTCGTATAAAATGCCCCTGAACACAATCTCCCTTCGAACTGGATAGCGACCTGGATTTGTGGGACAATAGCGCCATGCTTCATTTGCGCACCATTCGCCTCAATTTAGACTCCCTGGATGACGCTGAGCGGCAGCAGTATCCGTTTAACATTCCCGCTTTGCAGCAGGAAGCGGGCATTGAATTGACCAGGCCTGTTACCTTTTTGGTGGGTGAGAATGGGTCGGGGAAGTCTACTTTAATCGAGGCGTTGGCAACGGCCGTTTCTGCGTACACCGTCGGTAGTGAGGATATTTCACTGGATAAAACATTAGCGCCTATACGGCGGTTGGCCGATAGATTGCGGCTGGTCTGGTCGATTAAAACGCGCAGCGGCTTCTTTTTGCGCGCTGAGGACTTTTTTGGCTACATCAAGCGACTTAGCCAGATGGAAGCGGAGCTGCTGGCCGAGATTCAGCAGGTGGATAATACGTACGTGGGACGTTCGGAGAAGGCCAAAGGGTTGGCCAAAATGCCCTACATGACCGAACTCAATGCGCTGCGCTCGCAATACGGCCGTCACCTCAACACCTTTTCCCACGGCGAAAGCTTTTTGGAGCTGTTTCAATCCCGTTTCCAGCCCAACAGCCTCTACTTGCTGGATGAACCGGAAACGCCGCTCTCTCCCATGCGCCAGCTCACCCTGCTTTCTATGATGAAAGAAATGGTTGCCCAAAACTGCCAATTTATTGTTGCCACCCATTCGCCTATTCTCATGGCTTTCCCTGAGGCTACGCTGCTCAGCTTTGATTACAGTCCAGCCCAGGCCGTGGATTACGAAACGTTAGAGCACGTCAGCGTCACCCGCTCATTCCTGAACAATCCGGAGCAGTATTTGCGACACTTATAAATTACCTAATTACGCAATTACCCAATTACTAAAGCGAAATTAAGTAATCAGGTAATTAAGTAATTGGCTTTTTTGCTATTATGCCTAATCTCCAATCCTTCGATTCCACTCAGGACAAGTCTCCAATCCCCAGTCTCGATTTATCCATCGTCATTGTGAATTACAACACCCGGCAGCTGCTGGATGACTGCCTGGCGTCTCTGCTGGCGGCAGACCAGCCTGCGGGCGGAATGGAAATTATTGTGGTGGATAATGCCTCCCGCGACGGCAGCCAGGCGATGGTGCGGGAAAAATATCCACCGGTGCAGTTGGTGGCCAGCGAGGTGAATCGAGGGTTTTCGGCGGCGAATAATTTGGGGGTTGAGGTGGCAAACGGCCGTTTTATCCTTTTCCTCAACTCCGACACGCGCGTGGAGCCAGATGCCCTGGTAAAACCGCTGGCCTATTTAGCACAGCATCCAGAAGCGGGCGCATTGACGGTGCGGCTCATCTACCCCAATGGCGAGCGGGACCCGGACAATCATCGTGGTTTTCCCACACCGTGGAATGCCATCTGCCACTTTTCTGGCCTCAGCCGATTGTTGCCGGAAAATCCTCGCTTTAATGGCTACTTCGCGAGCTATCAAAACATGGCTGAAACGCACCCGGTGGATGTGATTGCCGGATCGTACATGCTCATGCCCATGGCGCTATGCCGTGAACTAGGCGGCTGGGATGAAACCTACTTCTTTTACGGTGAGGACATTGATTTTTGCTACCGTATTCGGCAGGCAGGCTACCAAATTATCTATTATCCGCATGTGGAAGTGCTGCATTACAAGGGGGCCAGCTCTGGCCTGCGCAAGGAGTCGGCCGAAATTGCCAGGCCGCCCAAGGAAACGCGGGTAAAGGTGGCGAAAGAGTCTGTGCGGGCGATGAAGATTTTTTACCGTAAGTTTTACCGGCAGCAATATCCGTGGATTGTTACGGCCGTTGTCCTGGCCGGTATCCAAATTCGCGGCTGGTTCCGCATCCTCAAACACCAACTCACCTGAAAAGCAAATTTATACAAAGGGACGAAGAGACGAAGGGACAAAAGAAATTTCTTTGTTCCTCTGTCCCTTTGTTTCTTCGTATAATTTCCTGTTGTCGATTGACAAATTTTTTTACTGATACTATACTCCCCCATAGTATATTCAAGGGAGTTATATTTGTATGCCAATGTATGATTTTGCCTGCCGTGAATGTGGGCAGGTGTTTGAAAAGAAGTTGAGAATGTCACAATCCAGTGACCCGCAAACATGCCCTACCTGTGGCAGCGGCGACACGCGCCGCCATATGTCATCTTCATTTGCTGTAGGTGGTGGCGGCGGCCGTAGTGCCGCACCTGTTATGTCTGCACCGCCGCCCAGCAGCCCATTCACCTGAGCGAGTGGCTGCTAGGCAAGCAGGTTGCTTGCTGAAGAAAATCCGCAGATTATACAGATTTATCTCTTTTCTCTGTGAAACTCTGTGTTCCCTCTGCGTAACTCTGTGTCCCGCTTTTTAGGAGTACAAAATGAAGGTTCCGAATACGGCCGTAAAAAAAGAGCTGCAAACGCGCCTCAATCGTATTGAAGGGCAGGTTCGTGGTGTGCAGAAGATGCTGGATGATGATCGGGAATGTCAGGAGATTGTGCAGCAGTTAACGGCCGTACGGTCCGCCGTGCATAATGCGCGGCTCCAGTTCATGCGCACCTATGCCCGCGATTGTCTGCTGCAAGGTGCAGAACTAAGCGAGGCTGAGCGCACGGTGCTGGTCGATGATTTGATGAATTTAATTGCCAAGGTGGAGTAAAAATGGGTAACGAAAAAACAGCTAAAGTTGTCTGGTCCGGCAGCGATTTGCAATTTCACGGCACGCTGGGATCAGGATATGAATTTGATTTGAACAGCAACGCCGGGCCAGGCGGGGGCAGCCCAATGGAATTTTTACTGGCTGGCGTAGCGGGCTGCACCGCCATGGATGTTATCTCCATTTTGCAGAAAATGCGGCAAAAGGTGCATGATTTCTCCGTAGAAATTTCTGGTGTGCGGGCCGATGATCATCCTAAAGTGTACACCGAGGTGGACATCACCTACGTGGTGCGGGGGGAGAACCTCAAAGAAGAGAACGTAGCGCGGGCCATTGAGCTTTCTGAAGATATTTACTGCTCCGCTAGCCAGATGTTCCGTCGTTCTGGCACGACGGTTACCAGCAGTTACCGCATTGAGGAAACGGCCGTTACCGCTGATTAAATACACAATGAACTACCCTCAACTTTGAACTTGAGGGTAGTCCAGAAAGCAGCAAACGTTCCTATTCAGCAATAGGTAAATAAAGGTCCAGCACAAACTCAACATCGGGCAAATCGGTTGCGATGCTTTTCTCTAGCCATTGATGCGTGCCGTGTTTGTATTTGCTGTCCTCAAGCCAGGTAACCAACTCCTGCCATTTTTCGCCAATCACTTCAAATTGCCCCTTCGGCACCTCGCACCGTTTAACGGCATAAAGCCCCCCCTCAAACTCCTCAATTCTTGTGTCCCCTTCGGGCAAAGTTTCAGGGCCAACCTTTAGCCACACCTCATAGCCATAATTGGGACTCCCCGCAGAAGGATTCGGGTTGTTGAAGCCAAAGATTGGATGGTTTTCAAAATCATTGTACAGTCCTTTGGGTTTTGCCCACGCTTCAAGCTTTCCCCAGGCCTCGTTTTCTGGGCTTGGGCCGAAGCCCCAGACGCTGGCCACCCGCATCGGTTCGAGTTCCACAATACGTACATCATTTTTACTCATCGAAATGTCTCCTTTTTACTTGCTGGATGGTGCACCAGGTTCTCTTTAGATAATATCCTTACGATACCATTCCATCCCTGACATCTGCTGTCAGGGTTCTGTGGCATAATGGCAAAAATTGTGATTTCAGGAGTGTTGTGATGCGCGCTGACCGCTTATTGTCGCTGCTGATGCTTTTACAAACTCGGGGGCAAATGACGGCTCAAGAACTGGCCAAAGAGCTGGAAGTGTCTGAGCGAACCATTTACCGGGACATGGATGCCTTGAGCGTGGCCGGAATTCCGATTTATGGCGAACCTGGCCCGGAGGGAGGTTTTGCGCTGCTCAACAGTTACCGCACCAACCTCACCGGCCTGACCGAAGGGGAAGTACGAGC
This sequence comes from uncultured Anaerolineae bacterium, assembly GCA_905479495.1. Classification (GTDB taxonomy): domain Bacteria; phylum Chloroflexota; class Anaerolineae; order Promineifilales; family Promineifilaceae; genus Leptofilum. Next base: position 58,200 of record CAJQMR010000042.1, read on the forward strand.
ACTGTTTATGCTGAGCATTCCCGCGCCGCTGGCCGATCTGGGTGTTAGTCAAGAATTGCGCTCCGCGCTGCTCAAATTGTCGGCCGCTTTGCCAGACAGCCACCGTCGTGACGAGGCAAAGGTGCGGCAGCGGTTTCATCTAGACTCAACCTGGTGGCACCAGGGCGCGGAGCAACTACCACATTTGTCTACTGTTCATGACGCTTTGTGGCAGGACCGACAGCTTCACATTGTTTACCGTACGGCCGTTGGCATTCAACTCGAAAGGCAGGTCGCACCCTATGGGCTTGTAGCCAAGGCCGGTGTCTGGTACTTGGTGTGTGCCCGAAACGAGGCAATCCAGGTGCACCGTGTTTCAAATCTATTGGCTGTGCAGGTGGTGGATGAATCATTTGAACATCCAGCTGACTTCAATCTGGCCCAATTCTGGGACAACTATTGCCGTGACTATGAATCCTTGCTGGCTCGTTTTACAGTCACCGTGCGCGTGGCAACGAACTTTATTGCTGAACTGCCCCGGCGCTTTGGCAGCCAGATGCACGAAAAGATTGCCCAGGCCGGACCCCCAGATGATGAAGGCTGGATCAGTCTGGAACTTTCTTTTGCCTCGTTTGAAGATGCCCGGGACCGCATTCTGGGCTGCGGGCGTGGGGTTGAGGTTTTGGCACCGCGTGCCTTGCGCAGAAGCGTGTTGGACTATGCCGAGCAGATCATCGATCTTTACACGTATTGATTTTTTAATTTACTTGTTTCTTACGGCAGCCTCAGCCATTGTTGCTTATCATCGTGGGCATGGAAAGTAAACATACGAATAATCTCCCAGGGCGGTGTAAGCTTTGGTTAAGTTTGGCCCTCACTTTTATTTTGCCCTTCTTTTTGCTGCACAATTTAAGACAAGCCATTCCCGTGACGGCTGCGGCGGATACGGCCGTATTCCCTTTTGCGTACGGGGCTAATGTTGCCGAATGGGACATTGCCAAGCTAAATGACATGGGCTTCAACTGGATTAAAGTGTTTAGCGGGCCAGGCAGCCGCCTGCCGCTTAAGGTAATGATGCGGGTAGAGGCTAACGCCAGCCACATGAGCGATGTGAACGGCTTTGGTAGCAGTATGCAAAGTTTGGCTCAGTCACAAAAAGGGTATGTAGACGCCTACGAAATTGGCAACGAACCCAATCTGGACGCAACCTATGGCTGGGGCGTGTCGCCCAATGCGACCGATTATGCCATGTTGCTGTGTGAAGCATACGGCCGTATCAAATCAATCGATCCTAATGCCCTTGTCGTTTCTGCTGGACTAGCTCCCACCGGGCGCGTGCCGGAAACCTGGGATGGTCACGCGGGGCACAATGGCCTGTTCCAGGACGAGCGCATCTTCATGCAAGAGATGCTGGACGCGATGCAAACGATCAACGGTGGCCCCTGCTTTGACGTGTTTGGCTACCATCCCTACGGTTACAGCGCTGATTTTGATGCTGTGCCTGATGTGCCTTCTGCCGATCCCACGCAGGATTGTGCCAATGGCTTTTGCTTTCGCGGCGTGGAAAAGATTTACGACATTTTGCAGGCCAACGGGCTGGGCGATAAGCAAATCTTCGCCACGGAGTTTGGCTGGATTGTGGAACCGCCCGCCGATTGTTTGAGCAGCCCTAGCTGGTCTGGCCGCGCCTGGCAAATTGTGAGCGAGCAAAAGCAAGCCGACAATCTGGTGGGCGCGTACGATTACGCCACAACCCACTATCCCTGGCTGGCAGGGATGTTTATCTTTAACCTGAATTTTAATACGGCTCCCTGGATCACCAATCAATGTGAACAAATGCGGTTTTATAGCGTGGTGAATCGCCCCGCAGAAACGGCGTTGGCGGCAATGCCCAAGGTTGAAGGGGCGGGTTTGGGAGAGCTATCGGTGATGTCAGGGGCAGTGACGGCCGTTTACACCCCCACCCAGCAGCCTATCAATGAAACCATCACGGTAACGCTTGAAAATGTGGGGACCGCCCCATTGGCCTACACGCTCACATTGCAAACGACGGCACCGCTAACGCTCACCTTGCTCGCCCCCTTAAGCGGCACGTTGGATTTGGGTGAAGAAACGGCCGTTCCCCTCCAATTATCACTCGACGGCCAGCCAGTTGGCAGTTACACAGGCACACTGCAAATTGATACTTCCTCAAACGGAGTGCTGGGCAGCACCGCTTTGCCAGTGACGGTGCATCTATGGGATACGATTTACGAGACCTTTTTGCCATTGGTGATACGGCCGTAAAAGCAAATCACGAATGGGACGAATAAACGAATAGCACGAATATTTTTTTACATTCGTTTCATTCGTCTATTCGTGGCATTCGTGATGTATAATCCCACCCTATGAGTGGTTCCGGACAAATAATTCAGGTCTGGCTGGCCGATGGTTATCTCGTAGTGAGAGGAGAGCTGACACTGGGGGATTGTGCGTCTTGACTGACTTGCCTGAACCCCTTCAAGCAACACCGCCTGAATCGGAATCTGTATTGGAAAACGGCCGTCTCCAGGCCACCAAAATCCTCCCTGCCAACTTTACCCTGTTTCACTCGCTGGATTTAACCAACCGCAAACTGGTCATTGGTATGAATGTCACCGGGATTCTGCTGCTGTTTGTCTTTGGCTGGCTGTTTTGGGGGATGGCCGCGTTGCTTACGCCGCAACTGTTTTTACTACAACTGCAAATATTTTTTAACACCCTGAGCATCCCCACCGTTTTGCTTATCATTGTGTTGGTGGTGCTGCTGCACGAGCTAAGCCACGCGCTTTTCTTCTGGCTGTTTAGCCGGGAACGGCCGAAAATAGGCTTTAATCTGCTTTATGCCTACGCCGCTGCCCCCGACTGGTACTTTACCCGCCGCCAATTTGTGCTGATTGGCTTGGCCCCGGTGCTGCTGATAACGCTGGCCGGATTTATCGCTTTGCCCTGGGTGAGCGTGGTCACCACAGCGCGCCTGGTTCTGGCGCTCACCGTTAATGCTGCCGGGGCCATCGGCGATTTTATTGTGGTGCTTTGGGTGCTGGGCCAGCCAGCTAATATTTTGCTGCGTGATGAGGGAACGGCCGTGTCTGCCTACAAAGCTGCCAGGAAGCAATAGCGGTCAAACGATTGAATCTACCGAGTTTGTCGAAAAACCGCAGATTTTGCCGCCTCTAGCTTCTCTGTGCCTCCGCGTCTCTGCGTTGGCTTTTTTCACTGCTTAACTTTCGTCCGGGTGGTAGCAAGCGTGCCGCCAGACCCGCCCGGTGCGGGCCAGCAGGTCATCTGCCTCGGTTGGCCCCCAACTGTCGCGGGGGTAGGTGACCATCGGCGGGGCATTTGTATCTTCTTCCCAGCAGGTGATCACGGGGTCCATCAGCGCCCAGGCTGCTTCGATGCTGTCGGCCCTGGTGAAGAGCGAGGCATCGCCCCGCACGGCATCCAACAGCAGCCGCTCGTAGGCATCGGGCAAGCTGTTCCCCTTAAACGACGAGCGATAGTGAAACTCCATATCCACCGGCTGAGTTTTGTGCGAATCGGGAATTTTGGCTTCCAGCTTGAGATGAATACCTTCGTCAGGCTGAATGCACATCGAGAGGATGTTGGCCGAAAAATCCTCATCCTGAATATCGTCAAACATGAGATGGGGCGGCAGCTTAAACTCCACGATGATTTCGGTGTTTTTGCCCTTGAGTGCTTTGCCAGAGCGCAGGTAGAAGGGCACACCCTGCCAGCGCCAGTTGTCGATGAATAACGTCATGGCAGCGTAGGTCGGTGTCTGGGAGCCTTCAGCAACGCCTTCCGCCTGTAAGTAGCCTTCGTATTGGCCCCGCACGGTTTGATCGAGCTGCAACGGCCGTACCGCGTGAAACAGTTTTGCCTTCTCATTACGTACCGCATTGGCCTCAAACGAGGCAGGTGGCTCCATGGCCATCAGCGACAGCAGCTGCATCAGATGATTCTGGAACATGTCACGCACCACGCCCGCCTGGTCGTAATACCCAGCCCGACGGCCCACATCCACACTTTCGGTCACCGTGATTTGTACATTGTCCACGTAATTGCGATTCCAAACCGGTTCAAAAATGGTGTTGGCAAAGCGGAAATACAAAATATTTTGCGCCGTTTCCTTCCCCAAATAATGGTCAATGCGGTAAATCTGGTCTTCCATAAAAACGGCCTGAAGGGCGCTGTTCAGCGCCTCCGCCGAGGCCAAATCGTGGCCAAAAGGTTTTTCGACCACCAGCCGCCGCCAGCCATCTTGCTGCTGCACCATGTCGGCGGCTCCTAAATTTTCCACAATGGGCACAAAAAAGCTGGGGGAGGTGGCCATGTAATACAGCCGATTGCCTGGCCCCGTTTCTAATTCCGCGAGATGGTGGCGGAGTGTCTGGTAATCTTCCGGCGTTTGCAAATCCCCTTTGACATAGCTGATTTTGCTGGCAAATGGTTCCCACTTGTCGGCGTGGTAGGTATTGGGGGCCAGTTCCTGCATGCCATCCTGTAAAATCTGGCGCAGCTGAACATCATCCCACGGCCGTCGGGCAAAGCCGATGATGTTAAACTGTTCCGGCAAACGCCCTTTGCAGTAAGAGTTGAACAAAGCGGGAATCAGCTTGCGCCGGGTTAAATCCCCAGACGCGCCAAAGATGATAAAGGTGGTTGGTTTGGTATCGGACATAGTTGTTTCCTGGATTTCCCCGGAAACTTTCAGACAAGCGAGGATACTGGAGCATAGTTTCCGGGGAAATGGTGTTGAAGGTGTTTAATTCAGCAAAGCTTGCAATTTCGCATTCACATCTGTGCCCAGATCAAAGCGAATCAGGCGGCGGTTTTCGTCTAAAAGTGCCTGGGCATCACCCAGCGCCTGGGCAATTTTGAGCACGCCAAAGGAAATGCCGCTGGCGGCTTCACCGGCTGCGTCTGGGACGGCAATATCTTTTTGCGGTTCGGAGGTGAACTGGATGAAGAGACCATTGCCCGCGTCTCCCTTGTGCAGCTGCCCGGTGGAATGCAAAAAGCGTGGCCCGTAGCCCACAGTTGTGGCGCATTTCGTTTTCTCCAGCAGCTGGGTGCGCAGTTGTTGCAGCAAAGCATCGGTTTTGGCAGTGGGCGGCACATAGGCCTGGATGGCGATGTAGTCGCCCGGCTGGGCTTGGGCTATGAAGGTGTTTAGATTCGCAGCGGTTGGCTCGGCGCTGTCTAGCTGGGGCAGCTTGCCGCTTTCTTGATACGCTGCCACCATTTTGCGTGCCAGCACTTTGGCCGATTCTACGTTGGGCTGGTCGAAGGGCTGGATACCAATGAGGTGTCCGGCAACGGCCGTTGCCAGTTCCCAGATGAAGAATTGTGCGCCTAAATCATACAGATCGCGCAAGTCAAAGCGAACCACTGGCTGGCCTGCCTGCTCTAGTTGGGCAACGGCCGTATCATGTGTATTGTCCAGACGCAAATAAACAAACAGCCGGTCAGCTCCGTAGCCAGACGGGTCCAGTACTGGTTCGCCAACCACGGGCAAGATGCCTTTGCCATTTTTGCCGGTGCTCTCGGCAATAAGCTGCTCTACCCAGTCACCAAAACTGGCAATGGGTTCCGAGGTGATCAGCGTGACTTTGTCGCGGCCAGCCTGGGCCAGCGTGCCCAAAATAGCGCCCAGCCGCAGCGGAACGGCCGACTGCGTGGCTGCTTGCGTGCGCTGGAGCAATTGAGCCACATCGACCCCCACCAGCGCGGCTGGCACCAGGCCAAAAAAGGAAATGACGGAGTAGCGCCCACCAATGTTGGGATCATTTTCAAACGTCTGGCGGAAATTGTGCTTTTGGGCGGTTTTTACTAATCCACTGCCAGGGTCGGTGATGGCCACAAAGTGGCTGCCCACTTTGTCGTTGCCAACCAGCTCGGCCACGCGATTGTAGAAATATTTGAAGAAGGAGAATGTTTCCACGGTACCGCCGGACTTGGTGGAGACGATAAACAGGGTGTGGGCCAGATCGGCCGTTTGAGCATAGGTTTGTACGGCCGTTGCGTCTGTGCTGTCCAAAACGCGCAGGTTGAGCCCTTTGCCGTTGTGGGCAAACGTTTTGGCAAACAGTTCCGGGGCCAGGCTGGAACCGCCCATACCCAGCAGCATCACCTCTGTGAAGCCAGCCGCCTGCACATCGGCGACAAACTGGTTGATGCGGGCCACTTCGGCGGCCATATCTTTGGGTGTGTGCAGCCAGCCCAGGCGGTTGGTTATTTCGGTTGGTTCAGAGCTCCAGACGGTGTAGTCGTGCTGCCAGATGCGCTCAAGGATATTTTTTTTTTGCATTTCACTGACGGCGTCGTTGACGGCCGTTTCCGCACTGCCTAAAGAGGCGGAAAAACCATCGCTTCCGGCCAAAATGGCGGCGCGCTTGCTTTCAACGCTGTCCATGAGCGCGTGGAACGATTTGGCAAAGGCGTCCACACCATCGTTTTGCAGCTGGTCGGTTACAGCATCTAGATCAACGCCTGCCTGGGCCAACGCTTCGATCTGCCCGGCAGCATCTTCAACCCCTTCGGTGAGGGTAACGGCAGCCGTACCGTGGTCTTTGAAGGCGTCTACCGTGGCTGGCGGCATGGTGTTCACCGTGTCTGGGCCGATAAGGGTATCGACGTAAAGCGTGTCGGGGTAGGCGGGGTTTTTGGTGCTGGTGCTGGCCCACAACGGCCGTTGCACCCGCGCCCCATTATCCACCAGCGCCTGCCAGCGTGTGCCGCTGAAAACTTGCTGGAAGCGAGCATAGGCAATTTTGGCGTTGGCCACCGCGATCTTGCCCTGTAAGGCCTGGTTGCCTTTGGCGTCCAGGGCGTTGTCTACGGCCGTATCCACCCGGCTTACAAAAAAGGAAGCAACCGAGCTGATATGGTCGATGGGTTGACCCGCTGCCAGACGTTTTTCTAGCCCAGTGAGGTAAGCATTCATTACGTCTTCGTAGCTGCTCAAGGAGAAAATAAGGGTAACATTGATGTTAATCCCCTCTGAAATGAGCGTCTCAATGGCGGGAATGCCCTCTGGCGTGGCGGGCACTTTAATCATGATGTTGGGGCGGCTGAGCGCTGCAAACAGGCGGCGCGCCTCGGCGATGGTACCTTCGGTATCGCGGGCCAGGGTCGGGCTAACTTCCAGGCTGATGTAGCCATCAACGCCGCCCGTTTTGTCATAGACAGGTTTGAGCAGATCGGCCGTTTCGCCAATATCTTCTAAAGCCAGCGCTTCGTAAATTTCAGTTGTAGATTTGCCAGCCAGGGCCAGCTCACGAATCGCATCATCGTAGTCGCTGCTTTTGGCGATGGCTTTTTCAAAAATAGAGGGGTTGGAGGTCACGCCAACGATGCCATCGTTGATCAGGGTTTGCATTTCGCCAGAGTCCAACAGGGCACGGCTAATATTGTCATACCAGACGGATTGGCCAAGTTGAAAGAGTTCATGTAGTTTGCTCATGAGGGTTCCTTTTGCATCAAGTTTGTTTATGTAAAGTATTTCGTCAATCGAAATGATAGGTAAATCGCTTGTGGTAGTTGGTAATGTGAGGTTTGTGGAAAATAAGCCATTACGACGCCAATTATACCACGCAACGGCCGTACACTAAGGCATACTTCCACACCTTTCATCATTTCAGATGATGCTACAATGAGATTTGTTACCGAAGTAAGATGATGAGGTGCGAAGGGGGGCATTTCTGTTGGATCACGGACGAGGAGATTTATGCGCAAAGCAAAACGGCCGTTTTACGGCGATGTGCAGCAGTTCCAAAGTGACCCGCTTTGGCGGGACCACATTCTTTTTTACGAATATTTTTATGGGGAAAACAGTGCGGGCATCAGTGCCAGCCAGCAAACGAGCTAGACGGCCCTGGTGGCCAAGCTGCTATAAAATTGTGAATGATAAATAGTGAATTGAGAAATGTGAACGAAAGATCACTTCACGATTCACCATCAAGAGTTCACAACTCGCAATTTTCTAGTAGCCGAGGCTTTCAACCCAGTCGGCCACCCCGGCCCGCGTCCACAAATTTTCATCAACCAGCTGAATCATTTCATCGGCTAGATTGTTGCGGCGGCCAGTTGGTCCCACTACTGGTTGCTGACCAATATCAAAGCCGACGCGCTGGCTGAGGCGCCAGATTGCCATGCTGTAAGAAAAGTCGGGTCGCTCGATGGATTGTGGACCAAAAGCGCCAGCATAAGCGGCCGCCAAAGCGCAGGTGCGCCACTCTTCACGCCGTTCGTAGAAGTAATACCCAATTTGCACCCGCTCTACAAAGCTATTGCGGCACAGCGGATGATACAAACGCCCAATGCGCAAAAAGGTAGAAAGGGTGGCTGTTTGGATGTGGGGTTCGTTGGGGGGTAAATGGATGATGATGGGTTCGGGAGGTTGTGGGACCGGTAACTGCCGTTGCGGCATAATCAAATCCGTTTGGGATTGTCCCGTGAGGGCGGTTGTGCCTGTTGTGAGAGTTTGTTTTCCCAACAAGCGGGAAAAAGGTGCGCGGGTTGTCATGTTTTGCTCCAAAAAGAATGTAGGTGTGTGTTGCTATGCTACCCACATTAGAATTTTCATTTCTTAATAATTGCCTTATGGAATGGTGTCAGGCTCCTGGCAAAATCGCCATCTAGGAAGCGTGATTATTTTGCGATTTCACACGCCTTTAACAATAGCGGCGACAAGATCGCCACGCGATGGCCAAATTTTCCTAATACGGCCGTCGCCTACTAAGACATTGGTATGCAATTGATAACTACAACATACGGAAGGCTCCAAAGCGGGAGGATGATACTTCCAGAGCGTCAACCATAGCAAAAATTGGCAGTTTGGCTACTGACTTTGCCCCCAATTAACAATCCTTTCACATGAGTTCTCGCAGTTTCTGAATGAGAATTTGACAATCTCCAATAAGGCACAGAGAATAGCGGATTCGTCTCGTCAACATTCCTTTACACAGGTTTTGCCATGCGACTCTTTTGGGAAATTGCCCGACGCAGCTTTCGTCGCCATCTCACGTACCGGGCGGCAACAATTGCCGGGCTCATCACCAACTTTGGTTTTGGTTGGCTGCGCGTTTCTGTGCTGCTGGCATTGTATGACGGCCGTTCCGTCGTTGAAGGCATCACAGAAACCGATCTCTACGCTTACGTAGCGCTAACCCAGGCAGTCATCACCTACCTGGCGTTGTTTGGCTGGTACGATCTCATGGAATCCGTACACACTGGCGAAGTTGGGGCCGATTTGCTGAAGCCGATGGGCTATTTTCAGTTTTGGCTGGCGAAGGATGCGGGACGGGCCGCTGTGGCGCTGCTGCTGCGCGGCGTGGTGATCATGATCTTTTTTAGTTTGGTTTTTCCCATGAGTTATCCTGTCAGTTGGGTGCAATGGGTTTGGTTGGGAACGGCCGTACTCTTCAGCTGGCTCGTCAGTTTTGCGTACCGTTTTTTAGTGAACCTGGCCGCTTTTTGGACACCAAATGCCAAAGGAATCAGCCGCTTTGCCTTCATATTTGCCATGTTTTTCTCTGGCTTTCTCATGCCGCTGCGCCTCTATCCAGATTGGGTCCAAAGGTTGGCCCAATGGACGCCCTTTCCCCACATGCTCAACACGGTGGTTGAGATTTACCTGGGCCTTTTGCAGGGGCCAGCCCTGTGGCAGGCGCTGCTAACGCAGGTGGTGTGGGCGGCTGTTTTGGCAGTGGTGGGCCAGCTTTTGTTGAAAACGGCCGTGCGCCGCCTGGTCATCCTGGGAGGATAATGTGAAACACGAACTGGATCTTTACCGTCGTCTGCTCGGCGTGCAAATACGTTCGCAAATGCAGTACCGGACCTCCTTTTTGTTTGATGCTATGGCCAGTGGCCTCATTGTGCTGACTGAATTTGGCTCTGTTGCGCTGGTATTGCAGCGATTCGAAAACATTCGCGGTTGGGAATTGGCCGAGATTGCCTTTCTCTATGGACTGGTTGAACTCTCATTTGGCTTTATGGACATGCTGTTCAGCGGCTTCGACCCGCCAAATTTTGGTCGAGGGGTGCGGCAAGGCACATTTGATCAGCTTTTGCTGCGCCCTATCAACATTACCGCGCAGGTGTTGGGATCGGATCTCCAATTGCGCCGCCTGGGGCGTATCACTTTTGGCATTGGCATCTTTATTTTGGCACTTACCTTGAACGATATTGTCTGGACCGTACCCAAGCTGCTTTACTTGCCCATCGTCATTGCCAGCCTGGTGGCCTTTTTTGGTGGGCTGTTTATCGCTGGCAGCACCATTACCTTTTGGACGGTAGATTCAATTGAGGTGATGAACATGCTCACTTATGGCGGCAGCTTTACTATTTCTTACCCCATGACCATTTATCCAGATTGGCTGCGCCGCTTTTTTACCTACGTGGTACCCGCCATCTTTTTGAACTTTTTCCCAACACTCTACTTTTTAGGCAAGCCAGACCCGTTTAATTTTCCGGTTATTGCCCCATTTTTATCGCCACTGGTGGGGTTTAGTACGCTATGGTTGGCACTCCGTTTTTGGCGCTTTGGTATTCGTCATTACCAAAGCACCGGAAGTTAAGCGTATTTCGACGCAAAGGCGCAAAGTTTTTTTCTTTTACCCTTCTGCAGCTTTGCGCCCTTGCGCCAAGGTTTTTCGCTGAAATTGGAGATTACAGAATGAGCATTATCGACGTAACAGAATTGCAGAAATATTTTTCGGTACGCCAGCATTTTTCCGGCCGGTTTGGTGCGGTGCGCAGCTTTTTTTCACGGGAGTCAAAGCAGGTGCGGGCGGTGGATGGCATCAGCTTTGGCGTGCAGCCGGGTGAGCTGGTCGGTTATCTGGGGCCAAACGGCGCGGGCAAATCGACGACGATTAAGATGCTGACAGGACTGCTGGTACCGTCAGGAGGGAAGGTGGTAGTGAACGGCCATATCCCTCACAAAGAACGCCAGCAGTATGTGGCCCACATCGGGGCCGTGTTTGGCCAGCGCACCACACTTTGGTGGGACTTGCCCGTCATTGAATCACTAGAGCTGCTGCGCCACGTCTACAAAATCCCGCTTGAATTATTCCAGCACAATCTGGCCGAATTCACCGACATGCTGGAGATGGAATCGTTCCTGCACACGCCTGTGCGCTCCCTCTCGTTGGGGCAGCGTATGCGGGCCGACATCGCCGCCGCCCTGCTGCACAATCCCGACCTGCTCTTTTTGGACGAACCAACCATTGGGCTGGACGTGGTGGCCAAGGAGCGCATCCGCCAATTTATTCAGCACGTCAATGCGGAGCGGGGCACCACAGTGCTGCTCACCACCCACGATTTGGCCGACGTGCAGCGGCTGTGCCAGCGGGTGATGATCATTGATCACGGGAAATTGCTGTTTGACGGCCGTTTAGAATCCCTACAAGATCAGTTCGGCGGCAAGCGGGAACTGGTTGTCGATTTTGCTCAGGAGTACGAGACGGTTGCGGTGGACGGGGCAACGGTTGTCGAGTACCAGGATGCACGCGCCACTTATCAGTTTGAGCGTGGGGAAATTTCGGCTTCGGCGCTCATCGGCCGTCTGTCGTCCAAATATCGTGTCCAAGATTTGGCCGTGCGCGAACCAGACATTGAAGCGACCATTCGCCGGATTTATCAGGAAAAGTTGCTGGAAGGGTAAGGAAAAGTAATTGGTAATTGAGTAATTGGGTAATTTGCCCACCAGTTCCATAATTACCCAATTACTCAATTACATCAGCTTATGATCGTTTACGACATTCAACACCTCAACAAGACATATCCCGGCCAGCCCTACCCCGCTAACGATGAGATCAGCCTGCAAATTCGACAGGGGGAGATTTTTGGTCTGCTGGGGGATAATGGCGCGGGCAAAAGTACGCTGGTCAAGCAGATGGTCAATTTGCTGCGCCCTTCCTCTGGCACGATTCGGCTGCTGGAACGGCCGTTAACCCACAATCCCCTGCACGTTCCCCTCAACGTGGGCTACATGCCCCAGGAAAGTGCCGCCCTCAACAACCTCACCTTTGGCGAGGCGCTGTACTTCACCGCCCATTTGCGTGGCCTGTCCCGCACCGCCGCCCAGCAGGAACGGGATAGGCTGCTGACGCTATGGCAAACAGAGTCTTTGCGCGATCAGTACAGCTCCCGACTGTCTGGTGGCCAGCGGCGGCTGCTGCGCTTGGCGGTGGCTATGGCGGGGCAGCCGCCCATCCTCATCCTGGACGAACCCACCAACGATTTGGACCCGCAGCGGCGCAAGCTGGTCTGGGATGTGCTGCGTGAAGAAAACCAGCAGCGGGGCACCACCATCATTTTTATCACCCACGATGCCATCGAAGCGGAGAAGGTGATTCAGCGGGTAGGAATCATGCGAGCGGGAAAGTTGGTGGCAAACGGCCGTCCCAGCGAGCTCAAACAGGCGGTCGATCAAAAATTGCGGTTGGAGTTGTTCTTTGCGCCCGGTCAGGAGCCAGACGTGCCAACCCATTTGCCCAAGCATGTGGTGCAGACGGGGCATTGGCTTCTGCTGCTGGATTGGGATGAGGGAACGGCCGTACTCAACCAGCTCAACCTCGACCAAATTGATGATTTTCGGCTGTATACGGCGACTTTGGAGGATTTGTATTTACATTATGCAAAACGGCCGTAACGCCCAACCATTTGTCCACCAAGTTTGGAACTTGCTGCTCATCGAGCTAACCAACTGGCGCTGGTCCTGGCGCAGCATGATTGTTCTGGGCACCATCGCCCCGCTGCTGAGCATGTTGGGACTTTCCGTCTTCGCCCGCGACGCCGGGTTTGAGGCGTTGACCTACGTCCTCACTGGCAACATCGTTTTGGCGCTCATGTTTGGCATCATGAACAATGTGCAAAGTCACCTGATTTTTATGCGCTTCATGGGGTCGCTGGATTATTTTGGCACGCTGCCCGTGCGCAAATCAGCCCTCATTTTGGCCATTATCCTGGCCTTTTTCCTGCTGGCGCTGCCCGCCGTGCTGGTAACCACATTTGTGGGGAGCTGGCTGCTGGGGATAATCCTGCAACCAAGTTTGTGGCTGCTGTTGGTCATTCCCATTTGCACCCTGCCGCTGTCCGGCGTCGGTGCTTTGATTGGTGTGATGGCCCGCACCCAAGCCGAGTCTGGCACCATCAGCACCTTGCTCACCCTGGTGATGCTGGGCCTTGGCCCGGTTGTCATTCCCCCAGATCGACTCCCCTCCTTCTTGCAAACCTTGGGTCGATTGAGTCCAGCAACCTACGCCGCCTCAGCCCTGCGCCAAACGCTGCTGGGACCAGTCACCCCCCAGCTTTGGCTCGATGTGGGCGTGCTGTTGCTGTTGGGTGGGCTTGTCTTTTGGCTGGTAGATCGCAAAATGGATTGGCGGCAGCGGCAGTGAATTTCGTTGCTCGTAGCCGCGGATTCTTTCCGCGTACCAATGGCGCGGAAAGAATCCGCGGCTACATGAGATAAAGTTATGCGGCCAGCGTTATCTCGGCAAAAAAGCCTGATTCAGCCACAATTTTGTCGGCAGAGACAAAAGTCGCTTCCTCAACACTCAGTCCAGAGCGCTGCAAAAATGCCTGCACCACATGGTAACCAACCGCGTAGCCGCCGAACGTCGGCATACCGCCCAATGGCTCGTAACCGTTTGTTTCTGCCAGGGCATCCCCAAAAATGTAGCTGCGAATGACATTGAAGCCTGTTTTTTGCAGCCCGGCGGCAATGAGGGTTTTGGCCGCATCCAGTTGCGCCTCATCAAATTCGGTAACATAAAAACCCACAACTTCTTCGCCAAACAGCGACGCGGCAAATGATTCAGCCATGCCTTCCAGCACAATATACTCCGCTACAGATGTGGTTTGGGGGTTAAAGGGGAAGACTCGGAAGCGCACCAGGTGGTGCATTTCGTGGGCGACTAATCCGGACACACGCGGCAAATTGTGTTCATTCGGCTGCCAAAACTGGCCGATGTAGCGCGGGGCAAACCAATCCGTCGCGCCCGTGTAGCCGCGCTGTGGATCGTTAGCAAAGCGTGCTGGATCGGCCAGCATCAACCAGCCCTCAAAGGTCTCAAATGGTAGGCGGTTGGCGTAGGCCGTGAAGCGGTCAGCGGCTTTGGCCGCAGCTTCGCGGCCTGTTTCCCAGGCATTCGCCGCATCCATTTTTTGCAGCAAAGCTGAGATTTCTTCCGTTTGATCCGGTAGCAGCCAGCCCCACGCTTTGGCCCCGGCCAATGGATCGTTTGGGTCCATACCAGGCTGCTGCATCATGCTCATCATTTGCTGCCACGGCTCAACAAAAAGTTCCAGGAAAAGTTGTTCACGTTTGGCACTGTCTGATTCCGCCAGCAGGCGGTGATAATATTCGTGGGTGGGTATCCAATTGCTTTTCATGATTTTCCTCAGTTTGGAAAGTAATTGAGTAATTGGGTAATTCACCTCAATTACCCAATTACCCGTTGTTGTCGCAGTAAACGGAAATTGCCTTATGTAAGAAGTCCGGCAATTCGGGATGTATGGCTTCAAACGTGGCCCGGAAAGCAGGGTCAGACGCATAGCCCTGACCCAATCCGCGCAGGGTGGCGAAGCTGGGTTCGTAGAAGTGCCGGATGTGCTGGTGCCAGCGGGCGACGATTGCCTGGACGGCATCGCTGTCTGGTTTTGTGCCTAACTGCTCCACCATGTCGCTGTAAATCTGGTTGCCTTCTTGCAAGATGGCTTCTTTTTCTTCTTTGCTCAGCCGGTTCCAGCGCTGGTTGGATTCTTTAACCAGTTTGGGGTCCCAACGTTTGCTGGCCTCTTCAGCGTACTCTTTTTGTTTGGCTTCATCAAAGCCAGCGAATAAATCTTTATTGTCCATTTCTAGTATTCCTTCCAAATGCAAAATTGTGTTGTCAATCGTTTCGATGAGCCGATCCAGCCGTTTGACCTGCTGCTGCAAGGCTTCTTTTTGGGTTTGCAATGATTGCAGCGTGTTGAAATCGGATTTGTCTAGAATTTTCCGAATCTGTTCCAGGCTGAAATCCAGCTCCTGGTAGAAGCGGATTTGTTGCAGACGCAGTACTTTGTCCTGATCGTAGTAGCGGTAGTTGTTGTTGCCAACGGCCGTTGGCGGCAAAAGTCCAATTTGGTCGTAATACCGCAAAGTGCGGCGGCTCACGTTGGCCAGGTCGGCTAACTGTTTAATTGTGTACATGCGCATCTCCAAAACTAAACTGGAACCATCATAAGGTATGACGTAACGTCAATGTCAAGGGGAATTTTAAGAGAGGAACACAGAGTTACGCAGAGGAGGCACAGAGCTACACAGAGAAAAAGAAAAATCTCTGTGTAACTCTGCGGTTCTTTGCGCGGCTCTGAGTTCCTTATTTGTCTTCAACCTGGCAAAAACGAAGGATGGTGAGGGCGAGGGTCTGGGTGCAGGTAATGAGGTTGGCCAGGGGGACAAACTCGTCGGGCTGGTGGGCTTTGCGCACGTCGCCAGGACCAAACATGATGGTGGGAATACCGCCGACGTTGACCAGCAGGCGCATGTCGGCTCCGTAGGGCATGCCCTGAAGTTGTGGCACCTGGCCGGTGATTTCTTGGAAGGATACGGCCGTTTCCGCCACAATCGCATGCTCAACCGGAATCTCTGCCGGGTCGAACTGCGCCCCCCACCACTCAATAATCGGTGGGTTTTCTTGCAGCCAGGGATCGTTTTGCACGGCCTTTAACATATACTCTTCCAACTGCTGTTTGGCCGCTGCCGGGTCTTCGCCAATCTTTATCCCGTAGCGCCCTTCAAACGTGAGCGTTTCGGCCACGGTGGAGGCCCAGACGCCCCCCTGAATTTTGCCTACGCAGATTGGATAGGGTACGGGATAGTTGGCAAACATCGGGTGGGCGGCATCTTTGTTGCGGATTTTCTCTAGATCGAGAATCGCCTGGTAAACCAGCAAAAACTTCTCCAGTGGGTCGATCCCTTCAAAGCGCATCGCGCCGTGGGCGGCTTTGCCAGGAATGGTGACGCGGAAATTGTAGGCACCGGCCTGGGCTGGAGCAATCATCAGCTCCGTAGGTTCCATGATGATGGCGGCATCCGCCGCTGGCCCGTGCAGCACCGCCGCCAGCGCACCGGCCCCGCCATCCTCCTCGCCAATCACGGCCTGCACCAACACACGCCCCTTCAACTGTACGCCCGCGTCGATGATGGCTTTGACAGCAAAAAGGGCGCAGCAAAGGCCGCCTTTCATGTCTAGTGCGCCACGGCCGTATACGTTGCTGTCTGCCTCATTCAAAGTAGCCCGCCAGGGTGGGTAGTGCCAGCGGTCCAGTTCCCCGGCAGGCACCACGTCGGTGTGACCGTTGAGGATGAGGCTGGGGCCAGCATCGTTGCCGTAGCTGCCCAAAACGCCCAGCCCAGCCGTGCGTTCCACTTCAGCGGTGTAGGCGGGGTGGGTTTGCAGGGCGGCGAAGTCGATTTCCCAGGTGTCTACCTCCAGGCCGAGAGATTGCATGAGAACGGCCGTTTCCTCCTGTACCTGCACTTCTTCCACCGATCCATCCAAACTGGGAATCTGCACCAAGCGATCCAGCGCCTCCAGCAAGCCAGCAAAATCTATGTTGTTCAGCACCGCTTGTTCAATCTTGTTCATGGTTAGTGTGGATTTTTTGGAACACGGAGTTACACAGAGAATTTTTCCTCTGTGTAACTCTGCGCCTTCTCTGCGCCCCTCTGTGTTCCGCTTTTTATAATTCCAGCTTGCGCCGCTCGATGAAATCGCGCAGGGCTTCGTCGATGGCGGGGTCCAGCGCAGGCTGTTCATACTGGCGCAGGAGCTGTTTGTATTTTTGGTTGGCTCGCTGCATAGCGTCGATGCTGCCTTTGGCTTCCCACGCTTCGGCCGAATCGTAGTCAAATAGTTCAGCACGGTAAAAGGCCGTGCGGTAATGGCGCATCGTATGGCTGCTGCCCAAATGATGACCGCCTGGCGGCACCTCGTTAATGATGGCGTCCATCGCCCATTCATCCTCATCCCAGTTCACGTTTTGCAAGTAGCGGTAATACATGCCGAGCAGTTCGCAATCGAGCACAAATTTTTCGTAACCAGCCGTCAGGCCACCTTCCAGCCAGCCCGCCGCATGTAAGATGAAATTCGGCCGTACCAGCAGCGATGGATACATGGCCATCACACTTTCATACGCGCCTTGCGCGTCGATAATTTTGGAGCTGGCGTAGGCTCCGGCGGCGCGGAAGGGCAAATTGTACATGCGGGCCAGTTGGGCGCTGAGGTAAAGCGCCAACTGGCTTTCTGGCGCGCCAAAGACAGGGGCACCGCTTTGCAAATCCAGGACGGCCTGGAAGGAACCATAAATGCAAGGGTTTCCCGGATTGACCATCTGGGTAAATACAATGCCTGCCAATGCTTCGGCATTCAGCTGAGCCACGGTGCCCAAAATGGAGACAGGTCCCATCGCTCCCGACAAAATGAACGGTGTCACGTCCACAATCTGGTTGTGGCGGGCAAATTCGATGAGCAGGCCCAACATGCGGTCGTCCAGGCGGCGCGGGCTGCTGACGTTGACGACACCATGCAGCACATGGTTTTGTTGCAGCGTTTCTTCGCCGTGCATAATTTGGGCCATCTGCACCGCATCGGCAGAAATGGGGCCAGTGTGGTAGATGCCCATCACTGGCTTGTCGCCGTAGGTGAGCAAGGCGTACATCGTTTCCAGGTGGCGGTAGGCGATGGGTACGTCTGATGGCACCACAATTTCGGCTCCCAGGCTGTGCAGGTAAGGCGAAAGCTGGCTTAGCTTGATGAAGTTTTGCAAATCGGCCAGGCTACCATCCCGACGGCCGCGATCCATGTCACGCACAAACGGCGGGCCAACGACCGGAGCAAACACCACATGATCGCCGCCAATCACCACGTTATGCTCCGGATTGCGTCCTGACCAGACAAATTGTGAGGGGGCTTTGGCCAAATATTCCATCACCTGTGCCCGGTCGAAATAGGCGATTTGATCGACAACTTTGACATGGTGCTGCTCCAGAATGCGCACCGATTCGTCATCGTAGAAGGCGATGCCACCTTCTTCTAAAATTTGCATGGATCTGTCGTGGAGGAGTTGGAGTTGTTCAGTGGAGGCAATTTCGTAGGGAGGCAAGGTCCATGTTGGCTGGGTGATTTTGGCGACTTTGTCGGGGTTGGGGCCGTGTGGACTGGGACGGTTGCGCATGCGTTTTCGGGTCATAGGGAAGCCTCCGGGGTGGTGCCGTCCTAAAACCTGACAGGTTTACGAATGGTCTAGTTGTAAAGGCTTTTCGCAGTTCAAAATTAACTAGATTTTAGGCTTGTTTTGCAAACCTGTCAGGTTTGGTTTTGTTTGTTTTAAGTGGGTACGGCCGTTGTTAAAAAATGATCCATGTCCACCTTCATCTGCGCCAGCGAAGGCAGATGGGCGTACATCATGTGTCCCGCTTCGTAATAGTGCATGGTAATGTTGTCCATCAGCGACGGATCGATGTCCAGATGATTGAACGTATACTCGGTGGCCAGCAGCGGCGTAGCTAGATCAAAGTAACCGTTTGCCACATACACTTTCAGGTACGGATTAATTGTCATTGCCTGGCGCAGCGTTTCAGCGACATTGGCAAACTCATTTTGGTGAGGCTCGTAGTTCCAGGGCCATACCTTGCCGTTCAAAATTTCGTAGGGCAGATCACTTTCATAGTTGAGGTCCTGACGTACGTAATCGTTGAAGGTGGCAGTGTACGGCCCCTGAATGACGGCGTAACTGGGATCATATTCAAAATGTTCGCCAGCGGAATCCCGGTCGATGCCCAAAAAGCGGCTGTCCAAACGGCCCACAGTGCGGTGCTGGTCGCGCAGCAGCTCTTTGATGTAGCGGAAGTACTGCACGCGCAGGTTGCATCGCTTAACATAATCAAGTGAGATGCCCAAGTAGCGGGCCAGCTTCTTCTCGATTTTGACCTTTTCTTTTTCCGGCAGAGCTGAACCTTGCATGAGGGCCAGCGTGTACTCAGTAAGGGCAAACTGGCGTACTTCTTCTACCGTGTCTTCCAGACTTTCTTGCAGTTTTTTGTCCAGCTTTTTGTGATACCAGGCGGTGGCGGCCATGCTGGGCAGGTACAAAATGTAGGGCAAGTCGTTGCCCACGGGGAAGCGAATCGTTTGGAAGTTGAGCACCACAGAGATGAGCATGAGTCCATTGAGGTACATGCCGTGCCGCTCTTGCAGGTAACCAGCTACGCCGGCGGCGCGGGTGGTGCCGTAGCTTTCGCCAGCCAGGAATTTTGGGGAGGTCCAACGGCCGTATCGCGAACAATACAGCCGGATAAAGTCGCCCACATACTCAATGTCCCGCTTAAAGGCGTGGAAATCTTTGGGCTTTTCTCCTTCCACGGCGCGGCTGTAGCCGGTGCTTACCGGATCGATGAACACCAGATCGGTCTGGTCCAGAATGGAATATTCATTTTCGACCAGTTCGTACGGTGGAGGCAGCAAATTGCCATCTTCATCAGCGACAATGCGACGGGGACCCAGGACGCCCAAATGCAGCCAAACGGAGGAAGAACCTGGCCCGCCGTTAAATGAGAAGGTGACGGGCCGCTTTTTTGGTTCTTTGATGCCATCACGCGTGTAAGCAATAAAGAAAATTTCTGCTTTGGGCTTGTGGCCTTCTACTTTGCCGTCTTTTTCGGTTTCTTCTTTCAGCACGATGGTACCGGTGGTGACAGTGTAGTTGATGCGACGGCCGTTTATCGTTACGACATGTTTGGTTTCAACCAGGTTGTCTTTGGGTTCTGGTTTTTCTTTCTCTTTTTTCTCTTGATCTTTTTCTGGGTCTTTTTCTTGTTCAGCCATGAACACACACTCCTTGCGGTTGTAAAGGCAAATTATACCTTATGTATGGAGTAAAAACTCATTGCCATCGGGATCGACAAAGCGGGCCTCCTGGTCTACCTCTTTAGCCGCTTCTGGTATGATCCAGGCGAGTTGTGCCATCATCGAAAACGGCCGTTTGTGCAAACCCTAATTTATTGACATAAAAATACGACGAGCGCGAGGGATCATTGAATCACCTTCTTTTGCGATTGTAAGCCAGACCAGAGATAATCCATAGATGGTGGTCAATTTTTAAAAATTGACCTACTCTCTGCGTTAAATTAAGGAGAAACCAGATGCGAATCGCAATTTATTCAGACGTTCATGGCAATCTCACTGCCTTGCAAACGGTGCTGGCCGACATCAAAAAGCAGGCTCCAGACCTCATCGCCTTTGCCGGGGATTTGTGCATGATGGGCGCACGCCCCAAGGCGTGTCTGGAAATGGCCAAGTTGGAAACAGACATTCTTATCTACGGCAATACAGATGAATTTATCCATACGCCACCTCAAGTACCCGACGACGCCACCGACGAGCAGCGGCAGCGAATGGAATCTTTTAATGAAGTGGCAAGCTGGACCCATGATCAGTTGGGCCAGGAGCATGTGGCCTGGTTGCAGCGCTTGCCGTTTAGCCATCGAGTTGGGCCTACGGCCGTTCCCATCGACGATCTGCTCATTGTCCATGCCAATCCCCTGGACGTGAATCAAGTTATGTTCCCCACGGCCGAATTTCAGCAGGAACAGTTGGGTAAGGTGCAAAAGGAACAGAGTGATGAAGATTTACGGCCGTTGCTGGAAACCACCACAGCGGGCATCATTGCCTTTGGCCACCTGCATATCCCCAACGTGCGCCAGTGGGAAGACATGATTCTGGCCAACATCAGCTCCGTCAACCTGCCTGGCGATGGGGACGAGCGCGCCAAATACGGCCTGCTCACCTGGCGCAAGGAGGAAGGCTGGATGGTGGAAAAGCGGTTGGTAGCCTACAATTTGCATCAGGAACGAGAACTCATTTCTTTCATCAAGCCGCCCAACTGGCAATGGCTGTTGGAGCAGATGCCAAAATAGAACTGTAACTAAGTAATTGGGTAATTAAGCAATTATGTCAATTGTCCAATTACTCAGTTACTCAGTTACTCAATACCCAATCTATGAAACCATTCCTCAAGTGGGCCGGAAACAAATACAAAATCGTCGAACGCATCAAGGCGCTGCTGCCCCCTGGCCAGCGGTTGGTTGAACCGTTTGTCGGCTCTGGCGCACTGTTTCTCAACACCGATTACCCGCGTTACCTCCTGACAGACGCCAACGCTGACCTGATCACCCTGTACCAATTTTTACAGGCGGAAGGCGAAGCGTTCGTCGCCTACTGCCGCCCGCTTTTTAGCCCAGAAAACAATGACAAAGATCGCTACTATGCGCTGCGTGACGAGTTCAACAGCACCCATGACCTGCGGCGCAAGTCGGCCATTTTTCTGTACATGAACAAACATGGCTACAACGGCCTGTGCCGTTACAACATGAAAGGTGGTTTTAACGTGCCGTTTGGGCGGTATAAACGGCCGTATTTCCCCGAAGCCGAAATGCTATACTTCCATCAAAAATCACAAAGTGCAACTTTCCAACACGGTGACTTTCGCGATGTGATGGAGTCCTGTGTTCTAAATGATGTTGTTTACTGTGATCCACCATATGTACCGCTTTCCCAAACAGCTAATTTTACGGGCTACAGTTCTGGAGGGTTTAGTTGGGACGAACAAAAGCTATTAGCTGAGAAGGCTAGAGAATTAGCCAGTCGAAATATTCCCGTTGTGATATCAAATCATGATACTGATTTTGTCCGCGAAATTTACACTACTGCAACCTTCACCGAATTTTACGTTCAACGATACATCAGTTGTAATGGTGAAAATCGTGCCAAAGCTGCAGAATTGCTGGCGTTATTCTCATAATTTTAGGAGGAGTATTTGACAAAAAAACAAGGTGGTTTGGCTAATAGCTCAGGGAATACGCTGGAAAGAATGGTGATTGCAACCTTTGAAAGCAAAGGTTTTGAAGTTGAAATGTACCGCGCTTGGATAAAGAAACCTAAAAAATATGGTCAAGAGTTGCTTTTACGAAATGTTCCTTATGAAACAATATATGGTCACAATGGAAATACTGAGTTTCTCATAAAATCTGAGATTTATGATCTTGAAATCCGCATTGAGTGTAAATGGCAACAATCATCAGGTAGCGTTGATGAAAAATTCCCCTATCTATATTTGAATTGCATTGAGAAAATGCCAGAATCTACGATCATTATCATTGTAGATGGTGGCGGTGCAAAACCTGGTGCAGTCGAATGGTTAAAATCTGCCGCAAACAGCAGCAAATATTGGAAAGATGACAAACAAAAAAAAGAAATTCTTGTGATGGATCTTCAAGGTTTTATTATCTGGGCAAACAATACTTTTCGTTAACAGCAATCTAATTCTATTTTATGACTCAACATCCAGATGCCCTGAAGTGGAACGGCCGTTACCAAACCGACGGTCCCTATCGGCAGCAAGGCCACCCCAGCCGGATGCTGCAAGCGTTTGACCATTTGTTGCCAGACAATGGCGTGGTGCTGGATGCTGCCGCCGGGGTGGGGGTGAACAGCTTGTTTGTGGCCCGGCAGGGTATCTCCGTGGTGGCGTTGGATATTTCTGAAGTGGGGCTGCGACTGCTGCGGCAGCAGTCGGCTGATTTGGGTGTGCGGGTGGAAACGGCCGTTTTTGATCTCACCCAGCCTTATTTTCCCGCTAACTGCGTTGATGTCATCCTTAATTTTCGCTTTTTAGAGCGGTCCGCCTTTGCTGCCTATCGGCAGGCGCTGCGTCCCGGCGGCTTGCTATTCTTCGAAACATTTGTCCATACCGGGGTAGAGGAATCCCCTGCTTATTTCCTGGAACCAGGCGAATTGCATCACGCTTTTGCCGATTTTGACCTGATTCATTCAGCAGAAACCACCATCCCTGGCCACCGCTCCGGTAGAATGCGCCACGTGGCCCAGCTTGTCGCCCGCAAACCCCTCACGAGCTGATTGCGATTTGTCGGACAGGCACGTCTTTATTTCAAGTATTTATCAAACCAGCGCAGCATATGATTTAAACGCATGATTCGCCTGTCGGTACGGCCAGAGCGGGATAGGCCATGCGGCTCACCAGGGAAGAGCACCAATTCCGTATCTACACCCTGCGTTCGTAGCGCCACAAACAACTGCTCGCCTTGTTCCTTGTCGGCCCGAAAATCCAGCTCACTGTGAATGACCAGCGTGGGCGTTTTGGCATTGCCAATATATTTCATTGGCGATTGCTCCCAATACGTGTCTAAATTTTCATACGGTGGTTTGTCCTGGCCATATGTCTTCTGGAAATTCCAGTTGCCATCGCTGGTGCCCCAAAAGCTGACCAGGTTAAAAACACTGCGTTGGGTCACGGCTGCTTGAAAATAATCCGGTTCGCGGCCAATAAGCATGTTTGTCATATAGCCGCCGTAGCTGCCGCCGGTAACCCCTTTGCGATTTGGATCGATGTACGGTTTTTGCCCTACAAAGTTGGCCCAATCGAGCACATCATCCAGATCGACGGTGCCCCAACGGTGCCGAATTGTCTCGCAATGTTCCGCGCCATACCCCTGGCTACCTCGCGGATTGCTCCAGTAAACGACGTAGCCATTTGCCGCCAAAAAGCGGAACTCATGCATCATGCCTTTGTCGTACTGGGTTTGTGGACCGCCATGAATTTCCAGGATGGATGGGTATTTTTGGGCAGGATCGAATCCGGGCGGTGTTAAGATCCAGCCGTGCAGCGGGTAACCATCTCGCGCCTCAAACCACACTTCTTCGATCTCGCCTAAATCCAGGCGGCGCAGCCAGTTGGTGTTAAAACGGCTCAACTGTTTGGCGTTTGCTTTGCCCATATCGCGCACAAATAAGTGGGCTGGATGCGTTTGTGTGGCCCAGGTGTAGGCCAATTTTTCCTGTTTGGCATCAAATGTGAAGGAGCCAATCAAACCCGCTTCATCCAGAATGCGCTCAACGACGGGTTCATCCTCTACTGTGACTGACATCAGGCAAATGTCGCCTTGCCGTTGTGCCTGGAAATATAGTTTACGGCCGTCGCGCGACCAGGTGTAAGGTGACATATTCCCACCCCCGGTGTCACTGCCTGATCCAGCTGCGCAATGCAAATCGGCCGTTTTCGTTAGATTCTGCGGGGGAGCAGAGCCATCGGCAGGAACCACGCAAATGGTGACATTGCCCATCCAATTGCCTGGTTCACCAGCGTAACCAAAAGCGATTTGGCTGCCATCTGGCGACCATCTTGGTAGAAATTTGAAACCCTCTATCGTTTCGATTTTGCGTGCTTCTGCTTGTGGGTCTTTGCCAGTTGCGGGCATCACGTACAGTTCATATGCCTCTGGGGATAAATCAGGCTTCTGGCTGGTGTTGGAGAAATAAGTAATCCATTTGCCATCGGGTGACCAATCATAATCGCCTTCATGATGGTCACCATGTGTAAGCTGCGTGGCTTTGCCGGATTTGGCATCAATGCGCCAGATGTGCCATTTTTCCTGCGGTAAGTACCCCTGGCCGTCTGCTTTGTAGATTAGAGAGGTGTAATGGCGGGCGACAACCCCTAATTTCTTTTTGTCTGGATTGGCATCCCGTTCTACGGCATCGGCATCTTTTTTACGAATGTTGCTCAGGAACTGTTTACCGTCCGGTGACCAAGCAAAATCGGCGATTGTCATGTCTTTAAATTCGGTGAGTGCTTTTGCTTCGCCACCATCTACCGGGATGAGATAGATTTGTGATTGGGTTTCATCGTCACGATTGGAGAGGAAGGCGATTTGGCTGCCGTCGGGCGACCAGCGTGGCTGTGAGTCACTCCAGTTGCCATGGGTAAATTGCCGCAGCTTACCCGTCCCGGTAGGGGCCAGCCAAAGGTCTGTGTATTTTTTCTCTGTCTTGTCATTAACGCGCTGAACGCTGAAAATCACTTTGCTGCCATCCGGGGAAATTTGGGCATCGGTAATCAGTTGGAATTTATATAAATCTGGGGCTGTGATGAGTTTGGGTTTACTGGGCATAGTGGAAAATCTCCTAAAAATATTGTTGAGCGGGATTATAGCATGAACCAGCTGCTAGATGAGACCCATATCTTTGGCTTTGAGCGCTGCCTGGGTGCGGTCGCGCACGCCCAGCTTGCCCAAAATGTTGGTGACGTGGTTTTTCA
Organism: uncultured Anaerolineae bacterium; assembly: GCA_905479495.1. GTDB lineage: Bacteria > Chloroflexota > Anaerolineae > Promineifilales > Promineifilaceae > Leptofilum. The sequence goes on from CAJQMR010000042.1 coordinate 83,370, forward strand.
CCGTACCTTCGGTGATGAACAGCTTGTTGGCAATCTCTCGATTGCTGGCCCCGGTGGCCAGCACCCCCAAAATTTCCAATTCTCGCTCTGAAAGTGGTTCGACGAGGTCTTGCTGGGAAACGGCCGTTGTTGATCCCGCGCTTGTTTCCAGGTCCGACATCCGAGAAAATTCTGCCACCACTTTGGCCGCCACGGATGGCTGCAAAAATGATTCTCCCCGCGCTGCCGCCCGAATGGCTTCTACTAGCTTGGCTGAGGGCACATCCTTCAGCAAATAGCCTACTGCGCCAGCCCGCAGCCCATCAAAGACATACTCGTCATCATCGAATGTGGTTAGCACAATGACACGGCTGTTGGCGGCTGATTCGGTAATCTGACGCGTGGCAGCGACGCCGTTTAGCACCGGCATCCGTAAATCCATCAGCACGACGTCTGGCGCTAATTTTTCTACGGCCGTTACGGCCTCTTGCCCGTTGCTGGCTTCCCCCACCACTTCCAAATCATCATGGACGGAAAGCAGGGTGCGCAGCCCTTCTCGGAATAATGCCTGATCATCAACCAACAAAATGCGAATGGTCATGTTCGCGTCTCCAATTGTCAGAACCAAATTGTGGGCCGATTATACCAGCTTCAACCCTAAACATCGCTTTCCCTTTTGGGTTCCTGGTAGGCGCACGCCAGTGATTGTGGCCTGGTAACTGCTTAAACGGCCGTATGGCATTGCAGAATGTAAAGTTTGTAATCGGGACCGCTCGGGGTGTCGATGATTTCCAGGGCGAACTCAAACTGCACGGGCACACCGTAGGTTTTTTCCAGGCGGGTCAGGGCGGTGCGCATCAGTCGGATAAATTTCTCATCGGCGATGAGGTGATCATAGGTGAGCTGGTTGGTCTGCGTGTCCAGGAGGTAACGGCCGTCGGGATAATCTACCTGTAAAATTTTGCTGATGGGCAGGAGTTTGAAATCATTGTCTTCCAGGTCGACAACTTTGACTTTTTTCTGAATCAGCGTCTGGCTGTCATTTAAATAGTCGGGTGTACTCAAAGAAATGATGCACGCTTTGCCTTCTTCCATCGGCAGGTCCACTCGTTCATCCAGGCCTAGGGTGAGGCGCAGACAGCCATCTTTGGCCCGGTTGTCGTGCTGCTTGGCCCAGGGATTTTGGCTCAGGCCAGCGCCAACAATAGTAGGGAGAAAGTAACGGCCGTATTGATACCCAATCAGCGGTTGAATCATAATTGCCATGCGCTCATCATAATCGATCAGACCATGTTCCTGACGTTCTAGCATCGCGTCTGGATTGAAGGTGCTGGCATAGACACGACGAATGGCGTCGAGCAGCGCCTCGAAATTTTCTTGCGGATGGCCCTGGTTTGGGCAAAAAACAGAGGCATACTTGCCAGCAAAGTCGTAATCAAGATGGTCTTCTAACAGGCTGGAAGAGCGCACAACATAGGGACGGCCGTTTAGCCGGTTTAACACATCGCGCAACTGTTCCATGATGTAATTTGGAATCTTGCCAGCCAGGCAGTTTTGCACAATCTCTGGATATTGGGCGCGCATTTCCTCCAAAGACAAATATTTTTGGTTTACAAACCGCTCCATCTTATTTTGCAGCAAAAATTCGTAGATGATTTCTGAGCCAATGAAATAGGTGTCGGGAATCGTGACCTGCCTGGCAATGTCTGGGCCAAAATCATGAGTGGCCTTCTCCAAAATATGCCAGGCCATGAGCATGCCACCCGCCTTGCCGCCAATCTTGCCGCTGCCAATGAGCCGTTCGTAAATCCAGTTTAAATCTTTGATGGAAAAAACGTGTTTGGCCACCCGAATAAAGGGAAGCTGATCGCTGAGCAGGCGTTTAATCAGCACCACTTTTATTTCTTCCAGATGATGTTTTACCTTTTCGAGTTCGGGTGGCGGCAAAGCATCGTACACCTCGCCCTGTTCAAACAACAGCGCCCAAGGGGCAATCTCTGGATTAAACGTGAGTTCTACTGCCTGCGTGGCCTTATCCTGATTGCTCAGCACCTCGTCGATGAGCTGCTCCAGCAAGCTGCTGCCTAAATTGTGGGCGAAATAATTATCCGTATGCAGATCGCGTACAGTGTCCAGGCGGCGCTGCCAGGAACTTTCATCTTCTTGCACGGTTGGGTTATTTAGCCCTTCGCGCCGCTGTGATTCAATGGCTAAATCCTTCACCTCTTGCTCAAAATCAGTTTTGCTGATGATGCCGCGCCGGAACAGTTCTTCGCGCATGCGCAGGCGGATACGGTCACTGAGGATGGGGAATTGGGCCAGCTTGATGTAGACGTCGATGGTGGGGGTGATGCTTCTGAGTGGGCCAGTGGGCATGGCAAACTCCTTCAAAATAATCCACAGATTTCACAGATTTACGCAGTTTTTTTATCCGCGATTGGTTACCAGGGTGTTCAGCAGCTTTTCGGTGGCAATGCTGATTTCGCTGATGGCTTGTTCAAAGGCGGCTTCGTTGCTGCGAGACGGCCGTCTGTAGCCAGATACTTTGCGTACAAATTGCCGAGCGGCGGCTTCAATGTCGTCCGGCGTGGCTGGTGTCTCGGCATTGCGTAATTGTTTAATGCTGCGGCACATACATTTTCTCCAATATTGGACACAGATTTTCACCGATAAACACAGATGAGAAACAATAATCAGTGTAAATCTGTGTTCATCAGTGTCCCATTCCTTTACTAGGGAACGTTTCAGATATAGAGTTAAGGCTGATGGTAAACAAGCTGGATGGGTCCGTTGGGCTGAATGATGCCGCAACGGCCGTTTACCGCCAGGGTCACCACTTTCCCATCTTCACTGACCTCACTGATGGTCTCCTGTACCTCACCGCCAAAGCTGGTAAAGGTAATCTCTGGGCTGATGACAAACGGCGTGCCGGTGAGATCGATATTGGCCCGGCCCAAGGGAGCCGTTTCCTGATTGCGGTTGCAGCCAGTGGCCACCGCAAAATCAGAAGCAGTTACCAGGTAAGTGGCCAACTGTTCCCCGCTGATGGCGGTGTATCCAGCCAGGCTCTCGGCCAGGGTCGCAAACGTCATGTCGGTGGGATCAATGATGAGTGAACTCGGATTAAGCCGCACTTTCTCGTACTGGGTGATGATGGCCCCTTCCGGGTAGCTGATCAGGCTAAAGTTGCCGCCAGTTTCCGTCGCGGGCAGGGTGAGAAATTCCTGTGGCGTTGTGTTCATGTTGTGGCAATAGAGCGTGGCGGGGGAACGGCCGTTTAAGTAAATGACATACGGTCCATCCTCAGCCGCAGGCTGCTGCTGTTTGATCATGGCACAGGAGTTGGGGCGGGGCACGGGTGATGGGGTGATGGTGGCAAAGCGGGTTGGTGGCGGCGGTGTAGGCTGCAAGGTAGCAATCTGCGTGGCGATGAGGGCCACGGTGGTGGCTTCGGCACTGTCTGGCTCTGTGGCATTTTGGTTAAGCAGCACATAGCCCAGATAAAAGGCGAAGACGACCAGTCCGCCACCAATTATTAGGAGCCGGAGTAGTAACGGTTGGGGTGAGCTTTTTGCATCGAACATAGGTAAGTGCCAGCGTTATTTTGCCCGCTAAAACGTAGCTTACCTTGCAATGAGGGAATAATCAACAGGTAGAAAATAGGTCGGGCAAGCTCCACAATGAACTTGCCCGACTTCGTACGACTTGAACACACCTCTCCTTGAGAAGATGAACGATATAAGGACGGCCGTTTCCGGTAACCGTTATTCTGTAATCTCGGCACAGGCTAACGTCTGCCCAATATTTATGACTCGTACCCCTTGGGGCGAAGAAGGTTCCACAGTGCCACAAAGAATTGCTTCTCTCACCTCGGCTGCGGTTAGTTTAGGATAATGTGTCCGAAGCAGCGCTGCCAGACCTGTCACCATCGGCGTAGCAAAAGAAGTCCCCACCCAATGATGATACTGCACATCTGCCGCCGCCTCTTCAGGGCTTAATGTTTCAGGGTGTACATAGCCAATGACAGAATAAGGACAGTCTGGTCCTGTACATAGATGAAGCTTGGGTTCACATCGCAGAGGATTTTTTGCGCCGGGTTCGCTAGGGCCGCCATCACCACCAGGGGCAGCAACCTCTCCTTCATTCGCATAACAAGCTTGCTCATTGGCCATATTGCTAGATGTTACGCTAAGGACGTTGCCCCAACTTGCGGGATAGTTAGCAACTTTCAGCGATTCTGATGAATCATTTCCGGCAGCAGCGACCATGACCACATCTAGACACTCGCCAATTTGGCTGACTATTTCCAGCGAATTTAACTGCCGTTCCAATTCGAATGGCGGCGGAAATTCCAAAGGTAACCAGGGAAACAGCTTAAATGGTTCTAACGGTGGGACCCCAAGACTCATATTAACCACTGCGCGAACGTTCGCTTGCTGGTAAGCATCGGTCATGAAAATGAGAAGCTCCTTGTTTAGCGTGGCCAGGTCTCCCCGATTATTTTTAGTGAGCACCGGGATGAGCGAGATTTGGCTGCCGGGTGCTATTTCACGCATAAAGCTTGTGCCAAAGTAACCGTGATTGGATACGTCTATATCTTCCCGACTGCCTGGTTCCGGTGGGACCGGTTGGTTCACAAAGTCTGGTTCCTCAATCTTAACGTTGAGAACATTATTGCTTGCTGCCTGGGCTGGCACAACTTCAGCGCCAGAAACAGTCTGGGCTTTCATTGGTGAGGTATCAAAGACGCCAACCCAGACATTTTGTGGGTCTTCTGCATCTTGTTCGATCGCTTTGGCACTGGACAAGTCGATTGTGGTGAAAGCCCATTGGTTCACAAAATCATCGCTGCTGGCTGGCGTGGGCGCGCCTTGGTCAAGATCGCTGCCGGTTGGACTCCAAGGACTACCCGTGGGGCTCCAAGGGCTGCCGGTTGGACTCCAAGGAGCGCCAATGACCCAATTGGCCTCAGCAAACACGTCATTACCGGCAGTTGCTTGCGTAATTGCTTCTAGGGCCGCTTCAACTTCAGCTTCACTACCGGAAATTGTATAGAGATTAATTTGCAAGGTTTGCGCAAGTTGTGCGCAGGATGCTGTTACATCGGCAGATTGCAAGGTTGCCGAAGCAATGGTTGGTGGACCAAGGACAAGTGAATTCGACAAAAGATCGGTAATATCGACTGAGCGATCAGGGTCCAGCGTCAAAACAATATTTGCATTGATGTCCGCCACGTCTGCGGGTAAATCAGCCATGTCGTAGGCGGGGTCCTGATTGATAACGATGACTTCTTTGTCAAGAAAATACTCGTCTCTTTTGGGCTGCACTTTACTCCGGTAAACAAAAATGCCGGTTAGGAATAAAAGTAAGAGAACGAAACCAATAACGATTAGAATATTTTTTATGATTGTTGTAATTTGCAAACCGGGGCGCTGCAACATGTGGTTTTCCTCCTAATTAATTCGCGTACACACAATAATAGATACGGCCGTTTCTTCCCGAAAGTCCGCAAGGATGAAGAAAAGAACCAACGGCCGTTCCTCTGCCTGCTGCATTAAACGAGAGAACGGCCGTTTTTCCACTATCTGGTTTGAATTGGGCGTTGGGTTGCAGGTTGCTACAATTTTCCAGCGTCGCCTACCAGAAAAAAGGGTGCCCAAAAATAAGGATGGTCGTAGGTGGAGGCCAGTTCAGGCGCTTGCAAAAAATGAAGTTGTGCTTGCCGCAAGGCCGCTGCTTTTGTCTGGCCATCGGCCAGCATTTGGTAAAAACGGTGCATCAGCCAGGCGGTGGTTTGATCTTCTACTGCCCAAAAAGAGGCAATGAGCGAGGCTGCGCCCGCACCCAGAAACGCCCGCATC
>CAJQMR010000043.1 GCA_905479495.1 uncultured Anaerolineae bacterium
GGCGGCATTCTGCTTCGTTACCTATGTAAGCATTCCGGTCTGATTTCAGGAATGACCGGATTTTTGTCCATTGAAAATCGTTTAATCGCACAGTTGACATGAATCAATTCTACGATCATTCTCAAATGTCAACACAACCTAGCTATCTCTTAATCTTTGGCGTATGGTTTTTTAGCGTCAATTTCTTGCCAATTAAAGGAAAACTGCACTTCTTCATATCCTAGCGGATAATCCTTGCGCAGTGGATGCCCTTGCCAATCTTCCGGCAAAAACAAGCGACGCAAACTGTCGTTACCCTGGAAGCGAATGCCCATCAAATCCCACACTTCCATTTCCAACCAGGTAGCAATGGACCAGACAGAAGCCACAGTTTCTGGTCCTTCTTCGGGGTCTTCTACCCAGGTGCGCAAACGCAGCCGATGATTATGATCGTAGGAATAAAGATGGTAACTAACCGCAAACCGGGGGAACTCTGGCAAAAAGTCGTCGGCGCAAATATCGGACAAAAACTTATAGCTTAATTCAGGATCGTCCCGCAGCAGTTGGCAGATGCCTTTGATTTGTTCCTTCCGGATGTAAAGCGTCTGCTCACCGCGAAAGTCATTGGTGTCTTCGATGGCATCCGGGAAAGCAGCTTTAATTTTCTCAACAACACGTTGATCTGCATTCATACCTTATCGTCTCCAGAGTAAATATCTCTGATTTTAAGCGTGGTCAGTGAGTTTTTCGCCACGAATCTTTTCGTGCAGGGTCATAAAACCATCGATTAATGCTTCTGGGCGCGGCGGGCAACCTGCCACATAAACATCAACTGGCACGATCTCATCAACACCTTGCACAATGGCATAGTTATTGAAAATACCGCCACAGGAAGCACAATCACCCATGGCAATGACCCATTTGGGTTCAGGCATTTGGTCATAAAGACGGCGAACAACAGGAGCCATCTTACGTGAAACGCGGCCAGCCACAATCATGAGATCAGATTGGCGTGGCGAGGGACGGTTTAGCTCCATCCCAAAGCGGGAAGCATCAAAGTGGGCGGCTTGCGAGGACATCATTTCAATGGCGCAACAGGCCAGGCCAAAAAGCATGGGCCACATAGCGTTGGTGCGCCCCCAGTTAACTAAATCTTCTAAACGAAGGGTGATAACACCCATATCTCCTAATTTTTGTTCTACTCCCATTCCAAAATTCCTTTCTTCCATACCCAGACATCACCCAAAATAAAGAGCACCATGAAGACGCCCATGACGGCCAAACCATACAGGCCCAGCTTGCGGAAGGTAACTGCCCAGGGAACGAGGAGAATAATATCTACATCAAACAGAATAAACAGAACTGCGATGCGATAAAATTTAACAGGTAAACGGCGCTGCGCCTCACCAATAGCCACGATGCCTGATTCGTAAGGGATTAGCTTACTGCGCGCATTTTCTTTCGGCTTTGGACCCAGGTTTAAGGACAAAACAGGGAGAAGGACGGCAAAAAACAAAGCTATCCCGATTAGCACGGCAATGGGAAGATACTCAATAAGGATTGGATTATTTTCCATAAGTCGATCTTTTCTTTTTTGAGGCTGCGCCTATGGCTATTTTCGTTATTGATTTGGTTGAAAATAAATGCAGCGAAATGTTTTTTTCTTCCTAAATGATCCTCTGTGCATTCTATCACAAGCAATATGGGGCGGCAACAAAGGCCAGGCGCAAAACGGCCTGCAATTAGGGATAGACCTGACAGGTTTTTAACATGTAAATGACCCTTTTTAGAGAAAACCTGTCAGGTCTATATAGACGAAAAAACCCAACGGCCGTTCCCAGCCGTTGGGTTCAAAATGACAGTGAAAAAGCAGCTCTCTTTAGGTCAAATAGTCACGCAGCGCCTTGCTGCGACTAGGATGACGCAGCTTACGCAGCGCCTTGGCTTCGATCTGCCGAATACGCTCACGAGTCACGCCAAAACTGCGCCCTACCTCTTCCAATGTGTGGTCTTTGCCATCATTTAAGCCAAAGCGCATTTCCAACACTTCCCGCTCCCGCTCGCTGAGGAAACCAAGCACATTGCGAATCTGCTCCCGCAGCAGCTCTTTGGAGGCAGCATCCACCGGCTCCAGAGCGCTTTCATCGGGGATGAAGTCACCATACTCAGTAGAATCTTCATTACCTACTGGAGATTCCAGCGACATCGGGTCCATCGAAATGCGCTTGATGTCCCGAATTTTGGAGACCGCCTGACGCCATTTACGGTTCAGCACTGGATCAATGGCTTCTTCGTCGCGCAGGGCCTGCTTGATCGTTTCCGATTCTTCCGGGGTGAGGTAATCCAGTTCCAGAGCCAATTCTTCATCACTGGGTTCATGGCCTAGCTTTTGCACCAGATCACGCTGAAGCTTGACAATCTTGTTGATAGTTTCGAACATGTGCACCGGAATGCGAATGGTGCGTGCCTGGTCGGCAATGGCCCGGCTAACCGCCTGGCGAATCCACCAGGTAGCGTAGGTGCTAAATTTGTACCCTTTGGTATGGTCAAACTTTTCTACAGCACGCAGCAAACCAACGTTGCCCTCTTGCACCAGGTCCAACAAATGAATGCCGCGACCCATGTACCGTTTGGCCACGCTGACCACCAACCGCAGGTTAGCCCCTGTGAGGCTGACCTTGGCTTCTTCAGCCAGCTCGTACACCATAAACTCGTTATATTTGAGGCCCACCAAATCTTCCGACAACCATTCGCGGAAGGTTTCTATGGTAGGGAGCTTGCCATCTTCCCGATAAGCTCTGGCCATTTGACGAGATAAATCCAGGGGTAGCAGGTAAACGGCCGTTAACAAATGAAAACATGCCTGAGCCAAATCGGTCCAAGTATCATCCTGGCCCCAATTCCCGTTATTGAGATATTGACGCAGGTAAGATTCGGTGCGGGTACGCCACCCTTTGCGCAAGTCACGTGCTTCATCAATAAAGGCGAGCAAGTCGAGGCTGTCCACTTGAAGCTGTTTGCGCGCTTCTTCCACCACCTGCCAATTTTCTAGCAGATTGGTGTAATTGGTGATCATTGCCCGAAAATCAACCTCTTCCTCGGAATCAATGCCATCTTTTGTCACATCATTGTTGAGGCGATCCAACACGGTAGCGGCCGTCAGCTGGGTTGAGAGCCAAATTTCTTGATCAGCTGTTAACAAGGGCACTTGCCCAATTTCTTTGAGATAAGTATGAACCGGATCGTCTTCTACCGTACCGGTGAGGTAGGAAGTCCCTTCCTCTTTGTCGTCGTCGTCGTCCAGATTGGTAAGCAGGTTGGAAGATTCACCAAAATCATCCAGCGTTTCACCATTTTCTGAGACGATACGAATATTCATCTTTTGCAGGCGAGCATAAAGGCGCTCTGCCTGTTCTTCATCCGCCGAAGCCAGCAAAGCCTGGACGTCTGCTTCGTTAATCTCACGAGAGCGGCGCGCCTTCTTTACCAAAGCTTCAATATCAATAACTTCAGCTTCGTCTTCGCTGTCATCGTCTTCGATATTTTCGTCGAAATCGTTGTCTAGTTCAGATAAATCCATCTTATATTTTCCTGACCTGAATGAGGAGTTTCCAAGGGCTATTATTTTCTACTTCAGAAAAGTGTTCACGAGTTGAACAATGTTTACTCACTGCGTTTTGCTACATTGGAATTTTTAGAAACGGCCGTTTAAAGCATCTTCTGCGCGGCGGCGGCTGGTAGCCGACATTGAATCTCTGGCTTTGTTGAGCTGTAAGACAGCCAAGGGCAGCTCACGTAGCTGCTGCTGGTAAATTGCCAGGGTTTCCATATCATTTTCCGCTTGGGCCTCATGAAGCAGATGATTCACCTCACTAAGCAGCTGCCTGACCTTGGCTAAACGCCAATCTAACACGGATAAAACAAGGGTGTCGGCAATACGCTCAAGCTCCGTTTCTGGTGATTGGGGTAATGTCAGCAAGAACTTCAACCGATCCTGAAGCGTCTGCTCTAGACTATCCCACAATTCATCAATCGTGACAACCGAGGACGAGGCGATCAACTGGTACATTTGTCGCATGATGGCCCGATCTTCGGCCAACAAAAAATCTTCGTCCGCTACCTGCGGCTGACCACATTCCCCCAGTTTCTGATTCACACGTAAAATCACCTGCGGGAAGCGCATGCAATGATGCAAAAAATCAGACTGGCGCATATCGGTGGCCAGCGGATTCATGCTGGTTTGCCCTTTCCTGGGCACCGTGGCCCAACCGACGTGGCCTTTTGGCTGTGCGGGCTTGGTCGCCTGGCTTATTTTGGCGGCCTGATGGGGCTTCACTGGCAGGCGAATTTGGCGCAGCGCTCGTTCATCAATTCTTAAGGCGTGGGCCAGCTGCTGCCAATAATGGTCGCGTTCGATAGGCTCCTGAATGTCCTTGATGAGCGGTAAGACTTGTTGGGCAACGGCCGTTTTGGCCTTGGCATCATTCATATCCAACCCTTGCGTCGCCACATCAATCACATAGGCGACCACTGGTTTGGCCTGAGCCACCAGCTTCGTCCACGCTTCCGGGCTTTCCTGAATGATGTTGTCCGGGTCTTTGCCATCCGGCATGGTGATCACCCGAATGTCTGCCTGGAGCCGGCCCTCTTGCTGCACTAAACCGTGCGCGTCAAACTTCACATCCACTTCTCGGTCTAGCGTTTCGCGAGCCACCTGCAAGCTGCGCAGAGTGGCGTTTTGCCCGGCCGCATCCGCATCCAGTGCCAGGACAAACTGCTTGGTGTACCGCTTTAGCAAGCGTAACTGCTGCTCCGTCAGCGCTGTGCCCATCTGGGCCACCACATTGCGGAAACCGGCCTGCCAGGCCTGCATCACGTCCATGTACCCTTCCACAATCACCGCCTGCCGCGCTTCACGGATGGCTCGTTTGGCCCCGTCCAGCCCATAAAGCAGGTGACTTTTGTCGAACAGAGCGGTCTGGGGCGAGTTGAGGTATTTGGGGATACCGTCTTTTTCCAGTGTGCGTGCGCCGAAACCCACGATACGGCCGTCTACATCTCGAATTGGTATCATCAGCCGGTTACGAAAACGATCGTACTTGCTGCCCTTGTCCACATTTTCCGTCAGCAGCCCCGCCGCCAGCAGTTCCTGATCGCTGTATCCTTGCATATTAAAATGGGAACGGAAATCATCCCAGGAATCCAGGGCAAAACCGAGGACAAAATGCTCAATTGTTTCTTCATTGAGGCTGCGCCGGGCCACATATTGCCGGGCCACTTCTCCCTGAGGCGCATACAAAAAGAGCTGGTGAAAATAATCGGCGGCGGCTTGCAGCAGGCCCGCCTGTTTGTTGTGGGCAGCGCGCTTCTCTTTATCGACCGGCGTCTGTTCTTCCAGCGTCACCCCGGCCCGCTGCGCCATATTTTTCAGCGCTTCTTTAAATTCCCAGCCTTCCTTCTTCATCACAAAGGAGAAAAGGTCACCGCCTTCGGCGCAGGCGCCAAAGCAGCGCCAGGTTTGCGTTTCGGGAAAAACAAAAAAGGCAGGGGTGCGCGTGTTTTGGTGGAAGGGGCAAAAGCCAGCGTAATTCCGCCCTGAGCGGCGCAACGACACGCTTTCAGAGACGATATCGACAAGATCGAGGCGGCTTTTAATATCTTCGGTAACAGTCATGTGGCCTTAAACAAAGCTTAGTCGGACAACTGGGCAAATTATACCGTAGACCTTACAAATGTTCTAAACAGTGGTGGGGGAACGGCCGTCATTTTTACCATAATCTAACAAAGGGAAATGAAAAGAGGCACCCTGCTGCACAGGATGCCTCTCGCAAAGAAGGAAACAGTTAAGCTAGAGTGCGCAGCGCGGGCGGCCCACTCAGCCAAATGCCATAAATTTAGTTAGCAGGGGATGGCAAACGAACTGACTGCACCAACACGGTGAAGCTGCCGTCATCCAGCGAGCCAACCGCGTAGACAAAGTAGGCAAAGCCAGGATCAAGGCTCAGGTCGGCCGGGCCAAACACCACGGTATCGGTGCCCGCAGGTTGGATGGTGGCCAGGTAGCGGTTACGCGGCACCTCAAGCTGCACCTCGTTAGGATTGCTCAGCCCTTCGGCCGTGCCCACAAAGTCACCGGTACGACGGTCGAACAGAGAGACATCAACGGTGGGGGCTGCGGCCGTGTGGCGCATCACCAGGCGGCTCAGGCCACGATCAATTTCAGAAACGTCATTTACAAAAACGGAGAGCGTTGGCGTGCCAGCTTCCGTCAGATGGGCCACGATGGAAACGTTGGCCCCACCAGGCAGGAAGGCGGAACCCGCAATGGCCGGGGCAGTTGCGCTCGGATCAGCGCCAGCCGGGTAAATTTCAATATCATAATTGCCTTCGGGCAAGGTCAGCGGGTCGGTGACCGTGTAAGGCTCGAAGTTGGGCAAGGCCAGACCACCATTCACGTAAACGTCCACCGTCAGGCCAGGAACGCCGTGAATCACAGTGACGTCGCCAACCGGAATGCTATCCAGATCAATGGTTTGTACCAGCAGTTGGAAGCTGCCATCGGCTAAGGAGCCAACAGCATAGATGATGTAGGAGCGATCAAACTTAGGATTGAGCCAGAAGCGAGCCGGGCCAGCCACGACGTCATCGGTGCCAGCAGGCAGAATGGAGGCGAAGTACAAACCGGTACCTACCTCAACCTGGGCTTCTTCTGGATTGCTTAGACTTTCAATTTTGCCAATTTCATCGCTTTTGTAGGTCAGGGCGACATCTACTGTGGGGGCAGCGGCCGTATGACGCACAACCACCCGGGCATCCCCTTCATTAATCGCCGAGGTGTCATTGACAAAAACAGAAAGGGTTGGCGCCCCAGCTTCCGTCAGGTGGGCCACGATGGAGGCATTGGCGCCAGCAGGCAGCGTGGTGGAACCAGCAATCGCCGGGTCAGTCGCGCTTGGATCTGCGCCAGCCGGATAAATTTCGATGTCATAATCACCAGCGGGCAAGGTCAACGGGTCGGTGACAGTGTAAGGCTCGAAGTTGGGCAAGGCCAGTCCGCCGTTGACGTATACATCAACCGTCAGACCTGGTACGCCGTGAACAACGGTAACGATACCGGTATCAGCTTCTTCATCGGCCGCTACCCAGGCGGCAGTGGTAAGGAACAGGGCCATGAAGGCAAAAATAAGCAGTTTAACTTTTTTCATTGTTTTTCTCCTATTGTGTTTATGTAATTTTGTTTCTGGAATTGCTTCAGTTTTTTGTAAATAGGTTCATTTAGATTGGCTATTTGCTAAGCGGATGCATCACCTCCAACGTTTAGATTTTTTAGGCCACAAGCAGGAGGCAGCGTTAAGAGAACTCACGAGGAGCCAGGTTTCTGCCATTTTTTCGTAAAGCTTGTGGATTTGTTTCTTCTGTTCTTCTACCGCTAAATACGAATCTGTCTTTATTTTGTACGTATCGTAATTAGACAAATCATTTACAATTTAGCCAGTTCACTAAGAATTACGAACTTGTTCAGGTTTTGTACTTGTTTGATTTGCAAATTGGGGGAATTGGCAAAAAAAGAGACGCTTGAGGGAAGCGTCTCTGCGAGGTTCATACTTTTATATTTCTCCAGGAACTTCAAAAAATCCGTGTCAAATCGTTCCCGGGGAATTCGTGTCAGTTGATGATGCTGCCTAGCAGCACAATGTCACCGGTGCGCTGCACGCTGCCGCCTTCTGGCTCAATAGAAACGCCAACGGCATCAAAGGATTGCAGCGGTTCAGGGGAATGAACCAGCAGCACCCCCTCTCCTTGCGTATCCACGCGGAAGGTTTCGGCCGTTTCGTGTTCCGTGCCACGAATGAGCAGCACCTGATAGACAGAATCTTGTGGCAGTGAGGGCATGCCATCTACAATGAGCAGCGCCGTATTCGACACGGGATCGATCACCAGTTGCGCCGATGCCTCCGGCTGATCTTCGGTGCCTGGCAGCGTAACAGAGTAAACGGCCGAAGAATCAAAAGGCTGGTTGGCCACGATTTTGGATATTTCCGCTTCTAGATTGGCACTGTATGTTTCCAGCTCGGCTAAATCAGCAGATGCCTGAGCTAAGTCGGTTTGCAGGCTGTTGTTGGTGGCGATGAGATTGGCGTTGTTTTGGGCCAGGTCGTCAATTTGTTGGTCAAGCGCTTGATTGGCAGCTTGCAGTTCGGCCACACGGGCAGTGAGCGTGAGGTTTTCGCTAGACAGGGCAGCAAAATCGGTGCGCAAGCTGCTGTTGTCGGCCGCCATCTGCTGCACATTCTGGTTTAGATTTTTTACCTGACTGTTAAGCGACAGCCCCCAAATGAGGAGCAGTACGGCCGTTGCCAAACTTACGGCCGTTACCAGCGGTGTACTAAAGAAAGTGCGAATTTGATCCCAGAGGGTGGGTTGATTGGATGGGGTGGATACGGCCGTTCGCTTTACCGGTTTAGCCTGTGCCGCCAAATCTGCTTCTACGCGGGCAAACAGGGCCGCTTCCGCCTCTGGCGATGGTGTGACTGGCGGTGCGGTGTAAGGCAGCAGCGCCGCCGCCGCGTACGCCTCTTCCAGCAAGGCCACGGCTTGCGGATTTTCCGCAAGGTATGCCTCAACTTCGGCTTCTTCTTTTGACGACAGCCCACCTAAAACATAAACTGCGAGCAGTTCCTCAATTTGCTCGTTCATCTTAATCCTCAAATCCTTGCGCCTGCAAGGCTCGTTTCAATTTATCCAGGGCCAGTTTTGCCCGGGTATTAATCGTGCCAAAAGGAATATCTTGTTCCTGGGCAATTTGCCGTCGCGTTTTGCCCTGAAAATAGATCCATTCCACCACATCCCGCTGTTCATCAGGTAAGGTGATCATGGCCGCGTGCACCTGCTCGTGCCGCATCAACGATAGGGCCGCATCAGCTACATTGTGGTCAGCTTCATAATGCGGGCTGGATTCCAAGTGATCGTGGTGCATATCAGGCAGGGCCTGCATCTTAATCTTTTGCCCCCGGCGCACAATATCAATAGATAAATTGCGGGCAATGCCAAACATCCAATTAGGAAATGACCCCCGCTGCGTATCAAACGAAGCCGCATTGTGCCAGATGCGCCAAAATGTTTCCTGCATCACCTCTTCGGCGGCAGCCTGATCCTGCAAAATTTTGTATGACAACCCTAAAACGGAACGCTTGTACCGTTCATACAAGGTTTTGTAAGCAGCCATATCTTTGTTTATGACGCGAGCCATCAGCTGCTCATCACTTAATTCATTCATAACACACAGAATGGTACAGTCCGCTTAACAAACCAGATCAGTTGCCAAGCTACTACTAGTAACTACGAATACAGTCTTATTTTGTATCTATCCAATTTATTCAGTTGGACTAGAAACCTTCAAGCTCAGAGAGATCGGCCAAACCAGTGGTTAAGGCAGCGATGTGTTGCAGCAGGGCCAGGCGGTTGTGGCGTACGGCCGTATCCTCATCCATCAACAAAAATTGGGGGATGGCTGGATTTAGGTACTCACGTTATGACCTTACTAGTGGTTTAACCAGTTAACCAAATTTGCTTTAATTTGCAGCACTCTACTGGCATCAACTTCACCAATTGAGCCAAGCAATAGTGAGACGTCAACAACTGCCAGACGGCCAACACGAATAACGCTGCTGCTCTTTAAGCCTGATAGAGGAAAATCAGGATCATCAGGAGTGATGATATTATCAAACCCTTCAATATGGTGGCGAGATTGAGAGGAAATCATACAAATCAACCAATCTTCAAAAGAACCTGGCAACTTGCCAATGATTAAAGCTGGTCGAAGTTTCCCACGACGTAAATCGGTTTGAGGAAATCGAAAAAGAACAATTTGTCCAGCATGGACCATCAAAATGTTTCCTTCAGGTCGCCCAGCGTATAAGGTTCTTCCTCATCTTCCATGCCACGCATTGCCATTGCCAAAGACAAGTTTGACCAGCTCAGATTGTCAACATCTTCAAGCGCTTCCTGTGGAATAGACGCGCTTTTTGACAACAAAAATTCAACAAAGTCCAGAACTTGTGTTTGCATCGATTCAGGGAGAATCAGTACACGCTGCTGAATTTTTTCTATCACAGTCATCGTTCACCTCCGTCAAGGCATCATCAAAAAACTGCTCACATCTAAAGTATAACAGATTGTTTCTGACGATAAACGGCCGTTTCCACCTCAACTAAAACCCTTCAAGCTCTGACAAATCAGCCAAACCTGTGGTGAGGGCAGCGATCTTTTGCAGCAGCGCCAGGCGATTTTCGCGCACGGCCGTATCCTCATCCATCACCAGTACATCATCAAAAAACCGGGTAATCGCTGGTTTCAAATCACGCAATGTAGCCACAAACGTGGGCATCGTGCCGTCCTGTTTGGCGGCGGCTTGCTGGTAAGCAGCCAAAAGCTGCTGTTCGGCGGGCAGGGCAAAGGCATCGGGGTGCAGGCTGAACGTTTCCGTTTGGCTGCGGGTGATGCGCACGCAGCGGGCATAGGCATCCAGCAGCTCCGGCCAATCCTCGGCGGCGATGGCTTCTGTGAGAGCAACGGCCGTTTGCGCCGCTGCGTAAGGATTGTGGCCTTGTTCGGCCAGAACAGCCTTGACCACAAAAGCAGAATGCCCCAAATCGCGCAGGACGCCTTCGAGACGGCCGTTCACAAACCCCAGCACCTCGGCCAAAACCGTCTCATCACAAGGCACCGGCAGCAGTTCGGCGGCGGCAGAAAAGGCGGCGCGCAAATCAAACGGTTGCTCATGGGAAATGAGGTTTTCGATGAGGTGCAGCGCGGCGCGGCGCAGGGCAAACGGATCGTTGGAACCTTTGGGGGCCAGTCCGGCGGCAAACAGTCCAGCCAGACTGTCTAAGCGGTCCGCCAGGGCCAGCGCCAGACCCGGCTGGCTGCGGCTGACAGCGTTATACTGCCCGGCAATCGCTTCGGCCACAGCCTCGCTTTCGCCACTGCGCTGGGCGTAGTGCCCGCCCATAATGCCTTGCAGTGAGGTCATCTCCACAACCATGTTGCTTGCCAAATCAGCTTTGGCAAGGGCGGCGGCGCGCACGGCCGTTTCCATTTCTGCCTCATTTAAATCCAACATTTTAGCAACCACGGGCGTCAATTTTTCCAGGCGATGCACTTTGTCCAGCATGGAACCCAGCTTGGCCTGAAAGGTGAGCGTTTCCAGCTCCGGCAGGAAATCGACCAGCTGGCGCTGGCTGTCTTTGCCGTAGAAAAATTCGGCATCGGCAAAGCGGGCGCGCAGCACATGCTCATTGCCGTTGACCACAAAGTTAAGATGCTTCTCGTCCCCGTTGCGCACGGCGATGAAGTAGGGCATCAGCTCGTTTTTGTCGTTGTAGACGGGGAAGTAGCGCTGGTGCTTGCGCATGACGGCCACCAACACTTCGGCAGGCAGGGCCAGGTAACGCTTGCTGAAGCGACCCCGCAGCGGCGTTGGTTTTTCCACCAGATTGGTGACCTCATCCAGTAGGCCGGGATCGTCGGGGATAGTGCCGCCCATTTCGGCGGCAAGTTTGCTGGAAACAGCCGTAATTTGTTCTTTGCGCTTCTCTTTGCTGATAACAATGCCATTCATGCGCATGATGCCACCGTAGTTACGGGCATCGTTGATGATGATTTCCGGGGAATCATACGGCCGTAAGCCCCGACTCGTCTGGCCACTGGTCACGCCAGCATAACTAAAAGGAATCACGTCAGGGCCAAACATTGCCACAATCCAGCGCAGCGGACGACTGTAGCTGAGATTGGTCTGGTTCCAACGCATACTGCGCTCAAATTTTAATCCGGCAATCAGTTCTGGAAGCAGTTTGGCGAGGACGGCGACGGCGGGACGGCCGTCTTCACGCACCACAGCGGACACATACCGTTTGTCGCCCTCCTCCACAATTTCCAGATCGGCTACGTCCACGCCCTTCCCCCGAGCAAAACCGATAGCGGCTTTTGTCGGATTGCCATCGGCGTCGAAGGCGCGATCGGCAGGCGGTCCTTTGGCCACAGATTCCAAATCGGGCTGACGGCCAATTAGGCCATGCACCACCACCGCCAGGCGGCGCGGTGTGCCTTCGATTTCAATCCGATCATAAGTGAGGCGAGCGTTTTTGAGCAGTTCGGGAACGGCCGTTTCTAACTGCTTCAACGCCGAATCCAAATCAGACACGGGCAGCTCTTCGCTGCCAATTTCCAGCAGGAACGTTTGGGGCGTGTCGCTTGGGGGTGTCATCATTTGCAGACGACTGAGGGGAACGGCCGTTTCCGTATCCTGGTCTTTTAGCAAGGGGAACCCCAGCCGCTCTCGCTGGGCCACATAAAGTTCCGACACTTGCCGCGCCAAACCGCGCATCCGGCGGAAATAGTTGGCCCGCTCGGTCACGCCAATAGCCCCGCGTGTGTCTAAAATATTAAACAAATGGGAGCATTTCAGGTTGTAATCGTGCGCCGGAATGACCAGCTCGGCCTCAATGCAGCGCTTGGCTTCCTGCTCATACGTGTCGTAAATCTGGCGAATGCTGTCCACATCGGCCACGTTGAAATAATATTGGCAATGTTCAATTTCACTTTGCAGCAGCACGTTTTCATAGCTGATGTTTGTGCCGTAAGCCATCTCCCAAACGCTGTCAACCCCTTGCAAAGCCAGGGCAATGCGGTCCAGGCCATAGGTAATTTCCACGGAAACAGGGTCGAGGGTAAGGCCACCGGCCTGCTGGAAGTAGGTGAACTGGGTGATTTCCTGGCCGTCGAGCCACACTTCCCAGCCTAGCCCCCAGGCGCCCAGCGCGGGGCTTTCCCAGTTGTCTTCCACAAAACGAATGTCGTGGCGACGTGGATCGATGCCGATGGCTTCTAAGCTTTTCAGGTAAAGCTCTTGCGGATTGCCCGGATCGGGCTTGAGGATGACCTGGAGCTGGTGATGCATCTGCATCCGGTTGGGATTGTCCCCGAAACGGCCGTCGTCCGGCCGAATGCTGGGTTCCACATAAACCACATTCCATGGCTCTGGCCCCAAAACCCGCAGCACAGACGCGGGATTCATTGTACCTGCCCCCACCTGCACGTTATACGGTTGTTGCACCAGGCAGCCCTGTGTCTTCCAATAATCAAGCAGCTTTAAAATAATGTCCTGAAAAGTCAGCGTTTCACTCATCTACACCCTCAATGGAATCAATCATCAAATGAACAGCCGATGATTATAGCATGGGGGCAACACGCTGGCATCTTGTGGATTATTAATCACGAATTTAGCGAATGGACGAATGAGACGAATCTTTTTCATTGGTAATATTCGTCAATTTGGGCCATTCGTGATTCAGCTTTTTACTCAGCGGGAGGCAGCAGGAGGGCCGCTTCCTGGCGGAGGCGGTGGAGGAATTCAACGGATTTGAGGTTGCGTTCCAGGACGTAGGTGATGTAGAAGTGCATCACGTTTTCCAGCTCGGTATGGACAGCACGCTTGAGGCGCAGGTTGTGGACGGTATCCCACGGCCGTGTTTGCAGGTAGCGTAGAACTTTGACGGAAACGGCCGTAATCGCCACAGCCCGCCTATCTTCCGTTCGACAGTTAGGACATAATACCCCACCCAACTCCCCGCTAAAAAATTGGTCCTGCTCCTCAATCGCTTCACCGCAGGCCACACAGTGGAACAACTGTGGCCGAAAACCAGCTAATCCCAACAAACGCAGTTCGTAAAAGCGGGCCACCAGCAGCACATCTTCATGGGTGGTCAGCCAACCGAGAGCATCGGCCAACAGCTGGTAGATGCCACTGTGTTTGTCTTCTTCGACTGTGAAGCGATCCAGCAGCTCCACCAGGTAGGCGGCGTAGGTGCTCAGAATGAGATCGTCGCGCAGGGCGGTGTATGGCTGCACCATTTCCGCCTGGGTGAGGATGGCAATGTCGCGCCCGCTGGCAAAGAGGAAATTGGAGCGCATGAACTGCTCCACATGGCCCGTCTTGCGACTCTGCGGCTTGCGTGCGCCCTTGGCAATTGCCTTGATCTTGCCAAAGTCGCGGCTGTAGAGAGTGAGCAGGCGGTCAGCTTCGCCAAAGTCGGTGCGACGCAAAACAATTGCTTCGCTGCGGAAGGTACGTTCTCGGGCCATGCGTGAAGTGTAGCAGCAGACTGCCTAATTTAAAAACCTTGACGCAAAGGCACAAAGAGGCAAAGAACCGATCAAGAAAGTTAATGATCCTTCCTTTGCGACCTCTAATTCTTTGCGTTCTTTGCGTCGAAATTCTTTTTTAGCGACCAGGGGGAAAGATGCTGACCTTGTCGCCTGGTTTGATGATTTGGTTGGGGCCGTTTTCAAAGCTGATGTTACGGCCGTTTAACAACACCCGCCACCCTTTACGCACCCGGTGCGATTTTTCCACCACCATCCAAGGCCGTCCCCGCTCATCCAACCGTTCTTTATCCAACCACTCAATCGCAAAAACGTCTGATCGGGCCACGGGAAAGTAGTTAAAGAAACGAGTCAACAACATATCCATGCGGCTGCCTTCTGGCAAATGCATCGTCATGGCTTGTCGTTTGGTGTAGTTACGTACCCGTCCATAGAAAGAAAGTTCAACGGGAAAATCGCCCGCATCCCAGGCGCGCGCCGACTGGTAACCCAGCAACATCAGGTGCAGATGCAGGCTTAGTAGTTTGTTCCAACCAGCCAGCGCCGCTGGCACGATGGGGTTGCCCGGCATCTCTTCTGTGAGAAAGCGAGCAAAGGTAGCATTAACCAAGCTAATCGAGCCGGTCACATACAGTTCTGGCACATGAATCCGGCGCGGACCATGCGCACCATGAATCTGTCCGGCGCGGAAAAGATAACGAGCAAACTCGTGGCTCAGATCCAGGCCCAAAGTGCGGGCCAGCCAAACGGTAAAGAAGCGGCGGCGCTCAGCCAGATGTTCAGGATTGGCTCCCTTTTCCCAACCGAGGATAACGGCCGTATCATGGTGTGCCAGCAAATAATCATATGTACCCACAACCAGTTCAGACCCACGCCGAAAAAGGGGCTCCACCGTTGCCAACATCGCCTCATAATCAGCCGGTCCCAAACCAAGAAAGCTTCGCAACCGATCCCATTCTTCCTCTGGCGTTGGTGCCAGATTCGATAAATGCCACAAAGTCTCTTTTGCTGAGTGACCATTTAATACAGTATCCAGTCCCATTTGAACCTCCAATGCCTGAATCCTAACACGAAAATTCGACAAGCGTGATTTTGTGGTAAGATTATTTTAAACCCCGTCAGGAGAATAATACACTATGAAAGTCAACTTCTTCGCTACCTTGCGCCAAATTGTTGGTCAAAAAACGGTAGAAATTGATTTACCAGAAAACACCTCTGTGCAAGATTTTGTAGAAATGGTAGTAACGCAATATCCACCAATGCGCAAGGAACTGCTAGATGAACAGGGCAATCTTTACCGGCATGTCCATGTCTTTGTCAACGGCCGTGATGCCCCGTTTCTGGAAAATGGCATGGAGACAATCATTCAACCAAGCGACACATTAAACATTTTCCCAGCTGTGGGCGGAGGCTAACGCTATGTATACCGAATCGCGGCAAATCCGTGGCATTCCCCTTTGGCTGTTGCGTGAATATTTAGAAGAACTGGGGGGAACGGCCGTCAGCGAAACCCGCGTCGAAGGAGATGGCTGGAGTATTACCCTGGCCAAAATGGAACCCTTTGCCCTGGGGTCTCTCCGCGTTGGCCAGGTCATGATGGAAATTGAAGGGGAAGAAGAAGCCATCACCCGCCTTAAACCCGGCCTGGAAAAGAAAACAATGCGCGCCGGCGCATAATAATAATTACAAAAGGTGCGGCTCAGAAACGAGACCGCACCTTTTTTAGTTAACCTGATAGAGCGGCTTTAGATTTCCAAAACCACCCTAAGCATGCAAAGCTATTAGAGAATTTCTAACTCTTTTAGCTTAGCCTCTGGCACAACACCATTCTCCCAACCACGTGCCGTGTAATACTCTTCTAGCATCAAATCCAATTCACAAACATGGCCTTCTGAACCAGGCATTGTCGATGGCTCTTCAGTGAACCGCTTGGGCAGATAGTCGCTACCCTCACCAAGACCGGCCAGATTGTTGTAGTAGCGCTCCAGATTGTAAATGCGTTCGCCCGCTAACAACACATCATCGGCCGTAAAATCTTCAACCCCCACAAAAGCAGCGTACTGCTGAGCATACTCATCAGCACCTACAGCAAAGGCGCTAAATTTGCACAGGTCCAGGCTGTCGGAAAAGGCATGAATATCCTGGAATATCTTCACCAACTCGCCTTTACCTTTCCATTCCAGCGGGTCCACGCTCAGGGATTGGAAGGGCATGATGTTCAATTCAGCGGCAGGTGTATAAGCACGGAGATGGCAGGCACCACGATTGCTGGTCGCATAGGCAATGCCCATCCCCTTCAAACCACGTGGATCATAGGCTGGGATACCTTGTCCCTTGACCGACATGGCGATTTCAGGATGGTTAAAATGATTGGCCACAGCATTCACACCATTTGCCAGTACATCACCAATGCCTTGACGATGGGCTACTTCTTCGATCGTGGCTACCATGTCCATGTAGTCGCCTTCAGCCAAACCGCCGTCACCATTAGTGAACCCTCTGGTGCTGGCTTCAATATAGGTGGCCAACACGTCACCAATTTCAATCGCGTCCATACCAAAGTCGTTGGCCATATCAATCATCTTAGCCACGGAGTTAATATTGTCGTTACCGCAGTTAGCCCCGAGCGCCCAAGCTGGTTCATACTCAACACTTTCCATACGCAGGCCAGCAAATTCACCTTCGGTAATTTCTACTTCTTTCTTGCAAGCAACCGGGCAGGCATGGCAGGTAGGATTGTTAACCAAAATATTGTCGTTAACGTATTCACCGCTGAGCAGTTCTGCTCGTTCACCAAAGGAAGTAACACGGCCGTTTAAGGCAGGAAGTCCCCCCATTGTGCTTGTGATATTCATCAACACGTTGGTGCCATAAACAGACAACCCACCCTTTCGTGGGCTGGTAATATTGGCTTCGTCCATGATGGCAGACAATGTGCGTGAGTGTGCTTTCTTCCAATCACTTTTTTCAGCTGGTTTGGGCATCTTCTTTTTGGCTTTGACGACAACCGCTTTCAAGTTTTTGCTACCACCAACGCAGCCAGTTCCACCACGTCCACTCGCCCGATCGTCTTCATTAACCCAGCAAGCATATTTCACTAAATTTTCTCCAGCTTGCCCGATAGCAATCACGGTCAAATCTTTTTCACCGTATTGTTCCTGGAGAGTTTTGATCGTATCGTGAACACCGGTTCCCCAAAGGTGAGAGGCATCACGCAGCTCAATCGTGTCTGTTTCTGCCTCAATGTAAAGGTAAACAGGTTTGTCGGACTTACCCTTGAAAATGAGGCCATCATAGCCGGACCAACGCAGTCTGGCAGCTGACCAGCCCCCATGATGGCTGTCGGTAACAGTGCCGGTAAGAGGAGATTTGGTAACAACAGCCATGCGCCCACTCATGTTTGCGGCCGTTCCGGTCAGTGGCCCATTCATGAAACAAAGCCAGTTGTCGGGTGATAGCGCATCAACTGTAGGTCCAGCTTCAAGCATGTAGCGCACACCCAAGCCACGAGCACCTATGTATTTAAGAGCCCACTCTTCCGGGATTGGTTTATGCTCAATTTCTCCTTTGGTTAAATCGATATGAGCAACGCGGTTTGCATATCCTTTAAGATTCATTTGTCTTCTCCTTATGGGCACCTATCGTTCAGGGGTAATAGAAATAGATCAACGCAAAAGATTGATCTTGAGTTAACAAAATTTTCGATTTGTGCGATGTGGGTAGGTACTACATACTTGCCAACAGAAGGGCAGGTTAAACACAATGAAATGATGTTAATCTGTCAATAAGACAAATACGAACACCTCCTTGCACCTATTGATTTACAGTGTACTTGAGTCAATAGCAATCCGCAATATGTAGGAAAATCATAACGCTCCAGGCAATAATATTATGTCAAATGCTCTGGGCCAAAATGGTCGGGGAGAAGGGCATAGAGGGTGGTGTCCCGGCCGTTTCCCTCATGGTCTACCAGAAAAACCGGTACATCCCCAGCAAACTCGGTAAGCACCTGGCGGCAGGCACCGCAGGGCGAACCTGCATTTTCAGTAGCAACAGCCACAGCTAAAATTTTTTGCTGCCCTTCAGAGACCGCCTTAAAAACGGCCGTCCGCTCGGCACACATCGACAAGCCGTAAGAGGCGTTTTCCACATTGACGCCGGTGATGATACGGCCGTCTTTCAGCAGCAAGGCGGCACCCACCGGATAGCGCGAGTAGGGTGCATAGGCACGTTCTCGTACTTCAATCGCTGCCTGAATTAATGCCGATCGTTGTTCGTAAGTTACCATTGTTCACCTACCTAAAATTGTGAATGGTGAACAATTAATTGTGCATTGTGAAGGGGCGCTTTTTCATTCACAATTCATCATTCTCAATTCACAATTCATGATTCCTCATTACTGTAAATGGCTCCACGGCTGTACCGGGAGGCAACACTATCCTTTCCACCACCGCCTGCTCAATGTGGCATCCATTGCCTACGGCCGTATCCCGCAAAATCGTGTTTGGTCCAATGACACAATCCTGGCCAACGGCCGTTTGTCCCTGCAAGTAGCTGTTGGGCCAAATCACCGTATCCTGGCCAATTGTCACGTCCGGGTCAATGTACGTGCTGTCTGGGTCTACGATGGTAACGCCTTGCGCCAACCAGCGATTATTGGCCCGACGACGAAACGCTTTTTCCACTGCCACCATTTCTGCCCGCGTACCAGCCCCCAGGCATTCGTCGGCATCGGGCGTGGTCATAGCCGCCACGCCCTGGTTTTGCTGCACGGCCAGTTCAATCATGTCAGTGAGATAATATTCTGGCCCGCTGCGTGCCTGCCGCAAAGGCAGCTTGTCGATATTGTCCCACAGCCAATCGGCGGCAAAACAGTAAACACCGCCATTTTGTTCAGAAATAGCCAGCAGATCGGCTGCGTTAGGTCGTCGTTTGGCCTGGGCAACTTCCAAAATTTCGTTTACACGGCCGTTTTCATCCCGCACCACGCGGCCAAAAGAGGATTCAGAACTGCCCATGACGCTGAGGAGAGTAACGGCCGTTCTCGTTTCAGCTTGCAAATCGGCCAATTTTTGCAACGTTAGGGTTTGCAACAACGGCATGTCGGCGTAGGTGACAATGACTTGATCAGACAGGCCCGCCAGCAAAGGTCGCGCCATTTGGGTGGCATGTCCCGTGCCCAACTGCTGCTCCTGCACCGCATACTGCGCCCGGCTGCCAAACAGCTGCCGCACGCCATTGCCCCCCTTGCCAATGATGAGGACAGGGGAAATTGGGGTGAGGGAAACGGCCGTATCAAACAAATGCTGCACCATCGGCTTACCACCCACCTCATGCAAAATCTTTTGCTTCTTGGACAACATCCGGCTGCCCTGCCCAGCTGCCAAAATTACAATTGCTAACGTCATAAAGAATAGTAATTGGGCAATTGGGTAATTACAAAATTACTTAATTACCCAATTACATCAAATTTATTTAGGGATAAAAAAAGGACTGAGCCAAAAACCCAGTCCTTCTACCTACTGCGGTGCCTGGATTCGAACCAGGGAATGGCGGATTCAAAGTCCGCTGCCTTACCACTTGGCGACACCGCAAAGACGGGCAAATGTTAGCACATTGGCAGGGCGATGGCAAACAAGATTGCCCCGGCCATTTACAGCTCCTGTCGCCCTTCCAGCGCGCGGCTCAGCGTAATCTCGTCAGTGTACTCCAGGTCGCCACCCACGGGCAGGCCTCGCGCCAGACGCGTAAGCCGTACACCTGTTTCTGCCAAGCGGCGCTGGAGGTAGAGTGCGGTTGATTCCCCTTCCAAGGTAGGATTGGTTGCCAGGATAATTTCCTGAAAATCGCTTTGCTGTACCCGGCTCACTAATTCGTTGATACGCAAATCTTCTGGGCCAATGCCTTCAACTGGGGAAATAGCTCCGTGCAGCACATGGTAACGGCCGTTAAATGCCTGCGACCGTTCAATGGCCAGCACATCCAGCGGCTCCTCCACCACACACAGCAGCCGATCATCCCGTGCCGAATCCGTGCACAAAGCACACGGATCTTCTTCAGTGATGTGAAAGCAGCTACTGCAAAAAATGGTGCGCTCCTTCATCTCCTGAAGGGCCACCGACAAATCCAATGCTTGCTCATCGGCCATGCGCAGCAGGTAAAACGTCAGCCGCGCCGCCGATTTAGGGCCAATACCGGGCAGACGAGCAAATTCATTGATGAGCCGCTGCACCGGCTGGGGTAAAGCCGAAGCCATTTAGCCTAACCCCATGCCGCCCAGCAAATCGTTCAGGCCACCGCCCAAACCGCCAGTAATGCCTTCCATCCGCTCAGCAGCCAAGGCTTGCGACTGCTCGATAGCGGCGTTTACGCCAGCCACCAACATATCTTGCAGCATTTCGGCGTCATCTGGCGTGAGCAATTCAGGGTCCACCTTAATGGACTCAATGCGCTGATGACCGGTGATAACAATGCTAATCGCCCCGCCACCAGCAGTAACGGTAATGGTTTCATTTTCCAGAGCGGATTGGGCCGTGGCCATCTGCTCCTGCATTTGCTGCATTTGGTTCATCAAACC
This sequence comes from uncultured Anaerolineae bacterium, assembly GCA_905479495.1. GTDB lineage: Bacteria > Chloroflexota > Anaerolineae > Promineifilales > Promineifilaceae > Leptofilum. Next base: position 20,720 of record CAJQMR010000043.1, read on the forward strand.
ACCGGCGCTGGGCATTTTGTTTTTCTTCGGCTTGGGTCGGCCGCGAAAGGATCGTTTTGACATAGTTTACTCCTTACAAATCAACCAAGGATGACAACCAGAAGTTGTTTAATCCTCGCATGTGCGCGCTAAGAAAGCGCGGCTACAGGTTTCTACAAAATTATTCTTCAGCTACGGTGCCGCCCAGTTCCTCCGCCAACGCGCGGAAATCATCGGGCTGAACAGGCACAGTGTATTCGCTGGTGACAACACCACGGACAGTGGTGTCCTGCCCCAGCAGCTCAGTTAACATATCACTGACCAAAGGAACTGCGCCCGCCAGATTATCGAATTTATCTTTAAACAGGGGGTAATCAAAGCCAATAACCAGCGTGCGCCCCTCGGCAGCCAGCGGTTTGCCCATATTGAGCAACGCTGGCAGATTTTTTATTTTTTCGCCTGACTGTGCCACCAAAGCAGCCCACACGGCCTGTACTTCGCGCACAGTTAGCGGTTTGGTGGGGGTCTTTTCTGCTTTTTTGGCGGCAGGTTTAGCGGTTTCTTTGGGAGGCTCTTTTTCGGCCGGCACAGACCTCACCTCAGCTTGGGGCGGAGCGGCTTGGGCAGCAACGGCCGTTTCTTCCACCTTTTCCTTTTGTTGCTCTTTGCTAGGCTTTGTTTTGGCCGCTTGCGGCGTTGGCGTGGGAACGGCCGTTACCGTCACCGCAGGCATTGGAGTCTCTGGCAACAATTCGATGAAAGCCATCTCCAGGGGCAGCTGTGGCTGCCAACTGCCTGCGGCCACCAGCGCGGCTTCGTTAAACCGTTTAATTGCCTCAATCAGCCCCTGACGTGGGGCACGCTGCGCCTGGGTCAACATTTCACTGCGCTGCTCTGGCGTTGCATCAAGTGGCAGCGTATCGCCTGCGGCTTGCAGCAGCAGCAGATCACGCAGGTAAGCTACCATTTGGCGGCAAAATTGGCGGGCATCTGTGCCTGAGGCCAGGGCCTCGTGAATGAGTGACAGACCGCCGGCACCATCTCGACCCAGCCAGGCATTGGTGAGCTGGACCACCGCCTCATTAGAAGCCGTACCCAACACCATTTGCGTTCGCTCGGCCGTGATCACATCATCCTGGCTCACCACCAATTGATCCAGCAAGCTTTCGGCATCACGCAAGCTGCCAGCACCCTGGCGGGCAATCATTTGCAGCGCCTCCGGCTCAATGGTGAACCCTTCTTTGTCTGCCAGCCAATGCAGCCGTTCGCTAATTTCTTCCTGGTTAAACAAGCGGAAGTTGAACTGCTGGCAGCGAGATTTAATGGTAATGGGAACTTTATGTTCTTCGGTGGTAGCCAGAATGAATTTGATCCAATCTGGTGGTTCCTCCAGCGTTTTGAGCAACGCATTAAACGCAGCGTTTGAAAGCATATGCACTTCGTCAATGATATATACTTTGAAACGAACATTGGAACCAGGATGAAACTTGACCATATCCCGCAGTTCCCGAATATCATCTACACCAGTGTGGGAAGCAGCATCAATCTCGATGAGATCAAGAAATGTGCCATTGCGAATGGATTCACAATTAACACATTCATTACACGGCCGTTCAGCCAAATCCTCATGCAAACAGTTCACAGCTTTGGCCAACAGACGAGCGGTAGTCGTTTTACCCGTGCCACGCGGACCGCAAAACAAGTAGGCATGACCCAACCGATCCGCCGCAACGCTGTTTTTAAGCGTGCGCGTCACGTGTTCCTGACCAATCACATCATCAAAGCGAGCAGGCCGCCATTTACGGTACAGAGCTTGGGACATGATGCTAGTTTAACATTCCCCCTACCCCCTGACAAGCTGACAATGCAGCTTGTTAGCAAACGTTTACAGGCAAGAAATTACCAATAGGCTAGTACCTACGTTAAGCGTCAACAATATAATTCCAAGTTTGTTTATGTTATAATTTTTGCCAATCATCGAACTGGAGTAGAACAGTTTTACCCAATTTTTAAGACAGAGATCATCTCACATACAGCATGACCATTGACCAGATCATCCCTCCTCCACAACCCCCAGAAACAGAAAGCACCACAGTAAACGGCCGTTACATCATCCATGAAAAGATTGGTGAGGGTGGCATGGGGGTTGTCTACCGAGCCACAGATCGACTGACAGACCATATTTTGGCCTTCAAACAGGTAATCGTACCCACCTGGCATTATCAGGTTGATGCCGATACGGAGGGTGAAATTGAAGAGGCGCTGCGCCTGGCGCTAGCCCATGAATTTGAGACGCTGGCTTCGCTGCGACACCCTAATATTATTTCCGTGTTGGACTATGGCTTTGATGAAGAAAGACGGCCGTATTTCACCATGGACTACCTGATGGAATCCAAAAACATTTTGGATGCAGGTGCCAAGCTGGATGAGATGGCTAAGATAAATCTGATCCAGCAGATGCTTCAGGCGCTGGCTTATTTGCACCGACGCGGCATTTTGCACCGCGATCTTAAACCGGCCAACGTTTTGGTCACCCACCGCACCGTCCGCATTTTGGATTTTGGTCTGGCCACCACCCAGCGCAGCACCATGCAGGCCGCTGGCAGCATTCCCTACATTGCCCCAGAAGTGTGGGAAGATCAGCCCCACAGCGAAGCAGCCGACTTATACGCTGTAGGTATCATTGCTTTTGAGCTGCTTGCCGGGCGGCATCCTTTTGACATTAATAGCCACCGCTTTATTGACCAGGTATTGGACGATCCGCCTGATTTAAGTTTGCTGGATGCCTCGCCAAACGTAACGGCCGTAATCGGCAAGCTAATTGATAAAACACAAGAAACCCGCTATGCCTCCGCTGAAGCATGTATTGCCGCTTTTAGTCAGGCAGTGGGGCTGCCCATTCCCGCCGAGAGCGTCGCCATCCGCGAAAGTTACCTGCAAGCAGCTAAATTTGTGGGTCGCGCCCAGGAAAAAGAGGCGCTGCTCCAGGCGCTCGAGGCAGCAAAAGAAGGGCAAGGCTCCAGCTGGCTGGTGAGCGGTGAGAGCGGCGTGGGCAAATCTCGGTTGCTAGATGAAATTGGCACACAAGCCTTGGTGAATGGGGCACTGGTACTGCGCGGCCAGGCCATTGAAGATATTAGCGGCTCACCGCTGCAACTGTGGCGTGAAGCGCTGCGCCGCCTAATCCTCACCGCACCGCTGGATGATTTGGCCGTTGGCGTTCTGCAAGGGCTTATCCCCGATATTGGTCACCTCCTGCAACGCCAAGTGTTCCCCGTGCCGGAACTGGATGCCACCGCTGCCCGCCAACGTTTAATCAGCACCATCACCGGTCTATTTAGCAACCAAACTCAGTGGATTTTGCTTATTTTGGAAGATTTGCACTGGGCCGATGCCGGTTTAGAGATTTTGCAGCAACTCACGCGCCTGGTCACCCGTCTGCCGCTGCTCATTATTGGCAGCTACCGGAATGATGAAAACGCGTCGCTAACACAGCAGCTGCCATTGATGCAAGAACTGCCGCTTAATCGTCTGGCTGCGGAGGAAATTACCGAGCTGAGTACCAGCATGTTGGGAGAAGCGGGGGAAAACCCAGAGGTATTGGCTTTGCTGCAGCGGGAGACAGAAGGGAATGCATTTTTCCTGGTTGAAGTTGTGCGAGCCCTGGCAGAAGAGGCTGGTCGCCTAAGCGCGATCGGGCGTACTTCGCTGCCTGAGCAGCTATTTCCGCAGGGCATTCAAACAATTGTGCAGCGCCGCCTGGCACGTGTGCCTGACGCAGCGGTGCCGCTTTTGGTGGGTACGGCCGTTGCCGGACGTCAGCTAGACCTCAATTTGCTTCCCCTGCTGGCTGGTTCTACCAAAACCACCGTGCCCGTAGAAACCTGGCTGGCAACCTGTGCCGAAGCGGCCGTACTGGAACTATTTAATGGCAATTGGCGCTTTGCCCATGACAAACTGCGCGCCGGCATTCTAGAAACCATCAATCCAGACCGGCAAAAAAGTTGGCACCACACCATCGCTGAACTGATAGAGCAAGTCTACCCCGAGCAACCGGAGCACGCCGCAACCTTAACCTACCATTGGCACAAAGCGGGCAACATCGCCAAAGAGCGACAATACGCACATGTTGCCGGAACACACGCGCAACAACAGTTTCTCAATGAAGCTGCTCTCAATTATTTTGATCGTGCCCTGGCGCTCACAAAACCAAACGACCTGCCTGGTCAATTTGAACTGCACCTCGCCCGCGAGCAGATTTATCATCTGCTGGGTCTACGCGACGAGCAGCAAGCGACCCTAACGACGTTAGGTGCTATTGCTACTCAATTAGCGAAGCAGCATAATCTAGAAAAACGGGCCGAAGTGGCCCTGCGCCTGGCCAGCTATGCGGAAACCACAGGAGATTACCCTACCGCAATTGCTGCCGCCCATGAAGCGCTCCGTGTGGCCCAGGCCAGCGGTGACCGGCAAAATGAAGCTGCCAGCTACCTGGCCAGCGGGCGAGTATTGTTGCGGCAAGGTGATCACGAAAAAGCCCGACACATCTTGCAAAAGAGCCTGGCTGCGGCGCGCACCTATAGTTTCACCAAGCTAGAAGCAGACAGCCTACGTCAGTTCGGGGTCCTAACCTACGATATGGGTCAGTTGGAACTGGCCAATGCGTATTATGAACAATCATTGTCACTGTACGAAACACTAAAAAACAAACAAGGTGAAAGTGCTGTTCACAATAATCGTAGCATTGTGGCCATTTCTCAGGGCAACATTGAGCAAGCGCTTGTTTCGTTAGAAAAGGCACAGCAGATTGATGAGGCTATTGGTGATCGTCACGGGAGAGCTCGCATTTTGACGAACTTGAGTTCCCTGTATATGGATTTAGGTGACTTTGAAACATCAGAAACTTATAGCAAAGCAGGCCTGGAACTCTGCCGTGAGATTGATGTACTTTTTGGCGAATGTTTTAACTTGATTAATCTCAGTCTGACGGCTCATTTTCTGGAAGATGATGTTCAAGCAGAGAACTTTAGTCAGGATGCATTGGCGTTGGCAAACAAAATTGGTAGTCAATTTTTGCGCGGATTGGCCCTTAAAGATCGGGGCTTCTTACTGGCAAATCAACAAAAGTTTGCAGAAGCAGAGGTAGCGTATCAGACTTCTTTATCTTGTTTGGCTCATACGGAACAGATTCTGGAATCGCAAGCTGGGCTGGCCTGGCTGACACTACGGCGTGGAGAGGAAACGGCCGTAAATACCCACATCACCCCCATCGTTGAACACCTCAAACAAGGTGGAACTCTGGACGGCACTTCGCGCCCCCTTTATATTTTGCTGTTTACCTACAAAGTGCTGCACTGGCTAGATGATCCGTATGCAACAACTGTATTGGAGTCAGCTTACGGCCGTTTGGTTACCTGGGCCAATCAAATCACAGACGATGAGCGGCGCAGCTCCTTTTTAAACAACGTGCCCTTTAACCGAGAAATTGCCTCGCTGTACAAATCCCAATAACTTCATGAAACAAAAATGAAAACGGCCCAACTTCTACAAGAAAAGTTGGGCCGCTGAGTCGTTGTAATTCAATCGTTAGGGCTGTTGAGCCATAAAACCAGTCTGGTATTGATCAACTGCAACATTGTCTTGTGAATACAGAGAACTGTTCCAATAATAATCATCATTCTCAAAATAATTGTCCGCCCAGTAGTTGCCCTCTGCCCAATAACTACTATCTGCCCAGTAATTGCCTCCAGCCCAGTAGCTACTATCTGCCCAGTAGTTACCATCCGCCCAGTAATTACCATCTGCCCAATAGTTACCATCTGCCCAGTAATTGCCTCCGGACCAATAATTACGACCGTCCCAGAAGAAATCTTCCCCTTCCAGCAGTGGATTACGGTCGGCATCTACAAGTACGTAACCACCTCGGGTTTCATCATAGACCACCGGGCCAACATACGCTTCACCGGGAATCATCGCTCCATTGGCGGCGCCGGGATAATCACCCAAAACAGCTTCGGGAGCCCAAATGCGGCCTGCGCCTTGCTGAAAGATACTGGCCGCCAACACGCCATTACTATCAACCGAGGGTTGTGCTGTCACCAGCAAACGATATTTCACCTCGTTGGGCGTAAGATTTGGGTTTTCTTGCAACATCAGGGCAACAACACCAGAAGTAACGGCCGTTGCTGCCGACGTCCCTGACCCCTGATACCAACCACCGTCTCGTCTAAGCTGCGGATAAGTTTCAGCATAATCACTATTGTCGCCGACATACATCCAAAGATGCGCGCCAGGTGCCAAAACATCTGGCTTGATAAAGCCTGCTTCCGAAGGGCCAGAAGCACTAAAAGGTGGCACATAATCATCATTGAAATACAAAGGCGAGTAGTTATCAGTAAAAGCACCCACTGTAATAACAAATGGATCATTACCAGGTGTGGTAATTGAACCCGCAGACGGGCCACTGTTACCCGCCGCCGTTACAACGACAACGCCATGGGCCCATAGCTGCTCAACCGCCTGATTGATCGGATTGTTCCAGTAAGCATCGGTCACGGCACCAGACAGCGACATATTCACAATACGGATATTGTAAATGTCCTTATTTTCTAAAACCCATTGCAAACCCGCAATTACGTTTGAGGTGTTTCCCTTACCATGTTTGTCTAGAACCTGCACGTTGATGATCTCGGCACCAGGCGCAACTGCGATAGGATTGCCTAAGGCATCTGTCGCACCACCGGCAATCAATCCGGCCATAAAGGTCCCGTGACCATTGCTATCCCCATTCAATAAGTTTAGATCGATAGCAAAATCTGTCTTGGTCATCTTGCGCAGCACAGCAGCGTTAATACCAGAATCAAGGACCGCAATTGTCACACCAGAGCCATCAATGCCCATGTCGTGCAGTTCATCTACACCGGTCACTTGCAAATAATCATTGAGCTGTGCCTCTGCCGTCATTGAGGTTAAAGAAAGATCATCCACCAACAAACTACAGCTTGAGCAGCTGGTCAGCCAGGCAATCGCACGAACATAGGCTGTACCTTCTGGAGCAATACTTGATATCTGGAAGGGTGACCAAACATTGTCCAGATAAATTTCATGATGGGATTCTCCAATAAAATTGTTGTCAACATCTTCATAAATAATTGAGACGACCACCCATCTGTTCCAAGAAAAACCGTAGGAAGTTACCGATTTAAACCACCCAGAATACGTATACTTTTGACCTGGTGAGCCGAAGATTTGCTGCCAAATACCATTTCCATCCCAGGAACCATCTACTTGCAGGCTCGTACTATCTACAGGCGAATCGCTCACCACGTTTGTCGTACTATCAGCCCCCCAAGTTCCCCAATATTTTTCGCCGTTATCAAAGCTCCCATTATCTAGCATGTTGACTAAATTCTGATCTGACCCAGGTGTATCTACGCTTAGATTGACATCATCTAGATAAAATTTACCGAAACCGTCTTTACCGATCCATACATCAATATAGGCAGTTTGTGGTGGGGCCATACCAGATATTTGAAATTCGGAATATTCAGTAGCGTATGGCAAGTCGGTGCCAACGGCCGTTAGATAATTCCAATCAGCATCATAAAAATCAATCCAAATGCTTCCCCAATCCACACCACTGGCAGACATTTTGTACCAGCCAGAAAGCGTATAATCCTGATCCGGGGTGACGGGAAGCCATTGATCGATACTGGTGGATCCCCAGCTCAGCTCCATGCCATAATTACCACTATATTTATTGTAAGTGGTTGTGCGCACAACCCCGCTTGTATACCAATTATTAAACCGGCTTTCAAAACCGCCGTTTAACAACAGATTGGCATCGCTTGTACCATCAGGCTCAGTATCATTGCTAACGGTCAAAGCAGTATCATCAACCAGCAATGTGCCATCAATTCCTTCAGTCCACACGAGCGCAACGACATAATATGCCTGTGCTGGCACTTCATACTCAACGGTGTACTGCTCGTACTGGTTCGCCGTAATTTGAGCTCGGGGATTAGCGATGCGATATCCATAAGCATCGTAAAAATCCAGACCCATGTCGGCCCAACCTGGATTACCAACGCGTTTGGCCCACAATGAAAATGTCAACATGGTTCCTGGGGCAACAGGAATGTTTTGATAAGCGACATCATCCATTTCGAGTGCATTGGCATCACTATGCGCCTCACCAGAAATAGTTGCATTGCCCTCTACATGCCAGCCTATAAACCCGGACTCAAATCCAGGATTTGTCAGCCGATTGCTGGCATCGCTGCTTTCCACTTCAGCATCAAGGCTAATGTATGCCACAGCCTGTGAGTTGGCCAGATGCAAAATAGCCTCACCGCTCAATTCGGCAGCAAAGGCGTTGATGATAGGCAATGGCTGATTGACGCTGCCCCCCAGCTGCGTCAATAGTTGCTCTGCCTGATCCGTATCTTCTATTTTTTGAACAATAATGGGCACGATTGATTCTGGTTGCTCCGCAATTAACGTCTGTACTGCTGGGTCCAGCTTTTGCGTGGCAGTTTCAGTGATACCTGCGTCAGCAACGGCCGTTCCCCCAGTAAACACCATAATAGCCGCTGTTAACAGCGACATGAGGATTATGATAATTGCCAAGCGGGGACTAGGTGAATAGTTGGCTCCCTGGTTCATAATGGTTCCCCTAATAAAATACGTTACTTCCCCAGTTTAGTATAAAAGGTCTATGCCTTGTAATCATACGCTAGTGAATTTAGCTTACGAAAAATGTTACACAATCTTACAAAGAAGCTTAATTAGTGCTAAAGTACTATCTCTTCTATGGTAAGTGTAATAAAAAAACGGCTATTTCCTGGGGAAACGGCCGTCTTGTAACACAAATTTTTTTGCCAGCTAACAGCTTAGATCGCTTCTGGCTCTGGAACAAAACAAGGCAGCGTCACCGTGCAGGTGGTACCCGGCAACAACACTTCATCGTAACCATGACTCTCCAGGCGAACACAACCCCGGTGTGCCTCCACAATACCTCGAGCAATTGGTAAGCCGAGACCAAAACCACCACCTCGATAAGCAATTTTGCTGGTAGAGTGTGTACTGAGCGAGCCAAGCACGTGGAACATATCAAATACCCGCTTTTGCTCCTCGAATGGCACACCAATACCTGTATCCTTCACAGCAATCTCAATCCGGTCTTCTACGCAGCTTGCTTCAATCTTAATCTCACCCCCATCGGGCGTATATTTCACTGCGTTGCCAATAATATTTTGAAACACAACCTTTAATTGGCGAGAATCGGCATCAATCAAAGGCAGCCTTTTTATATCTTCTGCTACTTCAATGGTTAGCTTCCGCTCCTCGCAAACAGTCACTAAATTATTTACCACAGGCAAAATCACATCGCACAGCCTGATTTTATTGATGGCTAGCTCTAGTTGACCAGATGCAATGCGGAAAAATTGCACGATCTCATCAATAACATGCTGCATACGCCCCGTTGCTTTATCCAAATTAGCGGCCGTACGGCTGAGCATCGGGTCGTTTTGTAACCCGGCCTTCTCGATAATCATGTTCATTAGCTGCGTATTGGTGGAAACGGCCGTTAACGGTGTCTTGAGCTCATGCGAGATCAAAATAATGAAATTGTTTTTCAGCTCATCCAATTCTGTTAGATGCTCATTGGCAATCTTCAAATTTTCGATGAGCTCTGTGTTTTCAATAGCAATCGCTGCCTGGTTGGCAAAAAGCTGCAAGGGAGCGAGATCCGATTCCCGAAAACGGCCGCGAATCGAGCGATTCTCCACGTAAATCGCACCAATCGTCCGATTTCGTGTTACCAATGGCACACACATGATCGAGCGCAGACGCAAGGTCATGACACTGATAGCATGACCAAACTGAGGGTCCCGCATGGCATCACTCAAAACAACCGCTACACCGGTTTGCACCACCTCTTCCAAAACGGAGGAACTAATCTCGTCCGTCGTACCCGTCAAATCATTGCCCTTATTATCTCGCCTGATTCTCAAATCAATTGAGCCATCACCGTTTTTCAGGACAATGTAGCCTCGTTCGGCTCCAACTAATGTCAAAACCTGGTCAATTGTATAAGCGAGAAGGGGGGCCAGCGAATGAGACTCTGCCATCTGGCGGCTAACGCGCAGCATAAAGTCCAGGAGTTCAATGCCTTCAAGTCGTTTGGTCATAGCTTAATAATATGACCGTTAACGGCATGGTTCTATGGGAAATAGGGGGTAATCAAATTCTATTTTCGCCTTTTTCACGCGCCTGATTTCATTGAAACAGACTCGGGTTTGATGACACCCAACTGTATAAATCTCGAATCCCTTTTTGTGGCGAGATAGTAGGCTGCCAATCCAGTTTTTGGGCAACTTTACGAATGTCGGCTACAAACACACGCTGGTCGCCCGGACGCCATTCTGCCCAATTAATTGATACTTCGTGGCCAGCGAGTTCTGCCAGCAAGGGGCCAAATTCTGTCCAAATAGATAATGTGTTTTCAGGGCCGCCACCCACATTAAAGACCTCGCCACGCAGGGTATCGATTTTTTGTATGCCGCGTTCATAAGCACGAACCAAATCTTGCACATGCAGCAAATCGCGCACCTGCTTGCCATCCCCGTAAATGGTAATAGACCGGTTCATGATGGTAGCGATGACAAAATGGGCCACCCACCCCTGATCTTCGATACCAAACTGCCGCTGACCATAAATGCAAGATTGGCGGAATACCATTGTTTTGAGACCGTAGATACGGCCGTAATCCAGCATATATTGATCCCCTGCGCCTTTCGAGCAGCCGTACGGAGAATGAAAATCAAGGGGATATGTTTCTGGGATGCCATGTGTGTAATCGGCATAGCTGTAACGGCCGTTCGCCTGCACCACCTTGGCCCCCTCCATACCCCCGTACACCTTGTTGGTTGAGGCATACAAAACGGCCGCATTCGGGCATTCGTGCCGCACAGCTTCCAACACATTAAACGTCCCCAAGGCGTTAATTTCAAAATCTTCTCGCGGATTCTGTACCGAGGTGGTGACCGCCACCTGGCTGGCCAGATGCAGCACTGCATCCGCCCCACCGATAGCCCCTGCCAAGGCATCATAGTCGCGAATATCACCAGCCACAAAGTGAAGGCGTTCGCCGTGCCGTGCCCGCAGCCACTCCAGATTTGCTGGGCCACCCTTACGTGACAGATTATCAAACACCACCACGTCATGCCCCTGCTGTAAAAAATAATCGGCGCTGTTACAGCCAATAAATCCAGCCCCGCCCGTAATAAATAGTTTCATACTTGATTCCTAACCTTGAAAATGAAAATCAAAAGCGTCCCTCGATACCTTTTTATACAGGGAACACTTGCTCAAGCCTCACTTTGCAGCCGCTGGTAAAGTGTGGCTTGCTGTTCCTTCAGAAATTGATGATAGCGCGCATTGAGCGAAGCCATTGTCATAAGCAAGGCGTCTTCCCCAGTGTCCCGATAGTAACGGGGACGCGTACCAACTTCTTCAAACTGATATTTGCGGTAGAGGGCCTGAGCCACCCGATTACTTTGGCGCACCTCAAGTGTCGCCATGTTAGCCGGATGATCATAGGCTTGAAACAGTAGGTAGAGCAGCAGTAATTCTCCCAGACCGTGTCCGCGCCATTGGGGATGCGTGGCAATCGTGCTGATGTGAACCTCGTCGGCAATGAGCCAAAACCCGGAAAATCCGATGATTTGTGGCGAACGGCCGTCTTCCCCCAGCCCCAATACCTGATAATGCGCAATATTATTCTGCGCCAGTTCATGTTCAAACAAACCGGCCCGCGCTGGCGTAGGAAAAGAAAGCCGGTCAATAGTCTGTACCGCAAACAGATCAACCATTTGCATGGAACGTAGCCAATATGGCGTTTTAGGAATTGATAACATGGGGCGTGTATAACACTAATTGCCAGCCGGATCACGCAAGTAGATGGGGGCTAATGTTTGGGCATCGTCCACATCACCAGCACGCAGACGCCGCCAACCTAGCTCAGCCAGATAACCTGCCCGACGTACGGCCGTTGCTGGCAGGGCAATCTGGAATGTCTTGTTGGTTGCCTTAATTTTCTTGGCCGCTTGCGCTGTAATTTCCCCGGCAAAGGTTACACGCCCTTCCAATTTGGGCAGCAGATCATCCCAACTTTCTATCAGCGGGGTCTCAGCAGTTTGCCAGCCAAGGCCGTTTTCCCATTCATACGGTGCCGTGCAAATGCGAGTCCGTCCCGCTTCGGCCACCACCCACAGCTGTCCTGGAAACGGACCAAAGGCTGCGGCAACAATGTCCAGCGTGCCAATGCCCAGCAGCGGCGTCTGGTTGGCCAATGCCAATCCTTTGGCTAAGGCCAGGCCCACCCGCAACCCGGTGTAAGAGCCAGGGCCAACCGCCACAGCAATTCCCTCCAAATCCAATGCAGTAACGCTGGCCCGCTGCATCATCTGCTGCAAATTTGGGGTGAGCTCAATGGTGTGGTTATTCAAACAGCGCCACCCCATTTCGGCCACAACGGCCGTTCCATCGTGCAGCGCCATTCCCAGCCAGCGCGTTGCTGTATCAATCGCTAAAATCATTATCAAACCCCAAAGGCACTCTTTTTAAAATCTTCCAATAGTTCGGCGGATCGTTCACCGGTAGCATTGATGCGTAGTTTACGCCGGGTTTCACTCACGTAACTCAACCCAATCCACAGCCGGTCTTCCGGCAGCAGCGCCTCAATGCGCTCCGGCCATTCAATCATCACGGCCCCAGCGCCATACAAAATATCTTCCAGCCCTACTGTTAGCTGATCTTCTGCTGCTTCTAGCCGGTAACAATCAATATGGTAAAGGATACGGCCGTCTGCCAGCCGAGGATATTCATTCACCAGCGTGAACGTTGGGCTGGTTACCCGCAACCCGGTGCCCCAGCCCCGGCCAATGCCACGCGCCAACGCCGTTTTGCCAGCTCCCAACTCCCCAGCCAGGCAAAGCAAATCCTGTGCCTGCAACAGTTCGCCCAGGCGCACACCCAAGCGAGTCGTCTGTTCCACGCTGCTGCTTACAAAATCAATTGTCCAGCGATCCAATATAGCCATTTAGTCACCTGCCGCTTAAATTCACGGCTGATTTATTATACCCTCTCCCGTTGATCATGGTATCATAAACAACGTCTCAAATGAGGCAAGAAATTCTTAAAGCAGATTGTTTATGCGAATTCTTATAATATCTGACATCCACGCCAATCTCACCGCTTTCCAAGCCGTGTTAGAACATGCCAAAAACCAATGGGACGTTATCTGGTTTCTAGGCGATCTCGTTGGCTACGGGCCAGACCCAAACGAATGTGTCCAGGAACTGCAAAAACATAACCACATTGCGCTGTCCGGTAATCATGATCAAGCCGTTTTGGGGAATCTAGATATTAAATCCTTTAATCGAGAAGCAAAATTTGCCATTACCTGGACAAAAGAAGCTATCAGCCCAGAAACGGAAAGCTATTTAAAAAACTTGCCCTCTAAACAAGTGGAAGGGGATTTTACCCTGGCCCACGCCAGTCCACGCTACCCGGTATGGGAATATATTTTAGACCCCCTCACCGCCTCAGAAAATTTCAACTGGTTTCAAACGGAATTTTGCCTGGTTGGTCACACGCATGTGCCCGTTATCTTTGAGGAAAGATTAAACGGTTTTCGCAAAGTAAACGTGCGCCCACCCCAATATGGTCAGGGGCGCGACGCGCTTTACTTGGGACCAGAACGGCTCATCATCAACCCCGGCAGTGTTGGCCAACCCCGTGACTCTGATCCCCGCGCTGCCTATGCCCTCCTCGACACCGAGTCAATGACCTGGTCTTATCAGCGGGTTCCCTACGCCATCCATGAAGTACAAGAGCGCATGGAAAAGTTTGGTATGCCCAAGCGACTGGTAAACCGATTAGCCTACGGCATCTGATTTTCCACACCCAGAACTTTCTACTGGATTTGTAAATGTGGCTCACTTCAATACCAACCTACAGAAGGTTGGGAACTTTTCGCCAGATTCTTGCGTTCTACTCTCTAGAAGCACAAATTAATTAATCAAACACTCAGGAGAGCATTATCATGACCCGCAAAAAAATATTCGTCATTGCAGCGACTTTATTCTTACTTCTTTTGGTTGCCTGTGGTGGAGCTGCCTATTCAGAAGACTCAGCTTCTTCTGCGCCAGCCGCCATGCCTGCACGGGACACGTACAGCGGTGGGGATACGGCCGATTTTGAAATGGTTGAAGCAGAAGCGATGGATGAGATGGCAGGTGAAGATGGCAGCTTTGGCGTAAGCACGACCAACCAGGGTTCCAACGTCCAGCCCTTCCAGGAACGGCTTATCATTCGCACCGCCAATATGAGCCTGGTTGTGGCCGACACGGAAGAAGCCATGGCCACCATCAGCCAGATGGCCGAAGAAAACGGCGGCTGGGTGGTGAACAGCTCCGTCTTCCAGTACAACGAAAATGCCAAAACGGGCAACATCACTATCCGTGTGCCCTCTTCTGGATTTAACAGCGCCCTGGAAGCGCTGCGCAGTATGTCGGTTGAGGTGCGCAATGAAAGCACCTCTGGCCAGGACGTGACCGAAGAGTTTGTCGATGTCTCGGCCCGATTGGAGAATCTAGAAGCTACGGCCGATCGCGTGCGTGGCTTCCTGGATGATACCGAAACGGTGGAAGAGGCATTGCAAGTGAATCAGGAGCTAAGCCGTCTGGAGAGCGACATTGAAGCCATGAAAGGCCGCCTGCAATATTTGAGCCAATCCGCTTCCTTCTCCACCATTACCGTAGACCTGACGCCTGACATCGTCTCCCAACCGATTGAAACATCCAGCTGGCGGCCTGCGCGGGTTTTCCGCAATGCAGTGGATTCTCTGGTTGATGCCCTGCAAGAGGTAGCCGAGTTTGGTATCTGGTTTGCCATTTACCTGCTGCCCTTGCTGCTCATCGTGGGCATTCCGCTGTGGCTGGTTGGTCGTTTTATCTGGCGGCGCTGGCGACGACGCGGAACAGTTCAAACGGAAACGGCCGTTTCCAGCGAATAACACAAGCTCAAGAACCAACCTCCCGGAGGCTTTAGCTCAAAGTATCTTCAAAAGCGAAACCTCCGGGAGGCTTTCTTATTTATTTTTATGCCCCGGTTTGAATCTTCTCAATCGCTTGTCGCACTGCCCCAGAACAGTTTTGAAACTGCTTGGACCCTTGCATCTCAATAGTCCGCGGTCGTGGCAGGGCAATTTCGATGCGCTCAGTAATGGTAGCTGGCTGTCCTCCCATCACCACCACCTCATCAGCCAGCAATACCGCTTCGGCAATGCTGTGAGTAACCATGAACACCGTAATGGGCAGTGCAGCCCAAATACGCAGCAGTTCCTGCCCCATGCGCTCCCGCGTCAGGGCATCCAATGCCCCAAATGGTTCATCTAGCAGCAGCAGCGCTGGCCGATGCACCAGCGCCCGGGCCAGGGCCACCCGCTGCGCCATCCCACCAGACAACTGCGCTGGATAGCTTTGCTCATTGCCGGTGAGTCCCACCAAATTCAACATATCCTGTACGGCCGTATCCGACTCTGCCAGCGACGCACCTTTGACCTCTAGCGGCAGACGCACATTTTCATAAGCGGTGCGCCAGGGCATGAGATTATCCTTTTGGAACATGAGGCCAATCGAAGGCGGCTGGCCGTTGAGCTGGTTAGCATACTGAATTTGGCCGGAAGACGGCCGTAATAACCCCGCCAGCAAACGCACCAGCGTCGATTTTCCCACGCCCGATGGCCCCACCAACGCCGTAAAGCCCCCCGCAGGCAGCGAAAACGACAAGTTAGTCAAGACTTTTTGCTTGTCTCCAAAAACGTGGCTAACGTTTTGGACGGTAAGAAAGGATTTCTGAGACATCTCTGGTAATTGGGCAATTAAGTCATTGGGTTACTGCAAGCTAATTACCCAATGACTCAATGACATATTTACTCGTTGCTTGCTAAAACAAACTGGTTGGTGAAAACGGCCGTTAAATCCGGCAGCGGCGCATCCAGCAACCCCGCATCCAGCAGCACTTGCTGGGTGTTTTGCCACGATTCCAGGTCCGATAGGCCCAATGTGTCGGCCTGCCACAGCGGCAGCGACGCTGCCAAAACCGCCTGGCGGTCATCGTCTAGCCCCTCAACATAATTTTTACTGATCGCAAAGGCTCCATTAGGGTCAGCCAGGGTGTCCGCCAGGCCGCGCAAGGCCGCGCCCACAAATCGTGCCACCATCTCTGGATTTTCAGCAAGTGTCGTCTCATTGGTGATGATGCCGTTGGCCACCATATCGATGTAATCGGACACCTGAATGACATTGATGGCCTCACCGCGCCCGGCCAGTTGCACCGGTTCATTGTTGGCATAGCCTACCACCGCCTCAGACTGGCCGCTCAGCAGAGATTCAATTTGGTTAAAACCAATATCCTGGCCCGCCACATCTTCTGGCTGTAGGCCGCTGGCAGAAAGCAGGCCAAGATAGCCAATGTAGCTCGCACCAAAAAAGCCAGGGAGTCCTACGGAACGGCCGTCTAAATCTGCCGGTGTTTCAATATTGGCCTCTTCCTTGCTTACCACAGCAATGGGGAACTTTTGGAACCATTCCATCACGTAGACCACCGGTATCTCCTGTGAACGGGCCAGCAACACCTGCTCTCCACTGACAATAGCAAAAGGCAGTTCATTGGCCCCCACCAACGAAACACCATCTGTTTCAAAACTGTAATCAAATGCCACGTCAAACCCAGCTTCTTCAAAGTAACCTTTATCTACAGCTACGTAAAATGGCGCAAACTGCGGATCGGCAACATAGCCCATGGGCAATCGAAGCGGCATCAATTCTGTTTCAGCCGGTTCCTCTGGCTTACAGGCAGCCAACAGCAATACAATTGTAAAAATGCCAATGAATATGCGAAATTTCTTTTGCATCCTATTGTTTTCCTTTGCTTTTAGTAGCTGGTGGCAAACCGTTATGACTTGTTACCAGCCAATACTACTGATTCATTTGCCAGCGCAGCAGCCGCTTTTCCACAATGGTCACCAATCCATACAGGCTCAACGCAATGGCAGACAGCGTAAACAGAACCACAAATACCAAATCAGTTTTGAACTGATAGCGGGCGGTGATGAGCAAATAACCTAAGCCCTCCGTTTTTGGCTGGACAAACTCCCCCACCAGCGCACCAATCACACTCAGCGTCGCCCCCAGCTTAAACCCGGCTAGAACAATTGGCAGGGCAGCGGGCCATTCCAATTTGCGGAAGGTTTGCCAGCGCGTGGCCTGCAAAGAATCCATCAACTCGTACAGCTCACGCGGCACAGAGCGTAGTCCGGCAATGATGTTGATCAACACTGGAAAGAAGACCACCAGAACCGCCACCAACACCCGCGCCCAAAACGTGGAACGTATCCAAATGGTTAGTAAAGGGGCAACGGCAATCACGGGAATTGCCTGGGAAGCAATGAGGTAAGGGGAGATTAATCGTTCGGCCAACGGCGATTTGGCTAACAAGTAGCCCAGCGGCAGCGAAATAGACGCGCCGATGAGCAGGCCGGGTATCACTTCGCTGACGGTAATAAGGCTGTGGCGCAGCAAACGGCCGTCTGCCAGCACCAGCCCAAACTGCCGGGCCACATCCAGCGGGCCGGGCAAAATAAACTTATCGTAGGCACCCAGCCACACCAGCAGCTGCCATAGCAAAAGCAGCAGCACAAAGGAAAGGGAAACCGTCACCGAAACAGGCTGCCGACGCAACCAGCTCATATAATTCCTCACAAATTTGTCGGGGCAAGGTAAAAGTGCACGCGGGGAACAGCTGCCAGAGAACACCTGTCAAACAAAAACGGCCGTTTCCAACCCATGCCACAAAAAAGCCCCACAACAAATGTGGGGCAACAAAAGCATGGCATGACAAACAAAAACGCAGCGCGTCTCGTTTACCTTCTCCCATCCAGACTATACTGTCGGCTCTGGAGTCTCACCAGATCAACAGCGATTGATAAATCGCCGTTCGCGGGCTTGGCCTGCGCGGGCCTCACCGCCGGTCGGGAATTGAGCGTCAGATTTTGCGCTCGCACCCTGCCCCGAAGGTATTTATTTTCTTGTGGGGTTGATTATACAGAAGCGGGGGGGGGCGTCAATTGTTTTTTGCGGTTTATGGAGAGGAGAATGGAGGAACGGCCGTTTCCTGCACCACATCAATCGACATCCGCCAGCAGAATAACAGCTCTGGCAACGCTTCCTCTTTTCTAATCTGAAACGAGATTTTCATGCCACTAAAGTTATGTTAGCCTTTTCCCATCTATACCGGATCTATGTTATACTGACGGGCGCAAAGTAGCAGATATTTATTTAAGGAGTCAATTCTAATGGCCAAAGTAAGAAAACGGCGTCAGCCCAAAAAGAAACCACCACAAATTTCAGAGAAAAACCGGATTTACAATCGCAAACGCACCTTTGCCGAGAAGTTCTTGCTGGTGATGGGTATTCTCATCGTACTCAGCATGGTTTTGACCCTGGTTATTTCCCGAAATGGTTTTTAATATTTTCGAGCAGTAACCGTAACGCGCCTTATCCCCGGCACTGCCTGCCGCAGCCTGCCGGGGGTGACAGGCAACCACAATCAATCATTCAGATAACGCCTACAGCGCTCCCTCCTCACAAATAGCGTCAGCCTCAATTTCTACCAACATTTCTGGCTCCAGCAGGGAGTTTACTTCTACCAGCGTTGCCGCCGGGCGAATTTGCCCAAACAGTTCGCCGTGCGCTCGCGCCACTTCATCCCAATCAGTTACATCCGTAACGTAGATGCGGGTCCGCACAACATCCGTTAGGGCTGCGCCTGCATTTTGCAGCGCTTGCTCAATTTTGTTCAGGATGAATACGGTTTGGGCATAGGGATCATCAGCGCCAACGAGATCGCCATCACCATTTACGGCCGTTGTGCCTGCCACATGCACAAAGGGGCCAACTCGTACTGCACGCGAATAACCCACAATTGATTCCCAGGGGGTGCCGCTTGAAATGTTCATCCGTTTCATCGCATTCTCCTTATTGATCCAAAGCGCATTCTCTAACGCTATTGGTGAGCCAGAGGATTGTAACAAAGTTAAATAGGTGAACCAAACGCACTAGAAAGCATAACGCCCCCTGGCCAGCGAATTGCCAGGGGGCGTTAGCTAATGGAAAGAGCAGAAAAAGCTATCGCTTAATCATCGTCATCATGATCGTCGTCATGGTCACCACCTTGACCGCAGGGACCCAGCGTATCGCCATGCCCCAGATGGCCGTTTAGGCCAGATTCAGAGATAGTGAGCGTATTCCTATCTTTGTGGCAAATCGTTACTCGATTGTCGCTACTATCGTCAGCGTTATCCCCATCGTCGCCATCATTACCTGGACCAGGCGTCGTGTCTATCACCACCTGAATTACAATGATATTAATAACCACTACCGTATCATCATCACCCAGGCAAATGTTGATAGCAATGGTGCTGTTGGGCACTAGGTTACCGTCCACTTGAACATCATCATCCAGCGTGATGTTGGGCCAATTAGCCAGCGTGATTTGCGAGCCGTTAATGGTGGTGATGCGGGTGTGAATAGTAAAGCAGCCGGTTGTGGGAGGCAGCAACGGCCGTATCCACACAATCTCCCAACTGCCATCATCGGCCAAGCGAGCCGCCACCTGCACCAGACTGCCTTCCGTGATGTCGTCAGCAATGTCTGATTCATCCGTGGCCAGCAGCATGATGCCATTAACCAGCCACGGGTCGGTGCTTTCTACCTCGCCGGTAAAGTAGATGATGGTCTCATCCGTTGGCTGATTATCCAGCAGCTTGATTTCTTCGGCCAGCCAGGTGCCATCGGCCAAAATGATGCCTTCTACTTTGACTAGACTGCCGGGCTCAACGGCCGTATCAATCTCTATCCATTCATCTGTGGTCAGAGCAATACCAGCTACCACCCAGGGATCGATGGTTTCCACCAGCCCGGTAAACTCAAATTTGGCCATGTCATCATCATCATCATCGTCTACGGCTTTGATTTCATGGGCCAGCCAGATACCTTCCAGCGTGATTTGGCCTTCAACCTTCACCACATCGCCTACGGCCGGATCGTCTTTGATTTCAGTGTCGGCAGCTACAGCAACCGTAATACCAGAAATTGTCCAGCTTTCCGCGCCGATGGTTTGCACCACGCCCGTAAATTCAAATGGGGAGCCATCAGGCGTTTGCTTCTGAATGCGCCGCGCCAGCAGGCTGCCGTCTTGCAGAATCACGCCGGTTACTCGTACCCAATCATCCAGCTCAATGTCAGGATCAACGGCCGTTTCTTCATCCAACAAAATAACCAAATCACCCAACAGCCACTGGTCGGCAGCCATGTCGGTCACAACGGCCGTGAGAGTGAACATATCTTGCGGCACTTCACGCGCCAGCACAATCTGGTCAGCCACCTTAGTGCCATCATCCAGCAAATGGCCTTGCACCGTCACCCAGTCGCCCAACTGTGGATTCCCCACGATGACCGTTTGCGCATCGGTAGCAAACGTTTGGCCACCGATGGTCCAGCTTTCGCCCATTTCCGTCACTTCGCCTTCACCGCTCACCTGGAAAACAGGATCAGCAGGCGGTTCATCTGCCAAAATGGTGCTGAGCTGACCAGCCATTACCGACACGGTGACGTTGATGCTCGTCACATCGACACGACCTTCCAGCACGGTGTAGCGGCTGGTGAGATCGGGCAAAACAGAAACTTCGAAAACTGTCCCACGAGCAATCCCTGTACCAGAAGGCGATTGCACCTCATAGCGGGAGCCACCATCGTGGCGGAAGGCAACCTCATGGGTGCTGTCGCCGCGCCATTGCGTCATGACAACGGTACGGAACCCTTCTTCTGGCCGCAGGGCGTTGAGTGTGTCGATAGAGATTTCGCTGTCTGGCCCAAGTTTGGCCACGCTGCCATCAAAAAAGGTGAGGCTGGCTTTGGACAGCGCCCCGGTACGAACCCGGGTCCCAGCAGCCAAACTGCTTAATGAATGAACCTGTTCCCAGTTGCCATCCGGCTTCTGCACGGAAACCACCCCTTGCAGATCGCCTAAAACGGCCGTTTGTGGACCCGTTTGCAAAGGAAGTACCACGTTGGGTAAGAAAAGATCGTAAGCTGGATCGTCTTCAGGCACGGCCGCGACCGCTGGGGCTTCATCGGCATCCATTGCCCCGCTGGCCACAGGAGATGCCTCATCTGTTGACTCGTCTGCCACCTCTTCATCCCGGCCAAACAGTCGATCGATCAGGGAACTCCCATCAGTCTCGCCGTCTTGCGCTGGACGATCATCATTTTGCTCCAGCACCGTAGCACTGTTATCTGTACCACGCTCGAACCAACCAGTGGCAAAGCCAAAAATAACAAGCAACATGGCGGCAAAAGCCGTCGCGCCTACCGCCACGGCTTGATGGCTGCGCAACCATGATACAAACGCGGCAAAAGCAGCAAACTTGCCTTCACCCGGCTGGTTTGCCACTGCTGTATCTGACAGTTGTGCTTGTGCCGCTCGCAAAACGGCCGCTCTGTGGTGCACAACGGCCGTTTCATCCGGTTCCGGTAAGGTGATTTCTTTTAATTCGGCGGCGAGGTTGAGGGCAACGGCCGTCTCATCTGGCAAATCCGCCCCAGCGGTGGTCAACGGCTCCCCAGCCTCCAGTCGCGCCAATCTTTCCTGTAATAGTTCGTCTTGTTCGTTCATTGTGTGCATCCTATCTCAAACCAATAAGGTCATAATTCAACTTGTGCCAACGAGGCCCGCATCGTTTTCAGGCCACGATGCTGCATCGCTTTCACGGCCGAGAGCGTGCGTTCCATGACATCGGCCGTTTCTTGCAGCGACAGGCCCACCAAAAAGCGCAAAATGATTACCTGTCGCTGGTCTGGCACCAATGTTTCCAACGTCGCGCGCAGCGTGTCGCGGGTCATCTGCTGCTCCACCTGCCGCACCGGACTTTGCTCCGGCTGTACCACGGTGGAAGCCTGTTCCAGCGAAGTCAGCTCCTTGCCATTGCCTACACGAAAATGGTCCATCGTTAAGTTATAGGCAATGCGGAACAGCCAGGCGCGAAACGGCACCCCGGTCGGCTGAAATGAGGGCAGATGGCGCACCATCCGCGTAAACAGCTCACCAGCCAAATCCTCGGCCTGCTGGCGCTGCCCCACACGGGCATAAAAGTAATGAAACATGGCACGATAATGTTTATCGAACAGCCGTCCCACTGCTTCTATGTCACCGGATTGTGCTTGGGTAACCAGTTTTAAGTCGTCTTCCAACTTGTATTTATCCATAGATTTTTTAGGGTTGTTGATCAACATCTCTACCAAGAGTAACGGCAAATGTCCCAAAAGGATGCAAATTGGTGTGAAAAAGGTTGGATTTAATAAAAGAGCCGTGCTAGAGCTGAACGTCAGCACGTGACCAGGCTTTGGGGAAATGGCTCTCAACCTGGTTCGATTTGGCGTGGAAAACACCCAATCCCAGCGGATAGCCACGATAACAGATGACCACATAGCCCGTGTCGGTGCAGGTGGCCGTTTGGGCTTTGCTTGGGTTAATGATTTGGCGTTGCAGGTACGCTTTGGCCTGTTCTGTGGTTAGCTCAACGCGGTTGCGGGCAGCCTGCTGGCCCAGCAGCATCGTAGCGGCTGTAGTCATTTTGGGGTAGCGGCTGCCCGCGCGAATGAAAAACAAACCGGGCGAATCGAGGCGAGGTCTGGTGGGTAACTGCTGATTCTGGCTCACCAAATACACACCCCGCTTACTCCAACGCACGATGTCTAAACTCGCAAAAACGGTTTCGTCAAACCCAAACCGCTCCGTTACTGTCCCTAACCACGGCTCCATCTCCACTGCCATCTTCAAATACTGCGCACCGTTTACCGATAACGGTTCACCGGCTTTCTCAAGAACCGCCACAAAAAAACCTCCGGTGTCATTTTGCTGTGGCCAGATGCGGCTGGCATGGCACAGGTCAGGGTGCAATGTTTGGCCCTGCCACTCGGTTAGCCCAGGCGAAGCGACCAACCCAGGCACGCTGCTAGGGCACACCCGGAGCATATCGCCCGATTCGCGCAGGATAGTGTTGATGACCAGCTCATTCTCTTCCGGGGCAAAGGTGCAGGTGGCGTAAACGATGCGCCCACCGGGGCGGCACAGCTGCACTGCCTTACGCAGCAGCGCGGTTTGAATCCGGGCTATCTTGTGTGACGCTCCCACTGAAGAGCGTTCCAGTATGCTGGGGTCCTTGCGGCAAGTCCCTTCGCAGGAGCAGGGCACATCGACCATAATTTTGTCAAACAGCCCCATCTCAGCCGGCAGATTGCCGCCATCCCGCGTCATGGTGGTAACGTTGGCCAGCCCAATGCGGTTGAGGGCATGGCGGGCGGCACGCATACGGCCGCTGCTGCGATCATTGGCGATGAGCGTGCCCCGGTTTTGCATCATCGCGCCCATTTGGGCCGTTTTGTTGCCAGGGGCGGCGCATAAGTCCAGCACCCGCTCCCCCGGCTGCGGATCGAGCAGCAGCGCAGGCAGCAGCGCCACCTCCTCCTGTACCTGGTACAGTCCAGCCAGATATTCCCAGCGCAGCCCCGGCATGATCTCATCGGGCAGCCGAAATGCGCCTGGATACCAGTTGACAGGCTTGAGCGCCACGCCACCTTCGGCCATCAGGGTTTGTAGGTTGTCTGCCGTAATTTTTAGGGGATTGGCCCAGATGGTGGTGGGTAACGGCCGTTTCACCGCTGCCACAAAATCATCCCAATCTTCAATTACATCCCGATACCGCTCAAAATAATCTGTCATAAAGTTGCCATGTGCGTACGTTGTGTCAAAATAAAGTAACAAACGGATAACTGGGTAATTGAGCAATTATGTCATTACCCAGTTACTCAATTACACTTCCCAGGAGACCCAAAATGGACCTTGCACCCGTTGATAAATTATTAACCACCACCCGCTCCGTGCGCAAACGGCTCGATCTAGATCGGCCTGTGCCGCCTGAAATCATCGAGGAATGTCTAGAGATTGCCATCCAGGCTCCGACCGGCAGCAATTCACAAGGCTGGCACTTTATGGTTGTGACCGATGCGGAGAAAAGGGCGCAAATTGGTGAATTGTACAAGCAGTCATTTTTCATTTATGCCCGCTCCAGCCAGGAGCAAATGGAAAGCCAGGGTAGTCGGGATCATGATCCCGAACAGCAAACGCGTGTAGTGAAATCGGCCGTTCATCTGGCCCAAAATATGCATAAAGTGCCAGTGCTGGTCATTCCCTGTATTGAGGGGCGGGTGGAAAATTTGGGGCCAATGGCCCAGGCTGGACTGTACGGCTCGATCTTGCCCGCAGCCTGGTCATTTATGTTGGCCTTGCGCGCGCGTGGGCTGGGCACATCCTGGACCACTTTACATTTGCGCTACGAAAATGAAATTGCAGAGATCTTAGGCATCCCCAAACAGATCACCCAAGCAGCACTGCTGCCGGTGGCTTACTACACAGGCGATGATTTTAAGCCAGCCAAACGGGTGCCTGCGGTTGAAGTGACCTCTTGGGAAAGCTGGGGCAGTAAGCGGTAAGAAAAGAATTTCCCCGGAAACTGTCAGCCAGGTTGTGTGCTCGCCAAAAAGCTTCCGGGGAATATATGACAATGCTAAATTTACTCTAGCGAATCGAGAAAACGGCTGATCCCGCCTTCGTTCCAGTTGTCCTGGTTACCGAAAATCATCAACATGCCAGGGCTACCACTTTTTGTTTCAAACACCCCGATAATTTGCCGCACATTGTTGCCTTGACCATCGGTGCCTTCATACGTTCCCAATGTGGTCTCAGACCCGTTGATAGTTACATCTTCACTGCCAACATATTCCAGACTCACATTTTGACTTCCCGTGCGATTGGCAAAGGCATCTCGCATTTGCTGCTGCATTTGCTCTTCATCTCCAGCCAATGAGGCAGGGAATTCCGCCAGCATGATCATTGTTTGATCATCTCGCCCTGAAATGAAGGCCATGCGAAAACCCAAAAAGTTCATCGCGCCCTGCTCTTCAAACCCAGACGGCAAGTCATAATCAACAATGGATTCAGCCACTTCGGCTGCTTCAGCAGGGTCATCAATTCCTTCAGCAAAATTCTGGAACATGCGCGGCAGCACCAGGGCAGCCACAATGGCAATCAGACAACAAACACCCAAAATGCCACCAATAATGCCAACAACAATTTTTGTATTCCGACTCATTGAAAATCCTCCATTAAGGAACAAATAACAAACGGCCGTACTGCGCCATCATGTAATTTAATCAACTATTTTGTAAATCATCCGGTATTAAAGACCGAACCCATCATATTTGTCAACTTGCAACGATTTGTTGTTTCGTTTTTGGAAAAGCTGCGGTTCATTAACGGCCGTTGTAAAAATTGACGCAGCTGTTCAAAATTAGGTATAATTCGTTCAAAATATTTTGAAAGTTATATTATTTCATGATTGGCACGTCACAAAAATTACTGGATAATCATTCAAATTTTGGCTGGCCTCCCAATCAAAAAGATAAAATAGCAAGGAAAATTGTGAATATCCTATCAAAAACGCAAACCCATTCGCCTAACTCACTCCCCGGCGCAATAACCAAACCTGTGAACATTACGTCACAATTTGCCGTGGGTAGCAGCAATGTGGTGTTGATGGCTGGTCCCTGCTCTGTAGAAAGCTACGCCCAAACGCGCGCGGCGGCCGAAGCCGTGGCCCGCGTGGGCGGTCGCGTTCTGCGCGGCGGGGCGTTTAAACCGCGTACCTCGCCAGACAGTTTCCAGGGATTGGGCCAGGAAGGGCTAGAAATTCTGCGCGATGTGGCTGATGAATTTGGCCTGTTGGTCATTACAGAGGCTTTGGCCGTGGAACATGTGCCGCTGGTGGCTCGCTATGCTGACATCATTCAGCTGGGCAGCCGCAACATGCAGCATTATCCGCTGCTGTGGGCCGTGGGTGAACTGGAAAAGCCAGTGCTGCTCAAGCGCGGCTTTATGTCAACTATTGACGAATGGCTTAAGGCTGCGGAACATATCAGCAGCCGGGGCAACCGCAACATCATCCTGTGTGAACGGGGCATTCGCACGTTTGAAACCGCCACACGCAACACGTTGGATACCAATGCCATTGCCCTGGCCAAACAACTCAGCCCCTACCCTGTTATTGCCGATCCTAGCCACGCTACCGGACGCGCTGACCTGGTTTTGCCTGCTGCCCGCGCAGCCATTGCCGCCGGGGCCGATGGTTTGCTGGTGGAGTTTCATCCCGATCCAGCCAACGCCCTGTCTGATGGTCAGCAGTCGCTGCCGCTCACAATGCTGCCCTATTTTGTTGAAGAGGTAGGGAAAATTACGGCCGTTTTTGGCCGAACCTTTACCTAAAGCAGATACATAGGAGATTAGAGACTGGAGATTGCCAATCTCTAATCTCCAGTCTCCAATCTCTTTTATGACCAATTTTATTTTCAGCCTGGGTTATTTTGGGCTGTTCCTCATCAGCTTTTTGTCTGCCTCGCTGCTGCCACTAGCGTCTGAAGTTTTTGTTGTGGGCATGCCTCCATTAGGCTACAACATTTGGCTTGTGACCTTGGTTGCTACCACAGGTAGCTATTGTGGCTCCTTGGTCAATTATGCCATCGGTAAAAAAGGCACAGATTTTGTACTGGGTCGCTATGTCAAAATTAACCCCAAAACTTGGGCCAGGGCGGAACAATTCTACGAGCGTTGGGGACCCGTGGCCCTCTTTTTTTCTTGGGTACCATTTATTGGCGATCCCTTAACGGCCGTTGCTGGCGCCCTCAACATGCATTTAGGGGTCTTCAGCTTTTGGGTATTGTTTGGCAAAACGTTGCGCTACCTAGTGCTGCTTGGCATCGCTTCCCGCTTCCTGGATATGGTCTAACCAGGATCATCGGTATGTAACCAGGCCTCCAATTAACAGAAAACTGCTAGAATTGGAGCGTCGGCCTGAATTATCATTTCGACAATAACTATCTGTATCTCAATACTTTCAAATGAGACGACACTGGCTACGCTGAGTCTTAAAAAGGAATCAGCAGATTTTACAGATTAAGCAGACTTCCCTCTATTTTCTCTGTGGTTCTCTGTATCTACTCTGCGCAACTCTGTGTCCCTCTTATTTCAAAAGGAGCAACCTTGTGAAATTTATCGATCTGACCATTCCGCTTGGTATTGGAACCCCACCCTGGCCCACCTATGAACCCCTCCAGGTGAAATATTTTAAGCGCCTGGCCCCCAATGGAGCCAATGGACAAGTTGTCACCCACAGCAACCACGTGGGCACCCATCTAGATGGCGAAATTCATTTCTACACCCCCGGCAAAGATATTGCCCAGCTTGATTTTAATTTTCTGGCAGGCGACGCTGCTATTGTCGATTTAAGTGATGTGTGTGGGGATTATGATGTCTACACGCCAGAGATGATTGAAGAACGCGTAGAAGTGCGTGAAGGGGACATCCTCATCATCCACACCGGTTACCACCACTTTGGCTGGGACCAGCCGTACGGTAACGAAGTACGCTACATGGTGATGCATCCCGGCCCGGATGCCCGTTTTGCTAAGTGGTGCATCGACAAAAAGATTAAGTGGATTGGCGTAGACTGCGGCAGCGCCGATCATCCCATGAACACCAAAATTCGTGACTGGATGCCGGCTCAGGCAGAAGACGCCGATGCCCATTTCCAGGCAAAGTACGGCAAGCCGCTGGCGGAGTATTTCACAAAAGATATGTACCAGATGATGCATTTGTGGATGTTTGACAAGGGCATCATCCATGCCGAATGTGTGGGTGGCGACATTGACTTGCTGGTCAACCGGCGGGTACAGGTGGGCTGCTTCCCCTGGCGCTTTGTCGATGGCGAAGCCAGCATCGCCCGCATCGTGGCTATGGTGGACGATGATGAGTACGAAACTTTGATGGCTAAGAAAGCAGCCATGCCTAAAACCAAGTTTGGCGACTGCTACGACCCGGTTCATGTGGAGCGGCTGGGCGGTCGCGGGTCGGTTTATTAAGATTTTTGCCACAGAGGGCACAGAGGTTTAAGAGGATTTTTTCTTTTACCTCTGTTTCCTCTGTGGCTTTTTTTATTCTCTTGACACCATACCATAAGGTATGGTACAGTTCTGCGCAGCAAAACATACTAAAGGGTATGGTTTTTAAATGGCAAGAAAAACGAAACGAGATTGGTTTGTAACGGCCGTTCAAATTCTGCGTCAGTCAGGCCCTCAGGGATTAACCATTGACGCTTTATGTCAATCTTTAAGCATGACGAAAGGCTCTTTTTACCATCATTTTGGCAGTTACGAGGACTTCAAGACACAGTTTCTGGCGTTTTATGAGCAGGAAGGGACGCTGGATATCATTTCCGAACTGGCTGATTTACCTACAGCCAAAGAAAAGCTGCATCAGCTTTTGAACCTCATCGTGGATTTTTCGACCAAATTTCCAGAAGACCCGGATGTCGCGATGCGGGCGTGGGCGCTGCAAGATACGGCCGTTGCCCAAACCCAAGCCCGCGTAGACGGCCGTCGCCGAGAATACGTGCAATCACTCTGTGAAGAAATTACAGGCGATGCTGCTCAGGCCAAAACTATCGCACAACTGCTTTATGTGGTGCTGGTGGGCAGTGAGCAGATGCAGCCACCTATTGTAGGTGAAGAGCTACGCCAACTATTTTTTGAATGTTCGCGCTTATACAATCTGAACTAAACAAACTAAAGGTAAAAGGCACTCATGTTCAAGAGGTTCAAAAAAGCAGCTATCGATCGTTTTTTAGATGCCTATAAACAGCAAAAGCTGCGGAATTCTAATACCACTTTGGCGCACTGTATGGCAACATCTCGCGCCATGTTGGCGCAGGCAAAATATTGTTTTCTGATCACACATGGAGAAAATGGCAGATGTTCTACTCGGCTTGTGCAACCGATTGTAAATTTAGATGAGATGATCGTCTGGATAGGCACCCATCCTGGATTGAGGAAAGTGGCCGAAATCAAAAACAATGCCGACGTCACGTTAGCTTTTGAGAATCTGAAAGAAGATGCCAGTTTGGTTCTTTATGGCACGGCTCAAATTGAAACCAGCTCAGCCAAACGCAAACGATATTGGAAATATGAATGGCGTCTATTTTTCCCTGACGGCCCAGAAAGTAATGATTATGTGGCCATCAGAATTGAGCCATCCACAATAGAGTTAATGAATTTCCAGAAAAATATCGTTCAAGAACCATTTGGACTACGCCCCATTATCTTGGAAAGGGCAGATGACAAGTGGGACTTTGCTAAGGAACCTATTTTATGAAACAAAGCATTGATTTTACGGCCGTTCCCACTCTGCCCCAACTCATGGAAACTGCTAATCACATTGACATAAAAACTATCGATGGCGAGGTCTCATTGCGCCAATTTATTGCCGGGATGCTGACTTATTCACCTGCGTGGTTAAAATTTTTGTACGGCGTGCGCTGGTTTTTTGTGCGGCTGTTAGGAATGAAGCAGGAAGGAATGCCCCAAGAGCCAAAGATACGGCCAGAGACCATCTCTTTTGTGGCTGGCAAACCGGCGCAATTTTTCACGGTACAAATGGCAAAAGAGGAGGCTTACTGGTTTGCGTCTGCTGCCGAATCACATCTCACAGCTCATTTGGGTGTGGTGATGGACCCAGGCCAGCCCAATCTCTTTCATGTACTGACAATTGTGCATTACAACCGCTGGACGGGGCCGGTGTACTTTAATGTGATACGGCCGTTTCACCACCTCGTCGTCTGGCAAATGATGAAAGCGGGTGTGAAGCAGCCGCTACGCTTGCAGGAAGTTTAAAATCTGGTCAGCAATTTCATCACGGACCTGGCGGAATACGGCCGTTACTTCCGCATCTGTCCCTGTAGCCTCCGCCGGATCGTAGAAGCCAATGTGTGTTTTCTGGCCTGCGTTACCCAGCCAAACCGGGCATGTTTCTTTGGCCGAATCACACACCGTAATCACGTGGTCAAAATATTGCCCGCGAAACAGCCCTGTTGACTTTGATTTGTTCTGGCTCAAGTCAATGCCCAGTTCGCCCATGACGGCAATTGCTTTGGGATGCACGTAGCCGCTGGGCGCGGTTCCCGCCGAGTAAGCCACAAACTCGTCGCCCAGCCGGGCATTGATTAACCCTTCGGCCATCTGACTGCGGCAGGAGTTGCCGGTACACAAGACTAAAACCTTTTTCATTTAATTTCTCCACAACGTAGGTCAAGTTTGCAAACTTGACCTACAAATCCAGCGCCGCCATAACCGTGTTCAAATCTTTGTCACCCCGGCCGCTCAGATTCACCAGGATGATTTGGTCCGAGCGCATTTTGGGCGCTTGCTTGAGCGCTTCGGCCACGGCGTGGCTGGATTCCAATGCCGGAATAATGCCTTCAATTTTACATAACGTTTGAAAGGCCCCCAGTGCCTCTTCATCTGTGGCGTAGGTATAGCCCGCCCGCTCCTGGTCGCGCAGCAAAGCGTGTTCCGGGCCCACGCTGGGGTAATCCAGCCCAGCGCTGATGCTATGGGTTTCCATAATTTGGCCGTCTGGCGTTTGCATGACGTAACTTTTGGTGCCGTGCAGCACGCCAATGCGGGCAATATTCATGTCGGCAAAACGAGCGGCGTGTTTGCCCCCGGCAATGCCCTCACCCCCTGCTTCTACGCCAATGAGGTCTACACCCTCGTCGTCGCGGAAGGCATGGAAGATGCCCATCGCATTGCTGCCGCCGCCCACGCAGGCAATGATCGTATCGGGCAAACGGCCGACTTCGTCCAACATCTGCTGCCGCGCTTCGTAGCCAATCACACTTTGGAAGTCACGCACCATCATCGGGTAAGGGTGCGGTCCCAGAACGGAGCCGAGGAGATAGTGGGTGGTTTCCACATTCGTTACCCAGTCGCGAATAGCTTCGTTGATGGCATCTTTAAGGGTTTTGCTGCCGCTTTCCACGGCGCGCACTTCTGCGCCCAGCAGCTTCATGCGGTAGACATTGGGCTGCTGCCGGGCAATGTCCACGCTGCCCATGTAGACGATGCATTCCAGACCCAACAAAGCGCAGGCGGTAGCCGTACCTACGCCATGCTGTCCCGCGCCTGTTTCGGCCACGATGCGGGTTTTGCCCATGCGCTGGGCCAGCAGCGCCTGCCCCAGGGCATTGTTGATTTTGTGCGCCCCGGTGTGGTTCAAATCTTCCCGCTTGAAGTAGATTTGCGCGCCACCCAGGCTGGCCGAAAGTCGTTTGGCGTGGCTGATGGGAGACGGCCGTCCCACGTACGTTTTCAGCAAATGGTTAAACTCAGCCATAAACGCCTCATCCTGGCACACTTCATCGTAGACACGAATAAGTTCATCCAGAGCGGGCATCAGGGTTTCGGGCACAAATTGACCGCCGTAGGGGCCAAATTTACCTCGTTCATCAGGAACGGTTGCAGATTGTGTCATGAGATCATCCTCTTTTTTGGTTTACAAAGCTGATTATAACAAGGGGAAAGAATTGTGGGGTAAACGTTTTGTAAACGGATTCTCCCGGAAACGGCTCGCAAATACCAATCCATCGCAAAGCTTCCAGGAAAATACAGCACCTTCAATTATTTAACAGTGTCAAAGGCGAAGTCTCGGCCGCCCAGCAACGTCACTCTAGCAAAGGTTATCCGTTGGCTAATGCGTAAAATTCAAATAGCGTATAATCAAAATACACCTTGCATATCCCGAATCATGCAATCATTGCTACGCATCACAAAAACCGTTTTTTTACTCTTTTCAGGAGGCTTCAAATCATGCGTCTTTCATCCCCAATTTCCGCTATGAAAGAAGTGTATCAAATTGTTGTAATTGGCTCCGGCTATGGGGGCAGCATCGCCGCTTCTCGGCTGGCGCGAGCTGGGCAGGAAGTGTGCCTGCTGGAGCGTGGCCGAGAGCTTCGGCCTGGTGATTATCCCAATAGCGAATTGGAACTGGCCAAAGAAACTCAGCTAAATACGCCGCTGGGCCACGTTGGTGAAGAAACAGCGCTTAATGAGTACCACGTCAACGACGAGATGACCGTTTTGGTGGGCATTGGCTTAGGCGGTGGTTCACTCATCAATGGCAACGTGGCGCTGCGAACCGACCCGCGCATTTTTGACCATCCTGATTGGCCACGGCCGTTTCGCACAGATGTGTCTACCCGCCTGACCCACGGCTACGAACTGGCCGAGCAAATGTTGGGCACCACCACCTACCCAGACAACTTTCCGGCCATCCCCAAATTTGAAGCGCTGAAAAAAACGGCCGTATCCCTCAACGCCAACTACTATCCTGCGCCCATGAACGTCACCTTTCATGATGGTCCCAACGTGGTGGGCGTGGAACAAAAAGCGTGCCAACTATGCGGCGACTGTATGACCGGCTGCAACTATCATGCCAAAAATACCACCCTCATGAACTACCTGCCGGATGCCAAACATCACAGCGCACATATCTTTACGGAAATCGAAGTGCACCACCTTGAGCGCAGGGAAGGCGAATGGGCAGTCCACTGCCGCCTGTTAGGCGATTCAGACGCGGCCAAAGCCCAACCAGAGCGTATCATCAAGGCCGAGATGGTGATTTTGGCGGCAGGAACCTTGGGGTCTACCAAAATATTATTCCGCTCACGCGAGGCTGGGTTGGCTTTATCGCAGCAGTTGGGGCATCACTTTTCTGGTAACGGAGATGTGGGCGCATTTGCCTACAATAACAATCTGCCTGTCAATGCCGTCGGCACCGGCCCCAAGGCCGCCGACAAGCCACCCGTCGGCCCACTGATAAACGGTGTGATTGATACCCGTCCCCAAGTGGATAATTGGGAGGAAGGGCTGGTCATTCAGGAAGGAACGTTCCCCAGCGCGGCGACCCTGGCACTGGCCAAAGGACTCAAGGTGATGGCTACGGCATCGGGCAAGGACACAGATAAAGGGCTGCTGGATAAGCTAAAGGAAACATATCGTGAATGGGTGAGCTTTTTTCGGGGGCCTTATCATGGGGCAGTGAAGCATACGCTGATGTGGTTGGTGATGACCCACGATGACAGTCGCGGCCGACTCGTCCTGAAAAACGACCGCATTCGTATTCAGTGGGACGATATTGGCGATCAGCCATTTGCCCAGCGGGTCAATGAATTTTTACGGCGGGGTACGACCGTTCTTGGCGGCACCTTTGTCTCAAATCCACTGTGGAGCCTGCTGACAAACCGCCCGATGGTTACTTCTCATCCGCTGGGTGGCTGCCCGATGGGGGAGGATGCTGAGCATGGCGTGGTGAATCACAAGGGGCAGGTGTTTGCTAGTGAGACGGGAACGGCCGTACACGAAGGGCTCTACATTTGCGACGGCTCCGTCATCCCCCACTCGCTTGGCGTCAATTTGCTACTCACCATTTCCGCCATGACCGAACGAGCCATGGCCATCCTGGCCGAGGAACGCGGTTGGCAAATTGATTACAGCCTGCCTCAGCAACGACATTGAACCAAACCTGGCAGAGAATTTTTGACGCATAGAACGCAAAGAATTGAAGGGAGCAAAAAGAAGATTTCTTTCTTGATCCACCTTTGCCTCTTTGCGCCAAGTTTTTTTAGCCACTAAGATTCCTCAATTTTTCGGCGCTTTGCAGCAGAACCAAAGCGGAGGGGGCGTCAGTAATTTCACCCGCAAATGCCATCTGTAAAACTTGCTCAATGGGCTTGATGTGCACCTCGATGACTTCGGCCGGTTCGTGAGCTGTCGGACCTAAGGTAACGTCGGTGGCCAAAAAGTAGTGGCCCACTTCGTCACAAATGCCGTTGGCGGTATAAAACTGGCCCAAATGGGTTAACGCTTCACAGCGGCCGCCGACTTCTTCGTGCAGCTCTTCGAGGGCGGCCTCTTCTAGCGTTTGGCCTGGCTTCACGCTTCCGGCGGGCAGTTCCCAACACCAATCATCAACTGTATATCTGTAACTGCGACACAGGACAATTTCTCCTTGGGGCGTGACGGGTAAAATCCAAACGGCCGTTGACGTCGTCACCGTGTTGTAAACGCCCTGGCTGCCATCAGGCAGCAAAATTTCGTCCTGGCGGATGGCGTACCAGGGGCAAGACCAGGCAATGCGGCTGGTTAATGTTTTGAAAGGTCGTTTCATAATGGTTAATGGTGAATGGTAAATTGTTAATGGTTAATGGCGGATTTGGCGTTTTGGACGAAGGCTCGGACCAGTTCAGGGGCTTTTTTGCCAGGGCTGGCTTCAACGCCGCTGGCCACATCGACGGCAAACGGCCGTACCAACCGCACCGCCTCGGCCACATTGTCAGCATGCAAACCCCCGGCCAGCATTAAACCAGGCACAGATTCGGCTAACTGAGCACTCATCGTCCAGTCTCCCGTTGCCCCCGTGCCGCCGCGTAAGGTGGGGTGGTAAGTATCAATTAAGAGGCTGGGAGATTGGAGATTGGAGATTGGAGGCTGCTCACTGCCTACTGAATACTGATTACTGGCTACCGATAACTGATTACCGTCCACTGCATACCACTCCGCCTCCGCTTCCGCTTCGGCCAGGCTGGTAGGGCGTAAGGCTTTGTAGGAACGGCCGTAAATCGGCGATCGTTCATCTCCTACTAAAAACGGCACCTCTTCGCCACTGAGCTGGGCCAGGTCCAGGCCGACTTCATCCAAAATCTCGGCCATACGCGGGCCGGTTTCGTTGACAAACACGCCGACCAGCACCGGGCAGTTGGGTGCCACACGCAGCGTTTGCACGATGGCTCTTGCTGTATTTATGTCAACTGAGCGCTTGCTGGGTGGGTAGAAGATAAAACCGAGGTAGTCGGCTCCGGCGGCAACGGCCGTTTGTGCATCGGCCAGATTCGTGAGGCCACAAATTTTTACTTTCATGCCTCTATTATGCCGTGCCGAGGCGGGCACGCCAAAAGAGACTTGGCGGGTAACGGCCGTCCCGCAATTAGGCTACGACAATGCTGGAAAAAGCTGTAAAAATGCCAGAGAGAGATAGAGCAGCAGCACCGCCGCGCTGTTGGTGGTGATGTGAATGATGATGGGAATAAACAAGGAGCGCGTGCGCTCGTAAGCGTAGGCGTTGACCAAACCAATAACAAAGCTGGCAGCCACCACGCTGATGCTGTCGGCGTGGGCCAGGGCAAAAATGGTGCCGCTGGCCAGCACCCGCAGCCAGACCCGCTCCGTTTTGCCCCAAAACCAGGTGTGCAGCAGGCCGCGAAAGTACAGCTCCTCGGAAATGGGCACAAGTATGCCCGCGCCAAGCAGCGTGCTAAAAAAGCCAATCCAGGAAAATTCCAGCGCGCCGCCCATGATCAGATCGCTGCGGGCTTGCAGGCTGTCCAGATTGCCTTCGACGAACATTTGCACCAGCAGCCCCAGCGCGGCCCGCCCCGGCAGCAGCAAGATGGCCACACCAGCGCCAAGCAACAGCCACTGCCAGCTCCAACGGAACGGCCGTAAGCCTAATCCCTGCCAACTAATCTTCCCCCGCCGCACGCCTAGCAAATACGTCGTGCCGCCCAGGCACACAAAGTTGGCCAAAAAGAGCAAAAAAGACGCCCCCAGACTGATCTCTGGAAACAAGGCACTTACCACCCCGGACAGCAAAATAAAAGAACCAAAACCGATTAGCAGATAAAGCGCCAAATCCAACCAGCTTTGCGGCGCGGGTTTAGTATCTCCTTGTGCTTCCAGGGTGGGTGGCTCAATTTCCGCCATCAATCAATTCTCCAGTTTGGCGTGCAGGGCTGGTGCGCCGTCGCAGCAAAATAAAGTAGAAAATAATGGCCATCACCCAAAAAGAGACTAGGGCATAAACGGCATTCAACTCTGTGACCAAGAAAATCGATTCGGTTTGCAAAGCAGAGTTGACGTAGTTGGCAAACAGCGCCGAGTAAAGATTGTTGGCCGCGTGGGCACCAATGGCTAACTCGGCCGAATTGTCGCGCAGGGTGATGAAGGCAAAAAAAGCACCGATGCTCAGGTAAAACAGGGGCAGCAAGATGGCGCTGGCGGCCAATTCAGGATTGCCCAAATGGGGAATCATAAACAAAATGCCATTGACCAACGCCAGGACCCAAAAATTACGGCTTAGGTGACCGCTGGCTTGCAGCAGGTAGCCACGAAACAGCAGCTCTTCGGCGGTGGTTTGCATAGGGGTGAGCAGCAGCACCGCCAGGGCAAAAATAAAAAAGCGGCCAGGATTAAAAACAAAGGTGTAGATGTCTGGCGTGAGCAAATATTCTACGGCGCTGGCTAAAGTGACCAGCAGCAGCCAGACGCCAAAGCCCTGCCCTATGCGCCGCCAGTTGAGCTGTTTGGCGGGGGTGATAATGGAACGAAACGGCCGTCCATGCACAAATCGCACCGTCACAAATACACCCAAAATCAACAGGCCAAAGCTCAGATTCAGCACGATATAGTTAAAAATTGGATCGACGCCGCTAAAAAAGCCGGTTTCCATGTTTACGGCCGTTTCTGGATTGCCATCAATCATCACCCACACAATTGGCAGCAACACAAACACAGAACCCAAAACCAACCAGAAAAACAAAATCAAAATAAAGCCAAAAAAATAACGGACCCATTCAGTCTGGCCCGCATAAACCTGATCTAGAAAAGAATTTTTTATCTCTTTTTCCATAACTTTTGTCGCAAATAGGCCGCCCGGAGCTAAAGCTCCCAGCTAGTTGTAAGCGCCCCGTCAACGGGGCTTATCCTTATCTGGTTAAGCCGGATTTATCCGGCGCATCTACCAGCCCAGACGTTTACGTCAGGGCGAATCACAGCTAATCTTTATCAAGTTTATCTTGAAGACGATTGAGCCGATGTTCCAACTCGGCACGGACGGGATGGTGCTGACCGCGCCTGCCCCAGCTGGCCACCAAGCTTAGCGCCTGTTCGGTCCAAAAGATTGCCTGGGATAGTTCTTGTGTTTGCCATTCGTAATATTTGGCCAGCTCCACATGGGCGGCCACATCGTCCAGGCTGGTGGCGGCAATTTGCTGCCAGAGGGGGAGGGCTTCTGTGTAACGGCCGTTTCGCTTCAGCAACAAGCCCAACCGGTGCAAATTGGCATGATACAGCTCCAGCGGCAAATCGCCCTGTGCCGCCAGCCGCAGATTTTGCTCCGCTGCCTCACTGAGGCCCAAATCCGCCTGCCATTTGCCCAGGCTAAACAGGTCGATGGGATGGTCGGCAAGGTCTGGTTGGCTGAGCAGCCTGCTCACCCGCGCCGCCAACGTCACCATCGACACCATGTCAATTTGGTTGTGGTAAAAGACGCGCACCAGCTCACGGGCATCGCCGCTGCGCAAATAGTGATTGTACAGGCTGGGGATAAGCCAGCCGGGCACATCTTCCTGGCTGCGCCGCAGTCCCAGCAGGCTGCCTTCGAGTGAACCGAGGGCACAGGAGCCAAGCCGG
This sequence comes from uncultured Anaerolineae bacterium, assembly GCA_905479495.1. GTDB lineage: Bacteria > Chloroflexota > Anaerolineae > Promineifilales > Promineifilaceae > Leptofilum. The sequence goes on from CAJQMR010000043.1 coordinate 58,297, forward strand.
TGCCGCCACAGCCGCCGCGCCGGATGCAGCAAATCCAGATGCGGACGGTCACGCAGGTCAGTGGGCATCCGGTTCATAATAAAGCGGCCTTCCAGCAGGGGGACGTCAAAGGAACGGCCGTTAAAGGTCACCAATCCCGCTTTTTCCGCCAGCAGCTCATCGAGCAGCAGCAGCAGAGCTGGTTCATCGCCATGGTCGCGCAAAAAATATTGGCGCACAACAAAACGATCTTCCCCCTGACTGCCTGGCTCAAAAAAACCGACGCCCACCATGAAGGCCAGCGTGCCCGCGCCAGCCAGACCGGTTGTTTCTGTATCCAAAAAGAGAAAATCGCGGAAGTTGTGCTGGGCCAGCCGCTCATCCTGCACAAACGGCGCGGCAGCAGCCGGACTGAAGTCCAGCAGGTCAGCCAGCCGGTCATCGCCGTGCTGGTAATCCAGGGTGTAGACGTGATCCAGCACAAAGCATTCACCGTCGGCGGTAGCGACGATTTCGCCGCCGGGCAGCAAGGTTTCTAAGGGCTGGATGTCGTCGTCATCGGGGAAATTGGTGCGAGATGGGGTGGGGAACGGCCGTACCAAATCTTCATCCACCGGCGGGGCAGGCTTGAGCTTGCGCGGCGGCTTGAGCTGCCCCGCTCCGCGCACCACGCCCAAACGGCGCAGCTTCTTTTGTAGATCTTCGTTCCGGTCGGCCATATGTTCTAATTGTAAGCAGCACCGGGGGGAATCGCAACTTGCTTAAACATTTCCACTTAACACCCCAAATAACACCTTCGGGGTACGACAGTAATACCATCCAGAAGCTATGCTAAAAGTGTAATAAACGGATAGCACCTTGAATGAACACGCGATGTGTTTACAGGAGCAGATGATCAAATGCAAACAAAAGAACAAGTAATTGAATTCAGCAAGACCCAAACAGGTTTCAAACCACAGATGCCCACGGCTCAACCTGAAATTATCGTTAAGGGCCTGGTGAAAAAGTTTGGGGATGTGCAGGCGGTTAATGGCCTGAATCTGGAAATTTACAAGGGCGAGATGTCTGGCTTTTTGGGACCCAATGGTGCTGGGAAAACAACCACCCTCTCTATGCTTTGCGGGCTACTGGCACCAACCAGCGGTTCGGCGCAAATTGCCGGGTTTGACATCAGGCAGAAACCGCAAAAGGTAAAGAAACTTATTGGCGTTTGTCCGCAGGAAGCGGCCGTTTTTAAATTCCTCACCGGGCTGGAAAACCTGGAACTTTTTGGCAATCTGCACAACATGGACAAACAAACCCTGAAAGAACGGGCAGCAGCACTCGTGGAGCAAGCGGACTTTGCTGAGGCCGCCAAACGCAAAACCAAGGGATACAGCGGCGGCATGATGCGTCAGCTCAATTTAATGATCGCCTTGATGAGCGATCCGGAAATTGTCTTTCTGGATGAGCCGACAGTAGGCATGAACGCTCGCGCCCGCCGCCGCACCTGGCAGCAAATCGCCGCACTGAAGGATCAGGGCAAAACTTGCTAATCCTGACCGTCATTAGCCTGGTTATCGTCGTAGCTGGCATCCAGCTTTTCAAAAGAACCGCCTATCGGTAAAGAAAAAATGACCATATAAGATTGGTCCAATCTTCGAGATTGGACCAATCTACAAACCCCACATTTAGTAGGAGGATAAAATAATGGCTCAAATAAGTTTACACTCGACTGATAAATCTCAAGTTGTGGCCGCAAAAAGTGAAAAGGCTGCTCGGCTGTTCTACATTGACCACTTACGCGTTGCGCTCATGATCTTAGTGGTGCTGCACCATGTGGCGCTGGTCTACGGGGCCAGCCTGGAAGGGTATTATTACGTAGAACCCCCATTTACCTCTCCCCTGGCGTTTAAGGCGCTGCTGATTTTTGCCCTGGTGAATCAGGCCTGGTTTATGGGCGCTTTTTTCTTGTTGTCAGGCTATTTCACGCCAGGTTCATTCGACCGGAAGGGATTGGGCGCTTTTTTGAAGGATCGGCTGTTGCGTTTAGGCATTCCGCTGGTTGTTTTCTACTTCGTTCTTAGCCCAATTTCCTTCATCGGTTTCTGGCTGATGCCCTCGGTACTGACCGGAATTACCGAGCCGCTGACCTGGCAAATCTTCTGGCGAGCCTATCCTGACCTGATCGGTTTAGGCCCACTGTGGTTTGTAGCCATGCTGCTCATCTTTAGCTTTGGCTATGCCATCTGGCGGTTGGTGGCTGGGAATCAGCCAGCACGCCAATCGGCCATGCCTGGCTACCTGGCTGTCGGCATTTTCATTCTGGTGTTGGCCCTGGCCAGCACCCTGATGCGCATGGTGATTCCGCTGGGCGAGAGCTGGCACCAGTTCCCCACCCTGGCTTACCTGCCACAGTATCTCAGCTTCTTTGTGTTGGGGGCAATTGCCTCGCGCAAGGGATGGCTGAAATCACTGTCTGGCACGATGGGTTTTGTGGGGTTTGTGGTGGCGGCAGTTACGGCCGTCTTCCTTTTCTCCCTCGCCTTTAGTGGCCAGATGTTCTCGCTGGAGTTGACGGAGGCCTTGGACAACGCGATGGGGAACGGGCATTGGCAATCGGCCATCTACGCGCTTTGGGATTCTGCGTTTGCCGTCGGTCTAACTTTGGGCTTGATTACGCTGTTTCGTCGCTTTGTGAATAGTCGGAATGGATTCGGCCGTTTCCTGTCGCAACATAGCTACACCGTCTACATTATCCATATTCCTATCGTCGTTTTTGTGGCCCATGCGCTGCGGAACATCGAACTAGAGAGCCTGCAAAAGTTTGGTTTGGCGTCGATCATCATTGTCCCAATCTGCTTCATTGCGGCTTATCTGGTGCGCAAAATCCCCTTCGCCTCGAAGATTTTGTAGTTATCAAAACCTGACAGGTTTGCCCAGAAATTACCTGGTGACTTCTCCGGAAAGACAAGTACCGGATACGGCCGAAAATTGGAGTTTGAACCATGAATGAAATGAAGATTACGCTTTCAATGATTTGGGTCGCTGTCATGCTCACCTACCTGCTGGGAGATGTGCTGCGCTTCATTACCGGACAGATGGTTCCCGGCGAAATGATGGGCGCGCCAATATCGCAAAGAATGGCCCTGGGCATGGCTGTACTGATGGTGCTGCCCATCCTGATGGTGGTACTTTCTTTGCTGCTGCCGCAGGGGGTCAATCGCTGGGCAAATATCATCGTGGCGGGGTTCTGGCTGCTGTTTAATCTTGTCGGGCTGCCAGGCTATGAAGGTCTTTACGATAAATTCCTGCTGCTGGTGAGCATCGTTTTCAACGGCGTGACGATCTGGTATGCCTGGAACTGGAACGCATGAAGATTACTGATAGTCCATTCACAAATAACGATACAGAATACAATCTGATCAAAGAACTCTTGCTGGAAATTGAAAACCATCCTGATATGGATAACCGCTGGGACCCTGGCAGCATGGACTGGTGGCGCTACAACTATCATGCTGAAAAGGGAGTAGATTTCTTTCAGGCCAATGCCCATTATTGGAAAACTGAAACAGATCAGGTTGTGGGATTGTTCATCTCTGAATACGGTCAAGATGATTTTTTCATCGTGGTACATCCGAATTTCTGGGCACTGTTCTCTGAAATATTGAAATGGGGACTTGAATTTTGGGCACGAGGAAAGAGTAAAATCAGCACGGCCGTTTACACTTATGACCAACAAAAGATCGCGTGGTTGATGGACGCCAGCTTTTATGAGGATGGTCACGAGGCCAACGTCAGAACTTACAGGCTACGGCACTATGATTTTTCCTATGACCTCAAGCCGGATTTCAAATTATTGACTTTTTCCGAATATGGCAATTACGAGAGCCGGGTCAAATTAGTTCACAATGCCTTTAACAATCCCGCCTATTCTGAAGCTCGCTTACGTTCACTTCAGAGCTCCCCAGGCTATCAAGCGGAACTGGATTTGGTGATTGTGAATCACCAGGGAAAGTGCATCGCCTACTGCATGGGATGGGTAGAAGAAAATAATCCAAAGTCAGGTTACATCGAGCCGATGGGCGTCCATTCAGATTACAGAAGAAATGGCCTGGGGACAGCCCTGGCAAAAGAGTGCTTCAAACGTCTTGATAATCTCGGAGTTGAAAGTGTAACGATTGCCTCCCATGCCGAACCAAATGTCTCCAATTTCCTGTATGAATCTTTGATCCCAACAAGCATAAAACGGGTGTATAGATTCTCCCTAAACCTTGATGATTGACAGGGGCGTGATCAGCCCGTTTCTAATCCCTTGATTTACATTTTTGTGGAAAGACCCGCCTCCCATATTGGCGCTATGCTGGGAGCATACGAGGAGAAATCAAGATGACTACTGAGAAAGGGATTGCCATGAATAACCATCGCATCATGGTAACGCGGCACGGTGGGCCGGAGGTTTTGCAGACGGAGATGATTTGATATGCGCTCCTTGTTAGAAAATGAGAAAAGACGTCAGATAGCAGGCTGGATTGCGGTGGTTTTTTCCACGGCCGTAACCAGCTTTTGGGCGTTTTGGGGCATTATTGAGAATTTTCACGAAGGCTGGTATTACGACTCCTGGTTGTCGAATGTCGGCTTGATGCTCGTCCAATATCTTGGCCCGATGCTCATCTTTATGGCCGTCACGCTAATAGCAATCGTTTGGCCGAGATTTGGCGGCGGACTCCACCTAATCCTGGCCCTGCTGGCTGTTGGTTTTTTTAACGCTTTCTCCAATGCCGCTACTTTTTTGCTCATTTTGCCCCTGGCGGGGTTAGGGGTGATGTATTGGTACAGCCGTCCTCAACCACGTAAATTAGCCCTCTCCCTGATTATTGGCCTGCCGCTGCTCACCCTCATCATCTCCGGCATAGAACCCGTCATTCGCGTGTCCCAACGCATCAATGATGGCAACCTACAGGCGCGCACTGTGTCAGGAAACGGGGTGACGCTCATCTGGGCGCCGGATGGACCCGGCTGGCCCCGCACAGGGACAAACTGGTACGAGGCACAGGAAGTGTGCCAACACCTCACAGAAGATGGCCTGACGCTGGCCCCTGAACCACAATCAATTTGGCGGCTGCCTACCGTAGCGGAAGCGGTGCGCTCTATGAGCCTGCACGGCCAAAATAGCGGTGGCGTCTGGGATGCAGCCAGGGCCGAGGCCACCTACCAGGCCACCCCGGATAAAGAGTCACCCTTGTGGAACGTACATTCCCAGGTGATTTACTGGTGGACAGCAACAGAAGTGGATGAAGCGCACGCTTATATCATTGTCTACGATGGGAAGGTATGGGCCAGGTCAAAACAGTTCAGCCCGGCTTATTTGGGGTTTCGCTGTGTCAGACCCCCATAAGTTGGTGTAATTTTCAGCCTTTCCTCATATAATGGGTCTATGTCTGGCGACCTGCTGCAAACGAAATTGTATGTGCCGCGGTTACGGCCGTCTCTCGTCCCCCGTCTACGTTTAAAAGAACGGTTAAATCAAGGTCTCCAACTGGGGCACAAATTAACCCTCATCTCAGCCCCGGCCGGGTTTGGCAAAACAACGTTGGTAAGCGATTGGATTCAAGCAATGAGTGAGGTCACGCCGCCGTTTGCTACCGCCTGGCTTTCGCTGGATGAAGGCGACAATGACCTGAACAGCTTCTTAATCTACTTCATCGCCGCCATACAAACGGTAGAACCTGACTTTGGATTAGACCCACTGGCTGCACTGCAATCATCTGGAGCGACCAATATTGAAGCAGTTCTGATGGTCCTGCTCAATGAGATCGCTGATCTTTCCCAAACCCTGGTTCTCGTTTTAGATGATTATCACGTAATCGAAAATCAATTAATTGATAAAGCACTCACATTTTTACTTGATCACTCGCCTGCGACGTTGCACTTAGTCATCACCACGCGCATCGATCCCGCCTTGCCTTTAGCCCGCCTGCGTGGTCGGGGGCAATTGACAGATCTTCGTGTTGCCGATCTGCGCTTCACCAATGAAGAGGCCACTACATTTCTCAAACAAATGATGCATCTCGAAATCTCAGCAGAAAATATCGCCGCGTTGGGCGCTCGTACCGAGGGCTGGATTACAGGATTGCAACTAGCCGCCCTTTCTCTGCAAGAAAGAGACGCAGAATATGTCACCCGTTTCATCCAATCTTTTACCGGCATTCATCATCACATCCTCGATTATTTGGTCGAAGAAGTTCTGCAACAACAACCGCCAAGATTACATTCTTTTATGCTGCAAACATCAATATTGACGCGCCTGACCGGTTCTTTGTGCGAAGCCGTCTGTGATTTTGAAAACGACAGCCCTACTCACAGCGACGGACACACATTATTGAACCGACTCGCAAAATCCAACCTGTTCATTGTGCCGCTGGATGATGAACGGCGTTGGTATCGCTATCATCACCTATTTGCCGATCTGTTGCGCTTTCGCTTGCAGCAAGAACAGGCCAACATGATCCCTGAACTTCATTGTCGCGCCAGCAAATGGCATGAAGAACACGGGTTCATTGACCAAGCAATTCGCCATGCTATAGCGGCGGATGATCTTGAACAGGCAGCACGACTGGTTGCAGAACACAGCTTCCCGGCAAACGAGCGGGGTGAGGTGAGTACGGTGCGGCGATGGTTCGAATTGCTGCCGGACGAAAGAGTCCGTTCGGACCCCTCATTATCTGTCGACTATGCTTGGACTCTATTCCTCAGTAGTCAGATTGGCGCTGTTGAGGAACGCCTGAACGATGCAGAAGCTTTGCTTAGCAGGCAAACGACACCCATCAACAGTAAAAAAGTCACTGAACTATCTTGCCAGATAAACACACTACGCGCGATTCTCTATGGTATTCAGGGAAAACCGATGCGCAGCACTGAAGTAGCTCAGCAAGTGCTAAGGATCCTACCAGACGATCGTCGTTCCGAGCGAGGGATTCTCCTCTTAACACTCGCCGTTAACTTCAGAGATCTCGGAGACATAGCGCAAGCCAGCCAGTCATACGCCGATGCTGTCACACTGCTCCTTGCAGCCGAAAACATAATGGCTGCTATTATGGCCGTTGAACAGTTGGTTCGTCTATTGGTGATGCAAGGGAAGCTTGTGCAAGCAGTCGAAGTATGCCAGGAGATGCTCGATGCGTCTGCTGAGTTCAGCGCATCGGAACAACTGCGAGCGCTCAGTTCAGATATGGCGCGAGCGAATATGAGCCATGTACTCTATGAGCGAAACGAGTTAGCTGATGCTGAAGTATACATGCGACGGGGAATCAAACAAACCAAACGAGGGGGCTTCTTACAATCGCTGATAAGTGGACAAATGCTATTGGCACGTATTCTGCAAGCACGGGACGATGCAAACGGTGCAAACAAGATGTTGCAAGCTGCGATTAATAGCACTCAAATGGATCTCCAGCCAATGTATCAGGCAGAGCTGACAGCGTGCCAGGTGCAGTTGTGGCTAGCACAAGAAGAGCTTGATACGGCATCTCGCTGGGCGCAGGAAAGCAATCTGAGCGCCGAGATCGAATTCAACCTTCAAAATGAGTATGAACATATCTCGCTGGCGCGGGTGCTAGTTGCGCAAGGACGAGCCTCATCAGATGGGGTAATGCTGATCAGAGCACTTGGTTTAGTCGAACGACTCGCCCTATCAGCAGAATCAGCAGGGCGAATGGGGCATCTGATAGATCTTCTGATACTTCAGGCGTTGGCCTTGGATGCACAAGGAGATCTCAATCAGGCGCTGTCTTCCCTTGAGCGGGCGCTTGAGTTGGCCGAACCGCAGGGATTTGTACGCATCTTTCTAGATAACGGCAGCCCCATCATTCGCCTACTCAAGGAAGCAACCAGGCGCGACATTGCTGCTGAATATGCGATCAAATTGCTTACCCAAATCGATACGGACTCGCAGTCTGACACACCTTCGTCCATACTCATAGACCCCCTTTCTGACCGTGAATTGGAAGTCCTTCACCTGATGGCACAAGACCTATCTTACAGAGAAATAGCAAACCAAATTTTGGTTAGCCTAAATACTGTACGTACCCACGTAAAAAACATTTACAGTAAGCTTATGGTTCACAAGCGATCCGAGGCTGTTGCCAAAGCCAGAGAACTAAACCTCTTATAACTTAACCCCCAATCACATAACTCTCCTCCAGCAATCACATCTTTTTCTCCTCAAGATCACATTCATATGTGATTATTTTCCGATCCACGGCCGTTATCCTGTAATCATAGTTTTAAAAAGAGGTTGACAGGAATGGCAGATGCAGAACACAACTTGAATCCAGATAGCCCGGTAATCTACCAGATTACAGTACAAGGATTTCTGGACAAGAGCCGAGCCGATTGGTTCGACGGGATGGCCATTGAGCCTCAAGTCGATGCAGACGGAAGGAGTGTCACCAAACTGACCGGCACGGTGGTCGATCAAGCCGCGCTGCACGGGTTACTGCGCAGACTGTACGATCTAGGTCTGTCACTACTGTCGATTAAACGCATCGAACTTGATTAACCGGATGCCGGAAATATTGAGCAATTGTGTGCCAGAACGATCTCAACCCTTTCTAAGTGTGAATGCTGCTCATGGCTCATTATTCGACATCGAATTAGATAAAAGGAATGAAATCTGATGTTGAAAAAAATCTTAACCTTCATCCAGCACAAAACCAGCTGGCTGGCAATCCTGGGTCTATTGGCGGCTGCCGGATTGTTGATGTTCATAATGAACGGCACCGCGTTACCTTTCAGCACCCCGGCCATCGAGGAACATTCCGGGGGCGTGCCTATCCTGGATATGCGGATGTCCTATACCCCAGAAGAAGTGTACCAGTTGTTTTCAGCCTTGGGAATCGCCGGCCGCCAGGCCTACCGCACCTTGCACCTTGTGCCGGATATGCTGTTCCCGATCAGCTATGCGTTGCTATTTGCCTTTACCGGCGCCTGGTTTTTGGTGCGCCTGCTGCCCCTGGAACATCCTTTGCAGTGGCTCATCCTGACCCCGCTGATCTCAGGCCTGGCTGACATACTTGAAAACCTTAGCCTTGTGGTTTCTGGGCTAGTGTATCCCAACCGGATTGATTGGCTGGCGCAAGTTGCCTCCTTGCTGACCAAGATCAAGTTCGGCTTGATGCCCGTCGGCGCGGTTTTCTTGATCATCATAATGGTGGTCTGGTTCATCCGGAAAAGACCTGCGAGTAACGTGCCAATAGTTGCCTGATTAAACAGTGGTAAGCGTGATCTGTTCCCCAAAATGGATGGAGACGATCACTATAAACAACAACCGATGTAAGTAGGATGGGATATGAACCAGGGTCTGCCCCAAGGGCATATTCATCCAAGGAGAAAAAAATGAACGAGCAAGAAATCAAGTATCAAAAAGCAAAAGAGCGCGTGACGGTATTACGAGGTTTTTACAGACATCTTAGCGTGTACGTAATCGTAAACCTGGGCTTGTTTCTAATCAACATGACTACGTCCCCGGGAACGCTTTGGTTCATTTGGCCGCTCATGGGATGGGGCAT
>CAJQMR010000044.1 GCA_905479495.1 uncultured Anaerolineae bacterium
TGGAAAGAACGTTTGGCTGGTTGGGCAAGAGGCGTAGTATTCGCACCCGATGGTGCAAGAAAAGCGAAAATTGGTTGGCCTTTGTGCAGTTCGCTTGTGCGCATATCTTGTGCGATTTAGCAATTTACGGATAGGTTCTAAACTGACCGGTACCGTCATTGAGCCATAAAACGTTGGCTTGCCCATAATTGGCTACGTAGGCATCAAGACGGCCGTCCTGGTTTACATCAGCCAACAAAACTGTGTGGCTGTTGTTTGCGCCCAGCTTTTGGCCGCTGTCACTGAAGTTGCCTTGCCCATCATTTACCCAGACGGTATTTTCACCATCGTTAGCGACAAAAGCATCTAAATCTTTATCGCCATCCAGATCGCCGAGAGCCACAGCATAGCTATCCATGCTACCCAGGGATTGACCGCTGTCTGTAAACTGCCCGCTGCCATTGTTGAGCCACACTTTATTGGTATTGGATAGTGCGGTCTCAAACAGGACGTTGGCTACAAAAGCATCCAGGTCATTATCGTTGTCCAGATCGCCCAAGGCGACGCCATAGCTGGCACTTTGGCCAATGGTTTGGGTGCGAGTGAAAATGATGGGCGTGGTGGCAACGGCCGTTTCGCTACCAATCTCAACATACGCCTGTGTTTCCAATGAGGCAAATACGAGGACAAGCGCTATTGTTGACATAAATAATATGGTTGTCAGGTTTAGAAATGGCCGTTTCAAAAAGAGTCTCCTTGATTTGATAGGATCCTGTGGCATGGGAAGTGTCTTTTTTAGAACAAGCGACGGCCGTAATTCTACCACACCTCACGTTACAAACGGCCGTTCGTTTCCGACATCTTCGTGCCAACAAAAAAAGACCCGGTTGCCCGAGCCTTTTTAAGACTGTGTTCACTTGCCGATAATTCAAGCAAGAACCCAAAAACGGTGGCTACTCGTGCCAGGAAAGAATCCGGTCGATCACATGGCTACAGGTGAACTTGCCAGGAGAAAGAAGGCAGCTATTAAAGCTAAGGCAAAAACCATAAAAAGACCCAGACCGATCAGAATGGCCCAGATGAGGTTGCGGCGAAACATAAATCGTTTGGCTTCTAGATAAGATTTCATTTGATCCTCCGTTGTTAAGGGAATGGGACTGTCATCCGGCTGAAACATTTCGGCTGATTGGGCAGCGATATCGGCCAGTTCGGGGTCCATTTCCAGATATTTTTCGACGAGAATGCGGGTATCTGCACTCGCCTCTTCAGCAATATAAAGCGGTAATAAATCAAGAATGACGTCTCTTGTCACTTTCATTATTAAACCACCTCCTTTTGGGCACAGTTAGCAATGAGCTTCTTGCGTAAGCGGTGAACTTTGACTTTGACGGCCGTTACCGATAATGACAGCATCCGAGCAATTTCAACATAAGGCAGCTTGTGCTGTACTCGCAAAACAAAAACGGTCCGATCGATTTCTGATACAGTTTGTAAAAATCGGTACACATCCTGCAATTGGCGCTGGGCATCAATCCGTTGGTCCGGCCCCGGAAGCGGATCGATATGCACATCTTCCAGAGGGACGTGACGTTTTCCTTTGCGCTGCCGCTCCAGGTAAATATTGCGGGCAATTGTGAAGAGATATGCCTTCAATGTTTCTGTGCGGATCGTCGTCTTATGCGCCCAGGCACTGATAAACGTCTCGGAACTAATGTCTTCCGCCTCGAACCTGTCGCCTGCCAGCCATAGGACAAAACGATAAACATCATCAATATATGTTTCGTACAGTTCCTGAAAAGTCAGCATCATTGTCCTCTATTTATAATATGAACAACTGAGCCTAAAGTTACATCCTTTCTGGATTTGTGATTCTTTCGACCTGTCTATTTGTGATTCGCTGCGTTAGTGCTGAAGCAAACTTCTTTGGACGATTAGTTAACAGGGAAACTTGCTTCAGCTTAAGTGTTTCGCTCCAGCATCGTTATCTGACAAAGCTTATTTGGCGAAACACTAGATTCACTCCATCCTAATCTAAAATTCACCCTTTTTATACCGCACTTTTTTACGGCCGTTGCTAAGATGCTCCTACTGGGGGAGAAAGTTAGTAGTAAATTCAAACCTTGCGGGAGCGAATGATGTATAAGAATCTAAAAACTGTTACTTTACTTGGTTTATTTATGCTTTTGCTGGCCGTTAGCTGGCCCAAAACTGAATCCACGGCTGCCGCCCCCATCATGGAAAGCCTTACCTGGCAGGGTGAAGATTTTGCCCAGGGCAGTGGCGATGACACGGCCGTTTCCCCCACAGGTCTCACGCTAGATGGTGCGGCAATGACGGCCGTTTATACCTCCGACCCCATCCAGACCCCCATCAACTTCAACGCCCTTGTTACCGGCTGGGCCGCCGACGTGCCAACTAACACCAGCCTGGAAATTCAGGTGCGCACCCGCAAGGGCGGCGGCGACTGGTCTGAATGGTTCCACATGGAGCACCAGCCTGACTTTGCGGCAGATGAAGACCATGAAACTTTGGGTGACATGATCACTGTGCCAGAAGTGGATGAAACCCACGACACTATTCAGTTCAGCGTGAGTTTTGGCCGCTTTGATACGGCCGTATCCCCCCAACTCAACAGCATTAGTTTCACCTTCATCGACACCAGTGCCGGACCCACCACCGAAGAACTGCTGGCCCAACAGCAGGCACTGGACGCGGCCAGCGGCGCAAAACCTGCTGGCACCGGTTACCCACGCCCCACCGTCATTAGCCGGGACGTGTGGTGTACCTCGGTGGATTGTGACTACACGGCTGGACTAGCCTATGACGACGCCAGCCACATGATTGTCCATCACACTGTCTCCAGCAACGGCCCCTACACTGACTGGGCTCCCATCGTACGGGCCATTTGGGCCTTCCACACCTATCCCGCTTCCGACAGCTGCACCAGCTGCCGAGGTTGGGGCGATATTGGCTACAACTACCTCATCGACCAAACCGGCGTCATTTACGAAGGGCACATGAACGAGGATTACTTGAATCTGGACGTGGTAGGCACGCACGCGTCTGGGGCGAACACGGGCAGCATGGGCGTTTCACTCATCGGCACCTTTACCTCGGTAGATTACCCCGGCCTGCCCGGCATAGCCCCGCCAACCGCCATGAAAAATTCGCTCATCGAACTGCTTTCCTGGAAGGCGGATCAGCGTGGCATCAACGTGTACGAATCGGAAGCGACGCTGCCCTATGTTGAGGGTGGCCGTCCCAATTTGATGGGCCACCGCGATGTGTATGGCACCACCGAATGCCCTGGCGACCAGGCGCATGATCTGCTGCCCTGGCTGCGCGATCAGGTAGCGGCCAACGTCGGTACCGTGGACGAGCATTTGTACACCAACGAGGACAGTGCCCAGTTCACCAAGAGCGTCGCCAGCTGGTACGAAGGCGGCAATGAATGTGGTCACAATCTGCATTCTTACTACACCTTTTCCACAACCAATCCAGCAGAGAGCGCCAATTGGGGCATCTGGCGACCTGTTGTACCGGAAACCGGACGCTATCTCATTGAAATGTATGTGCCCTACTGTGCAACGGGTAAATCAGAAACCGACGGGGCCACCTACGAAGTGCATCATGCCGATGGCGTGGCCACGATTGTGGCCAGCCAGCAGGCCAATTTGGGTCAATGGCTTTCTCTGGGCGAATTTAACCTGACGGCAGGCACTGACAACTACGTCTACCTGGATGATCTCACGACGACCGATTCAGGGCTGGGGCTGTGGTTCGACGGGCTGCGCTTGCTGAAAGTGTCGCCGCCGCCAGATGAAATCAATGCCATTGCTCCGGCAGACGGCAGCTGGGTCAATGATCCGCAAGTGGATTTTAGCTGGGATGTAGTGACGACCACCAGCAAAGTGCTCACTACCAGGCTCACCGTTAGCACTGATATTTCGCAGACAAACAAGTTGGTTACGGAAACATGGGGCACGGCCGTTCTTAGCCACACGCACGATTTTACCTCTGAACAACCGGCGCTGTATTGGCAGGCGACGGCCGTTGTGAGCAACACCGATGGTCTGACCGAAACCCTCAGCACGCCGATCATCCAGTTTGGTATTGACAGCACCGTGCCGACTTCGACGATTACGGCCGTTTACCAGATGCCCAACAACGATTTCCTGGTGCAGTGGAGCGGGACCGACGCCCTTTCTGGCGTAGCGAGCTACATGGTGGAATACCGTCTTCAGGGGGATGTGGGTTGGACGGCATGGCTCACGGATACAACGGCCGTCAGCGCCTTCTTCACCTCCCCTGATTCGGCCCAGTTTTATGAGTTCCGCGTCCGCGCCACCGATGCCGCAGGCAACAGTCAACCCACCGATACACCCGCTGCCGCCCTCGGCACTGAACAGGCAGTTCCGTTGCCCTATGCTATAATGCTGCCGATAATTACTCGGTAATTGGTGAACAGTAAACGGTAATCGGTCTGTTCATAAAACCGATTACCGTTTACCGAATACCGATAACGGACAGCGGAGGCAGAAGGAGAAAATGGCGGAGATTCAAAATGTTGATATTTTGATCGTGGGGTCGGGGCCTTCAGGAACATCAACAGCATTACATCTGGTAAAAAACAATCCAGCCTGGGCCAAGCGCGTGGTTGTGGTAGACAAAGCCGTGCACCCTCGTGAAAAGCTGTGTGGCGGCGGCATTACCCATATTGGGCAGAACATTTTGGCGCGGCTGGGGTTGCCCTTTGAGCCAAAAAACTTCGAAGTGCGTGAAGTACGCTTGATATATGAAGATCAAAGCTACTCCTTCTTTGGCAACCCCGTTTTTCGTATCGTTCGGCGCGATGAGTTTGATCATTGGCTGGTTAAAACGGCCGAATCTCTCGGCATAACCGTGCGGCAGGGGGAAGCGGTTACCGATGTGGTGCCCCACGATGACTACGTGGCCGTGACCACGGAGAAAGCCATTTTCCATGCTAAAACAGTTGTGGCGGCTGATGGTTCCCGCAGTTTTGTGCGTCGCCGCCTCAAGTGGGATGATGATTCCCGGGTGGCTCGCCTCATCGAGGTGCTCACCCCGGAAAACGCCCATGTCCAGTCCGAATTTCGTGACGGCATCGCTATCTTCGACTTTACACCAATGACTGATCATCAGTTGCAAGGCTACTACTGGGATTTCCCCAGCTATGTGGACGGCAAACCGTACATGAACCGGGGTGTTTTCGACAGTCGTGCTCGGCCAGAACGCCCCAAAGCAGACCTCAAAGAAACCCTTAAAGATGCTATGGCCGCACGGGATCGTAACTTGAACGACTATAAGTTAAAAGGTCATCCGATAAGATGGTGGGGGGCAGACGGCCGTTTTGCTCAGCCACGTATCATTCTGGTAGGCGATGCCGCTGGAACCGACCCGCTAATGGGTGAGGGCATCTCTTTTGCCCTTGGCTACGGCGAAGTGGCCGCCGCTGCCCTGGAAGATGCTTTTGCCCGGCAAGATTTCAGCTTTGGCACCTACAAAGAACGTTTGCAAAAACATCCCCTTTTTGTTCAGCTCAACTTCCGCGCTCGCCTGGCCCGGTTTGCGTATGTTCTTAAATATCCACGCTTCTTCCGCGCAGGTTGGTGGGTGGCCCGCCGCGTCATCAAGTACACCCGCTGGCGTGACCCCAATTTTGTACCGACTGAGCTGCCCCAAGTGCTCCTCACTGATCAGGTGCGTACAACCTAATCAAGATTGTTTGCAGCCAATAGAATTCCAGATGCCAAGCGAGAATATTGCCTCGCTTGGTATGTTTGTTATGGAAGTTTTATGGTTTAGATATAACTAACTTCTTGCCATGATTACCGGCTTATGGTAACTTTTGTGCAGAAGAGAAGAACACCCTTTGTGCAAATAGTACAAAACCTGAGAATTTTCTGACCGTATTCATCCCTTGCAAGCTTTTTTCCTTTCATCTTACAATCTAGAGGTTGCATGAGCTCTAACGCCGTCCTGCTTGATGTTCAAAATGTATCTTTAAGTTTTGGAGGTAACGCTGCCCTTTCAGATGTTGGGTTTAGTGTAAACAAAGGGGAAATTCGGGCGATCATTGGTCCGAACGGGGCTGGCAAGACCTCAATGCTAAACTGCATCAGCGGATTTTATCGCCCGCAAAGAGGTGAGATTCTCTTTAAAACTGCGGATCTCACCAAAACCCCCACCTACAAAATTGCCTCCTTGGGTATCGCCCGTACTTTTCAGAATATTGCGCTCTACACCGGGTTAAGTACCCTGGATAACTTGATGGCTGCACGGCATATTCATATGAAGCAGAATAGCCTGGCCAGCATGGTATATTGGGGCACTGCCCAACGAGAAGAAGTAGCTCATCGTGAAGTTGTTGAAGAAATCATTGATTTTTTAGAGATTGCCCATATTCGCAAAGCCACTGTCGGGGCACTTTCTTATGGGTTGCGCAAACGGGTGGAACTGGGGCGTGCCCTGGCGATGGAGCCTGAATTGCTGCTGTTGGACGAGCCGATGGCGGGCATGAATGTGGAAGAAAAAGAGGACATGGCCCGTTTCATTTTAGACATTCATGAGCGGCGTGGTATCACCATTGTGCTCATTGAGCATGACATGGGTCTGGTGATGGATATTTCTGATCGGGTTGTGGTGCTGGATTTTGGTGTAAAAATCGCTGACGGTGTGCCGGACGAGATTAAACAAGACGCCAGAGTAATCGATGCGTATTTAGGTAAAGCATAAAATTTCTTATGAACAATCCGCAAACGCTTCCCCAATATTTTTTGAAACAGGTACACACACATGGTGCCAACAAGGTGGCGCTGCGCCAAAAAGAGTTTGGTATTTGGCGCGAGTTTACCTGGCAAGATTCGTATGAAAATGTGAAGTTATTTGCCCTCGGGCTGCTTGCTTTGGGTGTGCAGCGCGGTGACAAAATTTGCACTATTGGGGACAACGATCGGCAATATTTGTGGGGGTATTTGGGTTTGCTGGCGGTGGGTGCTACTCAGGTTGGGGTTTACACAGATGCCATTCCCAAGGAGCTGGCTTACCTTGCCGCCCACAGTGATTCCACTTTTGCGATGGCGAAGGACCAGGAGCAGTGCGATAAGATGTTGGAAATTCGCGATGAGGTTCCCAACATTAAAAAAGTTGTCTATTGGGAAGACAAAGGGTTATGGAGTTACGATGAGCCGTGGCTTATTTCCTACGAAGAGGTGCTGGAGTTGGGTCAAGCGGTGGCTGAAAAGGAGCCGGATCGGTTTGATACAGAGGTTTGGCTGGGGCAGGGTGAAGATACGGCCGTTCTCTGCTACACCTCAGGCACCACCGGGCTACCCAAAGGAGCCATGCTCAGTCACAATAATCTCATCAACAGCACGCGCCTCTTTGACGAAATTGACCCGCGCTACGATACAGACAACCATGTAAGCATCTTGCCGCTGGGTTGGATTGGCGAACACGCCCTGGGCATTGCCCCCCATGTTTACGCGGGCATTGTGATGAACTTCCCCGAAGAACCAGAAACCGTCCGCGAAAATATCCGCGAAATTGCGCCAGAAGGGCTGCTATACAACTCGCGGCTGTGGGAAAATTTGGTGGGCATGGTGCAGGTAAGCATCAACGAAACCAGTTGGTTTAACCGCAAACTATATGAGACATTTTTGCCCGTAGGCTACCAGGTGGCTGATAGGCGGCTGCGCAATGAGCCGGTGGGGGCGGGGCTGAATTTAGCCTACAAGCTGGGCAACCTCACGGTGTTTGGTCCGCTGCGGGACAAGCTGGGCCTGTCCCGCATTCGGGCGGCCTACACGGCCGGATCGGCGCTTAGCCCAGACGCGATGCGCTTTTTCCATGCGCTGGGCATTAATCTGAAGCAGGTGTACGGCTCTACGGAGCTGACTGGTGGAGCGACACTGCATCGGGACGGCGACATCAAGTTTGCCAGCGTCGGCAAGCCCATCCCCGAATCTGAGGCCAAAATTGGGGAAAATGGCGAGATTTTGCTGACAGGCCCCACCCTGTTCAAGGGATATTACAAAAATCCAGAAGCGACGGAATCTTCTTTGCTGGTGGATGAAGACGGCCGTAAATGGTTCCGCACCGGTGACGCCGGCTACATCGACGAAGATGGCCACATTATTTACCTGGATCGGGTAAAGGAAATGCTGACCCTGGCCAACGGCGAAAAATTCTCGCCGCAGTTTATTGAGGGTCGGCTGAAGTTTAGCCCCTACATTCGGGACGTGATGGCCGTGGGCACAGAGCGCGATTTTGTGACGGCGCTCATCGTGATGGATTTTGGCAATGTGGGCAACTGGGCAGAACGGCGTGGCCTGGGCTACACAACCTTCATCGATTTGTCGCAAAAGCAGGAAGTGTACGACCTCATCCAGCAAGCGGTGGCTGACGTGAACGAGAATTTGCCGCCAAACGGCCGTGTGCGCCGCTTTGTTCTCATGCATAAAGAGTTCGATGCCGACGAAGAAGAGATGACCCGCTCGCGCAAGCTGAAGCGCAATGTGCTCTACAGCAAGTACGACGACATTATCACCAGCATGTACAACGGTGATGATCGTGTTGAGGTGCGGGCGTCTGTTCAGTATCAGGATGGCAGTACGAGTGTGGTGGAAACGGCCGTAAAAATCGCCTCTCTCTACTAGTCAAAAACAAGCAACGGATAAAGATATGAATTGGCAGCTACTTCCCCAATTTGCAGTCACTGGTTTTTTAAATGGTGGTCCCATCGCCCTTATTGCGTTGGGCATCGTCCTCATCTTTAAATCCTCAGAGATTTTCAACTTTGCCCAGGGCCAAATGCTGCTCATCGGCACAATGGCCACCTGGTGGTTTTGGTCTCCCGATGCCGGGCTGGGGCTGCCGCTCTGGGTGGCTATCATTTGTGCCATGATGGTTTCGGTGCTGCTCGGTTTGCTCATTGAACGCCTGGCGCTGCGCCCCCTCACTGGCCAACCGCTGCTCTCCATCATTTTGATGACGCTGGCGCTGGCCCAATTTTTGCAGGGGGTCACCATCCTCGTTTTTGGCACGGTACAGCGCAACTTCCCTGTCATTTTCGATGTTACCAATCCCTACCAAATCACCTTGCCCTTTACCTACAATGACAACCCCATGATTTTGGTGCTCAGGCAAAATTTGGTGTGGTCTTTTTTGGTGGCCATGCTTTGCGTCACCCTGCTCTGGCTCTTTTTCCAATATACAACTACTGGCCTGGCCATGCGAGCCACGGCCGAAGATCACGAAACAGCCCAAAGCGTGGGCATTCGCATTAACCGCGTGTTTGGTATCTCCTGGGCCATTGCGGGCATCATTGCGGCGGTGGGGGGCATCCTCATTGCCACTGCCAGTGGCCTGGATTTGAGCCTTTCCATTGTTGTGTTGGCCGCTTTCCCAGCTGTGCTGCTGGGTGGCCTAGAATCAATTCCTGGTGCAGTGGTTGGGGGGTTGATTATCGGATTGGCCCAAGGGTTGGTTGCCCTGCCCAACAATGATTTTATTTTCGGTCCTGAAGCTGCCCAAGCTGTGCGTAACTCGGCGGCGATTATTCCCTACATCATTTTGCTCATCGTTTTGCTCTTCCGCCCCGACGGCCTCTTTGGTCAAAAACGCATTGAGAGAATTTAACAGTGGCTGGTGGTTTGTTGCTAGTGGTTGGTGGTTAAGCCGTGGGCAAAGGTGATTGGAAGAATTACGAAGAATGGCTGGGGATTTTGCCGGAGTGCATTAAAGAAGATCCTTTGTGGCGGTTGGAAGCATATCGAAAATCGCTATTTTTGTCTGATCTGGCTTGGTGGGATTGTGAGAAGCTGCAGAAAAATCCTTTGGGTAATGCCAGGATGTCGCAGTTGTTGCGCAGCAGTGGTTCTGTTTCTGCCAATGTTGAAGAAGGATACGGCCGTGGGTTTGGCAAGGATTATGCACGATTTTTACGCATTGCGATTGGATCAGCCCGCGAAACGCGTGGTTGGTACTGGCGAAATCGACAAGCAATTGAGTCTGAGATCGTCAATCATCGCATGAATCTAGCAACAGAAATTATTAAAATGCTGACCATCATTGCAGACCAACAGCGCAAACGATGAGAACTAGCAACTAACAAACTAACAACTAACAAACTAACAACTATTACCGGAGAGCTAAATGTCTGTTTTACGACCAGCGGGTGATTTTGACCGCTCTTACGAACAAGATATGGCCGTACTGCGCAAGCGGTGGCAGTATGTGGTGTTGATTGCTTTTATACTGCTGCTATTTGCACTGCCGTATGTAGCCTCTGAATCATTGGTCTCGCTGGTAAACCGTATCTGCATTTTCATGATTGCTGTGCAGGGCCTGAACATTTTAACTGGCTACACTGGGCAGATTTCGCTGGGGCAGGCAGCTTTTATGACGGTGGGCGGCTATATTTCAGCGCTGCTGGTAGGTGTTTTGGGCTGGAGCTTCTTTGTTGCTTTGCCGGTTGCCGGCCTGGGGGCTGGTTTGGTTGGCTTGCTGTTTGGCTTGCCTTCGCTGCGCGTGAAGGGATTTTACCTGGTGATGGCCACGCTGAGTGCTCAATTTATTATTCCCTGGGTTACGCGCAATATCTGGCCGGATGTGCTGAATGGGGCACAGGGCATCAATGTGCCAGTTCCCGTGATCCAGCTTCCGATTATCAGCAACACGTGCTTTTTAGGTACAACATTTGACCCGGAAACGGCCGCTTGCATTTATCGTTTTGCCACCCCCACTCAATTTATCCACATCACTCTGGTGGTGCTGATCATCAGCACCATTGCTGCCCACAATATAGCTCGCAGTCGTTTGGGCCGTGCCTTCATTTCCGTGCGCGACAATGATTTAGCGGCCGAACTACTGGGCATTAATTTGTTTGGTTACAAACTGCGCGCCTTTTTCATTGCCTCGGTATATGCAGGAGTTGCTGGGGCTTTGTTGGCCCACAATTTACGCCACCTCAATTCCGAAACGATTGGCCTGAATGATTCGGTCATCATGCTGGGCATGCTTATTGTTGGGGGGCTGGGCACCAGCGTCGGTCCCATTTTTGGCACCACGCTGATTATTTTATTGGAAGAATTTGCCACATTGATCACGCCAACCGTCATCAATATGTTCCCGGAAAATGCGGGCGGGATTGGGGCGGCGTTACGGCCGTTTGTCTTTGGTCTGGCGCTTACCTTGTTTCTGGTATTTGAACCGCGTGGGCTGGCCTATCGTTGGCGGTTGATCAAAGCTGCCTGGCGTTTACGGCCGTTTGCCCGTTAACCTTGTTATTTACCTCTGCGTATGAACGCGAATAATTTTTGAGGAGGTGAACAATAAAAGAAAAATTTCCACGAGTTGAAGGCCTTTATTTACCCATAAGAAGGAGAGAGTAAACATGAAGAAACTACCCGTATTCACATTGCTGTTTTTTCTGCTAGGTGCCCTGTTTTTGGTAGCTTGCGGCACCCCCGCCGAAGTACAAGACGCCGTCGAAGATGCCGTTAACGAAGTGGCTCCCACGCTTGAAGCTGCTGCGACGGAGATTGGGCCAACTGTAGAAGCGGCCATTGAAGAAGCTGCCCCTACTGTTGAAGCCGTTGCTACCGATGTGGCAGAAGCGATGGAAGAGCCAACCGAAGAGCCGATGGAAGAGATGCGAACGGATAATCTTGAAGGCGAAACCATCACCTTCTATCACTTTGGTGATCTATCTGGACCGCTGGCCGGTATCACTGGGCCGCTGATCAATGGGTTTAACGATTCTGTTGCCGCTATTAATGCCAACGGTGGCATTCGTGGTGCTCAGATTGAACTGCAATTCACCGACACCCAATCCAGCGTTGATGAAGCCGTTGCCGCCTACGACCGCTACACCAGCGAAGACGACAATATCCTCGTTATGTTCACCTATGGTTCTGGTGATGGTGAAGCCCTGGCCAGCCGCTTTGTGGAAGATCAAATTCCCAACCTGGCAGCTGGTTTGAGTGCTGTTGCCTTCTATGGTCCAGAATCTGGTTACACCTTTGGCTACGCCCCCATCTATCCTGACCAGTTTGCCCTCTTCATGGATTACATCAGCGCCAATTGGGACGATGTGAAGCCAGAAGGTGCAGGCGATGATATCAAAATTGCTTACGTTAGCTGGCCCACCGCTTACGGGCAAGGTGCCTACACAGACGAAACCCTGGCCTATGCCGAAAGTTTAGGTATCGAAATCGTAGCCAACGAATTGATTGATCCTGCTCCCACAGCCGATACCACCACGGCTATCCTCAATGCCCAGGCCGCTGGGGCAAATGTTATTTACACCAATTCCCTCGCTTTTGGTCCGGCGTCCATCCTAAACGGCATGGGGGCTTTGGGCCTGCGCGACCAATTCCTCTTTGGTGCTAATAACTGGGCAATGGACATTGCCATCTATGCCTTTGTTAGCGATCCGGCTTTGGTTGAAGGCATGATTTCTCCCTTCCCGTATCTCTTCTGGACAGATGCTGATAATCCAGGTGTTCAATATGCCGAGGAGCAGTTTGCTGCCAATGAACGTACGCCCGGAGAGCATGGTGTTGGGTATCTGTTGACCTTTGCCGGTGTTGATTTGGCTGTTCAAGCCATTGAACTCGCCATCGACAATGTTGGCTTTGACGCCATGACTGGCGCTGATGTGCATGCCGCTTTGATTGAGTTGGGTGCCGTTGACATACTTGACGGTGTGATGCGTGTCGATTTCTCTAATGACAGCCGCTCACCGCATGAGGCTCAGATTCGCCAGGTTCAAGGTGGTGCGTTTGTCGTGCTGCAAGATTGGACAGCAACGCCTGACCTGCGTCCGGCAGACAATTTTTCCGAATAGTCAGTTAGGTTAAGTTGATATAGCCCTAAGGGTTTTTATGACCCTTAGGGTTTCTCTTACATTATGCTAAAAATTAACAATATCGAAGTCGTTTACAGTGATGTCATTTTGGTGCTGCGGGGTGTTTCGCTGGAAGTGGGACAGGGGCAAATTGTGTCTCTGCTGGGGGCTAACGGTGCGGGTAAAACCACTACGCTCAAGGCCATTTCTGGTTTGCTGCTGCGGGAAGATGGTGCTGTAACGCGTGGCAGCATTGAGTTTGATGGTGAACGACTCGATAAGCTGCCTGCCGAGGAAATCACTCGTCTGGGCATTGTGCAGGTGTTGGAAGGGCGTCGTTTGTTCCAACATTTAACGACGGAAGAGAACTTGCGTGTGGGGGCGCTGGTAAATCCGCGTCAGTCAGAAACTAAACAGTTGCTGGAGCAAGTATATGATTATTTTCCGGCTCTGAAACCGCTGCGGCACCGCACGGCCGGATATCTCTCCGGAGGTGAGCAGCAGATGGTGGCGATTGGTCGCGCGCTCATGGCTAAACCGCGTATCATGTTGCTAGACGAACCATCTTTGGGGCTGGCCCCATTGCTGGTGCAAAATATTTTTGAAATTATTCATCGAATTAATAAGGAAGCGGGCGTTTCGATTTTGGTAGTAGAGCAAAACGCCAATGTGGCGTTGCGTACGGCCGAATATGCCTATGTGATGGAAAACGGCCGTATCGTGCTAGACGGTGAAGCAGCCCAACTCGCCCAAAACGCCGACATCAAAGAGTTTTATCTGGGTCTCACTCAGGTGGGTGAGCGCAAGAGCTATCGTGACGTCAAACATTACAAACGCCGCAAACGCTGGATAGGGTAGGACAATTTTTCAAAATTGTCTTACGACGGAATTGTCATGACCGATTTAGATACAAAATTGAAAGCTGCCGTTAAGTATGCTTACGAAAATGCGCCTGCCGTGCGCGCGCGATTTGAGGTGGCGAACATCACGCCCGACGATATTCAGGGCGTGGCTGATCTGCCCAAGATTCCGGTGCTACCTAAGGATGAAATTGTAGCCTTGCAGCAGGCCAACCCGCCATTTGGCGGCATGTTGGGCGTGCCGCCAGAAAAAGTAACCCACATTTTCTTCTCACCCGGCCCCATTTACGAGCCTGCCCCCGAACCGGACGAAGGTGCCTGGGATACGGCCGTAAATGCCTTGAAAACAACGGGCTTCAAGCCGGGGGACGTGGTGTTGAACAGCTTCACCTACCATTTAGTGCCGGCAGGCTTTTTGTTTGACAATGCCTTTGTGCGGCTGGGCTGCACCGTCGTGCCCGGCGGCACGGGCAGCGCCGAACTGCAAATAAAAATGATGCAGGATTTGAAAGTGACGGGTTACAGCGGTACCCCCAGCTTTTTGATGAGCCTGATCAAGAAGGCTGAGGCGAGCGGCATCGATTTTAAAAACGATTTGCAGCTAAAGACTGCAATTTTCTCTGCGGAACCACTGCCGCCAAGCTTGCGGCAGGCATTTGTTGAAGAATATGGCCTGGCGATTGGCAATGCCTACGCTACGGCCGATTTTGGCCTGCTGGCGCTCAACACGGGCGACGGCATGGCGATGCCGTTGCTACCCGAACCCATCATTGAAGTGGTGGACAGCGAAACTGGCCAACCGGTTGGCGCTGGCGAGGCGGGTGAAGTCGTGGCGACCAACTTTAGCCGCGCCTATCCGCTCATCCGCATCGGCACCGGCGACATGGCGATGAATATGGACCCCAAGCCGGGTGAGAGCGCCCAGACCGAGCGCAGCATCATTTTGGTGGGGCGTTCGGGCGAGGCGGCCAAGGTGCGCGGCATGTTTGTCCATCCCAACCAGCTGCGCTTTGCCACCGGGCGGATTCCCGGCGTGCAAAAGGTGCAGGGGGTGGTTTCTCGCCCCGAACTCAAGGACACTTTTGTGGTGCGGGTGGAAGCGCAAGATGTGGATGAAACGGCTGTAGCTGAAATGGTGAAAACGGCCGTACAGGGCCTCTGCCGCGTCCGCGTAGATGAAGTCGAATTTATCCCCCCCGGTACCCTGGCCGATGATGCGCCCGGCATGGTTGATTCCAGGGACTGGCAGGCGTAATCGGTATTCAGTAATCAGTAAACCGTAGGGCGAGGCAGACGGGAATCGATTGGGCAAAGCGAACAATCTTTTCCACCGTCTGCCTTGCCCAATTTTGTTTATAATATAGGGACTATGAGTACAAAAACCATCATTACGGCCGCTCTCACCGGCGTCCTCACCACCCGAGAACAATCCCCTGCTATTCCTTACACACCTGCCGAGATTGCTGAGGAAGCCCGTCGCAGCGTAGACGCAGGGGCCAGTATTGTGCATATTCACGCGCGCCAGCCAGACGGCCGTCCCGCCTTCGACGTAGAAACGTATGCCCAAATTGACGCCGAGGTGCGCCAGCGCTGCCCAGACGTTATCATCAACTACTCCACTGGAGCCATCGGCATCGACCGGGAGACGCGCATCCATCACATTCGTGCCCTCAAGCCGGATATGGCCGCGCTTAACATGGGCTCGATGAACTACGCCATCTATTCGCGCAAGCAGAAGATGTTTTACCACGATCACGTGTTTGCCAATCCGTTTAAGGATATTCAATTCTTTTTGGAAGCGATGAACGAGGCGGGCACTCGGCCGGAAATGGAATGTTTTGATACCGGCCATATCAACAACGCCCAGCCGCTGATCGATTTGGGGATTTTGCAGCCACCGTACCAGTTTAGCCTGATCATGGGCGTACTGGGTGGCATTCCGGCCAGCACCAAACATCTGGTGCAGCAGGTGGATCAGCTTCCAGCCAATTCCCACTGGCAGGTGATTGGCATTGGTAACAAGCAGTGGAAGTTGGCAGCAGCGGCCGTTTCTATGGGCGGCAACGTGCGGGTGGGGCTGGAAGACAATCTCTACCTGCCCAATGGCGAACTGGCCCGGTCCAATGGCGAACTGGTGGCCAAAGTTGCCAAGCTGGTGCGGCTGGTTGGTGGCGAAGTTGCCACCGTTGCCGATGCGCGTGCCAGCTTAGAACTCGGCTAATCGACCTCTTGTTTGTGATAGCACAATATGCTATCATTTTTCCGTGAATAAAAAGCACCAAAAAACGCTAAAAACCATTTTTGAAAATCCAGTTTCCAAGACACTTGAGTGGAAAAGGATTGAAGCTCTATTCATTGCGCTTGGTGCAATTGTAGTGGAAGGACGTGGCTCACGTGTGAGGTTTGAATTGAACGGTGAAGTTGGTACTTTTCATCGCCCGCACCCACGAAAAGAGGCAAAACCATACCAGGTCCGTGATGCCCGTCGCTTTTTGGAGCAAGCAGGAA
This sequence comes from uncultured Anaerolineae bacterium, assembly GCA_905479495.1. GTDB lineage: Bacteria > Chloroflexota > Anaerolineae > Promineifilales > Promineifilaceae > Leptofilum. The sequence continues at coordinate 16,219 of CAJQMR010000044.1, forward strand.
TAAAACCATGAATACAATGACTTATAAAGGATACGCCGCAAAAATTGAATACAGCGATGAGGATGAATGCTTCATCGGGCACATTGCAGCGATAAGAGATGTAGTAGGTTTTCATGGAGAAACGGTGCAGGAGCTTCGCGCAGCTTTTGAGGAGGCCGTTGATGATTACCTGGAAACGTGCGAAAAGCTAAACCGAGCGCCGCAAAAACCATACTCAGGCCGGTTGATGCTGCGGATTCCGCCCGAAATTCATGCGGCCGTTGCTGCAGCCGCCGAAGTGAGTGGTAAAAGCATAAACCAGTGGGCTGCTGAAACGTTTGATTCGGCTGTTCATCAATAGGTGGTTTGATGAGTAAACAACGCGCAACGGCCGTTTCCTGGCCTCACAAACCAATGCCCGAAATTCGTAAAGAGCTGCTGCTAGACGGCCGTTACACCCGTGAAGAGTATGTCACCATCAGCCAGGGTTTTGTGCCTCAATCTCCCGCTGACAAATGGTTTATCTACCTGGAAGACGACTGGCTTTATTGCCACCGCAGCGCCAGCGGCAGCTGCATTTTCCAACTACAAATCGGGCCTGATGAAGACGGGTACGCCGCTGACCTGCTGTTTGTCAATCAGAACCCCAGCCAATATCGCTCACTCGATGACGAATATGACGTGGCGCTGCTGGCTTACCTCATCGACACAATTTTGCTGGGCCGATTTGCCCCCTTTCCCCAGCCAAAACAGTTCTCCGAGACGGATCAACAGCGGCACCAGCAGCACGTCATGGGCCAGAATCCAACAGGTGGCGGGCTAAGTTTGCGCGTGGTTAATGGGAATCGGTAATCGGTTTAGCCTGGGGATTGCTCCCAGGATGAAATATCTAAACCTATTATGACCCAAGAATCTAATCCTGTCGTTTTGCTAAGCGGCGACACCTGGCATATTGTGGCGCATAGCCGCGAATCATATGTGGCCCGGTGTGGTAAGAAGATCACCGACCGCCGCGCCCACTCCCGCCTGAACACCATTGGTCGGGAGAACCTATGCCCCAAATGTTTGCGTTTGTTTTCCGAAAGTAGCGCGTAAAAAGCAGGAACACAGAGCTGCACAGAGAAGCGCGGAGCTTCACAGAGAGAAAAAATCTGCGTAATCTGCGAAATCTGCGGATAAAAATCATGGACAAACTAAAATCATCCCTCAATACCCGCAGTGAAGAATACAAAACCAACCGCGCCGCCATGCTGGGACTTGTGCAGACACTGGAAGCGCGGCAGGCGCAGGTGCGTGCTGGCGGTGGTGAACGCGGCGAAAAGAAATTCCGCCAGCAAGGCAAACTGCTGCCTCGTGAGCGGCTGGAACTGCTGCTCGACCCTGGCACGCCCTTTTTGGAGCTTTCCCCGTTGGTTGCCTGGGGCATGTACAACGACGAAGCGCCCGCTGCCCTGCAAATTGTGGGCATCGGCGTGGTGGGTGGTGTGGAGTGCCTGATTTCAGTGAATGATGCCACAGCCAAGGGGGGCGCGGTGTACCCAATGTCGCTGCAAAAGACGTTGCGCGCCCAAACCATCGCCGCCGAGAACCGGCTGCCGTGCATCACTTGTGTGGAGTCGGCCGGGGCCAATTTGCTGTACCAGGACGAGATTTTTATTTTGGGCGGGCGCACCTTTGCCAACCAGGCGCGGCTGTCGGCGGCGGGGATTCCGCAGGTGGCCCTGGTGTTTGGTTCCTCGACGGCGGGTGGGGCATATGTGCCGGGGATGAGCGATTACACCGTGTTTGTGCGGGGCAAGGCCACCGCCTACCTGGGTGGCCCGCCGCTGGTGAAAATGGCCATCGGTGAAGAGGTGGATGACGAGACGCTGGGTGGGGCGGAAATGCACGCCCAAGTGTCGGGGCTGAGTGATTATTTGGCGGAAGATGATGCCGATGCGTTGAGAATCGGCCGTTTTATTGCCAGCCAGCTCCATCAGCAAAAACCACAGGCGTGCCTCAGTCGTCGCCAGACGCCGCGTGAGCCAGCCTACGACCCTGACGAGCTGCTGGGCATAATTCCCGCCGATCCGCGCGTGCCGTTTGACATCCGTGAAGTGATTGCCCGGTTGGTAGATGGCTCGGAATTTTTCGAGTTCAAGCCAGAGTATGGCCCGACATTGGTGACGGGACATGCGGTGATCAACGGCTGGCCAGTGGGGATTTTAGGTAACAACGGCATTTTGTTTTCTGAATGTGCCAACAAGGCAGCGCAGTTTATCCAACTGTGCAACCAGAGCCGCACGCCGCTGATCTATCTGCAAAATATCACCGGCTTCATGGTAGGGACGCAGTATGAGCGGGGCGGCATCATCAAACACGGCAGCCAGATGATTAACGCGGTGGCGACGAGCAGCGTGCCGCAGTTTTCGGTGATTGTGGGTGGGTCATACGGGGCAGGGAATTATGCGATGTGCGGCCGTTCCTACGATCCGCGTTTTTTGTGGAGCTGGCCCAACAGCCGAGTGGCGGTGATGGGCGGCGAGCAAGCGGCAGGGGTGCTGGGCATTGTGCAGGAAAGTGCCGCCCGGCGGCGCGGCATCGAGCCAGACAAAACCACCATCGAAGCGATGCAGATGATGACGCGCCAAAAGTTCGAGCAGGAGTCTGATCCGTATTATGCGACGGCGCGGCTGTGGGACGATGGCATCATCGATCCGCGCGATACGCGCCGCGCCTTAAGCGTAGGGCTTTCTGTGGCGCACAACGTTGATTTTATTACCCCGGGCCAGCCGCATTACGGTGTCTTTCGCCTGTAAGGTAGGTTTGATTTTGAGAGTTACATCATCTCAAAATAGTTGGCAAATAGATGTAATCGGAAAACAGCAACATCTCCCATTCATGGGCACCAATGTCTGAAGGTGGTGTGCGAAATCCGCCATTTATATCTTGCGTACTGCTTAACGTGGGGTGTCCATTATCAACAATGGTTGCGCTGGCAGATACTGCCGTAAAATCACCCACTGCCGGATTTGTAAAACCAGGATCAGCATTCCAGGAGTTTAGATCAAAACCTGTGTTGGTTTGCCAATCGTTTAATGTGCTGTCCTGAGATGACCAGTCTGCGCCACTGGCATTGGGATAATAGCAAAGGTTGTAGTCAAACGCGTCGAATGCCGCCGTCGGCAAGTTCACAGAAAAACAGTCGAAATTATCGCTTGTGCCAGCATAATAAATAGCATTACTCACCACAACGTGATTGTCCCCCAAATCATTAACCAAAATTCCCCGGCTGCCGACGGCGTTGAGCCAGATTGAATTGTTCCGTATGGTGATATTATCTTGGGGTAAATCTCCTGCAAGCAAGGCGCGATCTGGGGCAGCAATAGCGGTGACGCCATAAGTTTGCTCGTTGATAATAATGTTGTTCTCAATTAAACAGTCGGCACAAGCCCCCACGCCAATGCTCAGGTTGCCCACATTGCGCACCACATTGTTGCGGATGATGATGTTGGTAAAGGCCTCTGGCTCATCACTGTAGCCATTATCTACCGCAATGCCCCAACAACCGCCGTTGGCAGTTCCGGCATCTTCCCAAATCTCGTTGCCTTCGATGACGAGATCGTCGTGAACACCATGCACCACTAGAGATACACCATCACAATTGTTGGTGTTGCCCTGCGATGATCGATACAGTTGATTGCCGATGATCCGCATACCATGCGTTTGTTCACCGGCGGAACCACTTATATAAATGTTGTGGTCAAACTGGTTGGCGTCTCCATTCCCTTCAAAATAATTATTGATGATTTGGGTCCCGTTGGACGCACCTAGCCAGCCCTGAGAGGTGTTGTTGAGGATGGTCGAATCGCGCAAAGTGATGCGTTCGTTTCTGCCATCACATTCTGGGTCGGCGGAACAGGGGTTGGCGTTGCCTAACTGGACGCCCAAGCGAAATCCCTGAATATTTACGTTGCGAATTTCAACATCGTCAATGTCGTTATATAAAAAGATGCCACTCCTGGTGCTTATGAGGCTGCGCAAGTCCAGGTTCTCAATAATGTAGCCTTCTTCATGCTCGGCATCGCCACCATCTTCCAGCCGGAACAGGTTTCCATCGATCGTTTGGGTAATGATGGGACGGGCTTCATCGCCAGAGGCCCAGGTGGGTGTGTAGCTACCAACCAGGCAGCGATTATCTGCCTGGCAATTGCCGTTTACCCAGCGTGTGTCGTTATCGGTTAATTCCCAGGCCCCACCTTCACAAAAAAGAATGCTTTCGCCAGCAGCGAGGGTGCCGAAGGTTTGTCGGGCTTGGGCGTATGTTTCCCAGGGATCGTTCAGTGTGCCAGTCCCATTGTCATCTCCTGCCTGGCAATCACTATCTGCGTCGGAGGCGCAACTGCACACATAGTAGCTGTTGGCTCCGGAAATTGATGCTGTGGAGCGTGAGGCGCCTTGTCCGGCAATGCCTTTGACAGATAGCGTGAAGAGGATAAGCAACATACAGCCAGCGGTGATAAACCATTTTATATTCGACACTGATAAATTTAATGAGAGCATTTTCTTTCCTTTTAAAAACATTTTGCGAGGCGTTGAGCCAGTTCCAGCAAGGTTGTAAAACAGTATATTGGAATTTGCGTTTAGGAGAACGAAATAGTTTCTGAGCTATTTGGCTATCCGTTCGTCACTTAACCTGCACAGAGCGCGGCGTGCATGATGTGAAATTATAGCAAAAGCAATGGAGATGGTTGGAAATAGGGGCGACCTGATAGGTCACCCCTACTAATGAGGGTATTTTAAGGTGAAGGCATAACCTCCACAGCTACGGCGATGAATTGGGTGAACTGAGTAGCCGCAAAATTGTTGTCGGACACAATGATTAGTAGTTGACGGCCGTCGGGCAGCGTAGGCCCAAACGTCATACCTTCCAGATTGTCGGCCACCAGGCCAAAGTCAGATTCAATGTCGAAGATGAGCTGCTTGGAGACGGGGGTGAACGGTACGGCCGTTCCCGTTCCCTCATCATACAAATCATCATAACCTAGCACGTCGGTGGCTCCAGCCAGGCTGATTTCATAGACGCCCACGGTGTTGCCTGCCCCAACCGAAAAACCACGCTCCATAGCCAGGAACGTGCCGCTGTTGTCCAGAGGCAGCAGTTCTACCAACCCATTGACGCGGAAAGCATCTGCCGGAACGGGTTCCTCCGGCACGGGACCAACGACATAGACAAATTCATGGACGGGTTGCTGTGTGGCAAAATCATAGAGCAAGATGCGCGCCAGGCTTTCCTGGCCCAGATCTGAGGCTGGACCATCCTGAGCCAACGCACTCTCCGCAGCCGTCACTAAATATTTCTGGTCTGGAGTGAATACCAGGCTTTCAAAGCCCAGATTGTTGCGTACACCAACCGCACTGCCATCTGGTAAATATTTATCAGGGATAACCAAAGCGCCATTTTGCTGGCCGCTGCGTATAAATCGTTTAATAAACGGATCGACCGGCGGGCTGGCACTGGCAATGCCTTCTGAAGAGATGAAAAGCGTGCCGCGTGCCGTCAAGGCAATGCCTTCGGGGTCAATTTCAGCGGGGACAAAGGGTTGGCCATTCTCCTTGAGGAGCGTATTGACCCGGACAAAACTGATGTCCCCAGCATCCAGCGAGCTGTCAGAGACGTCGATATGCAGCGTGTAATAGCGGGGATCGTTGATGTCGCCACGGTCATCGGAGATGGCGTAATACAGGCCGGTGCGGGCATCGTAGACGATGCTGGATAATCCGCCAACCTCGGTGTTTTGAAACAGGGTGCCGGTAGGGAAGGTGATTTCGCCCAGCAGCTCATAGCTGGCAACGGTTTGGGCCTCGTGACCATGCGTTTGACTGTTTTGGGCAGCGGCTAATGAAGCAAATAACAACGTGAAGAGAAGCAAAAACAAAACGAGGGTTCGGCGTGACCGAAATTTAGAAGACATTGTGTAACCTCCCTGCTCACTGAATCAATGAGCAATCGAATAGCTTACGGCCGTTTGATGATATGCTTTTGCTTTCTAAAGTGAGTATGATGATGGCTGCTTGGCTCAACGGCCGTAAACGCAAGGTACTAAAATGTTAGATAAAGGACAGGGTATCATGAACAAATATTTGTGGTCAATATCGATTTGCCTAAAGAAATCTGGAATGGTTGGCCTTGTTTTCTTGGGATTGTTGACGAGCTGTACCGTTGGCAGTGTGCCTAGCGAGCCAACGGCCGTTCCCGCCACACCGATGATTGATGAAGTCACTGGTCTGGAGCTGAACCCCGTTGTGATCCCCGACGGTGAATTTATAGTGCAGGGGACGATTACGGCCGTTAACCTCATTCCTCAAGATGAACCGCTCCTCAAAATCATGACGGAGAACGGGCAGCTTTACCAGATTCGTTCCCAGCCTGTGCCGCAAATTACATATGAAGATGGAACGGCCGTGCGGCCTGTTGACATAAAAAATGGACTGCAAGTTCGGGCGACTGTGCAGCAAAGCGAGAGTGGTGGTCTGGGTGGAGAGCCAGTTTTAGCCAGCACCAATTTAGTCATTTTGCCACCCGCCAATGAGTGACAGCTTGTAAATTTATTCCCAGCTACTATAAGCGGCGGCTCAAGCCGCTTGTCTTTCGTTAGGTGTTCTCTGTAGCCTCACAAATAATATGAATTCAACACAGGGCGAGACCGCTGATTTTTCCCAGCGATCTCGCCCATTTTATTTATTATGAACCAAGTTGGACGGGGAGGATGAATTCCCGATAGGTATCATCGGCACCAGTTGAGAGGCGCAGCTGGGCTTCTCCTGGCTCGGCATTAGCGGGTGGCGTGAGGCTGGTTTCCCAGTAGCCAAACAGGTCGGGAACGGCCGTTGCCGCCGCCAAAACAACATCACCTTGAACTAGCTCAACCTGCACCAGCCCATCAACCGGATTAACGGCCGTTCCCACCAGTGCAGCGGCGCGTCCCGGTGAAAAGCGCAGTTGGGCCGCCTCCCAAACCGTAAAGATGTTGGCGCGTTCGTCATTGGGCGTTACCAGGGTGAGGAACTGGTCACTGGCCCAGGCGACTTGTGGGTTGTTGTTGGTCAGGCCACCCGTGGTGACGCGTAGGTGAGCGGTGTCACAGTCAGAAGCGGCCGTTTCTGGCAGGATGATTTGGGCGCGCCACGGGCCATTGCCCGCTTCAAACTCAATGTGAGCCTCCAAATTTTCATCCGTGTCGGCCGGACAGCCAAACAGCCCCACCTGAATTTTGCCATCAATCAGATTGCGACTCTCGCCACTGATAAGCAAGGTTTGCCCCGCCACGGCAATTTGGCCCGACAGTGGCTGATTGACGGTCACAATGGTGCTGGCTTCATCCGCTGCGAATTGGAGCTGCACGGGTACGGCCACATCGGTCCCGGCAACGCGAACGTGCAGTGTTGCTGGCCCAGTTCGCCGGGGTGGAATGGGCTGAGTGATGGACCAACTGCCGGAAGTGGCCTCTACATCGGCAAACGCGAGCAGCGTATCGCTACCGCTGCGGCTGCCAGCGACCACCAGCTCGATTTCCAGGCGCTGGCTGGGTACCGGACTGATGCTGCCGCTGAAGGTAAAGTCACGCGCTACGTCGATAGCCTGATTGGGCTGTGGGCTGTCCACGGTGAGGGTGTAGCTGACGGGTTCAGTGGGCACAGCCTGCCCTGAGCCTGTCGAAGGGGCCGTTGCCGCTTCGGTTGGCTCCACTTTTGGCGCAGTGGTCGGCGTTTCTGTGGGCATGGTGGTCGGTGCGGCCGTTTCTGGCGTGTCGGTTTCGGTAGGAACGGTTGTCGCGTCACCTTCGGCTTCTGCGATGGCCTCGGTGGTGGCCGTATTGGTAGTGGCTGGCGTTGGCTCTGCGCAGGCCAGTAAGCCAAATAAGAGGAAAAACGCCAACAGTGTGGCGTTCAAGGGATTGCGTTTCATCATTAATTTTCTCCTGGAAAATAAAATCTATCTGGTGTCAGGATAACAGGTTAACCAGAATGCTGCCCTACGGCCGTCTGACGACAGGGTGACGACTATGCGGTAAAATAACGGCATGACGACGAACGAATACGACGACCAACTGCGGCAGCTCATCACCCAAAATGAGGGCGTCATGACGATTTTGCGCACGGCGCGCCGCTGCAACCCACCAGATTGGCTGGTCGGTGCCGGACTGATTCGCAATCTGGTGTGGGATCATTTGCATGGTTACAGTGAGCCAACTCCGCCCCGTGACATTGACGTTGCCTTTTTTGACCCGGTGGATTTATCGCCGGAGCGGGATAAAGCGGTGACGGCCCAGTTAACGGCCGTTTTGCCCAGCGTAGAATGGGAAGCGACCAACCAGGCAGCAGTTCACCTTTGGTATGCAGAGATGTTTGGCAAAACGGTGCCGCCCCTCACCTCATCAGCCGAAGCGATTGCTACCTGGCCTGAAACGGCAACGTGTACGGCCGTACGCTTGCTGCCCGATGATTCCCTGCACATCGTGGCTCCTTTTGGCCTGGGCGATTTGTTCCAGATGATTTTGCGCCGCAATCCAGCGCAAGTGACACAGGCCCAGTTTCAGCAGCGTTTACGCGATAAGCAGATCAAGCAGAAGTGGCCCCTGGTTAACGTGATTGAAAAGTGATTCTAAGCAAGAGGGGAACGGCCGTCATGCGCCCCCACCTCGCTTGCATTATAAATTGTCCATCTTTACCAGAAGATTTTGCTACAGAGGTTACAGAGCTGTTAGAGAAAGCTCTTTTTTCTCTGTGACCTCTGTGGCTAAAAAACAGTTACCCACCTGAGGACCGCGATGAAATTTGATGTCACCCTGCTTTCCCACGATTTACACGAGATGGCGCAGATGGCCCAAACGGCCGAATCCCTCGGCTTTGCTGGACTGTGGACGGCCGAAACCAACCACGATCCATTTTTCCCCCTGCTGCTCAGCGCCGAGCACACCAGCAATTTGCAGTTGGGCACGGGCATTGCCGTCGCCTTCCCTCGTACGCCTGCTATTTTGGCGCAGATGGCCTGGGATTTAGCCAAGTTTAGCAACGGCCGTTTCATGCTTGGTCTTGGTACGCAAGTCAGAGCACACAACGTGCTGCGCTTAGGCGCGCGATGGGACAAGCCGCTCAAGCAGATGCGCGAGACTATCCTGGCCATTCGTGCCTTTTGGGACTGCTGGCAAAATGGGACGCCGCTCAACTTCGCTGGGGAATATTTTAAGCTGAAGCTGATGACCCCGTTTTTTAATCCCGGCCCTATCGACCAGCCGAACATCCCCATTTACATCGCGGCAGTGAATAAGGGCATGCTGCGGCTGGCGGGCGAGCTGTGCGAAGGGGTCCATATCCACGCGCTGCATTCGGTGAAATACCTGGAACAGTTTGCTTTGCCCCACATCGAAGCGGGCTTGCAGAAAAACGGCCGTTCCCGCGCAGATATTTCCATCAATACGGCCGTCTTTGCCATCCCCACCGATGATCCCGATTACGAAAAATGGGCTGAGAACCACGTCAAGCAGCAAATCTCCTTTTATCTGAGCACTCCGGCCTACCGCGTTTTGGCAGAACTGCATGGTTGGCAGGAAACGGCCGTACAGCTCAGCCAGCTAGCCCGAGATGGTGAGTGGGCCACCATGCCCAGCCTCATCAACGACAACATCCTGGACGTCATGGCCGTGCGCGGAACCTGGGCCGAACTGCCGGGAATTATCCACAACAAATATGGCACCTTGCTAAACCGTGTCAGTTACTACCTACCTTTCATCCCTGGTGAAAACGAGGCTGGTTGGCGCGCAACCATTGACGGGTTTAAACAAATCCATAACAAATAAATTGTCCGGTAGGGGCGACCCGCCGGGTCGCCCTTACGTCAGGTTGAATCGAGAAACCAGGAGCAAACCTCATGTCTATTTACTTTAACGATGAACACGAAATGCTGCGGCAGACGGTGCGGCGGTTTGTGGAAAGTGAAATTAATCCAAATGTAGAGGTGTGGGAAGACGGCCGTACCTTCCCCGCTCATGACCTGTTCAAAAAAATGGGTGATTTGGGCCTGCTGGGCATCGTTTACCCCGAAGAATACGGCGGGATGGGGCTGGATTACTGGTATCAGGTGGTGATGCTGGAGGAAGTGGGCCGGGCGCACTGTGCCGGTGTGCCGATGGCCATTGCCGTGCAAACCGACATGGCCACCCCAGCGCTGGCCGAGTTTGGCACGCCCTGGCAGAAGGAAACATTTTTGAAACCAGCTGTGGCGGGAACGGCCGTTTTCTCCATTGCCGTCAGTGAGCCAGATGCCGGGTCCGACGTGGCTGCCATCCAAACCCGCGCCGTGCCCGACGGCGACGATTACGTGATCAATGGCAGCAAAATGTGGATCACCAGCGGCACCCAGTCCGACTACCTCACCCTGCTGGCTCGCACGGGCGATCAGCCTGGCGTCAAAGGTATGTCGCTCATTATTGTGCCCACGGATGTGCCCGGTTTCAGCGTGAGCCGCAAGCTGGAAAAGTTGGGCAACCATAGCAGCGACACCGCCATCCTTGCCTTCGACAACGTGCGCGTGCCGCAAAGCCACCGCATTGGTCCAGAAGGCATGGGCTTCATGCTGCAAATGAAACAGTTCCAAAAAGAGCGGCTGGCTGGCGTGGTGATGGGCATCTCTGGCATGGAGCGTATCCTGCGTTTAACCATTGACTACTGTCGCCAGCGCGAAACATTTGGCAAGCCGCTCATTGAAAATCAATGGATTCAGTTCAAAATTTGTGAACTGCTTACAGAAGTGGAAGCTTTACGCCAGTTAGCGTACCATTGTACGCGGGTCCTGGTCGCTGGTGGCGACATGACAAAAGAGGTGTCGATGGCTAAACTAAAGGCTGGTCGGCTGGCTCGTGAAGTAGCCGACACCTGTCTCCAGTTTCACGGCGGCATGGGCTACGTAGAAGAATATCCGATGGCCCGCTACTTCCGCGACGCCCGCCTGCTTTCCATTGGCGCAGGCGCAGATGAAATTATGCTGGGAATTATTGCTAAGTATGAAGGCATTTTGACAAGATAGTGGTCGGTAATCAGTGACCGATTACCGTTTACCGATAACCAATTACCGATAACTGAAAAATGGGAGAAACAAATATGAATCAAATTCGCGTAGTGCGGTCGTTTATCGAGGCCGAGGCATTGGCTGACCTGATTGCCGTCGATTACAACCTGGAAGGGCCAGTGCGCTGCCAAATGTTTAGCAAAATGGTACGCACCCAGGATAATGACCATTATTTAGTCACTACTGGCCAGGGCGATAAGTTTGTGGTGCGTGTTTATCAGTTGGGTACCCGGCTGGCGCGCCAGGAATCTGATTATTTGTACGAGGTCGATTGGCTTAACTTTTTGCACAAAGCAGGCTTGCCCGTCGCGTATCCCATTCCTCGTGCCGATGGTGGACTGTTGAGCAGCCTCAATGCGCCGGAAGGATTACGTTATTACGCTTTGTTTAGCCTGGCTCCAGGTCGGCCCATGTCCATTCAAAATGAAGAACAATTGTTTGTAACAGGCCGGGAAATGGCGCGCATTCATTTGGCTTCCAATGAGTATCAAGAGAAATATGAGCGTCAGCCAATCAATCTTGAGTTCCTGGTAGACAAGCCAATCGAGCGCATTAAGCAGTATTGGGATGAAGAGCGGGCGGCCGATCTGGAAATCTTGATGATTTCGGCGGAAGAGGCCAAAGAAGAGATTGAAGATTTAATTGCCAATGATGAATACACGCCGGATGGTTGGGGACCAATTGGTGGGGATTTCCACAGCGGCAGCGTTTTCTTCAAAGAGGATAATCAGCCGACCTTCTTCAATTTTGACTGGTGTGGCCCAGGCTGGCGATCTTACGACATTGCCGTTTTTCTGTTTAACACAAATCTCATTCACAACAGTTCGGCCGATTTGTCTGAGGCATTTTTTGCCGGATATTATTCACAGCGGCAGCTTTCTAGCAATGAACACGCCGCCATTGCGCCGTTCCTAACGATTCGCCGCATCTGGCAAACTGGCCTGTTTTCCATGAATGATGGTCTGGTGGGTCATACGTTTATTGCTCCTGCGCATAACTGACGGTAATTCAGTAATTGGGTAATTGAGTAATTGGCTTGAAAATTATTCAATTACCCAATTACAATTCCCAATCTGAATTGTGATTCGCTCAATTTTAATTGCCAACCGGGGGGAAATTGCTTGCCGTATTGTGCGGAGTTGTCGGCGGTTGGGCGTTCGCACTGTGGCAGTTTACTCAGACGCTGATGCGGCGGCAAAGCATGTGCAGTTGGCGGATACGGCCGTTCTCATCGGTCTCTCTCCCGCCACAGACTCCTATCTCAACCCAACTTCTATTTTAAATGCCGCACGCCAAACCGGGGTAGATGCCATTCATCCCGGCTATGGTTTCCTGGCCGAAAATGCCGCTTTTGCCCGCGCCTGTGCCGAGGCGGGCTTCACCTTCATTGGCCCCAACCCAGAGGCGATTGAGCTGATGGGCCACAAACGCACCGCCAAAGAATTGGTGGCGCAAGCGGGCGTGCCTGTGCTGCCAGGGTATGGTGGGGCGGATCAGTCAGACGGCCGTTTCCAGGCCGAAGCTGAAAAAATTGGGGTGCCGATCATGGTGAAAGCTGCTGCTGGTGGCGGTGGCAAAGGGATGCGCCTTGTGTTTGAGCTGGATGAACTGCCAGAGGCATTGGCTACCTGCCGACGTGAAGCGAAGCAAGCGTTTGGCTTCGATGAATTGCTGCTGGAGAAGCTCATTTTGCAGCCACGCCATGTGGAAATTCAGGTCTTTGGCGACCAGCAGGGCAACGTCATTCATTTGGCTGAGCGCGACTGTTCTATCCAGCGGCGGCACCAAAAGGTCATCGAGGAGTCTCCCTCGCCAGCGCTGACGCCGGAATTGAGAGCACGCATGGGGGAAACGGCCGTTGCCGCTGCCCGCGCCGTCAATTACGATAATGCTGGAACGGTTGAATTTTTGCTCGAAGCCAGTGGTGAGTTCTATTTTTTGGAGATGAATACGCGGCTCCAGGTGGAGCATCCCGTTACGGAAATGGTCACCGGGCTGGATTTGGTCGCCTGGCAAATCGCCGTGGCGGCAGGCGAACCGCTGCCGCTGGGGCAAGACGCGGTTTTATTAACCGGCCACGCCATTGAGGCCCGGCTGTATGCCGAAAATCCGGCCAACGACTTTTTACCAGTGACTGGCCCCGTGCTGCTGTGGCGCGCGCCCACAGGTGAGGGCGTGCGGGTGGATGATGGCATCCAAACCGGGGCTAACGTGTCGGTTTATTACGATCCGATGCTGGCCAAGATTATTGTACATGGACCAGACCGGAAAACGGCCGTTCAACGATTGCAACGTGCTTTGGAGACGGCCGTTCTGCTGGGATTTACCCACAATTTGCCTTATCTGCACGACATTGTACGCCAACCAGCGTTTGTGGCAGGCACATACAACACCCACTTTTTAGAAGATAAATTGGCGAATTGGCACCCAGCAACGGGCGATGCAACGTTGGCCCTGATTGGCGCGGCGCTGGCCCAATTTTACAGCTGGCCACAGCTGCCGGAAAACAGCGGCTATTGGCGCAACAATCCCAATGGCCCTATGCGCAGCCAGTTTGTGGTAGCAGATGAGACGATTACCGTTTTGTTGGAGCCGGTCCGTTTTCAGACTGATCAATTTAACATAACGATTGATGGTGAGCTGTTTGCCGTGGTGTGTGCGCCGCAGGCTGGCCCAGATTGGTCGTTGCTGGTGAACGGCCGTTCCCACAAGCTCATCATTGTGCCCAATGGCGATGTGTGGTGGGTGCAGACGGAATCCGGTGTAACTTGGGCCACTGCCTTGCCACGACTGCCTCGGAAAACGGCCGTTTCTGCTACGGCTGGTTCGCTGCGTGCCCCTATGCCTGGCTCAGTTCTGGCGGTGCTGGTAACACAGGGGCAATCTGTAGTAGAGGGCGAACCACTGCTGAAGATGGAAGCGATGAAAATGGAGCATACCATTCGCGCGCCAGCCGCGGGCACAGTGGCGGAAATATTTTTTACGTCGGGTGATTCTGTGCCTGCCGATGCGCAACTGCTCCGTTTAGCGTTTCCTGATTGACAATTTATTGAGGCATGGCAAAATCTAGCGAAGGTCCAAGTTTTAGAAACCTGACAGGTCTCCAAAACGACATGAGAACTTAATATTTCGGGTCAGCGAAACATCTTTATTAGCCAGGTTCTAGAAAGACCTGTCAGGTTTGGACTTTCGCAAAATTGGTGATTGTATGCAAGCAATTGTCATTTCGGAAAATGGTGAGGAACGGGAGTTCCTGAGTTATGTTTTACGCCATGCGGGCTTGGCCGTCGCCCGTACTGCGACCGTGAAGCTGGTGATGAGTTCATTGCTCAAACAGCCCGTGGATCTTATTTTGCTTTCTGCCAAGGGGCATACGGCCGTTGCCGATGATGTCTTAGCCATTCGTACCATGTCCCAGGCACCGCTGCTGCTGCTGCATGACGCCACGACGGAAGACGAAACGTGTGAGCTGCTGGATGCGGGCGTGGATTTGATTTTAGAACGGCCGTATTCTCCCCGAATTTTGGCCCGCTACGTCACCGTGTTTTTACGTCGCGCTGGTTCTGTACCCGTCTCTATTCTAACCGCCATTCAAACCAAAGATATCCAGCTAGATCCGGGAACCCGCACCGTCACGCTGGTTGATCAAACACCACAGCAGCTCACCCCGCTGGAATTTCGGTTGCTGTATGTGCTCATGACCAATGCGGATCAGGTAATACCCATTGACGTGATTATTGAGCGTGTGTGGGGCTACAATGGCGAGGGGAATCGCGAACTGGTGCGTGGCCTGGTGCGCCGTCTGCGCCGCAAGATTGAGCCAGACCCACACCAGACTCAGTTCATCCACAACCACCCTGGTGTGGGTTATCGTTTCTCTGCTTAATTCAATTGCTTACTTCTCTGCCAACGCTGTTGCTACAATCAAAGACACCCCGCTTTTTACACATTTGACACGCTAAACGCGGTTTTGGCACACAAATAGCACACATTTTCCCCCACTTTTTACACACCATCCGCCTATATTGGAATCCAGATTTGTTATTTGGGTTCAAGAATTAACCCTATAGGAAAGAGGTAGCTAGACTCATGAACATGGCTCAATCCAAGAACATTGGATTATGTCCCGACTGTGGAGAAGAAGTTCGTTTCAAGAAATTGCCTTTTGTTGGTCAGCTAATGACGTGTCGTCGTTGCTCGGCGCAGTTGGAGGTGATGCGCAAGTCGCCAATTGAATTGCGATTGGCGACGGATGCCTGGGAGGAAGAAGTCGATTTCGAAGAGTTTGATTCACCCCGGCCGAATCAGCGCAGCAATAGAAAGGATCGTTGGTAGGCAAACGGCCGTTGCCAACTTTCCCATAAAACAGTTTGAGTTCTCATGAGCGGTCGCCCCTGCCTGGCGGGCACAAAATATTTCCATTTAGGAGGTAATAGATCATGAGTATAAATCCGCAATCTAAAACAGAAATTGGCATTTGCCCCGGTTGTGGCGCCCGTATTCGTTTTCAGAATAAGATGCAGGTGGGTGAGTTTGTCATTTGCGATGAATGTGGCGATGAATTGGAAGTTGTGAGCCTGTCACCTGTGAAGTTGGACTGGGCGTTTGAAGACCCATTCGACGACGATTTTGATGGCGACTATGATGACGACTTTGATGATGACCTTGACAACGACGATTACGATGATGATGATGACGACTGGGAAGATTAATTCCAGTCTCGGATGAATTTTGTTGACTAAAATAAAAACGATATTCAACTGACTCAACCTATTTACAATTAATAAAGCACCATCTTTCACAGCCGAAAGATGGTGCTTTTTTTCTGAAAGAGGATACAAGCCTATGACGAAGCAATTATTATTTAAACGCACACATGTGCAACGGCCGTTTTCCTGGGCACGATTTTGGTCTCAAACGCGCCTTACCATTGTAATGGTCGTCGGGGCTTGTCTGGCAGCCCTTGGCTATGCCATGTTTCAGGTGCCGTTCAACATCGTGGCTGGCGGCATTTCTGGTATCGGCATTATTGTGAACCATTTTGTCGGTTGGCCAGTGGGTTTGATCTTCTGGCTACTTAACTTGCCGCTGTTGGTGCTGGGATTTTTCTACTTGGGACGGTGGGGCTTTTTGCTGCGCACCCTGGTTGCCGCCACGGTCTTTTCGATTGCTACCGACTTTTTTGTGGCCTACATGCCACAATGGCTGAGCCAATATCCACTCACCGATGATTTGTTGTTGAACACCATTTACGGCGGCATTGTTGGTGGTATTGGCGGAGGCCTCATTTATCGTGCTGGTGGTACGATGGGGGGGACGGGAATAATCGGCCGTATCATCCAAAAGAAGACCGGGCAGCCGCTGAGCCAGGTCTACTTTTACACCGATGGTTTCATTATATTGCTGGCTGGGCTGCTATTTGGCTGGGACATTGCCCTCTATGGCTTTTTAATGTTGTTCTTGAATGGGCTGGCCTCCGACTACACCTTGGAAGGACCTAGTAGTGCGCGCACGGCCACAATCATTACCAATTATCCCCAGGTGGTGATTGATGAGCTGATGGTGCACCTGCACCGTGGGGTGAGCTTTTGGGAAGTGACCGGCGGCTTTACCGGGCAGAAACGGTATTTGGTGCTCTGCACGGTTACCCGGCCCCAGGTGGGCGAGGTGAAGCAGTTAGTCGCTAAAGCGGATCCTCACGCCTTTGTGACCATTGGTGTGAGTCATGAGGCAATGGGTGCCGGATTTACACCAATGCCTGTTACCACAGATTAGTAGGCCATTAAGCTCGCCCTCATAATCTTACCCCAGGGCACAGGCAGGTTGCATTCGTTTTCTCCTGTCTGTGCCTTTTTTCCTATTCACGGCTTCCGATCCCCTTTAGTATAGTCCCACTGCTTTTTGCTTGCTTCTTCATGAAATAATCCTTGCGTGTTGCCTGGCTTTGGGCAACACATGCATATGCTGACCCCATTGTTGTTCGCCAGGGGAGAGCATTCCTAAGACTACACATTCGGTTTTGATCGTAAAACGCCGCTAGCGTTTTGCCTGCTGTTGGAGTTCCAGGGCGGATAGGCAAAACAGGAGCAGAACGAGCTTGCAAAAACAATTGTACAAACCACTTTGGGATTACATCCCCATCACCGACTATCGTCGCCCAGCAACGCCTGTGCATGAAACGGTGCGCTACGGCTGCCAAACGTGGTTATCCCGTTTTCAGCCACGTTTGTTTGGTCGCGATCGCTTTTTCTCCATGCCACCTTACTTGCTCAATCGGGCTGCCCCCCCGCCTGACGCTGAACAAATTATCACGGCCCTGACGTCTGCCCTGCACGGCTGGGAGCTTTCTAAAGAACCTGAGCAAATGGTGCGGGTGTTGGTGGGGCCGCCGGGCAGCGGGGTGGAGCAGGCAACCCTGGCCTTGGCCAAACAAAATGGTTGGCAAATTATGGGCGCGCCCTCGGTGCGACAAATTTTAGCGGGAGGGGATGCCTGGTTGGACAAGGTGACACGACCTTCACTATTGCCGCTGGTAATTCCCCGGCTGGGTAAATGTTTTTTGCGCCATCAGGAAGGGCTGGAACTGTTGAGCCGTCTGTTGGATTGGCTGCAAACAACCCGCCGCCGCTGCCTGATCGCCTGTGATAGTTGGGCCTGGGCTTACCTGAAGAAGACGCTGCAAATTGATGTGATGGTGCCTACGCCGCTGGTTCTGGCTCCTTTTGACGGCTCTAAGGTACAGTTTTGGCTGCCTTTTTTAGCGAACCGCATTCATAACGGCCGTTTCATTTTTCGCCAAATGGAAGATGGTAAGCTGATTTTCCCTCTGGCTGAAGCGTACAATAAGGCCGTGGCCCACTACCGTGCGCCAGGCCAAATAGAACGGTACGGTGATTGGGTTTCGGTCCATCACTTCTTCCGGCAGTTGGCGGCCCATGGGCGTGGCTCGCCCGGCGTTATCTGGCAGCTGTGGCGGCAAAGTCTGGAAGTAACGGTTGAGGGAAAAATAGCAGACCTCATGCCTGAGGCATCGCTTGATGACGATAAACGATACACCGTCTGGGTACAGCCGTGGTCTCGTTTGCAGTTACCAACGATGCCAGGCCATTTGGGCACCAACGAATCGCTGGTGTTGCACACCATTTTGCTGCATGGTGGTGCCTCAGCTACCCTCATTGCCGATCTCACACCACTCTCGCATAACGAAGTGCGCCGCATTTTGCAGCTATTTTGGCGGGCAAACTTACTGGAAAAAGAAGAGGAGTTGTGGCAGGTGCCGCTGTTAGCTTATCCTGCTGTGCGCAGCTTTTTGGCCAATGAAGGGTATTTGGTAGACGAATTTTAGAGCCTTGAGGACTGGCAGTCCTTACATTGATGTGTCAGGAAGAAAAAGTACGTTGCAGGACTGCCAGTCCTGAAACGTGGAGGTTGTGAAAATGATTGAACCAACTGAAATTGTGTCCCATCTAACGCAGAGTAATGTGATACGCATCATTGCTATTTTGATGCTTGTTTGGCTTATTTTACGCGGATTACAATGGTTTCTACCCTGGCTAACAGAGCAAATTCCCAGCCGTTTTCGCTTGTATGTGCTGCCGCTACTGCCTATCTTGCAGCTGGTGCTGGTTGTATTGGCCTTGATGCGTATCGTGCCCTTGGTGGTTGACCCCACGCCAGAAAATGTGCTGGCGATCTCTGGGGCGGTGGCCATTACGGTGGGCTTTGCCTTCCAGGATTATGTGAGCAGCTTGATTGCCGGAATTGTGACGATTTATGAACGGCCGTATCGCATTGGTGATTGGGTGCGGATTGGCGAGGCCTACGGCGAAGTCATTGCTTTGGGCTTCCGCTCTATTCAGCTGGTGACCCCCGATGACACTGTGGTGCTGATTCCCCATAAGCTGATGTGGGACAACATCATCTACAATGATAACAGCGGCCAACGGGAGCACCAATGTGTAGCCGACTTTTACCTGCACCCCGAGCATGATGCGGAAATTGTGCGCCAAAAGCTGCGCCAGGTGGCCCTCACCAGCCCGTATTTGCAGCTGGATCGCCCAATTTCTGTGGTTGTGATTGAAAAACCGTGGGGGACGCATTACCGTCTCAAAGCGTATCCTATCGATGGGCGGGATCAATTCAAATTTACGTCGGACATGACGGTGCGGGGCAAGGCGGCGCTGGCCTTGTTAGGGGTGAAGCCAGCCAGCGTACCGGTGGCGGTGGCGGCTTAAGTAACTGGGTAATTGAGTAATTAGGTAATTGGATAATTTGCCATTCAATAATTCAATGATTAGATGAATCTCGCTCGCTGGGGGCGGCGCGACGGCCGTAATGGCACCTGCTGTAAAAAAGGGAAGGCAGGTTGCCAGGAGGGAGCCATTGGTGTGGTGACGGCTTTACGGGCCGGTTGGCACTCATCAGCGCGGATGAGCCATTCACGCCGCACGGATAGGCGGGCTTCCTGATAACTGGTGCCTGTACGGCGGGCTTCAAAGGTGGCCAGACGATCCAGCAGGGCGGCGGGCACGGCCGTTACATCCAAATAATAAACCGGCACATCGCCCCAGCGTTGGGTGCAGGCCAGATGGGGTAAGGGGAATTTTATGGGGAGTTCGGTACGGCCGTACACTTTCTCCCACCGTTTGGCTCTGTTTTCATTAATTGGAGTAATCACATACTGTGCCATCTGGTTATCCTTGCTAATTTAGAACAATTGTTCTGATTTTAGCATAGAACAACGCACTTGTCTACCCCTGGAAAGCATAGTGATTGGACTGAATAATAAAGTGGGAATCTGGCAGCTGGCCAGTTTTGGATGCCTGCTTACGGGAGCATGACAGAGGTCGTGCTTATTGGGCCAAGAGGTTTTCGATGCGGCGGTCGGGGATGAGCCACATGATGGCGACCAGCACATACAGGCCGCCGGCCAGCCAGGTGTTTACAAAGGCCAGGGGGATGGCCACCGCATACACCACCACTGAGATTTTGCCCTTGAAATCGCTTTTTACCGCAGTGGCCAAAACGGAACCCTCGCCGTGCCGGGCGATGAGGCTGAGGCGGCTTTTGCTCATAGTTTACCAAAAAAGGAGCCGTCAGTAATGAAAACTGAGTCGGCTCCTTGTCCTTAAAACGTTGAATTAGGTTGAAAAAGTGCCCCTGTCAGAATTCGAATCTGAAACCTCTGCCTTCGGAGGGCAACGCTCTATCCAATTGAGCTACAGGGGCGAACGGTGCTGGATTTTGCCATACGCCCCTGTAAAAGTCAAATTCGGTAAACGGTGTTCCGTAAACGGGAAACGGCGAATCGTCATCGCTTTTCATCGGCCTTTCGGATTACCGATTACTGTTCACGGACTACCGATTACTGCATCAAGCCCGCCTCCAGCAACCGTGTGTGAATATCATTAAACTGGTCGGCCTGAGTCTGGGTGATCGTGCCCAAATCGACCAGCTGAGCCAGCAAAACTTGTTGCATCTGGCCCATGTTGCCTCGCATTTGCATGCTGCGGGTCATGTTCGTTTCAAGTTCGGCGTGGACTTCAGCAAACATATCAGCTTCGTCCTGAGAAATGACGCCCTGCTCGACGGCCTGGGCTAGCATGTCTGCCTGGCG
Source organism: uncultured Anaerolineae bacterium (assembly GCA_905479495.1). Lineage (GTDB taxonomy): Bacteria > Chloroflexota > Anaerolineae > Promineifilales > Promineifilaceae > Leptofilum. Next base: position 36,921 of record CAJQMR010000044.1, read on the forward strand.
CGTGGCTTCGGCGGTGGGATCGTAGGCTTGTCCGCCCATCATATTGCCCATGTCCGGCGCGGTGCCGCTGCCCAAGGCGCGAACGTAGTTGATGAGGTCCCAGCGAGCCTGCTCGCTCAGAGCGTTTTTCCAGGTAGGCATGGCGGAGTTGAAGGGATCGCCTTGCCCGCCCTCGGAAATGCGCCAGTAGAGGTAGTCATCCCCTAACATTTGGCTGGTGTGGGCGATGGCTACCGGTGCCGGGTCTAAATTAGCCGAGGCAGGACCATCCCCCATGCCGCCATCGCCGTGGCAGGCGGCGCAGTAGGTGGTGAAGAGCTCGCCACCACGGGCAAGCGATTCTTCGCTCGCTTCGACGGGACTGTTGAGACCAGCGTACTCTTCAGGGATAGGAGCCATATGGCGCGCCATCATGCCACTGCCCATACCGCCACCCATGCCCATGCCGTTGCCATTGCCATTGCTGGTTGGGGTGTTGGTGGGCACGGCCGTTTCCTCACCAGCGTCCGCACCACAACCGATCAACAAAAGAAGCAGCGCGCCCAAAATGAATAATTTTTTCAAGAAAGTCCTCCGATACGTTACCAAGTTAGCTGCTAAGTATGGCGCTTTTGGCGACCAGCTTCTATTGATCATTGTCACCCAAACGGCCGTTATTTGGCCCATTTTGCAAATAAGACAGTGGGTGTCAGGAATTGCTTGTATGATAAAAACATTCAGGGCAGCATCATGATTATATTTTGTTGGCAAAACTATTTCTTGAGGAGCAAAACAAATGCAGAAAACAGCTTATTTACTCGTGTTTGATGGTCTGGCGGATTGGGAACCGGCACACATTTTGTGCGAGCTGCGCAAATCTGGGCAGTATGAAGTGCAAACAGTCGGGTTTTCGCTGGAACCTATCGTCACGATGGGCGGCGTTACCATCTTGCCAGATGTGACGCTTGAAGTGATTGAGGCGGTGGATACGGCCGTTTTCATTTTGCCAGGTGGACACATGTGGGAACAGCAGGGCAACAAATCGCTTCAGGCGCTGCTGCGTGATTTGCACGCGCAGAACGTGCCGCTGGCGGCGATTTGTGGCGCAACGTTGGAAATTGCGCGGGCTGGCTTAACGCATCAGGTGCGGCATACCAGCAACATTCTGCAATATGTACAGGCGCTGGTGCCAGCTTATGACGATCAGGCATATTATGTGGATGTGCCAGCCGTTACAGATCAAAATATCGTCACCGCTGATGGGTTAAGCAGTGTTGATTTTGCACGGGAAATTATCAAGCTGCTGGGCATTTACAACGAGGCAGATGCCGATGCTTGGTATGGCATGTATAAACACGGCATTTATGCACCACAGCTGGCGTAAGGTTGGCTGACTGAGAATAAGAAAAAGGCGTGGAGACTCAGAGAATACAACGTTTTTCTCTGAGTCTCCGCATTTTGCCTTGAATTATTTTATTGTTTTATCACCAGGGTTAATACAAACTGATCCATGGTGCGCCACCAGCCAGACAGATGGGGAGCCGGTTGGCGTAGGCGATTGTTATCGTACCGTATTTTGAAGGGCACCCAGGTGTCAGATGCCCGTTTTGCCGGATCGATCAAGCAAGAGATGGCCTTTAAATCGACGGACGGTTCTAGCTTGAGTGCTTTGCGAACGGCCGTCTTGGCACTGCAAACGGCCGTTACCAGCAAATCTTGCTCTGTGTTTTCAATCTGGTGCATCAATGCCAGCTCCTTCTCGGTGAAATAGGCATCAATGCATTTTTGGCTGCGCGGCTGGATGGGGTCGATCTGTGCTCCGATGGGCCAGTTTGGTTTGGCAACGGCCGTTACCAACACCTGCCCGTTGGCCTGGCTAAAGGAAAGGCTAAACTGCCCGTTGACCAGGGGTAGCTGTGATTCAATGGTTGGCATTCCGCTGGCAACGTTCCTGAGCGTGATGAGGTCCAGCGGTACGGTGGTGCCGTTTGTTTCCCAAATGACCGTTTGCAGCAGCCGCTTGGCGGTCCAACGACCCAGCAGCCAGTCACGCCGCTGTGTTTCGCTGGGCAGGGTGGCCAGGCGATCTGCTTCACTGTCGCTCAAAAAGCAAAGAGGGTGGCCATGAACGGCCGTTTGGGGAACAACATCGTGGGATTGTGTGAGCCAATGGATCATATTTACTCCGTTTGGTTCTAAAGAGGCTGGCTAAGACAGTGGGGTCTGAACCAGCCTAAGACTTGTGTTAATTTGAAAGGTTAGGGAAGTTGTTTAAAGGTTGGGGTACCGAACGCTATTGTAAAATTTGGCGCAGCAAGTGCAGAGTGACAACTGTCATTAGCTGCTTAGGCAAAAGGCATAACGCAGCGTGTCATTGGCTAAGTTTGGCTCGATTGGAGTAGATGCTATCCTAAGGGTTCGTTCACAAATAACTTTAGATAAGGAAACGAACCCCAAGGCTTGACCGTTTACCGAAACTCAAAAGTTAAAAACGGTCAAGCCCTAAATGGTGGTCGCTGTTTCAGGTGGTTGGGGCACACGGCCGTATAATTCCGTCATGTCCCCCAAACGATTGGCGATGTCCTGAGTGAGCATGTGAGGCTGGTAGCGCCAGCGCCAATAGCCGCCAACCTTGCCGGGGAAGTTCATTCGCGCTTCATTGCCCAGGCCCATCAGATCTTGCAGGGTGGCAACGGCCGTATTCGACACCGACGCATAGGCCAACCGCGTCATATCCCAGGAAATGTGCTGTCCGCTAATTTGCATGTAACGCCGAATATGGTCCCGCTCTGACTCGGTGGCGTTGTGATACCAACCCAGCACCGTTTCGTTGTCGTGCGTGCCAGTGTAAACAACCGAGTTTTTGTCGAAGGTGTGGGGCAAGAAGTTGCTGTTGCGTTCACCGCCAAAGGCAAACTGCAAAATCTTCATGCCGGGGAAGTCAAATGTATCGCGCAAAGCGACCACGTCTGGCGTGATAACGCCCAAATCTTCAGCGATGAGCGGCAGGTCACCCAAGGCATCGCGCATTGCCTGGAAGAAAGCTGCGCCTGGCCCTTTGACCCAACGCCCGATAACGGCCGTTGGCTCATCAGCCGGAATCTCCCAGTACGCATCAAACCCACGAAAATGGTCAATACGCACGATGTCGGCCTGGGTGAAGCACATTTGCAGGCGAGCGGTCCACCAGGGGTAGCCCGCTTCGGCCATGCGCTCCCAGCGGTAGAGCGGGTTGCCCCAGCGCTGGCCTGTCTCGCTGAAGTAGTCCGGCGGCACCCCGGCAATAACGGTGGGCGCGCCGGTTTCATCCAGGTGGAAAAGTTCTGGATTGGCCCACACATCGGCGCTGTCGAAGGCCACAAATATGGGAATGTCGCCAATGATCTGGATGCCGTGTTCATTGGCGTACAGCTTCAGGCTGAGCCACTGTTGGAAGAAGAGGAATTGCAAAAATTTGTGCCGATCAATTTCGTGTGCCAGTTTTTCAGCCCAGCGGGCCATGGCAGCTGGTTCGCGCAGGGCGATATCGCGCGGCCAGGTGTTCCAGACACCCCCTTCATGTTCAACGTGATGATTTTTGAGCGCCATGAAAAAGGCAAAATCGTCTAGCCAACTGCTTTGTGCTGTGCAAAATTGTTGGTAGGCGCTGCGCTGCTCTTCCGTGCCGTGGGCCAGAAAGTGTTCATGAGCCTGCTGCAAAAGGGCGGTTTTGTACTCGATGACAGGGCCAAAATCGACGGCATGATGGGGAAAGGGGGGAACCGTGTGAACGGCCGTTTCCGGCAAATAGCCATCCCGCACTAACCTATCGGGGCTAATCAGCAGCGGATTTCCGGCGAAGGCAGAAAATGCCTGGTAGGGCGAGTCGCCATAGCCCGTGGGGCCAAGCGGTAAAATTTGCCAGAGTGACTGCTTGCTGGCAACTAAGAAATCTACAAATTGGTAAGCAGCATCGCCAAAGTCGCCGATGCCGTAGCGACCGGGGAAACAGGTAGGATGAAGTAAGATGCCTGCGGCACGTTCAAAGCGCATAGTGAGAACCTTTAATTAAAATTAGATTGTAATGTTATATGGGAGGTAATTGAGCAATTCGGTAATTTAACTGCTCAATTACTTAATTACTCAATTACCCATTCACCGTACGGGCAATAGCCCACTCATAAAGCTGTTCATACCCGCTGGCGGAACGCTGCCAGGAATAGTCGGCCAGCATTCCGTTTTGCTGAATGGTTTGCCAGCGGGGTTTATCGACGTTGTAGACGTAGATGGCGCGTTGGAGCGCGTGCCAAAAAGCGTCAGCGTTGTAATCGTCAAAGCGGAAACCGGTTTCACCATCCTGTACGGTGTCTACCAGGCCGCCGGTGGAACGCACTACCGGCACGCTGCCGTAGCGCATGGCGATGAGCTGCCCCAAACCGCACGGCTCAAACAGCGAGGGCATGATAAACATGTCGCTGCCCGCGTAGATGAGCGGGGCAAAATTGGCGTCGTAGCTCAGATAGGCGGTCATTTTTTCGGGATGATAGGCGGCCAGTCGGGCAAACATTTCTTCATAGCCCGGATCACCTGTGCCCAGCACAATGAACTGAGCTTCCCCGGAGTAGCCATTCATCAGCAGATGGATGACGTGGCCGGTGATGTCTAGCCCTTTTTGCCAATCCAGTCGGGAAACCATGGCTACCAACGGGATGTTGTCGCGCTGGGGTAGGTTGGCGCGGGATTGCAGGGCGTGGCGATTGTGTAACCGTTTTTCTGGATGGTCTACATCATAATGGCTGGCTAAACGGCCGTCTTCTGCTGGATCCCACTCTTCATAATCCAACCCGTTCAAAATGCCGTGTACATCAAAATGACGATGGCGCAGCAGGCCATCCAGCCCGGCTCCGCCTGAGGGTGTCATAATTTCCTGGGCGTAGGTTGGGCTGACGGTGTTGACCATTGTGGCATGGTAGATGCCTCGGGCCATAAAGTTGACTTCGTCATACCCTTCTTCAGCCAGGGAATGCGTTTGCAGACCCATGTAGTCAAAAATGCGCCAATGTGTTTTTCCCTGGTGTGCCAGATTGTGAATGGTAAAAATGGTCGCAATACCACGAAACTGTTCATAGCCTTGTCCAGCGGTTGCCAGCCAGGTCAATGCCGGGGCCGTGTGCCAGTCGTGGGCATGGACAATATCTGGCTTCCAGGCCAGGGCGTTGGTCAGTTCCAGGGCGGCACGGCTGAAAAAGGCAAAGCGGTAAGCATCGTCGCCGTAGCCATACAAACTTGGGCGGTTAAACAGATTGCCTTCTGCAATGAAGTAAATAGGCACCTGGCTGTTGGGCAACGTTCCCTGGAAAACACCAGCTGGCAGCATCCCTTCGCCTGTAGGTACGCTCAAGGTCCCCGGCATAGATGATACACCAGGATAACCCGCCTCGATTTTTTGGTAAGCGGGCATCACCACGCGCACGTCATGGCCCATTTCATGTAGTGCTTTGGGCAGCGAACCACCCACATCGCCCAAGCCCCCGGTTTTGGCAAAGGGTGCCACTTCGGCGCTCAAAAACAGAATCTTTAATTTATCAGACATCGAACGGCCTTTGTTTTGTTTTCAGCAATAGTTTGAACTGCTATTTTCCCTGTTTTTAGACTTTAGGCCAATCTAGAAGAACTGGATTTTAAACGGTCTTGGTTTTCTGCATTGGCTTGGAGCGTTTTTGGCGGGTTGGTGGGATTATTGATTTTCGAAAAATCGCACTTCAGCTGGTTTGCCGATTTTGGTGTGGTGTTGACGGTGATGTACAATAACAACAAATGAGGAGAGATGCATGTCGGCTCGAAAGATGATTCCGTTTTTGCTGCTAAATATTGTGGTTTCCACGGTGGTGGTTCTTGCCATTTTGTATTGGTGGGATAATCGGGATGATGGCTCGGAAACGGCCGTTTCCGTTCTTACTACCATCACGCCAGGCGCTTTGCAAAATACGGCCGTGCCCCAACCAGAAATTGCCCCCACGAATACCGCCGAGCCAGACGAGGGTCCGCCGGTGCATACTGTTCGGGCCGGGGATACGCTAGGCACCATTAGTCAGCTGTATGGCGTAACAGTGGAAGACATTGTCGCTGAAAATGGATTGCCCAATGAAAATATCATTTCGGTTGGGCAGCAGCTTGTTATTCCCATCGGGGGAACGTCAACGCCCGTGCCACAGGCAACGGCCGTTCCTGAAGAAGCCGTCTTGCCCACGCCGATTGCTACCCAACCAGTGGGGGCAGGGGAAGCGGTGGTGGAAATTACGGCCGTTATCGGTCCAGACCAGCTAGACGATGAAGCTGTCCTCCTTACCAACGGTGGTGATGCGCCCATTGCCCTGCAAAACTGGACCCTTCTAGATGAAGATGGCCACGAATACCAGTTTGGTCAGGTGACGCTTTTTGCCGGGTCCGATTTACAGCTAAACAGTGCCAATGGAATCAACGGCCCCACCGCCCTGTTTTGGGGCCTCAGTGAAGCCATTTGGACGTCGGGTGAAACCGTCACGTTGCAAGATAGCACCGGGACCACCCGCGCCACATTTACGGTGCCATAGCCATGCGCGGATTAATTGATCGAAAGGGAGAGCAGTTTGCTTACCTGCAAGGGGATACCTTGTTCACGCTGGATGGAGAAGCAACTGGTCATCTTCGCGGCAGCTTCATTGAAGATTTAGCCGGAAATCGCGTTTGGCGTGTGGTGGGTGATGCCGTTTACTCATTAGATGGCAATGAAACCATTGGCTTTTTTGGCGTGGAGCGTGACGACCGGTACGATCCATAATTGTCAACAACCAGGACTGGCAGTCCTGAAATCCAACAAATCAACTAGAAGAGTGGTGTAGGACTGCCAGTCCTACGACAAAATAGTGAGGTAATTTATGCGATTAGGCGCACATATGAGCGCGGCTGGCGGTTTATTTAAAGCGTTTGCCCGCGGTGACGAAGCAGGTTGCGAATCAATGCTGGTGTTTACCAAAAGCAACCGGCAATGGAAAGCCAAACCAATCGTTGATAAAGATGTAGAGAAATACCGTAAGGCAGCTGCCGAATATGATCACATTCACCCCGTGGCGGTTCACGCCAGTTACCTGATCAACATCGCTTCCCCAAAGGACGATCTTTGGGAAAAGTCGTACCAGGCGCTCAAGGATGAGGTGGAACGGGCCGCTGCTTTTGATATTCCGCTGCTCACCTTTCATCCCGGATCGTTTGTCAGTAGCGATGAGCAGTCGGGCATGGCGCGCATTGCCCGTGGTTTGAAGCGGTTGCTGGAAGAAACGGCCGAATCCTGCCCCAATGTTACTGTCTGCGTCGAAACCATGGCTGGGCAAGGTACCAACATTGGCAGCAGCTTTGAGCAGCTGGCCACTATTTTGTCCCAAGTAGGCGAAAATGAACGGTTGGGGGTCTGCTTCGACACCTGCCATGTCTTTGCCGCCGGCTACGATATTCGCACCCCGGAAACCTATGCGGAAACGATGGCAGCTTTTGATGAGACAGTTGGTCTGGATAAGATCAAATGTTTCCATTTAAACGATAGCAAACACGAGCTTGGTTCCAACAAAGATCGCCACGAGCACATTGGCGAGGGCTTCATTGGCAAATCCGGCTTTGCCAACTTTGTGAATGATTCCCGCTGGGCCAATCATCCCGCTCATTTGGAAACACCCAAAACGGAAGAAGATGAAGATGGCAACGAAATTGAGATGGACCCGGTGAATCTAAAAACGCTGCGTGATCTAATTGAGTAGCCATGTTTATTGTTGATGGCTATTTGAATTTGGCTTATGATGCGGTGGTAAACGGCCGTAACCACCACCAATCCCTCCAACAACTGCGCGACCACGAAAAAGGTCGCCATCCAGCAGGCGTTGCCACCCTGACGCTGCCCGCCCTTAAAGAAGCTGGCATAGGTCTGGTTTTTGGCACGATCTTTGCCCCTCCTGCCGAGCGGCGCACCGCCGAAACCGGCTACCATACCCAGGTACAGGCTGAACGAATGGCTACCGCCCAGCTCGATTATTACCATCGCCTGGTAGATGAAGACGAGACCATTCGCCTGGTGGGGAATCAGGCAGAATTGGCTGCCGTGGTGGCTAGTTTTATGGATGGGGAACGGCCGTTCCTCGGCATCATTCCCTTGCTAAAAGGTGCAGACCCTATTCGTGAACCGGAAGAATTGGAACGATGGGTGGCGCGCGGCCTGCGCATTGTTGGCCTGGCCTGGGATGACACCGTTTACGCTTCTGGTTTTCGACGTGGTAGCAGCTTTGGTCTTACCAAGGCAGGTCATCAATTACTGGAAATCATGGCCGATTTTGGCCTCATTGCTGACATTAGCCATTTGAGCGAGAAAGCTTCCTTAGAACTGCTGGATAGCTATCCTGGCGCGATCATTGCTGCCCAGAGCAACGTCCGTGCGCTTGTTCCCGACAGTCAACGCCACTTGAGTGATACCCAAATTCAACTCATCGGGGAGCGATCCGGGATGATCGGTATCTCGCCTTATAATCCGCTGCTGCAGCGAGGCCGACGGCATGGCGATCCCAACCATTTCCTCACAATTGATCATGTGGTGGCCCACATCGACCACGTTTGTCAGGTGTTGGGCGATGCGGCGCATGTCGGCTTGGGAACTGGCCTGGGCGGTTCGTTTGGCGCGGCTGATTTGCCGACGGGTCTTGATTCGGTAAGTGATTTGGGGGCAATTGGTAAGGGCTTGCAGGAGCGGGGATACGAAGAAGCAGAGGTAACGGCCGTATTGAAAACAAATTGGCTTCATCTGCTGCAACATGCCTTGCCAGAATAAAGAAAAGGCCCGCCCTTAAATAGGACGAGCCTTCTATCAGGAGAATCAAATGGGCGAGGAAACCCCACGAAACCCCGCCCAATCTCCCAATAAAAATTGCCGGAATAGTTTAATAATTCAGGCAAAAAGTATTGAGAGGAGGAAGTGCTTAGTAGTATATCATGGAGTCCATTCAGTGTCAATAAAGTGACATTATGGTGTCATTAACTTGTTTGCCAATAGCCTAATTTGTTCAAAGTGGAGTAGAGTGGCTCAGGATCGGCCATGCGCATGGCCCCAAACCACCAGGTTCCTTCACTGCCTCTAAAGAAATAATCATGACCGGCATGACGCCCTTCAATGGGAATCAACATTTGTGTAGGATGCCCTACGCGAAAGCTGGCCCGGTAAATCACTGGATTGTTGTAATATAGCTCCAGCAAAATGCCATCATCCTCATAATAAGTGAGCGTATCTTCACCAAACCCCAGGTTAATGAGATTTGTGTTGCTAAACCGATGGAGCGATTCGTGAACGGCCGTTGCCATTTCATCAAAATCCTCATGCCCAGGCTGTAGAACAATCTGCTCGCCATGATCCCAAATCACAATGCGATCTGGTGTGGCATCAACATTTCTGGAAGCAAACCACAGCCAATCTTGGGTGTTAAGCGCATTAATCGCGTAAATAATCACCACAATAGCCAGCGCAAAAAAGATAAACGGCTCTACGATACGAATTTGTCTGGGATGCTTTAATTCAGTCATATTCAAGTCTCAACTTTTGTTCCGATTTGCAAAAAGAAGGCATGGTATGTTAACAATCTTGGGCTAACGCACCATGCCTATTGGGTCAATCGGAACAAATAATCGGAGGTGATTGTCACCCGCCAGGTGACACTTGCCTTAGAGTTTAAGTCTGGGGTCAAGGGCATCACGCAAGCCATCCCCCAGATAATTAACCGCCAACACCGTGACAAAAATCATCAGCCCCGGATACAACGCCTTCCACGGGGCCGTGAACATGTCCTTCTGCACATCCTGCAACATGTTGCCCCACGTCGCCACCGGCTGCTGAATGCCAAACCCCAAAAAGCTCAAGGCAGATTCCACCAGAATCACACTCCCCAAACCCAACGTCGCATTCACAATAATC
>CAJQMR010000045.1 GCA_905479495.1 uncultured Anaerolineae bacterium
ATTTTTTGGCTTTTACGGAGAAATCTGAATGCAAAACGCATCCGACTCCTCTTCATTCTCAGCTGCCTGGTAAATAAAGACGCGGCGACATTCTTTGCAGCAGCCTTCGTAATGAAAGTGCTTAATGTCGAGCCGAACGCCATATGATTTATGGACCAATTCAGGCATTTGCAAATTCCATTCCAGGTCTAACCAGTCAGATTTGCTTTGGGTAACGGCCGTTTTCAAAGCATCTTCCCCAAAAATAACACGATACCCAGCCCAAAAATAACTGCAACGCCCGCAGGCAGCAAAATGATCGGTCACTTGCTGCAAAGGTGTCTGGTTTTTACGGGAGGCGCGCGAAGTTTTACGCTGTTTCTTGCGTTTATCGTTTACGCGTTTGAACGTTTTTTTGACAGGCTCAACAACTTGTTCCACAGTTTGCGCCTCCTCCATCACGGGATCAGGCACTGCGGCTTGTTCTTCTTCCGGTTCTTGCTTGTCTGATTCAGCAGACGTATCCATGAAATTTATCCGTTTAAAAACAGTTTTCACCGCAGAGGTGCCGAGAATGCAAAGTTTCTTCTCTGGGGTTTTTCAAAAATCTGCACCTTTTGGGATTTGTTTTTTAGTGGGAAGACAGATTTTATAATTACATCTGTGATCCATTCATTTTAAGTGGCTGATTCTAGCGGTGACTAATGCCATCTGTCAAATTGGGCTACAATAGAACCCCTATGGATATTCGTTCAGTAACGCTATTTTGTGATCCTGATTTTCCGGCAGCGCGGATGGCTGATTTTTTTACGGCCGTTCCTACCGCCTTCTCCGACCCCTTGCAAACCACCCGCCTGGCCCTACCCCCCTTCCCGGAATGGTGGCCAGACGAGGTGAACGGCGAAGCGCAGGTTCAGCGGCACGCCCAACAGTTGGCCCAACAATGGCAAGAAGCCGGAGCCAGCTACATCAGCCTGGGGCCAGTGCTGTTGTCCCATGACAGCCGCTGGATAGACCAAATCCCGGCGCTGCTGTCTGCTACCGATGTTCTCTTTGCCACCGTTGAAATTGCCAACACGCAGGGGCAGATCGACACAGCCCGCTGCCAGCAAGCAGCACAGCTCATCAAAACGGTTAGCCAAATTTTGCCCAATGGCTTTGGCAATCTGTACCTGACCGCCTTGGCCAACTGCCCGCCCGGCTCGCCCTTTTTCCCAGTAGCCTACCATCAAGGTGGCCCGGCTCACTTTGCCATCGCAGTGGAATCGGCCGACATCGCCCTGCAAGCGATTCAGGCGGCAACGTCTCTGGCTGAAGCCCGGCAAAATTTGGTAGAGGCCATCGAAACGGCCGCTTTCCGCCTCACCCTTAGCGCCCAAAAATTAGCTGATGCCTACCAGATTCCGTTTAGCGGCATTGACTTTTCCCTGGCCCCCTTCCCCACCGATGACAAAAGTTTGGGCGGGGCATTAGAGGCACTGGGGCTGCCCCACTTGGGCAGTGCAGGCAGCCTCTTTGCTGCCGGATTTGTCACCGAGGCGATTGGCCGCGCCAACTTCCCTGGCTGTGGCTTTTCTGGGCTGATGCTGCCCGTGCTCGAAGATTCGATGCTGGCTCGCCGTGCCGCCGAGGGCGTGCTGACGGTGCAAGATTTGCTCAGCTACAGCGCGGTGTGCGGCGTGGGGCTGGATACCATTCCCCTACCTGGGGATGTGAGCGAAGGGGCGCTTACGGCCGTTCTCCTCGATGTGGCCATGTTAGCCAGCCGCCTCAACAAACCGCTCACCGCCCGCCTCATGCCCTTGCCGGGTCTGGCTGCGGGCGATCCCGTCAGCTTCGATTTCCCCTACTTCGCCGACAGCCGAGTGATGGGCATCGCGGGGGGTGACTTGGACAATTTGCTAGTACAGGGGGCACAACTATCAATCAATCCGATTCAGTGAAAAGTGATAAGTAAAAAGTGAAAAGTCAATCTCCAATCTCCAATCTCCAATCCCCCACTCGTTCCATCAAACAACTTTTGGCCGATTGGCAAACGGCCGTTACCAACACCACGCACACGCCGCCACCACCTTACGACGGGCCAGACGTGGCCATCCAAATGTTCACCGAAAAGACCGGCGAAGTAACGCCGGGCAGCAGCTTTATCGCCCGGGTGCGCACCGGCAGCGATGGACATCCCTGGATTGGCAAAGCGATTGAGCTGGGGGCCACCTTCATCCTGGCCGAAAAATCGGCCACCGACCTGGGGCTGACCGTGCCAGAAAACGTGGTTTACTGGCAGGTGCCTGACACGGCCGAAACGCTGGCATGGCTCTCAGCCGCCTGGTACGGCTTCCCCAGCCGCCAGCTGGTCATGATTGGGGTGACCGGCACCAACGGCAAAACCAGCACTGTGGACCTGATTCGCGGCATTCTGGCAGCGGCGGGTGTCCGCCTGGGAATGCTCAGCACGCTGAAAGCAATCATTGGCGATTACCAAGAGCCGCTGGAGCTGCACGTGAGCACCCCAGAAGCGCCGGTGGTACAGCGCTATTTGCACCAAATGGTCGATGCGGGCCTGACCCATTGCATTTTAGAAACGACGTCTCACGGATTGGCCCAGCACCGCGTCACTGGCGTGGAGTACGACGTCGCCGTCATTACCAATATCACCCACGAGCATTTGGATTATCACGGCAGCTTTGAGGCATACGCCCAGGCTAAAGAGCGCCTGTTCCGCAGCGTGGCGGCCAATGATCCGACCCCAAACAAACCAAAACAAATCACCAAAACGGCCGTTCTCAACCTCGACGACAGCTCCTACCCGCGCCTGTCCGCCATCCCCGCACCGCGCCAGATTAGCTACAGCCTGCACAACCCAGCCGCCGATTTGCACGTCACTGATTTGGTCACTGATCCGGCCGGGTCTAGCTTCACGCTGCATTTGGCTGGCCACGAGCTGCCCATTCGCTCGCCGCTGCTGGGCATTTTTAACGTGGCCAACATTTTGGCCGCTGCCGGGGCGGGCCTAGCGCTCAACCTCCCGCCAGAAACCATCAAAGCGGGATTGCAAGCCGTGGGCCAAATTCACGGCCGTATGCACCAGATTCAGCGGGGGCAGGCGTTCATCGTTCACATTGATTTTGCCCACACGCCAGATGGCTTGGAGAAGGCGATTCAGGCGGCGCGGGGCATTTTAGAGCAGATGGAGGGGAACGGCCGTATCATCACCGTGTTTGGCAGCGCGGGCAAGCGCGACCCGGAGAAGCGCCGCCTGATGGCCGAAATCTCAACCCAACTGGCCGACTGCACCGTGCTCACCGCCGAAGATCCGCGCACCGAATCGCTAGACGACATTTTAGCGGCGATGGCGGCAGGCTGCCTCTCGCAAGGCGGGGTGGAAGGTGAAACCTTCTGGCGCATTCGCGACCGGGGGCAGGCGATCTACTTTGCCCTGAGCCTGGCTCGCCCGGAAGATTTTGTGCTGGTCTGCGGCAAGGGACACGAGCAGTCGATGTGCTTTGTCACCACCGAGTACCCTTGGGACGACATCGACGCCACCGAAGCTGCCCTGGACGCTTTTTTGTCTAGGCAGCCAATGCCCGATCTGGGCCTGCCAACCTACGATCCCGATTTTAAATTGACGATTTCCGATTGAAGCTTTACGATTAGCCCATTGAAAAATTCTAAATGGGAGTTACGCAGACCTGACAGGTTTTTTATATTTGAACGTTTAACTGGAGAAAACCTGTCAGGTCTTTGAAACCGGAGGCCTTATGCTTACTCAACTGATCAGCCGCGTGCGCCGCAACCACGGATTAGAACACGCTACCATTCACGTGCTCAGCGAAAAACACAAAAATTTTAGCGCCCAGGGAAACTCCAACCACAAAGGGTTTAGCCTGAACATCTACGGCGACATCTCGGAAGAGGCTGTGGCGGATGCAGTGGAAGAGGCGTACGGCCGTATGAAAAAAGGGGAACATCAGCTGGCAGTGCATCCCAACTGCGGCACTGTCCTGCTCACCACAGCCACTATGGCGACCCTTGCAGCCCAGGCCACGTTTGCCTTCGAACAACGCCGACGAAAGCAGTCCCACATGAACCTGTCGGTGTTGTTGAATGCCCTGCCAACGGCCGTACTCGCTGTCGTTTTTGCGCTCATCATTTCTCGGCCCATTGGCGTCCAGCTGCAAGCGAAATATACGGTAGAGGGCGATTTGCAAGAGATGGCGTTGCAAAGCATCCGCCCCGTACAGCCCTCCCCCATCACCCGCCTGTTTCAACTGCTGCTCACCGGTGGCAATCAGCTCAATGCCAAATCGTACCGGATTACAACTGTGAATTAGATTTAACCCCCACCCTAACCCTCCCCCTGACAGGGGGAGGGCCGGGGTGAGGGTGAGTAATTTCCTAACCATGTTCTACATCTTTCACGGTGACGACACCCACGCCCAACAGGAAACAGTTGCCCAGCTCATCGGCAAAATGGGCGATCCGTCCATGCTGGACCTAAACACGACAAAGCTGGAAAGCAATGTGCGTTTTTCCCAGCTACAGCAGGCGGCCAGCGCCATGCCGTTTTTGGCCAAGGTACGGCTGATCATCGTGCACGACTTGCTCAGCAGCAAGCCAGACAAAACGTACCAAAAACAGCTGCTAGACTATTTGCCCACCCTGCCCGAGACAACCCGGCTGCTCTTTTTGGAATCACAAATGCTCAAAGCAAACAATCCGCTGATAAAGTTGGCTGAAAGTGAAAAGACCGGCTACGTGAAGCAGTTTTCCAAACCAGAGGGGGCATCTTTGGAACGGTGGATTCGGCAGCAGGTAGCAGAGGGGAACGGCCGTATCTCGCCCCAGGCAACTCATATGCTGGCCGGCAATATCGGCAGCCAAATGGAAATTCTAAGTCGGGAAATTGAAAAGCTATTGCTCTACTGCAATGGGGAAGAGATTCAGTCTGATCAGGTAAAGTTGCTGAGTCCCTATGCCGCTGAAGCCAGCATCTTTGATCTGGTTGATGCGCTGGGCAACCGGAACAGCAAAAAAGCATCGCTGCTGCTGCAAGAAAAATTCCATGAAGGGGCTGATCCCTTCTATTTGTTCTCTATGTTTACCCGCCAGTTCCGCCTGCTCATTCAGGTAAAAGAGCTGGCCGACGAAGGCAAACGGCCGCCAGCCATTAGCCAGGAACTAAATATGCACGGTTTTGTGGTAGGCAAGCTTTACCAACAATGCCAGGGATTCAGCCTGGCTCAGCTGGAGCAAATTTACCGCCATTTGCTAGATATTGACGTCGAAGTAAAAACCGGCCGCAACGATATGACAACCGCGCTTAATCTACTGGTTGCCAATTTAACCGTCACCCCCTAGAGGCGCACCATACTCCTACCCATTCAACAAAATCCCCAATGGATTGTTCCCTTTCTTGTGGTCATCGTGACATTATTGTATTTATACGGTGTTCAGCAACAATTTTTGTATGTAAATATCGATATGTCGCGTACTGACCAATCTGCTTATTTGAATGAAGCGGAATTGTTAAAAACGTCCAATTATACAGCTCTCACCGACCGTGCCAGAATGCCGATTTTCCCGTTTTTACTCTCGCTGTTCTATGAACCAAATCTGAGCAGTGGGGCATTTTTTATCGGGGAAAACTTCTGAACACAGTCATTTCTCTTTCAAGCCTTCCTGTTTTTTTCTGGATATTTCATCGTTATAATTGGGGGAAACTACTCAATTGGATATTATTTACCGTGCTACTGGTAGATGGGTTTATAATTCTAACTGTACATGTTGGAACTTTATATGGTGGTTTGTAGCGATGAGGCTAAAAATGAAACTTTCGTTGCGTCTGGTATGGTTCGCTTTTTTGACATTTCTGCCATTTTTGTCCGCCTGCTCGGTGGAAACAGCCCACGCACCTGTGGAAAACATAGAAGCGACACCAACCACGGCGGCTACGGCCACATTTGCCCCAAACACGGCCGTTATCTTCAAGCGCTCTGGCGGCATCGCAGGGCTAAATGAAGCATGGACTATTTACACAGACGGCCGTATCGAAACCAACAGCACCATCCAACCTGAACTCTCGGCTAAAACCGTGGAACAGCTACTAAGCAGTCTGGACAGCATCGGCTTTTTTGACCTGGAAGACAGCTATCTGCCAGACGACACCTGTTGCGACCGCTATTTTTACCAGATAACGGCCGTGCAAAGCAGCACCTTCCATACTGTCAACACCTTGGAATCAACCCCCGATATGCCCGAAGCGTTACAACAATCGCTGCGTCTTATTCAAACTGTCCTGTTCGAAGATAATAATCAGTGACGCGTAATTGGTAGGGCAACAGATTTACGCGTCACGTTTCACGCAGCAGGGCTGCTGCGTATGGCCACAGCCCTGGCAACCCACCAGTGTGTAAAAAAACGAGTTGGTCATTGGCCGAGAAACGGCCGTTTCCCACCAAATCCAACAATCCTGCAAACGCCTTCCCCGAGTAAACCGGATCTAATACAACTCCTTCAACCTACGCCAGCAATTGAATCGCCTCAACCGCCTCCGCCCTGAGCTTGGCGTAGCCTGCCCCCACAACAATAATGTCTGTTTGTTTTTCGATCATTTTGCCCATCGCTTCCCTCGCTCACCATCTGTTACGCCACAGTTACGGCCGTTCGCCAATTGCTTGGACAATCCACTTTGTTAAGCTAGAATGTGCCAGCATCCCTCAACGTTAAAGTTTTATTTCTATTCACAACTTCGCAGAACAAGTAATTCACAAATTCTGGTTTGGTTTTAGTCAAAATACTTTTGGTGAATTACCCATCATCACAAGCTAACTTCTAACTCGCTTTAAGAACAACCAACTCGCCAACTTCTCAAATTATCGTCTGGAGCGCTATGAACGCGAAACGGCTGGCTTTACTTCTTGTCTGTTTACTGCCTGCCTGTTTGCCTGCCTCCGTCAACGAGACCTCACAAAACAACAATGCCCCTATCGCTAATGCGACGGCAAGCCCCACACCTACACGCCCAGTTGATGCCACAACTTTAGAACTGGTTGCGGAATATCTGGCCCTACGATCCGTGCCTGGACAGTTTAATGGCGGCGAGTGGAACGAAGATGTGGATCGCTGGATGGGACGCAAGCATTCAGTAATGCTTGAACTGAGCGCCCGCTTGAGCAACGGTGATTTCAGCTGTAAGCAGCTAACCGACTTGTTGCCAGAACCCGATCACATCGTTCAAGGAGGCGATCCTCTGCATGATTTGATCCAAACCATACCCGCTTATCAAGCGTCGCAAAACGATGCTGCTCAATTTTTGGTATATGAATGGCGCGGCACCCATGACTTTTTATTTTTTGTTTGTGAAAACGGCCGTATCACCGGTTCGGGTTGGTGGTACGCTGGCGAATAATGCCTACATTCCCTCAGGAGGATGAAATGAAAAAATGGCGACTAATTTTATTGATTGGCCTTATCGGGCTCCTGGCAGCGATTGCTCTGCCCAGCCGCAGCCAGGACATACAGCATGTTTTTGCAGGTCCGCTTGAAAATGGCAGCCTGGTGGTGCGCGTCTACTTTGATAATCTGACCACCGCCCGACAAATAGCTATCAGCTTTGAGCCTTTGGAATCTGATTATGATAAAGGCTACCTTCTCCTGGCCGTGAACGCCGAGGAGTTAGCCCAGCTGGAAGATTCTGGCCTGCAATTTGAGATTGACGAGACATTAACAGCCCAATACGCACCGCAAAACAACCTGGCCCCGGTTATTCCCGGTATCCAAACGATTTCCGGCTACTCCTGCTACCGTACGGTGGAAGAAACATTCGCCACGGCCGCATCACTGGCCGCCAACTACCCCACCCTGGCCACCTGGAGCGATGTGGGCAATTCCTGGCAAAAGACGCAGAACTTAGGCGGCTATGATATGCAGGTATTGAAGCTGACCAATTCGGCCGTTCCTGGCCCCAAACCGATCATTTTCATCACCAGTGCCATTCATGCCCGCGAATACACCACGGCTGAACTCACCACCCGCCTGGCCGAATTCCTGGTGACCAACTACGGCACAGACCCAGACGCCACCTGGATTCTCGATTATCACGAGGTGCATTTCATGCTGCAAACCAACCCAGACGGCCGTAAACAGGCCGAGGCCGGTATCTTGTGGCGTAAAAACACCAATCAAAACTATTGCGGAGCCACCAGCAGCAGCCGGGGGGCCGACCTCAACCGTAATTTCCCCTACAATTGGGGCTGCTGCGGCGGTTCTAGCGGCAGCCAATGCTCCGAAACCTATCGTGGAGCCAGCGCCGCGTCCGAGCCAGAAACACAGGCCGTCGTCAACTACATCCAATCCAACTTTATTGACAATCGTGGCCCCGGTGATAGTGCAATGGCCCCCCTGGATACCGAGGGCATCTACCTGGACATCCACAGCTCTGGGCGGCTGCTGCTCTGGCCTTGGGGCCACACCAGCACCCCTGCCCCAAACGGGACGCAGCTGCAAACTCTGGGGCGCAAGTTAGCCTACTTTAACGGCCACACGCCACAACAATCCATCGGCCTCTATCCCACCGATGGCACCACCACCTCCTTTGCCTACGGGGATAGGGGCGTGGCGGCTTTCACCTTTGAATTAGGCACCGAGTTTTTTGAATCTTGCAGCTACTTTGAAAATACATTGATTCCCGACAACATGCCTGCTTTGCTATATGCCTTAAAAGTGGTTCGGGCACCCTATATCACCCCGGCTGGCCCCGATGCATTAACTGTCGCGCTTGATTTTGGCTCAACCCTGCCTGGCGTGGCTTCAGGCACGATTGTCAACCTTAGCGCCAACCTTGATGACGGCCGTTTCAACAACAGCAACGGCACCGAACCCACACAAAATATCGCCGCTGCCGAATATTATCTGGACACGCCACCCTGGGACGGGGGAACGGCCGTTCCCATGAGCGCCAGCGACGGCAGTTTCAACAGCACCGTTGAAGGCGCAGCCGCCACCATCGACACAACGGGCCTGAGCCAAGGCCAGCACATTTTGTACGTGCGCGGCCAGGATGCCAACGCCAACTGGGGAGCCGTCAGCGCTGTCTTCCTCTACATCGACGACAATGCACCGCCGCCGCCAACCACCATCTTCTTTGATGACTTCGAAACAAGCCAGGGCTGGACCACCAACCCCAACGGCACCGACACGGCCACCACGGGCCAGTGGGAACGGGCCAATCCAGAGGAAACCAATTCCAGCGGCGTCAAACAGCTGGGCACCACCGTCAGCGGCAGCAATGACCTGGTGACCGGCCCGCTGGCTGGCAGCAGTGTCGGCACTTATGACATTGACAATGGGGTCACGTCCGTGCGCTCGCCCAACATCAGCCTGCCCACCAGCAGTGACATCAATCTCTCCCTTTCTTACTATCTTGCCCACCTGAACAACGCCACCAGCGCCGACTTTTTACGGATCAGCCTGGTGGGCAGCAGCACAACGCTGCTGTTCGAAGAGCTGGGTAGTGGCGACAATGACAATGCCACCTGGGAAACATTTAACAGTGACATCACGGCCTTTGCGGGACAAACGGTTTATCTGCTCATCGAAGCGGCTGATGCCGGGTCTGGCAGCCTGATTGAAGCGGCCATTGATGATGTGCGCATTACGGCCGTAAGCAACGGCCCCACGCCCACACCGACAGCAACGGCGACAGCATCGCCGACGCCCATCCCGCCCACGCCAACCAACACAGCCCCACCGCCAACAGCAACCCCAACGGCTGGCCCCACCAGTACACCCACAAATACAGTTCCCCCACCAACGGCCACGAACACCCCATTACCAACATCAACCAACACACCTGTGCCAACCGCCACGAATACCCCTGTGCCAACAGCAACCAACACTCCGGCACCACCCACGCCAACACCCACCACCCCGGCCAGTGGCACCATCTTCTTTGACGACTTTGAAACGAGTCAGGGTTGGACCACCAACCCCAATGGCACCGACACCGCCACCACAGGTCAGTGGGAACGGGCCAATCCCGAAGATACTAATTCCAGTGGTCCCAAGCAGCTCGGCACCACCGTCAGCGGCAGCTTTGACTTGGTAACGGGGGCCACCGCGGGCAGCAGCGTCGGCGTGAATGACATCGACAATGGGGTTACGTCTATCCGCTCGCCCAACATCAGCCTGCCCACAGGTCTGGACCTTACCTTGACGTTCAACTACTACCTGGCCCACACGACCAATTCGTCCAGCGCGGACTTCTTGCGCATTACGGCCGTTGGCAGCAGCAGTCAGGTT
>CAJQMR010000046.1 GCA_905479495.1 uncultured Anaerolineae bacterium
GTCAGAACGGCCGTGTTTTCCTGAGAGGGGTTGAAACACGGGATAAAACTCTCTCCGGGAGAGAGTGGCTTCAGTCAGAACGGCCGTGTTTTCCTGAGAGGGGTTGAAACTGGGTACTTCACCTGCTTCAATGGCTGCTAAATAGGGTCAGAACGGCCGTGTTTTCCTGAGAGGGGTTGAAACTATTTCTCCTGCGTCATCTCTTTCAACATAGATAGTTGTCAGAACGGCCGTGTTTTCCTGAGAGGGGTTGAAACAGTAGATGGGCCTGAGAAGTTTCAGGTCCAGAATGTGTCAGAACGGCCGTGTTTTCCTGAGAGGGGTTGAAACTATTGTTGCTATTATTGTTCATTTTTTTGCTCCTTAGTCAGAACGGCCGTGTTTTCCTGAGAGGGGTTGAAACCAACCGTGAAAGTTACCCCAACCACAACAGTGGGACGTCAGAACGGCCGTGTTTTCCTGAGAGGGGTTGAAACCTAATCCTGCTATGCAGGTCTTGTTGAATATCAATTGTCAGAACGGCCGTGTTTTCCTGAGAGGGGTTGAAACGTACTGATAACTTCCAACATACCCTCTTTTGTGAGTGTCAGAACGGCCGTGTTTTCCTGAGAGGGGTTGAAACGAGCTCTGTGGTCAGCCCTATGGTCATCTCGTATGGTGCAATTACTATGATCAGGGCAGTCAGTATGCCAGTTACGATTACCAGCAGCTCCTGGCCGATCATCAGGTCCAAGCGAGCATGAGCCGCCGTGGTAATTGCTACGATAACGCGCCGGTTGAAAGTTTCTTGGCCACGCTGAAAGCCGAATGAGTGCGTGGCGTTGTCTATCCGTCACGAGCGCATGCTTGGGCGGAGTTGTTTTGAATACATTGAAATCTTTTATAATCGCCAGAGACTCCATTCTCAACTGGGATACCGCACTCCCGTTGAGTACGAGCTCTTGCCAACAGTCTCACAACTATATGTTCACTAAAACGAGGCAAGCCCATTATTGAACCCGACTGCTTAAATGACGGTACCATCGGGAATCACTGCGCTCTTAGGCACGATGATTAATCCTTCTCTGGACACCCAATTATCTGTTTCTGCATCCGGACGGTCGGGCAAGTGGCGGATATGTACGTCACGACCGATGCGAGCGTTCTTATCAATAATGGCATTTTCAATCACAGAGCCTGAAGCAATGCCGATATGCGGCCGTCCCACCTGTTTGTTTTTGGCACGTTCGGCCGTTTCCTCATAATAATCGGCACCCATAATAACGGATGAACGAATCGTCACATTGGGACCAATGATGCTGCGTAAGCCAATGACACTAGTGGCAATATCGGAATCATATATATGGCAGCCGTCGGCAAGCAATACTTCGTCTAGCATCGTCTTTCGAACTTCTGAAGGGGGGAGAAAACGCGGACGAGTGAAGATTTGTTGGCGTGAACCAAAAATGTTGAGTGGTGGAGTTGAAGAAGTTAGCTCCAAATTCACTTCGTAAAAGCGACGAATTGTACCGATGTCAGCCCAGTAGCCATCATATACATAACCCATCACCCGCTTATTGTCCAGGGCGCGTGGGATAATATCGCTACCAAAATCATCGCCGGGTTCTTGTAGCATCTCATACAGCAGGTCTGTCGAAAAAACATAGATACCCATTGAGGCCATATAAGGCTTGTCAGAACCAGGCAAGCTTTCCAATCCATCCAAAACGTCTACAGGTGGTTTCTCGGTGAAACTGATTATCTGCCCATCTTGGCTGCGCTTGAGAATACCAAAGCCAGGCGCTTCGACGGCACTAACGGGTTGGACGGCCAGGGTAATATCTGCGCCGGTTTCAACATGGTAATTGACGAAGTCGCGATAATCCATGTCGTATAAATGGTCGCCGGCCAGGATAAGAACATATTTAGCACGAGCGTTTTTAATCTCCACCCATTGCTGACGCACGGCGTCGGCCGTCCCCTGATACCAATCCGGTCGTTCAGCCGACTGCTCTGCCGCTAAAATTTCTACCCATCCCTTTGTAAACATATCGCGGTGATAGGTGCGCAAAATGTGTCGGTGCAGCGACACCGATTTGAACTGTGTAAGGACAGCAATCTTATTAATGCCCGCGTGCAAACAATTGCTGAGAGGAATATCAATCAGGCGGTATTTGCCAACCAAAGGTACAGCCGGTTTGGATCGTTTTTGGGTTAACGGATACAGGCGTGAACCGCGTCCACCACCTAAAATAAGCCCTAAAACATTTGCCATATCTGCCATTTTTACTCTCCTTTGGTGATTAGACAATTCACTGCCTTCATGACCCAATGCCACCTGATTATTTCCCATTTATCAACCCTGTCTTCCCGATATTGTACCGCTATCTCACTTGAACACAGTATGTTATTTCTGTTCAACATATAGAATTCATCGCTGTTTCAAAACTAGGCTGGATTTAATTTACAAACCCTTGGTATCGCAAAAGCGGGTATTTGGAAATCTAACCATTTTGCGGTGTGACTCTGGCCGGTGTGCTGGTGCATCACCAGCACAGTTTTGCATTTGCCGTTATTTTTAGCACATATCGGAAAACGTGAATCAAGATGCGATGCTGCTATGAACCTGATAACCTAGTGAGGCGGTTGCTAAACTGGTCACTGCAACCGTCTGTCAGAAAAACACAGGATTCAAGTTCATGTCTGATCAGCTGTAGTGCGGCAAAAAATGGATAGACAAAAGAGATAGATTGAGCTAATATAATCAATGTGGCCGCTCCTCCCCCAAACTGGCACGAGAGAAACGCGACTGGAACATGCTATTTGCCGTTGGCCACAAGCAAATAGTGAAAAGAGGCAAGACTAGCGCCCGCTACCTTGCCTCTTTTGTTATGCTACTGATCGGTTTTTAACGGCCAACTCCAATTCGTAAATAAAGACACAGGGATTTACCTGATAACAGGCCAGTGGCAGTTGCCAAGCTTCAGCGAACAGTATCTGTTGTAGTTCCGTCTCATCTATCCCGAGCGGCTGCAAAATTGCACTGGCAGCACGCAACAGTAAGGTAGTGTAGCGGTCTATGTCTAACAGGGCTGGCTCCACCCCTACCTGCAAGTCCCAGGCATGAACAACAGCTTTCCCACGAACATACCAGAAACGCAGCCGCTGCCCCGGTCGGCGCGGTTTGCCGATAGCCGCCAATTGCATGGCTGCTCGGCAAGCAGGGGAAGGGGTGCGATATGATTCAATCTCCCGACTCAGCCGCTGCGAGACTAATAGCTGTTCCAGGGGGATACGGCCGTTTTTTAGGTCAGCAACTTGCTGGCGGAGGATGGTAATCAGGTCAGGAATGGCAGTAGTCAAAGAATGGCTGTTTGGGACTTTTGCCAATCGTTTAATGAGTTCCAGCTGCATCTGAGCAATCCAGGGGGGTGTATCTTGCCGCCGCGTTTCAATCCCTCGCGTCTTAATTTCCCCGCTTTGGAATACGCCAAAGTAACGATTGGCCACCGGCACGCGCTCGTCTAATCGTGAGGGCAGGAAAGCTACCCATTTGTAAATGCCCTCCAGGGCAATGGGCAAACCGGTCCGTTCCGTGATCTCGTCCAGCAACGGCCGTACCTGCTCTGTCTGGTTTATCCCTGGCTTCTTCACCCACAGCCCATCAACATACATATGCAGCACCGTGTAGCCCAAATCCTCTGCCGTTTCCTTGGCTCGCAGCAAACATTCCCGGCCATAGGCCGTCACCGCTTCGTGGGATTCAATCCGGCCGAAGCGGGCGTTTTTGTAGCCCAAGTAGCCAAAGCAAACGACCAGTAGCCACTTCAGCGCCGCAGCCCGCGCCTTCAGCGCCGGGTAGCGGCAGTCCAGCAGGGTAAGAGTAGCCAATTGTTCCTTAATGGCGATGCGCTTGACCAGCAACGGCCGTAACGTGCGCGGCACCAACCCCACTCGCGATAAATCTACCGGTACGTCCAGCTCGGGAATCTGTTCACTCGTCTCGTTTTCAACACCTACAGTCTCCGGTGAAACGTTAAAACGGACCATGATGCTAGGATACATGGAGACAAAATCTATCTCTACGACGTCCTCATGCAGGCCGATGGTAGGTTGGTAAACCAGGCCACCCCGATCAGATCGAATGAGTTGAGCGGCCGTTTTGAACCCCTCTGCCTGTTGTTTCTGATAAGGCACCAAAATGCCGCGCCGCAGTGCCTCCTGCATTTGCAGCGCCGTGACGCCAGAGCCAGGCGATTTGCGGGCAATCTCCTGCACCGGCAGCCCGGTCACCCGCGCCTGCTCAAAAACACCGTGCAGGCCATACTCCTCGTACATCATGGCATTGCGCTGGTCGATGTGGTAACGGCCGTAAAGATGTACCTGTTGCCCCCGGTAGACCACCTGACCGTAGGTAAAGTAGCTGTTTTCCTGCCGGTGAATCACCGACTTGCCCACATCCCGGTTGAGATTGAACCAGTCTGCCCCAAACTCACTGGCCGCTTTCAATAGCAACGGCAGAAGCCAGGTGTCACCAAAACGGGTCAGAACCACATCTGGGTCTGAACGCTTCACGGCAGCGTTCAGACTGACCAACAACAGATGAATGGGCTGTAAATCGAAACGGCGGCGGGAACGGCCGTCATCCAGCCACAAAAAAGTTGGCTCACGATGTGCCGGGTCTTCATCCGGTTCGATGGTCAAGATACGCAGCGGTGGCTGGCTAGGGGCTACATCCCAGCGGGATTCAAGCGGAGCGATGTGCTGGATACGGCCGTTTTCATCCACCGCCACCTCACAGTGGCAAAGGGGGAAGATGTCAAAAACGGCCGCATACCGTAGCCCCAGCGGGATGTCGGCATCATAGTAAGTCAGGTCAGGAAAGCGGCGCACTGCCTGGCGAAACAAGCGGGGCTGTAAGGCTGGATTTGCTACTTCAACGGCCAAAATGTCTAGTGGCCCGGCAAACAAATCCTCGCGCACCATGCGCGCCAGCTGCACGCTGATAGGCTGACTTCTCAAAAAGCGCCACAACTCTCGCAGCCGGGGAAACGACCCGTGAGCATAGAAGGTAATGGGGAAATTCTGGCACAGCCGACGGCGGCTGCCGTCTTCATCTAACAACCACAGCACCAGCCCATCGGCTTCATCCGCATACAAATCCAGCAGCCAGCCGCGATGTTCATTCATTGATCTGGCGCTGCAATTCGTCGATTTTCTTTTGCTGCTCCACCAGCATGGCCAGCAAGACCGCTTCAAAGGGCAGGGCATGGTTGGCTTGAGAGATAGCGGCCGTATGCAGCCGAGCGGCGGCAAAGAGGGCGTCAAAGTGGCGCTGATCTTCCCGGCGCAGGGTGCGGCGAAAGTTGCCAAAGGCGGTTTGCTCTTGCTGGATGAGTTGGTTGGTGGTTTGCAGCGTGCGGCCCATTGAATTCTCCTAAAGCAAAATGGTTAAAACAGGCTAGGTTGGGAAACGGCCGTTTCCAGCGGTTCCCGTACAAAGTGATGCGTAGCGGCGTTCAAGACCAATTCCATCAAGATAGTGCGGTCAGTCTGCTGCTGCGGAAACGGCCGTATCGAGACCACCACCGGAGCCAGATGGCACAATCGCTGTAATTGCACAATGGCAAGGCGAAGCAGTCGCACGCTTTCCCCCAGGTCGATGCTTTCATCACCAAAGGTGGCCAGTAAATCTAGAACAAGGATGGGGGCTGGGGAAACGGCCGTTTCTTCCAGCAGCGTCACCATTTGGTAGCAGGTAAAGGCGCGAGCCAAAAGGATACGGTTGAGCGTCTCATCCAACTGCACCGTCTGCCGTCGAATATATCTGGCCACAAACAACGCATTGTAACTGTTGCCACCATCTAACACTCGCATGGCACCATTCAGTGCGAGCTTGGCTGAGAGTGCCAACATCTGTAACCGTTCGGCATGTGGGCCAATGATCAAACCTAATTCATCTGTGGCCACTGAATTAGCCACGGTTGCGCATAGTTCGGGAAGCAAGGACATGCTGCCACGATAACAGCTGCTCGGTATGGCAACAATCGGCTTTTGGGTGATTGAGGGGTGAAATAAGGGTGTCACCCCACGGGTGATTACCGCATATCTGGATAGGTATGTGGGGAGGAATCTAAATGTGGGTCTTGCTTGCGCCAGTCTGAAAAATCCCAGGAAACCAGAATTATTTGCAGCTCTCTTTTACTGCCAACATCAAAGGTCTGTAATACTTGTCTTAGATGGGTTTTGACCGTGTTGACGGAAATGGACATCTTCTGCGCAATTTCCATATTGCTATGGCCCAGACAGGCATAAGCAGCCGTGTCTTGCTGTCTTGGTGTGAGGCTTTCCCAGCGCAGCAAATTGTCATTGGTAACATAGTGCTCACCAATGGCAAAAGAAAGCAGCCGGTTTACCGTTTCCGGGAGTGATAAGCTCTCTTCATGGGCGATATCTTCAATTAGGGGAATGAGGTTGGGGTCAATTTCGGCAAAGTTTTCTGGCCGAATGTAGCCGTTGTGCTTAAGGAAATTATCAAGAAGTTGTGGGGACATACAAACCTCACAAGGATTAGGACAGCAGTGCGCCTACTGCTACCTGTTGCTTTAGAATTAGAATGCATGTTCCATACCCAGTGGATCGGGACTATATCACAAGGAGTTTAATACCTGTTGTGAATGGAGCGTGAATAATAACAACTCGACTCTGGCAAAAAATTCTCAGGAGCATTCCAACGAATTTAATTCGCTTAAAGTGGGAACTATAAGCGGGTAAAATGGACATGGAGCGACTCGTGAGTAGGATAGTTATAAATTAACCTACCGATTCCAACAGGAGTACGCCCTAGGCTTACCCGTATTTCACACAATTCCGACCGTTTGCATTCATTGGTAACACCACACTAAAGTGTGGTTGAACATTAAAAACGGCAAAATTGGCAAAAACAGGCTCGTTGTGCTACGGGAAAGTTCACAGAAACCAAAACCATGCACACCCTCATTTAGATCATTTGCAGAGCCCCCTGATTTTGTGCATGGTAAAGATTGCGTATAAACATTATAACGCAGTGCGTAAGGGACATCGTAATATTTTTCGGTTATAAAATGACATTGTTTGCAGGAGAAGGGGAGAAGCGATCTGTTGGCTGAACCTGGCCTCGCTTTTCTGCTTAGGCCCAAACAAATTTTCAAGGGGAGCCAGTCACGGATTTCGGGCGCCGCCCACATTCCGTGATAATCGGGGAGCTTCCCTTAACTGGACATCACAATGAAAACACCTGTCGCAATAGTGATCATCGATGATCACGCGCTGATCCGACATGCTATACGCAGCCTGGTGGCGGCACGGCCCAATCTGCGCCTGGTAGGGGAAGGGGATACGGGCGAACACCTGTTTGCGCTGACAAGCGAGTACCGGCCAGATGTGGTCATTCTGGATTTGAATATGCCCCACCACAAAACAGAAGACGGCAGCCCGCAGCGGTTTCAGGCGCTGCCGGAATTGGTGCGGCTGCGGCGTGCCCATCCGCAAACGGCCGTTATTATTCTCTCAGAACATCTGGTGCCGGCTTTGGTACACGAAGCGATGATCAGCGGCGTCAAAGGGTACATTCTCAAAAGCGACGACCTGTCGCTTAGCCTACCGGAAACCATCGACATCGTTAGTCAAGGTGGCATTTTCTTCTCTCAAGGCGTGCAGCAAGAACTGTTTGGCACAGCCGGCGCTTTTGAGCCGCCGCTGCTGACACCGCGCCAGAAAGAGATGCTGGCCGTCATCGCCGCCGCGCCCAACGACAGCTATGCCCAGCACGCCGCCAAGCTGGGCATCCAGACCTCATCCTTTAAGAACCAGCTGGACAAAATCTTCAAAAAATTGGACGTGAACAACCTCACTGCCTGCATGATTCGCTGCCACCAGCTGGGGATCATCAGCCTTGATGCCGCCGCCGCAGGGGAGACGGATTATTACGCATGAAGCCGATCACCGTTGTCACGCTGGACGATCATCACCTGGTGCGCGAAGGCATTCGCCGGCTGCTGGATGAAGACCCCATGTTGGAGCTGGTCGGGGAGGGGTGGGCCGGCGAGCAGTTGGAGCCGCTCCTGGCGCAGCACCAGCCAGACGTGCTGCTGCTGGATGTGGGCATGCCCCAATCGGCGGCCGAACCGGCCGACCCGGGTGAAAATGCCTTTCGCCTGCTGCCGGCGTTGGCCGGGCTGCAGCAGCGCTATCCCGACGTGCGCGTGATTATCGTCTCCCAATACGAATCGCAGGTCCTGATTGAAAGCGCCATCGAGTTCGGCGTGTGCGGCTACCTGCTGAAGGGCGACATCTTTTCGCGTTATCTGGCCGACGCCATCCGCGCGGTGAAGCGCGGCGAGCGCTACTTTTCCGAAGGCATCAGCCGGCGGCTAGCCGCACCGGACGACCGGGGCGAGATACAGCTGACGCGACGGCAGCGGGAAGTGTTGCAGGCCATCGCCGCCGCTCCGCAGCTGACGTACGCGCAGCATGCCGATCGCCTTGGCATTTCAGAGCACACTATTTCTCACCACTTGCGCCAGATTTTTGCCCGGCTGGCGGTGAGCAACCTGACGGCGGCCATTGTCACTGCCGCCCGCCTGGGCCTGATAACCCTCGATGAACGAGAAACGGACAGCCGGGAGCCGCAGGTGAGATAGGCAGGCCCCTACATATTTATGCTATTTAGCCCGATAAAGAGAGTGTAGCGGCCTGCGATACGATATGCTAACCGGAAATTGAGACACAACTCATAACACCCTTTTGGAGGACGACGATGGAACTTTTTAGTGAACAAGAGAAAAACAATACCTGCTCAGAAGCTTTTCCGGCCCAAGCGCTGGAAGAGGCTGTGCAGGAGGCGCAGCTAATGTCCGACTTTTTTCGGCTGGCGGCGCAACAGCCGCAGGACATTCCTCTGCAAGCGCCTGAGGGGCTGACCTTTTTGCAGCAGATGCGTGCGCTGGTGACCATACCGCTGGGCATCGCCCCGATGAAGATATTCAATCGGGACCGCCGTTCACGGTCGGCATAAATTCACCAACATGCGCCCATGATTTCCGACGAGATTTCTGCTCTCTTTACGCAAACGTACCGGTACATTACCGAGTACGGACTGGCAGAATGGGGGTGGCCAGATGTACAGGCTGCCGTTGCTGCTCGCCAAGAGGTATTTATGGCTGACCGGCCGATGTATGCTAACGTGTTGCCCATCCTGACCTGTATGGCCGTGGGCGGCGCGGCGGAAACGGCCGTTCCCCTGGCCGCGGCCTGGACACTCTACGATCTGGCCTCTGACATCTTCGACGATTTGCAGGATCAGGACGGCAAAGATTGGCCGTGGAATCATTGGGTGCCGTCCCGCGCTCTGAATGTAGGGCTGGGCGTGCTGGCCGGGGCGCAAATATGCCTGGCGCGGCTGGCGGCCCGGCCCGATATTCGTGGCGACATTACCCTCTCCTGGAGTCAAGCTTTCGCCCTGGCCGCACGCGGCCAGGCGCGTTCCCACACCATCTGCTCCTTGAATGATTACTTCCGACAGACGGTGGCCAAATCTGGCCTCGTTTACGCGGCGGTTGCTCGCGCCGGGGCGCGGCTGGCCACCGGCGACGACAGCGCCTTGAGTCAGATGCATGCCTTTGGTCTGGCGTTGGGCATGCTGATTCAATTGAAAGACGACTGCCGCGATCTGCAAGCGACGCACCTGGTCAGCGATGTGAGCGCTGGCGTCTACTCACTGCCGGTTCTTTACGGTCTGGCCCAAACGGATTCCCCCCATTACAGCACGCTGCAAGCACAGCTGGCGCAGTCGCCCCCGGACGTAACGGCCGTTTACCAGATACTTGAAGCAATGGGTGCCGTGAGGCACACCCTTGCTCTGGCGTACGCTTATCAGAAAAAAGCGCTGGCCGCTCTCGCTGCATTTCCCCGGGCAAAGACTGCCCACTTATCCGCCTATGTCGCCGGTTTCCTCCCTGTCTAAGCCGTCTTTACCGCTGTCCCCATGGTGGAAACAGCAGATGCGGCTGCCGCTGGTGCTAGTCGCATTAGGCCTCATCCTTTACCACACCATCTATCTCGTCGCCTTTGTGCCGATGGAGGATGTAGATTTCGGCTGGCGATTGGCGGATAATGTCTCGGTCGTCACCGACGTTCCCGCCAGTTCGCCGACCGCGCCCTTTCTGCAGCCCGGCGACGTGCTGCTGGCGATCGACGGCCGTGCCGTGACCTGGACGATCTGGCAGCCGTTGTACATGCCGCGGCAGCCAGCCTACACCTACACCGTGCAGCGCGGCGCGCAGACGTTGAGCTACACCATTCCCGTGGTTCCTGCCAGCTTCTCGCTGGTGGTGGAACGGCTGACCAGCGGCGTGGTGGCCCTGCTGGTGTGGCTGGTAGCCGCAGCGGTACTGCTGCTGGCCACACCGCAAAACGAGGATGCCTGGCTGTTGGGGCTGACGACTCTGGGCGTGGCTGTTGTCCTGGCTGCCTCCGAAGCAGCGCTGTATGGTGTGCCTGGTGCCTGGCTCAGCTCGTTTCCCTTTTTGCCGTTAGTGGCGGTTTCCCTGGCGCACCTGGCCCTGCTGCCGCGTCGTGAGCCACGCCTGCTCCGGGCTGAACGCCCGTTTCATCTTCTCTATGCCGGCGCGCTGCTGTTGAGCGTATTTGCGGTGATAGAGCTGGTTGTTTTGAATCCGCGCGGCCTTAGCCTAGGCCAGCTGACGGGCGTCTCGCTGTATGAACTGCTTTATCTGTGCCTTGCAGTTGGTGGCGTCACCCATCTGGTAATCCTGGGCTGGCGCTTTTGGCGCATGGCCCCGTCCTACCAGCGCCGCCAGCTGGCTATCGTGCTCACGTTTACGGCCGTGGCCCTGCTGCCCGGCGTGTTTTTGACCATCATTCCCCGGCTGCTGCTGGACGCGCCGCTGCTGCCTTGGGATTTGTCCATTGCCCTGCTAACCTTGATCCCCGCTGGCTACGCCTTTGTCATTTATCGCCGCAACTATCTGGGGCTGGATATTTTCGCCACCCGTTCGTTGACCTATCTGCTGGTCGCTTTGCTGCTGCTGGCCGCGCATGCCTTCATCACCTATTTGCTGCGGCAGCGGCCGGGGCTGGCGGCGCTGGAGCCGCTGCCGGGGGCGTTGTTGCTGCTGCCGGTGTTCATGGCCGTGCCCGGCAGCGCGGCGCGCATTCGCAGCTCGCTGGAAGCAATTGTGTACGGTGCAGAGCTCGCGTCCTCTTCCGGCCATCTACAGACTATCACCGCCGCGCTGGCCGCCGATCCCCATCCGGCTACCCTGGGCAACGTCATGCGGGACGTGGCTGCGCAGCTGCAGGTGCGCCAGATGGCTCTCCTGCTGGCCGAGCAGCCGGGTCGCCTGGTCTGCATCGATCAGGCGCGCCTTGGCGAACCGGTTGCTGTGCTGCCGGCAACGGCGCTGGCCCCTTTTGGCGTAGACGTTACAGTGCGCCGCTGGACGGGCGAAGAAGAAGGGCATCCGCTGCTGGCCCGCTACGATTGGATAACAACCGTTGCGCCGTTGGCTCTGGGTGAGGCGATTATCGGCGCACTCTGCCTCGGTCCGCCGGTACCGGACGGGTATTTGAATGCGCGGCAAATTGGCTACGTCGGCCAGGTGGCCGGCGTGATGGCCGTAGCCGCAGAGGCGATGCGCCTCTTTGACGCCTCACGCGCCATGTCCCGTGAACTGCTGCGGGTGCGGGATGTGGAGCGGATGCAGCTGGCGGCCCAGATTCACGACGAGCCGCTGCAAAGCGTCTCCCTGGCGGCCGGACGGTTGAACCAGCTGGCCGCACAGACCGCAGCGCTGGCGCCAGATGCCGCGGCTAATTTGGCCGCGCTGAGCCGCGAGATGCAGCACACCAGCCGCCAGCTGCGCGATATTTGCGCCGGATTGCACCCGCCGCTGTTGAAGCAGGGGGGGCAGTGGGCGGTGAAAGAAGTGGTGTACCAGTTTCGGGACAAGGCGCGGTGGGACGTGCATCTGGACGTGCGCGTTGGTCCTGAGGTGTACATCCCGCAGGCGGCGACGGTGGCCATCTATTACATCCTGCACGAAGCGCTGAATAACGTGTATAAACATGCGTGGGCAACGGCCGTTTGGGTCTGCTTGTCTTACGAGAAAGAACGCCTGTCCCTGGTGATAGCGGACAATGGCTGCCACGCGGACAGGGCCGCCTGGTCCCTGCCGGCGCTGGTGCGGGCTCGCCACTTTGGTATTGTGGGCATGCACGAATGGGCCAGATTGGCCGGTGGCGCGCTGCGTATTACCCGGCGCGAGGGTGAGGGCACGGCTGTTACCCTCCATATCCCCTTTACGCCGCACGATTCGCTGGCGTAAACTATGGCGATACAGTTGGTTATGGAGAGAAACAGTGATGAACGATGTGCGCACAGTGGTTGAAGTGAAGGCCCTCACCAAGGTCTATCCGGGCGCGGCCAAAGCGGCCGTTTCAGCGCTCAATTTGACGCTGCATCCCGGCGAAATTGTGGCCCTGCTTGGCCCTAACGGCGCGGGCAAAACAACAGCCGTGAAGATGATTGCTGGCCTGGTGCTGCCCACCGCCGGCAGCGTACACGTCATGGGGCACGACATGATGCGAGCACACACGGCCGGCGTGCGCCACATCGGGGCTGTGCTGGAAGGGGCACGTAATTTGTACTGGCGGCTGTCGGCCGAGGAAAATTTGCGCTACTTTGGCGCGCTGCGTTTGACCCCACGGCGGCAGTTGGCTGGGCGGATTGATGAGCTGCTGTCCCTGTTTGGCCTGGAGGCGCAGCGCAGTCAGGAAGTGCGCCACTTCAGCCGCGGGATGCAGCAAAAGCTGGCCATCGCCGCCGCGCTGCTGCACGATCCCGATTTGCTGCTGCTGGATGAGCCGACGCTGGGGCTGGACGTAAAAGCCGCCCGGCAGCTGGAGGAGACAATAGCCCACCTGGCCCGCGAGCAGGGCAAAGCGATTTTGCTCACCACCCACATGATGGACGTGGCCGAGAAGTTGGCGCAGCGCATTACCGTCATTCACCAGGGACAGGAAGTGATCTCCGAGGAAACCCAATCCTTGCTTCGCTGCTACAGCGCGCAGCGGGATCTGGTAGAGATTCACGTCGCTGGAACAGTGCCGCAGGCGCTGTGGAATCAGGTGCAGCAGATGATCCCTGACGCAACTATCTCCGGCGAGAATGGGATGACGCAGCTGCTGCTGCCGGCACTGGACCAGGCGCTATTGCTGCGACTGCTGCAGCAGCTAGACGCCGGGGGCATGGCGATTCAGGAGGTGGGTCGCCGCCGAGCGCGCCTGGAAGAAATCTTTCTTTCCCTGACGGAATCGGAGCAAATGGATGGGTAATATGCTTCGTATAGTAGTGGCGGAGGCGCGGCGTGAGCTGCTGCGCGCCCGGGCGTACTGGCTGGAAGTATTAGCAGACCAGGCGCTGTTTACCCTTGGTTTTTTGCTGCTCTCCGGCCTGTTTTATGTGGTGGCTGAAGGAGACTACGGTGACCGGGCGCGGCTGGCTTCCCTGGTCGGCTTTGTCATCTGGCGCGTAGCCGACGGCTGCATTCTGCGCACGGTAGACAGCCTGAGCGATGATGCCCAGGCAGGTACGCTGGAACAGATTTGGCTGAGCGGCGTTCCGCCCCATCTGGTGCTGCTGGCCCGCAGCGTGGCCATTTTGTTGTATCACGGCGTGCGCGGGCTGCTGCTGGTGGCCGTTATTATGCTGCTGTTGCAAATCGCACCCGTTGTCCCGCCGGCCGTAGTGGGGGGAACGATAGCCGCTGGATTCCTTGTGTTTCTGCTGACCCAGGCCGGCGCTTTTGGGGCCGCGTTTGTGCTTGCCGGGCTGCACTTGGCTTATAAAAACGTATCGGCACTCTCGCTGGCCGTGTCAACGGCTTTGCTCTTCTTGACCGGCGCGTTGGCTCCTCTTGAGGGAGCGCCTATTTTGACGGCCGTCAGCCGGGCGCTGCCGCTGACGGTGGGCATTGAGCTGTCCCGGCAGCTGGCGGCAGGCGAGGTTGCCTGGACGCAGCTGTGGCGGCAGCCGGATTTTTACTGGCTGCTGGTAAATACAGCGATCTACGCACTATTGGGCTGGCTAGTGATGGGGTGGGGGCAGCACCTGGCTCGCCGCGACGGCTCGCTGGCGGATTATTGAGGTCTTGATGTTGCCTGTCTTTTACTTATTTCTGGCCGAACTGCGCCGCGATGTGCGCGCCTGGTGGTCCTACCGGGCACAGGCTTTCAGCTCTCTCGGGCTGTGGCTGGTTGCCTTTCCCTTCATGATGGCCACTTTTGACGGCGTAGCTGGCGGCTATGGCGCTGAGCGCCAGCTCGCTTCCTTGATTGGCTTCCTGGTGTGGGAGCTGTGCGCCGGCGTGCTTTCAGCGACCACCGAATCTGTGACCACCGAAGCGCGGCAGGGGACGTTGGAGAGCGTCATCCTGGCGCCGGTACCGCCTCTGCTTACCTTCTCGCTGCGCCTGACGGCCGTTTTTGCGCGGCAGGCGGTGGAAACGTTGGTTTTGGGCCTGGCGCTGGCGCTGCTGCTAGGGCTGTTTGTGGCGCCAGGCGCGCTGGCGCTGCTGCTGACGCTGCTGACGCTGCTGGGTGTAGCTGGCGTGGGGCTGGCCCTGGGTGGCCTGGCGCTGGTGTACAAGAGCGTGGACAGCGTCGTCGCTGTCGTGTCACTGCTGGCCGTGCTCTTTACGGGCGCGCTGGTGCCGTTAAATGACCTGGGCGCGGTGTTTACCCTCCTGAATCTGCTGCTGCCCATGACCTGGGGTATCGATCTGCTGCGTCAGGCGTTGATTGACGGCGCGACTTGGTCTCAGTTGTGGGGAAGCGGGGCGCTGTTGGGGCTGGGGCTGCAATCTGCTGTTTTTCTGGTTTTAGGGATTGTTGTCTTTCGCTGGGGATTGCACACCGCCCAGGAGCAGGGCAGCCTGGGGAGTTATTAAAAGTATGCTGCGGTAGTACGCCGGTACTGCCTTTTGAGTGACCACAGTACGCGCGTTCCATTCACAAACGGGCTAATTATTTCATGTCCGCCGCTCCGCTTCTGGCTACAATTGGCTTTATTACAATCACAGGCAAGGCAGTGATAACCACACCTTTGAGCGGCGCTACATAGCGCGCACTGCCCGCTACGGGTTTCCCTTTATCTGTAATTGCATATTGAGAAAGCACAGCCTACTGGGGATGATTGCCCCGGTGAACTGAGGATCTAGGCTGCTGGCCAGCACCACGGCCGTTGGCGCCCATTGCCGCTCTGCCTGATGCATGATAGCTGAAGGAACAATAATGGAGATGAAAACGAGTCGAAAAATCCAGGTGGTGATCATAGATGATCAAGAAGTGGTACGCATTGGGGTGAGAGCGGCGCTTGAAAACGATGGCCGTATCGAAATTGTAGCCGAAGGGGCAACGGAGGCCGATGCGCTCCGGTTGACCGACAAGCATCACCCGGACGTGCTGCTGCTGGGTTTGAATACAATCAAAACCGCCAAACTGGCGCATAGGAACTTGTCTGTGTTCGATACGATTCGTCGCCTGGTGAAAAACAGCCAAACAAGCGTCCTGGTACTGTCCCGATACGGTCAAAAAGGCCTGATCCACACCATGTTACATGCCGGCGCTAGCGGCTTTATGCTCAAGGATGAGGCCATGAACTCCTGCGAGGCGTTGGCGCAGGCTGTTGTGGACATTGCCTACAAACGAAAGCTTCCTTTAAGTCCTTCGCTCTACGAGAAGCTGTTCCTGCAGGGTCCGGAAATAGATGACGTTCCCCGGTTGACGAAGCGGCGCATTGAGATCATGCAGGCGATAGCTGACAACCCTCAATTAACATTGGCACAGGTGGCTAATCTGCTAGGTATTGCTGAATCCACCCTGCGCAACAACCTGAGCGCCATCTTCCGTACCCTGGATACACCCAATGTAAACGGCGCGATGATTGAGTGCTTGAGATTGGGCTTAGTACGAATCGGTCAATAAGGACTTGGATGAGCAAACGCGGAAATGTTTGGGTAACCGACCCTTTCCGACTTGTTTAACTCCAGAGTCTAGTTTGAAAATATATTTTTACTTTGTGATGAAAGGTAAATACAGATAACTTGTAGCATCTTCTCCTAGTAGGGCAAAAAGTCCGAAACGGTTTACTGTGGCGACTGTTGTTTTTGTTGTCATATTAACGCTTGTCGGTAGCGCCTCCCAGTTTTCTGATTCGTTATTCCACCAATATAATTGTAAAGTATTCTCTCGGATGTTAGATACTTCTGAGTTCTTATATGGAATGGTAAAAGTGTAGTCAGCGGTGGCGACATTCATGCTTGTCAAAAATGAGGAAGCCAGCATTCCATCAAAAATAAAAGAGTGTCCTGTAGGGAGTAAGTTATTGTTGGGTTCGGAAACAGGTGTATCAAAATAAGTGAAGTCCCAAGTTCCGGAAAAGGCTCCTGCAGGAAGTGTAATCGAAGTATCACTGGTAGATGTTAAGGTTGCGCCATTTGTAACATTTACCCCAAACCAACTATTGGGAGCAGGGGGAAATAAATTTTCCCATAGCTCGAATGAGGCTGTGCCATCCTCATTGTTTCCCCATGGATCTGTATTATTTTCTCCTAGCCAGCCAGAGGGATCCATCACCGTGTCGTTGTAAAGTACTTCCATGTGGATGTGACTGGCGGTAGAACAGCCAGTATTACCAACCTGCCCAATTGTTTCACCGGCGTGGATTTCTTGACCCGTATTGCCGACACGGCAAACTGGATTACGGTCAGTACCCCCTGTGCGTGCCAAATGCAGAAATCGGGACTGCCAACCATCGCCATGGTCAATTGTGGCCATACACGAACGTGTTTGATAGGTTATGCCATTTAATGTACATGAGTAAAGTGCGTTACTATCGTATCCCCATGTTATAGTCCCGTCCGCTGGTGCACGGACTTGCCCATCTGTGATGCGCCAACCAGAAAAATCATACCCATTATGCTGATCGTAAGATGTGATTGCAGTGGCTGAACTGCTATTTCGGGTTATACCTAGGTATGAGGTAACCGTATTATTGCCGTCTTGGCCGCTAAAACCAAGGGGAAGATCGTGATCGAATACAGATTTGGTTCGTGACATGAATGCGGATCGCGGACTGAGGGGAAGATAGCTGAAGGGTAAAGCTAATTGTGGTAGTGGGTTAACATTGCTGGTTTCATCAATGATAAGGTGAATATATTTAGAAAGGCCGCGGGTACCATCGCCAACTTGCATCGTATTCTCCCACAAGATGCTACCGTTTCTGCTAACTGCAAAATACCATTCATGATTGCCACTGCCATCATCCCAGGCATTGAAGTGGATGTGATTGATTTGCTCATCAAGTAAGCTCGTGATGTTAATAGTTTGCGTCGTGTTGTTAGTAGAACCGGCGACTGGCAACTTATCGATGAGTGCAAAGGCGAAGCCCCCGCTAGCCCGGATAGTAAGCTCCCAGTCTCCATCAGGAGGGGTAGGGGGTGGAACCTGTTGATATTCACTGATTACGCCCGATGCTGATACCTGGATTATCTTGTTATAAGTGATGCCGAGGTTTGTTGAAGTTGATCCTTGTTCAGTCCATACAACCTCATCATTTTGTTTAATACCGAAACCATAGGTGGCATTACAGCATCCCCCTAAATCGAAACTGGCAAATGAAACAAAATTGTTTCCTTCGTTATTCCAGTGCTTGCAAATATTTACCCAACCGGAATCAGGATAGAGCGAGTATCTTGAACCAACAACCATCAATCCATTTACAAAAGCCGCCCCCCTATCATCAGTGTTATAAGATCTCAATGACCATCGATTAGGAAAGTGACCACCGCCAAGAAGTGTTTTGATGTCGTTTGTAATCTGCTGCTCAGCCAGCGATCCGTCCTTTGCCGTACTTGAAACATAATTTGCTGCCGAAATTTCTTTTTCTTCACCAATATTGCTAAACGTCAACCCCAAAGTTCCGTTTACGAGAGTTTCAACTGTTGCAAAATTGCCGCTTGTCGATATTTGTGTATATCGGTCTGATTCTTGTTCGTAGAGCTTGCCAAAAAGGGGATATGCATTTGATGAATATGTATTGATTGCAAGCAATGTTTCACTTATTCCATCACAATCATAATCTTGTGCCGCAACTCTATCATCCATATGTAGATATTCTGAAAATGAGTTAAGGGTGAATGCTGGCCCAAGATTCTCAACCAAAAATATTTCACGAATAACAAATTGGGCTGTTATCGCTGAGTTTGATGCTAGAGTGACTTTGCGATGAATATTAAAATGAAGACCTGATTGTTCGATTTCCCAAGTGAAATTCATTTCATTTGGGTTTGGCATTGTTACAATACCTGCTGAATAGGCATCATTAGTTAAAGTTAAAGTCACAGGATCCCCGTTGTTAGGAGTTGCCTGCATTGAAAATGCATAGGGATTGCTTTTACTAATAGCATATGCGATTTCATCTCCAGAATGCAGTCGGGCGCGGTAGATGTGGGCATTGGTTCCAAATCCCCCAAAACTGTGAAAACCCAAATCGCTGAGATATTCGATTGTTTCTAAGCCTGAATCGCCATAAATATCTGCCTGGAAAGATAGGTTTCCGACTATCTGCCCCTGCTGTTTTGCCGTTGCAACATTGATGATTGAAAGTAAAAGTGCCACCCCGAAAAGAGCTGCTGACAGAAATAGCAACTGAATTTTCATTTCAC
Source organism: uncultured Anaerolineae bacterium (assembly GCA_905479495.1). Taxonomy (GTDB): domain Bacteria; phylum Chloroflexota; class Anaerolineae; order Promineifilales; family Promineifilaceae; genus Leptofilum. Next base: position 18,765 of record CAJQMR010000046.1, read on the forward strand.
CCTCCGTTGTGGAGATCGAGCAACTCGCATATTCGACAGTATATTTATACTGTCGATCGGTATATATATACCCTTGAACGAATTCTAATGATACTTAAAATAATGACGTGTAGCACAATTGACCGAGTAACTGTGGATAAAGGCTTGATGGTCAATGTGTTGTCTGGGTAACTGGATGCTGAGCGATCAGAAAGTCAAGTATAGAATATCATAAAGCCAAGCGGTTACACAAGCTAAAGTCGCTTAAGTAGCTTCCAGCGTGTCCCAAAAGTCTAAATTCTCCAGACCCCATAACCTGAATCAATTTGTTGTTGCCCTTTCCCCATGGCAGGCGGTCGCTTGCTGCCTGTTCGCCGCAGCCTGCCTGTGGACTAGGCGCAACGGCAAGGTGGATATATGAAGCGTATCAGGCATATCTTTATCTTCTCTCTTACTCTGGCTACTACTGCGGTGCTTGCCGCCTGTGGCAGCCCGGACGAGCCTGTTTCCCCAGATTGCACCGGCGATAGTATTACCATTATTCCTACGGCAACCCGGCAAACGGACCCGGACCTGTTCAGCCCTCCAGCGCTGTCTGACGGTGGGAGTAGTGCAAATTACTGCTCCACACCCATTCCCGCCGAAACACCGGCCGAGGGATTTCCTGAACAGTTCATCACCACTGAGGTCGTCAACTTCTCTCTGGATGTCGCCAACCAGGATTTGGTAGCCACGGCCGTGGGGGATGACATGCTGGCCGTAGCCTGGATCAGCGAGGGCGATATTTACGTTGCCCTGTCACGCGGCGGCAACCACTTCCAGGTGCGCCGGGTGGACAGCGGTAACAGCGTTTCGCTGGCGTTTAGCCGCATCAATCGGCTGCACGTGGCCTATGAACAGGACGGCCGTATCCTCTACCGTGCCGCTGACCAGGGCTCGCACCCGGCTGATGTGGCTCCTCTGATTGTGGAAGATCCCTTATATCCTGTTACAAACGGCAGTTCCCCGCAAGTCGTCGTTGATCAACTCAACTGGGCGCATGTTCTGTACGAGCAGAACGGCAGCATCTTCAAAGCCAAACATCTTTCCAACGAAAACTGGCTGACGCAGTTTGTCGCCTACGGCAACAACCCGGCCGTCATGCCCTTCTATAATGAGAAAGAGCTGGTTTTGTGGGGCATGCCTACCGGTACCGCTTGGTTCGGCATCATCATGGCTGCACCGTACAATGGCGAGATTCGCGTCTTCCGCTACCTTTCCTGGTTCAACGTCTGGGAGCAGGTGACCTCCTTTCCTGTTCCCCTCGGTGAAGAGTTAACCGGCCCCGTTGGCCTGGACTTCCTGGCCGTCAGCGAAGACGAAGCCTGGTTGGTTACCTCTTGGCTGAGCAAACGGCCGTTTCTGGACCCCCCGCTGCCATCCTATACTCAGCCTATCTATGGAGCAGCTAACCCCCTGTTTCCCGACCAGATCGCTAACCCAAACCACATCTACGAAGGCTTGAATGCCGTTCGCTGGCACAGTGAGGGCAATCCCTTCGATGCCGGTCTCATGCAAACCGTTAACGTTCCCGATGCCAATGGCACTATCTCATTTGAAGCCTGGGGATTGGCAGAAACGCCAGCGACCGATCCGGCCACCGACGCAGACATGACCCTACAGCTCGGCATAGATCCCACTGGCGGCGCTAACCCAAACAGCTCGGACGTGGTCTGGTCAACAGCCGCCGCCCCAACCGATTTCACCCAATTTAGCGTGGCTGTCACTGCTCAGGGCAATATCGCCACTGTTTTCTTTCGAGGTACGCTCAATAGTGCCGGTGTGCCGGGAACTATCGTTTGGGATTCAGTCACGATCCAAAATGGCAGCGGCACGAACCTGGACTTCGAAGGTTCCTTTATCACCCAGAATTCCATCACTGTACCTGAAGGATGGACCGCCTGGTACCAGGACAGTGGCTATGCGCCGACAAATGGCCGTGACGTGTACACCGTTTATGCCGCCTGGTCAGACAACGGCGGCTCCACCTGGGCTGGGCCAGAAGCGATGACGGCTAACCGTGATTTGAGCGGCGGCACCACCGGCGCGATCCGGCCAGATGTCACCCCTATTATCTCAATGGCCACTGAGCCACCGTCTGTCAGCTTCTTCTACATCTATGAGACTGGGGATCCGCCCCCTGACAGTACCTTTCTGCGCTTTGGACGGCCGTATCAAACCCAGTGCGAGTTGGGCACAACTAACTGCACCGATACCCCCGGCATCCCGCTGCTGCCACGCAACGTCGTGCGCCCCAGCACCCGCTTGCTGGCCGCTGCAGATCCATTCAACCCCGATCGGGCCTTCCTGGTTTGGGACTCCCTGCAAACCGACATCGTGAACAAAGACGTTTATGCCACCTATGTTGTGTTGAGATAAAGGAATTCTTTAATGAAAAAACAGACACTCATTCACGATCTTATCCTTGTCCTGTTGCCGTTACTGGCTGTCGCCCTGGCAGCGCGGGCTCAGAAGCCACCAAATGCAGATGGCTTGACCGTCGTTGGACCGGGTCAACGTTACACGGAAAACATCCCTGTCATAGATATTCATGCGTTTGGTTACCAACCAGTGGCCCTGCCAACTAATGACCCGGTTAACCATTCTCAATTCACCATTCAAAGTTCACAATTAAACGGAGGTGGGGGGAGTGACCCAAACAATCCCTATGCTGTCATTCGCAAAACAGGCCCCTCCTTCATGCCGCCCGACGGCACGACTCAGTATGAAATCACTCTGGCCAACTACGAAAGCATCACCCACACCTATCGGTTGACCGAAACAGTGCCATCGCAGTTGACCTATGTGCCAGATTCGGCCAGTGACCTGACTTACAACCCGGCCACCCGCACCTTGACCTGGCAAGGCGACCTGTTCCCTGGACAACTGGATTATGTCATCGAAGAAAACAGCCTTAAGTTGCCTTACCTCGACTTGGCCACATTCGGCGCGGCGAATTTGTGCGACGACTTTATCGCCAGCGGCGCGCCATGTGATGACGTCACCGTGACCTTCAATCTGGGAGTTAATGGCTACACCACGAACCTGTATGGTGAATTGTTGAGCCAGCTTACCGTCTCTTCCAATGGCCTGATTATTGCCTCCGATACGACCGTTCCCAACCCATATTCCCATAACCAATGGCTGCCGGATGCTGCCACGCCGGGTTTTGTCCTGGCCGGGTTGTGGCGCGATGTAGACATGGGCAGCGGCGATACCCTGCAAAATGGCCGTTTTCACGCCGCCATCATCAGCGGGCTGATAGAAGGACACGATGTCTTCTACGCCCAATGGCACGATACACCTCAAGCAGGCAACCCCGACCTCACCAGCCGCCACGCCATTGCCTTATTGCTAAGCAGCAACGGCAGTATTGCGGCAGGTTCAGCACAAGAAATGGCCGGCCAGGCACTCTTTATCTACGACAATATTTCCGATCCAGCCCAGATGGTAGATCAAGGTTACACCATTGGCATTGCCGACAAGCTGGGCGCACGTGGCGTGACCTACGCCTACGCGCCGTGCTGTGGCGAAATGCAATCACCGCAGGGTTATCCGCCGACGGCTGGGACGACGCTGCATTTGCGGCCAGTGCTGTTCGGCGCGGAAGATGGTTACAGTCGCACCTTCAGCTATGAGGCGGTGGTCAACGCGCCGGTACCAGAAACCGTCACCAGCACGGCCATAGCCGCCAGTAGTTCCCCCGATCCGGCGCTGGCTTACGTCTGGTCCACCCATTACCTCTACGTACGCTGGCAAACTTACCTGCCGCTGGTGATTGGCGTGAATGAGTGAGGGCTGGATGATTAGCAAACGTGTTTGGACTCGTAGGCTACTGATGAGCAGCCTGATTCTACTAACCACTCTGGGCTGCGGCATCATCGGCTTTGTTGAGAATCCGGCTCCGCTGACCGGTCCGGCATACTGGGCGGCAGCCACAGGCGAACCTGGCCCAACGGTGACGATTTTTCTGGGAACAACCACACCGGTTTATGAGGCAACGGCCGTTCCCGGTGAAATCACGACCACACCGGAATGGACGACTGTGACGCCGGTGTTCCTGAGTACACCCGCGCCCTATTGGGTCACCACGACGCCATATGTCATCACCACCACGCCTGACGGCAGCCCACCGCCGACGACCACGCCCGGTCTGCCCCTCATTGGCTACACTACGCCGGAACCACTGGAGACCCCATATTACCGCGTGGGCACGTTTTACATGAACAGCGACGTTTATGTGGGTGGACCAGGTGGCCTGGTTTTTCGCATCACCGGCCACGAAACACAGCCCAGCCCCAATAACGACGAAGCCATCTATCACTTCATCACCATCCATGTGACCAACTACACGGGGGAAGAAGTTATTGTGCCTGCCTCCGACGTCTTCTTCATCCGCCGCGTGCAGCAGGAGGACGGGTTGTTAACGGGCCGATGGGTGCCGCAAACCGAACCGCTCCTGGCCCGCAATCTGCCTGCTTATGAGACGCTGCAGCTGACCCCGATTCCCCCAGATGGCGAGCGCGAAATCGTGCTGGGTTTTGTTGTGCCCAACGGCGAGGTGCGCGAGCTGGGCCTCATTACCGACTGGAACCGTCCGGTGGAAGGCGGACTGCCCGTCTGGTTCTTTCTGGAGGATGACCCATTGGGACCGTTTACCGATGCCTTCCAGCCGCCGCCACCAACACCCGTTTTACTCGATGATGGCGGTACCCAATCTGGCGGTGGCGGAGAACCAGGCAGCGGCGATGGCCTGTGGCCTACGACTGGCATCATTACCCGCGGCTTTGGCTGTCATGAGCTGTATACCGGCATCGACGGTACTGGCTTTGGCTGCCCGCCTGAGCGCCAATGGTTCCACAACGGTGTGGACATTGCCAACGCCCAGGGCACGCTCATCTGGTCGCCGGTGGACGGCACCATGGTTTTTGCCGGCCCCAACAGCACCGGCCCGGATTGTTCCGACATTCCTGGCTCGCAGCCGCCGCATGAAGGACTGGGTAACTATCAGCGCGTTAGCGGGGGCGGGGCAGATGGTGCAAGCACCGTTCACTATTTCGGTCACCTCAGCGGCTTCCTCGTCACTTCTGGGCCCGTCAGCGCCAGCCAGAACGTGGCCGAGATGGGCTCCACAGGCTGCAGCACAGGCAGCCATTTGCACTGGATTGTGTATCAAGACGGCAACCTGACAGATCCGGCCCAGTGGGCTGGGCCGGGTCCAAATCCCTAAGCAGGAGACGACATGGCAAACAAGAAAGCACAACGACTGATTGAACTTGGCCTGCACCCTGTGCTGTTAGGCAGCAGAGGAGATGATCTCAAACGGCCGTTACTGAAAGGCTGGCAGACGGCCGTTTATACCCCTAAGGACGTTAGCAACTGGCCGGCCGGCAACAACATCGGCATTCGCTGTGGTTGGCAGCGGGAAGCATGGGCGTTGCTTGTCTTCGACTTTGATGAAGAAGCCAACCGCATCTTCCCTTACTGGTTGCAGCAGACGGCTCCCTTGATACCTGAGCCTCTAGTTGTTGTCACCAGCGGGCGAGGTTACCACGTCTACTTCTACACCGACAAAGCGTATCCAGGCGGCACGCTGGCCGGTAAGTACGGCGAAGCGAGTCCCCCGGCAAACGGCCGTAAACGGCTGTTTAAGTTCATTGAAACATTGGGCGAAGGGCGCCAGGTTGTCACCGCAGGCAGCCGCCACCCATCTGGCCACCGGTATCGCTTTCGCAGCCAGGGGACTTACGCCGATATCCCTTATCTGAGCGCAGAGAAGTACCAGCAACTCGTCACTCTCTCGCGCTGCTTTGACCGACGGCCGAAGCAGCGCCAAAGAGATACCACGGTTCAACGCAAACAGCCTAACGGTAGGTTCCCCGATTTCGATAACTGCCTAACCTACGCTCGTCGCTTTCTGAATAGCCCAGAGCAAATGGAACGGAACGGGGATATTCGCTTCCTGGGATACGGCGGGTTTATGGTGACAGCTAACGGCCGCGGCTGGTACTCGTTTAGTGAGGAAACAGGCGGCGGCCTGTCCGAGCTGATTGCCTGGCATCAGGCGCTGGTAGGGGAGGGAGCATGTTAGAAGCGCTGTTAATCGTTTGTTTGCTGATTATCCTGGGCCTCCTCTTTTATCCCCGCCGCCCACGCTTTATCCGGCGCGTGGCGCGCAACCGGAACGGCCAGCCCCGTTGGCGGGATCAGGAGCTGTATTAATGAGACTAAAACGGCACTACTTCAGAATTCACTGGCCCGACTGGCGCAGTTTGTTTCGAAATTGGGTCTTGTTATGCTGCTGCCTGGGCTGGGCCGCGATGGTTGCTGTCAACCCGGTGTCTGCCCAGACTGCTGAACTGATTTCTCTCACGATTAAGCTGCGCCACAGTGACGGAACGGCCGTTGTTGGCGAGACAATCATATTGGAGAGGCTGCCTGAAGAAAAGCCAATTTCTCCAAATTGCATAACTGATGCTGGCGGGACCTGTTCGTGGAATGTCAAGCGTGGTTTGTATCAGCTGTTGATGGAACGGCCACTCGACAACATCTCCTCCCTGGCAGTAGCCGAAGGCGGGTTACGCGGCTTTGGCATCACGGTTGGCGATGAAAATATCACTTATCATTTCACCCTCCACAGTGACAGCCGTGTGTACTTCGATGCTGCCCCGGAAGCGGCCGTGCCATCCCCTATTATTCCGGCCGGCGAGATGCTCCATGGCGGCACAGCGCAAACCCCTGAACTTCCTGTTGTAGACGACGCGTTGATAGAAGAAACGTCAACGCCTGAACCAACCAGGATCCCTGATACGGCCATTGCTCCCTCATCCGGCAGCGCCTGGCGACTCATCCTGTTCATCGCTAGCGGCCTTGCCATCGGTGGCGGCTTACACCTCCTCTGGCTTCGCTCAGAGCTTGCCCTGAGCGGCCCAGCGGAGTTGGGCAAGCCGACGGGACAAGCCTGGCCACCCAAAAGACAAACATCCAGCAAACAGGCCCAGAAACCAAAAGTCCAGGCGACCTCCCGAGCAAATGACGAGGAGGCAAACCATGCTTGATCCCGGCCATTATCTCGCCGAAGCGATTTACTTCCTGCAATACACCCTGGCCCAGATTTTATGGGCCATCAACCGGGCAACGCTCTCCATCGCCGTGATTGCCGAGAGCATCAACAGCTGGGTGACAGCCAACGTCGGCTACTTCGTGGAACTGCTCGTTAATGCTCTTTCCGCGCCGCTGGGAGGCATGTTTATCCTGGCCCTGACCGCCCTGGGTTTCTGGTATGTTCTGAACAACATTGTGCCCATCAACCGCTGGGTAGACCCCGGCAAGCTGTTTAGCTACGGCCTCATCGCCTTCTTTTTCTTTTCTTCACCCATTGTCGTCATTGACATGATGGAAGATTTGCGCACCTCGCTAAACGCCGGTATTGACGCAGCTCTCATTGATGGAGCCGCCGGCGATATCTTTGATACCAGTATGGACGGGACCGATACTGGCTTGCCCGGCGCGATTCCTGACGTGAACAGCGATGGGGTCGTGGGCAGCTTTGATCTCGTTTCGGCCTTCATGCTGGTGGCCAACATCGATGAGCTGGACAGCAGTGAGTTTCCCGTCGATTTTGAAGCCGCCTATTTCCCCTTTGGTGACCCGTCCGGCATCGATCTCAGCGATGAGGCCGACCAGGAATTGGCCAAAGCGCTGGCCAGTGACGGCATTGAACGACTGTTTTTTGCTTTGGTTGCCGTGCCCACGGCCAATGCTGAGCATTTCTTGCGCCTTTCTCTCACGGGCGTGGCCATGTTCCTCTATGCCGGCGTGCCGTTTGCCATGTTGTTTGCCTTTTTCATCTACACCCAGGCGTTTCTGGGTGCGTATCTGCGACAGTTTATTAACCTGCTCATCGAAACGCTGATGAGTGTCATCATCGTGGCCATCATGATTGGCCTGCTGTCCGCGGCCGCGCAGCAGGGGATTGGCCTCTATATTGGGGCCAGCATTATTACCCTCATTGTGCTGCTGTGGCGCATCAAGAGCGCCCTGAAGCTGGCCGCCGCTGCCTTTGATCTCTTTGGCGGCAGCATCATTACCGGCGGCGTTGGCGGGATGGAAGTAGCCCGCATGGGACGCCAGGCTGTTACCGGAACGGCGATGCTGGCCGGAGCCGCACTCACAGGTGGAGCTACCATAGCTGCCGGCGGTGCCATTCTGGCTTCGGCGGCAGCGCTGCAGGCCGACGGCCGTAACGATGGTGCCTATCTTGGAACGGATCCCAACAAGACCGACGGTCGGGTGCGCCAGCTAAAGACGATTGCCGGCTATGCCCTGGGTAAATCCGCGACGGCACGCAGCCTGATTGAAGGCACGCACGAAGCCCGCACCCTGGCCCGCAACTTTCGCGATGGTGAGGTACAGCCCCACGATCCGGACATGCTGGATTACCTGCGCGCCGGTTCTTCCATGTCTGGCTTTGGCTCCAGTCCCTGGCTGGCGATGCGCTTCTCGCCGTCGCTGCGCGCCGCCTACGATGAAATTGGTGGGCGGCGCTACGGCAGCGGTGCGCGAGATGCCGCTTTTGATGGCGATGGCGAGCCGGTTAACCTGCCTGGGACCATTCCCGGCATTGACATCCGGGGACACGGCCGTGCCCCGCAACAGCGGCATCCTGGTACACCACCGGACGATGACATTAACAACTTGTGGCGCGAAGATCCGGCCACACCCCGGCAACTGGCTTACCTGCATCAGCTTGGTGTGGATACGCCCGAAGAATTGACCCGTGGCCAGGCCAGCGATCTCCTCAACCAGGCCCGACAGCAACGCCAACAAACAGACACGGCCGGTAACGGCGCGGCCAATGGGCGACCCCAACCGGTGAACCAGGAGCAAGTCAACGGTGCGTTGGCAAATCGCTTTGTCGGTCTGGAGCAGGCTCTGACCACGCTGACCGAAGCCTTGACCAATTCAGGCGGGTCAGTTCGCATAACCAATGGGCAGGCCGGAGAACGGCCTGATGAATCTGCCAACGGCCCCATCCCAGATTGGCTGCGGGAAGGGGAGGAATCAGGCGGCGGCAGGGCTCAGCATGGACGAATCGCGAGCGCCGATCCTAATGCCAATGAAGGCGAATTTCAGAATGTCAACATCGTCAGCGCTGCTCCAGATCCTTCAGCCAACTCTTCCTCGGTGAACCCCTCTGGACAAGCTCTAGACCACGACGTTCGTGAAAACAAAAACGAAACAGCTACATCCCCAACCGGGGCTGTTCGCCTGGAACCGTATCAGGAATCACGCGGTCAGGTAATTCATGACACCCTGGCGCGGCTGGAAGACCCCCATTCACTGGCCGGTCAGGCGGCCCGCAAGACGCTTGTTGTGTACACCGGCGAACGCAATGCCAATTTGATTCAATTGGCCGTCAGCCAACATACGGCAACGGCCGTCCAGGAAGCTACCACTGCCACCGCCAATCTCGTAGCCCAATACCATACGCAAGGCATGGATGACGCTGCTGTACTGGCCACCTTCCAGAGTGGCGAAGCGGCGGCTGCCATTCGCGAGACCAGCGCAACGCCCCTGTCTGATGAACAGCTATCCGCCGTGGCCGACATGGTTTTGCTGCCGCAGCGCCGCTTGACGCGCACCGAATTGGTCGGCGTCATCGGCCAGGAGGCCGCCGCGGGTGCTGTAGATGAGCAGCCTGTCATTCAGGCTATCGGCATGCCCGTTGGCTTTGGTGGACAAACCGGCAATGTGCGCGGGGTGATGGCTGGAGTGCGTGCGATGAACCTCTCACCGGCTGACCTGGCCCGCCTGTCTGAAATGATACAGGATGGCCTGCGCGATGTCGTACAGGCGGAACTGGCCGATCGTGGCTACCGGCCGGAAATGGTGCGCGATTTTGTTAGCGACATGGCCGCTTTGCCGGGCGCGATGGTGGTACCCCAGTCAACGGCGATTAAACCAACTGCCGTTGACCCAACGGCCGTTAATCCCCAACAGACTCAGGAAGAATAAGGAGAAGAACATGTTCAGGAAACGCTGGCTATTCATAGCCCCTTTCAGCTTTTTCATGCTGCTGGTGGTCTCAGCAGTGACGAGTACAACGCAAGCTCAGGATAGCGGACAAAATCCTACGCCAATTGTCATCACGCTTACGCCTGGCGGCGGGCCAACAGCCGTGCCCAGCCCTACCGGTGAGGGCTCAGTGCAGCCTGATCAGTTTGAGCCGAACAACGACGCGAGCGCGGCCACGGAAATAGGCTTGCAAACCGAGTCCGACCTGACCCTCACCGGCGACGATACCGATTATTTTACCGGCTACCTCAAGGCAGGCCAGATGGTGCAGGTGAGCACGATTGTCCATGAGGGATTGGATACCCGGCTCAAGATTTATTGGGAGGGGCAATTGGCAGCCGAGAATGATGATCGCTCTCCATCCGACGTAGGCTCAACGGTAACATTTACCGCTCCGGCAGACGGCTGGTACGTGGCCCTGATAGAGAAAGCTACGGTTTATGACGGCGTTTATGATCTGGAAATGGCTCTGGTTGAACCAACGGCCACGCCGACAGCGGTACCCACTTTAACACCCACGCCTACGCTAACTCCTACACCATCGCCGACGCCCATCATACAGCCTGACCTGGGCGAACCCAACAATAGCCCGGAAACGGCCCGGCCGGTAATCCCCGGCTTGCGCGGCACCTACACCGTTGGCGCTGGCGACGTCGACTATTTCACCTTCATTGCCAAAGCGGGCAACCGTTACGCCTGCGAAACGGTGACGGACCAGGTGGACACACTGCTGACTGTAGCGGGTACCTCGTCGTCTATCGGCGTCAATGATGATCGCAGTGTCGGACGCGTAGATTCCTATCTGGCATGGCGGGCTACCGAGGAACAACCGGTTACCGTCAAGGTGGAAACCCGTGGCGGCAGTTTCGGCCAGTATGAGCTCGTTTGTCAAAATGAAGTGCCCGCTCCGGTTTCACAATCCCCTGGGTTATCAGCACCAATTGCGCCCGTTAACAGCTCACTCGGGAATAGTGAGCCAGTGACAACGACGGCCAGCCTGACAACCACCAGGCAAATCACTTTAACGGTACAGCATCTCGGACTGGTCCAGCCGCAAACAACAACCCCGATGACCCACGTCCGCCTGTTGGTTTATTACGACGCCAACAATGACCGGCAGCCTGGCCCTGGAGAAGGGATCACCAACGTGAGCGTATTGGCCGTCGATGCCCGTGGCCGGCAGATCGCCCGCGTTTTTACCAATGCCCAGGGGGAGGCCATTTTCAATCTGAGCAGTGAAGCGCTGGATCGGGTCATTGTCCCCTATGTCCCCGGCTGGTCGGCGCGCCTCAGAATTGGCGAGCTAAACAACGACATCGTGCTGGGGTTACCGGCGGTACGTCTACCCATTTTCATCCCGGTGCAGAAGCAGGTAAGTGAAGAGGATTAAACCATGACGGAAGAATTGAATCTAGAACTCGACATCGATCAGGAACTGTCCGAGATTCCGCCTGAATACCAGGATATTTTCCGCCAGACAATTATGCAGGAGCTCGCAGAGAGTGAGAAGGACCGGACTGACACCGACATCCTCCACTATTTGCGCCAGCGCCGGGATCATTTCAAACGCGGCGGCTTTATCCGCCCCGACGGCCGTCCCGGTTCGGTAACGCTTAATCCCGAAACAATGTATGAACAGGCGCTGCCCCAGCTGGCCCGGAACAGCTTGGGAAAACAGGATGAGACGGCTGAAAGGAAGCGCACGCTTATCAAGCTGGGTGCTTTTGTGGGCCTGGGACTGCTGCTGCTCATCATGGTTTTTCGTGGTCGGGCTGAACGGGAGAGCGAGGTAGAGCTAGTGGCAGACGAACCGTTGGCAACTGAAGTGGCTGAAGCCGAACCCATAAACGAGGCGCCGCCCTTACCGGAAATAACCGATGTAGAGGATTCCCTGCAAACGATTGGCAACCTGGGAGGGGCCTTGACGATTGGTCGTCCCAGCGCGATTGAAATCACCTACGGTCGTACTGAAGAAACAATTGCCCTGGCCATAGATCCCAGCAAAGCAACGCCTAAAGGAGAGCTGCGCTTCAACGAAAGCACCATGCTGTCCGACAATCCGGTGGCCGTCTGGCTTTTCGGCACTGTCCTGAATTATGCCATTGGCCTTCCCGACAGCCTGGTGCGAAACCTGGAAACTGAGGATAGGCTGACAATCAGTACCGATACCGGCGCTACCCTTCATTTTGTCGTGACGGAATCGCGACAGGGGGCCAGTTACGAGGCTGGTCGCATTCTCTCCCAGAATCGTCTGGGATTAACCCTCTTTTCTCTACCGGCCGGCGCCGAAGACGACGTTGCCTACGTCTTTGCCAGCTATGACTTTACCGATGAAACAGGCGAAGACCAGCCAACTTACCAGCTTGAAGAGGCAATGCCTCTATCTGGCGGTGGCCGCCTGATGATAAAAGCCGCCCACATCGGTCATGATATCGATGGCAACATAACCGTGGCAATCGAGGGCAGCGCCACAGATATACCTGGTGAACAAACGCTCCTCCTCTCCCTGGCTGCCGGCAGCGAACAGAGTGCCACCCAGCAGATTGTGCTGAATGAATCTCAAGATTGGCAGGCCGTCTTCACGCTGCCCAACACCATCACCGGACTTCCTCTGCTGGCTGAGTTGCGCCTGCTGCCGGGGAATGTGCTGCCTGAAGATAGTCTGGTCATCGTGGCGTTGGGCGAGGTCCCGCAGCTGCTGGAGCAAGTGAGGTTCGACCTTACCACCGCATGGTGGGAGGAGGCGCGGACGCAAGTGATCGTCACCGGTGTTTTTACCAATACCGGCACAACCTCTGTATATCTATCCCCTGACATTATTCAAATTCCAACAGAAGGAGGTGATGCGTATGAACCATCCGGGCAGGTCACACCCAACCTGTCGTGGCAAGTGAGTCCTCCCTTGCCTTTTTTAATTAACCCGGGAGAAACGGTGGGTATAACCGTGACGTTTCTCCCCCAAAACCCATCTCTGAGGTTCATCATCAATGCTGACCTGTGGGAGATTGCCAACATTCCTTTCGAAGTAGCTGCCCCATGAGGATCTGTTTCCCCAGGAGAAAATCTTCCACAGGCCAGACCAGTGGCCGGTGGGTGGTGGATTTGCCGTCCTGCCCACCAGCTACACCACCAATTATAGGAGAGTAAGCGTATGTTGCCTACGCAACTTAAAAATATTTATCGTCTGACAGACAGACGGAGTGAGCAAGCATCGAAAAATAAACGGTTTCCGCTCTTTCGGTTTCGCTCACCACGTCTGCTGCCGCTGGTTCTTTTACTGGCGATTTTATCAGCCTGTGCTCCCGGTGAAGCCCCGCCGGCGGCAATATGTGACACCTACAATCGGGCGCTTTTTACGACTCAGCTCATGGGAGGTGCCTCCGTTTTGCTTGGCCTGGCTGTCCTGGGCTTCCGTAAAAATGTGTCGGCTATCCTGCCCTCACAGGGCGCGCAGATTGGGGCCATTGCGGGTTCCGTTTTTCTGGGCCTCATCCTGCTGGCTTTCTCCACAGACATCGGCAATCAGATTTTGACCGGGTTTGGCATCGAAAGTATGTATACCCTTTGCGGCTTGGGCTAACCGCCAGCGGTGATCGGTAAACGGTAATCGGTGAATGTAACCGATTACCGTTCAATATTCGCAAAGTAATTGCTCAACAACATTAACTATTACCCAAAGGAATTAACAGGATGTTTAGCGTAACGCATTTTCGTTCGGAATTTATTTACCAGGGAACGGCAACCATCATCCGGAAGGTAACGATGGTTCAGTTCATGCTGGTCATGGTGCTGACAGGGACGGGGGTCGGTATCTTTAACGCCCCGTTATGGATGGCCCCGTTTTTTATCATTACCGGCTATGTGGCCGGATACAACCACAATGGGGAAGTTGTGTTGAAGCGGCTGGCTGCTTACCTCATCGTCTGGGTGCGGCAGTTCATCGGGATGCCGCAAATTGTCAACGTTCAGGCAGAGTGGGACACCGTCCGGGGACGGGCTGAGCAGCAGCAGATACGCGGCGCATTGACAGCAACAGTAATTGTTGAATAGGCGGTGTGGCCAACAGTCTTAATTTCCAAAAGGAGTGAAACGACTTTATGCGAGTTTTTCAAGTAACGCTGCCCCATTTTTATCAAATTGACAGCCATGACCAGGCCGCCATGATCGGTCAGCTGGTATCGCTTTTTGCCGGGCCAATGCAGCATTGCCGCTTTCTCACCTTTGTCATGCCGGCTAGCCTGGAACGGCTGGAGCAGAAGCGGCGGCGGCTGGCCATCAGTACGCAGGAAGAGTGGGCTCGGCGCGGTTTAATGGAAGAAGTGCGGATGATTAGCGATTGGGCTCACCGAGGAGAAATGCGCAAAACGCGCCATTACTTGGTGGATTTTGATGATGCCATTACGACCAGTGACCTGGCGCACTGGCGCGTGGTAGCAGAGGAAGGCTATCCACAACTCCCAATTCCCGGCGATTATGCCGAATATCACGATCATATGGCCCCGGTCATTAAGAAAAAAGAGGGTCGTCTCCAACCGGACAACAGCCGTTACCGGTATGGGATGCTGGTCTCTTACCAGCTCACGCGTACCTGGGATTGGCGGCACCCCTTGGCCCAGATTATTACGGCGGCAGATGGACCCATGGTTATTTGCATTGATGTGCGAAAGGTCCATCCAGAACGCGTCACTACCTCGGCCGAATTTTGGCAGGGCATGGTGATGAACGGGCAGGATCGGAATGCTCTCATTGCCAGCGAGGAGGCAGAGACATCCCTAACCGTTCGGGACGAAGCGGTCCACCATGTACGGGTCCTGTTCATGCTGCTGGACAGGCGGGCGGACGAACTGCGAACCCGGTTGGAAAGCCTGCGCCGGACCAGCAGCCAATATATGAAGGTAGACCGTATGTTGGGCTATCAGGCCGCTGCTGCCAGGATGTTTGGCCCGTATGCCAAACCATCGGGAATGCCAACCGGTCACTTTAATACCTTGAGCCGCGCCCCGGCCGTTTTTGCCGGCATGTGGGGCGTTGGCCGGGAACAGCAAACCGAGGGGTATTACGTCGGCATTTCTGTCGACGAGGTTGCCCCGCATGTATATTACCTGGATTGGCAAGGGAACGATCCGTTTCATGGCATCATTCTGGGTCGAACCGGCAAGGGAAAAACGGTGGGTGCCCAGGCTCTGGCCTGGCGCATGGCTGAGCAAGGAACCCAGGTGGTGCTGTTGGAACCTCAAGGACACAGCCGGCGGCTCTTGCAGCTGGCGGGCGGGAAGCATGTTTCCTATAGTCAACTGTCTTATGAGACCACCTGCCTCAATATACTCGATGTGGTGTATGAAAACCCCACCGACCAGTATGACCACGTCATTACCCTATTGGGTCTGCTTCTTGATCCCCTGGGCAACAATCCGCGCCGGTTCAGTAATGCCGAGGTGGCGGCCATACGCCGGGCCCTGCAGCTTACATACGCTCGCTATGATTGGGAAGCGGAGCTGATGGCCAATCATGGCATGACGCCGACGCTGGAAACCTTCTGCCACAAACTGTATCAGGTTGCAGAGCAGGCAGCGCCGGCGGAGCTGGTGACTTCGGCCAGGCTGGGGATAGATCCGGGAGGCGACGGCAGAAGGAACACGCCGCTGTTGGAGAGCCACATGACCGCGGCCGCAGCCAATCTGGCTGAAGAAATTGAGAGCCTTTACGTTTATGGCGATTACGCCGCTACCTTCAATGTGCCTACAAATTTAGATCTGAGACTAAAAGAACGCATTGTCCTCTTTGATTTCAGCCAGGTACCGGAGCGACGCCGTTCGCTATTTTACTACGCCACCCTGGCCGGTATTAACCATCAGGTACGTCGCCAGCCGCGCAAGCGCGCCATCATTGTTGATGAAGTCCATTACATGAACCAAGAAGCGTCTTTGATGACCTTTCTGGCCAATATGGTGAAAACGGTACGTACCTTTGGCGCTTCGGTCATCATGATTGACCAGGATCTGGAAGCGTTTATTGGTGTTGATGGTGCGCAGGCGGAATCGATGGCTTCAGGGACTAACGTCACGGCCGGCTTGTTTATCCTCAATAACTGCTCCTGGCTGATCGCCTTCGGCATGAAGCGGGATGCCGCTTTCCGATTGACGCACCATTTTAAAGATGAAATCCTACCGTCCCACGCCGAATTTTTGGCTCGCATGGGGAGTGATGACCGGCACGGCAAAGGCATGGCCGTGGTGCGGGCCAACGGCAAAGCCGACATGGTCTATTTTCAGCTGCGGCCAATGGAAGCAGATTGTTTATTTGGTAGTTAATGTGTGGTTGGCCAACGGCGGGTGCTCGCCGGTGATGGGAAACAAAATAAGGAGAATCGATGAGTGATCA
Organism: uncultured Anaerolineae bacterium; assembly: GCA_905479495.1. Lineage (GTDB taxonomy): Bacteria > Chloroflexota > Anaerolineae > Promineifilales > Promineifilaceae > Leptofilum. The sequence goes on from CAJQMR010000046.1 coordinate 35,241, forward strand.
ATTTCTGACGCAGTACCGTCAGCATGAATCGAACAGCATTGCCATGTCGGTCCAGTTAAACCGTTGGTCTCGGGTAATGATTCAACAAATGATTCAGGAGCTGGAGAAAAAGATGATAGCCAGTGACCTGCCCGTGGATGAAGGGAATCAAGCAGAGCACTGGTGGGAGGATATTGCCTGACAGCTTGCGAATAAGGGGATATGTATCAGTCATTCCCCTCTAAAGTGGCGCTGTTTTTAGTCGCTGCGTTGTGATTGTAACCGGCAGTATGACGCCTATATCCCAGAGAATTTTGGTGTTCAGGCAGAAAAATTAAAAGCAGAAGAGGTTATTGATGTTATTGAAAAAGATTTGGGGAAAGCGGGCCGAGCGGGAAAAATGGGACACCGGCCTGGCCTGGTTCCGTCTACGTTACCCTGAGGCCGCTGGGCCGACGCACTGTTTAAATCTTTTGTCTCGGCCAGAAGCTTGTGGTCGCATTGCTCTCTATTATCAGCCGGGTGAACCCGTTTCCGAATTATATCTTGGGGTGGCGGAATTCCAGGGGCGCTTGCTGGGTCAGATGGCCCCCGATTTCAACCTTTCTCTAAAGCCAAAGTCTAGGGAGATACAAATCCCGCCAGTCAGGCGATTGACGCCTGTGCCTGAGCTTCCCTGGAACCAACCCTTCGTGGCGCATATTGTTCAGGAATGCCTCTTCATCAGCTTGCTGGCCGAACCGGAGACAAAAGAGGGCAGCTACCTGCCAAAACCATCCGATACTAGAAATCGGTGCTGCCCAGCAGTGTGGCAGCTGCCCCAGCCAGCTCCTGCCGGTTTGTCTTCTCACCAATCTTGGGAGCATTTACCTGCAGAGATTCCCCCACGTTTGCAGGAGACCACGGCGACAACAAATAGCTGGCCTTTGGGCTGGACGAAAAGCGGCGATTTACTTCACGCGCCAGGGAATCTGAATCTATACGGCCGTCAGGAATCCGTTGCTGCCTGGTTGGTGAATCAGGTAACCCACACGGTGACTGTTAACCCAAGCAGGCTTGTTGTTATTGACGGGGTAGGGGATCTGGTTCCCCAGCTCAAACGAAAGGCCGCCATTACCCGCCTTATGGGTGAGAAGTTGACCTATATCGACATTGATAGTGTGAGTTTTACCAATGGGTTTAATCCTTTGGCCCCTATTCCCGGCGAGACCGAGACTGCGCAGCTAGAGCGTTGGCAGCGCTGGTTTGATGGCATGCAGGTTCAGCACCAGGGTGTACAGATGCTGGGCCAGGCGCATGCAGACGGGGTTGAAGATATTCCCGGTTTGCTCAAATGGCTCAAGCGGGAGGAGAGACAAGGGCTTAATACAGCCGTATCCAGTTTGAAAATGGCCTTAGACCGATTAACCGTGAATCGTACGTTACGTGAACGACTCGAATGGCCTGCTAACTCAATGGACATACTACCGGAGGGTTTGCTGTTTTTTGCCTGTAGAGCGTCAGATTGGGCAAGGCAGCAAATATTGCGTTCTGTATTGCTAAGCGTGATACAGTTTCAAGACATCCGTTTGATTTTGCACGGTTTCACTGGGGATACTTTAGAAGAGGTAAGTTTGCTCAAACCTGCAACGGCCGTTCTCAGTAATGGCCCAATACTGCCAGACAGCACGGTTATCTTGACAGAATGCCATACTCGTGGCGTGACGAGACTGGTAAAATGCTTTTTTGCGGGTGATTCCTTGTGGCAAGAGAATCTTGAACTTTTGCATCGCGGCGATGCGTTTGTGATTTCAAAGACCACTCCTGTTTGGATGTCCTGGCGTCGGCCAATTGTCTCTCATTCTGATGTCATTGATCTTACCAAAGACCAATAACGCTAAATGCTGGACTGCAGGCTTCAAACAGGGCTCCTAATGCCAATGATTAAAGTGATGGACTTGTTCTGTGCACACCATGACATCGAGTTAATGCTGGAGGATAACGATATCTAAATCTTTATCACTTTCGGATAATTGAATGGTGCGGATTAGTGAAAAGAGAATCGCGGAAGTGTGCCCCATGAGGAGCCAAACCAAAAAATCCTACTTCAAATGAGATGAAGTAGGATTGTATCAACGCTTGCGACAAGGGCATCATTTCGTCTTTTTAGTCGAGTAGCCCCTTGTGATCGACCATTTTGCATATTACGAGCTGTTCGGTGGGTTGTTGAGTATTTGGGGGCAAAAGTGCCGCATCGGTCACAAGGTTCTTCAGGTTGACAATATCTGATTGTGCGAATGGCGCAGAGGGTCTGATTGATATTAGGTATTGCTTTTCTCATTGGGGCTTACTTCTCTCCCTTTTGGGAAAACAACGCTTTAAGCCCTCTGAGGATGCGATATTGTTGACAGCAAACGTCTTTCTAACTCATGGTACACTTTAACCCGTGATTTGACAGCCACTTTGAACTTGAATTGTTGACTGTATTTTTTCCGTTTTTCATCACTCAAAAACCTCTTCAAGCTGTAGTGCATTTGGCTTTAGCTTGTGGTCTAGTTTTGGGTGTTCATTACATTTTTTATCTGTTTTATCTATTAGTTCAAAGTAGGTCATTTCCTTAGTACGTCAACTAGATATACTCAATATCTGTTACTCAGTTTCATGAAATTTATTTCTGTATTCATACCCTTTTTGCCGATGGGTAACAATAACCTCTTGAGAACTTCGGAGCTTTAGTTTACGGCGAACACGCATTATTATTTGTCTAAGTAGGTGTCGGTTGTCGTCTGTGTCTTCTTCATGCCAAACTGCATTTAATATATCTTTATAAAGTCTTATTTCTCCAGGATGCTTTTGGAGATAAATTAGCAAGGCTTCTTCACGTGAGGTAAAAAGCTTTCCGGCTTCGCGTCCAGTATTTTCGGGGATCTCGTTTTCAATATTGGCTTCTTCCGCTTTGAGTTCAACAAATCTTTCCCAAAGCCTGGAGAAAAATTGGTAAGAATCTCTTTCCCAAATGACCAGGCCCATATCCATTAAACTATCCAATGACTGACGATTTAATGAGGACACATTGTGTTTATCTCTTGATTTTGATAATTGAATTAAGCTCTCCTGTTGGGTAGGTTTGATGTGCGTCCAAAAACGAAAAAATTCGCTATAGAAATCTTTTGTCAGAAGCCGACTTGCCCACAATTCTTTTAGCTCTGCCTGTTCCAGGTTTGGATATCTTTTACGCAACTCATACCATTGGCTGGCCCCTTTAAGAATGTAATACGGATAGCGACCTGTTTCAGGTAGCAGTTGGTAATACTCCGCAATAGGTTCTCTTTCTCTGTTTGGATCCAAAGCTGCTTTTAGTAGGATTCGCGCATCCCCATTAGAGAGTGGATCTAAATTTATGGGAACCATTTGTCCACCAAACCATGAGCTAGCTGCATCTTCTTTTATCTCAACAAGAGTCTTCTCAGTAGCAGTTATTATGGCAGATAAATCAACTAGAGGACGGAGTTCCGTAGCCTCACTCTGTGGAATGTTTCTAAGAGCATTTTCAAAATGATCAAAAAGAAATACAATCCTTTTTTGTTGGTTAACGGCTTGGATAAGTAGATGATTTATGGCGAATAATTCGTTTCCTCCAATTTCTTTTTCAATAGACCCCAATCGACCATCAGCTAAAATTTTTTCTAGCATCCAAGCTGAGAAAGGTTCCTGCTGATAATAAAAATTACAATCCAAATAAAATAAGATTAAATGATTTGGTTGACGAAAATGACGGGGAATGCGGCTAATGCCTTCTTGTCGTGTAATGGCTCCAGATGGATGGGAGAGGTACTTGAGAAGGGCAGTCGATCCCATAGTGCGGAAACTGACTACTTGGTAGGAAACAGGTTGAGATTCTGTAATGCCACCAAGTATCTGTCGTACCAAAAAGTCACGTCCTATAAGATTGGGTGGATCTTGGATCATAAATTGGTGAAATGGATTATTATTCATGTTTCTCGAACCTTGTAAAAAAAGTAGCCCAATAAATCGCAAATTCTAGTTTGCAGGTTGTGACTAAGACCAATTTCGGAGAATCCATTGGCAGAAATATTCAACAATAATGCGTACATGAGTAATATTTGATTCTCGATCCTTTCGAGTGCTTAATACCCCATGCAGTTCTAGATAATCGAGAGCATTGACTATTTCAACTGCAGACAAATTGGATTGCTTTGCTAATTCTGATACGTCCACCCAGCGGCTGCCTTCATATTGCTTTATCGCAACCTGCAACATCAAAGGTCTGAGCCCCTCATCCCCCTCATCCACTTTTTTAATCAAAAATTTAAAACTGCTGTTACCATTGCGAATCAAGGTTTGTACCGCTATTTGTAAATCTTCTGTTCGTGCTAATACCCTACCACTTTGTAAGACGTGGTCTACAATATCTCTACAAAGCAAATTAATGATATAAGGGTGTCCATTTGTAGAATCAACAATCTGGTTAACAACCGCTTCATCAAATTGCATATTCAATCGGAGCGGCTCCTGTATTAATTTTCTGGCTGAAATTTGGTCGAGCATCGGCAGATCTAACTTAACTCCTTGGGCGAACAACGTATAAGCTTCGTGCTCTGTTGGAAGCTCATAATACTGACTAGTATGAGTGACAAGCATCAATGTAATGCCTGGAAAATCTCCAAGCGTTAATGTGCGTAACTCCGAAAACAATAAAGAGCTTGAATATTCGTTGGTCAAAATATTAAACTCGTCAAGGATAAGTAGTATCCGTTGGGGGGATACAAGATCTTGAATATTGCGTAAGTAAGTGAAAAACTCTTTGTTTGGATTCTGCTGTAATTGGTCCTCAGTGGGTGGTCGGTAATCTGCTTCAGGAATGCTGGGGGAAATAGTACTTTTTATCTCTCGGTATATTTCCTCCATGATTAGCCAATATATATTGGCTTCAGTTAAATCGCGTGTGATTTGTTGTAAATTAATATAAATGGGCCGGATTCGACCGCGCAAGTAGTTGCGAGTTAGCTTTGCTAATGATGTTTTTCCTGACCGAGGTTGTCCCACAAGGATAATTAAGCTTTCTGGTTGCGAGACCTCTAGCCAATTTTTCAACTTCCATATTTCATCATCCCTGCCAAATAACATGCGTTGTTCCCGAACAGGTCCCGGTGTATATGGAATTTCAATTTTGCCGGTGATTCTAGTTTTATAATGGGCACTTTGCGAGAGGGTTACTGGCCAGATAGAACTGTCAATAATATTAGGTACCTTATCGAATCCCTCTTTAAGGATTTTTACCTGCTTGATTGTATCGCTCTCAACTGTAAACTGAACAGTTGCCATTCCTTCTGAATCCGCGGATGCTTGAACATAAGTTAAATTTATTCGGTTGTCATCGTAAATTGGTTTAAGAAGATCGCCAATTAAGTAGGTACGGTCGCGGGCAAGAATAGTGACATTTGAAGCCTCACGACTAAGATTTACTTCACCCCATTTCACGTTTTCATCTAATTCATCAGGGTTGATGCCATTCAAGCAGGAAATACGGTAGGGAGAGGGTAATCCAAATAATGACTGGCCTTTATTAATCTCCTTGTTTTTTGGGTGTGGTAAGGCTTTTCGGTGTAAAGTTAATTTTTCAACATCCTGTCTCTGTTTGCGATGAAGGATCAGGGGAGCACCGGGAGCCGGTTTGCAGTTTGGACAAAATTGCAATGGTGCATTATGAAAAGACGGTTGGAAGTTTTTGTCCGATACTAATCTGTCGCCTGTTTTATTTACAACAGCCGAAGTTAACTCAGATTCAAGAATAAAAGCGATTATTTTTTCAGAAGCTATCTTCTTATTATGGTTTTGCGAGCCTGGTGTAATAGCTTGAAATAAACTATTAACATTCGTTAGCCCCAATTCATCAACAACCATAGAAAAATATTTTTCTAATTGAGCTTCAGGGACGACAAACCCGGAATCTTTTTCCAATGCATCCAAATATCGGGCAATGTGTTGGCGTCCAGCGTGTACGCTTTGGCGAATAGCACGTAAACCTTGTTTGATCTTTTGTCGGGTTCTCGGATTTTTCGCAATGTGTAACCAGGCAGGATCCGGACCTTGAAAAAGAGGGTCGTGTTCTAAGAACACGAGATCTCCATTGTGTAGTTCAGTAGCATGAGATACTTTTTGGCCATTTACCATTACACTACGGCAATGATGACCTAATTTTGTATGCAAGTCATAGGCAAAATCTAAACCTGTGCTTCCCCTATTCAAACACTTTACTTCTCCCAATGGTGTAAATACATAAATTTTCTCCTTATCAAGGTTGGTCGGCGCACCAATATCATATAATTCTAAAAGAGTTGTGATTTCGTCTAGATCACTTGTTTGTTGCCACGGCAATACTTGGCGCTGAGAACTTTCAGAGTAATTATTGTTTGTTCCCAACCGGCCCCACATATTTATCTCGTGCATTTCCCGCGTCGTGATACGAAACGCAATTAATTTGTGATTGCAGGAAAGATTTCTATCGTTGCCAATTATGGTTGTGTGAATTGCTCGATATCCATTAGCATTTGGATTGGCAATATAATCGGCAAATCGCCCCATGACAGGTAGGCCCAATTGATGGATTGATTCCAAGAGAAGGTAACAATGCGAACGATCTTTCGTAAAGACAGTAATAGTGATTATCTCGCTTAATTCCTCGGGGGATTCACCGTGTTGGCTACGATATATAATCCTACCTGGTACAGGTTTGCGTAACTCGCATTTTGCAAGTCCGATACCTAATTGCCGGTCGAGATGGGTTTGTATTTGTTGGACACATTTTATTTGATCCGAATAACTCCGTTCCAAACGCTCATTTAGTGAGCTAAAATCTTTCGAGTAAAGAAATTTCGCTGTTTGTTCTACCCACTCGCGTCTCAAAGCCCACAGTCCAAGCATCTGAAGGAGAGGCAAAAAAATGATCTCGGTATCTCTCCAATAGTTTTCCTTCTGACTGTCTGTATAGGCAATCTCAGCTCTGGCTCCATGATCTGCAACTGTTAAGAGGACCAACTCGAGATTTAGGTAAGCTTCCCTCATTAATTGGCGCAATTTTAGTGACCGTGCATCACCTGTCTGACTAGTTCCAGCAGCCGGAATGACTGTCATTTGAAATAATTCATACCATCTGGCAAGTAAACTCCACGAAGGTGAAGAGAGTTGTGTTTTTAAGATTGGCTGAGCGTCCGGATAATTTTCCATCCAGGATAAATATCTTGCGGTTTGGTTTGTTTCCAAACTTGCGTTTACTTGTTTAAGCAATAATTGAATTTTTTGATGGTGCAGGATCATTGAAGGTGTGAGAGGGAAATCATGATTTAGCTCTTGAAACCACACCTGTTGCTCTAAAGAAGTGTCAGTAAATCCTTCAATCTTCTTAGCCACAATTCCTCCTAATTGGCGCACAAAAAGCATTTAACAACAGCACTAGTATAAACGAATTATATCACTAAAATCAACAAGCAATGGTTTCGCGCATATTGATTATCGGTTATTATGAAATTTGTAGCAGTCAGGGGGTAATATAAATTTGGTGGCTGGAAGAGGTGGGCGACTATAGCTACCACAAAAAAGGAGTAAAAAGATGGAAATCGCGGGTTCATCATTACTGATTCTTAGTCTTGTGGCGTTTATTTTAGGAATGGTAGTTGGTATCTCTTTAACAAGACCAAGATATTAACTGTGTAGTGACTTTTTAGAATTAGCAAAATAAACTAGCTACATATCACTTTTGGAATTGGACACTGATGAACACTGGTTTACACAGATAAAAAACATAAATCAGTGGCTATCTGTGTTAATCTGTGTCCTATTTTCTTTTCTCGCTCAAACTGATATGTGGCTAGCAAAATAAATAGATATCCGTATTGGCCAATTCAATAAGTAGTAGAGTAGATGGGGCCGTCTAAAGCTTTAGCTGGTGGGAATCCAGATCACACAAAATATCGGACAAAGCAAATCAATTTGTGAACTTTTTTCCCACCAGTTTAGCTGAACGGAATTATTCTTTTTTACATAATGTATCCCATGCTCATCTTGAGCACGCAAATATCATGATTCGAGAATACAATTCTTAATGAATTATCGACCAGAGGAGAATTTTCACCGATGCCCAGTGCAGAAGATCTTATGATATCAGTCGGTTCCTGAGAATTTTTAACTTCATGAATAATCTTTTTACTGCAATCACGGCATTCAAACGGCCGTAAGCTGTTGTATTTCTGCATGATCTTTACCCGCTTTAGTGGAGACAAAGTCAAGCAATTAATGGCAACTCTTCATAGGCAACCGGATTTTGAAAGCCTAATTACGAATGGATACGCTGTCGATTATAAAACACCTCAATGTATTCAAACAATTCAGCCCTTGCCTCCAAACGGCTGGAATAGACAACTCCTCGGATACATTCCACCTTTAGCGTAGCAAAAAAGCTTTCCATTGGCGCAATGTCGTAACAATTTCCGCGACGACTCATACTTGGTAACAACTCATAGGTAGTCAGCATGGCTTGATAGTCCAGGCTTGCATATTGACTGCCTTGGTCAGAATGCTGTGGCAATATACGTAATATCTGCTAACCAAACCTGATTAGGCTTAGTGGCTGTAAACTGCTGGTCAAGTAGATTGGGTGCCACCTTACCCTGTCGGGATTGATCCAGGCCACTAAGACCAGCTTCAGAGATTACCTTTATGACTTCATAGTTATGTGCTTTCGCATATGCCAAACAATCCTCTTTTTGCTTGGAAAGTTGAGTAGTTGACTTTTGATCGATAGCCGCTAAACGGCAGAAAATAATTGCCTTTTTCATAATGTGACCCTCCTGCATCGGACATCATTTTCATGTTAATTGTCCATCCTCATCTCTATTTGGGCAAAATACAATCTGGCATAATTTCGACAAATTATATTGAACAGCAAATAGCAGTTGCTTTCTTAAACAAATACATCTTCTATCACCCTCCAGCCAATGGAGTAGTAAAAACCTATCAGGAAAAATGGAAAAAAGAGCTTAATTTGCTCACTTAGGACATAGTACCAAAGTTGGCGGCCGCTTCCGCAAACGGCCGAATGCCAATATTTTTATGTGGAAGGGAATGCGGCATATGTCAAGGTGTTAAATACTACTTGATAAATAATCATCGCCTGTTATATACTGCCCTCAGTGCCAAAATCTCATCGAACACGGAGACAATTCCCATGCGTCGTTCCCTATTGATATTCACTGTCCTACTTGTGCTCGCTGCTTGCCAGGCTGAACCGGAAACCAGAAGCCAGGAAGTGGCGATAAGCAGCCCGGCTCCGACTAACACAGTTGAACCAACCGATACCCCTGAACCAACTTCAACCAACACGGCCGTGCCTACGTCAACGCCGACGGAGGCCCCAACCGATACCCCTGCGCCAACGGAAACAAACACGCCTCGCCCAACCAACACCCCGAGACCAACGAATACGCCAGGCCCAACCAATACGGCCGTACCCCCAACCAATACGCCCCCGCCACCGACGGCCGCGCCCCCAACAGCTGTTCCCGCAACGGCCGTTCCTCAGCCAACCAACACGCCAGCGCCAACGGCCGTGCCGACCCAACCCCTGGCACCCACAAATCCGCCGCCACCTTCTTCATCCCTGGTGGTAATTGTCAACGTCAATAAGCGGGATGAATATGTAGACATCCGCAACAACAATGCGTCTGCCGTTGATTTGGTGGGCTGGGTCTTGGTATCAGAAAAGGGGAATCAGGCGTGCGGTTTGGGTGGTGTTTTGCAACCAGGCGCTACGTTGCGCATTTACGCGCTGGCTGACGATGCTGCGCTAGGCGGCTTCAACTGCAACTTTGGCAGTCCCATCTGGAATAACAGCGACCCTGACCCGGCTGTGTTGTATGATAATACCGGCGCTGAGGTAGATCGCTGGTGATGCAATTCTTGGAAAAGTGAACCGCTTTTAAGGCACAAAAAGTTAGGGTTATTTGACGGTTACTAGAATAAGGGCAGATACAATTAATAAGTATATCTACGTTGAGGCATCTAAGTTTTCAATGAACTCTTTCCTTGTCAACCGCAGCCACCCACAAATCATTAAATGGATTTATGATGAATTGCTCAAGTTAATACCAGGTGTGAGGTTTAGTCACAATTTTAGCAATCTTTCCGGTAGTGCTATAGGGGGAAAGTTTGTCGTGCGGTCGCATTATTGGACACAATTTAAGTGGATAAAAGCACCTGCACCACAGTAACCTCAGTAAAATCCAGGATTGTTTTCAAGGAAGCCTACTGTTGTAATACTGATGAGCAAGCCATTTGCTTCATTTGAGAGTATGGTGTGGGCATCATCTCCAAAGAAAACGCTCCGTTCGGGTGTCTGAAAACAGAAAAATGAGAGGTTTAACGGCCAACGAAAGAAGTGTTTTGTGGCCAAAGTTACGATTTGGAGGATCTTCATCAATTCGAGCCAAGCATGAAGGATGTCTTCAATGTCAAAAGGACGGGTGCGGAATGATCACCGAACAGCTAGAAAATGCAGGCTTGAAGTGTCAGGTTTCGTTTCGACAAGAGGCGAACAAACCGTATGAGGTTGAGATTGATAGAAACGGCCGTAAGGGAAAAAATACCTTTGCGACTTATGAAGAGGCAGTACGCTGGTTTGCGCCCATCATGGAAATGCCTTATTTGACCGCATTGCTCAGCGACGAGGATGCTGAATCGATTCCAGAAAAGCATGCAGAGACCTTCAAATATTTTAGAGATCAGTTATTGACCAAATTCACCATCAATCTGACAGCCAGCGAAAAGCAAATCATCAACATTCAGGGTAATGGCCGCATACGATTTTTCGATCTAGAGGAGAGGATTCAAATAGAGGAGAGAAAGGTCGAAAGGTTGGATAATTGGGCGGTGTCCCCCGATGGGCAGAAGGCGGTGTTTATTCGCGGTCAGTTGATGGAGATTTGGGATTTGGAAATCAAGGAACCGCAACAAACAATACCGCTTCCCTTTAAGCCCAAACAGGCCTTCATCTGGTCCGATAACCAGACATTGACAATCGCCAATGAGTTCCCATTCAATTTCCCCAATGATACCAGTTTCCCATTTATTCAACTCTACAATCTTACATCGGGTCAATTCGTCGATCATATAAAAGAGTGGCCGGCATTAAGAACAAATTCATTGATCAACGTCGTCTTCTCGCCCCACAAAGATTGGGTGACCTTTGGCATCGAATATGAAGGGCCTTACGCTGATCGCATTCGCTTGTTCATTTACCCCGTTTTCCTCGATAAATCTGGACAACCGAGAAAGCCATCTCCATCTCTATGCCAGAAAATAGGGGCGGCCTTGAGAAGAAGTTTCTCTCTATTGAACTTCTTTTCAGGTCGTAACTACCTGGTTAGATATCAAGGCTGTTATACGTATTGTGCTGTCTTTACCCAGGATGGGCAATCGCTCTTTATTGGCATGGAAAACTCAGACCATCGCTACTACAATGAAGATCGTCCGGTGGGGCATCATATTCATGTTTGGAAACACACTGGCAAAGGAAAATTTGTAGAAGATCGTTGGCTTGAAGGGCACAAAGCTTTGATAAGATGGCTATTCGTGACTCCTGATGATCGTCAGCTCATAAGCGTGAGTATAGATGGCAATATTCGCCTGTGGGATGTAAGGTCCAGAGAAGAGCAGCACTCCTTTATGGTAAAAATAGGGCATCCTACACGCGTCAGCTTTGCCAAAAATGGTCAGTTTTTAGCCTTAGGGGATCAGCATGGTGTCATCATTATCTGGAATGTACAAAAAGGCGAATTAGCCCATACGCTACAAGAGCACCAGAACTCGATTTGCTCTCTCGACTTCATAAAATCAGGCAACACGCTCTATTCAGCGGATGAATCAGGCACGATTCTCGAATGGTCACTGACCCCCCCTTCAACAGGGCCGAGACATATTTGCGAAGGCGATATTATGAGGCCTGATGGGCCGGAATCTTGGAAATAATAAAAGGGTAACCACCCACAAAACAGAGCCACTCGGTGTAAAGATCCCATTTTTAGGACCACTCAGAAGTGGACACTTTCAGGCGCTTGAACATTAACAGCTGTATATTGATAAGGTGTCAAGTTACCCAGCGATTCATGCGGACGGATGGCATTGTATTCCTCAACCCAGCGCTCGGTGATTTCTCTGACCTCTGCCAGGCTGCTGAACAAGTAAAAGTCTAGAATGTCCTCCCGATAAGTGCGATTGAAGCGCTCGATATAGGCATTCTGTGCTGGTTTGCCTGGTTCGATGAAGTCCAGCAGGATAGCATGCTTTTCTGCCCAGCGGGCCAATTGCTGGGAAATAAACTCTGGGCCATTGTCTGAGCGTAGCCGCCTGGAATAGCCACGCCAACTGGCTATCATTTCCAGAACCCGTACAACGCGACCAGAAGGCAGCGAGTTGTCGATTTCAATGGCCAGCACCTCCCGATTGTAGTCGTCGATGACATTGAAGGTGCGGAAGGTGCGTCCAGATTGCAAACTATCGCTCATAAAATCGACCGACCAAGATTCGTTGGCTGCTTCTGGTTGTGCCAGCGGTGTGGGCTGGCGCACAGGTAGCCGTTTCTTTGGTTTGACCCGTAGGTTCAACTGCTGGGCACAATAGACACGCCGTACGCGTTTATGGTTCCAGCGATACCCTTGATGGCGTAAGCGCTGAAACATCTTGCTAAAACCCCACCGTGGTTTGCGCTCGGCCAGCTGTCGCAGTTGCTCAGCGATTTCGCTATCATCTTTCAGTTTAGCCTGATAACGGTACACACTCCGGCTGATAGCCATGAGCCGACAAGCCTGTCGTTCACTCAGCTTGTGATGCCTGATAGCGTAGGTTGCCAACTCACGACGCTCGTCCACCGTTACAACTTTTTTTCGACAATATCCTTTAGCACCTGATGCTCCAGACTCAGCTCAGCGCACATTTGCTTGAGTCGTCGATTTTCTTCTTGCAGCTCACGCAAGCGCCGCAAATCTGAGGCTTCCATGCCGCCGTATTTGGCTTTCCATTTGTAAAAACTGCTCTTGCTGAAGCCGTGGGTGCGACACAGGTCAGTCACGGGCACACCAGCCTCTGCTTCTTTAAGAATCTTGATGATCTGGTTTTCAGAAAACTGTGTTCGTTTCATGCGGAATTCTCCTTGGGCTATTGTGGCGGAAAATTCCACTTATGACTGGTCCTATTTTAGGGGATGGTTACCAGACCAATAACGCTAAATGCTGGACTGCAGGCTTCAAACAGGGCTCCTAATGCCAATGATTAAAGTGATGGACTTGTTCTGTGCGCACCATGACATCGAGTTAATGCTGGAGGATAACGATTTCTAAATCTTTATCACTTTCGGATAATTCAATGGTGCGGATTAGTGATAAGAGAATCGCGGAAGTGCGCCCGATGAGGAATCAAACCAAAAAATCCTACTTCAAATGAGATGAAGTAGGATTGTATCAACGCTTGCGACCAGGGCATCATTTCGTCTTTTTCAGTCGAGTAGCCTCTTGTGATCGACCATTTTGCATATTACGGCAGTCAGAATCGAGATAATAATTGATGATAATCAGAAGCTATATTTTGGCAAAAAATTACACTATCCGCTCAACAGCCCCCATACCCATAGTGGTCTTGTGTCCCACACCACAAAAAGCAGCTAACGTGCCTAACGCCTGCCAGACACGTAAGTATCTTTCATCTCCCTTATATGCTTGAAAAGAAACCCGTCCGGTGAAGCCGATAAAGCTTTCTGACCGCGTAATAGAAACAACGGCTGTTTCGATATGATGGGCTACCACAAACACATCTCGTTCACACCAGGTCAGCCAATCAGCAGGTATCGAAAGCACCATCGGTGCATAGCATTGCCAGACACGTAGCGGCCACTGAAAAACGTTTTTGGGCAGAGGTAAAGGCAAACTTCCCGGTCCTTGTTTAAAAGCAGTGGGAGACAGGAATTCTAAAACAATTTCTTGCCCAGGTGGCAATCGAGCAATATCGGTAAAGTTGCCACCTTGAATCCATTCTACGTGGCTGACTTGAAAGGTTTGATATTTACCCAAACGGAGCTGCGTTTGCATATGGTACATTTGCTGCCATGCTTTATGCAACAAAGTCGCCGCCCGATCATTTAAAACGGCATAGCGTATCCCGACTAATTTCCCCCCCTGCCCCTCCTGGACAAAGTATGGGGCCATTGAATACGGCTTTGGTGCAGGATGCTTATGCAGCCAGGCAGCTTCAGCAGGATCGGCGTGCTCTAGCACATGAAACAGCAGACCGTGTAATCCGCGCATGGTCACATGTTCAGCGTTGATAAAGTTTTTGGTGGGCTGAAAACGGACAGCAATATAAACCATTATGAACTCTCTTCAACTGATATGAACCGTATGTCTACTTTACGGGCTTGCGACCCTTGTTCCTTATTGGCACGGCCGTCTTTTAAATACGCATTAGGTTTCATAAATTGTAAATCAACACCCCGGTTTAAAGAGGACAAAACCAGCCCGAGCGTCATCGACTTGGTGCCACCCGTATAATCAGCAATGATCTCTTGCTGCGTAAGCCCAAATTGGCGTTCGGCGGTTTCGTAGATCGTTTTGACAGCTTGAAACACTTCTGCTACATCGTCAGCATCCTGTAACTGCCAGATAGTAACGAAGACGCCCCTGGCTTCATATTCCTCTTTGAGGCGTGCCGCATTATCAGGTGACGTGTTTTCCCCTTCTCCCGGCCCGGCAATGAGCCAACAATGGGTTAAGGTTGGTTTGCTGCCCGGCACACCTGCCCAAGAGTGATGGTTCATGGCATCTGCGGCCGGAACAAATTGTCCGCTGCTGACAAGCGTGATCAGACCCTTACGAAACGGTACATGTTCATTGCTGAGAGAAACAGCCGTTTTGGGTACACCACGAACGGCTTGCACAAAACTCCACATCATTTGAGGCAGGTTGGCAAACAGCACCACCAACACAATTAATGCCACACCAATTCCTAATGTGAGGTAAGCGGCAGTTGGTGAACTATTTTCCATCAGAGCATCTATTAATTTGGAAGTCCCCTCTCCGATTAGACCCAACCCTAATGCGCCAAGCAGGAATACCCATGGGGTTGGTGAACCTAACACCTGTCCGAGACGCTGCCGGTATTTATCGTAAAAGGGTTTTCGTTTCATCGTATCTGATCACTTTTAATCAACGTTGTGTCCGCGCCTGATCTCGGATGGCTTGTAAATTGATGATTTCAGCAAACTCAAATTGCGGCGGCAAACTACCAGGAATGGGTTTGAGCCGAATAACAGCTGAGAAATAACCCATACGGCCATGTAATTCCGACATTAGCGCCAAAGCAATCACATTGAGTGCTGGAGGACTGATAAGAATAGGCTCTGTTTGCCAGGTTTGGGCGTCAATTTCCAAGCTGCTCACCATTTGAGCAATTTGTTCGGAAAACGGCCGTTCGTGGTCAAAGTGGGTCTTAATTTCGCGTAGATCAAAATCCGACTGTCTTGTTTCTTCCTTGATGGCTTCTAGTTGTGTTTCAGTGAGCGGATGGCCGAAGTTTAATAGTATCATTTGTTTTATCCGTGCTGTTTTTTGTTGATTTCAATTAAAGGATAGTAGGTGCTGTCTTCAAAATGATAGCAGGTGGCTGGCTTGACTGAACCCCACATGCAGCCTAAACTGAACAAGATGGCACCGGAACCACTGACAAAAATATGCGCCTGCTTAAATGGTACCAAGTCATTGGCTGATTTTAACGATTTGGCAAACGCATTCTGGAATTCATTCCAATTGGCAACATGGGGAATATGTCGGTCCTCATTGGGGTTTTGAAAATAGAGGAAATTGGCATCTAAACGCTTTTTTCCGTCCAAATAGCGGGGGACATCCAGAGCAATATCAAAGCGGCTGGCTAAATTAACAACAATGACCAGATTATCTTTGGCTACAAAGGCTGGTAAGGCTATTTGCTCTGCTTCCGGCCAATCTGCCCGTGGACGCTGTCGTGAACAGGTGCTGATCAGTTCTGACATATGGCCATGTCGTCGCACATAATGTACCAATGATAAGGATTTCTCGGTGTGGGTGTCCCCTGCCAAATTTTCATCATCCAGATTCAAATCGGTACAAAGCAGCTTCATCTCTTCAACACTATATGTCTGGCTGATGAGACGAGCCAAGTCACCTAAACTCTTCCCTTTTTGTGCCGGCTGCGGTTGGCTCTGAGCAATAAGATCTGCTGTTAGGAGTGGGCTTTCGTACAAACGCTGTACACGAATGATGTTGTCTAGAGAAACGGCCGTTTCCCCTTCAGCCAATCCCGAAAACAACTTCAAACCATCCTCAACAAATTGTGTTCTAGTCATTGTCATTTACCTTTTCGCAATTGTGTGATTTCCATGTCATTCACAATAGATTCGATTGCAGCTTCCGGTAATTGAGTGCGATTCACCAGTGCTTGAAAGAACTGCTGTTGCATAACATCCAAGATTTTGCGCCCTTCAAACTAAGACGAATAGCATCCTCTTGACCACGATGCCTATCACCCTTTTGTTCAATGCCTTGCATGACATTTAGGAAATCACGTTTAAACGCATTAATATCGACTCCTTCAAACTCGTTGAATGCTTTGCTTTTCAAACGGCTTAGTAAGTTCTCGCTGACAATATAACCTCCAGGATGAGCGTGATCAATCTGCGCTAAGGCTTCAAGTACAAATTGATGGCGTTTGCCAAAACGGGTTTTGAATGTATAAATTTCGCCATACCTGAACTGAGAATTGTCCTGACTAAATGGTTGAAGAAAACCGCTATGTTGTCTTATATCTGCCACAAACGTGAAATACGTGCGTTCGATAAAACCACTCAAATAAGCAACTTGTGTTGTGGCGGTATTTAGGAGATTCACACCACCTGTAATGTTTGCCCAAATATGCTTGCCAACATCTCCTGGTTTGTGAAATCGAAGAACGGCCCTACCAACAGCATCAAAACAAGCAGAAAAATCGTTGACATTGATAGTGACCAGATAAACATCTGTTTCCGGAAACTCTCTTTCCATGAATTCTGCTACAATTTCGACGGCATTATCATGCTTTTGGGGCCATTTTTTCTTAACGGCCGTTGTGTTGTACTCATTATGTTGCACAGGAAATGCCTTTTCTTCCCCGCTGGCAACTTCAGGAGAAGTGAACAGGATTAATGCTTTGGCAATATTGCCGTATTGGGAATGATGACGGCCGTACTGCTCCCGAATTGCACATAACCCTGCCGTAACCGCCCCTGCCGATTTCCCCAAACCAGCGAAATGTAAAACACCCATTTTAATTTTTCCCAAAAACGAGCATCATAAGCCTTTGACCTCTATCTAATAGATTGTGGCAACTTCAACAAAACAAGCTTCTTGTGGCCATCCTTTAAAAAGAGGTCTTTCTTTTCGACAAACTTCAACAAGTTCAAGAATATTGTTACGCCTTTTAAAATGATTCACAATCTCGATGATTTGATTTCTTCTAGGCTTTCCAGTAAGGTTGATGTCTGGGTTTTTCAAGAGGAAAAGCACCTGTTTAAGTTCATTTTCGTCGAATGCTGTATACATCACATCACTAAGAGTGATATATGGATCAGGTTCATCCCATATCTTGCGAATTCTTTCGCAAGCTTCATCAATGCCAACGATTCTTATTTTAAGATCCTCTGTAAGAGTTTTGTATACATCATCCTCATAAAATGATTTCTTGTATTCTCTAATTGGTTCATTATCTGTATCTATCACGATCATCCCATTTGCATACTTTCGTTTGTTGTAAACTGCACGGGCTATAAAAACTAATTCTTCCAGTTTAAGCTCGGCTAACCTAGTTTGGGATGTGTCGAGTGATGCAATTAACCCATCTTCTGTGCTAATTGCATCAAGCATAACCAATGTATCATACCAATTCTCAAAATTATTTCTTGCTTCAATATTTTGGCTGGCAATTGCTTCAATATATTCTTGCCTAATCACATCCTTTGCATCAAGACACACTGATAATGGCAGATTCATTTCATTCCATTTTTTTATATCCTGTAAAAACTTCCAGTAGAAATTACTTTCTTGAGGGTCTAAAAAAGCCCTAATCATTATGCACGTGTCAATTATTATCATTGTCATATTCAACACCTAATATGGCTACTTTCGCCCGTGTTAATTGAGCAACTTCAGATAAGTCATCGTTGAAGAAAACACGAAACTCTAGTGAAGGATTGATTAGTTGACCTCGATGATCTACTTCAATAATTTCTAATGAACTTTCTCCTTTTCTCCTTTCCACATATACAAGTTTGAAATTATCTTGTTGAAAATGAACACCTTGATTGTAAGGGTATTGTTTATGGTTCGGCACGAGTTCATCATATGTTGTCTCAGCAATACGACGCCTAAACCGTAGCATCAAATGCTCACTATGTGTTTCCAGGAGAAAGCGAGTACCATTTTTAACCATCAAGGCAAAAAGGTCTCCTAATTCAGCCTGTGCCTCAGGATGCAAATGTAACTCAGGTTGTTCGATAATAATCAGCCGATTTTGATTAGAGATGGAGCTTTCAATCAAGATAGGAAGGATTTGAGATAAACCAAACCCTACATTTTGCAGATTTGAACGGAACCCTGACTCTTCTATAATAGATATTATGTACAAAGCTTCATTATGAGAAACTTGTGTAATGTCTAAAGTACAATTGAGCTTTGAATTTCCTAACCAGTTATTTATAGGATCAATAAATTGCTTTATATTGCCCTCAAATGTTTGAGAAAAAACACGTCCAACTGTATATTGACCTCGATTGCCAACAGTAGCAGAAATTCCTTGAGGTACATAATAAAATCGTTTTGGTTCCTCACGAACAGGACCAATATATGTCATCGAACGTAAAAAATCTTCTATATGAACCCTAAAATGCCTTAACAACGATGTCACAAAGGTAAAATCATCTCCCCGACCTTCAAATTCTTTTCGATTTACATTAGTGTCACCAATGTTGCCGGGGATACTGATGATTGGTAAAAAACTGGTATCAAACGAAGGAAGGGCATGTTCCCATAGATTTTGATCAAATTTCAAATCTAGATCAAACCGTTTTGAGTCTAGACTCCAATAAACGCCAAACTCAGGATTACTGTAATGTCCTTTTTCAGGCTTTTTATCTAATAATTTTGTTTCAAAAATCAGGTTCCCTTCAAACACATTTTCTCCATCAAAAAGGGAAAAACCCGTTAGCATAAGTTTTTTTGATTCCATTTCAAATGAAAATTCAACCTGAATTGAGGCAGTATCATTATCAGTAGAAAATTGGTCAGATTTTTTAAATTCCTCGGATAGCCAAACGTTAAATCCAATTGTTAATGACAAATCTGTATCATGCATATGAATAAAGTCATAAAATTGCCCTAAATCCACACCACCCTCACGAGCAAAATACAAAGAATCCATACCTTCAGGAATATCAATATTTTGTCGCAAGAAACGTAACGCTCGAATTAATGCACTTTTGCCAGAAGAATTGCGCCCAAATAGCAATGTTACAGGCTTCAAATTAATCCATCCTGTATCTACAAAACCCATAAAGTTTTTTAATTTGAATGCATTGACAGGATGCGTGGGTACTGCTTCTAAATCATTTGCCATGTTTCACCTCTGCTATTTATCCATTACATGTGATGGATCTGGCAATACCGGTCTTTCTCGATACTCATTCCGTTTGCTTCGTTTGGCAGATGGGTCGTACCGTTCGATTTCCATATATCTTGACTTCTCCTCAGGTGGTAAAGGCCCCGGCCACGATAACAATTGAAGTAATTGCTGAATTCTCTCTAAATTATCAAAAGAGCTGCCTTTGGGTTGCCGTAGAAACTTAAGCACCCCTTTTTCAAATCTTTCCATTGCACGCTCAAGCAATTCGTTCGCTTTTTGTTCAGGTACAAGTGCTTCATCCCAGCCAGAGCTATCACTAAATAGCGAACCATAACGCTCTAAAGGGCTTACAATTGTTAGTTTTGGAACAAGCTTTACAGCACCCATTCCTAAAGGTTTCCCCATCCCGATTTTATGGTAATGTTCACCTTTAACTGGCAATGAAAGAGACCACCAAAGCAAACCTAATTCATCTAACAACATGTTTTCATAATACACACGAAATTGAAACTGAACCCCACTTCGAACTGGACGCATTTTCGTATGCTGTGTATCTTTGTGTTCATCTACTTTATTTTTTTCAATTAGTTGATGAGCTGATTTATCACCCTTATGCCAATACATTTTGAAACCACGTAAAGTTGTTTTTTTGTTGCTATCGTTATATGTATTTAATTCCTTCCCTGTATTCGAATCTGGTTGAGATTGTGTTAAATAATGTTGAAAAGTTGTTGGTTTAGGGCTGCTCAATATCTCAGGAATCAATCCTGATTCTCCAACCAACCAAATATCCTCTTGCCCATCTAACAAAGTAGCATCTGTTACAAAAACACGACTGGCTTGGCCAGAGTCATCATTGTTTGAATAGCCAAACATCGCTTCAGCAAAGTCAATACGCTCACTTTCACTTCTACTTTTGTGCATTGCTGACAACATTTCCTCTGGCGAATTCTCATACACCATTCGGAACATTTGTGTATGTCCAAAGAAAATGAGCTTTTCATCTTCCATCAAATAAAAAATTGGCTGCCCATCTTGAAGAACCCCTTCTGGGCTCCCCAAAATTGAACGCTGTTCTGGAGAGACCTGATCTCGATATGCCGTAATTAAGTCACGAGGATCATTTTCATCACTTCCATCTGGGATCATTATTAATTCTGCACTAATATCTGGGGGGAAAATTACTGCTTCCGAATTTTTCTTAAACATTTTACCGCTACGAGTAAGGACAGCTTCAATCAATCCTGGGGCAGGTCTATTCAAGACTCGTTGCACTTTTGAATAACAAATTCGAAGAAAGCCACCACGAACTTGTTGAAACTCATAAGGGCCCGGCTCAATATAGATTTTGTAGGCATTTGTCAACCCTTCTTTCTTTTCCAAATTATTAGGAATATTTTTTAATGAAATTCGTGAATAGGTCGTTCCATTTATTTTTTTTGCTGGGCGGATGCTCCATTGACCATTATTGTTTTCAATGTATCCACACTCAAAGCGAGGCGTAAAATGATTCTTTTGACTCTCAAGCATCAGACTTTGTCTATACGCTTCCCCTAAACTAGACATATCCGCTAAGGCACGATAGACCAATGGCGTTTTAGAAACAGGTGTTAATTTTCCGTACCCGATAATTTGGGCCAATGTACGTAACATGCCTCGCAAACTGCTTCCGGGAATTACAGGTATATTTTTATCGTGTGTATAAAAAAACTCAGGTTTGTTGCGTAATTTTTTCAAATGTGGTGTCTTGTCGTTTGGATCTTTTTCTTGTCGTTCCATTTGTTCATGTTCTTTTGTCTCTAAAGAACCTCGAATATAGACAGGAGACTTTGTTTCTAAAGTCACATCAATCCACCCCGAAAGCCTATTTCCAGAATAAAGGCTCTGATCAATGTGGCGAGCGCTCTCCTCATTGTCTATATAGGTTATAACGGGATCAGCAATAGGGACGAAATTATATGGTGCAACGGCCGTTCTGTCTTTACGGGTTGGGTTTTTATGCTTGGGAGCCATTGGCTTCCTCCTCTAAATCAAACGTCAAATCAAATAGGCGGCTCATCGT
Source organism: uncultured Anaerolineae bacterium (assembly GCA_905479495.1). Taxonomy (GTDB): domain Bacteria; phylum Chloroflexota; class Anaerolineae; order Promineifilales; family Promineifilaceae; genus Leptofilum. The sequence continues at coordinate 57,007 of CAJQMR010000046.1, forward strand.
TACACGAGCTAATCCGGTGTCAGAATCTTGTCTTACATAATGACGAATGCACAAAGAGACGGGACGTTTGGTATTTGGCTCGTTGTTTTTCGGGAAATTGCCGAGAGTTGGTAAAGGCACATAATGCACCAATCCTTGCGAACCATCTTCCAGGCGAACAAATGTGTTTTGCCCTGGCCGCATTTGGCCTTTTGTTCCCCACAATAATTGTGGTTCATCATATGCTTCATACCTGTTTTCTGAATCAGTTACACCATCTTTAATTGTGCGGCTTTTAAACAGCTGGTCTTCTCGCCAGACATATATTTCCGCTTCCGGGCTGAAAATGCGTAGTTCCAACAATTCGTCCTGAGTGAAATTAGGAGACGCGGGTTTGGTTAAATCACAAGATAACTGCCAGCCACCATCCCCTCGTTTCCCCCAGATAACGCCATCAAATGCATGCGCCAACAAATAAATGTATGGTGTTTGCTGGTTTTTCAACCAATTTCGTGGATCAAAGTTGGACAATGTTTGTGTCGTCACCTTTGTTTGAAAAGGTCGTATTGTTACTTTGCCTTTTTCTTCTTCTGGTAGTTTGCACATTATGCGCCACCTCTTGTCATATGTGTAACCAATGCGTCCACATAGGTTTGTAATATTTCAGGATCGTCGTTGGAAACAAAGGGCTGATCTTTTTTGCCCAATTCCCAACAACCGTTTCCATCCACAATCTCCCCTGTCAAACCCTTCAATCTGCCGCGCCCCACACTGGCTTCACCGCCAACGGGAAGGAACCCCGTCCACAAATCTTTCAGCGCCAACAGTAATAGCCCTTTTTCTGCCCGCCACTTCTGAGACACATCTTGTCCCGGTTTTGCCAACGGTGGCCAAACCAAAAGTGTAATCTGCGTCTGGCCTCCAAAGATAGGCTGTTCAGTAAACAGTGCAGATTCCAACGCCCCACCGGTAAAGCGGTCTATGGCTACCCGGCTTTGTACAAGCTTTTTATAATCACCCTTAATTTCTGTTTCTTTGACCAAAACGCGGCTGGCTGCTTTGGGTGCATCGCTCTCTTCCTCGCTCGTGGGCATATACCCAAACAGATCGCGAACAAATTGGTCAGCTTTCTTTTCATCACCGCTGAGCGTATGAGCAATACGGTATGCTTGTGATCGAATAACGCCTGCCAATGATGTGCCAGAGAGAACAGGTGTCATCTTGCCACGCCGCTGCGATTCTAGATGGGCTACATCCGGCGCGTAATCAGCTTCAAATCCGGCACGGATAAGAACAGAACCGTCAATCTCAAAATTTGCTGTGATAGTTAACAAATCACGCTTATCTTCTGGCAGCGTCACCGATTGCCCTAACAGAGTAAGAATGTTCGGGCCACTTTCCGGTGCTTTTTCATCTTGTGTAACCACATCATCATGGCCGTGAATCAGCCATGCTTTCAAATCGGCTGGCTTCGTTAAATCGTAGCGCCATACCCGCCAAGCGGTCACGCTGCATTCACCAAAACCACGGCGTTTGCGGCCACCCAAATGAATCTTTCCAGTTTGCAGACCGTGTAATGCCAGCGCTAGAGTCTGGCACAAAATGTCAGCATCTGCTTTTTTTGTTATGATCAGTTCAAACCCAATGTCAAAAGTAGTTCCGGCGGGCAGCAATTGGAGATCATATTTAGCTCCCTCAGCGGCAGTGCGGCTTTTGGGATCAATTCGTACCCCATCCCGTAGTTCAATGGCTTGAGCAGATGGCGGATTGCCCAAAGCATCATTGACAATCAATGGGCTTTGGTCACCTTCATCATTGCGGCGAGCTGCGCCAAACAATTGTTCCGTTTGGCTCTTTTTCCGTTTTGTTTTGTCGGGATGAGGGTCAAACTTCTCCACCCACAAATCCTTCTTAGAACGTTTATCCTCTCGAAATTCATAATTGCTCAGATATTCATTAACGTAATTGCGTAAGGCACCGGCTATCGAAGCGCCTGTCAGCAACGGCCGTCCCTCCAATGGATCGAGCAGCAGCGGCATATCCACATCAAAGGCCGCATCACCATTGCTCAAATGTGTCGGCGTAATTAGTTCTAGCGTGCCCTCAATCACCCAACGCTGGCGAATGTTTCGTGTGTGTCTGCTCATCATTTCCCTCCTTTTTGTGCCTGATTGCAAACCGCATCCACCAGCCGAATCGTGTACATCACCGCCAATTCATCTGTCAAAACATAAGCTTTTTTACCCAATAACGGCCGTTGCCACTGATTCCCATTTTTCTGCCAGCCATGTTTCTGTAAATCCATTTCCTGCCATACACTGGTTGGATTTTCGGCCAGGTTGATCAGCCATTCGCGGAAATTGAGCGTCTGGCGCTTCACCGTGAGCCGACTCTTGCGGAATTGGTCATCGGCCGATTTGCGGTCTTTTGTCCCTTTCAAGTAAATTGCAAACGGGTTGAGATCCTTACGGTTTTGGCGCACTTTGAGGCGGATGCGCGACAGTTGGCTATTGCTCAACTGCAGCCGCCCCGTCTGTATTTCTTGCACCGCCACCGCCAGGTGACGATCCACCTCTTGTTGCACAAGGCGTGTATTCATCTCATTTAACAGCTTCAAGGCTGTCCCATCGATTTCGTCAAAATTTTGTGTTTGAGGAATTCGTTTGGGCGGATGAGGAACAAACCGATCCGCTACCCATTGAGTTTGGGGAATGAGGAGCAAACGGCCATATCCCTCTGCCCGTCGATCCCCAATGCCCATCTTCTCAATGTCTTCAATCTGTTTCACCGTTATCGGCTGGTCACATGTCACCAACCAAACCGTCCCTTTCAACATTGCCCACGTCTGCGGCAAGGGTAAGCCCCAATAATTGTTGAACCCTCCTACCCAACCGAAACGGCCGTGGCTTTCAATTAACTTCACCTTGCCCTTTAACTTATCGGCCAGCGCTTCTAACAGATAAGCGCCTGTCTGCCCTGTTTCAGGATCACGTAAGATCGCGTCACTGGTTAGATAGACAAAAAACGGCTCATTTTGGGCAACGGCCGTTACCGGTAAAATCAGTTCACGGTCAGAAGGATCACAAATTTCGATCTCGGTTAGTCCATACCCGGCCGTATGCGAGCCGCCCAGCAAAATTTTGCCTGATAGCAACGATTTTATCTCCTTTGCCAACGTATCTTTGACCACAATACGACCAATAAATGTCTGGTCTGCAGCCAGCGCATGATAGCGGAAAAGCGCACTGCGATTGGTATCATCATCAGGGATGGCTCTCCCCATCTCCCGATTCCGGGCATTGTGGACTGCCACCTCGTTGGGCGGTCGTTTTGTAAACACCTCATTCCCAACCACCACCATAAACGGGCCCCCCACATTGGTAGTTGCTTTAACTTTCTTCTGCGTTAAATCATGAACCCGCCGTTTCTTTTCATCCCAATCTTGATCGCTGTCACTACCCATTCTTACCGGATCCTTTTCCCGTTTCCAATGCTCCGGTGTGGGCAGCATCCGTTTGGCATCCTTTTCCGGGTATGCATTGAGAAAATGAGTGCTGCCATCTAAAAACAGATGTGTAAACAGGCTGCCCTTGCTCTTGTTTTGCAAATAGCTGCCCACCAAAGCCCCCCGAATTGCACTGCCTGGTATGTAGCTTTGGCTTTCATCTGTATTGGGATCGCCGCCGGGCGCTGTCACCAACACTGGCTCTTGTAAGATCAGCTTAAACGCCAACACGGTCATGACTGCACCTCCGGTAATAATTGGGTAAAAGCTTGATAATGCTGCTGCAAAATCGATGCCCCTTTTTCATCAAGCAAATCTGCCTTTAACTGTCCCCGCCCCCGATTACGCCCTGTACCTGCGCGACGCAATGCCAGCACGGAAGCGGCTAACAAGGCAAGCTCTTCCTTTTTCAAATCACGACCGTATAATTCGGAACTGAAAACCGTTTTGCGCAAAATGACGCGCATGGCACGGAGCGATCCCTCATGGGGCAGGCCATCCCCGTTAACGGCCGTTTGTCGCCGAACGGCCGTTAATGATGCCAGCACATCCTGCTGCGTCAGCCGTCTATCCGGGTCTTTCATACTTTCTGCCACCGTTTTTCTCAATGCTTCGGGCAGTTGCGCATGGCCAAAATGCACATCCGCGCTGGCATCCGTCAGACTGCCCCCTGTGCCAAACAAATTATTACGCGCCTCTTCCAAAGCAGAACCAATTATCGTCATTCCCATCGCCTCCAGGTTATCCAGCAGATTGTCTGCCTCTTCACCCAAGAGTCCTTTCAGGGTACGACCATGCAGATACGGCAGTCCATGTTGATCATGCTCCACTTCTCGATCTAACAAACCAGCCACACCATCCCCACGGCTAAATGTCGTATCACTCACCAGCATTAGTTGTATGTGGTATGTCGCCATAAACGCTCTCCTCAATCCAAACGCAAGAAATGATCTTGCAACTCAATCGCATCAAAATAAACACAGCGGACTTCGTTCAGTTCACGTTCCAGCACATCAAATGATTGGGAACTTTGCCACTGCTGCAAATGACTAACTGCCTGACCTTCATCCTGCCAGGTCATCCACCCGTTCTTTTGTTTAAGCCCTAATCCGGCTTTTGAACTGAATTCACCCAAACCAAGTAAAAACTTGCTGCGTTTCTCCAACATTTCAAAATCAGCAGTAGCCGTTGGACCTTCATGCAGCGTTTCTCGTAACGCCATCATCTTATTGCGACCGCTGGCCCATCCGTTTTCAAATCGCGTAAATAAGGCTAAGAAGTTATCCCAATTCCGCCAGGTATCCTTGTCGGACAACATCAACGGCCGCATTGGGAGTGGATATTGCAACTCATCATCAGCAGCCTTACGAATCTCCCTTGGCATATGCTCGGTCGCTTCATACTCGCGGGCACGAATCTCTTGCAGGTCGCCGGCCAAGCCGGTTGTGGTAAAGTGCCAATCTATACTAGAGGCCAGCTTGTCATCACGATAAGTCAATACCATTTGCTTGGCTGATTTAGCTAAAGCCTCGCTGTTCTCATACGCACGCGAAATGGGATAATGGGTTTTGACAATGGAAATGCCCGCACAAGCAAATGGTTTTGTTTCTTCCCAGGGCACATTTTCCACCTGTGCATATGCTGCCGCTTCCTGAATTTCTGCATCTAACTCAGCAGGCAGGTGCTTATTAAACAACGTATCAAATCCAAGGAGCTTGTTTCCATTCTCCAAATGCGTAAGATACCGGTGAGCCACAGCCACGCCCCAGGCTCCAGCGGTTATCAGCGTGACATCATCCCCACCGAAGACAATCGGTCTCAGTGGGAAACAGGGATAATCTGAGCCGTCTTTGCTTCTACCAATATGATATAAAACCTCACCATTTGGCTTATTCTTACGTGAGACCAGGGTCTGAACCAAATCTTCCACAGTTTTGATCAATGCCGTTTTGGCCGTCTGCCGAAATGCTTGCGATAATTCACGCATGGCGTTGATGTATGCACGGGGATGGTTGGGAAAGAATTGGGCAAATACCTTATTAAGCACCAGAATGCGTTTACCCATGCCGTTCCCATCTGCATGAATAACGGCCACAAAGCTTTCATCCCGACCGGGAAGTTTGCCTATTTTGTCCAGATTATCTGTCCAATTAAATTTTTCTTTTTCGACGAGGGGGAACATCTTCCTCAAGCGTGCTTTCGCATCGCGTGAAGCGTACCATTGGGTGATTACCTGTCGACTGGCACGATTGGCGAGTGTGGCACGGCCGTTTTCTTCTTCTTGATAATCAAACGCTTTCCCACTTTTATCAGGATCCAAATGTTCTCCATTAGCCGGCAAACCAGTCGAGGCACAAGCAGCCGTGACACTTAAGCCTAATGTAGGCATGTATACAGGCATATACGTCTTCAACTTAGCAAGTTCCTGCATCGCTTTGTCTACGGCTTCTGCCAGATTATCACCCCATGTGTAAGGCTGATGGGTTGCATACAATTGTAAACCGGGAGCTTCAGCAATGATTTTTTTGCTTAGTTCGTAAACAAACTGTTTGGCCGTTGTATCATGCGTATCCCCGGCAAAGAGAATGACGATATTACCACCGCCAGCATAGACAATCTCGGCACGATCATTTACTTTTTCTGCTTCAAGTAGAAATTGCGGGGCGTAGGGAACATCTTCATTCTGATCAACAATGTAATTGTGTTTTTTAACGCCTACCTCCTTTTTGTTTAGCACTTTTAACACCCAATATGTGGTTGCTTGATAAACAAGATGGGATGCGCCAATGTTTTCCCGCAGTTCATTACTGTTAAAAATATATGATTGGATTCCGGCTGTGTCCAGCACGGTCAATGTGCAATCCATACGCAGTCTCCTTTTCGTTTAATCGTCGTCCGAAACCTTTAAATAGTATATTGATTTGTAAATAAAACCTTTTCAGAATTGTCCTGAGAAATATTCTGTGCAACTTCTGATTTCCCCCTGCCCAACGGCCGTTTCCATATAAACGTCAGTCGCCATTAGCGATCTCCGGGAGTAGATTCAAACTTATCCGCAATAAACCGGTAATCCAGCCACTCCTCATCTGGTAGCGCCCAGGCATTGCGGCATTCAGCCAGGATTACCGTTTTGTGGCTATCTACTGTCTTGACTGTGATAAACAACTTCTCCGCCACCTGCTGTGGATTGAGTCCCTGGGCAAAAGCTTCCAAAACCTCCTTTTGCCGTCGAGTGAGTTGCTTCATCACAGCCATTTTTCGCGCCTCATCTCCATAGTCTAGCAACCGACGGGGGGCCGCCAAAACATCATCCCCCAGTGTCACAGGCCGCGTTAGTTGTCGTAGAACAGGAAAATAACTCCCCCAGGGCATCATGGGCACCTGAATAAGTTTAAAACCTGTATCTAAATCAGTCGGCAAATGCATCAGGCTACCGGCTCGGCTGCGTTCAATCCATTCGTCTGGCGTGTACATATGCCACAACGAATCCTGGTGACCAAAATGCAGCATGGCCGCAGACATTGTCAACAAACAGAGCATACGGCGACCGCCACTGATACAAACATGGAGCGTATGGTGCGCTTCTTTGAGGCTAATTACCAGCTGGTTGATTGCCTCCCAGGCAATGTGTGCGTCGGCTTCATCCCGGATGTCATCCAGTGAACCAACCTCTGCGGCGATCGGGAAAAGCTTCAGGCGCAGCGGCTGATTCTCATATCTCGGACCTTCAATTTCGGCAATTATCTTTTTGACAGCGTTTTGCAAACGAGGTGTTTGGGCAACAAAGTGGATCAGTACCAGTTGGGTAACAGCAATGCCCCGTAACAGTAGTTCATCCAAGGCAAACGTTACAACCTGTGGTTGTCCGCCTACTGTTGCGACTAATGTTGTCTGCCTTGTAGAATCCATGTTATGATGATTTTGATTTCGTGTTTAGGCTACTGGCTAATCCAAATCTGCAAGGACAGCGCCAGTTTACACCGTTTCAAAAGGACCTGTCAATGATAAATCAAACGTTCCCGGCCATTCTTGTTGGTGGCCCGCCTCATTCTGGTAAGTCGGTGCTTATCTACAGTCTTACCAGAGCGCTGAGAGAGGCCCATATCAGCCATTATGTTCTGCGGGCCTGCCCCGATGGTGAAGGGGATTGGGTTTACCAAATCGCTCAAGATCAGGTGCAGGCCATCCGCGTTAAAGGCTCATTTACACCGCAGTTCACCAAGCAAGTGGTTGGTTACTTGCAGAATCGTCCGCTGCCTCTATTGGTAGATGTCGGTGGACGGCCTACTCGTGAACAGGAACAAATCTTTGCCAACTGCACTGGTGCCATTTTGCTCATTGGCGAAAGAGAAGATGACCCAGATGCCTTTGTTCGGGATTTAAACACCTGGCAGGAGATGATGGCGCGTAACCAGGTGCCTGTCATTGCCGTGATCAAATCAGATTTACATGAAAAAGAACGTTTGTTAGCGCAGGACCAGCGGGAGGATATTAAAACTCTCTCGGCCTTACACCGGGGGACCGATGTTCATGGCCCGGTATTTGAATCCATCATTGACCAATTAGCAATGAGTATGTTCTTTCCTGAAAGGAGCCAAGCTGCCATCTATAAATCGCAACTTCCTCATGGTGTTGCATTTATCGATCTCCCGCATTTAGCCGCCAAATTGGGTGACCGTGATCGCCATTGGCAGCCCGACGAGCTACGCTACCTTCTAGAACAGATACCTGATGACCAACCAATTGCCGTTTACGGCCGTTCCGCCAACTGGGTTTATGCCGCGCTGGCGCTTGCCGCTAAAGTCCAACCTTTCACCATGTTTGATGCAAAATTAGGCTGGATCACGCCCCCTACCCTGCCGCGAAGAGTACCCAAGCCGGATGAAGATTATTGGCAAACGCAAATTAGCCCTTATCAAGAAAATATTCTGTTGGAAATGAACACTGGTTCCCAATATCTGGATATTGATGAACCAGAACGAATTCCACTGCCGCTCGTGCCGGTAGGTAAAGGCATCATCCTCAGCGGGCGGATTCCGCATTGGTTACTGGTAGCTGTCTGCCAACAACTTGCCCTAGCGCAAGCCTGGGTGGCGGTTTATCAACCACCGCTCCAGGCTGCCATGGTTGTGTCCAGCGAGACACCAGACTATCCAGTGGGGCACTTAATTCCTTTCCACCTGCCTAACCCTAAATAGGTGGTGAGGATTGTCCTGGCTGGGCCACCTTCATTATTGGTCGGATTTGCTGGACGAAAATGCCCATAAACTCAGCCGTTTTTTGTTTCTCTTGGTACCAGAATAGGCGATCAGCTCCTTTCCGGCTCAATAGGTCGATAAGCGGAAAAGAGACAGGCCGTAAAAAACCTACCGGTCGTGCCGCCTCCACCATTTTCTGAATGAGCTGCTGTACACGCGGGTCGGCCAGCAATTGATGCCCGCAAGCGTCACCGCCCGCAATTAACAGAGTATCAGGTAACGGCCGTTCTGCTTCTTCACTGAGAAGCAAGGAGATTAATGCTTCCGCAGGCATAGATGCACCAGCCGATCCGGCAATAGCGCCTGACTTCAGCCCCAGGATTGTTGGCTGAATGCCTTTAGCTTGTAAAAACAAGATGGCTTGCTGCATACTTTCCTCTGCGAATCCTGTGGCACACAGCAGATAACAATTAATATCCAAATTCACTTCCCTGATATCCCATTGGCAGGACAGCAGAAAAAAGTTTCCGCTGCCCTGCACGCCCCTCCAGACTGTCACCTCCTTACCCTAGCATAAGAAAAGGCCACAGTCCGGCCAGTTTAGGCAGAAAAAGCCTGGACAGGGCAAAAAAGTGCGAAATAGAGCATTTTCGGGCACAATCGGTCATACATAGACAAATTCAGACCTCGGGTCTTTTAGGCATCAGACCCGCCCACGATGGAAATTTTTATGAAAGATTCAAACAGTCTTTCCTCTCAACAATTAAAAGATGAGGTGCATGCTGCACTCAAAAATTGGCACACGGTAAATGACAAAGCCGAACATTTACTGGCAAACCTATATTTAGTGCAAAGCAAACATCGTGGCGTACTCTCACACACACCCTCGGCATTGCGCCTGGCTACTAACAACGTATTACTGCAAGGTCTGGAAACGTTAGAGAGGCAACAGCCGCAGGCCGCCACCCTTCTCAAGAAGCGTTTCCTTGATCAAAAAACGATTCTGAGTGTGAGCCAGCAATTGAACCTAACCGTGGATCAGGTGAAACATCGGCAGCGCGACGCTTTGTACCAACTCGCAGATATTCTTTATGCCCTGGAGATGGCAGCCAGGGAAACATTCATAACACGACAGGAAAGTCAGCTGGAAGCAAAAAGCTATACAAAACTTTTTGGTATTGCTGCTTTATCCGAAAAGTTATTGAATCTGTTAACTTCTAACACAGCTCCTTGGGTTATTACCTTGGTCGGTATTGGCGGTATTGGGAAAACATCTTTGGCCAACTACACGGTTCGCCAGACAATTCGCAGCTTGCATTACGAGGAGGTAATCTGGCTTAAGATTACCAATCAAGGGAAAAATCAGGCTCCTTTGATTAGTCCCAAACATACATTTCAGCAAATTATTGGTTATTTAATCAAGCGATTGCTGCCTGCTCTACCAAATGATATGACCCTGGAGGAACGTCGTCAGGAGCTAAAACAATTATTTAGAAGTCAAAGCTACCTGATCGTGGTGGATAATCTCGAACTAAAAGCTGACACAACCTTTCTTCTGTCAGAACTGGTTACACTGGCACAGCCAAGTCGCTTCTTGCTGACCGCGCGCACCCCGCCAGTAGACCATGCCGGTTCCCTCACACTTCGCCTTCCTGAACTAACCGAAGCGGACAGCGTTGCCCTAATCCAACATTATGCTGGTGAAATAGGTTTTGCCGAGGCAGCCACAGCACCCCATGAGGAGCTGCTGCCAATCTATCATCTGGTTGGGGGAAACCCATTTGCCTTAAAACAGTTGGTTAGTCTGGCCAAGGTGCGCCCATTGCCTGCCTTGTTGGCTTCTTTACGAGAACGGCCGTTGGGTGATGGCGAAGAAATTTATCAACATATTCTCAAAGAAACATGGCTTACCCTTAGTGATGAAGCCAAGGCAGTACTGGCCATTATGCCGCTGGCAGCGGAAGGAGGCATGGACCCTGAGCAAATTCAAGCGTTAAGCAGCCTACCTCAGGCCCAGCTATGGCCAGCCATTAACGAGTTAATTGGCCGCTCGCTGCTTGAGGTGAAAAGCAGCAACACCTGGGACAAGTTTTACGGCATCCATCGCCTGACCGAGCTTTTTATTCGCTCGCTGTTGCCCAACAATGACCTTTGATATTTCCACCCATTATCAAAAAGCTGTTCTCAAGAATATACGCCTCTGGCAGCGGCGTATATTAGGGCCAGACGCAGATCGGTGGCGAGTTCAGCATGAGGCCGTGTGGCAAGCAGCAGATGCCGGGCTTAGATATGCTTCGGCCCAGACTGAAACGGCCACGTTTATAGTAGCGCTGCTACCAACCATAGAACGCTGGGGCGTTTGGCCAGACTGGTCGCCATTATTTGATGTAGCTATGACACATGCCTTTGCCCCTGATTTACAGATACGCTTACGCTTGACCCAAGCACGTCTCCACATTCTTAATCGAAACTTTCATGATGCTATTGATCTGCTGGAGGCAACCTTGTTAATGGCTAAAGAACATCAACTTACGCCGCTGATTGCTTTGACCCATTATCGTTTGACGAATGCGCATTTAGGGTGCAAAACATACGCTGGGGCGCGTGAGCATGCGGCCAAAGCGCTTTCCTTATTGTCCCCTTCTCAAAAGGTCACCCAAGCCGCCCTCTACAACTCCCTGGGATTACTTGATCTGGAATCTGGTGTCTTTGCCGAAAGTGAAGCCTGGTTTTATAAAGCCATAACACTTTGGCGAGAATTAGATGACCCTACCCAGCTGGCAAGGGCTTGTTTGAATCTTAGCGTTGTTTATCAAAAGCAAAACCGCTGGACCGAAGCCAAGGTCTGTTATGAACAGGCTAGCGCTGCTTTGAGCGCCACAGATAGTGTGGTAGATAAATTGAAAGCCTTAAATGCGTTAGGGACCTTGCAATATATGACAGAGGATTTTTCAGCAGCTGTAGCCACTTTCCGCCAGGGAGTGTCTGCAGCTCAGCAACTGCAAGGGATGTATCATTTACGCGGTTCGTTGACGCACAATTTGGGGAACGCCTTGCTGGCGTTGGGAAAGTTGGTTGAGGCGAGAGGGCATTTAGAGAAAAGTATTGGCCTATGGCAACAGGCCAATGATGTTGTAGAGCGAGCCAACAGTCTGGGTACATTGGCAGAAGTTTTTGAAGCACAGACGGAATGGGCTTTGGCAGCTTCGAGCTATGAGCAAGCCCTTGAGTTGCTTAGTTTTTACAAAGATCATCCATGGGCACAGAAGCTGGCGGCACAATTCCAGGTTTCCAGGGCAAAATGTGCCACTTTAGCTGATTCTGCTGCAAACAGCGATTGAGCTAAAACAGCACACCTTGCCTAAATATTAACTAGCCGGTGCAGGTTGAGGTTTGGTGGGAGCAATCCCCTAACATCACGGGCGGGGCTAGGGGGGACAAGAAGGTGAGCAACAATCCCAAACCGACTGCTAAATAAACCAGTTTACGCTGAATTTTTAACGACATCCGATACCTCCATCAGGTTGGAGGCTCGTGCGTCAGGCGCGCCCAGGGTTGTCCCTCTTCATGAAGTCCACAAGAGCCTGGAAACAATACTTTTCTGCATGCTCCTTCAGCGTATAGTTTAAGGAGTGTTAAAGCTTGGGAATTCTGCTGAAAATATTCTGAATTTTCTTCTGAGTTTTATGAAAAGCGGCTTCTCCCATTGTCGGACGACAATAAGGCAAAGAGGTTGCTACGCAAAACGTAAATAGACAAAATGCCCCGGCCATACTGGCCAGGGCATTTTTTGAAGATGTTCACCACGTTGTTTCAGGCAAGGCAAATGTTAAGGATGGGGGGCTTTGCCTTTATCTAGCGTGTTTGTTCCAGTCGCGTTTCTCGTGCCAGTTTTTTGGGGGGTGGAGGGGTTCCTCAACATTTAATCACGCTAGACTTAAACATCATTATAATTCAATTTCTCGCATTTTCACACCACGTTTCAACCTCTCTCAGGAAAGCACGGCCGTTCTGACCTGATTATTGTGTGTGGAGACAGCCGGAGTATCCCAGTTTCAACCCCTCTCAGGAAAACACGGCCGTTCTGACCACAAAAAAGGGGAAAGAAATGCACGGATTATCGTGTTTCAACCCCTCTCAGGAAAACACGGCCGTTCTGACATGGGGTGTGGAAAGCTGAATATCATCCAACTTTCTGTTTCAACCCCTCTCAGGAAAACACGGCCGTTCTGACCACTCAGCAGAATTACCTTGATATCCCTGTCCTCAGGTTTCAACCCCTCTCA
>CAJQMR010000047.1 GCA_905479495.1 uncultured Anaerolineae bacterium
CTATTGCGTAAGCCATTCAACTGAATATCCGTCACAAACGCACCGAGCTTTTCTGGCGAACTGGTACCAATATCCATCCCCAATTCAAATAAGGCGGCAAAGCCCATGGTTGTAGCGCTCATCATGCGGGCGGTGAGCGCCGGGTCTACCGGACGCATCACACCAGCTTCTATCAGCGCCGTTAGCCGCCGCTCCAAAGTAGAAATGATATGCTGCAGAGCTTCCTCCACGTAATATTGATGCACATCCGCGTTCAAGCGAGACTCGTAGAGAAAAAGCATAAACAAACGCCGTTCACGTCCGCGCCGGAAGCGGTTGGCTGCCAGCTGGACCAGCATGTCCTCAAACGTCTCCCCCTGGACCGATTCAATGTCGGCAATAACTTCATCGGCATACGTCTTAACCACGCCAATGAGCAGTTCGCGCTTGGTAGCAAAGTAGTTAAACAGCGTGCCTTCAGAGACATCGGCCAATTCGGCAATCTCTTTGGTGGTCGCTTTTTCATATCCTTTGTGGCTAAAGACCTGGGCTGCGGCGTCTAAAAGCTGCGCTTTGCGGGCGGCAATGCGGCGTTCGCGGCGAGTCGTGGTTTCACTTTCTAGCATCTGATTGTCAGTTCCTGAGTCACCACTCATTTTTTGAGTGATGACTTTTTTTTGAGCGAAAAAAAGAGATTGATAAAGTTTGTTTTATGGTTCTATTTTCAACGGCGGGGCGGAGGCAAACGGCCGTATCCCCCCATCATCTAGTTTAGCCGCCAGTATCGCAATCGTTTCGCCCAGCACAGGGTGCACAAAATGGGGGGCGATGTCAGCCAGCGGATGCAACACAAAAGCGCGCTCCGGCAGCTCGGGATGCGGTATCTTTAATTTTTCGGTATTTATAATTTGGTTAGCGTAAAACAGAAGATCGATGTCGATTAAACGCGGCCCCCATCGTTCACCGGGCACGCGACCTATTTCTTGTTCTAATTTTTTGAGGAGAGCCAATAGCTCATGGGGAGACAACTCAGTTTTGGCAGTCAGGCACATGTTTAAAAAGTCGGGCTGATCGGTAATGCCCCAGGGTGCCGTTTCGTAGATGGGAGAAACGGCCGTGACATTCAAATTTTCAGCCAACCCAATAACAGCGGCTCGCAAATTTGCCGCCCGGTCGCCTAAATTTGTGCCCAATCCTAAATAAACTGTGTGCATGGTGCCTTGATGTTAAATTGTTTAGTCAAATTGACCTAAAGGATGCTCTCTGTTATGTGCAAAACTTTATAACACAGCGCGTCATCAATGTCAAACAGTTTTCTTGGTTTTCCATGAGCAAAATCTCAAAATGACTGGTTCCGGGCAAGTTAACAGGCACCCACCGCCTGTACCTGATAGGGAAGCAAGAGTACAATGAATGTATGAAACGAAGGCACGTTCTCTCTATTTTGCTTTTTTTGCTTTTGGCAACAATAACGCAGCGCAGCCTGGCCCAAACAGATGCCAACACACAAATTTTGATACAACCTGGCGACAGTTGGACGGCACTGGCTATCCGTTTTCAGGTGGATGAGGCTGCCCTGCACGCCCTGAACCCCCGTATGAACCCTGCTCGCCAACCGGCCGTTGGTGCGGAGCTAGTTTTGCCGGAGACGGCCGTCTCCCAATCAGGACTTCTCGTGCGACCAAAAGGTAATTTGTTGGCAACGGCCGTACAGCACCAAACCGCACCCTGGTCGCTGGCTATACGCAACAATCGGTCTTCGCCCTACCACCCTACCCTTTACCAGCTCATCCTGGTGCCTGATGAAACCAGCACGCCGCGTGACTTACCCGCTGGCTTCACAAAATTGGAACTATCGCAAATGGTGGGTGTGCCGGGGCAGGCGGTGGGGTTTCGGGCTGAGATTGAGCCGGGGTTGATGGTAACGGCCGTTTTAGGCGACAACGACATGGATCTGTTTGCAGACGGCCGTTACCTCGTTGGGCTTACCGGAACGGGCGCGTTTTTTGGCACACAGCAGCCCGTACTGCACATTCAGGTAGGTGGTGCCTCCCCGTGGGAGCAGCCGTGGCAGTTCCGCGACCCTGTGGATTGGGAATATCAGGAACTAACGCTGACGGGAACGGCCGCACAAATCGACCAGCAATCCATTGACGAAGAGCGCGCCCGGTTGTTTGAAATTTGGGAGCAAAACAGCGGCCCGGCCCAATGGCATGCTCCGTTTCAACTGCCCATCAACAATTATCTAACCATCAGCTCCACCTTTGGCGCACGGCGCTCTTACAATGGCGGACCGTACCGCACCTACCACGAAGGGGTTGATTTTGCCGCGTACGGCGGCACGCCAGTGCTGGCACCGGCCAGCGGCACGGTGGTGGTTGCCGAAACTTTATTTGTGCGGGGCGGCGCAGTCATCATCGACCACGGGCTGGGGATTTACACGGGCTTTTACCACATGTCCAGCATCGCCGTCGTGCCTGGGGATGTGGTGACACCCGGCCAAATCATCGGCGAGGTGGGCACAACGGGGCTTTCTACAGGCAATCATCTGCATTGGGATTTGCTGGTAGACGGCGTTTGGGTGGATGCCCAGGCCTGGCTGGATCAGGGGATGGACTGCTGGATTTTGGCGGGACTCAACCAGCCCTGCAATTGAGTAATCTGAAAATTTCCCCGGAAACTTTTGGCAAAACAAGGCTGCCAATGAGCCGTTTCCGGGGAAATCAATTTTAGCTACGCTTCTTCTTCCTCTTCAAGCAGTTCTTCCAAAAAGTCGATGACGGCATCGTTAAACAGGTCGGGCTGTTCCAGATTGGGCAGATGGCCTGCATCAGGGATGATGACCAATTCAGAATCAGGAATTGCGTTGTGCATCGCTTCTGCTTCTGACACGGGGATGAGTTGGTCATCAGCACCGTGAATAATCAACACTGGCACGTCAATATCGCCCAGCATCGGCGTGGAATCGATGCGATCACGCATGGCAGCCAGCGCACCAACCACCCCATTGAGAGAAGCAGTGCTCATGATTTCTTTCACGTAATCGACTAATTCATCATCCGTTTCAAAGTTGTGTTCCGCTAGCATTTTGGGCAGCATTCCGGCAGAAACGGCCGTTGCCCCCTCAGTTTTAGCCAGTTCCGCCGCCTTGTCACGACCAGCCTGCCCCTCAACAGAATCCGCACCCGCGCGCGTCGAGGCCAAAATCAACCCAGCCACTTGCTCAGGGTACCGGCGATAAAACTCCAGGGCAATGTAGCCTCCCATCGATAAACCGCACACCACAAACGGCGTTGCCACGTTTAGATGCCCCAACAAATCGGCGCAATCATCGGCCAGCAAGGTAATGCTGTATGGCCCCGGCACGCTGTCTGATCCACCATACCCACGCAAATCGGGGGCAACGACGCGCACAAAATCGGCTAAATCTTCCAGCTGCGGCTCCCACATCTGGCTGCTCAGCGGGAACCCATGTATCAACAATAACGCTGGCTTGTCGCAGGAATCCTGGAAAGCCATTACAAAATCTTCTTCGTTTGCTTCACTCATCATTTTTCTCCATTTGCCATTCAATTTTGCTATTCTGCTGCTGACACAATACCAACAGCTCGGTTAATTGTCCTTCTTTTTCAAAAGCTGTCACCAAGGCCAGCACTTTTCGTCCCTTGCCGCCGGGTAACCCTTTATAATCCACCCCAATTTTTGCACCGATGGCGGCTAAATCCTCTTTGCCCAAATGATTGCTCATTTGTTGGCGCAAAAAGATGGGATCAACCTGGGAAGCTAGCAGATGAGAAACGGCCGTTTGTCCTTGCCGCGTCGCATGAATCACCACCTCGGGAATAACAATGTTCTGTGCCTTTGGCGGTGGCGGGTCGTTTTCCTGAAATAGCTGCTTCAACTTGCCCCACAGCCCACCACTCATATTTCCATGCCTTCAAACAGTTCGCCAATGGAGCGACGAAAATAATTTTGTTGAATGGCTTCAGCAAAAACGTTCCCTACCGAAAGGACTGTAAGATTGGGAGGCTGGCGTTCTAACGGCCGTTCCACCGTATCTGTTGTAATGACTTCCTGAATTTGCGGAATCGACTTGATGCGCTCAACGGCCGGACCCAGGAACAAACCGTGGGTGCAAATCAACGTAATGCGCTTAATGCCACTTTCCACCAGCACTTCACTCAGTTCCACCACAGAACCAGCCGTGGCAATCTCATCATCGTACACCAGCGCGTGCTCAAACCCTTCCACCTGTCGCTTAATCAGGCCCCCAATTTTCACCTCAGTGTCCGAAACGCGGGTTTTATCGGCGGAGGCGATGGGCAAGCCTAAGTCCCTGGCAAAGCGAGCCGCCGGTTTGGCCCGCCCCATGTCGGGAGCAACCACAACATCTTTCTTTGGGTCCCAATTGCGCTGGCGAACAAACTGCCCCAGCGTCATCCGCGCCGTTAAAGGGTCGGCTGGAATGCTAAAGAAACCGTGCACTTGGGGCGAATGCAGCGTCATCGTCATGACGTGCGAAGCCCCGGACGTACGCAGCAAATCAGCAATGAGCCGCGCCGTAATCGAAATGCGCGGGGCATCCTTCTTATCCGATCGGGCATAAGAAAAGTAAGGAATGATGGCGTGAATTTCTCGCGCGGCCGCGCTTTTGGCAATGTCCAGCATCATCAGCAGCTCTACCAAGTGATCGCTCACCGGTGGCGTCATCGACTGAACCAGATAAACAGTGCGCCCACGCACGCTGGCTCCAAGCTGCACAAACAAATTGTCATTGCTAAATTTGGAAAATTTCGTTTCTTCCAGCGGGATTCCCAAATGCTCGCCAATCCTTCTGGCTAAGGGGATATTGGAACGGCCGCTAAACAGCCGCACATCATTGGGGTCTAACTTTTTATCCATCTCTTCTCCTCATGATAACTTCAGCGAAAGGTCGCAGACGACAGCAACGCCTGGCTGAGCTTTAATTTGTAGGCCACGGCCGGTATTTCCACCGCACCTAAACGACGCAAATGCTCCGTCATGAACTGCGTGTCCAGCAAACTAAATTTGCGCTCGTTTAGATGAGCTACCAGAAAGGCCACTGCCACCTTGCTGCTGTCCCGCACGTCGCTAAACATGCTTTCCCCGGCGAAAAAGCCGCCAATGGCTACGCCATACAGGCCACCCACCAGCTTGTTTTCTTGCCAGGCCTCCACGCTGTGGGCAAACCCCAGCTGGTGCAGCCGGGTGTAAGCCTCAATAATCTCGTCGCTGATCCAGGTTTCTTCCCGGCCTGGCGCGGGAGCAGCACATGCTTCCATAACGGCCGTAAATGCACTATCTATGCGAATGTCAAAGACCTGTTGACGAATGGTACGGCGGAGGGAACGGGAAACATGAAAACGATCTAAGGGAATGATAGCTCTGGGGTCCGGATCGTACCAGTAGATACGGCCGTCTTCATGCGCCATCGGGAAAACGCCCTGACAATAGGCGGAAAGCAACATCTGGGGAGAAAGAAAGCTATCCACTACCGAAATGTAAACGAAGGCTCCTGCGCGCACTGGCTTTCCCACCACTGCCGAATCCGGCCGCCAATCGGCCGTCCCACATAAGCCTCAATCTGATAAACAACATCCCACAAGCGAGCAAAATCCACGCCCGTGCCCAACCCCATTTTGTACGCCAAAAACACCAAATCCTCCGTTGCCAAATTGCCCGCTGCGCCAGGGGCGAAGGGGCAACCGCCCAGCCCCCCCACGCTGCTGTCAAAAATACGCACACCAGCCTGCAACGCCGTGGTCGCATTGGCCAGGCCCATCGCCTGCGTATCATGCAAATGCACCGCCAGCTTATGCATCTCCAGCCGCCGACCCAATGACTCCATTAAATGCCCCACATCCAGCGGGTTGGCATGGCCAATTGTATCGGCAATAGCCAGCTCATCTGGTTCCAGCTGCCACAGCTTTTCTGCCAGGGCAATGGTGCGATACGGCGGCGTATTGCCCTCAAACGGACACACCCAGGCCGTCATCACGTAAATACGCGTCCAAATACCGTCTCGCCGAGCCTGAGCCATCAGGTCACGCGTAATCTCGTAAGCGCGCTGGGATGACATACGCGTGTTTTTCTGGCTAAACGTTTCACTCACGGAGACGCCAAAAGCCATCGCGCGGCAGCCTACGGCCAAGGCCCGATCGTAACCACGCTGGTTAAACACCAGGCCAATAAAATCTTGCTGCGGCCACTTTTGGCGGCTGAACGTCATTAACTCATCCGCATCGGCCATTTGTGGCACCGCTTGTGGATGCACAAAGCTTGTCAGCTCGATATGCTGTAAGCCAGCAGCAACCAAGCCTTCTACCAATACCTTTTTCTGTGCGGTATTAATCAAATCAGCTTCATTTTGTAAACCGTCGCGCGGGCCAACCTCGTAAATTTTTAGGGGCTCTGACATGGATACCTATTTGCAGTCGGCAGAAATTCACCTTACGCTATCGTGTTGAAATCGCCGGACCGTTTAGGTATTGCGCTGCACCCTTCACTTGATGCTCACATTTCGAGCGCAATACTAACTGTTGACTTGTGCAAGCTGTTGTGGGGGGGACAGCTTACGGAAAAATAGTACACAGCGATTTTACCATATTACAACATAGGTTTGGTGAGCAGCAGTACAGAAAGGGAGGGGACACGGGGGAGTCAATTAGTACCGGCCAATCGCTGGATCAACGGCTATGGCATAGGCCTCTATACCGCCGTCCAGGTTAAACACGTTTGTCCAGCCCTGCTGACGCAGCCAGGCCGTTACCTGGGCACTGCGGTTGCCATGATGGCACATGACGACAATTTCGGCATCCTTGTCAGCTGCGACTTCCTCTGGGAGGGCTTCCAATCCTTGCTGTGCCAACTGGCTAAGCGGAGAAAGCGAAATGGTATCACCAAGGTTGGCATACAAAAGTTCATTGGGCTCACGCACGTCCAAGAGAATAAATTGTTCGTTATTTGATCGTTTTTGAGCAAGCTGCTGCACAGAAATACCGGGAACACCGAAGGGGTTCATATTTTTCCTTTTAGATTAAGTTAGTTGCGAGTTGTACGTTACTTCAAGATTTTTAGGCGCGCCAGGCAGCAAGCATTAAGCAAGCCCATCCAGCAATGAAAGCAACCCCACCAATAGGCGTAATCGCTCCCAACCAGCTTTGTCTGGTTAAAACCAGCAGGTACAGGCTACCAGAAAAAATGACAATACCGGCTACCAGCAAATACCCACCCCAAGCGGTCAGGCTCACTGGATATTTATCGGCCAGCCAGGCGGCGGCAAAAAGGCCAAGGGCATGGTAGACGTGGTAGCGTACGGCCGTTTCAAACGTCGCCTCCAAACTGGGAAAACGTTCAAAATAACTGCTCAACCCATGTGCCCCAAATGCGCCCGCGCCAACACCCAACATCATGAACGCAGCGCCCAACATAATAAATATTTTACTCATCTTCCTCATCCTCTGTGATTTCTGTGCTCCAACGCATGGTGGGCGACTCTTCGATAGCCGGACCTTCGCCCTGGGCCAGCCGATCCAGCCAGCTGAGCGGATCTTCCGGAGCAGCCGCTTCGATGGCAATGTAGGCGCCATACACCTCTTCCAAATGCGGCCGTTCGCGCACCACCTCTTGCACCAATTCAGGGAGACGGCCGTTCCGCTCCATCGTGCCAATCAACAGCCCGGCTTTGTCCCGCTGTGTCTTCCCCCGCAGTTGATCATATTCCAACCCCAACCGCCGACACAGAAGTCGCAGCTCCTCCAAGTTAAAAACTGTTAGCAAATCATCGCGTAACTGTATACGATCCATAGTTTCCCGTTTTCAGCAATTGGTAATTTCCTGCTTACCGATCACCGTTTAAACTCTTCGCCACATGATGCACCAGCCGTTCGGCAACGGCCGTTTTGCTTTGCAACGGTATCTCTTCCACCACCCCGGCGGAACTGAGCAGCAGCACCTTGTTGGTATCTACTTCAAAGCCAACCCCTTGGTCCATCACGTCATTGACGGCAATAAAGTTGAGTCCTTTGCGCAAAAGCTTGTCACGGCCGTATTCAAAAGCGTTGTGCGTCTCAGCGGCAAAGCCCAGCACCACGCGTGGATAGCCACTTTTGTCTCGTTGGGCTTTAACGGCCGTAAGAATATCCAGCGTCACTTCCAGACCAATGGCCAAGCCCCACTGCTCATCTGTCTTCTTAATCTTCTGATCTGACCTAGCATTGGGGCGGAAATCAGCCACAGCAGCCACCATAAAAAGGGCATCCGCTTTTTGGGCTGCGTTTAAAACGGCATCGCCCATCTCATCTGTGGTTTGCACAGAAACGGCCGTTGCCCCAAAGGGAATTGGCTCAAAGACAGGCCCATGCACCACCGTTACTTGCGCGCCTGCATCCAGTGCCGCCTGCGCCACCGCCAACCCCTGCTTGCCCGTGGAGCGATTGCTGATAAAGCGCACCGGGTCCAGTGGTTCCCGCGTGGGGCCAGTAGAAACCACAACCTTACGCCCAGCCAGCGGCCCGCCCTGGGCCAGCACCTGCCGAACGAAGCCCAACAGCTCGCCAGGCTCCACCATCCGCCCCAGGCCCGTCAGCCCGGAGGCCATGCGCCCTTCGGCTGGGCCAGCAAACTGGATACCGCGCTCACGCAGCGTTGTTATGTTGGCTTGTGTGGCCGGATGTTCGTACATACCGCCATCCATCGCTGGGGCGATGAGAACGGGGCAGCGCGCGGCCAGCGCCGTTACCGTCAGCAGATTATCTGCCAGACCATGCGCTAGTTTGGCCAGGGTATGGGCCGTCGCAGGGGCAATCACAAAAAGATCGGCCGTTTCCCCCAGACCCACATGCTGCACATGGTCAGCCAAACTCCACATGTTGTTGTAAGACGGCCGTCCCGTCACTGAACGAAACGTGAGCGGCGTCACAAACTGCTGCGCCCCTTCCGTTAAGATCACATCAACTTCAGCCCCAGCTTGCGTCAACTTAGAAGCCAGCTCAACAGCTTTATAACAAGCAATAGAGCCAGTTACACCCAACAAAATTCGTTTTCCCGTTAACAAACTAATTTTTCCCATCAATCTAGTTTAACCAGAAACCAAAAAACGCAAAATAATGCATATTTGTGAAATTTGTTTATGATACACATTACGTTTGGCTAAAAAGTATCTGCATAATCTTGTTATAATGGCGCAGGTAATTGAAGGTCTTTTATATCAATTATCAATGAATTTGTATCACACACACTACCCTAAGAACTCGCTCTTTCCTACCGCAAAACTTGCGTAAAAGCAGCATCAAGTTAGCAAATGATTTTAAGGAATTCGCTCTCACTTTAATAAGCGCAGCAGCTTAAATTCATCTTGCTTTCATTTGCTCAACTATACAAACAAAAAGCATTATAAAATTCAGGGAGGTTCTCTTGTCTAATCATTTTACCCTAAAACAGCATAACATTGACGTGCCTAACATCGTACGCAATGCAATGCCAGCTCAACTTTACCAGGAAGCGCTCGCTTATGAAGCGGATGCTGCTATTGCAGATTCCGGGGCACTCATGGTTCGGTCTGGCGAAAAAACAGGTCGCAGCCCCAAAGACAAGCGCATTGTAGACCATCCAGACTCTAAAGGTGACATTTGGTGGGGATCGGTCAATATTCCGGTTGATGAGCATACGTTTGCCATTAATCGTGAACGGGCCATCGACTATCTAAACACACGGGATAAGTTATACGTCGTTGACGGCTTCGCCGGCTGGGACACCAACGAACAGATCAAGGTGCGCATTATTTGCACACGGCCGTATCACGCCCTCTTTATGTGGAACATGCTCATCCGCCCAACCGATGAGCAGCTGGAAAGCTTTGGCGAACCAGAATACGTCATTTTTAACGCCGGCCAATTTCCGGCTAACCGATACACCACCGGCATGACATCCAAAACCAGCGTCGATCTTTCCTTTGAAAATAAAGAAGCCGTCATTTTAGGCACCGAATACGCGGGCGAAATGAAAAAAGGCATCTTCACCGTCATGAACTACATCATGCCCAAGAAAGGCGTCCTCTCGATGCACTGTTCTGCCAATGAAGGGGCAGATGGGGACGTTTCGCTGTTCTTTGGTCTTTCTGGTACGGGCAAAACCACTCTTTCCGCCGATGAACAACGTAACCTCATTGGGGACGATGAACATTGCTGGAACGACGAAGGCGTATTCAACATTGAAGGTGGCTGCTATGCCAAAGCAATCGATCTTTCGGCCGAAAACGAACCGGAAATTTATGGCGCTATCAAATTTGGTACCGTCCTAGAAAATGTTGTGTACGATGACCATTCACACGCCGTTGATTACAGCGATGTGTCCATCACCCAAAACACCCGGGCCGCTTACCCCATCCATTACATTCCTAATGCCAAAATCCCCTGCGTAGGTGGACATCCTAAAAACATCATCTTGCTCACGGCCGATGCCTTTGGTGTACTGCCTCCGGTTAGCAAACTCACGCCCGAGCAAACAATGTACCACTTCATTAGCGGCTATACAGCCAAAGTGGCCGGAACAGAAGTAGGTATCACCGAACCTGAAGCAACCTTCTCGGCCTGCTTCGGGGCGGCCTTCATGGTGTGGCACCCCAGCAAGTATGCTGAGCTGCTGGCTGAAAAGATGTCTGAACACGGCACCTCGGCCTGGCTGGTAAACACGGGCTGGACGGGAGGCCCGTATGGCGTTGGCTCTCGCATCAAGCTCAAGTACACACGCGCCATCATCAACGCCATTCACAAAGGTCTCCTGGACGATGTAACCTACACAACAGACCCAATCTTTGGTCTGGCAGTCCCCACAACCTGCACCATTGTGCCAGACGAACTCCTCATCCCCAGAAACACCTGGAGCGATGGCGAAGCATATGATAAACAGGCTCATAAGCTGGCAAACCTCTTCATCAAGAACTTTGAGAAGTACAAGGAAGGCAGCAGCGAGGCGATCATCAACGCTGGGCCTTCAGAGTAGACCATCCGCTTATTTTTCCTTCACTTTGTTTAAAAACGCCCTACAAAAATCTATAGTAGGGCGTTTTTTTCGTTTGCATGAGAAAATTACATTCAGGCCGTGCCAAACGGGCATGGTTGGTTATAATCCGGCTAAAGTTATCCGAATCTTGGCCACGAGATTTGTGAGGCTTATGCGCCAATCTTGATCCTCTCAGTTTCTTCTGTGGCTTTTTCGGATAGATTCTTAATCAATGCAAAAATGGGAGTATTCCGTTGACCCCTAAGCACCATCGTTTGGCCCTTCGACTTTGCTTCATTTTGCTCATATTTTTAATTGGGAATTTACTGGTATCCCTCTGGCAGCAGCAGGCCTCTATCAATCTGGCCATTGCCAAAGGGCAACGGCTTTATATGTCACCTGACGGCCAACCAATCGGGTTGGATGCTGAGGAACTGGCAAATTTGAATACGGCCGAATCCAGCCTCATTTTTGTGGATGCTCTACCGCTTAGCCTGGCAGAGTCCCGCCCTTGGGCTGAGCTGGGCTGCACCGCCAATAACTGTGCCCACGCCACCTACTTTGATCGAGAGAACGGAAGCACGCTCAACCAAATTATCTCATTACAGAACAATGCCGTTTTGGCCGAATGGCAGGACGCGTTGGCCCGCCCTGCGGGCAGCAGTTTTGTCGCTGAGGAAGCGATCCAAATTGCGGCAAATGATCCATCGGTAACGGCCGTTCTTGGGGACATCGGCGCGGGTGATCCCGCGATGATTCCCATGTCGGCCTGGCTGGCGGATGATGCCTGCCGTGACGATTGGTGTGTTGATCTCACCTTTCACAACCCTGAGGGAGACGGCCGTATTTTTCACGTCTTCGTCAACATGAGCCAACAAATTGTCGCCCGCACCTTTTACACCCGCGCCCGCCCAGACCTGGACGTAGCCATGCCCGTTTCTCGGCGAGCCGCCTTCACCGATGGCTGCCATGAGCAAGATGGCTGGAGCGTTTGCTGGGAAATGACCGCCCACGATGGTGTTCTGTTCCGCGACGCCACCTACAATGACTCGCTCATCTTCAGCAACATCAAAATCACCCAGATCGAAGCATGGTACCCCAGCTGGCCGGGTGGTTATCGCGACGAAATTGGCTTCTCGGCCAGCGTACCTCCCTTTGGCGACACCATCGTCAACGAACTGGATGATGGCTTTGAAGTACGCCAACTTTTCACCGAATTTACTCGCTGGCCCAACTGCATCTGCTGCTACCGTTATGAGGAAATCATTCGCTTTTTTGCCGACGGCAGCTTTGAACCGCGCTTCATCTCTTATGGGCCAGGCTGTGACGATTTGTCCATTTATCGGCCATTTTGGCGCATCAATATCGATTTGGACGGCCCGGAAGATGATCGCGTCTGGCTGTGGCAAGAAACGGAATGGGCAGAAGTAACCACAGAGCAAGAGCTGTTCCCCTTTGTTGATGATCTTGGGCCGGATGGCTTTAAGCTGGCCACGGGCGGCGGCGATCTACTCTATCGCTGGGCCATGCTGCCCACCGATCCGCTTGGCCTGGACGAAGCCCGTTTCTTCATCCTCAAAGAAAATGAGATGGAGGGCGAGCAGCCGCTCTCGCCTGGCCCTGGTGACACCTTCCAACCGCCACGCCAATGGCTCAATGACGAACCAGTTTTTGGCGAGAACATCGTATTCTGGTATGTGCCTCTGCTTAAAACCAAAAAAACAGAACCGATCTGGTGCCAGCCAGACCCAGAGCCAGGAATTAACCAGTGTGAGGCTATTCTGCGCGTAGAAATAACGGATGAGCTGCCACAGCCCACCACCGAAGAGCTGGCCGAGATGGAGACAACGGCCACCCCTGTGCCACCAGATACGGCCGTAACCCCCGCCCCTTCTCCCACACCACGCCCGGTTCCAGGCGGCACCGCCGAAGAAATTCTGGTCAACGCAGGTTGCAGTTCCTGCCATGCCATTGGCTCAATTGGCGAAGGGCACAAAGTTGGCCCTGATCTTTCATCTATCGGCTACCAGGCCACCGGGCGCATCCCCAATGTCTCTGCCGCCGACTACATACAGCAGTCGATTTTAGAACCAAACTATGCGCTGGCACCCACCTGCCCCAATGGCCCCTGCCTGCCCAACATCATGCCCCAAGACTACAGCCAAAGGCTAACGACCGAGCAGGTAGAGATGATCGTGGATTATTTGCTGGCGCTGGATGGCACGCAGCCGGTTGAGGATGTGGCAGTAATTGGCGAGGGTGGAACGGCCGTTTTCCCCAAGGGCGGCAGCGCAGCCAAGGGCAATAATGGTGTCGTGGCCGGTATTGACACCTCCTCCGTTTCTGTACAGCTCATCATGATTGGGGTTGTCTTTTTACTGACACTGTTCTTGTTGTGGAAACGGCCGTATGAAGATGAGTAACCTATCGAGCCAAGCGTAAGCAGGTGTGAAAGTTAAGTAGATAACATAAGAAATGTATGACATACGCGTTGACAAAAAACGGCAGAAAGACAATACTGGACATATCATTAAAAGTATCAGATCAATTTAAGGATTTTACAGGAGGAACACTGTGTCAGAAGCATTAGATCAACTGGTTGAACGTGCTGTAAACGATAAAGAATTCCGCAAACTTCTCTTCAAAGATTTGGACAAAGCGCTTGAAGGGTACGCTATCACTGATGAAGAACGTACCGCACTAGAAAACTTAGACGAAGAAAACTTCGACGAATTTGCCGGTGGACTCGGCTCTCGCACAACAAAAGGTATTTGGCCCGGGGTAGGGTAAAATCAACCAGGCCCTGATTTTATA
This sequence comes from uncultured Anaerolineae bacterium, assembly GCA_905479495.1. Lineage (GTDB taxonomy): Bacteria > Chloroflexota > Anaerolineae > Promineifilales > Promineifilaceae > Leptofilum. The sequence continues at coordinate 13,816 of CAJQMR010000047.1, forward strand.
TTTCAAAAAGCCTAAGCGAAAATCGCTTAGGCTTTTTTTATCCTCACAATTTTCTTTCCAGTTGTTCCGCTTCTTTTAGATAGCGGTTTCCTAATGCTGCAGTTGAATGAGAATCAACCTGCAACAATATATGTCCAGCCCGCTTCAAACAAAAGACACGATCCATATACCGGGACCGTTGATTTACAGCTTTCACACATTCTTGAATATAGTCTATTTTCCTCGACTCTAATGGCTCAATTTCAGCCAATTGGATTAAAATCAAAGGCTTGTAATCTGGGCATCCCGAACGATCTATTCTTGCCAACCCCTCATGCAAATACACTTCTGCTTTTTCAAAATCATTGGATTTGATTTTTATCACACCAAGATAATAATATGAAGCAGGAGCCCACCATGACAACTGCTTTTCTTCAATTAATTCAAGCGCTTGCAGCAGTAATTCTTCAGCAATTATGCTATTTCCCGCTTCCATTTCTAACTGGCCTAATCCAATAAGAAGTCGGACGCTTTCTTCAGGATAACTATCGGGTTGCCGATTAATTACCTCTTTTGCAGTGGCAAAACGATCTCTAGCATCATCCCACTCTTTAAGTACACTGCAATAATCATAGCCCCAGTACAAGTTCATCTCAATCATTTGGCGTGAATGTTGAAGAGGGTCAATTAGTTCCAAAGCCTCTTCAAAGTTTGCTAAAGCAGCAGGAAATTTTCCTAAGTAAGCAAATACCGCCGCTTGATTGTAAAGTGTAATTGCCAACAAATTCCTGCTTGTGCTTCTACCTAATTCAATAGCTTCATGAAATGTTTCAAGGGCATTTACGGCTTTACCTGCTTCAAATTCAATAAAGGCAACATTATTTTGGGCAAAACCAATGTTTACAGGCGTACTAAAATCTCGGGAAAGGCGCACGCTTTCCTGCATCGCCTCTAAGGCTCTTTCAAGGTTTCTCTGACCGTAATAGGTAAATCCAATTGCTTCCAAAGTAAGGGCTAGACGATAATTATTCCTTGTCCTTTTACAAATCTCTCTCGCCTTCTCCAGGTATTTTAGACCGAGATTATGATTCAGCTTAGAGCTTGCCGCCCATCCTGCCGAAATGTAGGCACGGGCTAATTGATCTTCATCAATTTCATCATTTGGATTGTTTATGGTTTTTGCTGTCAGGTCCTGAACTTCATCAAAGTTACCTTGACGGTAACGAATTTCAGCCATGATATTATAGGCAACGGCCGTTGATCCACGATCCCCATTTGTGTTAGCTAAAGCTAACGCGCTTTCAGCGTCGGTAAAAGCAGTTGTCAACTCATTCAGCAAAATCAGCACATTGCTACGTGAAAGGTAGAGGTGTACGGCCGTTTCCCACAAAGTCTCATCAGCCAAAGCATTCAGATGCGTTTCTGCCAGGTTATACAGATCAATTGCTTCCCGATTGGCAAAGATGTTGCGCGCTTCGTCAGCGGCCAGCAGGGCAAAATGCAGCGCCTTGCTGTGGTTATCAGCCCGGCTGTAATGGTAGGCCAGCACCGGATGCAATGGCTTGAGATTGTGCTGATATTTAGCCGCCAACCAACCAGCCACGGCCGCATGAAGCAGCTGCCGCCGGGCATAGGGCAAACTTTCGTAAGCCACTTCGTGTGTCATAGCATGTTGGAACAAATACGTCCACTCTGGATCGGCCGTGATGAGTCGCGTCATTTCCGCTTCAGACAAATCAGCCAGCAGTTGCAGCACCGTTTGCTGTAACGGCGCGTCGGCGATCACTTGCAGCGGTTCAGCAGAAAATTGTCGGCCAATAACCGAGGCCACTTGCAACAGGTCACGACCTGCTGGAGGTAAGCGATCTAAACGCGCCAGCAGCAGGCCGTGGATGGTATCTGGCACCTGCATCCGGGCCAATTCAGTTTCGTCTACCTGCACACGGCCGTTTACCCGCAGCACGCCCGCCCCCATCATCACATTAAGCGCCTCTTCCAGAAATAAGGGATTCACCGGACTGTCGCGCCCTTCACGGTCACGCATGCCCAAATGCTGTTCTACCGCCTGGGGCAGCTCAGATGTGCCTACCAGCTGGGCCAACATCTGCCGCGCAGATCCTGGTGAAAGATCAACCAGCGGAATAGGAATGCAAGACGGCCGTTCCACCGCCGCAATCTCCACCGACTCACGTGCCCGAAAGGTAAACGCCAGAAAAACGGCTGTCCCGTCCAGATGGCTGCCCACCTCATCTAACAGCGCCAGCGTAGCCTGGTCCGCCCACTGCAACCCTTCCAGTACAATGAGCAGCGGCTGCTGGGCGGCAATGGCCACACAACAGCGGCGAACCAGAGAAAACAGGCGCACCTGCCGCGCTTCGGCCGTCAGGTCACCCAAACTGGCAGACTGAGGCATCGGCAGCCCTAGCAGTTCACGCCATAAGCCCACGTCATCCCCTACATCTGGTACCAGCGCCTGCGTTTTCATAATGACGGCCGTGATTTGCTGCATCACGGGCATACCGGTGGCCAGGCCAAAATATTCGCGCCAGACGTCGCGCCACGGACTGTATGGCGTATCCTTCGTATGCGGATAACAAACCCCGATGAGGCCCAAACCATCATTGTCTAGCCAGTGATGCACGCCAGCCGCCAACAGGCGTGACTTGCCGACCCCCGTGCCACCATAAACGGCCGCTGCCCCACCAATCCCCCGCAAGGCTGCATCCATGCCGCCCAGCAGCAAATCCAGCTCTTCCTCCCGCCCAACCAACGGCCGTTCCCAGCGATCAATATACGCCTGCATCAAGGTGGTAACAGCCCGATCTCGCTGCACCAAATGGGGCGTAACGGCCGTTTGCTTGCCTTTGAGATAAATGGGGGGAAGAGGCTCACACTCAATCACCTGGCGCGTTCGTTCAGCCGTGATCTGATCCGTCAAAATTGCCCCATGATCACATACCTGCATCAGCCGCGCCGACTGGTTGACCACATCCCCAACCACCGTGTACTCACGGCGCGCCGACGACCCCACCGGCCCAGCAAACACCTTGCCCACCGAAACCCCGATGCGCTGTGCCTCGATGAAGGTAGGTTTTTCCCGCTGCAAGGCCAATACGCAGCGCAGCGCCTGCTCCGGCGTATCCGGGGCCACAGGCGCACCAAACATGATGTGCAGTTGGTTTCCTTTGTCCCCGGTCAGTACCCGGTTAACCCGTGCATTTTCTTGGCCGAACCGACTCACAACTTCGCAGGCCCATTCGTAATACGCTTGCAGCTGGCGGCCCAAATCGGCCGTTTCAATCGCGGAGGAATCGTCCTGTCGATTTTTGTAATCGAACTGGACAAAAACAGTGGTGACGGGTCGGTGTTCGGCAATCTCTGTTGCACCCGTGGAAACGAGGCGGCGGTAAAGGGCCGGTGGGACAAAAGGTAAAATGAGTTGGGCTAACCGTTGTCGGGCCGCTTCGTCGTAATCGTTCCAGTTGAGGATAGGCTGGGTTGCTGGAGGGGGAACGGCCGTTTCCAATTTCTGAAACGCACCATCAGCAGGCAAACCCGCCTGCCGCAGCACGGCGGCACTGGCAATGATGTCTCCTGAACTGGCCTGCCGTTCGGCCATGGCGGCTTCATCCACGGCCGTCCCCGTCAGCACAAACTCCAGGCTCTGCTGCGGATGACCGACGACGAGTTCCTGGCAACGGCCGTAGCCTACCCCAATCTTTATCGTCAGCTCAAAAAAGGGATGTTTGCCCGGTGGACGATTGGTCACCACCCGATTAAAACTCGTCAGCATCAACTGCTGCATCATCTGGGCACAAACCAGGGCGCGCTGTGCGGCCGTACCGTCCGTATCTGGGAAATAGACCGACATCGCATCCCCGTAAAAATGATTCACTGCGCCGCCCAGCTCGTGAATCACGTCAATCATCGCGGTGAACGTCACCAGCAAAACGCGGTTCAGCTCCTCTGCCCCGCGCGGCCCATCCGACGCCAGTTCTTCTGACATGCCCGTAAAACCAGAGATGTCCGAAAACAGCGTAGCCGCATTTAGCGCGTGCGGTTCACCCGGCGTGGGTAACCCTCGCCGCAAAATGCGATCCGCCAACGTCGTGGGAATATACGCAGCCAACTGGCGCAAGGTATCGCCCGTAGCTAACTGTTCTTCGCTTGCTGTACTCGTGGACATTTTTCCTACAAAGGTACATATCCACAGATTACGCAGATTGAAGAATAAAAAATCTGCGTAATCTGTGAAATCTGCGGATTGCTAGTTATTAATCCTCTTCATCATAATGGGGATAATACCGCGCATTTAAATAGCCAATAAGTCTCCCTGCCGGATCAGTTGGCAAATCTCGCCCAAAATAAACATGTTGGTGGCCATAATCAAAAGCCAGGCTGCTGTGTTTCTCACTGTAATAAAATGGGGTGATATGCGCTCGGTCAAATGCTGTGGTAATGCCAAAAATCGAGACGGGACGGCGCACGATCAGCATGTCATTATGAACAAATAAAATCTCACGACTCGCGGCATAATATTGCCACTGTCCCCAAACAACACGCCCCAAAAGGTATAAAGGATAAAGTAGCACCAGCAGCATCACGGTAAAAACAAAGGCAAATCGCTCACCAGAAAAAGCTGTTTGCCAGATAAATACAAGACCAAAAACAAACATCCCCACCCAGGTAAGCAACATCACGCTGTACAACACTAGGTAAACCCAATGCCGCTTCACCGGCAAGACAACCTTCAGCCGTTCATTGTTCTCTTCGAATTGGATATTCTCAATACTCGGTAACATACGGCTCTATTTTATAGCACCCCACCTAAACTTTCGACCCGAGTTTAACCACAGGTACGGTACACTTGTTATTCAAATTTAACTGTAGGCAACACCATCTCATTTGAAAATGCGAGGAAAGTATCAAAATTACCCGAACCTGAGTAAAATTAGATGTACAAATTTGCGCAGTCTATTTCGAAGGAAAACATATGGAGCAAAAACGTATTGTGGCTTTCTATCAAGTTGGGCTTTTCATTCTTTTGATTGCTTTGATGGCTTGCACCAGTAATAGCGAAGTTGAGCAAACTCCTGCCGCGCCGCCGACTCCTGACAACAGCACCTATTCCTTCACCGGCAGCGTCAATCGTGGCGAGAGATTTGAACATGTTCTACCCAACGGTCTGATTTTCAGCTTAATTCCTACAGAATATGCTGAATTGGGGTGGATGGGGTGGAACATTCAAATTGGGCCAGCAACTGAACCAGATCACAATTACGCTGGCGTCGTCACTCCGCCATTTCGGGGCGTCAATAACTTGCAAATAATTGGCTGGCACTTTAGGAACGCCGATAACACCGGACCAAATGATGGTAGTGTCAATGCATCCCAAGAAGAAAGGACCTTCTTGTTTGTCACCAGTGAAGAAGATTATCAAGTCGCTTTAGATGCCCTTCAATGTCTGATGTGGACCTCTTTTTGTGAAAATATGGATGAACAGGAAGCCTTTACCATACATGATGGCGTTCCTAAATCTAGTGGCTCTTTGCTGATCACAGAGCTGGAACTAGGCAACCTGATGCCAGAACAGCAAGCCTGGATCGAACGCATGACATTCGAGGTAGAGATTCGTTGGTCGGCTGAGGCGTTGAAATAATCAAACCTCGTGGCAGGCGGCAAAGTGCAGGGGTTCAATTTTGCGCCATCCGGGGTCGGTTTGCTGGCAGTGGGGCTGGGCAATGGGGCAGCGGGGGTGAAAACGACAGCCTGGCGGCAGGTTGATGGGGTTGGGCGTTTCGCCTTGCAAAATGATGCGCTCGCGGCGCAGCCGGGGATTGGGTACGGGCATGACAGAGAGGAGCGCTTTGGTGTAGGGATGGTACAGCTTTGGAACGGGATTAAATCAAATTCAGATTGCCCCGCAATGGCCAGTTGGCTGAGAATTTTCCCAACAGCGAGGCAAACTTAGAAGCATGATCTGCCCCTACGGCCACGGCCACGTTGGGATGCTCCGGCAGCGTGTCCAAGATAAAATCCCGGTCGGGTGGCATGGTGTACAGGCAAGTTTTGGTCATGATCACGGGGCCATGTGCCGTGGGAAAAGAAATTAGGCACTTATTATCCAATCTGAAATCCATCAAAAGGTTGAGGGGCGTTGTCATGGTCTTCAATTTCCCACGTTTTACGCCAGAGCGAACTAGCCCCATCAATGCGAATCGACTCCCCACTAATGTAACTGGCTGCTGGTGAGAGCAAAAAAACGATGGCTGCGGCCGTTTCGCTCTCTGTGCCCATCCGTTTAAAAGGAATATCCTTCACGACTTCCTGGATAAAATTCCGAGCGGCTTCTGGATAATTGTCCAAACCGCTGGATTCAATGAGGCCAGGCGCGACGGCATTGATGCGTACCCCGGAACGGGCCCACTCCACCGCCAGCGTTTTTGTCAGGTTCTCTACACCAGCTCGCGCCGCCGCCGAATGCACCATGCCAGGGAAACCACGCCAATTTTCCATCAGCATATTGACGATGGTCCCGCCATGGTCACGCATCGTTTGGTTGTATGCTTCACGACACATCAAAAACGTGCCCGTCAGGTTAGTTTCTACCACGGCGTGAAACCCTTTTTTGCTGATGAACTCCGCCGGGCTTAGAAATTGGCCACCGGCGTTGTTGACCAACCCATGCACCACACCCTGCTGGGACAGCACAGCGGCAAACAATGCCTGCACCTGCTCCTCTTCACGAATGTTACACGTGAAAGTAGAGGCTTCCCCGCCCATTTGTGTAATTTCTTGGTGAACGGCCGTTAACTTCTCCAACGTCCGCCCCACCAACACCACATGTGCGCCTAACGAAGCCAGCTCAACGGCCGTTGCCCGGCCAATGCCGCTGCCACCACCCGTCACAATAATTGTCTGCCCAAGAAACAAATCAGGTCTAAAAATGGATTGATAGCTCATGCCCAACGTTTACACTCCCCTCTGCCTGACGACAAAAATCTCCAATCTCCAGTCTCTATAAAATCCCCACCCGCTCAAAAAAGACACGCATCGCTTCGGCAACAACACGCGGTTTTTCCACTGGAGACGAATGACCCGCGTCAGGAATCACCCGCATACGGCAATCGTGAATGCGGTCAGCCATCGTTTGGGCATAAGAAGTTGGCGTGGCAGCATCATGTTTGCCCACAATGACCACAGTAGGCGTCTGAATCTTCCCCAACTGATCCACCACGCTGTCGCGGCTAAAAATAGCGTCGGCAAAAGCGGTGATCGCCTTGGTGTCATGGCCGCTAATAATGCTGCGCCACTTCTTCACTTCAGCCTGCCGCTGGGAATCCTTAAGGAATGTTTCGTAAAACAAAATAGGCATGACCCGACCAATCACAGGTCGCCAGCCAACAAGATTCACCGTTTTGAGCAGCAAATTGTACTGCTTCAATTTGCTTTTATCTTCCGCATCGGCCGAGGTATCGATGAGAATGAGCGACCGGAGCAGGTCCGGGCGGCGCAGGGCAAGGCGCAGCCCCACGAAGCCACCGGTGGACATGCCCACAAAGTGTACTGGGCCAATTTCCAATGCTTCGATGAGGGCAATTGCGTCATTGACCAGCGCATCGAGGTCGTAGCTGCTGGTGATCACCTCAGAACGGCCGTGTCCGCGATGATCATAGGCGATGCAGCGAAACTGGTCCTGGAATGCCTCAATTTGGCCATCATACATTGTGTGGTCCATCAAATAGCCGTGCGAAAACAGGATGACCTCAGACCCCGATCCTTTTTCTTCATAAAACAGTTCAACATCGTTAACCTTAATTTGCGACATGGGAATCCTCCTCTCCATCTGTAGAGATTTCTTGGTTTGCTAACGGCCGTTTCCGCCGGTTCGTCAGGCGTGACAACAAACCAGACGATTCACGCGGTTGAAAATCGGCCAGGAGCAGAATGAAGCTTGATAACAAGCCTAAGCCTAAAATGATGTAGACAATGGTAAACAGCTTGCCAACGGCCGTTTGCGGCGAAAAGTCACCATACCCTACCGTTGTCAGCGTAATCACACTAAAGTAAAAAGAATCGAGCCAATCCCAGCCCTCCACTTGATGATAAAACCAGGTGCCAGTCAGTAAGATCAACACCACAGACCAAAATAAGCCGCGAAATTCTGGCTCTTTTAGCCCATCCCGAATGCCCCGAAACAGGCGCAAAATGAAGATAAAAAGTGCAGGCATTTAGTTAAACCCAATCTCTATAATCTCTGTGTACTCTGTGGCTAACAGTCTACCCTACGGCCCCAAAACGGCCGTGCATCACATCAACGGCGGCTTTGGCCATTAACGGGATCATCGGGCCAAACGGAGCAAATCGCTGATCTTGCGTTTGCCCCCGCACAAACCGGATGTAAATCTGGGCCAAAATCACCGCCAGGCGAAACAGCCCCAGCGTGTGATAATAGTTGATGTTATGGATAGAACGGCCGCTTTTTTCGGCATATCGTTCTACCAGTTCCCGCCGTATCAGAAAACCGGAATCGCTAGGCGGCATTCGCGTCATTTGCTGGAGGTAAGGTGGGTCCGTTGGTTCCGTCCAGTAACACAACAGCGCCCCCAAATCCGACATCGGATCGCCCAGCGTACACATGTCCCAATCAAAAATCGCCACCAGCCGCCCTGGATCTGCTGAGTCCAGCATTACGTTATCCAGTTTGTAATCGTTATGCACCAGGGAAAACTCAGGGGAAGGTGGCAAATTGGCTTTTAACCAATCGTAGGCGCTGTCCATCTCTGGCACCTCTTCTGCCTTGGCGGCCTGCCATCGTTTGTACCAACCCTCTACCTGCCGCTCAATGAAACCCTCCGGCCTGCCCAAATCAGACAGCCCCAGCGCGGCATAATCAACGGCATGGAAGGCAGCCAGGGCATCCACCAGTGCCTCACTGATTCGGCACGGGGCATCGGGCCTATCGGCAAACTGAGGCGGCATCGTGCGGCGCACCACCACCCCTTCGCGCCGTTCCATCACGAAAAAATCTGCCCCGATGAGGTCTGCATCCTCACAGTACAAAAAGGCACGCGGCGCAGTGGGCAGCACCTGGTGCAGCAC
>CAJQMR010000048.1 GCA_905479495.1 uncultured Anaerolineae bacterium
CGGCGGGTCGTGGTGCAACAGTCGGAACAATGCGCGTGCGGCCTACCGTCTCAGCGGTCATCCTACAGTACGTGGCAACGGTAGTGGCTTCCGGGTGGTGCGTCGTCCCCCATCTCATCTTGATCCCTGATCTCTGTTTGGCTGGCGCAGCGGTAGCGGAGTCCAGCCCCGCGCGCAGCGCGGCGCGCGAAAATTACCCGTAATCAGGAGTCGAGGCTTCAGCCGGGTCGAGAAAGACGTTGCCCGTTCCAGCTAAAGCCTCCACTCCAGGGTTAGGCGGTGATGCCGACGATGTCGAGGAAGCAGGCGCATTCGAAGGCGACGTCGCGCAGGTTAGGCGGTGTGGTGCTGGGCGTATTCGTCTAACAGGCGGCGGATCATTTTCTGGTAGGAGGTGTGGTGTTTATCAGCTTCCTGCTTGAAGAAATCGATGCTGGCGCGGCTGAGCGCGATGGTCACTTTGACCGTTTCTTCACGAAAAGCCAACTCTTCTGGCGATGGTAGAAAATCTGGTACCACTTTCACTTCATCCATTGGCCCGTCTTCATAGTTGATTTTGCTGTTCATAAATTTGTTTCCCCTTGCGCCAGTAACCCGCGCCAAATATACGAATCCTATCGTTCCGATAAGTAAACCTGACGGTCAGAATGCCCTCGCCAATTTTACCGACGCAAAAATAGCGTGTTTCGGTTTCCGTACTGTGTGTGACATCCTCAAGAATGACGCGGTTTGAATCAGAAAACGCATATTGCGCCAAAATAAAAGGGACACCGTGCTTTTTGCGATTTTGTCTGTCTTTGTTCTCGTCCCATTCAAAGTTTGAGGGATTTTCAGCACTCATAGCGACATTATACTACTTGATATGGCTATCTAGCAATATAGTTACATTGCTAAATACCTGGTTTTCCCGTTCCGGCTGTAGCCTCCGCTCCGAAGCTACTGCGTGATGCCAACAACTTTGAGGATGAAGGCGTATTCAAAGGCGATGTCTTTGAGGTAGTCGTAACGGCCGCTTGAGGCAAAATGGCCTGCGCCCATGTGGGTTTTGAGCAGGAGCAGGTTGTCGTCGGTTTTGAGGGCGCGGAGCTTGGCGGTCCATTTGGCGGGTTCCCAATATTGCACGCGCGGGTCGTTGAGTCCGGCAGTGATGAGGATGTTGGGGTACGCTTGCGCCTCCGTGTTGTCGTAGGGGGAATAGGAGACCATGTATTTGTAATATTCCTCTTCTTTGGGATTGCCCCATTCCTCAAATTCGCCGGTGGTGAGCGGAATCGATTCGTCCAGCATGGTGGAGACGACATCGACGAAGGGGACGCCCGCCACGACCACTTTGAACAGTTCGGGAGCCATCACCGTGACGGCACCCATGAGCAAACCGCCTGCGGAACGGCCGTTAATCGCCAACTTCTCACGACTGGTAAACTTTTCCCGAATCAAATGCTGGGCACAGGCAATAAAATCAGTAAACGTGTTCTTCTTGTTGAGCCATTTGCCCTGATCATACCAATACCGCCCCATCTCCTTACCACCGCGAATGTGGGCAATGGCGTAAACAAAACCGCGATCAATCAAGCTGAGCCGCTTCTGATCGAAGCTGGGTGACATGCTGGCCCCGTAAGAGCCATAACCGTACAGTAAACAGGGATTGTTGCCGTCTCGCTCTAGCCCTTTGCGGTAAACCAGCGAAATCGGCACTTTGGTGCCATCCGGCGCGGTGGCGAAGGTGCGTTCCGATTGATAGTTGGCCGGATCGTAGCCGCCGAGGACGGGCAGCTGCTTGATTTTGTGCCAGGCTAGCGTGTTCATGTCCAGCTCCACCGTAGTGTCCGCTGTGGTGAGCGAGGTGTACACAAAGCGCAGCTGGTCGGTCATAAATTCGGGATTGTCGCTACCCTGGATGGCGTAGACGGGTTCGGGGAACTGCACGGGTTGGCGGATGCTGCCGCTGAAGCTGTGGATGTCCAAGGTGTGCAGGCCGTTGAAACGGCCGTAAACCACCAAATGATCGGCAAACACGTCTATATTTTCCAGCAGCTTGTTGGGATTGTGCGGGATGAAGAGTTGCCAGTGTTCGGGTTCGGGGGTGGATACGGCCGTAAACATCAATTTAAAGTTGGGCGCATCCTCATTGGACAAAATAAAAAATTCGCCCTGACGATGGTTGAGGAAGTAGCGCCAGCCGCGCTTCCGAGGCGCCAGCAGCGTCAGATCCCCGTCGGGCGTGTCGGCATTCAGAAAATGTTGTTCGATTGTTTCCATACTGGCAGAGGTGATGACAAGATACGCCTCGTCCCGCGTTTTGTGCAGGTAAACGTTGAACAGCTCATCGGCCTCGTGGTACACCTCCACGTCTTCAGCGGCGTCGGTGCCCAATGTGTGGCGGAAAATTTTGTGGCTGCGCCACACGTCGTTTTGCTTATTGTAGAACAATGTTTGGTTGTCGTTGGCCCATTCTACCGAGTAAAAGGTGTTGGGCACGGCGTCGGCCAGCATCTCACCGCTGGCCAAATCTTTGATGACGAGCGTGTACCGTTCGCCGCCGCTGGTGTCGGTGGAGTAGGCCAGCAGTTTTTGGTTCGGGCTGACTTCAAAAATGCCCAGCTTGAAGTAGCTGGTGTCGGCAGCCAGGGCGTTTTCATCGAGTAAAATCTCTTCGGGCGCGTCCAGCGAGCCGTGTTTGCGGCAGTGGATTTTGTACTGCTGGCCCGCCTCGGTGCGATCGTAGTAGTAAAAGTCACCTTTTTTCACTGGGGCGCTGCTGTCGGTTTCCTGAATACGGCCGACCATCTCGTTGTACAGTTCCTCTTGCAGTGGCTTGGTGTGAGCCATCATCGCCTCGGTGTAGCGATTTTCTGCATCTAAATAGGACAGCACTTCGGGATTGTCCCGCTCGCGCAGCCAGAAGTAGTTATCAACGCGGGTGTGTCCGTGTAAAGTCAGTTCTTTTGGTTTGATGGCGGCGATGGGGGGAGTGAGCTTATTTGTCATGTGGATTCCTTCAAATGTATTTGAGTAACTGAGTCATTTGGTAATTCAATATCCCCCAACATAAACCCAGCTATACTTTTTCTTGCTTATAAAAAACCTTCGCGCCGATATCGAATGAGTCGTGACACAGTTGCCCAAGTATACCGCCATCCAATACGGTGAAACATCCATGTCCATTTGTCCCAATAAGGATGGCTGGAAGCAGGTTGATTGATTAACTTCAGTGATAAACCGGCAAACTGTTTACGAGCAGTCAGATAGCCTCTAACCTGACTGAATTCCTGCTGGATAATGATAACAGAACAGAATCCATTGGCTTCAATAATAGGGCGAGAATAATACATATTTTCGGCACTATTGGTGGCTTTTTCTTCTAGTATGATATCGATTTCAGCTACGCCCAATTTGATAGCTTGCTCTCTTAGCCATTGGGCTTCAGTTAAATCACCAACCAATGGTTGGCCTGTTAAAATGAGTTTTCGGACAAGTTTTCTATGGTAAAGGTCTGCTGCTTTTTGGATACGCGGTAATGCTTTGCGGGGGATAGACCCCATGACGATGGCCACATCCGCCGTTTCGTCAAACCATGTTTCATGACGCAACCAGAAACCTACGCTTAATAGTAGTAGGTAAAGTAATAATATGAGAATAACAAGAAACACAAAAATAAGCATAAAGCGAATTAATCTTCAAATGCTACTTTGTATTCTGTAAAACATACTGCGCCATATAATCTTCTAATGCTAGTTGCCACGGCCGTAATTCGATGCCGATTGCTTTGCCCGCGATGTTGTGCAGAGCGCCAAAGGGTGGGGGCGTGGACGGCCGTTTAAATTCCTTGCCTAAAATGGGTGTGTTAACAACTTCGGTCAGTCCCGCCAGCCGCAAAATTTCGTTGGCAAATTCCCAGCGGGAGCAGCTGCCGGTGTTCACAAAGTGGTAAATGCCGTACTGCTGCGTCTCGATTAGCTGGCCGATGGCGACGGCTAAATCGTTGGCGTAGGTGGGGTTCCCTATCTCATCTGTAACAACCCGTACCTGGCCTGTTTTGCGAGCACGTTCCAGAATGGCGTGAATGAAGTTGCGGCCTAGTGGCGAAAAAAACCAGGCAGGGCGCACGATGTAGTAGCGTGCCAGTAGATTTTGTACATGGGCTTCGGCGGCGGCTTTGGAACGGCCGTACGGATTCTTGGGATTGCGCGGCATCCACTCTTCATACCCGGCTGGATTGTCCCCGGCAAACACCTCGTTGGTGCTGATGTGGACCATCTCGACATTAAACTTTTGGCAGGCCAGGGCCACGTTTTGCGTGCCCAGACCGTTCACTTTGTAAGCCAGCTCAGGGTCTCTGGCACAGCCATCGACATTGGTGTAGGCAGCGGTGTGGATGATGAGGTCAGGGGCGGTGGTGGAAACGGCCGTAAATAGCGCCTCTCTATCCGTTATGTCTACTTCTGGTAGATCAATGGCGAACAATTCATGTTGGGTGAGTTCCGTTTGCAGCGCGGTGCCCAACTGCCCCGCACCACCGGTGATTAAAATACGCATGGCGGCAATTATAGCTAACTTTTGCTTTAACGGGTTGTCATTGGCAAGAAGATGGCGTGGCAAGCGGTTGGGCTGCACATAGTTTGGTACGCTTGCCGCAGCATTTCATTTTGCCACATTGCTCTGTACAAGGGATTGCTCCTACCGGTTAAATAGCTGCCCCAACCTAATGTTTGCAATCCTAAATTCCAGGAACCGCGCAGCGAATTCCATTCAAATTGGGTGCAGGTCGGTTCATCGATAAACATGAAGCTTTCCACATTACTCAAAGGTGTAAAAAGATGCGCATCTTCCAACCAGGTCCAGGCAGTCAATGATTTGTCGGGAACAAGCGGGGCAGCCATACCAATGTAATGTGGCGTAATGACTGCATGGCCCATTGTGGATGTGCCATCATTGGGTGGGGCTATACCACCAACGCCAAAGGGAATGTAAATGGTATCGGTAGGTACTATAGATGGATCAGGGACTTCGGCTGCGCTAAGACCAAAGAGTCCGCGTGGCTCGTAGCAGGGGTGATTCTCGTAGTAAGTGGTTTGGCTGTGAACGGCCGTATACCGGTATTCGTACCAATTCATATCCCAACGATCGCGATAAGGTGCAGGCATAAAGAGCCAGGCGATTTCATCAATAAAGCCGCTGCCGTTGTAAGTAGGCGGCATGGTTTCAACGGCCGTTACGTTTCCCGTTGCTGCCGCATACCCAAAATTGGCCAGCCAGGTCTCGCCGCCAAAATCATGCCAAACGGAATTTTTCTGTGTCACACAATTCAGCTCAAATCCATGACTGATCTCGCCATTGTCTGACAGCACTTCCGTCCAGTTGATGCCATTTAGAGCATTTTGCGATTTGGTAATCCCTCCATTTAGGCCCAGCGCCTGGTTTGCCTCGATGAGGGCAATTTGGGCAATAATCGTATCGACGCTGGACCACTCAGTATCTGCGGCAATAACGCCGTTTTTGGTGAAGTGGGGCCATAGACCGTGACAATCACCCAATCCAGTCAGCCCGTCCGTAATTTTTGTAACAATGTCAATGGCATCGGCTTCAGACACCATACCCAAATATTCAGCCTGCGCTGTGGCCGCAGCCAAAAGCCCGGCCGCTGAAACGTTATCAAAAGCGCCTTCGGGGAAGTTGGCCCGATCCCGCACAATGCCAGTGGACATGTCCAAATTGCTTAACAGCATGGCATAGCTCCAGAGGAAAGCGCGTTCAGGCAGCGGCAGGTTTGGCAGGGCAATATCCATCTCAACGCGATCGATGATTACGTAATCATCAATTTGTCCTTTTACCAGCCAGTTGAGATTGTTGACATTGTTATTGGTGGGATTGGAAATTAGGAAGGTGACAACCTGACTGCCCCCAGTGAGCATCGCTTCATCTTCCCAAACTTTGACGCTGTCTGCTTGCAGCTCGGCGGCAAGGGTGCCCTGGCCATCAACAACATAAAGCCGAACGGCCGTGACTGCGCCTTGATAGGTATCGCTGATTTGTGGGGGGAAAACGGCCGTTAAGTCCAGCGGAATATCTTCAACCAGCACATGATTAAGCGAAGTCCATACCCCAACCCAGCCCTCAATTCCCATTGTTTGTGTGACGGTTGCGGTGACGGTTGTCTTGCCCCAATCCACACTGCCCAGGCCAAACTCACCGCGATCCCCGCCGATGCGGTTATAAAACCAGCTGGGATCATCGATGATGGGCTGAGCCGTGAAGTCATCAATGATAACGGTGGTTGTGGTGAGGCCGACAGGGGTTTGGGGAACGGCCGTTTCTGCCAGAGCCGCAGGCGTAGAGAGAAACTGCACCAGGCCAATGACAGCAGATAGGGTGAAGGCCAGAACAAACACCATAGAACCAACGCGGCGGGAGAACATAGCAGACCTCCTAGAATGTGGGAACAGCAAATAGAGAAAACGAACAACAAGCAGATTATAAGCCGGAACGAAACCGAATGCCATGCATTTCAGTCGAAAAGCCTCTTCATATTTTCTTTATAGTTTGAACATATTGAGTGAACAACAATTTTTATACTGAAACCTATGCGCTTTTACTTATCCACTACAAGGCGCGGAGGTAAAATGACTGAATCAAAACTAACCTGGAAAGAAAGAATTTTCTACACTGCCCCCAATGACGACCGTAACCGGATGCGAACGGTTGCCAACAATTTGATCTTGCATATTCATCCTACCAAAGTGGCCAAACCGGCCCTGCGCTTCAGCTACACCTGGGGGCTGGGCGGCATTTCGTCCGTTTTGGTGCTGTTCCTCATTCTCACTGGCGTGTTGCTTATGTTTCGCTACGATGCCAGTGTAGAAAATGCCTACACTTCCATTCAATATTTAGAAACGCAGGTGGCGTTTGGTGCGCTGATTCGGGCCATTCACCATTGGTCGGCTAACCTGCTGGTTGTCACCTCATTTTTACACATGATCCGTGTTTTTCTCACGGGTGGATTCAAAAAGGGTCGCGCCTTCAATTGGGCATTGGGCCTTTTTTTGTTGACGCTGGTGCTGGCCTTTAACTTCACGGGCTATCTGCTGCCGTGGGATCAGCTGGCCTATTGGGCGGTTACGGTGGGCACGAGCTTGTTGAGTTATGTACCATTGGTGGGAACGGCCGTATCCAACTTTCTCCTCGGTGGCCCAGAGGTAGGGCAAACCACACTGCGCAATTTTTATGCCATTCACGTGGCCGTGCTGCCCGCCATCATGATTCTGGCCATGTCTTTCCACTTCTGGCGCGTGCGTAAAGATGGCGGCATCTCCCAACCAGAGTTAAAGGAACGGCAGCGCGTGGAAAAAGTGACCACCATTCCTCACCTGGTGCAGATTGAACTGGCGGCAACGGCCGTTCTCATCCTGATTATTCTAATCTGGTCCATTTTTGTGCCCGCCCCGTTGGAAGCACTGGCCAATCCGGCCCATCCACCCAACCCGGCCAAAGCGGCCTGGTACTTTATGGGATTGCAGGAATTGCTGCTGCACATGCACCCGCTGGCCGCCATGCTGCTGCCCCTGACCCTCTTTGGCGGCATTGCGCTTCTGCCCAAATTAGACCCGCAAGAAGACAACATCGGCCACTACTTTCGTTCGCACAAAGGACGTTTTGCTGCCCTGTTTGGTGCCCTTCTCAGCCTGCTGCTGGTGCCTTTGGCCGTGATTTTGGACGAGTATTGGCTGGATCTGCCTGGCCTGTTACCTGCCTGGCCCACGCTCATCACCACCGGGCTGATTCCGCTGTTGGCGACGCTGGCCATGTTTGGCCTCATTTACGGCTACTTTCGCGGTGCAGGCAAGCTTAACCACAGCGAAGCCCTCGTTGGCCTGTTCAGTTTCATCATGACTAGCTTTGTCACGCTTACCCTCATCGGTATCTTCTTCCGGGGGGCAAACATGGCGCTGGTTTTACCATTCTAGATTAATTGCAATTTTCACCCTCACCTCAATCCTCTCCCTCAAGGGAGAGGAGGCCAATTCCCTCCCCCTGCCAGGGGGAGGGTCAGGGTGGGGGTAGATTTCGGAGTTTTGAACCATGACTACACAAGACCCTAATCTTTCTCGCCGTGATTTTCTCAAGTTGGGCATTGGTGCATTGAGCGCATTGGCCATGCTGGAGATGGGCGGTGTGAGCCTCTTTTTTATGCAGCCGCGCAGCCTGGCTGGCGAATTTGGCAGCGTGGTGAATGCCGGATCGGTTGACTCATTTCCGGCTGGCTCGGTGGTGGAATTTCCCGACGGCCGTTTTTTCCTCATCCATGCCCCCGACGGTGGTTTTTTAGCCGTGTACAGCCGCTGTACTCACCTGGGCTGCACCATCAGCTGGGAGGCCGACAATAACCAGTTCTTCTGCCCCTGCCACGCTTCCAGTTTTGATGCTAACGGCGAGGTACAGAATCCGCCCGCGCCCCGCGCTCTGGATTTGTTCGCTATCACCATTGAGGAAGGACAGGTGCTGGTCGATACCGGCAGCATCACCCAACGGGACCACTTCACCACCGACCAACTCACCTATGCCTAAAAGAAGGGTACGCAGATGAACGCCGATAAACGCAGATTTGATACAAAAATCAGTGCAATCAGCGTTCATCAGCGTCCTATTAATGGAAAAATCACATGAATAAATATAATTTTATTAGCTTTTTTGGTTTTCTGGCCCTCGTTGTCGTTTTCCCCATTTATGCCTGGTATGAACCAGACTTACGCAACATCGCCCAGGATGATTTGCAAAACCAGTACGTCACTGAGGCGTCGCTCATCTACGTGGAAAACTGCGCCGTTTGTCACGGCATTGAGGGGGAAGGCATTGGGGCTACCCCAGCGCTGAACAACCCTGCTTTGCAAACGGCCGTTTACGAAGATCTCTTCAAAGTCATTGCGCGCGGTCGTTATGGCACTGCCATGACCGGCTGGCACGAAGACGAAGGCGGCCTCTACAACGATTATCAAATTCAGCAGCTCGTCGCCCTTATTCGCTATGCCGACTGGACCCAAATCGGCGAACTGGCTGCGTCGCAAGGGCTGATTCCGCCCACGCTGCCCATTCCTTCAGTTGATCCGGCAATGGTGGCCCAAATCGAGGCGATGAGCGCCGAAGATGGCTTTGAATGGGCGGCGGGCTTCCAACTCTACGCCAGCAACTGCACCGTTTGCCACGGCATCGAGGGCGAAGGCAGCGACTTGGGCCTGCCGCTAAACACCGCCGACATCCAAAGCCGCGATGCTGAGGAGCTGATTCGCATCGTGAGCGAAGGGGTTAACGGTACAGCGATGGTGCCCTGGCACAATGCCCTCACCCCGGCTGAGATTGAATCCATTGTGGGCTTTTTACAACATTGGGACGAAATCGAAGCAGAAGGTGTGGTGCTTACCCCACCAGAACCGATTTGGGTTGATATTGAAGACCCTGTGGCCATGGAAGCCCTGGGTGAACGCATCTTCAGCACCACCTGTGTGGCTTGTCACGGTGAAGAGGGCAGCGGCGGCACAGGCCCGGCGCTCAACAGCCAGCAGGTGCTCACTGCCAAAACGGACGAGCAAATCCATGACACTATCGTCAACGGCGGCTGGCGACCCAACAGCACCATGCCTTCCTTTGGCGACCGGCTGACCAGCGTAGAGATTGATGCCCTGGTTTCCTACATTCGTGCCTGGGAACCAACGGCACCGTTTGTGGAAAATCCGCGTGGCACCCAGCAGGGTGGCGGCCCGCCTTGGCTGCGCACTAGCGACGGTACCACTACAACGACGCCTGCCGGTGAGGGTCAGGGGCAAGGCGGCGGCCCACCGTGGCGCGACTCTGGCACCCCACCCGGGCAATCGAACCAGGGCACGACAACTGATACGGCCGTTCCCACCGAGCAAGGCCCAACGATCGCCGTCCAGGGCACAGTAGCCGCCATCGAAAATAACCTGCTCACCGTGCAAGTCGCCGATGGTTCTCTGGTCGAGGCAATGCTGGGGCCGCCCTGGTTCTGGTCTGAGCAAGGGATTGTGATCAACGTGGGGGATACCATCTCGCTGGAAGGCTTTGAATCCACCGACCATATGGAGGTGAACTGGATTACCAACCAGACCAGCGGCGCGACGAAGGTGCTGCGGGAAAATGGCATGCCTGTTTGGACAGGGTCTGAGTAACAACTTTAAGGTAATCGGTGAACGGTGATCGGTAATCGGTTTACCGACTACCGATCACCGTTTACTGGAAATGTGCCGATTCCCAACCCAGGATTGCCTTCTTGCGGCTGGTGCCCCAGCGATAGTTGCCCAAGTTGCCTGCCTGCTGAATGACGCGGTGGCAGGGGATAAGGTAAGCGATGGGGTTGCTGCCGGTGGCGCTGCCCACAGCGCGGGAGGCTTTGGGGTTGCCAATCATTTGAGCCACGGTGCCGTAGGAAACGGCCGTTCCCGCCGGAATCTGCAACAAGGCCTGCCACACCTGAATCTGGAAGTTGGTGCCTTTAAGGTAAAGGGGGAGAGACGGCCGTTCGTCAGCCTCGCTTAAGTTAAAAATGGGATCGATAAACGGCCGTGTCGCCTCTTCATCTGCCACAAATTTGGCCTGTGGCCAGCTAGCTTTCAATTCATCCAGCGTTGCTTCGCGATCACCATCAGCTACAAATTGAAGGCCACAAATGCCACGCTCCGTCAGGGCAATGAGGCATTCGCCAAAGGGCGAGTTGTGGAAGCCGTACTGGATGGTGAGTCCTGCCCCTTTTTGCTTAAACTCGCCAGGGGTGATGGCTTCGTGGGTGACGAACAGGTCGTGCAGGCGGCTGGGACTGGAGAGGCCAGCCTCGTAGGCAGTGTCCAAAATGGATTGTGACTCGGCCAGCAGCTTTTTGGCGTGTTGGATGGTGAGGAACTGCAAGAAGCGTTTGGGGCTGGTGCCGGCCCAGCGGCTGAACAGGCGTTGAAAATGATATTCGCTCAAGCCTACATGAGAGGCAATTTCAGCCAGGGTAGGCTGTGCCTGAAAGTTTTCTTCAAGATAGTGGATGGCGGCTTCGATACGGCCGTAATCAGCCGATAGTTCTGCAAACATGGGTAATCCTCCAAAATTAATCCGCAGATTTCGCAGATGAACGCAGATTCGTTGATTTAATGACCACATTTTAGGCGAGTTGAGGGCTGTTCTCCACCCACTTCTTGCTCAATCTACCTGCCGCCAATCATCTAGCACAAATATTTCAAGTTCAGACGCCAGACGACGAAGTTGTGTGTCATTGCTAATCCAGGCTGTAGCTCCATTGACTAAACCTGTGGCCACCAATAGTGCATCGGCTGGACGTACGTTGTACAACGCTCGAAGCTGGGCAGCTTTGCGTGCCACATCGCGTGATACATCTGCAATGGTTAGATTGGGAAAATTAGCAAGCAGAAGCTCGTATTGGCGTGCTACATCGCCACGGTTTTGCTTCCAGGGCCATACGGTTACTTCCATGATGGTGACCGTGGAAATGATGCCCTGACAAGTACCATCAGCAATAGTTGAGAGGATCACCTCAGTGAGAGGCAGGTAAGTTAGATTGGCTTCAAAGTGGTAGATGAAAATAGAGCTGTCGAGGGCGAGAAGGGAATGATTGGCTAATTGTCGTCGGATGTGGTCCATGCAGCCCGTTCCTCGTTGAGATAGACAGTTGGCTCAACGTTGTGCCACACTTCTTTGTGCAGCCCGGCCATGTAGGTGACGTAGTTCTCTGGCTTTGGCAGCAGGACAATGACATCCCCCTGCACGTCTACCAGCAAACGATCCCCGGCTTCAATGCCTAATTGTTTTCGGGCTGCGCTGGGAATGGCAATTTGATAACGGTTACTGACTTTGACTGACTGGGTTTCACTCATTTTGTTGCTCGCTTAGCAGTTTTTAGATAATGCTTAGCATTTTAGCTTTTTTCTTTACCGAAAGCAAGCTCGGCAAGTACGGCCGTATCCCTCTCCTTCCCCCTCAAATCCGCCAACGCCAACTCGGCCTCCTCCCCACCAATTTGCTGCAAAGCCCACACCGCATGACCGCGAATGATGGGTTCGGGGTCGGCGAGTAAATGGATGAGGGCAGGAACGGCCGTTTCACTGCCCCAATTTCCCGCCGCCACACACGCGTTGCGCACCAGCCGCGTTCGCTTGATTCGTTTGATGGGGCTGTTGGCGAACCGGGTGGCAAAGCTGGCGTTGTCCAGAGTGAGCAAGTCCAGCAGGGGGGGCGCAGCATTGTCCCAAAGGGGAGATTGGAGATTGGAGATTGGAGATTGAGTAGATCCATAATCTCCAATCTCTAATCTCTGATCTCCTCTCGGATAAAAAGCTATCTCTTCCGTTTTCCGGGCAAAGCGGTTAAAGGGACACACCACCTGGCAGATGTCGCAGCCGTAGACCCAGTTACCGAGTAACGGCCGTAATTCCCTCGGAATCCACCCTTTTAGCTCAATGGTCAGGTAAGAGATGCAGCGGCGAGCGTCCAGCACGTATGGTTGGGGGAAGGCATTGGTGGGGCAGGCGTCCAGGCAGCGGTGGCAGCTGCCGCAGGAGGGCATGGGGGAGATTGGAGATTGGAGATTAGAGATTACCCCGATCTCCAATCTCCTATCTCTAATCTCCAACGTCGTCAAAATCTCGCCTAAAAAGAAGAACGAGCCGCGTTTGGGGGCGATCAGCATGGTGTTTTTGCCGGTGAAGCCCAGTCCGGCAGCGGCGGCGTGGTCCCGCTCTAAAATAGCCCCGGTATCGACGTAAACTTTGGTTTCTATATTGCTTTCCGGTTGTTGGGCTTTGAGCCAGATGGCCAGTTCTTCCAGGCGGGGGGTCATCACGTCATGGTAATCTACGCCCCAGGCGTAGTTGGAGATGCGCCCCCGGCTGGGGTCGTTGGCGATGGCGGGCGGCAGCGGCACGGTGCTGTATGCCAGCCCGACACAGATGATCGTTTGCACGCCGGGCAAGATAACGTTGAGATCTTGTCGCCGCGCCAGCCGGTCCGGGCGGGCCAGGTAACCCATCTGCCCGTGCATCTCGGCATCGATCCATTCTAGGTAGGCGTTGAGGTTGGGACTGGGAACGGCCGTTACCACGCCCACCATGTTAAATCCCAACGCCTTAGCCTGTTGTTCTAGCTGTTCCAATAATTCTGCCATGACGCGATCGTAACCGGCAATCGCCAATCGTCAATTGCGTGTTATAATTTGCCAGAATGCTTAACGACCGATAGAAGGAGGAATTATCCATGAGCGATACAGCAGTAAATGTAAGCGTAGAAGCGATGAAGCGGGTGGACTTGGTAACCGTAAGCGGGCGCATTGATAGCAGCAATGCCGCTGAATTTGAGGGAAATTTAAAAGAACTGACGGAAAACGGCCGTCATAATTTGGTGTTGAATCTGGCAGGTGTGTCTTATATGAGTAGCGCAGGGCTGCGGACGTTGGTCTCTACCCTGAAAGAGTGCAAGAAGCGCAGTGGCGATGTGCGGCTGGCCTCTCCATCTGAGCGCGTGGCGGAAGTGCTTTCGCTGGCTGGGTTGGATTCGCTGTTCAAAGTTTACGAAGATGATACTGCTGCGGTTGGCAGCTTCTAGATGTGCGGCCGTATTCAGTAAGCAGGTACAGGTAGTAACGTGAGCTGCTTGCTGATTACCCCTCTTGACTCCTCACATGGGTGTTAAACACGTCCTAACCGTTCCCGGACGTTACGAAGAAATTCAAAAAATCTGCCAATTTGTGGCTGAAGGTGCTGCTGAAAGCGGGCTGGATGAAACGGCCGTTTTTCATATTGAGCTGGCTTGTGATGAAGCCTGCACCAATATTATTGAGCACGCTTATGGCGGCGAAGGCAAAGGTGAGATAGCTATCAGCTGGCAGTTGAAGGATTCGACCTTTACCGTCACCTTTCATGATAACGGCCGTTCCTTTAATCCAGACGCCGTTCCTCAACCCGCACTGCCCCCAACATCCCCAGATCCCAAATCGGCGCCTGACATTGATAATGTGAAGGTAGGCGGTTTGGGCATCCATTTTATGCGGCAGCTGATGGATGACGTGCAGTTCGATTTTGATGAGAAAGAGGGTAATACTTTGGTTTTGGTGAAAAACAAATCATGAGCGGCATGAATATTTGGGAAGAATCCGTTGGGGATGATATTTGGATTGTGGGGGTTAACGGCCGTTTAGACCAAAATCTCAACCCCATCCTGGAACAACATCTCACCACGTTGCTCGATGAAGGCCGAACCAGGCTTGTGGTCGATCTTAGCCAGACCAACTACATCAACAGTGGTGGGCTGCGTACGCTGGTCACTGGCTGGCGCAAAGCCCGGCAGCAGCAAGGCAATCTGGTTTTGTGTGGGCTAGACGGCCGTCTCCAAGAAATATTTGGCATGGTTGGTTTTGACCAACTATTTCAAATCTATCCAAACCGCCAGGCGGCCCAGCAAGGTCTGTCCCAACTATAAATTTAGCACCATTTCAATGACAACTATGTCCACTTTGGCAGCAATTTACGGACAAACTGTAGACGGTCTTTCCTGGCCGTCTATTTCTTTTGCCTTGCTAATTGGGGCGCTGGCCCTATCAGCCTATATTTTGCTGCGCCGCTACCGCTCACGCCAACTGCTCATCCAACGCGTGGCCGAGCTAGAAGCCCTCAGCGATGCAGGCCGCGCCCTGGTTGCGGCTCAGTTGGATGTCGAGGCATTGGCTGAACTCATCGCCAACGAAGCCGGCCAGGTGATTGACAATCGCACCTTCCAGGTCGGTTTGTTTGAAGAAAGCGATTACCATATTCTCTTCTGGAAGATTCGCGGCGTGCGGCAAGAAACCCCACAGACCTATGATCTTGCCGAGGAGGGTGGCATCATTAGCTGGGTGCGCGAAAGCAAACGGCCGTTGCTGGTGCGTGATTTTCAGCGTGAGTTAGACAGCTTGCCAGCTCGTCCGCGCTATATCAGCAACTCCCCGCCGCGCTCAGCACTCTTTATCCCCATGGTAAGCGGCGACCGCACTATTGGCATTGTGGCGGCGCAAAGCAGTGAACCCAACCGCTTCAGCGAAGAAGATATGCGCCGCCTGACAATTCTGGCAAATCAGGCGGCTGCGGCTGTGGCCCATGCTTTGCTGTTTGCCCAGGAACGGACACGTTCGGCGCATCTAGAGTTGGTGGGCCAAATTGGGTTGGAAATTAGCAAAGTAAAAAACCAGGATGAAATTTTTAGTCAGGTGGTGAAACTGACCCAGGAAACTTTTGGTTTTCATCTGGTTTCTATCTTTGGCATTGACCCAGCCACGGGAGAGGCGGTGATCCAGGCTAGCAGCGACGCCGATATTTTTGTGGAACATTGGCGCATTCAGCCGGGAATTGGGTTGATTGGTACGGCCGTTGCCAGCCAGAAAACCATCATCAGCAACAACACCGCCGAAGATGAGCGCTTTGTTTCCCAGGATAACCCGCTGGAAAATAGCACCCGGTCTGAAATGGCTCTGCCGCTCATTGTGGATGGTGAGGTGGTTGGTGTATTGGACGTGCAAAGCCCTAAAACGGGTATCTTCACCCGTGTCGAAAAGATGACGCTGGAGGCGCTGTCGGCAGAGATTGCTATTTCCATTAGCAAGCTGCGCCAGCTGGCTCGCCAACGGGAGCAAGCCTGGTTGTATACGGCCCAATTGCAGGTGGCTGAAGCCATCAGTCGCAGCACCGATCTGGAAGAAATTTTGTCCTCCGTCAATCGCCTGACGACGATGCTGGCTGGTGTGCCGTTTTGTGCTGTTTTGTTGTGGGATGAGGAAACGGCCGTTTATCGCGGCAGTCACAGCATTGGCTTTACGCCAGAAGGCGAACATCTCATCCAGCAGCAGCGCCTGAAAATCGGCGATTGGCCTGCGCTGGATGCGGTGCATGTGGGGCAGGAAAAGCTCACCACCCAAAGAATTCCACACTGGCTGCAATATCTGGCCAACAATCAGGCAAAGCCAGACATGCTCATCTTGCTGCCTGTTTGCACGCTCAACGAAACTATTATGGGCGTGATGATCGTGAGCCAGGCATCACCCGTCGGGCAGCATTCAGATGTGCTGCAAACGCCAGGACGACGTGAAGATTTGCTGGAAAGCATCAGCCAGCAGCTGGCGCGTGGGCTGGAAAATTGGCACCTTCGCAATGCCCAGCAGGAAGAAGCATGGGTGAACACGGCGCTCTTCCAGGTGGCAGCGGCTGTCAACAGCCTCATTGACCTGAACGAAATTTTAGACACGATTGCTCGGCTGGTCCCCATGCTGGTGGGGGTTGAATCGTGCATTATTCTCATTTGGGACGAGGCGCGGGAGCAGTTTCGGCCTGGTCCCAGTTATGGCATCAATGAGATGGGGCGTGGCCTGCTGGAAACGTTGGCTCTGGACCAGGAAGAGTTTGACGAAATTTCGCCGCGCCTGGCGGATGGCCTGTCGCCAACCGGCACCTACTACGTTATTCAGCTGCCTGGCTGGCTGGAAAAAGTTCTAGGCACCGAACAGGCTTTTGCTTTTCCTCTGAACGCTCGGGGGCAGCTGGTGGGGGCGATGGTGGTTGGTTCTTTGATGGAAAATGGGCAGTCGCTGTCCACGCGGCGTCTCAACATTCTTACTGGCGTGGCGCATCAGGCAGCAACGGCCGTTGTCAACAACCATCTCTACCACGAAGCCGCCGAGCGCGACCGGCTGGAGCGCGAGCTAGACGTAGCGCGCGGCATCCAGGCCAGCCTTATCCCCGATGGCAATCCCAACATTCCTGGCTGTTCTGTGGCCAGCTATTGGCTGGCCGCCCGCCAGGTCAGCGGCGATTTTTATGACTTTCTCCCCCTGCGAGACGGTAGTTGGGGCATTGTGGTGGCCGATGTGGCCGACAAAGGCATTCCGGCGGCCCTTTTTATGGCGCTGTGCCGCACCATTTTGCGCACGGTGGCCATCAGCCGAGATGATCCGGCAGAGACTCTCATTCGCGCCAACGAAATCATCAATCAAGACACCCAATCCGATCTGTTTGTCACGGTTTTTTACGCTATCTGGAACCCGGAAACGCAGCGGATTTGTTATGCTAATGCGGGCCACAACCCGCCTTTGCTGCTGCGTCGGGATGGATCCTCCCAGCTGCTATCGGATCATGGCATGGCCCTGGGCGTGGTGCCAACCGTAACGATGAAGAGCCAAACCATTAAATTTTTGCCAGGGGATACCTTGCTGCTGTACACCGATGGCGTCACGGAAGCGATGAACGAAGATTTTGACGAATTTGGTTTGGGCCGTTTGGAGCAGGCTGCCATAAAAAATCGGCAGCGCCCTGCCAAACTGATTGCCCGCAGCATCACCAAAGCCATTCGCACCCATGCCGGGGAAACACCACAGTTTGATGACATTACCCTGGTGGTGATGAAGCGGGAAGATGGTGGCCTGTAGGATAAAATTTGTGCTCGTTCAGTAATTGAGTAATTGAGTAACCGGATAATGAATCACAGAAGGAAATCACAATGAGCAATGAACATGGCAAAGTTGACAATGCAAACATTAATCGTGCGGCGCGCCTGGGCCGGGCCACGGAAGATGAGCGCTTGCTGGCCGGTCCAGTTTTGGATGAAACGCCTTTTCACAAGACGGATACCTGGCGGGTGATGCGCATTATGGGTGAGTTTGTGGAAGGGTTTGACGCCTTGGCAGAGTTGGGAACGGCCGTAACTATCTTCGGCTCGGCGCGGGCTAAACCGGGTGATGTGCAGTATGAAACGGCCGTGACCGTGGGCAGACTTTTAGGTGAGGCCGGTTTCACCATTATCACGGGGGGCGGACCGGGCATCATGGAAGCGGGCAACAAAGGGGCCAAACTGGCTGGCGTGCAATCTGTGGGTCTAAACGTCGAGCTGCCGTTTGAGCAGCATCTCAACCCCTATGTGGATCTCTCCATTGACTTCCGCTACTTTTTTGCGCGCAAAGTGATGCTGGTTAAGTATGCTCAGGCCTTTGTCATTTTCCCCGGCGGCTTCGGCACGATGGACGAGCTGTTTGAATCGCTCACCCTCATCCAGACGGGCAAAGTGCAAAATTTTCCCGTTATCCTGTTTGATACAAGCTATTGGGGTGGTCTGGTCGATTGGCTCAAAAACAGCATGTTGGCTGGCGGCAAAATTTCGCCAGATGATTTGAACTTGCCCATTCTCACTGATTCGCCTGAAGAGGCACGGGACATTATTGTGCGCAGCTTGCAAGACCGGAATTGGCGCTTAAATCAGGAGGAGGGGGCTCGATTTGAAGCTCGTAAAGCATACGGCCGTCGTTAGTGGCCGTCCGCAAATAAGTTGGCGGAATTGTGCGGACGGCTTGGAGTAAGCGGCCTTACAAAAGGGAAGTTATAGTTGGCTGCTTACTTAGAAATAAAATTTACGGTGGATTCATTTGCTTTTTGGGCAAATATTGTAAATTAGGCTATTGTAATCTTAAGGTGAACCCACTACGCTATATCCATATTTCTAACCATCTAACAATCACAAAATAAAATATTATGGCTCCAGAAAAAATTGGTCGTTATGAAATAAAGCAAGAAATTGGGCGGGGGGGGATGGCTACCGTTTACGAAGCGCATGATCCTCGCTTTGAGCGTACGGTAGCCCTCAAGATGCTGCCCCGTGAATTTATGCACGAGGCCGAGTTCCGGGCTCGGTTTACTCGTGAAGCCCGTACCATTGCCACGTTGGAGCATCCAGCCATCGTGCCTGTGTATGATTTTGGCGAGGAAGATGGCCAGCCGTTTTTGGTAATGCGCTTGATGACTGGCGGGTCATTGTCTGACCGACTGGCAGAAGGGCCAATTCCGATTGATGAAGCGGCCGTTATTCTCAAGCGGTTGGGGTCGGCGCTGGATCGGGCACACAGTATGGGCATCATTCATCGTGATCTCAAGCCCAGTAACGTGCTGTTTGACCAGTACGGTGATGCATTTCTGGCTGACTTTGGCATTGTGCATGTTTCTTCCTCTACCAATGCCCTGACCGCCAGCGGCAGCCTGGTGGGTACGCCTACCTACATGAGTCCCGAGCAGGTATATGGTGATAAGCAGATAGACGGCCGTTCCGATATTTACGCCCTCGGCGTTATCCTGTTCCAAATGCTTACCGGCAGCACGCCATACGATGCTGACACGCCCGCGCGCATGATGATGAAGCATGTCATGGACCCGATACCCGAAATATTGAGAGTCCGCCCCGATTTGCCGCCCGCCTGCAATGAAATCATCAATAAAGCGATGGCCAAAGAGCGAGATGATCGCTTCTCGTCAGCCACGGATTTATCTTCGGCGTTAACGGCCGTTACCAAACCGCGCTTAGAACAACCCAACATTGCCAAACTGGAAGAAGAGCTGAGCGAGATGCAGGCGGATTTGTTGCAAGAAACGCCAAAACCAGAGAGCTCGACACGGGCAACGGCCGTTCCCCTCGAAACCGCCACCAGCACCCCAGCCGTGCCGCCACCGCCTCCGTCGCCGGTTGGTACCGAGACCACCCCTGCCAGTGTGCCTACCCCTACAACGCACACGGTAACGGTCAGCAGCAATGTCCCTAAATGGATTTGGGGCGTGGTTGCTGTGATTGTTTTGCTTTGTTTGGGTGGTGCCTATCTGGTAGCAACCTCCTTGGCAGATGGTGAGTTTGCCTTATTTGGCGACGACCCAACCAGCACCCCGCGCCCGGATGAAGATGAAGAAGATCCAGTAGACGAGGCAGCAACGGCCGAGGCGATTGCCGCCATGGAGACGGAAGAAGCCGAAACGGCCACCGCTGAGGCAGTTCCGCCGCCAACCGACACGCCAGAAGTGGCCACGCCGTCGCCAACGGCCGTTCCCACCGAGGCCGAACCCACACCTGATTTGTTAGCCACACGCGAAAGTGCTGAAGCAACGCGGGCCGCTGGGGTGCAGACTGCGGAACCGCCTCCCTCGCCGCCACCGCCAGACAGGAATGTGACGGCTATTTATGGCCCACTGAACGGTTCGCTGTTCCATGACGATGATGCTTTCATCGAGACAGAGTACGCGGATGTAACGTCAACTAACTTTGTGATGCAGGTTGATATCATGAATCCTTATGGTTCCGCCACAGGTGGCTGGGACTTTGGCCTTATCTTCCGTCAGGGCGATGTAGATGATGAAATGCGCGTTGTCGTGCGCTCCGATGGTTTGTGGACCCTTAATGATCGCACCCCAGGCACCGATAACTTCGTGCAAGAGGGAGATGTTTCTGGCTATCTCAATTTGGGGGAAGGTGAGAGAAATCGCTTTCAGGTTATCGCTATGGATGATCAGGGCTATTTCTTCTTGAATAATGAGTTCATTTCGGCGTTAGACCTCTCTTCACGCAGCAACGAGGGTGACATTGCCCTGGGTACCGGTTTTTATGGTGTGGATGAGATCGATGGCGAAGTAACAACTTATGATGATTTTGGTTTGTGGGCCCTTGATCCTGTTTATGGGCCGAGCCGAGGTGAACTAATTCATGCTTTGGATGATCTGATCAAGCTGGAAACGGCCGAAGTTGATTTGCGCAACTTTTTAGTGGAGGCAACGTTTGTCAATCCTTTTGCCGCCTCTGTAAATGATTGGGATTATGGCCTCTCTTTCCGCACCAACGGTTCTTATAAATATTGGCTGGTGGTTGCTTCTGAGGGCGATTGGCAGCTGGCCGACCGCCAGGGCAGTGTGGATGATGAAGTTACGGTGGCGGAGGGTGAACTGGCCAACTTGAATTTGGGGGCCAATGAAACCAACACCATGCGCCTGATTGCCTTGGGAAATCGAGGCTTCTTCTTCTTAAATGATCAATTTATTGATGTGCTGGATATATCTGGCAACCAGGATTCAGGCGAGATTGAGGTGATGACTGCTTTTTATTTTGATCATGAATTGGAAGGTGAGGCGACGGGCTTTGAAGACTTTACCATTATTCCCCTGCCGTAGATAAAGGAGATTGGAGATTAGAGATTATCTAATCTCCAATCTCTAATCTCCAATTCTCCTCCCAGTCAAAAACCCCAACATTACAAATAAAAGACCCACAACGAACATGATTGCGGCCTGAACGTTTACCCGATTTTGCCAGGCGTCGGTTACGGCCGTTACCAGCCGCAGACCCGTTTGTCGCACGGTAACAGCAGTCAGTGAATAATCGGGTGGGGCTTGCCGCAGCAGCGAGCGGATGATTGTGGGGAAAATGAAGGTGAGGAGCAGAACAAAAACGGCCGTTCCCAACAGCGGCCAGCCCCACCAATTCCCTAAGTCAGACCAGGAACGTACTGCCAGCAAAGCAATCAGCAGCAAACAGCCAACAGGCAGCAGCCAAAGCAGCCAGCCCCAATCCTGTGCCAGCGAGAAAGTACGCTGTAGGCGCATGAGCTGTTCACGAGTTTGTACCAATTCCGCATTTTGGGCTTGCTGTTCCGGTGAGAAGAGCGGCACCCGCACCACGCCAAACTCACTGCTAAGCTGCGGATTGCTGTCCAGCGCCTGCACCAGCCGGGAATGGACCTCTTGTGTGACTTGGTCAGCTGGCAGCTCAGGCGGTAGGCAGGCGGGGATAGTTACATTTGGCCCTAGCAGCTCGGCGGGATTTACAGGCTGGGTGCAGGGCGGTAAGCTGTTGACGATGTTGCCTACAATTTCCAGCCCCGGCTGCCCACGAAAGCGATCCAGCAGCGGTGTCGTGTCAATCTCTAATTCTGCGTTGTCCAGATTGCCACTTTCCAGCATGTCATAGACGGCGTCTACGGCCGTGTTTGTCTGTGCTTCAATCCAGCCAGGGGGCAGCAGTGTTTCCATCGATTCCTGTAAAATCGCTTCATCCAGGTTAATGGGGGCCAGACCGCGCTGCCGCGCCTGCTCTTCCAGCGTTTGGGCCACAATGGCTGGGACAGCTTCCACTACCAGGTTGTCCAGATTAGACAAAGAGTCTTTAATCAGTTCACGATCCGCCGCCACGGCGAAAAAATTTGTTAGGAAGAGGGCCAGAACGGCCGTAATCGCAAACAAGCCAGCCACAATTCCCGCTAAAAATTTCAAGCATCCACGCATTTAGGTCTCCCGTTATCCGTAATCGGTGATCGGTATTCAGTAAACAGTTATTGGTAGGTCAGTGATCAATTTAGGTTAGAAGTAACGATAAAGATCAACCGTTCACCGTTTACTGGCCACCGATTACCGTTCACCGGCCGCCAATTTGCCCAGGAACCAGCGATCTTCTTCGCTAAGTTCAGCGGTGAGCAGTAAATCGGGACGGCGCTGCCAGGTGCGGCGCAGGGCTTGCTCGCGCCGCCAACGGATGATGTTGGCCGCGTGGCCCGAACGCAGCACCTCTGGTACCGACCAACTGCGAAATGTTTCGGGGCGAGTGTAGTGCGGCCCTTCCAGCAGGCCGGTGGCGTGGCTGTCCTCTTCGGCAGCATCTTCCGCGCCTAGTACGCCGGGAATGAGCCGGGCGACTGCATCCACGATGACCATCGCGGCCAATTCGCCGCCCGTCAGCACAAAATCACCGATGGAAATTTCATCCGTGACTAGATGCTGGCGTACGCGCTCATCGACCCCTTCGTAACGGCCGCACAGCAGCAGCAGCCGTTCGTGCTGGGCTAATTCTTGGGCGACTTTTTGGGTAAACGGCCGTCCCTGTGGCGTTAGCAAAATAATGGGCAATCGCCAATCGCCAATCTCTAATCTCTCCTCTTTTGGAGATTGGAGATTGGCGATTATGGTTTCAACGGCCGTAAAAATCGGTTCTGGCTTCAGCACCATACCGCCGCCGCCACCGTAGGGTGGTTCATCGGTGATGCGGTGTTTGCCCGTGGCATAATTGCGCAAATTATGCAGGCCGATGTGCAGCAGTCCGGCGGCTTGCGCCCGTTTGAGGATGCTTTCATTCAGATAACCGGGAAACATTTCCGGGAACAGCGTCAAAATATCAATATGCATGGCGGTAAGTATCAGGTGGTGGGGTGGCTATGTCAAGAAGGCCGGTAATCGGTAATCCGTAATCGGTAAACCGAATACCGATTACCGACCACCGTTCACCGTCCCACCGATTCGCGCAGGGCGCGGATGTTGCGCAAGGGTGTGGTGGTCATGGCCACGCAGCCGGTACCCAGCAGCAGGCGACGGCCGTTTGTCTGTTCAATTGCATCTTTTGCTTCGGCCCGTGTGTTTTCAGGAGACTCCTGGTGCAGGGTCCAATGGTCGATGCCGCCGCTGGCGGCTCCTTTGATTTGTGGTAAGCCATCGGCCAGGCTGATGCCCGTTTCCCGGTCGTGCCAGTTGAGTAGCTGGACCGGGTATTCGGCGACCAGATCAAACATCACGTCGGTGCTGTGCAGATGGACCATGTTGAGCCAACAATCCTGCACGGCATTAAGAATCTGGTGGTCATACGGCCGTCCCCAAATCTCATACTCTTCGCGGCTCAACAGCGGATACCGAGCATGTTGTATGGCGTAAAAAATGCCGTCAATGCCAATCTTCTTGGCTGCCTCAATAAAGCGCAGTGTACTTTCCACAATGGTTTCCTGCCCTTGCCGGAACAGCTCCGGCTGGCTGCGCATGTGGCTGAGCATCGGTTCATTGTCGGCCAAATGTTTGGCCTGGGACAGTGGGGCGAAGATGGTAGCCAGCACCGGCACGGTGTCGCCCACTGCTTCTTTGACCAACCGCAGCGCTTCCAACTGCGTGGCCAACATCCCCTGGCCGGGGTCAAGTGGCTGGAGTTTCATCCAATCTTCTGGCTGCTGGATGGGGCGATGGATGTATTCTCGTGTTCCTTCAATGTGGCCTACCCACTTATCCTGTACCCCCCAATCCACCACTGAATAGCTGCTGGCGGGACCCACTTTTAGTATGTCCCAATCATAATCTTGCTGCCATTTTAGATGGGCGGCTGCCAGTGCCTGGGCGTCCTGGTCGTCACCCGGCCAATGCCGCCATAGCGCCACCGGCACCCGGTCCGGCAGCTCGCCGTTGATAGTCGTTTCCAATCGTTTCTGCTTGCTCCAGTTTGACATAATATCTCCTAGTCTGGTCAATCTGAAATGTAAAATCTTTGATCTATTGTGTATTGTACCCGGTAGCGGGAGATGTGGATTGTGGGTAGAATCATTTTTATGGAACAAACTATGAACAAAACTGGAAAACAAGCAGATAAAAATTTAGAAACGGCCGTCTCCCTGGCTACCACGTTGGCTGAGCAGTTTGCTAACAGGGCAGATGAGGCCGATAGAGAAGGTGTATTGCCTGCCGAAGATGTGGCCGCATTAAAAGAATCCGGCTATTTAGGGATTAGCGTGCCGCAGGAATTTGATGGCTATGGCCTTTCGCTGCGCGACTGTGTGGCGGCACAGTTGGCGCTGGCCCAGGGTAGCACTTCAACTGCAATCGTGGCCGGGATGCAGGTGCACATTTTTGGCCATGAGCGGGAAGTGCGAAATTGGAATGACGAGTGGTACGAAAAATTTTGTCGCCTGGCGGCAAACGGGGCACTATTTAATTCGATTGCCAGCGAACCGGCGATGGGTAGTCCTTCGCGCGGCGGCTTACCGGCCACAACGGCCGTTCCGGCAGAAAATGGTGAGGGGTGGATTGTGAACGGCCGTAAAACCTGGTCCACTGGTGGCAAACACCTCACCCACATGCTGGTGCGGGTTGCCCTAGAAGGCGCAAACGCAGTCGTGCTGGTGGAGCAAGGTATGCCTGGCGTAGAATGGATTACCACCTGGAGTGATTCGCTTAGCCTGCGCGCCAGCGACAGCCACGATGTGGTCTTTAACGATGTACACATCCCCCAAAATTATGTCGTTGATCGGGGGGATGCAAAAGCCAAGCCCAACGTCTGGTTCCCCATGATTATGTCAACAATCTATTTGGGCGCGGCGATGGCTGCCCGCAACCGTGTGATCCAGTTTGCCTTGGAGCGCGTGCCTACGGCGCTGGGCAAACCGATCGCCACACTGCCCAAAATTCAGCGTCAAATTGGCGAGATTGACGTGGCACTGCAAGCGGCTCGTTCGCTTTTGTTTGATGTTGCTGCTGAGTGGACGGGTGACGACGCCGACCGCAAACAAATGTCGGCCCGGATTGCCGCGGCCAAAACGATGGTGACGGAGACGGCCAACAAGGTAACCGACCAGGCGCTGCGCATTGCCGGGGGCAGCAGCATCACCAAGGCGCTGCCGCTGGAGCGCTACTTCCGCGACGTGCGCGCTGGCGCCATGCAGCCCCCCTCCGGCGACACGGCCCTGGAAATGGTCGGCCGTGCCGCTATCGCCGAATTTGAGGATTAGTCGAGTCCAGATTGGTCCAATTTGCCAAATTGGACCAATCTCTGACAGGGTCGGGTGAAACAACCAGCCGGTATGGTCTGGCGGGAGGCAACAGGAGGGTTGTCGCGTTGGTTGGAAAAATGACAAAGTGGTGGCAAGCACTGCGTGGCTGGCAAATTGTCGTGTACTGTTTACTAATCGGCTTGGTGGTTGGATCTATCATTAGTTGGCGAGAAAGTTTGCCGAAGCAAAAACTGATACCACCAGCTGCTTTACCTGCGTTGCCAGTTCCTGCGGCTGCGATTGAAAGTTTGAGCAGTCTCGGGTTTTTCTCTCCAGACATACGTATTCAAGCAACAAATGGTGAAACGTATATGCTTCAGTGGCACGAAGATGGCGAACAATGGTCAACTGAAAATTTGCACGATACCATAGATGATGGTGAACTTTGTTCTCCGGAAATCTTGAGTTTAATACAAGATGCAGCTGGTTCAATCGTTGAATGTCAAACTGCTCATATCATTGGTGAATACTGTTCTGGCCCAATCGTTTCCGTCGCGGTGACAGAGGCAGGTGAAGTTTGGCAAATGTCTGAAAACGAACCTTGTGATTATGTTTTTAAAACGAGTCTGTTTCTGATTGAAATTCTAAGTTTGCTTATTGGTTTATTTCTTGCAAGTTTTAAGCTGATAAGCAGATGGTTTCCTTCTGATATTGATTAGGACTGCTGCTGAAAGCCAACGGCCGTCCCGACATCTTCACCGCCGCTTACAACGACGATTATCGCATCTGGTTCAATCAGGGCGGAGGTGTGTTCCGCTAGCCTGTACAGGCGCAGATTACTTTTCATTTTTTAATTTCTTGCTATAGTTCCCAGCTGTTATTTTTGAGCGGCTTGCCAATGGGCGAGTCGCTTTTTCTGTTGAGGATGGTGTTTTGTGATTCGTGATTGGTTTAGCATGTGGCGGCGGGAGTTTGCCCATTACAATGCAGCTATTTTTCAAAAGGATTTGCTGGCCGGGTTAACGGTTGCGGCGGTGGCACTGCCGCTGGCACTAGCTTTTGGCGTGGCTTCGGGGGCAGATGCAGCGGCAGGATTGGTAACGGCCGTTCTTGCCGGTATCGTCATCGGGTTGTTAGGCGGCGCGCCTTACCAGATTTCTGGGCCAACCGGTGCTATGTCGGCCGTGCTCATTGTGCTGGCTGCACGCTACGGGCTGGAAGGTGTATGGTTGGCAGGATTGTTGGCCGGGGTGATGATTCTGGCGCTGGGGATTTTTCGCCTGGGGCGGGTGGTGGCCCTTATTCCCAGCCCGGTTATCTCTGGGTTTACCAGCGGCATTGCCGTGATCATTGCTTTTGGCCAGATCGATAATTTTTTGGGCACTAAAACCCCTGCCGCCGAAAATGTGCTGGAAAAAATAGCTGTTTATGCTGAAAGCGGCATCTCGCCTAATTGGGCAGCTGTTGGCGTTGCCCTGCTGGTCATGGCCACGATGATTTTTTGGCCACGTTTTGCCTGGGGCAAGCGGGTGCCCGGGTCGTTGGTGGGCATTGTGTTGGCGACGCTGGTCGTGGTGCTGGCCGGTTGGGATGTGCCTGCTATTGGTGCCATTCCGCGCAGCATTTTGTTGGAGCAGCGGCTGCGGATTACGGCCGTTCCCTGGCACGAGTTGGGCAATCTCATCGTCCCGGCCATGTCCATCGCTGCCCTGGGTTCCATTGAAAGCTTGCTGTGCGGTGCGGTGGCAGGCAACATGACCGGCGTGCGCATGTTCACCAGCATCGAACTGGTAGCCCAGGGGATTGGCAACATCATTATTCCCTTTTTTGGTGGCGTACCGGCCACGGCGGCCATTGCCCGCACCAGCGTCAACGTCAAAAGCGGCGGCGTCACGCGGTTGGTGAGCGTCATCCATGGACTGGTGATTTTGGGAGCGGCGCTGCTTTTTGGCGGGCTGATTGGCAGGGTACCGCTGGCGGCGCTGGCGGGCGTGTTGATGGTTACAGCCTGGCGTATGAACGAGTGGCACGCCATCCGCTTTTTCTTTGGGCGGCGGCTCAAACACGCTATGCTGGCCTTTAGCCTGACGCTTATTGCCACGGTGCTGCTCGATTTAACCCAGGCCATTTTGATTGGCTTTGGCATCAGCACCCTGGTGTTTATGGCCCAAATGAGCGAATTGCAAATTTCGCGCCGTCCGGTGGAAGCGGATCGCCTGGCGGCAGCGGGCGTGGCTGTGCCCAGTGCGCCGAACGGCGTGCCTCATGGCGTGAGCGTCTATTATTTGAGCGGGCCACTCTTTTTTGCGGCGGCGCGCCGCTTGTTGGAGATGGTGGAAGGGCAAGATGGCTCAGACGCCACGCTGATCTTGTCGATACGCGGCGTACCGCTGGTGGATGCGACGGGGATTGAGGTACTGCGTGAACTGTGGCACCGGCAGTACAAAGGCGGTGGTGATTTGCTGCTGACCTCAATGGATCAGCGGGTAGAAAATCTACTGCGACGCGGCGGTTTGCTGGATGAACTGGGGCCATCGCGCCTCTTTTGGAGTGCGGACAAGGCGATTTTGTCGTTGGGAGGCAAGTTGGGCTGGGAAACGGCCGTTCCCGACATCACACCTTCACTTTCAGAGGATAACATCCTCTCAACCCAAACCATCGAACCTTTTGCTGATCGTGCGGAGACGTAAAAATTTGACGCAAAGGCGCAAAGAGGCAAAGGAGTCAAAAGAAAGAACAATGCTTTCCCTTTGCGCCTTCTAATTCTTTGCGTTAAAAATCAGTTGGCTTAAAGCGGTTTGAACTGCTCGAAGGCGTCCTGGCAGTCGTGGCAGTAGTAGATCATGCGGCAGAGGGTGGGGCCAAAGCTGTTTTTGATACTGGTGTTTTTGGAGCCGCAGCGGGGGCATTCGGCCACGTCTAAAAAGGCCACGGCGATGAGGTCCCCGCCATGTTTTTGCGGCGGGGCCAGGCCAAACTGGCGCAGCTTTTCGCGGGCTTCGTCGCTAATCCAGTCGGTGCTCCAGGGAGGATGCAGGACGGTTTCGATTGTTACATTTTTGATGCCGAGTTGGCGTACGGCCGTTTCCATATCCCGTCGCATCACATGCAAAGCGGGACAGCCAGAAAAAGTCGGCGTCATCGTCACGTGCACTGCGTCCCCGTCGATAACCACCTCTCGCACAATGCCCATCTCCACTACAGACACCACCGGAATCTCCGGGTCTTTGACCTGGTTGAGGGCTTGCCAGATTCTTTGAGAGGTGATGGATTTTGTCATAAGAGATTGGAGATTGGAGATTAGAGATTGGTTGTTGCCATCAATCTCTAATCTCCAATCTCCCCTTTACCAGACCGCCTCGCGGTTCAGTCGGGCTACTTTTTGCATATCGTTTAGCAGTTGGGTCAGGTGTGGCGTGTGCTCGCTGCGGCTGGTGGTGGATGGGGTTTGGTTGTGTGGAGTGGTGAGATGGGCGGCGGTGAGAAACGGCCGTACCCGTTCTTCCCATTCTTTATACAGCGTCGCCAAATCCGGCACAATTTTCTCATCCACCAAAATAGATTCACCTGGCAGCTGTACAAAAAGCTGTTGGGCGTAAGGCCACAGTTCATCCAAGGCGCGTTGCGTACGCCGATTCGATTCCTCTGTGCCCAACCCCAGCCGTTTGACCCAGCTGCTGCTGTGCCGTAGATGGTAAATTTCTTCATTGCGGATTTTGGCACACGCTTCTGCCAGCGGCTGGTAGTCGCTGTATTGTAACATGTCTAACAGCAGCAGTTCGTAGATGTCGAACAAATATTGGCGCAGCATGGTAAATGCCCAGTCGCCTCGTGGCAGCTCCACCAACTGCACATTGCGAAATTCGGCGGCGTCGCGGAAAAAAGCCAGCTCATCCGGCTCATCATCGGTGAGGGTTTGGTGCAATTCGTACCAGATGTTAGCGTGCCCCAACTCGTCCTGAGCGATGTTGGCCAAAGCAATATCTTCTTCCAAAATTGGGCCATGCCCAATCCATTCTGAGTTGCGGTGGGCCAGAATCAGCTCATCATCGGCCATTGCCAGCAATTTCTGGGTTAAAATTTGTTGTGTTGCCTGGTTCATGTGTGGTCCTTATGGAAAAAGCGGAACACAGAGTTTCGCAGAGATCGCACAGAGTTACACAGAGAAAACAGAGTAGAATCTGCGTCAATCTGTGTTCATCAGCGTCCCATTCTATTTTTCTTGACGGCCGCGTTTTTGGCGGCGCGGGCTGACAAAGCCGTAGTACGTTTGTTGGCGATACGTTTTATCGACGGCCGGGGCAAACAGGCTGTCGATGTCGTCATCCTCGCTGCGAATGATTTGGTCTTCCGGCACGACCCACCAGACCCAAACGCTGTCGCTGTCAAACGCCTCACTTTGGAGCGCTTGGTGCAGCGCACCTTTTGCCGTGGGTGCTTCAAGTGTTCCGACGTGTTGGACGTAGGTCATGCTGCGGCGCTGGTTGGTTTTAGTGAAGATGTGGAACGGCCGTTCCTCACTCCCATTTCCTTCATCATCCCTTAGCAAATCAGGATTGGCCGCCAATTCTTCCCGCGTCACCATCAAAATTGCGTTTGCCGGGACGACCCACAAACTTACCGCGCTGGGCCGCCGCACGAACACATCACGCGCATTTTGCAGCGCCAGTTCCGCGTCCGGCGCATGTACAGAGCCAACCGCTTCATGCCGCTTTTTAGGAGTATCTTGTTTGAATACCTCGTAGCGAGGCCATTGGGTATCAGTCATCATAATTACCAAATTACCCAATTACCAAATTATCCAATTACAAACTGTAATTAAGCAATTAGGTAATTGAGTAATTATCTGCATAGGCCGCCATTGCTTCGCGCACCCAACGGCCGTTTTCATGTGCTTCTTGTCGGGCAGCCAGGCGTTCCGCATTCATCGGGCCGTTGCCCTTCACCACGCGCCAAAACTCATCCCAATCAATCGGGCCAATGCTCCAGTTGCCGCTGGC
This sequence comes from uncultured Anaerolineae bacterium, assembly GCA_905479495.1. Classification (GTDB taxonomy): domain Bacteria; phylum Chloroflexota; class Anaerolineae; order Promineifilales; family Promineifilaceae; genus Leptofilum. The sequence goes on from CAJQMR010000048.1 coordinate 30,337, forward strand.
TTCATCAAAATGGAGATCAGGATCAGGGATTGTCAGCCCCAGTGCCTGAACTTCCGGCACTTCCTCGTTGATGAATTCCTGGCGCAGCTCGTCGTTGCTCTTGGTTTTGATGCCCCAGCGCATGAGAATCTCAGAGTTGGTCGATTCGCTGTCGTGCGGGCCAAACATCATCAGCGTGGGGGGCCACCAGCGGTTCAGGCCATCTTGCACCATTGCTTTTTGCTCCGGTGTGCCGTTGGTCGCGTAATGAACAATCATCTCTTTGCCCTGCTTGTAGTGGAACGTTTCCTCGGCGCAAATGCGCACCATCGCCCGCGAGTACGGGCCATAAGAGGCGTGGGCCAGCATTGTCTGGTTCTTGATCGCCGCCCCATCCACAAGCCAGCCTATCCAGGCCACATCGGCCCAGGTGAGGGTGGGGTAGTTGAAGATGCTGGCGTATTTGGCTTTGCCGGTCAGCAGCGCCTCCAGCAGCTCTTCGCGGGTGGCACCCAGCGTTTCGGCGGCGTGGTAAAGATACTGGCCGTGCCCCGCTTCGTCCTGCACCTTGGCCATGAGGACCATTTTGCGGCGCAGGCTGGGCGCGTGGGGAATCCAGGCCCCTTCCGGCAGCATCCCCACCACCTCGCTGTGGGCGTGTTGGGAAATCATGCGGATGAGCTGGCGGCGGTATTCGTCCGGCATCCAATCGCCCGGCTCAAT
>CAJQMR010000049.1 GCA_905479495.1 uncultured Anaerolineae bacterium
TGGTGGAGTGTTTTATCAATAAAATCAAACATTATCGCCGTGTCTTTTCTCGTTTTGACAAGTTGGCTAGCCGCTATCTTGGCTTTCTGCATTTTGTAAGTTCATTAATTTGGCTGCGTTGAAATGTCAACACGGCCTAGGTAACAAAGAGGCTGATTATGACCATACCCTCTGGTAGCGACACAATACAAGAGTTAACTGTAGAAGAATTACGGGCCAAAGTTGGCACCGGTATGACGATTGATAATGCTGAAGAGCATATGCTCCTTAGCATGGGCCCCCAGCATCCCAGTACACACGGCGTGCTGCGCCTGCTGGTAGAGTTAGACGGTGAAAACATTGTCAACCTGGCCCCGGATATTGGTTTTCTCCACACAGGTGTGGAAAAAAGCATGGAGTCCAAAACGTACACCAAAGCTTTGGTGATGACGGATCGCTTGGACTACCTGTCGCCGATGTCCAACAATTTGGGCTATATTTTGGCCGTAGAGAAGCTGCTGGGTGTAGAAGCCACGCCACGTGCACAGGTTATTCGTGTCATTCTCACGGAACTGGCGCGTGTTGCCAGCCATTTGGTGTGGTTGGGCACACACGCGCTTGATCTGGCGGCGATGTCGGTTTTTCTCTACTGTTTCCGCGAACGTGAGTACATTCTGGACCTGTTTGAAATGGTCGCTGGCCAGCGCATGATGGTGAGCTATTTCCGCCCTGGCGGGCTGTGGCGCGATGTACCGGAAGAGTTTGAACCGGCTGTACGGCAGTTTCTGGACTTCTTCCCAGCTAAAATTGCCGATTATGAAGCGCTGCTCAAAAATAATCCCATCTGGCTGGACCGGACAAAGGGGATTGGCGTGGTTACGGCCGAACAGGCCATGGATTGGGGCATGACGGGTCCAAGCTTGCGTGGTTCCGGTGTGAATTGGGACATTCGCAAGGCACAGCCTTACAGTGGCTATGAGACGTATGAGTTTGACGTGCCAGTGGAGACGGATGGGGATGTCTATGCCCGTTATCGTTGCCGGATTCAAGAGATGTGGGAAAGTTTAGGCATTATTCAGCAGGCAATGGATAAATTGCCCAGTGGCCCAGTAAATATTGACGATAGAAAAGTTGTGCCACCGCCGCGCTCTGAATTGGGACACAGCATGGAGGCAGTTATTCACCACTTTAAACTGTGGACCGAAGGGTTCAGTGCTCCTACTGGATATGTATACCAAAGTGTCGAGTCGCCACGCGGTGAGTTTGCCTGTTATTTGCGCGGGGACGGCGGGCCAAAACCAGCACGTGTTCATTTCCGTACGCCATCTTACGTGCATGTGGCTTCATTGCCAATCATGTCTAAAGGTGTGTTTGTGGCTGATTTGGTTTCGATCATTGGTTCGATTGATATTGTTTTAGGTGAAATTGACCGATAACGGCCGATAGGTAAAAAAGTATGTTACTTCAAGAAAAGTATCCTGAAGAGATTAAAGGAATTTTGGCACGGTTTCCGCATAAGAAATCGGCCGTTTTGCCGTTGATGCATTTGGCACAAGAAGCGTATGGCTTTACCAGCCGTGAAGCGATGCACGAAGTGGCTGAAATCCTCGACTTGGACCCGACACATGTTTTGTCGCTGGCTGGGTTCTACACATTGTACTACGAAGAGCCAGTAGGGAAATTTGTGCTGGAAGTTTGTAACGATCTGGCCTGTGCCTTGCGCGGTGCGGATGAATTTGTGGAGATGGCCTCGCGCAAGTTAGACATTCCCGTAGATGGCACAACCAACGATGGCTTGTTTACCTTGAAAACGGTCATGTGTTTGGCGGCCTGTGACCGGGCACCGATGCTGCAATGCAATTTAAAGTTTGAAGAGCATCTGGATGAAGAGAAGTTCGACCAGTTGATTTCACGTTTGCGGGCTCAGGCAGCAGCTGAAGAATCTGAACCGTCAATTGTTGAGCAAATTTCTGCGTTTGCTAAATAGTGGCAAATGTTTGTTATGAATGGGGTTAGATAATGGCTCATATTTTGTTGCGTCACCGAGACATCGAAAATATGCACAAGCTGGAGGTCTATCGGGCCAACGGTGGATACGATGCTTTGCAAAAAGCTTTAAATGAGTATCAACCGGGTGAGCTTATTGACATTGTGAAGGCTTCCGGCTTGCGTGGACGAGGTGGCGCTGGTTTCCCCACTGGCCTTAAGTGGAGTTTTATTCCTAAGGCGCCAGGCGAAAAATATATCGTGGTAAATTCGGATGAATCCGAGATGGGCACGTTCAAAGACCGCGAACTTTTGGAGAAGAATCCGCATCAGGTGATTGAAGGTGCCATGATTGCTGCTTATGCTATTGGAGCCAAGCAAATTTACAATTACATGCGCGGTGAGTTTATGGGCATCGGGCAGCATTTTGAAGAAGCGCTGCAAGAGTGCTATGAAGCCGGAATCTTGGGTGATAATATTTTTGGCACCGATTTTAGCTGCCGCATGTATGGTTATTATGGGGCTGGGGCGTACATTTGTGGAGAGGAAACAGCGTTATTGGCTTCTTTGCAAGGTGACTTGGGCCAGCCCTGGGCCAAGCCGCCATTCCCGGCCATTGAAGGATTGTATAAAAAACCAACCGTAGTGAACAACACGGAAACATTAGCCAATGTGCCGCCAATTATTATGAATGGGGCCGATTGGTACAAGTCTATTGGCACAGAGAAAAGCCCTGGCCCCAAAATTGTTTGTTTAAGTGGCCATGTGAACAATCCTGGCAACTATGAAGTTGAAATGGGCATGTCTTTCCGTGAGCTGGTTTACGGTGAGAATTACGGCGGAGGTATTCGCGGTGGCAAGAAATTCAAGGCGTTGTTGCCTAGCGGTGGTTCTGGCCCCGTGGTGGTAGAGGATGCCTTGGAAGCGCCCATTACTTATGAAGGATTAACCCCATTTGGCTCGACTGTGGGGTCTGCTTCTGTGGTGGTGATGGATGAGACGACCGACATGGTATGGGCAGCGATGAAGATGGCTCATTTCTTCAAGCATGAATCATGTGGAAAATGTACGCCGTGCCGTGAAGGGACGTTTTGGATGGATAAGCTGTTATCCCGAATTTACCACGGGCAGGGTACTGAGAAGGATTTGGAAGTGTTGAAGAGTGTGGCTGGCCAGATTGGCGGCAAGACGCTTTGTGCGCTAGGCGATTTTGCGATCAATCCGGTTTTGAGCACGATTCGACACTTTTTTGATGAATATAAGGCAAAAGTGAGTGGGAAGCAGGCTGTGAAGGAAACGGCCGTTCCCGCCACCACTGATTAATTAGTTTTTAAATTCACTAACCCCTCTGGAAGAGGAAACGTATGAGTGACCAGGTTACCTTGACGATTGACGGCGTTGAACTGAGCGTGCCCCAGGGAACGTTGGTGGTTGACGCCGCTAAAATGATTGAAAATCCAATCCCAGTTTTTTGCTACCATCCCAAAATGGCACCAGTGGGCATGTGTCGTATGTGCCTGGTGGAAATTGGGCTGCCAGTGCGTGACCGGGCTACGGGCGAACTGGTTTTGAATGAGGATGGTACCCCCCAAGTGAACTTCCGGGGCTTGCAAACAGCATGCACCGTACAGGTAAGCGATGGTATGGTGGTGCGGACGACCACCGAACCAGTGACCAAAGCGCGTGAAGATGTTATTGAGTTCTTGCTCACCAGTCACCCGCTAGATTGCCCCATTTGCGATAAAGGCGGCGAATGTCCGTTGCAAAATCTGACGATGGCTCACGGCAAGGGCACCAGCCGCATGGACTACAGCCTGAAGCTGAAGCTAGACAAGCATGTGCCGCTGGGCGATCTGATTTTTCTGGATCGTGAGCGGTGTATTCAATGTGCGCGCTGTGTGCGCTTTCAGGACGAAATCGTCGATGATCCCGTTATTGGTTTCCACAATCGAGGACGTAGTCTGGAAATTGTGACGCTGTCTGATCCGGGCTTTGATTCTTACTGGAGCGGGAACACAACTGACATTTGTCCGGTTGGGGCGTTGACTACGGCCGATTTCCGCTTTGGGGCCCGACCGTGGGAGTTAACCCCTGTCGCAACCTTGTCGCCGCACAGCCCGTCTGGGGCAAATATGACCTTTAGCACGCGCCGCGAAGCCAAGAGCGGTGGGCGTTCTGTGATAAAGCGGATTATGCCTCGACAAAACGAGCAGGTGAACGAGATTTGGATTTCGGATAGAGATCGTTTTGCCCATCACTTTGCCGACGCCCCGGATCGCCTGAAGAAGCCGATGATGCGCAAGAATGGTGAGCTGGTTGAGGTCGAGTGGAATGAAGCGCTGGATGCCGTGGCCGGAAAGTTACAGCAGCATAAAACGGCCGTTGCCGGTATCAGTGGTGATCGTGTTAGCAATGAGGATATGTTCCTCTTCCAAAAATTGATTCGTAAAGGGCTGGGCAGTAACCACATTGACCTGGCCAATCGCCGGTTGGCTGGTGGTGATGTGGTGGCCAAAGTGGGCATCAGCCAGGGCAGCAGCCTGGGCAAGTTAGGGCAGGGCGACGCCATTGTGGTGGTGGCCAGCGATTTACACGAAGAGGTGCCGGTTTGGTGGCTGCGTGTGAAGCAAGCGGCTCAGCGCGGTGCTTCGCTGGTGATTTTGAACCTGCGGCCCACCCGCCTGGATGAATGTTCTCGCCACGTTATTCATTATCAGCCAGGGGAAGCTGTGACGACTGTTCACCAACTGGTAAACGATGCCAAAGTTGCGGCGGCCGATGCAGACAATAGCCGCCTCAAAGCTGCCGCTGATGTGATTATGCAGGCCAACAACGTGGTTGCCTTTTACGGCGCGGAAGGGCTCACCTATGAGGAAACCGATGCCGTGGCCAAGCTGCTGGCTAACCTTTTGCTGATTAAGAATGAAGAAGCGCGCGCCGGACGGCCGAATAGTGGCTTGATTCCGGTATGGCCGCATAATAATACACAGGGTGCCTGGGACATGGGTATCCATCCCGCACTGGAACCGGGTTACAAAGAAGCCGCTAATCCCGGTAAGAATGCTGTTGAAATTTACGATGCAGCCCAGAATGGCGAATTGAAAGCGCTATTTGTTTTGGCGGCTGATCCCATTGGTGATGGGCTGATGGTCGACCGAGGCAAGCTGGACTTTTTAGTCGTGCAAGAGCTGTTTTTAACGGAAACGGCCGCACAGGCCGATGTTGTGTTGCCCGCCCAAAGCTGGGCTGAGCGTGAAGGGACCTTCACCAGCGGTGAGCGGCGTGTTCAGCGCTATTACCCTGCCATCCAGCCCATTGGTGAAGCCCGCCCCGACTGGCAAATTTTGGCTCAGATTGGTGAGCGCGTGGGTCTAGAAAAACCAGCTTTTGCGGCTAGCCTCGTTTTCCGCGACCTGGCCAAAGCGGTGCCGCAGTACAAAGAGATGGATTACCGGGTGCTGGCCAAAGTAGAAAAGCAGTGGCCAGACGTCGGTGGTGATGATCTGTATTATGGCGGCAATGCGTATGAAAATCGGGTTGGTTTGGGCATGCAGTGGGCGGCTGAAGCTGAATCTGGTTCTGTGGACCATTTTGAAGTTGATATTGATCATGTGAACAGTGAGGTGCCAGGCGGGATGATTGTCGTCCGAACGGCCGCTTTATACACGCCCGGAACGCTTATCAATCACACGGCATTATTGGCCCCCCGCATGGCGCAGCCGACTTTAACCATGAACAAGGATGATGCGGCCGTACGCCAATTGTCTGATGCTGAAACCGTCACTATTGCCGTGCATGGAAAGAGTACAAACGTTAAATTGCAGATAAACGGCCGTGCGCCAGAAGGTGTCGCTTTATTAAGCGGTGTACCCTACCAGGCTGGCCTTGCCGAGCTTAAGATAACTGAGTAAGCATGTAAACAGGCGCCCTAACGGCCCTCATTACATCGTGGCTCAATGACGAGAAGAGGAAAACTATGACACCAGGACAGATAGCTCTGCGCGCCTTGATTGTAGGGTTTATTATCTCGCTTGCCGTCATTACCGGCTTTGCTTATACCACCCTGCTGGAGCGTAAGCTGCTTGCTCGATTACAGGCGCGGGTTGGCCCTAATCGGGCTGGATACATTCCGTTGCCTCGCCGAGGCGGTGGCAAGGAACGCAAATTGTTGGCTGGCATTATGCAGCCAGCGGCAGATGCAGTGAAATTATTCTTTAAAGAGGATATGACGCCAGCGAAAGTGGATCGAATCACATACACGCTGGCTCCTATGCTTACGGTTATTCCCGCCATTGTGATGTTGGCTGTTATTCCTTGGGCTGGTGAAATCAATATTTTCGGGGCAGAATTTACGCCTTATTTTGCCATTGCCCCTGGTTTGAACGTGGCCGTCCTCTTTTTGCTGGCAATTACTTCTATCGGTGTGTATGGGGTTGTGCTGGCTGGCTGGGCTTCTAATAGTAAATATGCCATATTGGGCGGCATCCGCGCTTCGGCGCAGATGATCAGCTATGAACTAGCGTTGGGACTGACGGTACTTATTCCTATTATGCTGGCCGATTCCATGAACCTGGGCGACATTGTTGTAGCCCAGTCTGGTAGCTTTTTGAACTGGTTTGCCTTCCGTCAGCCACTTGCGGCCATTGTCTTTTTCATCGGCATGATGGCTGAATTACAGCGGGCCCCCTTCGATTTACTGGAGGCGGAGCAGGAGCTGTCGGCGGGTTACTCGGTTGAGTATAGCGGTATGCGCTTTGGCATGTTCTTCATGGCTGAGTACATGAAGATGATTATTTTTAGCGCGATTATTGTGGTGCTCTTCTTTGGTGGTTATCAGGGTCCCTTTGTGGATGCATTGCCTGGGCTTGGGTTCCTCTACATGATTTTGAAGATTTTTATTTTCTTGTGCATCATGATTTGGATTCGTGCGTCTTTGCCCCGTTTCCGTTACGATCAGTTGATGGGCATGGGATGGAAGCGGTTGCTGCCGATTTCAGTATTTAACTTTATTATTACGGCCGTTTTCATTGTGCTGTTTGAAGAAGGTATGTTAGACCCGCTGCTGAAGCTTTTTGGTTTGTGATAAGCAGTTTTCTTGGAGAAATTTATGATTGGTGAAATCATTAAAGGTTTGGCGACAACGCTAAAGCATTTGTTTCAGGATCCGGTGACGATCAATTATCCCGAAGTAAAGCGGCCGACGCGTTATCGCTTCAAGGGGCGGCATGAGCTGAAGCGGTACGACAATGGGTTGGAACGCTGTATCGGTTGCTCGTTGTGTGCCGCCGCTTGTCCGGCCGATGCCATTTTTGTGGAAGCATCGGAAAATACGGATGAAGAACGGTACTCACCTGGTGAACGATATGCCAGCACTTATGAAATCAACATGCTGCGCTGCATTTTTTGTGGCTACTGTGAGGATGCTTGCCCCACGCAGGCGATTGTGCTGGAAAACAAGTATGAATTGAGCTTCTATGATCGGGCGAGCGCCTTGTATACCAAGGATATGCTCATTGTGGACGTGCCGATAGACGGCCGTCCCACACCACAAACCGTAGAGCCTGGCAAATATACTAAATCCATCCCGGAAATGGAAAATCCGCGTTAGGCAGAAGGAAAGGCGATTGGAATGGGAAGTGGACCTGTAGTTTATATATTTATTTTGATGGCTTTGGTGTCGGTGACATCAGCCATTATGATGCTGCGCAGCCATAATGCCATCCATAGTGCCCTTTGGCTAGTGCTAAATTTTACGGCTATTGCCGTGCTTTATGTGGTCTTAAACGCGCCGTTTATTGCTATGGTGCAGATTACGGTTTACGCCGGGGCGATCATGGTGCTGTTTTTGTTTGTGATTATGCTCCTCGGTGCGGAACAGCTCCAAGGCATGACGGGGGCACGCGGTAACGAACGGTATCATCAAGCCGTTGCTCTTGTTTTGGTGGCGCTGCTGTTGGTGGGCTTTGTTATTTTGCTGACGCAGGGTGGTGTTGCTAGTGGGGGAGAAACGGCCGTTATTGATTCCAGTCCTGCTGCGTTAGGACTCCGCTTGTTTGAAGGCTATGTACTGCCCTTTGAAGTCACCGGTATTCTACTGTTGGCCGCCATTATTGGCGTGGCCGTTTTTAGCCGCAGTAAAAAGAAGAAAGAGGCATAGACTTATGGAACTCACCATCAATTGGTACATTGCCTTAAGTGCCATTCTGTTTTCACTGGGCGCGCTGGGCGTTCTGACGCGTCGCAACGCCATCATTGTGTTTATGTCAATTGAAATGATGCTGAATGCGGCCAACCTGGCTTTTGTGGCCTTTGCCCGTCATTTGGGCGATTTGGATGGGCAGGTGTTGGTTTTCTTTGTAATTACCGTAGCGGCAGCCGAAGTTGCGGTTGGCTTGGCGCTTATTGTCAACATCTTCCGCAGCAAGAAAAGCATCAACATTGATGAAATCAACCTGATGAAAGGCTGATTCTGGAAGAGGAGGAAATTGCTCAATTACCCAGTTGCCCAATTACAATTTCAAGAAAGTAATTGTGTAATACAGTAATTAAGTAATTAAAGTAATTTATGGGCATTTTTGGTTTAGCTCCCTTAATCCTGTTTTTACCGCTCATTGGCGTCTTGTTTAATGGCCTGGTGGGGCGGCGCTTTGTGGATTACAACCGGCAAACCGGTGAAAAATGGTCTGGATGGTTTGCCAGCATTATGGCACTGAGCGCTTTTGCTATTGCCGTTGCCATGCTTTTGGGCTTGCAGGCAAATGAATTCCATGCAGAAATCGTTGTCTTGTTTGACTGGATTCATGCCGGCGATTTTTACGTGCCGTGGGCCATGCAGGTTGATACCCTTTCTGTGACCATGATGCTGGTTGTGACTGGCGTTGGTTCCCTGATTCATATTTATGCCATCGGCTACATGCATGGCGATCCCAACTTCTCCCGCTTTTTCACTTACCTAAACCTGTTCCTGTTCTTCATGCTCATCCTGGTGACGGGCAACAATTACCTGATGCTGTTTGTCGGTTGGGAAGGTGTTGGTTTATGCTCCTTCTTGCTGATTGGCTTCTGGTTTGACCGGGTCAATGAGAAGGGCGAGCCGATGAATGCCAATGCCGCCCGCAAGGCGTTTGTGGCCAACCGCGTGGGTGATCTGGCCATGATCCTGGCCATGAGCCTCACTTTTTGGACCTTCAAAACATTAGAGTTCCAGCCTGTTTTTGACAGTGCTGTGGAAATGTTTGAAAGTGGCCACATGGTGCATTTTGGTCTGTTTGAAGCGTCGTTGGGTGGCGTTTTGACGGCCATCACGGCTCTGTTTTTGGCAGGTGCGGCTGGTAAGTCGGCGCAGATTCCGCTGTACGTCTGGCTGCCAGACGCGATGGCTGGACCAACGCCCGTCTCCGCGCTTATTCATGCGGCCACGATGGTGACCTCTGGTATTTATTTAATTGTACGCAGCAACGTGCTTTTTGAGATTGTGCGCGCCAGCCACGCTGTGATTCCGGGCATTAACATTTCTTCACCCGATTTGGTGGCTTACACCGGAGCTGCCACAGCCCTTGTGGCGGGTCTCATTGCCTTCACCCAGAACGACATCAAAAAAGTACTGGCCTACTCGACGGTGAGCCAGCTTGGTTTTATGGTTGCAGCCGTGGGCATGGGTGCCTACGTGGCTGGCATGTTCCATCTGATCACGCATGCCTTCTTTAAGGCGTTGCTGTTCTTGGGTTCTGGCTCGGTAATTCACGGCATGGAGCATGGCCACCACCACATTTCGCACGGACACCATGACGCACATGATGATTTTGACCCGCAAGATATGCGCACGATGGGTGGCCTGCGGCATAAAATGCCGTGGACGTTCCGCACTTACATGGTGGGGGCGCTGGCGCTGTCTGGTATTTTCCCATTGGCCGGTTTCTGGTCTAAAGATGAAATCTTGGCGCATGGTAATGATCATAATGTGATTGTTTACTACGTTTTAACGTTTGCGGCCGTTTGCACGGCATTCTACATGGGGCGGCAGCTCAAGATGGTCTTTTTTGGCGAGTCGCGACACGAGGCTGCTGACCACGCCCACGAAAGTCCACCAACCATGACGGTGCCGTTGATTATTTTGGCTGTGCTGGCTGCGTTGGGCGGGCTGCTCAACTTACCTTTCCTCAGCGAGCCCATTGCCGAAGCAAATCATCATCACGCGGGTGGCATTTGGCTGGCACTGGAAGGGTGGTTGGAACATTCTATTCAGGCGTTCCATTTGTCGGAAGAAGGGATTATTCATCTGCCGCACACGCCGGTTGTTTTATCGCCACTGGTGGCTGGGATTTCCACGGTGCTGGCAGTGGGTGCGTTGGCGTTGGCCTTTTTTGTGGTGTATGGCAAACGGCCGTCTTCCGCCACAGATCCCGATCCCTTACAAAAAACACCCATCTGGTGGATGGCTGTGCTGCCGTTTGACACCCTGTACATGAAAGGCATCATTCCCCTGTTCAACCGGCTGGCCGACTTTTTAGGCTACACCATCGACTGGGATTTATGGCATAACTTCTTCCACGAGCGTGTCGTTCGCGACACCTTTGTGGGCTTTGCTAACTTCGCCTCGGATGTGCTGGACAGGCAAGGTGTTGATGGCCTGGTAAATGGGGCTGGGCAGGTGACACGCTGGTTATCTAGCGGCTTGCGACAGTCGCAGACCGGGTACGCCCGCACCTATGCCCTGAGCATCTTGCTGGGTACGGTAGCACTGTTAGCTTACTTTTTGTGGCCGGTAATTTCTGGCTAATCGAGACATTCATAAACATGCGAGGAGTGGGCATCAGAGGATGTCCAACGGCCGTATTTAAGGATACGGACTCCGCAGATTTGGTTTTGGAGAAAGAATGGGCATTTTATCACTTCTAACATTTTTCCCGCTGGCAGGCGTCATTCTCCTGCTGGTCATGCGTAACTCATCCGATACCACCCTAAAAGGGGTGGCTACCGGTACATCTGTGGTTACCTTTGTATTGTCGCTGGTCGTGTTAGGGATGTACCAGGCTGGCGAGGCTGGCCTTCAATTGGTGGATCGCTTCTCGTGGATTGAGGCCTGGGGCATTGAATACCACATGGGCATCGATGGCATCAGCATCTTGATGATTTTGCTAACGACCTTCATCATGATGTTGGCTATTCCTTCGTCTTGGAGCGCCATTACCACCCAGGTCCGGCAATATTACATCTTCATGCTGCTGTTGGAAGTGGGCATGATTGGCGTTTTCTTGGCGCAGGATTTATTCCTGTTTTACATTTTCTGGGAATTCACGCTGGTGCCGATGTACTTCCTCATTGGCATTTGGGGCGGCCAGAACCGGGTGTACGCGGCCATCAAGTTCTTCCTGTACACGATGGCTGGCTCTTTGTTGATGCTGTTGGGTATCCTGTACATGGGCATTACCAATGGCACCTTCTCTGTGCCAGATTTGATAGCTGGGCGGGCTGCTTTTGCCGACGTGCAAAACTGGCTGTTTATTGGCTTTGCTATCGCCTTTGCTATTAAAGTACCCATTTTCCCCTTCCACTCCTGGCTCCCGGATGCGCATACGGAAGCACCCACGGCTGGGTCTGTTATTCTGGCCGGTGTGCTGCTGAAAATGGGTACCTACGGCTTCATCCGCTTCAATTTGCCACTCTTCCCCGAAGCTTCTGTTGAATATGCTCCGGCGATTGCCGTGCTGGCAATCATCGGCATCATTTATGGCGCGATTGTTTCTTTTGCCCAGAAGGATGTGAAGAAGCTGGTGGCGTACTCCAGTATCAGCCATTTGGGTTTTGTGATGCTGGGTATCTTTTCGCTGAACAATCAGGGTATCCAGGGGGCAATTTTGCAGGGTGTGAACCACGGCATTAGCTCCGGTGCATTGTTCTTTATTGTGGGTATTTTGTACGAGCAGCGTCATACCCGCGAAATTAAAGAATATGGTGGCGTGTGGAAAGCGATGCCCGTGTTCAGCGCCCTGACGTTGATTGTGACGCTTTCCAGCATGGGCCTGCCTGGTTTAAACGGCTTTGTTGGTGAATTCACTATTTTGCTGGGTTCGATGGGTGCGGAATCGTTAGGCAGCACGGCCTGGATTTACACAGCATTTGCCACGACGGGTGTTATTCTAGCGGCCGTTTACCTGCTGTGGATGTTCCAACGGGTCTTCATGGGGCCGCTGGACAAGCCGGCCAACGAAAAACTGCGCGACCTGAACGGCCGTGAGCTGGCTATCATGCTGGCCTTCCTGCTGTTCATCATCTGGATTGGTGTGGCTCCGTCTGGCTACTTTAACTTGATGGATGGCACTGTTTCCAAGCTGGTGGCCGATATTGGTTCGGTGATTTTGGCTGGGCATTAAATTTTTGAGATTAGAGATTATTTGATCTCCTGATTTGGGCGGCGCTGGTTCAGTACGATAGGTACTGTCAGCGCCGTTTTAATTTTTGATTTTTGGAACGCAGAGTTACGCAGAGAATTGCAACCTTCGGTTGCTTGGAGTTTCATAGAGATTAAAGAGATTTTTCCTTCTTCTCTGTGAAACTCCGTTTACCTCTGTGTAACTCTGCGTTCCTCTTTATGAAGGTTCTTGATGGAAAACCTGACGGAAACCGTCTACTTTGTTCATATCAGCGATTCGCATTTTGGGCCAACGGCCGAATTCTCGCGGCACGGCTACCAACCCCAGCCCTGCGTAGAACGAGCGGTCGAAATCATCAACAACCTGCCCATGCGCCCTGATTTTGTGGTCCACACGGGTGATGTGGTGACAGACCCAGATGAAGCTTCTTACCAGCGGGCTGCGGCCGTTTTTAGCCAGCTGCAAATGCCCGTTTATTTTGTCACCGGCAACCACGACCGTTCCCGCGATATTCACCAGTTCATGACACTAGGGCCACACCAGCCTTTGTCTGATGATCCTGACGTGTTGTCGTATGCCTTTGCTGTGAAGGGGTACCGCTTTGTGGTGCTGGATGCGCGGGGGCCGGACGAGATTGATCCGCATGGCTTGTTGTCTGAAGCACAAATGGCGGTGGTACGGGCAGAGGCTACGGCCGTTGGCCCCCCACTCACTATTTTTATGCACTTCCCTTCATTGCCGATGAATTCAACCTGGATGGACCTGAACATGCCGGTGCTCAATGGGGCGGCCTTTCACCAGGCGCTGCTGCCTGCGCGGGAACGGCTGCGTGGGGTATTTTATGGCCATGTGCATCAGTCGATGCAGACGGTGAAAGATGGCATTGTGTATACGGCCGTTCCCAGCCTGTTTGCCCAATTTAATGCCTGGCCCGGTGATGATTTTGTCCGCGAAGACCCGGACTATCTGCCCGGCTTTAACTTCGTTCACCTGCTGCCGGAGCAGACAATCGTCCATCAGCATACCTTCCCCCGACCGGATTAACCTTCCCCACAAGTATCTGAAAAATGCGGCTGTGACCTCGAATAGCGCGATTGTCCTTGTCGGGACTTGTTGCCTATTCGTTATCTTTATAACCAATGTTATATTTTTCAAGTTGTTAAGCAGTTACCGTTTCAAGTTTATTATTCACTGTTCCATTCTAAAAGAAATATGATCTCACCGGGAGTCAACCGCAGGTGAATTTATTCAGTCTTTGGAATTTATCAGAAATCCCAAAAATCTTTCTATGAATAGCCACAGCCGTAGGCAAAAAGCTGCCATTCTTGCTCAACCATCTGCTGAAGCTGCCCTATGGCCATTAGGGCTAAAAACGTTTGCCGTGCTTACGGCAATCATTTCGATACTAATTATACTTATAGGGTGGACAGAATATAAGTCTGATTACAAGAGTCTGACGGCAGAGGCAAAGGCTCATTTAAACCAGCAGACTCAGATGGTACAGTATATATTCAAAACAGTTACCGGAGATTTGTCTTATCTGTCGGAACAAGTGCATCTAGCGCAATATTTAGAAACTGGCCTGGATGAAACATTGGCTACGTTATCTGAAGAATATTTGGTGTTGTCGGAAAGCCGCCAAATCTATGATCAAATTCGTTATATTGACAAAAGCGGCTTAGAAATTGTGCGTGTCGATTTGAAGGATGGCAATTCTGTTCTGGTAGCTCAGGAGGCATTACAGAACAAAGCCGATCGTTATTATTTCATTGATTCGGTTTATTTGCCTGAGGATGTTGTCTATGTTTCTCCCTTTGATTTAAACATTGAAAATGGTGCTATTGAAGAGCCATACAAGCCAATGATTCGTTTTGCTCTACCTGTTCATGATGATGAGGGACGACATCATGGTATTGTCGTTCTAAATTATTTGGGCAGCGAAATGCTCAGGTTTTTGCAGGCTGAAGACACGGATAATGAGCTGGAAGTTATGCTGCTTAATTCAGACAGTTATTGGCTTAGTGCGCCGGACTCGGACCAGGCATGGAGATTCATGTTTCCGGATCGAGAGGATATTAAATTTGCCAACAGCTACCCTGAGGCTTGGGCGCAAATGCAAACGGCCGTTACTGGTGAATTCAAAAATGACCAAGGTTATTTTGCTTTTACGACCATTGCCCCGCTAAGTGGAAATCAGATTTCAAGCATAGGGGATCTGGCCCATAAGGGCATTATCTCAGCCGAAAACTATACCTGGAAACTGGTTGTACATATTTCACAAGCTTCCCTCACAACCCGTGCATACACCTCTATGCGTCAGTTGATACTGCCCACTATCATTTTGTTGATGCTGGCAGCAGTGGGGTCCTTCGTCTTTGCCCAGCTGTATAGCAGACAACAACAGGCTAACCAAATGCTCAAAGATCGGGAAGATCTCCTGGGTACCATTGTTGATTATGCTGCTGATTGGGAATTTTGGTATTGCACCAGGATGGGGCTATTTCGCTATGTTTCACCGGCGTGTAAGGCCGTTACCGGCTATCTGCCAGACGCATTTTTAGAAGACCAAAAATTGATGCTGACCATTGTGCATGAAGATGACAGGGACAAAGTCGCTAAACATCTGGCTCATTTTTACGCTGAAGATGAATCAGGTCAACTTGATTTCCGTATTCTGACCCAGAGTGGTGATGTGCGCTGGATTAGCCAAACCTATACGGCCGTCTACACTCCCGAGGGTGAAAATTTAGGTCTGCGAGGGTCCAATCATGACATCACCCGTCGTAAACAAATAGAAAATGATTTGATGAAGGCAAAAGTTGCGGCTGAGGCAGGGACCAAAGTCAAATCTGATTTCCTGGCCACCATGAGCCATGAAATTCGAACCCCGATGAATGGCGTCATTGGCATGACGGATCTGCTTCTGCGTACCGAATTGACTACAGAGCAGCATGATTATGTGGAAACAGTTCGGGTGAGTGGTGAAAGCTTACTCACTATCATCAACGATATTCTTGATTTTTCTAAAATCGAATCGGGCAACATGATATTGGAGAAAGCGCCCTTTTTGCTCGCCGAGGTTATTGAGCCAACGCTTGAGTTGTTGGCAATCAAAGCCAATCAAAAGAAGTTGGAACTGGTTTATGAAATCGAGCCGTCCGTGCCAACAGCCATCATAGGCGATAGCATACGCTTGCGGCAAATATTGATCAATTTGTTGGGGAATGCACTCAAATTCACCGAAAATGGTGAAGTGGGCCTGCATGTAGCAAAGGTGCCTGACACGGAAGATCAACTGCAATTTACGGTTTATGATTCGGGGATTGGTATTCCCGCCGACAAAATGGGAACCTTGTTTAGAGCTTTCTCCCAGGTTGATGCGACAACAACCCGAAAATATGGTGGCACTGGTTTGGGCTTGGCAATTTGCAAGCAGCTTGTGAGTTTGATGAAGGGCGATATTTGGGTGGAAAGTGAAGTTGGGCATGGTACCCAGTTTACCTTCACAATTCAGGCTCCCAAAGCCTCTGCTGTGGCACAGTCATCCGAATCAAAGATGAATGGGGTGTTAAACGGACATACCGTACTGATTGTGGATGATCATGAAACGAATCGCCGGGTGTTGCAAAGCTTAACCAAACAGTGGGGCATGGTGTCTACGGCCGTTCACAGCGGCGAGGAGGCGCTCCGCTTGCTAGACAGTGGACATCGTTTTGACCTATTTTTGCTCGATCATCAAATGCCTGACATGGATGGCATTATGCTATCGACTGCCTTAGTGAATAGACCAGATATTTGTGCGCCTATGATTTTGTTGAGTTCCATAAATACGTTCAACGAGGATACATTGCCGTTGGATAATTTTGCGGCTATTTTGCCGAAACCCGTCCGGAAAACACGTCTCCAGGCGACCATGGCTGGACTTTTGCAACCTGACAGCCCCTCATTGCCGACGCAGCCCCAGCCGCAGATGCCTAAGAATCTGGCTGCTGAGGTTCCTCTGCGTATTTTGGTTGCTGAAGACAATATCGTTAACCAGAAATTGGCCCTAAAAGCGCTGGCGCGCATAGGATATAAAGCAGAACTGGCCAAAAACGGCCGTGAAGTTTTAGAAAAGCAGGCGCAGTTCCCGTTTGATCTCATCTTAATGGATATGCAAATGCCAGAAATGGATGGCTTGACAGCCACCCGAGAGATTGTGGCAACGTATCCGCAAGCGCAGCGGCCCGTCATTATTGCGATGACGGCCAACGTCATGGAAGATGACCGTGAAGCGTGCCTTGCAGCGGGCATGGACGATTTTCTAAGCAAACCGCTGCGTCTGAAAACCCTGCAAGATAGCATCCGTTTGTGGGGACAAAAAATCCTCGACCATCGAGCTCAGAAAGTCGCATAACGCAAACGCCATAAAAGTTGCGCGTGGAGTGTGCCCGAATACCTGCCAGCTTCACCTGCTGCCCGAGCAAACCCTTGCCCATCAGCCTGCGTTTCTTTGTCCCTGACTGTGTTTCTACCTTCTTTTATACCCTCGGTTTGTGCCGTGACATATTTAGCCTCTTCACAGGACCCGTTATCCTAGGGTTGAAAGTTTAGAAAATAGACATGCGTAAAATCGCATGAGAAGAGGCACAAAAAGAACGCTGATTTGCTTGTACACAAAGCGGTTGCTCTGTGACGTTACTTTGAGCAGGAAAATGAGAATGATCTGCGTTTTGTTTGCCAGATGGTAAAATGTCCCCGAACAACTCAATGTGAGGTGAAAGATGGCTACAAAAGTTGTGCGCGGGGCGTGCCCGCATGATTGCCCGGATACCTGTGGCTTGGTGACGGAGGTGGAAGATGGGCAGGCGGTTAATTTCTACGGCGACCCCGACCATCCCATTACCCAGGGGTGGCTGTGTGCCAAGGTACTGCCGTATCTCAACCACGTCTATCACCCCGATCGCCTAACGCAGCCGCTGCGCCGCGTGGGGCCAAAGGGCAGCGGGCAGTGGCAGCCCATTAGCTGGGACGAAGCCATTGGCGAAATTGGCCAACGCTGGCGGGACATCATCACCGAGTACGGTGCGGAGGCAATTTTGCCCTACAGCTACAGCGGCACGCTCGGCTTGCTGCAAATGGGGGTGGTGAACGGCCGTTTCTGGAATCGTCTCGGAGCAAGCCAACTGGAGCGCACCATTTGTGGCGCAGCGGCCGAATTTGCAGTGGAGGCCACGCTGGGCAGCCGCCGCAGCCAGCGCTACGAAGACGTGCAGCACAGCCAACTGGTCATCATTTGGGGGCATAACCCGGTGAGCACTGCGCCCCATTTTATGCCCCACCTGCTCCAGGCGCGCAAAAATGGCACCCAGGTGGTGGTCATCGATCCGCGCCGCACCCGCACCGCCAGGCTGGCCGATTGGCACTTGGCTCCAAAGCCGGGCAGCGATGGCGCGCTGGCGCTGGGCCTGGCCAATCACATCGTAGAACTTGGCCTGCACGATGAAGCTTGGCTGGCACAGCACACCGTAGGCTGGCCCGCGCTGCGGGAGCGATTGGCCGAGTATCCGCTGGCGCGTGTCGCTCAAATCACTGGCCTGCCCGAGGATGACATGGCTCGCCTGGCGCGGCTGTATGCTGAAACAACGCCTGCCCTCATCAAGATTGCCGATGGCTTGCAGCGCAACTTTAATGGGGGCCAAAACGTGCGGGCGATCTGTGCTTTACCGGCGCTCACGGGGCAGTACGGCCGTCGCGGCGGCGGTCTGGCTTACAGCACCAGCGGCTATGTGCCCTGGGACGGTGAAGCCATCCATAAATGGGCCGAATGCCCGCCGCCCGGGCGTAAAGTGAACATGAACCGCCTGGGCGCGGCCCTGCTGGGTGAGGTGGACAAGCCGCCAGTCAAAGCGCTGTTTGTCTACGGGTCTAATCCGGCAGCGATTGCCCCTAACGCTGGGCGCGTGGTGGCAGGGCTGCGGCGCGAAGATTTGTTCACCGTCGTCCATGAACTGTTCCTGACGGATACGGCCGATCTGGCCGACATCGTTTTGCCTGCCACCAGCCAGCTGGAGCACGCCGATCTGCACAAAGCGTATGGCCACACCTACCTGACCTACAACCATCCGGCCATCCCGCCGCTAGGCGAGAGCAAAAGCAACTGGCAAGTGATGAAATTGCTGGCGGCCGAAATGGGTTTTTCTGAACCGTGGCTGCAACAATCCGCCGATGAGGTGCTGGATGAAGTATTGATGGCCACGGCCGTTACCCAACCCCAATTTGTCGGGATCACATTAGAACGACTCAAAAACGAAGGCACGATTCCGCTTACGATTGATTCCGAAGTGCCCTTTGCCGACGGCCGTTTCCCCACCCCCAGCGGCAAAGTAGAGCTGTACTCGCAAACGATGGCCGACCTGGGACTGGACCCGCTGCCCGTCTGGCAAGAAGTGGCGGATTCTGGGGGGCAGGATGGGGTGGTGCTGAACGGCCATTTGGAAAACGGCCGTTTTCCTGCCGAAGAAGCCCTCATCCTGCTTTCTCCCGCTTCCCATCACTTTACCACCAGCACTTTCGCCAACCAGGCCGACCTGGTGGCACGCGAAGGCGAGCCGTTTGTAGAAATTCACCCCGAAGACGCTGCCCGGCAAAATATTCAGACTGGTGATTGGGTACGCCTGGAAAACGGCCGTGGCTGGTGCGAGTTCCGGGCCAAAATTACAGAGAGTGTGCGGCATGGCGTGGTGGCTTCACCAAAAGGAAGATGGAGTAAATGGGGAAACGGCCGTAACGTCAACTGGCTCACCTCTGATTCGTTGGGTGACATGGCTGGGCAAAGTACTTTTCACAGCAGCCGCGTCTGGCTGCGCCGGATTACACTATGAGTGGGGGCAGATGGGCCACTGCTGAAAGTCTCGCAAATCATAAACAGTGAGTTGCTCATCTTGCAGCACTGGTTCGCGATACAAAAAGTAGGGCAGAATGGGGTCAATGTCATCAGCCTGGTTATGAATGATGACGTAGCGGAAATTATCCTCGATGAGTTGGGAAACGGCCGTATCCAATTCCTCTCCCATTTCATCACAGTTTAACCAAATATGGTCCCGCCAATATTCCAGCAGCAAATTATCCTCAATGTAACGGTAGGCTGCTGCTGGCGTGCGGGCACTTAATCCTTCCACCATTGGCTTTTGGTGATACAGCTGATAGAGCAAATATGGCTTGGAGATTTGCCGTCCCAGTGGTAGTTCAATCAGGGCAAATGTGTCTGGCTGTTGGGCCAGCTCCAGGTAAAATGGATGAATATTCACCGAGATTCCCTGGAAAGGTCCATTCCAAAGCTCAAAGACGAGGAGGGGGACACTGAGCAGCAAGGCCGTTTGCCATACTCGACGCCGAGAGGCGTTAGTGGCTTGCTGCCAGAGAAAATCAAAGCCGTAAGCCGCCAAAACCCCCAATGGTAGGAGCAAACCAAGTACAAAAAAGTCGGGGCGTCCCACAGCACGGATCGGTGGAAACCAGGCCAGATAATGTGCGGGCAGAAGAATAGAGTTGTACAGCTCCCCGTTAAAACGGAGAACTGGTCCCAGGGCAAACAGCAGAAACATCAGGCCAGTGCTAAACCAGAGCATCACTTCGGACCTCTTCCGCCGCCGGGCCAAGGCGACCAGCGTTAGCAGCAGGGAGACTATGCCCAGGTAGGCGGGCCATCTATCGTTGAACTTAAACCTGTCGCTGATGGGTTTCACCAGCGGCGCAAAGAGGGGATTAAATTGAGACGGAGTTACGAGTGCTCGGAGGTCTGTCTGGCCAGTGTTAGCCACATATTTTGCTTCAATCATTTCTTCTAGGGTCTGCAAATTTGCAAAGATGGGCCAGAGGCGTATGGTGAGCAGAACGACCGTAATTCCCCCAATCCACAAAGCCCTGTGCCAAAACTGACTCGTACGCCAACGTTGTTCCTCTAGCGCCACAAAAATAAAAACTGGCCCCAACGTCAGCAAGGCAAATACCATGATGTATAGACTGGTAAATGCTGAAGCGGCTATCATGACGGCCGTTCCCAAAATGGCCCAGCGGGAACGGTCGTTGCGCAACGTATACAGCAGCAGCATGGCAGCCAGGGGAATTGGGGCTAGATGTACTAAATCTGGGTGCCCACCAGCATGGGCAATATGATGTGGGGCGAAGCTGTAGATAAATCCACCGACAAAAGCAGCGGCACGATTGTGCAGCAAATAATGAATGAGCAAATAGGCCGCGTAGGCCGTAGAGAAAATCGCCCACAAAATTGTTACATTGTAGGCATCAATTTGACCCAATAACGGTGTGAGCAGCCAACCTACCGGTGCCACTATCCAGCTAATGCTGTGGTAAGACAAATCGAGCCCAACCGGGTAGAACAAATCGGTCGTGTATGAAAACGACTGGCCGGTGTCCAAACTGCGTTGTAGCCACCATTGATCCCACAGCTTTACATACGTGTCGGTGTCGCGGATGGCCAACCAGTTCTCCCCCAGATTCGCCACCAGGGGCCAGGTAAGGCCGATGGTGAGTAAAAGGAATAAAATTACAACAAGAGCGTCGCGTTTGAACCAGGCGGAGAGATGTGATTGCTTGCGTATCATTCCACCGTAATTATGGAAGCTTCGCCTGAAAATGCAACTGGGAGATTGTGTGCTGGGGAACGGCCGTTTCCCAGTTTAGGCCATCAATTTTCAGTAGTTTTATCATATAAATGTGGTATGATCGTGAAAATTGTTACAGCTTGGCAAAACATTCGCTCAGCTTGTTCAAACTATCTTAGGAAGGGTCTTCGTACGCTATGGAGTTTCAAATTCCAACCTTGTATTTACCAATTTTTGCTCCCGTTTTGATTGTGGCTGGATGGGGCGTGCTGCTTATGGTTCTCGATCTCTTTATCCCTGAAGAGAAACGCAGCTGGGCACCGTGGCTGGCTGCTGTGGGTCTGGTGTTGGCGCTGGGACAATCCTGGTTGTTATGGGGCGACAGCTACGGCACGTTTACTCCAGAAGGTGGCCATCCCATGCTCGTCGTGGACAATTTTGCCACCTTCCTCAACATCACCTTTATTCTCACCGGGCTGCTCTCCATTCTCATTTCTGCGGGCTATTTACGCAAACACAAGCTGGATCGGCCTGAGTTTTACATGCTCATGCTCTTCTCCATCAGCGGCATGATGCTCATGGGGATGTCCAATGATCTCATCCTGATATTCCTGGCGCTGGAAGTGCTTTCCATTCCGCTGTACATCATGTCTGGTATGGCCTGGCCCCGCCCTGATTCGGAAGAATCGGCCATGAAATATTTCTTGCTGGGCGCGTTTTCTTCCAGCATTTTGGTTTTTGGCATCGCCCTTACTTATGGTGCCACTGGCTCAACTGCTTTGCCCGAAGTGTTGTCCAAGATTGGCAGCAGCGGGGCACTTGGTTTGGCTGGGGCAGCGTTTTTACTGGTGGGTTTTGCCTTTAAGGTGGCGGCTGTTCCTTTCCACATGTGGACGCCCGATGTGTACGAAGGGGCACCAACTGTGGTGACTGCTTTCATGTCTGTTGGGGCTAAAGTAGGTGGTTTTGCCGCCATGCTGCGTATTTTTGTGACCGCTTTGCCAGACCTGGGCGATACCTGGGTAGGGGCTGTCGCCATTTTGGCGGCGATTACGCTCATTCTGGGTAATTTTGTGGCCATCTCCCAGGCAAACATCAAGCGCATGTTGGCTTATTCCAGCATTGCCCATGCCGGTTACATCATGATTGCCGTGGCTTCTGGCATGGGTAGTTCAGATGGGGTGAGTTCGGCGCTGTTTTACATGTTTGCCTATCTGTTCACCAACCTGGGGGCGTTTGCTGTCGTGGTTGCTTTAGAAAAGAAGCAAAATGAAGGCACCATGCTGGACGATTACAAAGGTCTGGCCAAACGTAATCCCTGGCTGGCTTTGGCGATGGCTTACTTTATGCTGTCGCTCACTGGGGTGCCGCCAACGGGCGGTTTTTCTGGCAAATTCTTCGTCTTCCGTGCGGCCATTGAGGCGGATCTGCTTTGGTTGGCGCTGATTGGCGTGGTGACGAGTGTGGTGTCTGGTTATTACTATTTGCGCGTGGTTTACCTGATGTACATGCATGATGGGGATGGCGAAGTTGTGGCCCTGCCCGGTGTGAGTTTAGCTGTGGGGATTACGGCCGTTGCTACCATTATCCTTGGCTTTTTCCCCGGTGCCTGGTTTGCCATCACTCGTGAAGCGGCGTTGCTGGCAGCCAAAGTGGTTGCTGGTGGTTAACAGAGTTCAGCCGCGAAGTTGAATTGAATCTAAAAAGTGGAGGCCGCTCATTGAGCGGCCTTTTTATTTGCCATCTTTTCTCAACTATCCCTGCATCGGCTTTAGAAAAGGCGACCTTGCTGTAACGGCCGTATCTCTGCTGCCTCCAATCCCACAATCTCCTTAAACCGGTTGCACGTTTTTGGGGAAAATCCAGAATAATCGTTGTTGAAGAAGCCAAAGATGTGGTTGAACTGGGGAAGGAGTGGCTTGATTTTTTCGTGCCATGCTTGCAAATCGGCCGTCTTGTCCACCATTTCTTTGTCTTTGGTTTGGTACTGGCCATGCGGTCCGATGAAGCGCAAATAGAGAAAATCGGCCGTGGGCGTGATGGTTTTGGGCAGGTAGATGTAATCCGTAGCGGTGAGGCAGATGTTGTACGGCCGTAACAAATCTGCCACTTCTGGACGCACCCAGGAATCATGCCGGAACTCGACAGCAAAGCGAGCAGTTTGAGGCAGCTGGCTCAAAAAGTGGCGCAGCTCTTCCACCTGAGCATAGGTAAAGGCAGGACCAAACTGGATAAGAATGCAGCCGAGCTTGTTTTGTAGGAGAACGGCCGTATCCACAAAAGCGTGCATTGCCTCAATACCATCAATTAGCCGCGCTTCATGGGTGATCGCTTTAGGTGTTTTTAAGCAAAAAGTGAAATGGTCCGGCGTTGCTTGCCGCCAGCGCAGCACACTTTCCTGGCGGGGTGCTCCGTAAAAAGTGCTGTCTATTTCAACGGCGTCGAACAGCGTGCTGTAGTGTGACAGAAAGTTTTTGGGCGCCATCCCGGCGGGGTAAACCGGGCCAAGCCACTGTTTGTAGCCAAAGCCCATTGTGCCCAAGTGCCAGGTGGTAGAAGAAGGCATTGGAGGAGATTAGGCATTGGAGATTGGAGATTTAATCTCTAATCTCCAGTCTCCAATCTCTCTTTTAGTCGCCTGTTTGGGCAACGGCCGTTTGCCGTTCCACAATTTGCTCAGGGATGGGTGTGTGGACGATCTCGTACCGGATATATACAGCTATGATGAACAGCAACAGACCCACGGCTTGGTGTGACAGCGCCAAAACGATGGGCACGCTGAACCAGATAGTGCTCACGCCCAGCGTGATTTGCACCGCTACCAGGCCCAGGAAATACACTACTGCTTTGTGCACGTTTGCTGAATACGCATGCCGCTTGGTGATGAAATAGAGCCAGATGGCCGCCCCCAGCACGACAAAGGCAAACCAGCGGTGTACAAAATGGACACCCACCGGAGATGAAATCAGGTTTTGCCACCAGGCATCAAATTGATCGAAGAGAGTTGGGGGAATCCATCGTCCAGCCATCAACGGCCAGGTGTTGGAGATCCAGCCAGCTTTCAGGCCAGCTACAAAG
The DNA here is from genome assembly GCA_905479495.1 of uncultured Anaerolineae bacterium. Classification (GTDB taxonomy): domain Bacteria; phylum Chloroflexota; class Anaerolineae; order Promineifilales; family Promineifilaceae; genus Leptofilum. Next base: position 24,023 of record CAJQMR010000049.1, read on the forward strand.
CCACCGTAGGTGATCTGAATCACCAAAATTACCAGCATGATGGCGGATAAAACATACGGCAGCGAGCCACGACCTTCCTTGATCACTTTGGGGAAACCTTGAACATGACGCAGCGCTGTCCACATGGTTAGGGCTAGTAAAAAGAGGGCCATCAACAGGTGAATGGTCAGCCGAAAATGGTCTACGGCCGGATTTTGCACCAAACCGCTACTTACCATGTACCAGCCCAAAAAACCCTGGAAGCCAAATAGCGCCCCAATCGTGAGGTAAACGGCCGATTTTCGCCAGGGAATAATGCCTTTGTAAATGTAATAAAAGAGAGGAATCACGACGATCAACCCGGCAAAACGGGCAATGAGTCGGTGGATGTACTCGACATAAAATATTTCTTTGTACTGTGCCAGGGTGATGCTGTGATTGATGAGTGAACCTTCCGGGGATTGTTGGTATTTGGCAAACTCAGCTTCCCAGGCTGCCTGACCAATTGGGGGAATGACACCGCTGACCGGGTTCCACTCCACAATAGAAAGCCCAGACCGGGTCAGCCGCACAAAGCCGCCAAAAACCACCATGATCATGATGAGGCCACACACCACAAAAAGCCAACGAATGATTTTTTTATTGTCTTGTTCTGACATGCTTTTCTCCTACAACGTGTTTTCTTTTCTGAAAGGGTCGTTCTTTTCTTCCAGGCCCGATTATACCAAGATTGCTAAACCTTTCAGGCTGTAAAAAAGGGCTAAATGACATTTGGCGGAAACATGGATGATTTTTGTCAACAATTATTTCGGTGTCTAGGACCAAAACATACCAAGGATTTGCAACTAGTACATCAAATTTCTGAATTTGCGGAGTGCGTATCCTCAGATACTGGTGGTGGGCATCTGAGGATACCTACCTCTCACCCTGCATTTTTATGAATTTTTTGTACTAGCGCGTTGCATCAATAGAAAATGTTACCGAAGGGGAAGTCATTGCCTCAAAAGAAATGTTACTTTCCCAACACCACTAATTGTCGTACTTTCTGGTCAATACGACGGCGCAATTCGGCTGGATTGGTGTCTCGATAAGTTGCTAGCCATTGGTTGGTATTTTCAGCCGAAAGCAGCTTTGTGTCCACAATGCGCTGCAAAGGCGTTTGGGGTTTGTCATATGTCTTGTGTACCTTTGCCCCAGTGCGCTTCTTGCTTTTGAGCTTGAAGGTCGGTTGAAACATGTTTGTGAAGAGATGTAACTCGGCATAGATTTCGCCCAACAGTTGGTGAGCCGCTTGGCCTTCATACCGATGATAGCCAATGGTGCGGCGCACAATGGACCAATTCTTCTGTTCGACAAAGCATTGGTCATTCTTCTTGTAAGGCCGACAGCGGGTGAAGGTGAGGCGATTTGCCTGACAATATTTGAGTATCAGCTCATTGATGAAGACAGTGTCATTGTCCGAATCAATGCCCAATAACGGAAATGGCAGACGTTCCTGCAATTGGTCAAGCGTGTCATGCACAGCGATTTGGGAACGGTGAAGCAGGCTGAAACACTCTGTCCAACCTGTGGCCACATCGGTTGCTGTAAAGGAGTAGAGAAACTGTCCGGCCACTGTATCCCCACAGTGGGCAACGAGGTCAATCTCCACAAATCCACCTTGCGTGTCATCCCAATCAGCAAAGGTGCGCACCGGGATTTGATATTTGAGCAGCCCGCCTGGCTTTGTCGTGCTTTGCCCTCGCCGATTGTTTAGCTTATACGGCTGTAACAGTCGGTCAATGGTGGCAGAACTCACCCTTAGCAACAGCGTTTTCGTTTCATGATCTAGTTTGAGTTCATTATGTCTCTCCAATGAATCCACCATGTCAGCCAGAATGGGCTGCAATCGCTTACCACAAATGCCTCCGCAGATGCGCCAGATGGTCACCAGCGCGCTGACAACGCTACCTGTGTATGTTTTCTGTCGCCCACGGTGCTCTTTATTGGGTCGGTTTTGTTGCCGCAAACGTCGAATGGCTGCTTTGCGGTGCATTCCGGTCACGGCAACAAACTCATCCAGAATCCTTGCTTTTTCTTGACGATCTGCCTTGAGATACCTCGGTTGCAGACGCTGCACTAACTCCCGTTTACTGTGTTGACTCATTTTCGCTTCCATCATGGTTGCGAAAGTAACACTTTTTATGATTCAACGACCCATCTTTGGGTAACAATTATTTTGATGCAATTCGACTAGTAGCCTTATCTACGCTATTTCAGCTATAATGATATAACTTACGGTTCATCAACATTGACAGGAGAGTAGTTGCGCTTATCGGGTTACCAGTTTCTCGGTATCGCAAAGTCATTGTCAATGTAACTTGCATCATAAAGAATACGTGTCTTGCGACTCATGTGGTACGAACAAATATTTCCCAATATTTTCTTTAAGCTTTCTCAATCATTACAGGTTGGTGCTCGGTTGTCACGTTTCCGTGGTCGTTTAGGGTGGGCTAACTGGCTTGGTTGGAAGCAATGGCTGGTTCTTTATAGTTTTGGGGCTGTGGTTATCGCCGTCGAAATTCACAATCATCAACAGATGTGGATTGAGCACAACAGTGGGCAGACTGTTTTAACTGACCGTATGCTCCTGGGGGAAATCTTTTTCTTTGGGCTTGTTTTGCCCATAGTTTTTGGTCTGGTGCTTGGTTACACAGGCCGGACGGCCATCGAGCGGGATAAAATGGCCAGGGCTTTGGAATTACGCCGAGCACTGGTTGCCAAAATACATGAAGCCCAAACCTGGGATGAATTAGCCAGCCTTATTGTTAAGACACCTGGTAATGTCGTCTCAACAGAGAGGGCTTGGCTTTTGGCCAAGCGCTCAGATGAAGAGGTTTTTGATCAGATTGCTAGTTGGGAACGCTCTGGAAGCGAACTTTCACCACAACATCTGCCAATCAATCCTGCTACTTGTGAACATTGTGCTGTCACGAGTACATTGAAAGACACAAGGATCGTTGCCTGCCAATGCCCTGATTTGACAAGCGGTGACTTCCAATGCAACAGATATTGCCTTTGGTTATCGAAAAAAGACCAGGAAAAGTCAGTTCTGCTTATTGATATTCCCGTGGATCGTCCTCTGAATAGTGGACAGATTAAGGTTCTGGATGATCTTGGTGATGAGATGTCTCTAGCTATTGGCAACGCTAACCTTCACTACGTAAACCAGCGTCAGGTGGAGAACGTTGTAAATGAACGCCAGCGGATTGCCCGCGATCTCCATGATACGCTGGGGCAGAACATCAGCTATTTGCGACTGAAACTGGAGCAATTGCAAGGCAACTGGCAAGATCCTGGAGGAATTCGTTTTCAGGACGATTTATCGAATATGCTTAAGGCTGCGGACGAAGCTTATGAACAGGTGCGAAATACGCTGGAAGAGTTAAGAGTTGCCGAACAGATCAACCTGGAAAAATCTATCCGGTTGTATGCAGAGCAAGTGAGTGAGCGGACTGGCTTTGCAGTTCAAGTTCAGGCGAGTGGCCAACAGAGCCAGCTATCGGCCAGGCAAAATCGCCAGATTATGTACATTTTGCGTGAGGCGTTGAACAATGTAGAAAAACATGCCAAAGCTGCAAATGCGATAATTCGCCTGGTGTGGCTTGATAGCGAATTCAGAATGATAGTACAAGATGATGGCATCGGCTTTGACCGGGCAAAGGTTAACACCGAGGATCGGTATGGCATTGCCATCATGATGGAACGATCACGGGCCATCAATGCCGAGTTGGGAATAGACGCTGCCCCGGGTGAAGGTACTAAACTGGCTTTGTGCCTTCCATTGCCTGGTGCCTCATTAGACGTAGTAAAAATCTCATGAACCTTTGCCGTATGGTTGTTGTGGATGACCACGCTATCCTGAGAGATGGCATTGTTAGTATTTTTAAGGCACAGTCTGATTTTGAAGTTGTGGGAGTAGCTGATTCTGTAGCTAGCGCGGTGGAAGCAGCGAGAAATCTGGCACCAGACCTGATGCTGATGGATTATGGCTTGCCTGATGGCACCGGGCTGGATGCTACTCGGAGAATTTTGTCTGCCCAACCTGAAATCAACATAGTCTTGTTGACCGTGCATGAGGAAGATGATCTGCTATTTTCTGCCATTCGCAGCGGGGCAAAGGGATATCTGCTCAAAAATATCAACGCAGACGATTTGCTGTCTAAACTGCGCGGGCTGTATCAAGGGAATGCTGCTTTGTCCTCTGCTCAGACCAGGCGCATCCTTTCGGAATTTGCGCGAACGGAGCCTGCGCCTTCGACCAAACAAGTGGAGGAGAATCCCTTAACAGCCCGAGAGTTGGAAGTGTTGTCCCTTATCGCCTCCGGTATGTCCAATCGGGACATTGGGGCGCAACTGCATATTTCGCGTCACACTGTGAAAAACCACGTTCATAATATTATCGAGAAATTAGGTGCCAAAAATCGCCGGGAGGCAGTCAGATTGGCTGTGGAAAAGGGGCTGCTTCTTTAGAAAAGTTATGAGCCCACAAGCAGCGCGTTTAGTACACATACTCTCCTCTTGAATTTTATGAAATTTTTGTACTAGGACCCTGGACTATCTCCAAATAGTTCTTTTTTATGCCCAAAGTTGTCGCTACTTGCGGAAATCTCTAAGAAAACTCCTTCTCTCGGCAGTGAACTTGCTTCATCGAATCGACTTGCTTTAAGTTTCCTCTAGTCCCTGGTCCAGTAAAGATCCAGACCCCAAACTGCCAAAAATAGCCCTTTTTTAGTGCAGCCGATGCATTTACGGCCGTCCCACCGATCTGGTACCTTGGTACTATCCTGCCTGCATGAAGGCTTCATCTATTAGGGGTTGATAGTGGCTGATCCAAAAAAGATTCTGGTACTTGAAAGCGAGAAGTTGATGTCAGCGGGCATATTGAGCCTGTTGGCGTCCTGGTCGGAATTTGACGTAGCACAGACAACGGCCGTTTCCCTGGGTAGCCGGGAGCCGTCCGATTTTGTGCAGCCCGACGTTGTGATCCTGGATGAAGAATTGCTGGCAGCCAATTTGCTGGCGTTGGTGCAGCTGACCGAGTCCCATCCTAAGCTCCGTCTGATTGTTCTTAGTCTAAATGGAAGCAACGTCAATATTTTCGATAAACAAACCATTCAAATCAGCAGTGTAAGTGACTTTGTGGAGTTGCTCGGCAGCCTGTCAGAGAATGACTTGTCTTGCTGAACAACGGGGGTACCTGGAGGAAAAGTGTGTATGAAGCCAATCGATTAACGTTATCACTAGAACACCCAGTTTCATTTGTAACGACACGGAGGAAAACAAGATGAAATTTCGCAAAGTTTTTAATATCTCTCTACTCATGTTGGTGTGTACGGCCGTACTCATTCTGGTGGGGGGGAGCAAGACGGCTAGCGCTGAACCCGTCAACCAGATAAGCGCACAATGCCCAGGAAATAGTGGGCAGGCGTCTGGTACAGATGGCTGCCCGTCTATTACCCACGCTGACCGAACAGCCGCCGCCGCCCGTGCTCATCAAGAAGGCGCACTGAATCCGCTTATGCTGGAAGCACAGGCCGCCCAGACGACGCTAACGGCGCAGACAGCCCCGACAATTCAGGCTGCCGTAGGTGATGCCAACCTAATCGATGGTGCCCCGCACTACTTCAGCCATCCCAACTACGCCAACAGCCCGCTGCCGACAGTAACTGCTGGCCAGGTGGCGGATTTTGGCAATCCACTAGTAGATCGCGGTTATTCCAGCGACAACGCCACCAATGTTTTTGTTATCATCCCAACGGCGCTGCCGGATGGTATGCTGCAAAGTTTCCAGACCTGGAACCAGCCAGCAGTCGGTGGCTCACCGGCATCGGCTGGACTCAATTTCCACGCTTACGTCCTGCGGCCTACCGGTGTGGCTAATGAATACAACGTCCTTTTTGACAGCGGCCAACTCACCGTGCCTGCCCTGGTAGACCCGGCCGTTGGTGAAGTGGCTACCTTTCCGGTAGCAAATCTGGCTGTGCAGGCAGGGGATTTACTGGCTTTTTACGGCCGTGGTGTTCCTTTGGACATCGGCAGCGGCAGCGATATGGTTTATTATCCCGCGCCGTCAGGACCCTTGCAGGGCAGCTTGATTACCGTGGGTGTTGGAAATTACCCAACCTTAAACCAGGCACGCACTTACTCATTTGCGGCCACTGTTTTTGACACCTCGTTAGCCACCATCACCGGTGGTATGCGTAAGTTTGTCAATGAACTGCCCGGCTTGGGTGCTGGTGCTGCCAATAATCTTGGCCAGTATGTTTCTGTGGCGGTGCCCGACACTACCAGCTACCCCGGTTCCAACTATTATGAAATTGCATTGGTTGAATATGCCGAGCAGATGCATGCCGACCTGCCACCAACAACATTGCGTGGCTATGTACAGTTGGAGACCCCAGCTAACGCGGCCGTTAGCCAGCATTACGATTTGGGGAACGGCTACTTCGCCGTAGACCCACCACACTATCTGGGTGCGGCCATCGTTACCCAAGAGAACGTCCCGGTGCGAATTAAGTTTTATAACCTGCTGCCTACCGACGCTGGTGGTAACCTGTTCATCCCGGTCGATTCTACGGTAATGGGTTCAGGGCTTACGCCTGCTGGGCATGAATGGGTTATGGCAAACCCGGATCAGATTGACCCACTGAATCCGATGTGCAGTGGCCCTGGTAAAGAAACGCTGGTTGATGCAGCTGGCGAGCGGCTTTGCTACTCTGACAATCGGGCTATCGTCCATCTGCATGGTGGCATCACGCCCTGGATTTCTGATGGCACACCGCACCAGTGGATTACGCCGGTGGGTGAAGACACGCAATACCCGCAAGGCGTTAGCGTGCAGCCCGTGCCGGATATGGGTGACACGGGTGATCCCACTGACGGTACGATGACTTTTTACTACACTAACCAGCAGAGCGCTCGTCTGATGTTCTACCACGACCATGCCTGGGGCATCACGCGCCTTAACGTCTACGCGGGCATGGCTGCTCCCTACATCATTCAGGATGGGACGGAGCAGACGCTGGTTGATAACGGCATTATCCCCGGCCCTGCAGAAACGATTCCGCTGGTGGTGCAGGACAAAACCTTTGTACCTAATGACGCCCAGCTGTTAATGCAAGATGAGACCTGGGACACAGTTCGCTGGGGCGGTGAAGGTTCCTTGTGGGTGCCTCACGTATACTCACCAGCGCAAAATCCAGGTGATGCTTCTGGTGTGAATGAATACGGCCGTTGGGCCTATGGTCCCTGGTTCTGGCCGCCAACAAACAGCATTGACCATGGTCCAATCGCCAATCCTTATTACGATCCCACCTGCAATCCCGATGTGACCTGGTGTGAGCCGCCAATGATGCCAGGTACGCCTTACAACTCGATGGGTATGGAATCGTTCAACGACACGCCGGTCATCAACGGTACAGCTTATCCGACGCTGACGGTTGAACCCAAGGCTTACCGTTTCCGTATCCTCAATGCTGCCAACGACCGCTTCTTCAATCTGTCGTTCTATCAGGCAGTTGATGCCGACGGCGTGTTATGCGACGCCAGCAATTCCAATCCGGCACCGGAAAGCACGGGTGTGGCCTGTACCGAAGTGATGCTAAATTCTGCCGAAGTGGCGGCCGCTTTGACCGATCCGGCTGGCGTTTTCCCCACACCAGTCGTTGGCACAGAAGGTCCAGACTGGATCGCGATTGGCAACGAGGGTGGTTTCTTACCCACACCGGCCGTTGTTCCGGCACAGCCCACAACATGGGTCACTGATCCAACCTTGTTTAACGCTGGTAATGTTGACCAACACTCTTTGCTGACGGCACCGGCCGAGCGGCATGATGTGATTGTGGACTTCTCACAATACGCTGGCCAAACGTTGATTCTGTACAATGATGCCCCGGCCGCCTTCCCCGCCCGTGATCCGCGCTACGACTACTACACTGGCAATGCGGACCTGCGCGACATTGGTGGTACGGCACCGACACTGCCTGGCTACGGGCCTAATACGCGCACCATCATGCAGATCAAGGTCAGCGCGGCAGCACCAGCCCCAGCTTTCGACATGGCCCCGCTGATGAACGCCTTTGCCCATCAAGCAGATGGTTCGGGTGTGTTTGAAAGTGGGCAAAATCCCATCATCGTGGGGCAGGGTGCGTACAATGCTGCCTATGGCACCACTTTCCAGGAGAACGGTCCATTGGCCGGTTTGGTACAGATTTACGATACCTCACTAACTTTCCAAACCCTGTTGGGTGACACGCTTACCTTCAACCTCCGGCCAAAGATGATTCAGGATGAGATGGGGGAAGCGTTTGAAATGGAATACGGCCGTATGAGTGGCTTCCTCGGGGTAGAAACAGCCAACGCCCAGGCCGGTCTGCAAAACATGATTCTGCATGGCTACACCTACCCGCCAGATGAAATTCTGAGAGGTGTGGAGTTGCCAGCGGGTGTAGAGGTAACCCCCATCGCCACCACGGATGACGGCACGCAGATCTGGAAGTTCACTCACAATGGCGTAGATACCCATCCCATCCACTTCCATCTCTACGATGTGCAGCTGATCAACCGCGTTGGCTGGGATGGTATCGTTCGCAAGCCAGATCCTACGGAGCTGGGCTGGAAGGACACGGTGCGCATCAGCCCGCTGGAAGATACGATTGTAGCCATACGGCCGATTATCCCGCAGCTACCGGCTGAATGGGGTGGCCTACCCAACAGCATCCGCCTGCTCGATCCGTCGATGCCAGAGGGCATGTATCTTGAGGGTGCCAACACAACTCAGCGCGAGGCGATGGGACTGCCTATCATGGCCTTTAACCCGGATGGTGAGCCGGTTGATATTGTCAACCACTACGTCAACTTTGGTTGGGAATATGTTTACCATTGCCATATCCTGAGCCACGAAGAGATGGACATGATGCACGCCCAAGTAGTTGGCATAGCGCCGCCAGCGCCTGACTTTGTTTCCGCTGTTCTTAGTGGGAATGGTAGGAACCAGCAATATCTGTTGACCTGGACAGACAACTCGAAGAACGAGACGGCCTTTGTCATTGAGCGCAGGGTGGCTGGTTCTGCAGATGCCTGGACAACAATTGATACTGTTCCATCTGATGCATTGATCGTTGGCCCGGGCACCGGCACACGAACTTACATTGATATGGTTGGTAATGGGAATACCCTGTATGAGTACCAGGTGTATGCTATTAATGTCGTGGGCGATACATGGGACTATTCAGACCCGGCGCTCAACGAGATTCTGCCCGGTAGCGGCTGGCCGACGCTCACGCTCAGCTCAAACAATCAAGGTGGACCGACACCGCCTCCTGGTATCTTTAGTCCCACCAATCTAGCAGGTAGTGCCACTGTAAAGAACAGGCGTACCGCTACCGTCACCTTGATTTGGCTGGACAACTCTGATAACGAGACCGGTTTCCTGATTCAGCGGGCCGAAGATACCGGTTTCTCAGTTGGAGTTACGAACGCAACGGTGGCTGGCAACGTGGGTACCTTTAGTCAGAACGTGTCACGCGGAATGACCTATTACTATCGAGTTCTGGCTTTCAATGACACCACACAGTCTGGTTGGTCCAATGTATTCACCATAACGACACCGTAACCTTCTTACTTTATCTGAGGGGGAAGGAATTTCCTTCCCCCTCACTTGCGTAATGGAAGGTGCGTTATGAAACAAATAAAGCTTGCATTGTGGCCATTGTTACTCTTTGTACTGGCAGGGTTTGCGGGCGGCCAACTGTCTGCCACAGATCCTGGAAACACGAAGGCGATGCCACAGGCTGTTTCCGAATGGATTCAGGTAAACAGTAATGGTTTTGGCAATCAGAAAAGTGGTGAGGTGAGTGCTTTAGAACCATTCAGCGGCCAACTCTATGCCGGTACCAGTAATTCGACTGACGGCGCGCAGATACTTCGGTCCCCAGATGGGGCGACCTGGACCCCAGTTACAGACCCAGGATTTGGTAACCCTCACGATACGGCTCCTCCTGCCATTTTGGACATGATGGTTTTTAACGGCCGTCTCTATGCCAGCACAGGTCGGGGCAATGCGGCTCAAATTTGGCGTTCGTTAGATGGCAGCAATTGGGCTCGTGTGGTGAACGCTGGTTTTGGTGATCCTGATATCGTTGATATTACTGTACTTGCTGAGTACAACGGCCTCATTTACGCTGGTGCCACTCATGCCGTTACGGGAGCGCAAATCTGGCGTAGCTATAACGGGGATAGCAATAGTTGGACCCAGGTTGCCCCTGCAGTAGCCGGGACGACGGCGGCCACTGTTACTGGCCTGGCTGTGTTTGATGGCGCACTGTATGCGGCCGTTTCGCTTGAGAATGGATCGCCAGGGCAAATTTGGCAAAGCTATGGTGGGTCCGCCGGTTCCTGGACAACCATCGTGAGTAATGGGTTTGGTGACAGCAACACCACCATAACAGGCGGTATGGCTGAGTTTGGTGGCTATTTGTATGTCGGTGCTGGCAATACAGTTGCTGGTGCCCAGCTTTGGCGAACCAATAACGGCTCAACCTGGGAACAGATGATCACACCAGGGTTTGGTGATGCCAATAATAAAAAGGTTGAGATGGTGTTTGTTTTTCAGAATCAACTTTATGTGAGCGTGAAAAACAGCGTAACTGGGATTGAAGTCTGGCGCTTAACGAATGGTACGACCTGGGAACAGGCAAACCAGGATGGCTTTGGTGATAGCAAAAACACCAATACAAACTGGCGTAACGCCACAATGGACTTTTTGGGGCAGCTTTATGTGGGAACATCGAATACCACCGATGGTGGTGAGCTATGGCGGAAACGCCTTGATCTGAATCAAAAAGTCTATTTGCCTGTGGTTTTGCAGATGCCATAAAGAAAGTCTGGCATCACATACTCCTCATCGCAAAGGATGGCGTTTAAGACGGCATCCTTTTTTGTTTGCAATCCAAATAACTTTTTCCCGCCACTTTCTGTTAAGATTAGCCGAACTATTTACCCAAATTCACCAAAACGAGACAAAAAATGAAAAAATTCGGGTTGCTTTTACTGTTTTTAAGTCTGTTGTTGAATGCCTGTGAAGATGTATCAGATGAGTATGTGGAAGATATTTTTGACGAGCCAGTGAGTGATAAAGTTGATGATGGAGCGGAAGATGTGGGGGTGGATACGGCCGTTTCTCCCTCCACCAGCACTTTCCAATTCACTGACTGTCCCTTCGACGCGCCAGGCGGTGACATTGAATGCGGCACGCTCACCGTACCTGAAGATCGCAGCGACGCCAGCGCCCCCACCATCGAACTCGCTGTAGCTATCGTGGCTGCCCCAGATGGCGCAACAGAGCCGCCGTTTGTCTACCTGGCAGGCGGCCCCGGCGGCAGCGGCATAGATGACTACATTGCCGATCCAGAGGGCTGGAACTACCCGTTTTTGCAAAATCGTGACCTCATTTTGCTGGATCAGCGCGGCACGGGCTACTCTGAACCCACGCTGGACTGCCCCGAATTTGCAGAAGTGGACGCGCAGGATAATCCAGATGCCCTCTGCTATGATCGGCTGCTGGACGAGGGCATCAACCTGATGGCTTACAACACCCAGGAAAACGGTACGGATGTGGCCGATTTGCGACTGGCGTTAGGCATAGAAGAATGGGATTTGCTGGGTATTTCTTATGGTACACGGCTGGCGCTGGAAGTGATGCGCAACCATCCTGCTGGCGTGCGCGCCGTCATCCTCGATTCGCCGTTCCCGCCCAACGCCGACACGCCTGTGGACGAGGTGTACAGCTTCACCGATGCCCTTACTCAGCTGTTTGCCGACTGTGAACGGGACGATTACTGCCGTGAAAATTACCCCGACCTGGAAAATGTCTTTTTGGATACCGTCCAGCGCCTCAATGATGAAGGCGGCGAAATCTTCGGTGACGATCTCGTTTTTGCCCTCAGCAGTGCCTTCAGCGACACGTCACTCATTCCCCTGCTGCCTTACGTCATCTACGAGGTGGCCAACGACAATTTTGACGCCCTGGATGAAATCAGCGCTGAGGGCGATTTTGCCCGGACGCATTACCAGGATGATGAGGACCGCAGTGACAGTGAAGGCATGTACAACTCGGTGATTTGCCACGATGAGTATGCGCTGGGGGATTATGAGCGGGTGGAAACGGCCGTTTCTGGCAACATCCCCGTCGAGCTGGAAGGCGCACTCTTACAAAGCACGTTTGATCTGGTGAGCTTGTGTGAATACTGGAATCCGATGACGGCGGTGGATAATACGGCCGTATCCAGCAAAATCCCCACGCTCATTTTTGTTGGCCAGTACGACGTGGCCACGCCACCCCGCTGGGCCACACTCACCGCCGCCACCTTGCCCAACAGCACCGTTGTGGAGGTGCCTGGTGCTGGTCATTCCCTGCTCAGCAGCGTCGCATGCACCGTCACCATTGCTGATGACTTCCTGGCTAATCCAGACCAATCGCCAGACACCAGCTGCCTGGACGACATCGAGTGGCCCTACTTTGAGTAAGTCGGATTGCTAATCCGACCGATAGATTTAATTCTAAAAATGGATGCCCGCCTACGCGGGCATGACAAAACTAAAACTACAAACGAGGAGTGAGCATGCTCACATGCGAACGGGCACCTAACACTCGCATCTGAGGATGCTCACTCCTCACTTTAAGAAAAAGACACCGCAGAGCGTACAGAGTTCACCAAGTAAAAACCCTCAGCGTCCTCCGCGCACTCTGCGGTTAAATTTTTAGCGAATTAGATTAACCGACTGGAATCTCTTCCACCGCCTCACCTTGGCTCAAACCCAGCAGCCGCAGCAGCGGGCTTACCGGCATGTCGCCAATGACGCGGAACGAGGCGTCGGCCTTCAGGCTGCCTAGCGCCTGCGTCAGTGATTCCTCACCAGCCACTACTGGTCCCAACCGCTCCACAACGTCGGCTACCTTCAGGCTAGACAGCATCCGTGGATTCACTTCTGCCAGCACTTTTTGCAGGTAAGGCCCAAATTGGCTCAGCTGCGGCAGCCAGTTCGCCAAAACCAGCGGCTCGCCAGCGCCGTTCTCGCCTGGATTCAGCATCCGGCCAACCAACGGTACTTCTTCACCAACCTGCGTCAGCCCGTGGGAGAGGGCCATCACGTTGGCCAAAATCTGGCCGGTTTGCCCGCCGTTGCCAAAGATGTGCACTTTCAGGCTGGGGGCGATGGCTTCAAACGCCTTGAGCGACGTTTCCGCCTGAATGGTGGCGATGCGCTCCTGGTGCGACAGCTGCAAGCGCAGCCGCTCCAGATCGACCAGCACCGGGGCTTGCCCGTACAGCGTGGCCAATTTCTCTTGCGCTTCAATTTCTACCGTTTTGAGCCGCTGCAATTTGTCTGCTTCGGCTTTGGCCTGTGCCTGGGCCACTTCGGCTTGCGCCAGACCTTCGGCGCGGGTGACGGACACCTGCTTTTCGGCGACCTGCACGCGAGCGGCGTCTACTTCCGCCTCGGCCAGACCGGCTGCGGCCGTTTCTGCTTTGGTTGCTTCGGCCCGGACCTTGGCGGCCTGGGCACGCTTTTCTGTAGCGGTGGCTTCCGCTTCGGCGCGCACCAGCTCAGACTGTGTTTCCACATCAACTTTGATTTGCACCGCGCGGGCTTCCGCTTCGGCGGCCAGCTTGAGCGCTTCGGCTTCTTTGTTGGCTTCCACCAAGGCAATCTCGCGGGCACGTTCCGCCTCGGCCAGCTCTTCGCGGCGCAGACGAGACGCTTCGGCTTCTGTGAGTTCAGCCATCCGTGTGATCTCTTTGGCCTGAGCCACGGCCAATCGAGCCGCTTCCGCTTCCGTCTTGGCCAGGTTAATCTCGGCTTCCCGTTTTTGTTGGATGGCCCGCAGCTTGGCTTCCCGCTCGGCTTCGATTTGGGCCAGATGGGCTGCTTTCTCGGCTTCCGCTTCGCCTAGCTGCTGGCTGAGTGCCACTTTGGCCATTTCAGTTTCGTTAGCAGCAGAAGCGGCCGTTTTCTCCCGGCTAATCTGCAAAACGCGCATCTCGTGGCGACGCACGTCCAGCGCCTCTTGTTGGCTGATGGTGGCCGTCTCCACTTCACGCTGGGCGTCCAGCCGTTCAGCCGCCAGCTTTTTCTCCGTTTGGGCGCGGATTTCGGCTTCTTCCTGCTCGCGGGCCTGCATGTCGGTCAATTCGGCCAATTGTTCTTTGTTGGTGGCAATCCCGGTCTCTTTGGAGATGCGGGATTCGGCTTGTTCAATGAGCTTCGTGTAGGCAACGCCATCCAGACTGGTAATAGTGAGCAACGCCAAATCGTAGCCCAACTCGGACAAAATCTGGTTCACCTTGGGGAAGGCGATGGCGGCCAGTTCCTGCCGGTTGGCAATGATCTCTTCCAGGCTCATCGTGGCGGCGGCGGCAACCAATTCAGCCGTACCGACCTTGGTGATGGTGTAGATGAGGCCAGTGGTGTCCAGGCCGACGCGCTGGGCGGCGATTTCGGCTTTGTCTGGGTTGAGCTTAGCTACAGCGTGTGCCCACAGGCGGAAGCTGACTTTGCTGCTGTCCAGCGCCTCCACCCCGGCGTCTTGCGTGCCGTGGATGGGCACGGTGAAGCTGATCGTTTTGAGCTTGATCACCTGGGTGATGGGGTTGAGCCAATATTTGGCGGGGCGGTCGGCGGATTGGCCAAACACTTTGCGTTCGTTGGAGAGGGTGAGGCTGTGACGGCCGTCTCCCACCACCACGTGAATTTCATCCGGCGGCACCAGGATGCGGCGGCCAAAGCCAAACAGGCCGCGCGCTCGGTCCGCTTCGGTGCGCAAAACGGCGACGCTGGTGTTCACGTCGCTGAGAGCGCGTTCGGCCGTGGCCACGTCGGGCAACCGCCGCGTTTTTGTTTGAGTGGACTGACGGGTTTCCTCGACCGTGGGTTGGGGTTGTTGCTGAGTCATTCTATCTCCTGTGTACCCATCCTACGCCCATCTTGCGCCCGTAGGCGCGAAGATCATAAAAGTGTGAAATTGGAAAAAACAAAATTGGTATTCAGGGGACAATACGGCAGAAGAGTAAAAAAGTTCCAAATGTGGGGATAAGTCGGTATTGGGTAGCAGATGTAGGGGTGAGTAGTTATGAATACGCTAATCTGTTGGATGAGGAAATCAAGTTGGCAAAAGTGGCGGAAATGCTGGATCTGAAGGGCATAATCTTTAGAATTGTTTTAATATCTTCATGGTAAGCTACCGATAGTTGTTCCAATTCGCTTTTTGGAGGAGATAATGACTCGTTTTAGAAAAATAGTTATTGCTATCGTGGGTAGCATACTTGTTTGTTGTTCGGGTTTAGTTGTGATTGCTTTGGTCACTCCTGATCCAGAAGAAAATGAGATTGAGCCGACAATTCAAAACCGTAGTCAGGAGCTGGACATTGTCGTGGAGGAAACAACTGAGTCGACAGCGACCATTCAGCCTACGGAACTGCCACCTACAGATATCCCTACGGCTGAACCTATTGATACAATTCAGCCAACCGACACCCCCAAACTTACTAGCACACCTAGACCTTCCAATACAGCAACACCTTTACCGCCCACGGCTACTAATACTCAGCCTCCACTGCCTGCAGCAACAAACACTCAACCACCTCCTCTCCCAACTAATACGCAACCACCTCCAACACCATTACCTACAGCGACGCCTGTCATTGTAAACACTGAGCCACCACCCTCACCACCAAATCCAAGTGGGTGTGTCTCGATCAATAATGCTGGCATCGAAGATTTGAAGCGCATTATTCATATCGATGATGAACGTGCGTTAGATTTGATTGCAAATAGACCCTATACTTCTTTGGATCAGTTGACGCGCATCAAGGGGATTGGACCGGCTAGATTAGCAGATATTAAAGCTGAGGGCATTGCCTGTCTACCTTAAAACATTTGTGAACGGCCATTTACCTTATGACTTTTGGTGAAATACGGCCGTTCACCCCCTCACCCCTTCACAATCTACGAATGCAACAAATCATCCAGCGGATCGTCGTCTTCATCTACCAGGGTGCGGCGAGTTTTGCCGCCGGATTTGGGGTCTTCGACGAGGCCCATCTCGTAGAGGTGCTCCATAAGGCGAGCGGCGCGTGGGTAGCCCAGGCGCAGCTTGCGCTGCAAGAAGGAGGCGGAGATGGTGTCGTTTTTCTGGGCCAGCTCGATGGCGGCTTCCAGCAGGCTGTCCGTTTCGTCCAGCAGGGCGAACTTGGCAATGAGACTTTCCCAGGGGGCAGACATCGGCTCGAAGTTGTCGGGGGTGTTTTTGTGCCAGAAGTTGACGATGCGCTCAATCTCATTGTCGGTGGGAAAGACGCCCTGGACGCGAAGTGGGGCGCTGGCTTCGGGGGAAAGGAAGAGCATGTCGCCTTTGCCCAGCAGCTGATCCGCCCCGGTGGTGTCTAAAATGACGCGGGAATCGACGTTGGAGGCGACGGCAAAGGAGAGCCGGGCGGGGAAGTTGGCCTTGATCAGCCCGGTGATCACGTTCACCGAGGGCCGCTGCGTCGCCACGATCAAGTGAATGCCGATCGCGCGCGCCTTCTGGGCCAACTGCGCCAGCGGGCGTTCGATCTCACTCTGAACCTGCATCATGAGGTCGGCGAGCTCGTCGACCACGACCACGATGTAGGGCAGCGGTCCGTCGTCGTAGATCCAGCGATCGGGG
>CAJQMR010000050.1 GCA_905479495.1 uncultured Anaerolineae bacterium
CTGAGCGTTTGCGACCCAACCCCAGCGTTGGCCGGGGTGTCGCAAGAAGCTCCCCACTTTTAGTGAGGAGAGTAGTCACTGCCCCAGCTGTTGTACGGTTGCGGATCCTCTTAGTAAAGCCAGTTAATAAACGTCCCCCCATAACCGGCTCGCGGATAGCGGCGGCCGATTTCGTGAACCGCTTGCTGATAAGAACGGCCGGACAGGATGGCCTCAGCTACGGCTACGGTTAAAACGGTGTCGTCAGTGTATCGGCAGCGGGGATGGAAGAGGGGGAATGTTTTTATTTTGATTGGGTTGGCCTCATAAACCGAGCCGATGATATCTCCGGCGATGGCTCCAATCATTTCTCCTCCTCGGCAGTTTGAACCTTTCTCATATTTGTTACTGGTCGGATTAGCAATGGCTAGCGTTCTGCAATCATACGATTCCCTATTTTATCTATTGTTGTTGCATTCTGTTTTTTTTTACAAGGAGCGCTTCTATGAAAAGCCAAGGCGAAATGTGCCAGCCATTCCCTAGAAGTTGATGGCCACTGCTACTTTTCATGGTATGGTGGACTTCGGGTAGGGTTTGTCAAATCCCAGATGTTGTGCCCAAGTCTGCGCCAGACCAGGAGTAATCCAGCTGGGTTCCAGCGCCAGCGTGAATTTGGCCTCTGCTTGCCTCATTAAATCGACGTGCCGCTCCAGGTAACCTTCCGGCAATTCGTAGTCCGGCAAAATATCCCACTCCCAAATAGCAAAACCCCGGCTGTTCCCATAACTGACAACAGTAAGACTGCCCGGATCCTTTGGTGCAGTGCGGCCATGCCTAAAGCCAGACGTCGGGCTGCCAGGGAAAGAGGCTTTAAGTTAACATCTAACTCCATGATGGGCCGATCTTCTGGGATGCGATTAAAAGCCCGTATAAAACGGGTTTCTTTAACCAGCATCTTGATTGTCGTTATGCGGCTTCTTGCTCAACGGCTTTGGTGGTATGGTGACGCTGGCGAACGATGTCTAAGGTTTCGTCCAGCACTGCCATGCGTGGCTGATACGCTTTGGTGTCGGGAATATGCGCTCCTAAAAACTCGACCAAAACTTTTTTGATTGGCATATTGGCATCTTTTCTGAAATCGTCAATCGCCTGCTCCAGGGCATCATTTGTAAACATAGTAGGTGTTACTCCTAGCAGTCTTTACCAATTGATGTGAGGTGACAGAGATACCAAAGAAAGACATATTAACTCAAGGTTCGCCTGAATTGTTGACTTGCTAAAGGGCTGAGGCTGGTGAAAAAACGGCCGTTTCCCTGACGCGAGAAACGGCCGTTTCTGATGTTACCCTGCTTGTTTTCTACAAAGACACATCCACAGTATGGGCTGGTGCGTTAAGCGTGACGATGTACTGATTGAGCAAATCACGCCCGACAATAACTTCATCCCGACGGTCTGTACCTACAACATCAACATACTGTAGGGACTGCTCGCCAACTTGCACGGCAATCGTAAACAAATCGACTTCATACCGACCACCGGCAGTGCCAGACAGCCACTTTGTCTGCCCTTTACGCACCTGTAACTGGCGTAAATAATGCAGAGGAATCATCGTCGCATCGGCTCCAGAATCTACAATCGCTTGCAACGTCAACGGCGGCTGGCCTGCTCGACGGCGTATCTGCAGTTCAATCACGGGCATCGCCGGAAAGTAGCTGGAATCATAATCGTGCGAATGAACGATCATGCCGGTTCCTCTACAAACCGGGGAGAGCGAAACTGAATTGTCCCGATGGGCTCATCCTCAACGCGCGTCAACCAGACAAAGTCATCAGGATAGCGATCATCAATCCGCTCAAAAAGCGCACCATAATCAGAATCTTGATCCACGAGTTCTCCGCCGTGAATAGCGACATACTGGCCTGCATATTGCTCTTTTAACTGAGAATGTAGTCGAATATAGGCAGCCTTTTCTCGCTCCACTTGAGCGTCCGATTCGGCTGGAGGAATAGCCAATATATCATTATCCGGTAGGTTTTCAAGCAGGAAATCGGCAATCGCGTCGCCGATATCCTGCTGCCGCGCCTCAGACCACTGTTTCAGTCGCCGGTACACGCGATCAGATAGAGGGACATTAACATTTTGTGTCATAAGTGCCTTCCTTTGCCTAATTGCTTAGCTTACATATTTTACCAGAAACAAATCATTCGTGTTCGTTTTGCGGTGCAGCCCACAGCCGTAGCTTAAACAACACTTCACTAAATCAAGGTTATTGTTCCTTACCATTCTTTGTTGAGCTAAGCAGCTGCTGCTTTGTGCCTTGCCCGCTGGCCACCACGATCATGTCAGCTTGTGGGGGGAAGCTTGTGGGGGGACTGGTATGGTCGGCTATCCTTTGCACGAAGACAATATCGGCACCAGCCTCTAACCGGTCGCCTATAAACGTACGGCGAAATCGTGGTGGAAAGGTTTTTTCATGCCCGCTTCTTTGGCCCAGTTTCTAAATCGCATGGTCGGTGAGACGGCCGTTTCAGGTGCGGTTTCCCAATCCTCAAAACAATGGCCCTGTCGCTTTCCAGCCAGCCGGCCAAAGCCAGTGCCACATTACCCATGGGGGCGGCCCGCCGTTTGTTCCTTTTGCCTCGAATAGGCAGTTCGTTCTCTTCCTTGATATCTGGTGGGCCAAATCGAGCGCCTCCAGCTCGGCCCGTCGCAGGCCGTAGCCGATAATTGCTGCGTCATGAATCCCGAAAGGGGTGAGGACAGATATGCAGCAGGCAAACCAGCGCAGCGGCAGCCAGGACACGGCCGTTGGGCAAGGTTTCCCACGAATGCTCTCCACGCTGCGGGGATGCCCATATATAGGGGAGGTTTTCACGGACTGTTTTGATTAACACCTTTCCATTGCCAGATCATCTCCTTAAACTGAGAAAGAAGTTTGCGCAACAACCTTTGTTATAACTTTTAGGTTCACCTTCAGGCCTGTGGCCTTCTGGTCGCCGCTTTGGCGCCTGGCCAGTGCATCGTGACCTTTATCTGTTCGATCATTCAGGACCACTCGCCTGCTCACACGGGCGTCAAAGGCGGTGCCATTTTGGAGTACATAGGGCTTGACCGTTTTTAACTTTTGAGTTTCGGTAAACGGTTAAGCCTTGGGGATCGTTTCCTTATCTAAAGTTGTTTATGAACGAACTCATAGTGTGTCCCAAAAGGTCTGGCGCTGGCGAGCGACGGCCGCACCTGCGTCCAACAATGCCTCTTTCCCAGCCATTTCTCCTGTGTAGGATCCTGTAAAAAGTGGCAATGGCCTACCAAATATCCCGTAAATAATGGCAATGAAAACAAAGAAGCATCATGATTGGCGCTTGATTTCCTTGTAAAGGGGGTGCCAACCTCGCGTCTATCCCGTAATAAGTGGCAGTAGCCTACAAATCGCCCTACAGGTCGAGTAAAAAATCCTACAAGCTTTTCCCTGGTGCAAGTTCATTATTGCCAATATTTACGGGACGGCTGCCACTTTTTGCGGGATGGCTGCCATTATTTACGGAACCCTACATCCTGACTGCCTCCTCTCCCTTCTCTTTGGCCAGCTAACTTGTCACTTCGTGAGCAGCACCCCCATCCAACACAAACGGCTACGCCGTAGACCTGGTGAAAGGAAAGGGAAGGGCGGGTTCTTCTTCCTTCTTTCCTATCCATTTTAGTTATTGAGGCAGTTACGTAAACCGCAAATAGCTTCCGGTTTCCCCAAAAACTTTTGCGGTTTACGTAGGCGATTCAAGTTCAAGAAGGAGGTCTTTCATGAAAGTCATCAATTTTCATCAGTATGGCAGCGTTACAGCGTTAAATGAGGCGTTTGGCGACCGGTGGCTTTACATCGGCCGACGCAATAAACGCTGCAACCTGCCTCATAGTCCACTGGCCAACCGGTACAGCCACAATCCATTGGCCAACGTGCAGGCGGTGTGTGCTAACCGAGCCGAAGCCGTGACCAAATACGCTGTCTGGCTAAATCAGCAGGTGGCAGGGGGAAATACGGCCGTTTGCCAGGAACTCGCACAACTGCGCGACGGTTCGGTGCTCGTTTGTTGGTGTGGCCCCAAAGCCTGTCACGGGCATGTGATTCAACGATGGTACGAGGAGCAGCGGGTGGCCTATATCACCCTGGCCGGTTCGCGCGATTTACCGCAGTCATGGCAGCCTCTGGTGCAGCGGGTGGTGAGGAGTGTTCAGGCGCAAGGCCGTGGCGTGACCGTAGGCTGTGCTGCGGGGGCCGATGCCCTGGCCCTGG
Organism: uncultured Anaerolineae bacterium; assembly: GCA_905479495.1. Taxonomy (GTDB): domain Bacteria; phylum Chloroflexota; class Anaerolineae; order Promineifilales; family Promineifilaceae; genus Leptofilum. The sequence goes on from CAJQMR010000050.1 coordinate 4,268, forward strand.
AGGCTGCTCTGAAGCAGGATGTCTATCTGCGTGTGTTTGCCATAGGTAGTGCGGCAGGAGATGGGTTCTGGCGCCAGTCAGCTCCGGCCGGCGTAAACCGGGCGCAAGCAGCCGGCCGATGGGTAGCGTGGTGGGCCGGAGGTGTGTGCCGGTGCGACCGGTGTTTGAGGAATATCCGCAGCGGGCGTTGTCCGACGCTGGTTGCGCGACTGGCCGGCCGTTCCCGCGCCTCTGTTCAGTTTACGGCCGCGTCGGGGCCAGGTGCCGGGTTTGTGGGGTTTGTATCCCGCCCGAATTCACGCGGGACGATGGGCAGCGCTCGTTTTGCTGTTCAGTGTGGTTTGCCGGTGATTTTGTTTCCCTGTGGTTTTGACGGCCGTCACCTGCCTTCACTGAGTAACGGCTGTTGGCAACCGGCGGCCGGTGAGGGTGTCTGGGCGGCGGGATACCGGTGGGTAGGAGCGTAGGGGAGTTGTTAGGGAGCCAGTCTGAATTTGTCTAACAGTTGATATGTGGGGAAGCGGACACTCGTCCGGGTCTGGCGATTCCAGTCAGATCTGCGCAGACGGCCGTTTCGCCCAGAGGAGATATACACATGTTTTCACAAAAGATCTTTCATTTGATCCAGCAGCTTCTCTTCAGCCGCTGGGTGCATGGCTATGAGGAGCATCATGGGGCTTGCGAGGACGCATATGCCGCCCGGTTGGGTCCATTGCACCTGGAGATTAACCGCTGTTTTGTTCTTGACCATGACGATGCCTCAGTCAGCGTACATCTTCCTTTACCTGGCGGCAAATTGCACCTGGGGTATGTCGTGTGTCTGGGGACGGATGAGATCCGCCGGCCAGGATTCTACGCCAGTTGGCAGAAGTCGCACCTTCGGCTTCGCTCAGCACAAGCGCCCAAAGAGGTCTGTGGCCAGGCTTGCCAGCCAACCGGCGACGACGAATTTCCTTTTTAACTATGTCATTTGGTCGTGTGGTCTGATAGTCGTTTGGTCGCTTAGTCTGGTGGTCATCAACCGACTAAGCGGCCCGGTGACCAGGCGACTAAACGACCAAATGACCAAACAACTACATATCACATTGGAGGTTTATATCATGTCAAAAGAAGTGTATCAGGTGAAGTTATATGTCGATGGGTCGGCGCTGGGAAACCCCGGTCCGGGCGGTTACGCAGCTATTTTGCAATGTAACGGCCAGGAAAAGGTGGTGAGCGGGGGTACGTCGGAGTCGACCACCAATAACCGGATGGAGTTACAGGCGGTCATTGCCGGGCTGCGGGCGCTCAAGACCCGGGCGGTGGCGCTGACTCTCTACACAGATTCCCAGTATGTTGCCGGCCAATTGAACGGCAACCGCACCCGGGCCAACCAGGCGCTGGTGACGGAGATGCGAGCGTTGGTTGGCGCGTTAAGCCACTGCCAGGTCATCAAGGTTGCAGCTCACGCCGGCGATGCGGCCAATGAGCGCTGTGACCGGCTGGCTCGCGAGGCAGCCGAGCAGGCGGCTAAACAGGCGGCCAATTTGGCTCGGGCAGCTGCGAATTGAAAATAAAGCACCGGCGGGAATGTGTGGTTCCTGCCGGTGCTTTTCATGCCGTCTGGCATGTTGAAGTTAGTGAGAAACTATCAAATTTATCATCGTGTGACCAGGTCTGTCAGGCCTGGTCTTTTCATTTGTTTCAGTTCTGAGGAGAACCAAAATGTCTGCAAATTCCAATTTAAATACTGTTGTTTCTTATGCTGTTGTTGATACCAGCACCGATATCGGCGATATGGCGTACCCTTTCCTGCCCGCGGCCTGGAAGTGGCACATTCGCTCCCGGCCCATGACCTGCCAGGATCATATCGAAACCCTGCGCCAGGATGATGCCCACGCTTTACCCACCTTGCGCTGGGTCAAGGACGGCCAGGTGATGGACCTGTTTGTGCCCGGCATGGATGCCCGCGGCTTCTGGTCGGCGACCGGGCTGCGCGCGGCGCTGGATAAAGGGGGCTACGTCTTTAGCAAGCGGTTGGGGCGGCTGCTGCGGCCGTTTCGCTACTGGGCTTTCTTCGATGTCTGCGACATAGACATTGACCACAATCCCTGCCTGGAGGCCAGACTGTGGGATGGCTGCGGCCTGATGAGCCGCGCTGTCGTGGAGCGAATGGCCGAACAGCTGGACCTGTCACCCCGCCACCGGCGCGAGCTGCTCAACAGCCGTCGCTTTGAAGTGACCATCATGCACCCCGACGGCCAGGAGAAGGGAGATGTGTTAGTTGTTGACGACTTGCTGCATGACTTCGAGTTTCCGGCCGGCAGCACCAAAACCGAGATTACCCTGGAAGACGGCCGTGTCTTTGTCGGCCTGACACCGCGCCATGCCCACGAGGATATGCGGCTGGACATTCAATCGCTGATTAATCTCACCCCCTTCTTCAAGCGGGAACATCTGCTGGCCTGGATGCGTATGGACGGCTGGCTCTTCCTGAAGGCGGCTCAGGATGCCCATGCCTTAGAGCGGGTCTTGAAACGACTCTACAAGATTGAAGACACGGCTGACCTGGAGAAGCTGGCCAACTGGCACGTGGGTGAGTACCTGGCCAGCGGCGGCCACATCATGTGGTTTGCCGGTATGGTCAAGGCCATCGGTCGCAGTCACATCAAAAGGTTGACCAGCAACCTGGCCCGCTTTGACCGGGAGACGGGAGAGGTGCTCAAGTACAAACTGCGCTTTCCCGTGCCCGGCGGCAGGATGTACATTTTTCCGGCGGCCGTAGGACGGCGAGACGTGCCGCGCGGGCACATTGAACTGGACCCACACGCAGCCACGGCCTGGGTGAACGATGCCGACTGGCTGGAGTACATCGTGCGCGTCCTGGGTGGCTGTGATGGGGATGATGCCCTGTGGGTCTTTCCCTTCAAAGACCGGGCCGATGGGGAGCGCAAGATTCTGGTATGGCGCTCACCCAACCAGCAGGGAGAGTATGTGGTGCTGCGACCGACCGAGAACAGTCAGGAAATCGCCTGGGATTTGCCCGAAGGCAGCCCACTGTGCTGGCCGCTCATGGACAGCCGGGACCTGCCGCCGCGGATTGACGCTGCGCCGCAGGCGTACACCCCCTTTGACGGTGAAGATGTATCGGCCATCACTGGTTACACCTACTCGGTTGAGAACATGTGGCCAACAGTGGTGCGCACGCTGTGCAACGCCAACACGCTCGGGGGCTTTTGTAACCTGGTCATGATTTGGGTGCTGCTGCACGGCCGTATGCCCGATCTCCTGCCGGCGCGGCTGGAGGAGATCATCGATGCCACGGTGAAGACAGGTGGTGACCTGACGGCCGTACAGCAATGGTTACGCCGGACGGCGCGGCAGATTGCCGAGTCTGGTGTCCCGGTGCCGGAAACGGTGGCCGGACGACTCCTGCCGCTGCTGGATGAGCGGGGTCAGATGGCCATCATCACGGGTAACAGCAGCTGGCTCGACCGGCTGGCGGCGGACATTGAAGCTTACATGGACGAGTTCTGGGCCGAGGTCGAAGCGCTGGCCTTGGAAGCCTGCCCGCCGGTGGCGCTCTTTGAGCAGGGCCGGTCGTGGCTGTCGGTGGGCCGGGATCTGCGCGGCGTTTATGCCCGAGTTTTCCGTGAGGCCCTGGATATCGATGGGGTGATCACCGAAGCCGACTTTGCCCGGGCTGAAGCGGCGACGCAGCAGGTCCTGGCTAACTGGCCGGCGGAGAAGCGCAGCTGCCTGCTGTTGGGGACCGCTGCCTATCTGTACAGTCAGGGGCCTGAAGCCGATCCCGAGCGAAGTCGAGGAAGCGAACCGGTGCGCGACCAACTGCTCTGGCAGCTAGGGCAGTTAGGTGACGACGGCCGGCGTGAGCGAAGCGTGGCTCAGGACTTTATCCAGGCGCTGCGGGAGATTGGCTTGCTGGGCCAACCGGTCTGGCTGTTTGGCGAAGCGAAACTACTCTGGCAGGTCGTGCCGGAGCAGGCCTGTCCGGGTATTCCGGTGACGTTTAACGGCACATGGTTTAACTACTATCGCGTCCAGCAGCCAGAGGTGAAACGGATGAGCCAGGTGCCGCCGGCGGTTCGTAAGCAGGTGAAGGCGAAGGTCAAGCAGCTGGCGGCAACAACCTTCACCGGGATGCCGCTGACCATCCGCCGGGATGAAAACGGCCGGGCGGTGGCTGTCACCAAACGTGGCAATCTCTTTGGGTACGTGAAACGGTCACACGAAGTGCTGGCTTGCCGGCAAGAAGAATGGCGTATTGCCTGGGCTACGGCCGTGGACGGCAATGTCAATGCGATTCTGGTCGCTGCCGATGCGGATTGCGCTGAGGCCGAGTTGTTGCAGTAGCTTGTTGTTGGTATGGATGAGAAAGGTGGTTGTTGACCCCGACGGGTTGGCAGCCGCCTTTTTCTTTTTTGATTCATCCATTCGGAATCATTGCATTGTTTCGGCCGTTCGCTAACAGAGTGACATTTGTCATGTCTTAGGAGGGTGATCCGTGGTTGACAATAGGACTGGCAAAGACGGCCGCGTCGAGAAAGCCTAACGGCTTCTTTGTGGTGAAAGCATCGCTGTGACCGGTAGGTGCGTCAGGCAGTTGCCGGGGCACGTGCGATTGGCGCCTAACGGCGATTGTTTTGTGAATAAATTTAGCGCGTGAGCGCAACTTAACTTACCGATAGGAGGTATTGACGATGTTTCAAAAGTTTATCGTAGCAGGGTATTTGGGTGGTGATCCGGAGATGCGGTATTTGCCGGACGGCACGGCCGTGACCAACTTCAGCGTGGCCACCACCCGTCGTTTCACCGACAAAGATGGCAATCCACGCGAGGAAACCACCTGGATTCGGGTGGAGACCTGGCGCAAGTTGGCCGAAAATTGCAATCAGTATCTGGCCCGAAGCAGCGCCGTAATTATTGAAGGGCGTTTAAAGCCAGACCCCAATACGGGCGGGCCGCGCACCTTCACCCGTCAGGATGGCACGGTGGGCGCATCCTTCGAGGTTGTGGCCGAGAACGTGCGTTTCCTGAGCCAAGGGAATGGCAATGGCGCTGAGAACGGTTATGCCGAGGAAGCGGTGGCTGCTGCCCAGGCTGAGGATGACATACCTTTTTAGCGGATGAGGGGCGGCCTGAAAGGCAGTGGTCGCCCCTTGCTGCGCTTTGTCTGTGTGAGTGACGCATCTCTGACCGGGATTGGTTCCGCACAACAGTTTCCGGCTCCCTACCAAAAGAGAAATATTAGTCGATGCAAACTGATGTTGTGGAACCTAACCTGATCGATTTGTGGACGAACAAGCGTTGCTCTCTGGGGCAGCGCTTTTCTTTTTTCTTGTCCTGGCCTGGAACCATGCTGGTACGCCAGCCTCTGGGGCTGAAACCGGGGGTCCGAACCCTGGAAGGACGCATTGGCCGAAAGGCCAACTATTTTCTTCTCCTCCTTCTCACGGGGGTAGAGACGCTAACTGTCTCTACCCTCCTCTTTTTTACTGGGAAACTTGGGCGCTAACGCGCCCGTTGGTATGAGAAGAACGCTGCAGAAGTGTTGGCTCAACCTCATTTTTGACCTGTGCCCGGCATCGCAACCGGGCACACTTTTTTTACTTTTATCCACGCCGGGACGCGCCCCGGCCGGCGCGTCTGGCAGACGGCTTAGGGAGGATCGGTTGCGGTGGAAGTTTTCTTGCACGGCAACCGATCAACCTTAGACGATGTGAAGTGTGGGCGTTGATTGAGTGCCAAGACGTCAGCAGTCGTCGCGTCAAAAAGACGGACCTGGTGCTGCAGGCCAGGTGGCTAACCTGTCTTATGCCATCGTTCCTGGCGATGGAACTGCTTTTGCGGGAAGAGATTTGGTTGCAGCTTGCGTCTGGGACATCCCGGTGGGCTGCGGCCGTCTTCTTTTACAATCTTGTTTTTTTGCAGATTTGTCGAAGTTATCGGCATTAACGGTAAATTTTGTCCTATTTTCCGGCTCTCAGAAGCCCGCTAAGAAAAAGTTTGCCAAATTTCCGCGCTTTTTTGAGAAAAAATTCGGGCTGCGGGACGCTCATTTTGCCCGAAAATCCGCCTTTTCGTCCGTCTCAGCGAGAAACACCTCAAGGGAAAGCGGTTGGCACATATTCGTTCAGCGGCTGCCTAAAAGATAAACGGCCGTTATCTTTCGATCGCTTGTTAAGTGAACCTGTACCATTTCGCCAGATTCGTGGAAGGTTTTTTCAAGGATCAACCCATCCGGATCTATGGCATAAAAATCCTGCCGCTTAAACACTTTCCCTTTTTCCGCAGTCAAACGCTCTTTGAGGATTTCAGCTTCGCTCTTGGCAGCCAGGTTTCCTGGTTCGATATGATGATTCTTCCGACGGCTCATTGTCAATAGTTTATACCTTCACGTGTGTTGACCTGACAAGTCAAATCGGTGGCCCTTTAATTGTGTACCTTGCTGATCACCTTGGGCTGAGTGCAGACACCAAACAAAGTGTATGCCTTTATCTGACAGATTGCCATGATTTTCATGGCATCTGTCGTGGCCAGCTACTGTTTGCGGGCCAGGCAACCAGGCGCGTAACCGCGCCCAGTTGATGAATTGCAAAGTGCTGCTTTGCCAATTCACATTGATGAACCTGGTATTGACAGCCATTGTATCCAGCATTGAATCAGGATCAGGCCAGAAGCCTCCTTTCTTCCTGGCAGCCGATCCTGGTCAACGCCTCGGGTTCAGCTGCCGGCTCCCATTGAAGTCAGATGGCATGGTCTGTTTTTTTGTCGCTAGTAGAAAACAACCTGGCACAGACTTTTATCACGCTGGCCAACCAGGGGAATCACGCGCGGTGTCGCCCGCGCCGGCGACACCTGCGGTGAGCCAGGCCAGACTTTGTGAACGCCAGCCGCTGTCATTTGTTGTCCTGGCTCGAAACGAGCCGGATGATTTGCCTCATGATTATCTTCTGAACAGCCTGACGATACGACAAGGGGAGGCAGTAACAACCCTTTTATTGGGCAAGATGAGCAACGCGGAAGATACTCAAATCGAGGGGGGATTGTAAACCATGCCTGCACACGAAGAAAATCCAATCACCTATCTGGCCGGTGATGCCACACGGCCGGTGGGGGAGGGGGCCAAAATCATCGCCCACGTCTGCAACAACCTGGGTAAATGGGGCAAAGGTTTTGTCCTGGCCGTTTCTCGACGCTGGCCAATAGCACGGCAAAGGTATTTGACGTTACCTACCCCTGGGACAACGATTCCTTTGGGCACCGTGCAAATGGTTAAGGTAGAGGAAGATATTTACGTCGCCAACCTGATCGCCCAAGACGGCATTCGCAGCCGGAACAATCCCGTACCGTTGAAATATCTTTCCCTGAAAGCCTGTTTAGGCCAGGTGGCCACTGAAGCGTTGAGCCTGCAAGCATCAGTTCACATGCCGCGCATCGGATGTGGTCTCGCCGGCGGAGAATGGTACAGAGTTGAGCCAATCATACAGCGTACATTATGCCAACGGGGTGTTGCTGTCTACGTCTACGATTTACCGGCCAGACAATCCTGACATAGACCCATTCAAACTGACAAAAATTATCTACGAAGCCTCCGATTGTGTCTGCGCCATGGTGGATGGTCAAAAGCGCTCTGTTTAATTAACTGGCATACGGAGGGATATAAAGCCATGCCTGCTCGCCGGTATGGCTGCCACCCTAAATGATCGCCAGGCTCTCTGGGAAGCAATGCAACAGCGGCCAACAGATTGATTGCAAAGCGATGAGCTGCGTACCCGAAAACGGCCGTTTAACCACCGGAGCCATTACCCACAGATCTACTGAAATTGAGCAAGCTAAAGAAATGAAGCAGCGGTATCAGGCCGCGTAACCGGAGTTAGGACTGTCGCTATGGATAAAAACATATACAAAATTTACCACAACCCCCACTTCCTCTTTTATGGTTTGCAGCCGGACCATAACCGAATCGTCATCCCTCAGCAGCCGATCGCCAGTGTCCAGATAGACCTCAATAGTCGCCTGCCACCACTGGAACAAGTTTACGCTGCTAGCCAGCACCTTGATGGAACCCCCTGGTTTTGTCGCCGGCATGTCCTCTTGCATGTCCGCAGCACCAGCACCGGTGATGTTGTCCAGGACCCGGATGGTCATTTTCACGTCGTTGAGTCGTTTGGGTTTAAGCCGCTGCAGCTATCCCGACCTACGACTGCCGGCGACCTGGTACGAGCCGCATACGACAAGTTGTGTACAGCCGGCGACCATTATTTCCAGGACAAGAAACTGGTAGAGGAAGCCTGGCTCTTTCTTGGCCAGGGCGTCGAATTGCTCAATGAGCCATCGGCTGAACATAGACCGTCATCGGAGGAACAATGGGACTGACTCGCAAACAAGAAGAAGCCCACCAACGCGCTTCGGATCTCATTTTTGGTAGCGACAAACTCCTCAAGCCGGATGAAGTTTGGTTCTGCCTGGAAAACTGGGACCCGCGGGCAGCGAACCTGGTTAGCAAAACGCAGGCGTATTTCACGCCCATGACGCTGGCCATGTCGGCCACAATGAACATCGCCGCGCCTGGTCGCCATAGAACTGCGCCGAAGGTACTCTCCGCTTCAGCGGGGACGGGGAATCGGCGCAATGTTGGCCAATGGCTATTTTGAATAAACAGAACTAATGTGCTAACATCACACGCGTGGTCAAACGAACGAGACATGCTGCTTACGAGATACGCTACCATTTTGTTTGGGTCCCTAAATACCGACGAGAAGTGCTCGTTGGCAGCATTCCAGAACGGTTGGCCGATCTGCTGCACGAAAAAGCAAAAGAGATGGGTGGCGAGATTATTGACCTGGCTATCCAACCGGATCATGTACACTTAATTGGAATATTCCCGCCGACAATTTCGCCTCACCAGATCATGCATGGATTGAAGGGATACACCGCTTTTATGCAGCGTAAAGAGTTCCCTCACCTCAAAAACCGACTTTCGAATATGTGGACCCGTTCTTACTACGTCGGCACAGCAGGAAACGTGTCGGCGCAAACAATCCAGCGTTACATTTATGAGCAAAAGGGCCGGTAGATGATTCGCACCTTCAAGTACCGTCTCTACACCAACAAGAGCCAGCAGGATGCGCTCGACTACATCCTCTGGCAGCAACGAATCTTGTACAACGCTGCACTTGAGCAACGCAAGACGGTTTATGAAGCCACTGGCAAAGGCGTCAGCTATGCCGACCAGTGGGCACACTTTCGGGACGAAAGGCGTGCCAATCCTGACACCTTTGGCCTGGTGAATGCGACTAGCTTGCAGCAGCTCCTACGCCGCGTGGATAAGGCTTACAATGCCTTCTTCCGCCGCCTGAAGGCAGGAGAGACTCCCGGCTACCCTCGATTCAAAGGGCGTAACCGCTTTCACAGCATGGCGTTCAAACACGGTGACGGTGTGAAACTCTTTCAAACGGGAAGGGGGCAAACCCGTCTGCGCATCCAGAATGTGGGTGACGTGAAGGTGAAGTTTAACCGCCCGCTTCCTCTTGGCAGCAAGATCAAACATGTCGTCATCAAACGCAGCCTGGGCAACTGATACGTTACCCTAATGGTCGAGTTTGATGCGCCGTTCCCGCTCCCGCCAACGGGGGAGGCGGTTGGCATCGACATGGGTTTGAAGTCTCTACTGGCTCTCTCAAACGGTGAGTTGATTGACAATCCT
>CAJQMR010000051.1 GCA_905479495.1 uncultured Anaerolineae bacterium
CGCATCGCAGCATTCACCCAACCCGACCTCTTTTTTCGTCCGGTGGCAGAAGTGGAAGCAGTTGATTGGCTACGCGAAAATACACCCGGTACGGCCGTTGTCCTGGGCAGCTACCAGACGGGTAATTTTGTGGCGGCCCAGGCTGGACAGCGGGTCATGTTGGGACATTGGGCTGAGACGGTTGATTTTGTGGGGAAGGAAACGGCCGTTACCCAATTTTTTAGCCAAAGTACCAGCGATGCCTGGCGACAAAATTTGCTTGACCAATTTGCTATCAACTACGTCTGGTACGGCCCTCGTGAGCAGGCACTGGGAGATTTCAATCCAGAAACGGCCGTTTATCTCACCCCGGTCTACCAAAATGAAAGCATGACTATTTTCACCGTTAATCCATAGACGAATCCACCCATTTACCCTAAAATCGCACAGCATCATTTACCGAAAACTGATTACTGATACCGTTTAAGATTCAAATGCGCGCTTTACTACAACGAGTTTCTTTCGCCAGCGTCACCGTCAACGGCCGTATCATCGGCCAGATTGATCGCGGCTTTGTGATTTTACTGGGTGTCACCCACAGCGACACCTCCACAGAAGCAGATTGGCTGGCCAACAAAATTGCCGGGCTGCGCCTGTTTGAGGACGAGGCAGGCAAGATGAATCTGGGATTGGCCGATGTAGGCGGCAGCGTATTGGTGGTGTCTCAATTTACGCTGTATGGGGATGCACGGAAAGGGAAACGGCCGTCTTTCACCGCTGCTGCCCGCCCAGAACAGGCCGAACCACTAGTTGATTATTTTTGCGGCAGTTTGCGCCAGGCTGGCCTAACCGTGGCCACGGGCCAATTTGGCGCCATGATGCAGGTTACCATTCATAATGATGGCCCCGTCACCCTTATGGTAGAAAAAGAAGTAAGCAATGGCTAACCAAGAAAAAAACAAACAGTTTGAAGCACTGCTGCACGCTATCAACCATGATTTACGCACACCGTTGGCCAATATCCGTTCAGCCACCACAATTCTGCTGCAAGACTTCAGCGATCCACTCACGGAAGGCCAGCGAGCCTTTATTGAAATTATTGAACAGGCAACAACACGCTTGCTGGATCAAAGCAACCGACTCATGTTGTTTAACCACATTGCTTATGCCCAAACGAACCTCAAGCCTTGCCAGCTTTCAGAGCTTTTAGCCAATGTTAAAAAAGACATCAAGAACAACTATGAAATCAACACGCTTGAACTCGTAACGGAAAGCGATCCGCTGCTGAACTGCCACACACATACCTTGTCAGCCACGTTGGCACTGCTGGTCGTGGGCGACACCAAGCACCAACCCGACAGCCTGCCTGAAGAGCCGCCCTCAATTCACTGCCAAACACAAAAGGATAAGCTCTGCTTTACCATTTTGAGCCTAATGACGACTCAGGAATCTTCTGTTAGCTTCATTGATTTGACCAGTGAGATTATACGGTTGCATGGGGGTCAGTTAGAAATTGCGGATTTAAACGGCCGTAAACAATTTTCGTTTTGCTTACCCTTTTTGGCCCCCACCCTGTGATAACAAAACAATCGGATAACGGCCGTTCAACCTGGCAAAAATCCGTTATCTGCCAGCGAATGTTTGGGTGGTCACAGTTGGCTCCTTCCTGACAGACATCTCTACAAAGATGATAGTCCACCTCATTCCGCTCTTCCTGGCCAATGGTTTAGGCGTGCACACGGCCAGTCTTCATTGGCGGTGAAAGCGGTCGTGTTGCTGCTGCTTTTTGTCCCAGAAAAAATGAAACCCGCCCCTCTGATAGGATAAATGGTTTGGCATCCCCACCCAAAACGAGGTAAAAATCTGGCAAATTGATTCGTTCAATAATTCACAGATTGTGAGGTTAAACTTTCCTATGCGCAAACTTCATTTGCCTGTCTTACTGATCTTAGTCACATTACTCATTAGCTGTGGGGGGGAAGCAACGCCAACACCCACCGCCACGGCGCAACCAACGGCCGAAATTGCTGCCGTAGAAGAGCCTACCACCACAGAAGAAGCCACCACGGAACCAACCGCAACGGATACGGCCGTTCCCGCCACCAACACCCCTGCTCCAGAACCAGCCACGGCCACCTCCCAACCCACCGACACACCGGAACCCACCGCTACCGACGTGGAACCAACGGCAGTTGAGCCAGAACCCACAGCGGTTGAGGCAGAACCAACCACCGTTGAGGCAAATCCAACGGCCGTCGAAAGCGAAAGCACCAGCACACCCAGTGGTCCGCCACCGCCAGCCCCACCCGCCAGCCCTGGCGGCGTCATCGCTCCCACCGATGACAATTACCCGGCTAACACCGATGTTGCTGGCTGGGAAAATCGAATTAATGTGCCTCCTGGTTTTGCGGTGACTTATTACGGCCGTGTCGAAGGCCAGCCCACCAGCATCGCCTTCAGTCCGGTCGATAGCCAACTTTACATCGCCGTCCAGGCAGGCACCATTTATAAAATGGATAGTTCGGGCGGGGCAAGCCCCTACGTTGGCGGCTTCATCGTGCCAACTGGCATCGCCTTCCGCCCCGGCACCAACCAGCTCTACGTTTCTAGCCGGGTGCGAGATGAAAATGTCGGCGGCGAGGCACAAGTCACGGTTGTCAATCGCGGTCAGCTCATTGGCGGGCTGCCCTGCTGCTACACTTACTTCCACTCGGCCAACGGCATTGCTTTTGGCCCCGATGGCTTTGGCTACGTTGGCGTTGGCGGACGAGCCGATCATGGCGAAATCTTGGAAGGCCCAAACGCGGGTCAACAAGATGAGCTGCATCCGCTGGAAGCCAGCATCTTGCGCTTCAATCCAGACACAGGCGAAGTCTCCGTTTACGCCACCGGTTTCCGCAATCCTTACGACATCGCCTGGGATGGCTTTGGCCAGCTCTGGGCCACCGACAACACGCCTGACTTTGATCCGCCCGAACGGCTGCACCGCGTGGTGCCTGGTGGCCTGCACGGCTATCCGTACTACGACTGCGACGTTTGCTTTAGCCCGCCCGAAGGGGTGACCGTTATTCCGCCATTGGCACAGTTTACACCCAGCTCTTCTCCCACCGGCGTGACCGCCTACAACGGCAGCCAGTTCCCTGGCTACAACAACGCTATTTTTGTGGCCCTTTGGAGTGCCTTCCCTGGCGCGCAAAAAATCATGCACATTGGCGCGGGCGGCTCCTCGGCACCGGTGAATTTTGCCACCGGCTTCGCTGCCCCCATCGACGTGATCACCGGCCCGGACGGCAGCCTTTTCGTGGCCGACTGGGCAACAGGGATCATTTTTAAGATTAGCTACACGGGATAAAACGATGAAGCTCAAACCGGTAGTTGCAACCAGTTTCCTGATTCTTTTTTGGGGATTGCTTGTTAGCTGCCAGTCTGATGCGCCAATTGTTGAACTTACAGGAACGGCCGTTTCCACGCCACAAGTTGAATTGGTAATGGAAACGGCCGTACCTCCCACAAACACACCCACCAAAGAACTACACCCCACAGCAACCTCAACACTAGCACTAACCATTCCCCCAACTACGACAGCAACGGCAACGGTAACAGCTGTTCCCACACCTTCCTTTTCCTTAACCCAAAGAGAACCAACTCTGGTAGAAATTAAAGAATTCTTGTCGTTGTCTCCAATCTTGTTTTTCTACCCAGATCGCGGTCTAGAACTAATTCCTCTTGAAGACTATTTCTTGGAACATGATCTATCTGAGCATACAGAAACTTTTTATCAAGATGTCAATGGTGATGGGGAAGCAGACTTGATCTTAGCTGATATGTTTCCATTTTTTTGGGAAAATGGCTTTGTAATTGTCATGCTATGGTCCGGTAACCAGTACGATACACCATTGATGATTCTGGATGGCGCAAAATACTCGCCAGGATTGCAAGTGACTTTCGAAGATTGGACAAATGACAATATCCCAGAGATCATTTTTGATTTCAAAAGCGATCTTGGTGGTACTGGCGTCAAACAAACAACCTGGACACGCTACGTTATCCACTGCCATATTGCATGTGAAGTTATTTGGTGGGGTGTAACTGGTGAATTATTAAGTGCTTCAACGATCAGAAGGTTGCTTACAACAAACATTGAGCATCAACTAAATGAAATGGGCAAACCGAGATTAAGAGTCGGGACCAGCTCTTTTTCTGCCCCTGACTTTGGCGGAATGGGAAATGGTTCAAAAATTGTTTTCACTTCAACATCGGCCATTTACATATGGAACGGTACCCTTTTTGAAAAAACAGGTGAACAAGTTGTTCAACCCATGCAAACAATCACCAAGGATTCCATCCTTTCTGCCACAAATCAGTCTGGCATTGAGGCTCTTATCACATCAGAGTTTGATAATTATTATGCTGACTACGTCATTTTTCATTGCACGCTCAAAATTGGGGAAACAATTGTTGAGGAAACATTTGAATGTCTTCCGAATTTTACAAAAGTTACCTGGCTTGATATTACTAACGATGGTCGAGAGGAAATTATTATTCACGCTACAGGGTTAGGTACTCAAAATCTTATCGTTTTTCAATGGAGTGACGAAACTTTTGTTCAAATCGCCAATGTTAAGGGGGATATTATTCGCTCGGATTTATTTGGTGTGCGCCTGGAAGATATTGATGAAGATGGCCAGCTTGAAATTATTGCCGGGCGCGGATACTTCAGCGAAGGGTCAAACTGTAAAACTTACGAGTATATTAGGCCTGAGCCAGCAGAGTTTTGTTGGTGGTATGAATTAGATTTGCAGGAACAAATCTACAAATGGAACGGAAAGACGTTTGTTTTGGAATCGGAGGAATAGACCGCCGCTTTTTCTGCCGTACGGCCGTTCCCCTGCTATAATCTGCCCATGAGTACACTCGAATCCCGCTATCAAGAAATTTTGCAACAAATCGAACAAGCCGCCCAACAAGCCAAGCGCAACCCCGACGACATCACCCTCGTGGCCGTGACCAAAACGTGGCCAGTGGAAACCATCCTGGAAGCGTATGCTGCCGGAATGCGCCACTTTGGCGAGAATCGGGCAGAGGAACTTGAGGAAAAAAGACCTACCGTGGAAGCCAAACTAGGACCGGACAGTGGCATCGTTTGGCACTTCATCGGCACGCTGCAAAGCCGCAAAACCAACCCAGTGGCCGACTATGCCGATGTGTTTCATGCGCTGGATCGGCTTAAGATTGCCAATCGCCTTTCGAAACGATTAGAAGAAAACGGCAAAGCGCAAACGCGCCGTCTCCCCACCTTTCTCGAACTCAACATCTCCGGCGAGATGAGTAAATCAGGAGTAAACGCCACGGATTGGGAAAATAGTGCAACGCAGCGGGCAGAAATTCGTAACTTTGGCAAAACGGTGGCGGCGCTGCCGGGTTTAACCCTCCAGGGGCTGATGACAATGGCTCCGTGGGATGCAGACCCAGACTTTATTCGCACCGTTTTTAAGCGCACCCGCTTACTGGCAGAATGGTTGGCTGAAGAGATGAGGTTGGAACGGCCGTTAGCCCTTTCTATGGGCATGACCGACGATTACCAACTGGCCATCGCTGAAGGAGCCACTCATGTGCGCGTTGGCCGGGCCATCTTTGGCGAGCGCCACACACATTAACTTCATGACCTGAAAGGTCTCAACAACAAGGATTTTTGTATGATCATTGCCCTAGCAAACGCCATCAACATTATTTTTCGCGCTTACACTATTTTGATCTTTGCTCGCGTTATTTTTTCCTGGATTCGGGTGGATCCGTATCACCCCACCTGGGGCCCCATTTTACGCTTTATCTATCAGGCAACAGAACCTATCATGCAACCCATACGCAATATTCTCCCTTCCATGGGCGGCCTGGACTTCACGCCAATCATCGTTTTAATCGGATTGGATTTACTGCGTGGGGTAATTATCAATATTTTGCTAGGTTTGGCCTAAGCACAAGTAAATATGGATCGCTGTTCGTAGCCGCGATTTCTTACTGCGCAACAAATGCGCAATAAGAAATCGCGGTTACACAAACAGATGGCTACCTAACGAAAAAGCTGCAACATAATAGGCAAAACAAGCAATACAAGCATTAAAATAAGAAATATTTTGTATCCCAATGAAGGTTTAGACATCATTAACCTCGATTCTGTAAAGTGATTAACGCAAACCCGTCAAGCTGCGGGCAATGACCATACGCTGAATTTCGCTGGTGCCTTCGTAGATTTCCGTAATTTTGGCGTCGCGGAAATAGCGTTCCAGCGGCATCTCTTTACTGTACCCCATTCCCCCATGAATTTGAATCGCTTCAGTGGTGACGTACATCGCCGTTTCGCTGGCGTACAGCTTGGCCATGCTAGCCTCCATAGAATACCGTCCGCCACTCTTTTTGGCGGCACTCTTGGCCAGGCAAGCCTGATAGATGAGCAGCCGGCTGGCATCAACACGACACTTCATATCTGCCAGCTTTTGCTGAATCATCTGGAACTGGCCAATTTTTTGGCCAAACGCTTCGCGCTCCTGAGCATATTTCACGCTGGCTTCCAGCGCCGCTTCAGCAATGCCCAACGCCTGTGAGGCGATGCCGATGCGTCCAGCATCCAGCACCGTCATAGCAATTTTAAACCCCTCACCCTCTTTGCCCAGCCGATTTTCTACTGGACATTCGTAATTATCAAAGATGATTTCGCTGGTAGCGCTGGCACGGATGCCCAGTTTAGGCTCTGTTTTACCGCGCTCAAAGCCGGCATGGTCCGTTTCGATGAGAAAAGCAGTCACGCCTTTGTGTTTTTGTTCGGGTTGAGTCATGGTGAACAGCACAATGTAGTCGGCAAATGGTGCGGAGGTGACCCAGGATTTACGGCCGTTTATCACATAATGTGTCCCGGCGTCATTCAACACCGCCCGGCTTTTCATCGTGCCCGCATCACTGCCCGACATTGGCTCTGTGAGGCTGTAAGCCCCGATTTTTTGCCCGCCAGCGACTGGCACCACATACTTTTGAATCTGTTCTTCCGTACCAAATTTAAGAATGCCGTGGCAGTATAAAGAATTGTTCACCGACATCACCGTGCCGTGGCTGGCATCTGCCTTGCAAATTTCGGTGAGCGCCAGAGAATAGGCCAACGTGTCCATGCCGATGCCACCATATTTTTCTGGCACCTCAATACCCATAAAGCCCAATTCACCCATTTTGCGTACGGTGTTAATGGGAAATTCGGCCGTTTGGTCATGGTGTTCGGCAATTGGGGCCACTTCATTTTGGGCAAAGCGGCGCGCTTCCTGCTGAATCATTTTGTGTTCTTCGGTTATAAAATCAAACATCGTGGGAAATCCTCCAGATTAATTGTGAATGGAGAATTGTGAATAGTGGATTGTGAACGGAATACCTCATTCACAATTCACAATTAATTGTTCACAATTCACAATTTCAGTGTTGCTTGAATGTGGTCCAAAAATTGCTCAAAGGCATTCGGCGGCAGTTCAAACCCTTCGGTCCAACGGCGGCGTTCGGCCAGCCAATATTTGCCATCCGCCCCGGTAAGAACGGCCGCAGGAATATCTGGTCTGCTAGGGCCTTTCATGCGGGAACGAATCGAATTGTCGTAGACATCTTTTGGGGAAATTTTGTGGAACTGAAGACGGCCGTTATCCACATCAAGCCAGGATCGCGCCTGAAGAGGCGACAGGTATGTGTATATGGTGATTCGCTTCTTGCCCGCTTTCAGCTCAACCGCCAAACAAAGCCAGGTACGCGGCACACGCCGCTCACGGCCGCCTCGCTGCCAACCGCGCATAGCAAAATACCAGGCAACCGACTCTACCTCACTTTTCTGGCTTAACGTCACCAGGCTATCTTCAGCCGCTTTGGTCTGAACCCCATCAGGGGTTAGCACAATGGCGCGACCACTGGGCCAACGCTGCTTCATCACCTTTTCGGCAAGCCAAACCAGCCCCAAAGCCAGCGGCAGCGCACCCCCACAGGAAGCGACAAACGCATAATCCGGCGTACCTGCATCGCTCAGAGCAGTTAGTAATGCTTGGATGCCAAAAAAGGCCGCCACCAGGGTGACAAAAAGCAGGATGAAAACGGCCGTTCGCAGACCCGCATGTTCCTGATCCGCATGTAAAACGATTGGAGTAGTTTGTGTAGATGCCATAGCTTTTTCACCCTTAGTTTCTGTGCCCAATAATACACGGATTCAGCTTATCCAGCGAATGAGCATTTCCTCAAAAACGAATCAAAAATGATCCAAATCGATGAATGAAACGCTTATATCCAAAAAAAATTCGTGCTATTCGTTGATTCGTCCTATTCGTGATGAAATCCGAACCGCGCTCTCGAATTTCTCCCCTTGACGCCAAGACAAAAGCGCAATACGCTAGAACAGATGTTTGCTGAACTGGTAATCAACATTGAAGCGCCGCTGGAAGGCACTTTCCATTACGACGTCCCCACCGATTTACGCCCCAAACTGCGCGTGGGCCATCTGGTGGAGGTGGAATTTGGCCGCCGCCTGGCCCAGGGCATTATCCTACGCTTTGACGACACCGCGCCTATTGAGGACACCAAACCCATCATCGCCCTGATTGATGAAAAGCCGGTGGTTTTCTGGTGGCAAATTGAGCTGGCGCAGTGGCTCAGCCAAACCTACCTGGCCCCGCTTAATGCCTGCCTGCGCCTCATGCTGCCGCCCGGCCTCACCCGCTGGGCCGACGTGACCGTGGACATCAACCCGTATTGGGACGGCAACGGCCGTCTCACCCCCCTCCAGCAGCAAATCATCGACATTCTCAAAGAGCGCGGCGACTTGCGTGGACGACAGTTGCAACGTGCCTTACGCAAAGCCAGTGGCAAAAAGCAGAAAGTGGATTGGAAAACGGCCGTTAACCAGCTCAGTAAACGAAAAATCCTGCGCAAAGCCACCGTGCTCGATCCGCCGCGCATCCGGCCCAAGAAGATCCGCACGGCCGAACTCATCGCCAGTGACAAGCGCGTGCAGGCCATCGTGCCCCAGCTAGGCCGGGCCAACAAGCAGGCCGATGTGCTGCTTTATTTGCTCAACAGTGATGATCCGCTGCCGGAGGAAACGGCCGTTCTCGACGCTACGGGAGCTGCAAAACATCATTTAGAACAGTTGGAACAGGACGGCCGTATCAGCCGCACTCCCGCCCAAACCACCATCCTCCCCACCAGCAAAGAACCACCCGCCGAGCACGCCACCCTCTTCACCCAACTCCCTAGCCCTCTCAACCAATTAACCATTAACAATTTACCATCAACAATTAACCATTTAATCGACTCCGGCCACCTGGAACAATTGGGTGAACCCGCCACCCTCAGCCTCGCCATCCCCCCCAAACAAGTGCTCAGCCACATTTTGCAGCTGCGCCAGGCCACCACCTACCAGGACGTACTCACCTTACTGGCTCATGCCGCCCAACCCGTCAGCCTCAGCGACATTTACGCCCAGACCAAAGCCACAATTACCCATCTGCGCAAGCTGGCCAAGCTGGACCTCATCCGCTTTGGTTCCGAAGAAGTATGGCGCGACCCCCTGGCCGACCGCGATTTTGTCCCTGCGGAGCCGCCGCTGCTTACTGCCGATCAGGCTCGCGTCTGGGGGCGCATCAAAATGGCCATGCTGCAAGCCGAAGAAGCCAACGAGGCCGACGATGGCCTAAACGCCCCAACACCTTTCTTGCTGCATGGCGTCACCGGCAGCGGCAAAACAGAAATCTACATGCGGGCCATCGACTACGCCATCAATGAAGGGCAGCAAGCGATTGTGTTGGTGCCAGAAATTGCCCTGACGCCACAAACGGTGCGCCGCTTTGCTGCCCGCTTTCCGGGACGCGTGGCCATCCTGCACAGCCGCCTCACCGAGGGCGAGCGGTACGACACCTGGCGGCGCGCCCGTCAAGGGCTGTTCGACATTGTGGTGGGGCCACGCAGCGCTTTGTTCACACCGCTGCCCAATTTAGGGGTTATTGTGCTGGATGAGGAACACGATCCCAGCTACAAACAAACGCCGCCGGTGCCACCGCCTTATTACCACACCCGTGACGCGGCTATCGCCCTGGCCCAAATCATCGGCGCTACCGTTATCATGGGCAGCGCCACGCCAGATATTGTGACGTATCATCGTGCCCAAAGCGGCCGTTTCCAACTCCTGGAATTGCAAAAACGGGTCATGGGCCATCGCCAGCGGCTGGAAAGCCAGGCAGAGCGGCTCCAACTGCAAAATCATTACCAACATGATGGCGAAGACCCGGACGATGCACTCACCATCCCCTTACCGCCCATTCAAGTTGTGGATTTGCGCCAGGAGCTGCGCGCAGGCAACCGCTCCATTTTTAGCCGCGCTCTGGAAAATGCCATCACCGAAACGCTGGCGCGCAACGAACAGGCCATCTTATTTTTGAACCGGCGCGGTTCGGCTACCTTTGTCATTTGTCGCGACTGCGGCTATGTAGCCACCTGCCCCCGCTGCGACATGCCACTGACGTATCACCGCCACAGCATGCAGTTGGTCTGCCATCATTGCGGCCGTCGCGAGCCACACCAAACAGAATGCCCCGTTTGCCAATCAAAGCGCATCAAATTTTTTGGGCTAGGCACAGAAGAAGTGGCAGACCGCGTGCAACAGCGCTGGCCAGAGGCACGCATCACCCGCTGGGACCGCGACACCACCGCCGGGCGCAACACCCACGAAACCTTGCTGGCCAGCTTCATTAACCAGGAAGCTGACATTTTGGTCGGTACGCAGATGATTGCCAAAGGGCTGGATTTGCCGCTGGTGACCCTGGTGGGCGTCATTTCAGCCGACGTGTCGTTGGGGCTGCCGGATTATCGCACGGGGGAACGGGCCTTCCAGGTGCTGGCACAGGTGGCCGGGCGCGCCGGACGTGGCTTGCTGGGTGGCCGGGTCATCATCCAGACATACAAGCCAGAACATTATGCTATTCAGGCCGCCGCTGAGCATGATTTTGCCTCGTTTTACATCGATGAGATACGGTTCCGCACGCAGCACAGTCTGCCGCCGTTCCGGCGCATGGCGCGGCTGCTGTTGATTGATCCAATTGATGAACGAGGTAAGCGGGAGGCGGAGGCGCTGGCCAAGGGACTACGGCTGCACATTCGAGAGAAGGCATTGGCAGCGTCAGAAATTTTGGGGCCTGTGCCGCCATTTTTCAATCGGGTGGACGGCCGTTTCCGCTGGCAAATCATTGTACGCTCCCCAGACCCCAACCGGCTGCTGGCCGACTTCCCCATTCCGCCCAAGTGGATGGTGGATATTGATCCGGTAAGTACCCTATAAATTTGGTAACAAACCGGTGTCATACCCGCGAAGGCGGGTATCCATCTTCTCGACTAGAATGGATTCCTGCCTACGCGGGTATGATAACTACGGCATCATCAACTCGCCTTCACCTTCTAATTTATCGATCCGGGACAACAATTCTTTTGAATATCCAGCAAGCACCTTAGAGCCAGCTTCAAGCTGCTCATATACCTCATCGATATCTGCCCACAGGGTTCGGGCTTTCGGATTCAGCTTTTCGTCCCCTTTATATACAAAGTGGTCGGGCATCGGTTTAGCCACACGTTTTCTGGCCTCAATCAATTCCTGTGGAATATCAAAAGGATTTTCGCCTCTTACTTGCATGGCCTTCCACAGTCTCAACCTTTTCGGGTCGAAATGGCAGCGATTGGCCACGAGGGGCAAGAAAAGATAGAAATAGACTGTCTCAATCCAATTAATTCTGATAGAGGAGAGATAGGCATCATCCATAGTCGGATACCAGTTGGTGATCGTTGTCTGCGAGGAAAGCACTGGCCCCATAAAGTAAGTTGCTAATTTTTCCACAAATTCTGGTGAATGGTTTCCTTCATAATCTCGGGCGATCAGCGCACCCAGCTGCTCAATTTGCAAGGTAACAAAAGCCAGCCCATTACTAAAAAGCGGGTCCGGGGCAAAAGAAGCATCACCAATAATACCCCACCGATCCGGTGAATAAGTTGGATTTGTCACATAATGGTAGCGACGCAGCAGGTTTGTATCCACAACACGGCCGCTTTTAACTAGGTCAGTCACAACCGGATGAACTTTACTGACCTGCTCCAAGAAACTGTCAATTGAACGCACATCATGTTCGTAATGGTCAGGATGTGAAACAAAGCCGATACTCATCAGTTCCCCGCCATCTTCTGCCTTCAAGGGAATCATCCAAATCCAGTTGCCATGCCCCATGAAGTGATGGGTTGTGTAGTAGCGGTCATAATGATCATACTCAGGCCCCAGAGCATTCAAATTTCTAAGCAAGGAGCGGTCGAAGTCAGCAATCCGGAACCAAAAACAATCCCGTTGTCCTTCTGGTTTAATCGTCAGACCTAATTTTTTGCCCAAGAATCGATTACGGCCGGAGGCATCAATGACCCAATTGGCTTCAAGCGTACGGCTGCCGCCATCTGCCTCTTTAATTTCTAAGGTGTGTCCGCCTTCACCATCGATTTGAATATCTTTAACACGGCCGTTTATGCGTGCAATGCCACTATCGGCCGCAACCAACTCCCGCAGATGGTCATCAAAATGCTCTCGGTTTAACTGCCAGGACCCAGGTGACCCTTCATAGCCATCTGGATTGGGCAGGCTTTCTGTGCTGTGTACGGAATAAGTTCTATCTTCTGGATTATCGGGATCGAGTTTAAAATAATAGGTTAAGGCATGTTTGGGCACATGATGTTCTCGCAAATAATCTTCAAGCCCCAACTGCGTTTCTAAAAAATTCGCTGTAATTTCGATAATTGATTCCCCAACAAGCGGAAGCCCCCCTCGATCATCGGGACCGATGAGAACAATTTCAACCGATTCTGGGAGCTGCTTTCTAAAGTAGAGAGCAGCCATATTTGAAACAAGACCATTACCAATCATTGCAATACGCATCGTTGCAACCTCCTAAAACGTATGGTGCTGAACTCTTACATAGTGCAGAGCCAGCTGGCAGGCATATGCCATATTAAATTAATAAACCTATGGAGTTTGGTGAATGGGGTGTTTACTTAAGAAAAATTACTGCTTTGCACAAAGCAAAACGGCAATGTGATTTTCTTCAGAGGAAGATTAAAAGAGGTGGCTTACAAAATTTCTTACAAATGTGGACTGAAGACGTCCACAAAATTAATCAGAAGAAACATTGGAATATTGGCTACTAATAACCAATAAAATCCCTACGGCCGTTCCCACCCTATTGACATATCCTCCAATTTCTTGTATTTTCCATACATTAGTAAGTTAGGTATCAAGGATAAAACGATGAGCTTACGCGATCAGATACGCAAAGGCAGTACGGAACTGGTTTTGCTCACCCTGCTCCAGGAACGGCCGATGTACGGCTATGAAATTAGCCAGGAAATGAGCCGGATGAGCGATGGCTACTTCGAGATGAAGGAAGGCCTGCTCTACCCGACGCTGCATCGCTTGCAAAAAGAGGGTCTGCTCTCCAGCGAATGGCAAAAAACCGGCACCGAACGGCGGCGCAAATATTATTCAATTACGGCTGCCGGACGGGAACAGCTCAAGGAACAGTCGAATGAATGGCAAACATTCATGCACAAGCTCCAGGAGATCATCAGCAGCATATGAGCACCCACAATAGTGCACACGAGCCACACGCCACCATCAATCAACTCCTGGCCACCATCGAGGCTGAGCTAACGTTAAGCCAGGAAACAAAGCAGGAGCTGTTGATTGAACTGCGCGATCATTTGGAAGATGCCTGGGAAACGGCCGTTGCCCACGGCGAAGACCCGGAAGCCGCCTTACACAAAGTTATCCATCGGTTTGGCGGGGCAGAAGTTGGGCAAGCGCTTCAACAAGTTCATGCCCAATGGGAATCCGCCGAAGCCATTTTGGCCTGCCTGATTCCCGTCCTGGCAGCACTGGTCCTGCGTTGGGTGCTGTTTACACCCAATGGCGCAATCGCGGGCTGGCAAAGCGTCCTGGCTCAGCCTGCCTTCTGGATTGTGTCCCTGGCCTTGCTGCTCATTCCTGTGTTGCAGTTTCAGCGGTGGCGTTACGTCCTGGTGAACTGGGGGTTTTTCTGGATTATCACCCTTATTTTTATTCTCATACCAGCAGCAACAAGCTGGTAAATTTATTTCCCCAGAAACTGACTTCTAACGCATCGGTTCATTTGCAAGTTTCCGGGGAAAAGGTAAATCATTAAATCATGGAGGTCATTCATGCGTGATTTAGGCGTTGTTGAAACAATTTTGCGAAATCGCATTCACTTTTTCCAAGAAATTCGGGATGGGGTAGGATTGGGCGAAAAAATGCGCGCCATGCTCATCTCCAGCCTGGTGTTTATGGCCCTGTTTGGGGCCGTGATGGGCTCGACTCACAGCCTGTGGCAGGCGCTCAGCTCGGCGGCCAAACTGCCTCTCTTATTCCTGGCCACATTATTCATTTGCGCCCCAACGCTTTATTTTTTCAACGTCCTGTTTGGCTCCACCCAAAGCCTGACGCAGAACGTGGCCTTAATTTTGACGGCAATTACGGTAACGGCCGTTCTCCTTCTCTCTTTCGCCCCCATCATTCTCTTTTTCTTACTAACCACCAGCCAGTATCAATTTTTCAAGCTGCTCAACGTGGGCATCTTTGCCATCTCGGGGGTGATGGGCGTGGTTTTCCTGAGCCAGGGAATGCAGATTGTAGCCGCCGATGCCGAAGGCGACAGCGCTCGCCGCAATGTGCTGCGTTTGTGGATGCTGCTGTATGCCTTTGTAGGCAGCCAGTTGGCCTGGACGATACGGCCGTTTATCGGCGCACCTAGCATTCCGTTTGAACTATTTCGCCAGTTGGGCGGCAACTTTTACACCAATATCTTTACCAGCCTGGGCGAAATCTTTGGCTTCTTTATTGTACGGTAGAGGCAACCATGACCAACGAAAATCGTTCCACAACCGACCAGATTCTCGACTTACTTTTAGACGCCCTGCAAGAACGCCAATCAACACGCCCGCAGGGGGACGAGCCCGTCCTAGAACCATCTGCGCCTCTGCAAAGTGACAGCAGCCCCAGCGCCACCCAACCAGTGGCGCCTGCCGAAACTTTGCTGCCAGAAGATAACCCGCAACCTCTAGATGAGGAACCCCAAGAAGATGTGCCACAAACCCTGGAGGAAGAGCAAGACAGTGTGGTTGAAACCGAAGCGGAGGCGGCATGGGAACTCGCTTTGCTCAAAGAGTCAACACCGCCCGAGCCACTGCCTTCTATCCAGCTAGACAAGATGCTGCGCCGTCTGGCGGTAGCAGTGGGCGTGATCATCATCCTGATCAATATTCCCTTCAACCGCGCGGGCCTTAGCCTGGCCCGCGCCATGCCCGATGCCCAATCACTCGTTATTCGCGATGGCCTGGTGCTAAAGGGCAGCGGTGAGAGGATTTACGTATTGGAAAATAACCAGAAGCGATGGATTACTTCATTAGAAGCATTTGAGTGGTTTGACTACCAGTGGAATCAGGTGAATGTGGTGGATGATGCCTTTTTGGACCAGTTTGAGGACGGCCGTCCCCTCTACGTCTTGCTCAAATGCCAAGGCAGCCCGCACATTTATGCCCTGGAAGATGGGCAAAAACGGTGGATCAAGGATATTCCCACGTTTGAAGCCGAAGGCTTTGTCTGGGAGGACGTCAAATTTGTGAACTGCGGCGAGCTGCTTCGCCTGCCCACCGGCACCCCCATTCCCCCAGACGCCGGTCCGTCGCCGGAACCGTAGATTGTGAAACGTGAAACGTGACCGAAGAAATTCACGTTTCACGCTTCACTTAAAGTAATCTTCCCGCAAAATCCCCATGATGACGCGGTCAACGTAACGGCCAGCCCCACCGTAAACACAACAGCAACGCATCGCGCACTTACTTGCGCCGTGCGTTGCTGTGCGTTTAAGCCTAATTCGACTGACATACCTACAAAAAGAAAATACCCCCGTCAGAATTCGAATCTGAATCTATCGCTTAGGAGGCGATTGCTCTATCCATTGAGCTACGAGGGCTTAATCAGATGAATATTTGCAGCATTTTCTAGCATGTTGCATATAATATTGGGCGATTCAACAAATCGCTGGTTGCTGCACCGCTATGGTAGCGTAAACCCAGTGTAGGATCAAAAACATTTCGGGAACAGGATGCGACAACTCGAACATTTACCTTTTTTTGTTTACGGCACGCTGCTACCAGACCAGCCGAACTTCTTTTTATGGGGGTCAGACATCGTTCACATGGAACCAGCGACCCTCTTAGGTGGACGGTTGCACGATATGGGTTACTATCCTATGTTGGTAACGGCCGTTCCCAACGAAACGGTCCAGGGAATGGTGATCACCGTCGAGCCCGCCCACTATGAGGCGGTTCGGCAGCGGCTAGATGAATTGGAAGGGTACGATCCTGAAAACCCCGAGGCATCTGGATATCAGCGACGGGTGGTTGCAGTTGTTTTGGCCAACGGCCGTTCTCTAAAAGCCTGGGTTTATTTAGGCAATGTAGAACTTGTCCAGGATAAACCAATTGTGGCAGATGGTAACTGGGCCACATTTGCCGCCAACAACCAACCAGAGTTGCAAGAATGGTGGAACACTATCCGCACCGTTGCCGGACGACACACGAAGGAATAGCAACGGGTAACATGTTTCTGTGTTAATCTACACAAGCACGGTCAACAACAATTTCCCAACCTATCGATTTCCCACACCGCAGAATTTATCGTTAAGAAACGGGAAGATAAAAAATGAAAAAAATTGGTGTTTTAACCAGTGGTGGTGATGCACCAGGTATGAACGCAGCTGTACGCGCTGTGGTCCGTGCTGGCATCTCTACTGGCGCAGAAGTATATGCAATTTATGAAGGGTACCAGGGCATGGTGGACGGTCAGGAATGGATCCGTCCCATGAGCTGGAGCGATGTGGGTGGCATTTTGTATAAAGGCGGTACCCTTATTGGCACCGCCCGCTGTGATGACTTTCGGGAACGACACGGCCGTTTGCGCGCCGCCAAAAATTTACTAGAACACGGTATCGACAACCTGGTAGTCGTTGGCGGTGATGGCAGCCTGACCGGAGCCAATATTTTCCGTCAGGAATGGTCCGGCCTGCTGGATGAGCTGGTAGAAAATGGCGAAGTACCTTACGAAGTGGCCCAGGCTCACCGCCAGCTTACCATCATTGGCCTGGTTGGCTCCATCGACAACGACATGTGGGGCACCGACATCTCCATTGGTGCCGACACCGCCCTACACCGCATTACAGACGCCATTGATGCCATCTCCAGCACCGCGGCCAGTCACCAACGCTCCTTTGTGGTGGAGGTGATGGGACGTCGCTGCGGTTACCTGGCCTTGATGAGCGCTATCGCCACCGGGGCCGATTGGGTACTCATCCCCGAATCACCGCCCAACCTGGACGAATGGGAAGAGAAAATGTGTTCGGTGCTGAAAAAGGGTCGGGAAAACGGCCGTCGCGACAGCATCGTTATTGTGGCAGAAGGGGCCCAGGACCGAAAGGGCAACGAAATTAGCTGCGGCTACGTGAAGCATGTCTTGGAAGACCGCCTGCAAGAAGACGCCCGAGTCACAATTTTGGGCCATGTACAGCGCGGCGGTTCGCCCAGCCCCTTTGATCGCAACCTGAGCACCTTGATGGGCGCTGCGGCCATTGATGCCATTATGTCTGACCAAATGTATGGTGAAGCGTATCTGATTGGCTTAATCGGCAATAAAATCACCCACACCCCCCTCGACGAGTGCCTGCAAAAGACCAAAGCAATTGGTGAGGCCATCAAAAATTGTGACTATGACACAGCCATGGACCTGCGCGGGCGTGGCTTTCGGGAAGCATTCCAAACGGTGCGCACGCTGGTCCGAGCCGTGCCACACGACCCATTACCAGGGCAAAAGCAGCGGCGTATTGCGGTCATTAATGGGGGTGCCCCAGCGCCTGGCATGAATACGGCCGTTCGTGCCGCCGTCCGTTTGGGACTGGACAAAGGCCACGCCATGTTTGGCATCAATAATGGGTTCGCCGGATTTGCCAATAATGAAATCACCGAACTGAACTGGATGAGCGTCAACGGTTGGGCCTACCTGGGCGGTTCCGAACTGGGCACCAATCGGCACATTCCGGCTAACAGCGATTTCTACAAAATTGCCCGCAACATCGAAGAACACAACATCGAAGGCTTATTGATTATTGGCGGCTGGTCAGCCTATGTAGCCGCTCTGGAATTACACCAGCGGCGCAACAACTATCCTGCTTTTAATATCCCCATTGTTTGCTGTCCGGCCACCATCGACAACGATCTGCCTGGATCTGAATTAAGCGTGGGGGCAGACAGCGCCCTGAACAGCATCATCGACTCCGTAGACAAAATTAAACAGTCGGCTGTCGCCTCGCGGCGCGTTTTTGTGGTAGAAGTCATGGGTGAGCGCTGCGGCTATCTGGCGCTTATGAGCGCTTTGGCCACTGGCGCAGAACGTGTCTATTTGCACGAAGAAGGCATGCGGCTAACGGACCTGGCCAAAGATGTCGAACTGCTCGTCTCGGGTTTTAAAGGGGGCAAACGGCTGGGCGTCATCATTCGCAGCGAGGGGGCCAACGATACGTACACCACAGACTTCATGTGCGCCCTGCTGGAGGAAGAAGGTGACGATTATTTTACCGTTCGCAAAGCGGTGTTGGGGCATATGCAGCAAGGCGGCAATCCAGCCCCGTTTGACCGCATCTTTGCCACCCGCCTGGCCACCAAATGCATCACTTTTCTAGAAGACCAGATTGGCCAAACCGAAAAAGAGAGCGCCTGCATTGGCTTACAGAATGGCTCCTTTAAATTTACGGAGTTCCTGGACATGATGCGTTTGATGGATATGGAAAATCGGCGACCTCGGCAGCAATGGTGGATGCAGCTGCGGCCCATTGCCCGTACAATGTCCAATGGTAAGGCAAAGTCGTCTGACGCATAGGAACCAGCACCCTCTGGTGTGGGAAGCAATGAAGATTTGGTGTGAAAGACGGCCGTCTTCTTGACACAACGTTTAGTGCAGTCCTAAAATAAACTTATTGTTCCTGCAAGGGAGAAAATCAGGAATCTTGATTGATTAAATGAAACAACTTCGCCATAACCCCGTTTTTTTCATCCTCGTTCTTTTTGCCTTCATCAGTCTGGGCTGCCAGGCAGCGACTCTACTGCCTGCCACCAACAGCAGCATAGACGACGAAGCGGTCATAGCGGCAGCAGTGGCTACTGTTTCTGCTGAAACTGAAGTTGTTAATATTAACGCCCCCGCCCAAACCACAGAAATTGTCACGGCGGATCTAGAAAACAGATTCATCGACGTCTACAATCGAGTAAATCCCGCTGTGGTTCACATCTTTGTATTTGACGACAATAATATTTTTCTGGGTACCGGCAGCGGTTTTGTCATCGACCCAAACGGCAACATTGTCACCAACAACCACGTGGTAGCAGATGGAGATGAGTTTGAAGTCGTTTTTGCCAGCGGCGAGCGCAGCCGCGCTATGCTAAGCGGCACCGATGTGGACAGCGATCTGGCTGTGATTCAGGTGGATTCTTTGCCGTCAGACGTCACCCCAGTGCCTTTAGGCGATTCTGGCAATTTGCAAGTAGGCCAGTTTGTCGTGGCTATTGGCAATCCGTTTGGCGAGGCTGGCTCCATGTCCATTGGCGTTATCAGTGGACTGGGGCGCACTATCGATTCGCAGCGAGTGGTTGCTGGCGGCAACTTCTCTATTCCTCAGGTCATCCAAACCGATGCCGCTATTAATCCAGGCAACTCCGGTGGCCCGCTGCTCAATCTGAATGGCGAAGTCATCGGTGTGAACAGCGCTATTTTGTCTACCTCTGGAGCCAATTCTGGAGTAGGCTTTTCGATTCCGGTTAATGCCGTCCGCAACATCGCGCCCGCGCTCATTGCCGATGGCGAGTACAATTATCCCTACATTGGCATTAGTATGTGGCCCCAAGCATTTACGCTGCGCCAGTTAGAAACGTTGGACTTGCCACCAAACGGCGTTTTTATCACAGGCGTTACTGAAGGAACGCCAGCAGACGAGGCTGGCCTGGTTGGTCACAACTTATCGCTTTCGCTCACCCCAGATGGCGATTACATTACAGCTATCAATGGCCAGCCAGTCCGAAATTCCGATGAATTGCTGAGCTATCTTGTGTTTGAGACTACCGTTGGCGAAACGGTTGAGTTAACAGTCATTCGGGATGGTGAAGAAATCAAACTGCCGCTTACATTGGGGGAACGGCCGTAAACGGCCGTCTTCCCCTTGTTTCATCGTTACCTGTAAACGGTTGAAATAAAACACCCACACCTCGCATCACAAATTCTGCCGTTTACCCATTACCGCACACTTTATTTTTCATCACATTACCAGGAGGTCGTATGATTACTCAGGAACAATTCCAAGAGTTGTTGTCTTTTGAACCTACCGATGCCCAGGTGCTTAGTTTCTACCTCAGCACCGACAGTGGGGAGGAGCCTATCGAATCGATTAAGCTCAGAGCCAAAAACCTACTGCGTGAAGCAGACGAATGGGAAAAAGATGTTGAGGCTATCGAAACCTACCTTAACCACAGTTTTGACTGGACATCGGCAGGACTGGTAATTTTTAGCAGCCAAGACGGTGACTTTTTCCAAGCATATCCTACGGCCGTTTCCTTCCGCAACCGCCTGCGCATTACCCCCAAACCCTATCTCAAACCTTTAGCCCATCTGTTAGATTATTATGCCCATTACGGCGTCATTCTGGTAGACCGTGTGGGCACCCGACTATTTGCCTATCATTTGGGCGAACTGCAAGAAACGGATGGCTACATGGGCGAAGAGATTCACAAACTAAAGCAAGGGCGCGGCTCCTCAGCCATTGGGCGGCGTGGGGGCACCGCTGGAGCCAGCCGCGAAGAAGAAAATGCCCGGCGTAATCTGCGGGAGGCAGCCGCTGCGGCCGTCAACTTTTTCAACAATAAGCCTATCCGCCGCCTCTTTTTGGGAGGAACGGCCGAAACCACAGCCCAATTCCGCGATTTGTTGCCCAAGCAAATGCAAAGCTGCCTGGCAGGCACGTTTGCCATGGATATGAATGCAGGTGAGCACGAAATCCGCAAAGAAACAATCAAATTGCTGCAAGCAGCCAATACCGAGCGAGAGAAAAAATTGGTCAAAACGCTGCTGGGTGCCCGAGCCAGTGGAGGCCAGGCGGTTGTTGGCCTGGATGACACACTGCAAGCAATCAGTAACCGTCGTGTGCAAACCCTGGTAATCAGCGATGGCTTCCGTATGCCCGGCTATGTAGACCCGAATTCTGGCTTTGTAGTAGCCAACCTAACCAAAAGTCCGTTGAGTGACAAAGAGCTAACGGCCGTTGAGGATGTCATCGACAGTGCCTTTACCCTGAGTTTGAACCAGGGTGCCCACGTAGAAGTGATTCGGGACGATCCAGATCTGGAAGACGCAGGCAAGATCGGGGCGCTGCTCCGCTTTTAAAAACTGGAGATTGGAGATTAGAGATTGGCTCACAGTCTCCAATCTCCCTCCTAAATGACAATCTCTCAATTTGTTCACGAGTTAGCCACGGCCGTTCCCCCGCCACATTGCCTGAATCCTTACAGTGGGGAACGGCCGTTCACCAACCAACGCCGCCACAATTTACAAACGTATCTTGAGCTGATGGCCCAGCAGCGGCCCAAGCTGCTGCTCATCGGGGAAGCGCCGGGCTACCGAGGCTGCCGCCTGACAGGGATTCCGTTTGTCAGCCCACATATTTTGGCCGGGCTGGGGAAACGCTTTCAGCAAGCCAACAATCCTTTCCAGCCGGCCACCGAGTGGCCGCACATTCAGCGGGAAGCCAGCACCACCATCGTCTGGCGCACCATTGGCGATTGGCAGCCCCTGCCGCTGCTGTGGAACATCTTCCCCTTCCATCCACACCAGCCAGGCCAGCCACAATCCAACCGCACCCCCACCACCAGCGAGATTGCTTTAGGACGGCCGTTTCTCACCGAACTTCACCAACTTTTCCCCCAAACAAACCTGGTCGCTGTCGGCAAAAAGGCATCTGCCGGGCTGGCAAAGATGGGAATGCAGCATACGGCCGTACGCCATCCCTCGCACGGCGGCGCGAGGCAATTTCAAGCCGCATTGCAAAAGCTGAATGACGCGTGAAACGTGATGCGTGATCGAGTATAATTTTCGCTATGCCAGTCGTTACTTACTCATCACACTCATCTTGGAGGAAACCATGAAAGCATCATCGTTGTTAGATTTACGGCCGTTGACCGTTGGCGAACTATTTGACCGCACTTTTAGATTGTTCCGTAATCATTTCTTGGTCTTTCTCAGCATTGCAGTCATTACCCAGCTGCCAACTATCATGATCCAAATCCTCTCCGCAGCCTTTGTTGGCAGCGCCACGCCAGAACAGTTTCTTCTGTCACATCAGCCAGAGCAGTTATTTTTACCATTCTTTCTGGCAGCAATTGGCGTTGGCATTATATCTCTTGTGTTCACCCAGATTGGCACAGCGGCCCTGACCAGAGCCATTTCAGACAGCTATCTGGGCCGAGCCATTAGCTTTGATGGCGCTTTTCGCCGAATGGGCAACTCCTGGCTGCGCCTGATTGCTGCCTTTATTGTGGGTGGTCTGGTAATGATGCTCATTTTCATACCGGTGGGTATAATCGCCATTATTCCTTGCCTGGGTATTTTGATAGCGATTCCCACCTTTTTTGTCCTGGGGGCGGCGGCTAACATTATCTTTTCTTTGCTACCGCCGGTTGTGGTGCTAGAAAATTTGGGCATTATCGACTCGCTGAAGCGAGCCTGGGAGCTGGCCAAGCTGCGCTTTTGGTGGGTATTTGGTTACTTGTTCTTGCTGGGGCTGCTTACCGGTGTGATTATTGTCGGGCCTGCTTTTCTAATTGGGGCCATCATTCCATTGATAATGGGAAACACCAATCCGGTGATCCAGGCAATTATTCAACAATCGGTATCTTTAGTGTTGACGGCCGTTTTCTTACCCATTCGTTTTACCGCCATCACCCTGATGTACTTTGACCTGCGCATTCGCTTTGAAGGCTTTGACCTGATGGTCCTGGCCTCTGCCGACGATGAATTTTCTGTTGATGCATCTGAGTTAACAACCAAAACAACCTTATGACCGCACTCCCTAACAATTTACAACCATTAAGCATGTCTCAGCTGCTGGATCGCGCGATTCGGCTGTACCGCAGCAACTTCCTTATCTTTGTCGGCATCGTGGCTATCGCCCAAATTCCAGCCACGATTGTCAGCATGATCGGCCTTTGGTTAGCCCCTGCGCCAGACCTCGCCTTTAATCCTGCCGCCAGCGTCACCGACATGTGGCTGCAAATCGCCGAAAGCAGTGGCTTTGGCAACAATCCTTGGGTCTGGCTGGGGCGATTGGTGACGCTGCTGCTGGTGCAGCTGGCCACCGCCGCCATGACCAAAGCTGTGGCCGAAAATTATTTAGGGCACAAAATCGACCTATTTGGCGCGTACCGCAAAATCGGCCGTTCTGGCCTGACCCTGCTGCTGGCAACCTTCATTGGTATCTTTTTTGCCATTTTCCTGTTCATCTGGTGGATTATTGTGCCTTGTCTGGGCTGGTTCACTGGCCTGGGCATGATCTTCTTCTTTGGCCTGGTGGTGCTGCCGCTGGTGGCTCCGGTGGTTGTTTTAGAACGGCGCACTGCTCTGGAAGCATTACAGCGCGCCTGGGATTTGGCCCGGCGGCGTATCTGGTGGCTCATTGGCTTCATGCTGCTGCTGGGCATCTTCGGCCAAATCGTGGTGACTGGTCCGGCTATTTTGTCCGTCTACATCATCAACAGCGTGGTGGGCAGCAGCGTTGATGCCACCACCTCTACCCTCATTCAGCAGGTCATCGGCCTGCTGCTCAACCTGATTTACCTGCCTTTGCAGCTCACCTGCGTAACCCTGCTCTATTTCGACGTGCGCGTCCGCACCGAAGGGTTCGATTTAGCGCTGCTGGCGTTGAGCGATGAGGTGAATACAGAATCCTTAAAAGCAACTGCGCCACCGCTGGAAAAAAATGCCATCCCCCGTTGGGAAGAGTTCGGCTACTTTGCGCTTATCACCATTGCCATTGCGGTGCTGTATATTGCCTTGATTCTCATCATTTTGGTGGCAGGGTTGGGGCTAAGTGGCTTGGCTGGCGGCGGTTTTTAATGATGTTTGGGGGGAGATACGGCCGTTTCCTGCCGTGGATCAGCTTGTTGGCGCTGCTCTTTCTGGGTGGTCGCACGATTTATGCCCAATCCAGCTCTGTTACGCTGGATGCGTATTGGAAAATCATTGCCGACATTCGGGATGATTTGAACAATGCTGAAGTAGAAGATGCCACCATCCGGCAAAACGCCGTGGAACAATTAACTGCTATTGGTGAGGTTGAACTGCCAGACGGCCGTCTCCAAACCATCAACCACAGTTTCCTCATCCAGGAACTCCAAAACGAGAACAACAGTTTAGAATCAGTCGCAACACTGCTCACGGCCTACCTCAGCAGCCGCCAAGGCTGGCCCGACCCCAGCCTGCCCCAATTAGACAAAGCTGCGCTGGATGAGATATTAAGCCAGCCAGAATTCCAGTACAGCGTCGCTGAACCCAACTTTTTGCAGCGGCTGTGGCAAGACATCCGCCAAGGGGTTGAAGATTTTTTCCTACGCCTCTTCCCTGAAGACAGCACGCTGCGGCTGCCGCTGAACAACCTGATTGTCATTGTCGCCACCGTCCTGGTTGCTTTGGTTCTGGCTTATGCGCTGCGCGGCCTCATTGCGGACTTTACCGCCGACGCCGCCATGAGTGCTGAAGAAGAACTGGGCGGCGAGCCGCTCACGGCCGAATTGGCTCTGCAACGCGCCCAAGAACTGTCTACCGGGGGAGATTACCGTACGGCCGTTCGCTACCTTTACCTCTCCTCCCTGCTGCTGTTGGAAGAACGGGGCTTGCTGCGCTACGACCGCTCCCTGACCAACCGAGAATATCTACGCACCGTGGCCCATCGCCCCGAGCTGGCGGCCATTTTGCGCGAAGTCATCGACGTATTCGACCGCGTTTGGTACGGCTTCCAGACACTCACAGCCAGCGAATACGACGCCTATGCGCAGCGTGTGGAAACGCTCCGCCAGCAAAAGGAGGCGCGATGAAGCGATTCTCCCGCGATGCCTGGCTGGCCCTGGGCCTCTTTCTGCTCCTGACCATTTTTACCGTTGTCAACGTGGTGCAGCAGGCGCAGGCCAGTCTGCAAGATCCGCCGCTGGCTTCGTTTTCTACGCAGCCTCAGGGCAGCCGGGCACTCTGGCTTTATTTGGAATCTCAAAAGGTAAAACTAACCGATTCCGTTGGCACGGCCTTTGGCGTTCCGGCGGGGGTGAGCCTGGCTTTGCTGCTGGAACCCACCGTCGATTTCTCACCTGGCGAGTGGGAGTTACTGCACAGCTGGGTGGAGAATGGCGGCACGCTGCTCATTGTAGGCACGGGACAGGTCAGCGCCAGTTTGGCAGACGAGCTGGATATTAATTTTGGGTTGGCTCCCTCGACGGCTGCGGCCGTGACCAACCAGACCCCGCTGCTGCAAGCGCCGCCCCTGCCCACGCTAGAAAACGCCACCACGCCCTATTTCTTGCGCCCCAACCGGGCTGACACCGTCACGCTGCTGGCCAATCAAAACGGCAATCCGACGGCCGTTGCTTTTGCCGAGGGAAACGGCCGTATCATCTTCACCACCCTCACCGAACCATTTAGCAACGAAGGGCTGCAAAGCGAAGGCAACGCCGAACTGGTGCTGAACCTGCTTAACGGCGCGCCCACCCTCAAAGGCATCTGGTTTAACGAGTGGCACCACGGCGTCCGCCCCGACGAGGACACGGCGCTGACGTCCAGCAACTGGCTCCAGCGTACACCAGGGGGCCGCGCCTTGCTCCTGGTATTGGTCGTCATTTTCATCGGCCTGGTGCTGCGTGGGCGGCATTTTGGCCGTCCCGTGCCGCTGCGCCAGGACATTGTGCGGCGCGCACCGCTGGAGTACATTACCGGCATTGCCAATTTAAGCAGACGAGCAGGACACCGAACGGCCGTCCTGCAACATTACCACGACCGCCTCAAGCGGGACTTAGGCACACGCTACCGGCTCAATCCCAGCCTGCCCGACGATGAATTCATTAACCAACTAGCCGCCTACCAACCCAATTTAGATACTGACGCCCTGCGCCAAACACTACAAAAGCTCTCCCGTACCAACGTTAATGAAAGCGAAATGGTAGAAATTGTGCGCGAAGCGGCTTCGTTCGGAAAACAGTAATCGGTAAACGGTGGTCGGTAATCAGTAAATAGTGAGGGGTCGAAGGAGTTTTAATGATGGGAAAGAGCGGATATGCAGAAAGTTTTAGAGATTTGTTGGCCTATCAAAAGGCCAGGGAATTGGCACGGGATGTTTTTGAAGTATCAAAGCGGTTCCCTAAAGAAGAAATGTATGCTTTGACTGATCAAATTCGTCGTTCTTCGCGCTCAATTGGTGCCCAAATTGCGGAAGCCTGGGCAAAAAGACGATATGAGAAACATTTTGTTAGCAAATTAACCGATGCAGACGGTGAACAACAAGAAACACAGCATTGGCTGGAAACGGCCGTTGATTGCAATTATCTTTCGCAAGACGAAGCTCAAAAACTTCTAAACAAGTGTGCGCGGGTTGGGCGTTTGCTAGGTGGTATGATGGCTAAATCACACCTCTTTTGCCGTCAACAAAATATCCTCCGGGAGTCCCAACCTGACTATTTCACAAACGACACGCCGTTCACCGATAACCGATAACGGATTACTGATTACCAGGAGAGAAAAATGGAACCAACCCAACTTAAAACCATCTATGAAACGCTGCGGCGGGAAGCCGACAAAGTACTGGTCGGTCTGGAAGATCCGTTTGAGATGCTCACCATCGCCCTGCTTACCGGCGGGCATGTACTGCTGGAAGGCGTGCCGGGTACGGCTAAAACACTTATGGCCAAAACCCTGGCCCAGCTAGTGCAGGCCAAATTTAACCGCATCCAATTCACCCCAGACCTCATGCCCTCGGACATTTTGGGCACCTCCGTGTTCGACATTAGCAACGGGCAGTTTTATTTGAAAAAGGGGCCGATCTTCACCCAAATTTTGTTGGCCGATGAGATCAATCGCGCCCCGGCCAAAACCCAATCCGCCTTACTGGAAGCGATGGAAGAGCGGCAGGTGAACCTGGAAGGCACCCGCTATCCGCTGGGCATCCCTTTCATGGTTATCGCTACGCAAAATCCCATTGAGTATGAAGGCACTTACCCGCTACCAGAGGCCCAGCTGGATCGCTTTTTGTTCAAAGTCACCGTGCCCCACTCCGATTTAGACACAGAAATCGAAGTGCTGCGCCGCTACCACAATGGCTTCGACGCCCACGATTTGGCCGCGACAGGCCTAACCGCCCAGCTTCCAGCCGAAGATATTGCCGAAGCTCGGCAGGCAATTAACCAGGTGGTGGTGGAGGATGGCGTGTTGCACTACATCGCTCAGGTCGCCGCCGCCTCACGCCAATCACCAGATTTAACGTTGGGAGCCAGCACCCGCGCCGCCACACATGTGCTGCTGGCGTCAAAAACATTTGCCGCCCTGCAAGGCCGCGACTTTGTCACGCCGGACGACGTGAAATACGTCACCCCAGCCGTCTACCGCCACCGCATTTTACTCAAACCCGAAGCCGAAATTGAAGGGCTGAATGCTGATGCCGTGATTCGGCGACTGCTTGGCCAGGTTGAGGTACCGCGATAGATTTTTATCCACAGATTACACAGATTTCGCAGATTACCTTTTTCAGAACATAAAAATCTGCGCTAATCTGCGTAATCTGCGGATAGTTCTCTGCTATGATAGACACGGCCGTTTCCACCCCAGTTCTTAAAGCAGTCAACCTCTCGCCGCTGCGCATCCCGGAGATTCAGCGGGACCCGCTGGCCTTTTTGCAGCGCAATGCAGCGACACATGGTGACTTCATTCATTATCCGTTAGGGCTGTGGGAAGTGTATCAGTTGAATCATCCTGCTTTGGTTGAGCATGTGTTGGTGACCAACCAGCGCAACTACAGCAAAAACACGGTGCAGTACAACACCCTGGCCAAAATCACCGGGCGTGGGCTGCTGACCAGCGACGGCCGTTTCTGGCGCAGGCAGCGACGCATGATCCAACCCGCCTTTCATCGGCAAAAGGTGCTGGGCTGGGGTCAAACAATGCTGACCGCCACGCAAAAAATGCTGCACAGGTGGGAGCCAGTTGCCCAATCCGGCCAGCCGCTGGACATTGATGAAGAGATGATGGCCGTCACCTTAGAAATTATCGGGCAGGCGCTGCTGGGCATTAATTTGGAAGCAGATGCCGCTGAACTGGCTCAAGCTGTGCTGACGATGCTCGATTACGTGGTGTATCGTTCGCAGCGCCCAATTGTGCTGCCGCTGGCAATCCCCACGCCGCGCAACCGCCGTTTCCGCGTCGGGCTGAAAAAGCTGGACGCACTCATCGACCGGGCCATCACCGACCACCAGCAGGGGCGCGGCAATCCTGACGACATTTTGAGCCACATGCTGGCCGCCACCGACCGTGAAACAGGCGAGGCAATGAACCGCGCCGAACTGCGCGATGAACTGATTACTTTGATTGTGGCCGGACACGAAACGGCCGCTTCTGCCTTAACCTGGCTCTTTTACCTGCTGGCACAACATCCAGAAGTAGAATCAGAATTGGTGGCAGAGATTGATGCGGTGTTAAACGGCCGTCTCCCGACCACCGATGATCTACCCAACTTGCCCACCGTCGCGCGCGCCATTGCCGAGGCACTGCGACTGTATCCGCCTGCCTGGGTTATCACCCGCCGCGCCATCGAGGCCGACACGCTGCTGGGCGAGCCAATTCCGGCCAATGCGCTCATCATCATGAGTCCATACACCAGCCATCGCCATCCGGCATTCTGGGAAAGGCCAGACGCGTTCTATCCAGATCATTTTTTGCCGGAAGCCGAAAAGGCGCGGCCACGCTACGCGTATTTCCCCTTTGGCGGCGGGGCACGGCTGTGTATCGGCGATCAGTTTGCCAGGGTGGAGATGGCGTTGGTGGTTACGGCCGTTCTACAAAAATACCGTCTAAAGCTCCTGCCCAACCACCCGGTTGTGCCCGACCCGCTCGTCACCATCCGCCCCAAACACGGCCTGATGATGACAATACAAAAACGATAAATCCGCAGATCACACAGATTAGCGCAGATTTTTTATGAAAGCAGGAACACAAAGGTTCACAGAGGCAACGCAAAGTTACACAGAGAAAAAGAGTGGTTTTCTCTCTTCTCAGC
Organism: uncultured Anaerolineae bacterium; assembly: GCA_905479495.1. Classification (GTDB taxonomy): domain Bacteria; phylum Chloroflexota; class Anaerolineae; order Promineifilales; family Promineifilaceae; genus Leptofilum. Next base: position 29,484 of record CAJQMR010000051.1, read on the forward strand.
GTCCCTCTGCGCCTCCTCCGCGCAGCTCTATGTTCCGCTTTTAAGAAGATTTTTATGCAACCAACCAATCGAGGCATACTCATTTTACTGCTCACAGCCTCCATTTTGGCGGCGGGTACCTGGCTGCCGATCATGCAGTGGCTGGCGCTGATCTATTTTGCGCTAGTTTGCCTGCTCATCTGGTTCGATTGGAAAACGGCAGAACCGATCGAAAAGCGGTTCGACATTCGCCGTGAACACGACCAAAAGCTCAGCCTGGGTGCCGATAATCCTATCAAAATTTTCGTACGCAACCGAAGCCGCAATCGCCCCGCCAAAGTGTGGCTGCGCGACGAACCGCCCGACGCCTTCAACATCTCCGAACGGCTGCTCAGCAGCGACATCGCCCCACGCCGCACCTGGGAAGCCACCTACACCATCCATCCTCTGCGGCGCGGCGACTACCAGTTTGGCAACCTGAATCTGCGCTGGCAGGGACCGCTGGGCTTGGCCATTCGCCAGGGCAAGCTGCCGCTTACCGAGCCAGTGAAGGTATACCCGAACCTGCTGGACGTGCGCCGCTACGATTTGCTGCTGCGGCGCAACCGCCTGCAAGAAATTGGTCTGCGCAACACGCGCCAGTTTGGCGAAGGCACCGAATTTGAACGCCTGCGCGAATATTTGCCCGACGACGAATACCGCCGCATCGACTGGAAAGCCACCGCCCGCCGCCATCGTCCCGTCACCGTGGAATACCAGACGGAGCGCAGCCAAAACGTCATCGCCCTGCTGGACGTAGGGCGCATGATGCAAAGCCCTGTGGCCCAGATGGCCAAGCTGGATTACGTCGTTAACGCCGTGCTGCTGTTGGGCTACGTGGCCACCGGCAAGGGTGACAAGGTGGGCATGATGAGTTTTGCCAACGATGTGCAACATTATCTGTCGCCACGCCAAGGACGCGGCCAGTTTTACCGCATGTTGGAGTTGCTTTACGCGGTAGAGGCCCAGCCAGTGGAGTCGGATTACGGCCGTGCCCTGAGCTACCTCAATGCCAAACAGCGCAAGCGCTCCCTGGTGGTCATTTTTACGGATTTAACACATGGGGTGAGCATGGAAGGGTTGGTCAGCCATGTTGCCCTGCTGGCACGGCGCAGCCTGCCGCTAGTGGTCACCATCAGCGACCCGGACGTGGTGCAGGCGTCCCAGCAGCAGCCAGAAGATTCACAAACAGCCTACCAACGCATGGCCGCCAGCCAACTGCTGGATCAGCGCCAGGTGACGCTGGATCACCTACGCCAGCAAGGCGTCCTCACCCTGGACGTGCCGGCCAACCAGCTCTCCATCGCCGTCATCAACCGCTATTTGGAACTGAAGGCCAAGACAATGCTTTAGAGGGAGATGGGTGAGTAAAAAGCAAAAAGTAGGGTTATGTTAGAATACGGCCGTAACTGGCAGAAAAAATGGGCAACTTGGTGAGTGTGGCGTGCCGTAACCAAATAAGGTTATTCGTTTACCTAAGATCGCGCAAAAGCAGGTAACAAAATTAGGCGCTTCTATGTTTGAATCAATCATTATCAGAAACAAAAGGAATCTGGATGCAAGAAAACCTATCGACATAGGTTTTCTTGCAGAGACTTTGATTTTCTACCAGTCAGTAAAAATCATCGCTGATGAACCCGTTCTTAAGCAATTAATATATGAATGTGGACATGAAATCCTTTTAGAGTTAATTGAGAATAACTATTTATCGATTGAATACTTAGATAATGGATTAGCTATACAAACGCAAAATACTAATTTGCCCAACGAACGTCACAACCCCATTGTATATAGTTTACCCAAACTCTCCTTAGATGTAGTCTCCCCAAAGCTTTTTAAAGAATATTTTGGGAAGTCTGGCAAAGGTCGGAGGATTTCTCAGCGGTTTTTGAAAAGCGTTAACTCATTGTCATTTGACCCACAATACCTGCCAAATGAAGTACTAATAGATTTTACAGACTCGAATTATGTCGAACAGTCAATTATTCACTTGATCAAACAATATACTCCAGAATATCCAAATCCAGATGCAGTCAAATTTCAGCTCCATAGAGATGGTAAATCATTATTGGTTAATACCAATATTGATTTCGTAACATTGAACAAATTTTATCATGCACGGATTCCCCCAACGCATTCCACTTTATCTCCTGCTTATTTATTGAGTCATCTTTTTAACCTTAAAAGCGACATTTATTTTTGCACAAAATTTCAATCAGAAATTACTACCGATCCTATAAATGCAGACATTTTCAATATGAAATATGCTGACTTACTTCAACGTCAAAAAATAAGCGAAGATGCTATTCGGCTTTTCCAAAACTTTTTATTTGAAGATGCAAAGGCCATTTCCGAGGCAATAAACAGCGGTGAGAGAACATTTAAGGATCTTCTACAACTTATAAAACGCGCTAAAAAATTTCAAAAATGGCTATCTGGCAAGGAGCCAGATAGTGACCTATTGAAAGAATATTACAAGGAAATTACGGCGGATTCATGGGTGGACAGACTGCCTATCAAAATAGCGCGTTGGTCATTATTTACAGGGATTGGACTAGCAATAGATATGCTTGGAGGTGGCGGTTTAGGGACTGCATCAGGCATCGCAATAAGTATAGGCGATGCTTTTATCTTAGATTCAATAATTGGTGGTTGGAAACCCAATCAATTTATTAATAACGAGTTAAAGAAATTTGTCAATTGATGAACTTTGGACAAGTCTAAGATGTTGTCGAAGTCCTCTCCGTGCCGCTTTGCTTGCCCATTGAAGGTTTGATATGTACTCCACCGAACCAGCAGATAAAAAACAATTTAGTGAGGAATTTGATCGGTTGTACGGCCGTTTCGCCAAACTCTACGACTGGACCGTCAAGATTTTCCCCATCTGGCGCAACTGGATTTCCCAGGCAATCCCGCACATTGTGGGGCCAAAAGTGCTGGAAGTGTCTTTTGGCACCGGCTATCTGCTGACGCAATACGCCAACAACTTTGAAACGGTCGGCATTGATTACAATTGGGAACTGACCTGTACCGCCAAAGGCAATCTGGCAGCCAACCACATCCCAGCCGCCATTCAGCAAGCCGATATTGAACACCTGCCCTACCGCTCAGAGACGTTTAACACGGTGGTGAACACGATGGCCTTCAGCGGTTATCCAGACGGCCGTTTGGCATTGGCTGAAATTTACCGGGTGTTGCAGCGGAACGGCCGTTTTGTCCTGATCGACATCAATTATCCCCAGAATCGCAACTGGGTGGGCCTGAAGTTAACCCGGTTTTGGGCCAGCACAGGGGACATCATCCGCAACATGGACAAATTATTCAGCCAGGCAAAATTTCAATACGAGGAAACGGAGGTTGGCGGCTTGGGCACAGTTCACCTTTACGTCGCCACAAAAATCGGCTGAGCAAATTGATAGTGGGGAATGTTGGAAATAAGAAATCTCACGCAAAGCCGCAAAGGAGAAATTTGTTGGCGACTTTGCGCCTTAGCGTGATATAAATAAATTTCTGACAATGTCTAATGAACCTGGCCACACTACACGGGAACCAAAAAGAAATGGCAAAATTAAAACTTGATTTGCACAACATCTACAACAAGGGCGACAAAATCGAGATGGAACTCAACCGAATCATCGAAGAGGCAATAGACAGGCGGATCAATTTGGTAGAGATCATTCCGGGCAAGGGCAGCGGCCAGCTTAAAAAGCGCGTTTTGCGCTTCCTCAACCAGATGCGCCATTCGTGAGACAAAGGATTCAGCCGCCACCTTCTCAACCACGAGCGTCACGGAAACGGTCTGGTTCAAACTGCCTGCGCTGACGCTATCTCCCGGGGAACGCAGAACCGGAATCGGTTCACCGGTAATGGTCGATTCATCAAACTCACTCTCGCCATCCTGAATCAAACAATCGACCGGTATCCGTTCACCCGGTTTGACGACAATCAGATCTCCCGGCTTCAGGTTGATACTGGCGACCTGAATCACCACATCACCTTCAAGCAGGTTGGCTGTGTCTGGTGCCAATTTAAGGAGTTTATC
>CAJQMR010000052.1 GCA_905479495.1 uncultured Anaerolineae bacterium
CATCCGTATAGAAATGCGCGCTGGGCACGGCATGGGCAAACCCACCGCCAAGCTCATCGAAGAAGCCAGCGACGTTTACAGCTTTTTGTGGACGATGCTGAACAAGTAACCACCAGATTGGACCAATTTTCTTTAATTGAACCACACAAAATTGAGGCAAATTGGTCCAATCTCTAACGCCTACGACCCAACTGCACCAGCAACGCACCAATAATCGCCACGACAAGCCCGGCTGCCTGACGGCCGTTTAACCGCTCCCCCAAAAACAGCACCGCCAAAATGGGGATCTGCACCGCCATTGTGTTGTTGATAATGCTCGATTCCATCGCCGACAGGGTGCGCAGCGACAGATTCCACAGCGTAAAGGCAAACGCCGTGTTCACCACCGCTAGCCAGCCGATAATCGCCCAACTTTGCCAACTCAGCGCGGGCAACCCCTGCGTACTCAAACCGGCAATGAGCAATACGGCAGCGCCCACGCCCATGCTAATCGTTGTGATGGTTAACGGCCGTAAATGTTCCTGCCTGTTAATCGCTCGCCCCAAAACAGAGGATCCTGCATTTGCCAGGACGCCCAAAATAACCACCAGAAACCCGATCACTTGCGCTGTAGGAATGTCTATCGGGTAAAAGTAGAGCAGTCCCCCGGCCAAAGCCACCAACATGCCCAGCCATTGCCAGCGGGACGGCCGTTCCCCCAACAATCCCAGCCCCAACAGCGCCACCATCACCGAGGTAAAGCCCAGCATCACGTTCACCGTCACCGCCGGTAAATAAGCCAGCCCCACAAACTGCGCTCCCTGTGTGACCGCATAAAACATTAATCCCAAACCGACCAAACCTAGCCAGCCAGCCCGATTCAACTGCCGCACTTCCGCTACGCCACCGCTGCGCCAAAAGAAGGGCAGCAGGCACAGAAACGCCAGCCCGTAGCGCAGCCCGGCAAAAGTGAGCGCGGGAATATCAACCAAACCAATTTTGATGAGAACCCAGGAAGTTGACCAGAGAAAAGTGACGAAGAGGGCCTGGAAAACGGCCGTTACCTGCGAGGAACGCTGCCAACCTGCCAAACGAAACATAAATACCTCCAGAGAATGCGTGAAAAGCACAAGCACAACGTCAATTGTGCCCGTGCCAACCGCAATCCCCAAGGCTTTTATCCGTCCAGATGCTGCCGCCATTCTGGATTCCCGCCTGCGCGGGAATGACAAAAAAGCGGGTTATGCGGCGCTCGGTCCGGCCAGCAAATTGCTGCGGAACCCTAGCCGCCAGTGTTGGTTGGAACCATTAAATTATTTGCTGGCATTGTAGCCAGTTTGAGGGGATCGGACAATTTTATCAGGGCTTTTCATTGGTTAAAAACAATGGGACGCGGATAGACGCCGATGACGCCGATTAATAAGAAAGATCAGCGTTTATCTGCGTTCATCAGCGTCCCAAAATTTCAACGTTTACAGCTTTGTTAGCGGTTGGACGATAATTTCGTGGGCCACGTCATCGTCCAAAGAAAGCTGGGTTTCGCCGACGCGGACCACGTAAGCCGGTTGGCGTTGTTGCAGCTTGATCAGGCTGCCCGGTACCAGCCCCAGCGCCGAAAGCTTATGCAGCCGCGCTACATTTTGAGTATCAATGGCAGTTACCTGAGCAATGTCGCCCGGGTTGAGGCTTTGCAAGGATATTTTCATGAGGCTGGCTCTGAGGTAGACGGCCGTTTCGTCAACCGCTCCCATACTTTTTCCACAAATTTCACCGTCGCCGACTGCGTTTCATCTACCACCTGGTAGCCGCAGTTGGGGCAGCAAATCACGCTGCATTTTTCTGCCAGCGGGCAGCTGGAATGGCACACCAGCTGCGACGCATCATATTCATAACCACATAGAGCACATTGCTGCATCTAAATTCAGTCCATTCCATTTCCCCGGAAACTTCGAGTTTCCGGGGAAATTTAACCTCTAAAATTCAATACCCAGCAGGCGCAGCAGCCAGTTCAACAGGCCACCGACCAGAAAAGCAAAGGGAAATACAAACGCGGCCACGCCCAGCGCCGTGCGCTTGCCGTGCTCGCGAATAATCATCAAAACATTGGCAATGCAGGGGATAAACAAAGTAATCACCACCAAGCTAACCACCATCTGATTGCCCGTGAGCAACCCCTGCCGCGCCAGACCAAACAAGCCCGCTGCACCAAAATCACGCCGAAAAAAGCCAATCAAAAAGACACTGGCCGTCTCCGCAGGCAAGCCCAGCAGCCCCTGCACCACCGGGGCCAGCAGCCGCTCCAACTGCACCAGCAAGCCCAACTTGTCCAACACAAACAGCAGCGCCGTCCCGGCAATGAAGAGCGGCAGCACTTCTTTGAGATACCATTCCACCCGCGCCACGGTTTTGACGGCAATCGCTTTCAAACGCGGTTGGCGCACCGGGGGCAGTTCCAAAATGAAGTCGGAGGATTGGCCGGGCAGCAGCCGCGCCGCCAGCCAGCCAACAGCAAACAGCGTCAGCAGTACCACGCTTAGCCAGGCTATCACACCAGAACCGGATAAAATGGCCACCATGCCCATCAACACGCCCAATTGGGCCGAACAGGGCACGCCCAGCGCCAGCAGCAGCGTTACCTGGAGGCGTTCTTTGCGGGTATCCAATATTCTGGTAGTGAGCGTGGCCATTGTGTCGCAGCCCAGACCCAGCACCATCGGCAGCACCGCTTTGCCGTTGAGTCCCATCAGCTTAAACGGCCGATTTGCCATCACCGCCAATCGGGCCAGATAGCCGGAGTCTTCCAGCAAACTAAAGGCCAAAAAGAAGGTGAACACAATCGGCAGCACAATAGCGATGCTGTAGGAGAGGGCCATCGTCACCAGGCCATATTCGCCCACCAAAAAGTCGCGCAGCAAAGGCCAGGGCAAAACGGCCGCAGCCTGTTCTGCCAGCGGATTAATCCATTGGCCAAAGAAAGTGGTTTCCAGCCAATCCACCATCACACCTGCGCCCAGAATGCCCACAAAATAGTAGAGTCCCAGCAAAACGGCCGCTAAAAAGAACCAGCCCCACACCGGATGCACCATCAAACGATCCAGCTTTTCCGTCATCGTGGGGGGGCGTTCCTCATCGGCCTGCCACACCTGGGCCACAATGCAATCGGCACAGCGCAGCCGCTGCTGGGTGATGACGTAACCTAACGGCTGGTCGTAGCGGCTGGCAGTGGTAGCCACCACCGCCTCGATTTGTTCCAGGCGAGATTGCCAGGCAGGGGGAGCAATATTGCTGTTTTGCAGAGCATGATTGGCTGGGCCATCATCATCGGCCAGCAGGGCCAGAGCAATGGCCCGCTTACCGGTCCATTCTTCGGGCAGAAGATGGGCAATTTGGGCCACGGCCGTTTCAATTTCACCTTCATACCGAGGGCAATAACTCACCGGGCGCGGAGCCAACAGGCTGCTGCGTAAATCGTCTAACCCTTGACCGGCTGTGGCCACCGTCGGCACCACCTCGGCCCCCAAAATCTGGGACAAGCGACGCGCATCCACGGCAATACCCAACGCTTTGGCCTCGTCAGCCATATTCAGCGCCAGAACAAATGGTTTTTCGTACTCGGCCAGTTGGAAGGTGAGCAGCAGGGCCCGGCGCAAATTTTTGGTGTCGGCCACCTGCAACACAGCCCAAGGGGCAGCTTGCAGCAGCATGTCCCGCGTCACTTGTTCATCCTGGGAGTGAGGCAGTAAGCTTTGTACACCAGGGGTGTCGATCAGCACCATGTCGGTCTGGTTCAGCCGAAGCTGGCCGCGCGTCACTTCCACGGTGGTGCCAGGATAGTTAGAAATATCGACACGCGCACCGGTGAATTGGGAAAAGAGGGCCGATTTGCCCACGTTGGGGTTGCCGACCAGGATGACGGGACGGCCGTTATCCAGCGTAATCGTCGGGGTGGGGCCATGACAAGCACATTGTTCTACCACTTCCACAAGACTCCTTTTTCTTAACTGAGGGTTATTCTAGACAGTTTTGGTCCAAAACCTCAGGGTCAATTGTCATCCGTTTGTATGACATTGCTCAAAGAAACGGCCGTTGCGCCACTTGCCTTTCCGCACTTGAATGATTACAACTGAGGGTGAAAATGCGATGACCTATTACGATACAAACCGGTTCGCATCAATCACAAAAATCTGCGTCCATCTGTGTTCCATCAAGGAGAAAGTTATGAAAATTGGCCTTGTTTTCCCCCAAACTGAATTTGGCAATGACCTGGCTGCCCTGCGAGACTATACGCAAACGGCCGAATCCCTCGGCTTTAGTCACATTTTAGCCTACGACCACGTTTTGGGTGCCAACCCCGACCGCCCCGGTGGCTGGCAGGGACCATACACCCACCAGGATCCCTTCCACGAGGTATTTATGCTGTTCAGCTACATGGCAGCGCTCACCACTAAGCTAGAATTTATTACCGGCATCCTAATTTTGCCGCAGCGGGAAACGGCCGTTGTGGCCAAGCAGGCGGCCAGTTTGGATGTGTTGAGCAACGGCCGTTTTCGTCTAGGCATCGGCGTGGGCTGGAACAAAGTGGAAATGGAATCAATTGGGTTCGATTTTCACACACGCGGGCGGCGTATCGAGGAACAGATCGACGTGCTTAAGCAGCTCTTTACCCAGGAGTTGGTCACCTTTAAAGGGGAATGGCACGAGATTGCCGACGCCGGGCTAAACCCCCTGCCCATCCAGCGCCCCATCCCTATCTGGCTAGGTGGCCACGCCGACGTGGTGTTGCAACGGCTGGCCCGCAAAGGAGATGGCTGGCTGCCCGGCTATCGCACGGCCGAAGCAGCAAAAGAATCGTTGGACAAACTTGATGGGTATCTGGCGGAGAACGGCCGTAGCCGCAGCGACATCGGCATGGAACCCCGCCTGCATGTCAAAGACGGCCCCGACGCCTGGCAAAATAACCTCGCGGGTTGGCAAGCCGCAGGTGCCAGCCACATCTCCTTCAACACAATGGGCATCGGCCTCGACACGCCGCAAAAACATCTGCAAGCGGCTGAAGAGTTCGCCAAGCTGATCGGACTCTAGCGTGAAGCGTGAAACGTGATGCGTGAAAAGTCACGTTTCACGCTTCACACCCCCAATTTCTAAGATTCCCCTCCCATCTGCGTCCAATAAATAATGATTGACCAACAGCAACTGGTGCAGCGATGCCAAAATGGCGACCTGGAAGCGTTTTCCCTGCTGTTTCGTAAATATCGGCAGCGGCTGTATAGCCTTGCCTGCACCATCGTGCGGGATGAGGAAACGGCCGCAGACGTCGTGCAAGACACCTTTTTGGCCACCTTCCAAAAGATTGCCACCTTTCAGGGAGACGCCGCACTGGAAACCTGGCTCATTGCCATTGCCGTCAACAAATGTCGTTCCCGGCTGCGCCGCCGCAAAGTGCGGCAATTTATCTCGCTGGAAGCGCTGCGGGGCAGCCTGTTTAGCCGCGACGAGCCAGTCGAGGCACAGATAGCCCAGCAACAGCAAAAAACCGATCTGTGGGATTTGGTAGATGCGCTGGATGATCGGCTGCGACTGCCGCTGGTTTTACGCTACCAGCACGACCTGCCCGCTGGCGAAGTGGCCCAGGTTTTAAACCGGCCCGTGAACCGCGTCTACCAGCAGCTTCATGAAGGACGGCAGCAGCTGCGTCGGCTGCTCAGCTTGAAGGAACAGGCTCCCCTGCCCGTGCCACCAAAGGTGGAATCATGCTAGAAAACTTTACCCAGCCACACCTCACCATCCCTACCCTGGAAGCCTATTTGGACAACACCCTGACGCCGGAACAGAAAACGGCCGTACAAACCCACCTGCAAAACTGTCCACAATGTCGCCACTGGCTGGCCCAGGAAAGCGACCTCAGCCAACGGCTGTCTAACAGCCGTCCCCAGCACCTGCTTCAACCGGCCCAGGCAGCCCAAATTCAACAGCAACTGTATCAACGGTTGCGGAGGGAAAAGATGATGAACAATATTCGTGTATCGCTACGTACCGCACTGGCATTCGTCGTTTTGCTGCTGGCTGTCGGTGGCATTTACTGGTGGCAAAACTTGGAAGAAACAGCCGATCAGGCGGAGCCAACGGCCGTTGCCACTCCCATCCCCAATGCTGATGATCCAATCACGATCACCTTTGCCGCCCGCAGTTTTGAGCAGCCCGGGTACACGGCTCGCATCGAGCAGTTTGAAGCGCTTTATCCAGGGATCAACGTCCAGTTTGTGCCGATTGACAATGCCGTGGGCAATGCAGGGATCAGCCCCAGCCAGCTTGCTTCTTTGGCGGATACGGCCGTGATCGATCATGTCAATTTGGGCAGCAGCAGCGGCGCGTTTCGCAGCCTGGAGCCGCTGCGCGACGCCGATCCAACCTTCAACAGCGCCGATTTTTGGCCGGGCACATTAGAGGCCTGCCAGTCCGGCAACCAACTTGCTGGCCTGCCCGTCCATCTCAGCCTGAACCTCATCTTTTACAACGCGGAGCTATTTGCCGAAGCAGGCATCGCTCCCCCCGCGCCAGACTGGACCTGGGCCGACTTTTTAGCCGCCGCCCAGGCCGCCGCCCGGCCTGGCGAGGGTGTGGACCAACGATACGGGTTTATAGCCCTGGGCGGTTCCACCGAACTGCTGGCTCCCTTTGTGGCCGCCAACGCCAGCGCAGGCGGCGAAACCCTGGCCGCCAGCCTGGGACCGCTGGCCGACGCTTACGCCGCGTTGATCACCGAGGGCACCATCTTGGCCACAGATGATTTCCAAACGGCCGATAACCTGATCAACAATAATCAGGCCGCCATGTGGCTGGACACGCAGCAAAACTACAGCTATCGCCAGACCTCTGTGAGCAATGTACAAATGGCTCCGGTGCCTCAGGTGGAAGGCGTTAACAGCAGCACCGGGCACGTCGATTGCCTGGTGGTCAGCGCCGGGTCTACCCAGCCAGACGCCGCCTGGACCTGGCTCAAATTCTTGACCAACAATCCCCCGCCGGACATCACCCGTGCCTCCCGCCTGCCCGCCCGGCCCACAGTGGCTGAAGCAGATGATTATTGGCAGTCCCGTTTAGGTGAAGATTCGGCCGTTGGCTACGCGGTTGAACACGCTTTTTTTGATAGATCGTCTCCAGTTTTGCAAACGGTACTGCCGCTTTTGGCTGAAGCGATGCTGGATGGGTCGGATTTAACGGCCGTCTTGCCTACAGACCTCTCCACAGAACCAGAAGCAGCACCCATCGCCACGGCCGAACCAATCGTCGTCGCCACGCCGATTCCAGAAGCAACCGAACCTGGCGTCGCGACCATCAACTATTTTGCCGATCCTTTTGCTCACAGTTCTTTAACCACCATCCAGGCCATCGCAGACGAATTTAATGCTTCGCAAACGGCCGTTCGGGTTACCGTCACCGACAATATCTTGCCCGGCGCAGGTGGCTTTTGGGGTATCGAGCAGATGGCCGAGCAGTTTGACTGCTTTGCCTCCTTTGCCCCAAGGCCAGAACACACGGAGCTGCTTTATAGCCTTTCACCTCTGCTGGCTGCTGACGAAACTGGACTGGCCGATGACTTTTATCCTGGCCTGCTGGCGCAGTTCACTATCAATGGCGAGCTTTACGGATTGCCCAATAACGTCTCCCCGACGGTCATTTATTACAATGCCGATCTACTGGCAGCCCAAGGCATCGCGCCACCTGATTTAAACTGGAAACTGGTAGATATGTTGACGTTGGCCAGCCAAAGCATCAATCCTGAAGCAGGTGTGACGCACGGCATCGTTCCGTTCCAGGGGGATGTGATCAGCTGGTTCCTGGCCGACCAGGGCGTTTATCCATATGATGTCTCAACCAATCCGCCCAGCATAAACTTTGATGACCCTAATCTGCTCAATGCCCTGGACCTGCTGGTGTTGCTGCACAATGACGGTGTGATGTATCAGGACCTTGGCCTGGGTTCGCAAGAGTGGAATGACAATCGCAGTACTCAAGAACAGCTAGTCATCAGTGGCAAAGCTCCGTTTTGGGGTGACTTGGCAGCGCTGTATGGGGGCTTTACCGTAGGAGAACTTCCTGAATATGTGAGATCTGCAGCCCTGCCTATTTTTAACGGCCGTATCAATCCCCCAACCGCCTCCGGCCTGTTCATCTCCCGCCAGGCGCCCAACCCACAAGCTTGCTGGGAATGGCTTGTGTTTTTGTCGGGCCATCCCGAAGCACCACAAAGTGTGCCGGCTCGCATCTCTGTGGCCGAATCAGCCGCGTGGGAAGCGGCAGTTGGCGCAGAGGATGCGGCCGTTTTCCGCACCTCGCTCGAACGGCAAGCGGCTCATTCTACTGTCACAACCCCTTCAATGATTAGCGACTTCCCCCTCAGCCGCTGGTGGGGTGACGTGATCAACGCTGCCTATGCCGGAGAACCCATCGAGCCGCTGCTGGCTGCCGCGCAGCAAAAAGGACAGCTCTACGTCGCCTGCATGAGCGAACTAACCAACCCAACACGGGACCAAATGGATGCCTGTGCCAAAGAAGCCGATCCAGAATACAAGACACTGCAAGAACTGCGCTAGCAAGGAAGGAATGTGTGAGGCGTGAAATGTGAAGAAATCACGTTTCATGCCTCACGCCCCCCGACAAGTCCCCTTTAATTCACAAAATCCAGATTGTCTGCCAGCGAGAGTTTGCCGTTCGCTTCATCCAAGCGTGTCTTTGTGCCCATACTTGAGCTCGGGTACAATTTGCGCATCCCATTATTAATCACGCGCAAGGCAGAAGTGAGGAATGTATGCTTGATTTTACACTGGATGAAGAGCAGCGGATGCTGACCGATGCCATTCACCGCTATGCGGAGGAGCGCATCCGAAAAGTTTTTCGCCAGGCGGATGAGGCAGGGGAGATTCCGCCGGAGATCATTCAGGCAGGCTGGGACATTGGTGTGCTGCCTGCGGCCATTCCTGAACAATATGGCGGTTTTGGCGACCATTATTCAGCCGTTTCCGGTGCTCTGGCCGCCGAAGAACTGGCCTGGGGGGATCTGTCCATCGCCCTCAACATTTTAGCACCAGGCGCAGTGGCCATTCCGGTGCTTCTGGCAGGAACTGAGGCGCAGAAAGCACTTCATTTGCCACTGTTCTGCGAGGCAAGTTTGCCACATCTCGCCGCAGCCCTGGTTGAACCCCTTATTCAATTTGATCCGCATGGTTTGCAAAGTACGGCCGTTCGCCACGACAACAGCTATGTACTCAACGGCAGCAAATGTGTGGTCCCCCTGGCCGATACAGCCCAAACATTTCTAGTCTACGCCAATGAACATGAAAAAACGCAAGCCTTTTTTGTTCCAGCCGACGCCAATGGCTTAAGCGTTGGCGAACGCGACAGGCTCATGGGACTGCGTGCCTTGCCCACGTTTGGCCTCACCTTGACCAACTGCCGCATCCCGGCAGAGAACAAACTCGGCGGTGAGGGCGGCATTGATTTTGGTCTCATTCTCAACCACAGCCGGGTTACCATGGCGGCAACGGCCGTTGGCATCGCCCGCGCCGGTTCTGAATACGCCAGAGAATACGCCAAGCAGCGGGTACAGTTTGGCGAACCCATTGCCCAGCGGCAATCCATCGCCTTTATGCTGGCAGAGATGGCCATCGATGTGGAAGCCGCCCGCACGATGGTATGGGAAGCCGCCTGGCTGCTGGATCAGGGACGCGACGCCACGCGCGAAGTAACCGTGATGAAACATTTTGTGGACGACATGGTCGTGCGCGTGGCGGATCAAGCGTTGCAAACATTGGGCGGTTACGGCTACATTCGTGAATATCCGGTAGAGCTGTGGCTGCGCAACGCTCGCGGCTTTGCCGCGTTAGAAGGCCTGGCCATTGCCTAGTGGCCTAGCGCGTCAAAATTTACCTGATTCATAATCCATAATCCAGACATGGAGATAGCAGATGATCAGCTTTGAAATTCCCAAAGAGGTGCTGGCAGAAAACCGCGTGTTCGCGCAGATCGCCACCGACATCATGCGTCCCAACGCACTTTATTACGATGAGCACGAACACGAACGGCCGTCTGAATTCATCAACGCCATTTGGCCCATTGTGCGCGACCGTTACCGGGAAAAGTGGGAACAGATGGTTAGCGGACAGGCCAATGCGCAAGATGACAGCCGCCAAGACGGGCCAGACACATCTATTCTCAGCTTTATTTTGATGATCGAGATGATGAGTTGGGGGGACGCAGGTCAATATTTATGCCGACCGGGACGACGTTTGGGGGGAACGGCCGTTGAAGCCGTGGGCACCATCGAGCAAAAAATCCGCTTCCTCAAACGCTTTACCGAAGGGGATCAACCCGCCTGGGGCGCGATGGCCATCACTGAACCGGATGCCGGGTCCGACAATAGCGCCATGCGGACAACGGCCGTTCTCGATGAAGAAACCAACGAATGGGTCCTCAATGGCGAAAAAATCTTCATCACCAGCGGATCCTTGTCGCTGAAAGAGTCCAATGGTTTTTGCGTGGTGTGGGCCACAGTCGATCCCTCCGCCGGACGTGCCGGCATTAAGTCGTTTGTGGTGGAGGCTGGCACGCCTGGTGTTGCTGTGAGCCCTAGCATGGACAAGTACGGCATTCGCGCCAGCGACACGGTTATTGTTTCTTTTTCTGATGCTCGAATTCCTTACGACAACATTCTGGGCAGTCCTGAGGTGCAACAAAAGAAAACGAGTAAAGGGTTCCAAGGGGCCATGAAGACGTTTGACGCCAGCCGTCCAGCGGTGGCGGCCAGTGCCGTGGGCATTGCTCGGGCTGCGTTAGAGTACACGCAGGAGAAGCTGGCCGAGGCAGGCATTGAAGTTGACTACACCAAACCGCGTCACCAGCTGACGGCCGTTGAACGGGACCTGATCGACATGGAAGCCCAGTACAAATCCGCCTGGCTGCTCACACTCAAGGCGACAGCAGCGATGATGCATGGCGAGGGGAACCGGTTGGAGGCCAGCATGTGTAAGGCGCACGCGGGAACGGCCGTTACCAAACTCACCCTCAAAGCTGTCGAACTGTTGGGGCCGCTGGGCTACTCGCGTGACTTCCTGGTAGAAAAATGGATGCGGGACGCCAAAATCAACGACATCTACGAAGGCACCCGCCAGATCAACTTGCTCATCGTGGCCCGCACCATTTTGGGCTATTCACGCCGCGAATTGAAATAAGAATTTATCTGGCCACAGAGAAAAAAGAGATGATAGAGACCTATAGACGAACCTCAAAAATCTCTGGGAACGCTGTGGCCACTTTCCGGACAGATATTAAGTCTTGAAACATACTGCATCGAGAAAGAGAGGGAAAACATGGCAAAACAGTTTCATAACAAGGTAGCAATGATAACCGGGGCCGCTTCAGGCATAGGCAAAAGCACTGCCCTGGCGTTTGCCCAGGAAGGGGCCAAGGTCATCGTTTCTGATATTGTCGTTGAAGCTGGCCAAGAAACGGTCCAGTTGATTCAGGATGCTGGAGGCGAAGCACACTTTGTACGGGCGGATGTGTCTGACATGGATGATGTGGCGTCGCTGGTGGCGGCAGCTGTGAAGCAATACGGCCGTCTCGACTTTGGCATCAACAACGCAGGCATCGGCAGCGACTGGAAGCGCCTCGCCGATTATGAACTTGACGATTGGACTCGCGTAATCGCTATCAACTTAAGCGGCGTCTTCCACTGCATGTTCCAAGAGCTCCAGCAAATGCTCCAGCAAGGCAGCGGGGCCATCGTCAATGTGGCCTCCATTGCCGGACTGCGCGGCCTGGCCAACAGTTCCGCCTACACCGCCAGCAAACATGGCGTGGTGGGCCTCACCAAAGCAGCTGCGCTGGAGTACGCTACCAAGAACATTCGCATCAACGCCGTCTGCCCCGTGTTTACCCGCACCCCTCTATTTGAAGCTTTGTTTGACGTCAACCCCACCTATGAAGAACGCATCAAACAAAATATACCCATGCGCCGCTACGGCAAGCCAGAAGAGATCGCCCAGGCCATCCTCTGGCTCTGTTCTGACAGCTCCGAATTTATGACGGGGCACGCCCTGCCTCTCGACGGCGGGATGATGGCTGGCTAATCTACCGCTTCGCCAAGGGTTGACGCGCCAGCTGCTCGTGGTTAGGCGGATCAGACGTGAAAAGCCAAACTTTTGCCTGAATTCTGCATCCTTCATCGTTCATTGTCATAGCACTGTCTGAAATGTGTTGGTTTGTTGTCAGACCAACGACAGACAAGAGTCGTATGCTATAGATGTTCAGAAAGGTCGCATCTTCTGAACATTTTCTCTCGGCTCAGCTGTGTACGGCCGAATTTCTCCAGAACGGCCGTAACGATTGGAGGAATGGTATGTCTCAGGCAAAAAAAACTCACCCCACCTATCTTTTTGTATTCATCATTGGTCTGCTGCTGCTGTTTAGCCAGGCGGCCTGTTCACCCAACCAGCAAGCGGCTGCCTCGAATATGCTATCTAATATTAGCAACGGTGTAGATGCAGCCCTGGTTGAGGCAGATGATCTGGTTTTTGCCGGGCAAATCGAGGATGAAAACGGCCGTTGGCTCAATGATTGTGTTGTTGTCCTCTTCAAAGATGGGGAAGAAGTTGTGCGCACAACATCGCGTCTAATGGAAAGTGCCTTCTCAAATAATGGCCCCATGGATGGCGTCTTTGAATTGCGAGTTCCCAACACCTACAAGCTGTCGCTGGCCCATGAATTCTATCTGCCTAACCAGGCACTTGCCTCCATGAGCACGGTATCGGGTGTAGTCGGCACGCGCTATTTAGGCACCTGGTTTGAAGACTTAAATCCTTCCGATCTGCGTACGTTAAATGTGCCAGACAAACAGCTGGAATATGCCTTGGTGGTGCTGTCAATGCCACAAAATGAGCTACCAGATGACTATAAACCGGGAAATCTGACGTTCCAAAATGGGATGCTGGTAATTAACCAGGCGGGTGCGATAGGTGGTGGAGATGAAGCGGTAACAGAAACGGCCGTTGCCGATCCCATCCTCCCATCACCACAATCCAACGTCCGGTTTGTCGTACTGCCCAGCCAGAACAATGGTAAAGACTGGAATTTACAAATGACCGGATACTTTGGCAACCGTTGGGACGTGTGGGAAAAGTATGTTGCTGGGCACGTACCGGGCATGGATTGGAACACATTCGAATATGCCGTTCTGGCCCATAATCCTCAGCTAGAAACAGACGGCTTTGTCTTCTATCCAGAAAAATCATACTTACTGCCATTGAATCATTAATCCGCTTCCTCTTCCCCAGGCAGCCGGCTGGCAATCTCGTCAGCCGGTTGCTGCTTCATTTCCCCAGTTCCTTGCCTATCCTGACTGTTTCACACCTCCCCCTCAAACAGCCCAAAACTCAATGAATAGTTCATACCAGGCACAAATTAAAGCCGCCAACCAGACCATTAACGACCTGTTTTGCAAACATAAACCCACCAACTCAAAAGAGCCAGCCTGGCCATTCTGACAACACAGAAAAGACCTGCTTTTCACTGTCAAAAACAGCTCAGAAATGCGTTTTTTCTTCCTCGTGAAATTTATCATCAAACATTGTGACAAATGTCACTAACCACAAATATCGCCCATTGTTACTGTTGTAAACTATTGCAAATAGATGTATACAATAGCAAAAGCGGCAAATAAATGAGTGAATTTTTAACCACCAGCCAAGTCCAAGAGCTTCTCCAGGTTGACCGTACAACAGTTTACCGCATGCTGAGCGACGGCCGTTTAAGCGGCGTCAAAATCGGCCATCGCTGGCGCTTCTATAAATCCAGAATAGATGACTTACTGTCCGAGACAGCACCGACTGTAGAACCAACGCCAACAATCTCGTTCGATGTGCTGCCCCCAACCTGCTTACAAGGGATGCAATCTGTCAGTGCCGAAGCCATTGGTATTGGCGCAATTATTACGAACGCCACGGGTGACCCGCTCACCCAAATGAGCAATCCTTGTCGCTTTTGCAAACTGATCAATGAGAGCGAAAAAGGGCATGCAGCCTGCCTGGAACATTTTTCGCAGATTGCCCACCAGGCTGGTGCCACGTTTCCGCAAACAACCTGCCATGCGGGGCTGCAATGCTTCGGTGCCCCAATCATCATTAACGGGATGAAGACGGCCGTTTTCATCGGCGGGCAATACAAATCCCCAACTCAACTGAATCACCAACAACATGTTCAACAGTTGGCCAACGCCTACGATTTAGATGCTGCCGACCTTTCCGCTGCTGCGGCCGAAATTCCCACGTTTGATCACACCCAACAGCAAAAGGTTGCCGAGTGGCTGCCCAAACTCACCCGCACGTTATCCGAAATTGGGCAGGAGCGGGCAGAGTTACTAGACCGCTTGCAGCAAATCGCTGCCATGAGTTCTGTTTGCTAATAAAGGATCAATTGCAATGAATGGATCAGGCATCGCTTTACAAGAAAGAAAGGAGACCAACATGGCACGCCCACCGCTTGAGGAGCTGACGATTTTACACGCAGCCATTTGCCAGGCACTCTCCGATCCCAAACGAATTTTAATTTTGTATGCGTTAGATGAGCGCCCCCGCCACGTGAACGATTTGGCGACCGATTTAGGGCTGCCGCAACCAACGGTGTCGCGTCATTTACGTGTATTGCGCCAGCAGTCACTTGTCCTCACCGAGCGTGAAGGGACATGGGCAACATACCGGCTGGCCGACCGCCGGACTATCCAAGTACTGGATACGATGCGGCAGGTCATGTTTGATGCGTTGAAACGGAAAACGGCCGTTCTCAACAACCATAAATCAGCTTAATGATCAGGAAGGACACAATGACAAAACTTCAATCACCCATCACTTTATGGTCCCTGCTTTTAGGCGGCGTCATTTTGCTGGTGGGACTCATGTGGCCACAAACAGCCAATGCCCAATGCGGTTCCTCAGCCTCCTCATGCAAAAACTGCCATGAAGTACAAGGCCAAGACCCCGTCAACAATGATGGCACAAGTTGGCACCAGGCCCACGCTTTTGGCGACTTCTGCGAATTTTGCCATGCAGGCAACGTGCAAGCCACCGATGAAGCCGGTGCCCACACCGGCATGGAAGCGCCCCTGGACAACATTCAGGTAAGCTGTGGCAACTGCCATGCCGCCGACCTGAACGATCGTGCCGAAGTCTACGCTGTGGCGCTAGGTGTTGAAATTGGCTCTGGTGGTGGCGGCAGTGCGCCAACCTCTAGCGAGCCGCCAGCAAACGACAGCGGCAGCAGCAACAGCGAAAGTAGCAGCAGTGACAACGAAAGTAGTGGCAGCAGTGCCGCCACCGTGTCTAACGTAGCGCCACCGGCTGCTCCATCTGGCATTGCTTTAGACGACCCCAACGTTGTTGACTATGTTGCCCGCTACAACGAAACGGTTTTGGGCATTCATGCAGTCAATTGGGGCAATCGTATTCTTGTTGGTCTGATCGCTATCGTCCTCGTTGCTGGTGGCGGATTCGTCTTCTGGAATGAACAGCGTGTACGTCGCCAACAAATTCCCATCTCCAATGCCACCATTGACGAGCAAACAAACAATTATCCAAACTACCCGCCACAAGTTGTTGCCCTGCTGCCGCGCGTCGCCAACCTCTCACCGCGAGCACAAAATGACCTGTACCAATTCCTGGAAAACCCAGCCAAAGCACAGGTCCTGCTGCGCAACATAATTAGTTTGGAACCAGAATTGATTAAACAAGTGCGTACCCTAGACAAAGAATCACGCGCCTTATTACTGGCGCTAACCAACAGTGGTGACTAACTACCAACTCACCCATTAATTTTAGGAGTAAGAAATGGACTGGCTCAAAGAGCAATTTGCAAAAGAAGAATGGTCGCCTTATGCAGCAGGCGCTCTGTTGGGAATCGTCGGTGTCCTGGCCGTGGTTCTCAGCAACAGTCTGCTAGGCGCATCAGGAGCTTTTGAGAATGTCGCCGGGCTTATCGGCAAAGCTGTGGCTCCGCAAGCATTCGACAACGTCTACTTTAATTTTGTCATGCCGCCGGGCATCACCTGGAGCGTCATTCTGCTCGTTGGCGTCTTTTTTGGCGGTATGTGGGGGGCAAAATCCAGCGGCACCTGGAAATTGCGCCTGGTTTCTGATGAACAATGGAAGCAGATCGCCGGTAAAAAATGGTGGAAACGCTGGTTAATTGCTTTTGTGGGCGCCATCATTTTGGAATACGGCGCAGGCATTGCCGGTGGCTGCACCAGCGGGTTAGCCATCTCTGGCGGGATGCTGCTGGCCCCAGCCGCCTATCT
Organism: uncultured Anaerolineae bacterium; assembly: GCA_905479495.1. Classification (GTDB taxonomy): domain Bacteria; phylum Chloroflexota; class Anaerolineae; order Promineifilales; family Promineifilaceae; genus Leptofilum. The sequence continues at coordinate 16,322 of CAJQMR010000052.1, forward strand.
ATTTATTGCCGGAATGTTTGCCTCCGGCATCATCACTGCCTGGTTTGTTTACGGTAGGAGATTTTAAATCATGACTAACTTTATCATCGCCTTGATCCTTGGCGTTTTCTTTGGCCTGACGCTGCAAAAAGCTGGGCTGACTAAATATCACAAAATTGTCAATGTGTTCCGACTCACGGACTTCGCCGTGCTGAAATTTATGATGACGGCACTGATCGTCTCGATGACGGGCCTCTATTCGCTTAAATGGATGGGGGTGATTACTTTCCCCAACGTGCCCGCTACCTACATTGCCGGGAATCTGGTTGGCGGCCTCATTTTTGGCTTTGGCATGGCCATCAGCGGTTACTGACCGGGTACTTGTGTCGCCGGGTCCGGCGAAGGCAAGTTGGATTATCTGGTCCCTGGGTTTCTAGGTTTTTTGACCGGCGCTGTTATTTACGGATTGACTTATCAACAAGTGTTTCCCAAGATTTCGGCCGTAGCCAATTACGGTGCGGCGATTATGCCCGAGTTATGGAATGTTAACGCGGCGCTGACAATCATTTTCTTTACGCTGATGAGTTTGTTCCTCTTTTATTTAATTGATCGCAATCACATGCAGCGTAAAGACAAGCTGGCCGAGCGATAAAAATTGACAAGAGTGGTTCACTCTTTGAGAGTAAACCATTCTCAATAAAGGCACATGTAATTATGTCAACAAAAACAACAGTTAGCCGACGAGATTTTTTTCGTATGGCAGGTGCGTCTTTGGGCGCGCTGGCGATTGGGCAGATGCTGCCCGTTAAAGTTGCTGAAGCGGCTCGCCTGGCCGGACTGATCGATATAAATGGCAACGGCACCATTCCGACCATGTGTGAAATGTGTGTTTGGCGTTGTGGGGTGCAGGCAAAAGTGGAAAACGGCCGTGTCGTCAAACTCGAAGGCAACCCCCAGCATCCACATTCACTGGGCAACCTCTGCGCCCGCGGCCAGTCTGGCCTGATGAACACCTACGACCCCGACCGCGTGCTCACCCCGCTGATCCGCGTCGGGAACCGTGGCGAAGGCAAATTCCGCCAGGCAAGCTGGGAAGAAGCGCTCGACCTGGTGGCCAACAGTATGCAAGAAATCAAAGACAAATATGGGCCGGAAGCGATGGTCTTTTCCTCTACGCATAACCTGTCTCAGGTACAGTTCGAGAACCTGCTAAACGCTTTTGGTTCACCCAACTACGGCACGCAGCGTAGCCTGTGCTTCAACGCTATGATCGTGGCCAACCAGATGACTTTTGGCCTGGAAGAACCAAACCGCAGCTATGAGGGGTTGAAATATTTAATTTTGACCGGCCGCAACCTGATGGAAGCGATCTCCACTTCGGAGACCTCTATCTTAAGCCATGCGATTGACAGGGGCTTAAAGGTTGTCTATTTAGATCCGCGCTTCACAAAAACGGCCGCTAAATCTACCGACTGGCTGCCCATCCGCCCTGGCAGTGACCTGGCTTTCCATCTGGCCCTGCTGAACGTGATCACCTCAGAGGATCGATATGACCACGACTTCGTAGAACAGTACACGGTGGGCCTTGAGCAGCTGATAGAGGAAGTACGACAATACACCCCCGAATGGGCCGCACCTATTACCGACATCTCAGCCGAAACAATCCGGCGCATTGCCCGCGAATTCAGCGACGCGGCCCCCAACGCCATGGCCCACAACGGCTGGCGCACCTCTAACTTTGTCAACTCCTTCCAGACCCAGCGGGCCATTTCTTGCCTCAATGCGCTGGTCGGCAATTGGGGCATTCATTTGCTACCCGCCGCCGCCGAAGGCGCTGGGCTGGGCGTGCCGCCGCAGCCACCCTACCCCCGCGCCTCGGCCATGCGTATGGACGGCGTGCCCTGGAAATATCCCCTGGTGCCCTTCAAACTCGGCGTGTTCCAGGAGCTGCGCGACGCTATCATCAGCGAACAGCCTTACCAGGCACATGGCTGGTTCATTGCTCGCCAAAACCCGGTGCAATCCCTGCCGGATCGTGGCAAAACGCTGGAAGCGATGAGCAAAATGGACTTCATTGCCGTGGTAGATATTTTCCTTAACGACACAGCCTGGTTTGCCGATGTGGTTTTACCAGAAGCATCCTATCTCGAGAGATACGATCCGCTCAACGTCGTGGGCAACAAAGCGTTCATCCGCCAGCCGGTCATTCAGCCGCAAGGCGAGGCCAAATCGGCCCTGTGGATTTACAAAGAATTGGGCCAACGCCTGGGCCTGCAAGATTTCTTCCAATACACTGATGAAGAAGATTATCTGCGCCAACAATTGGCACCTTTGGGCGTAACGTTAGAAGAAGTGCGCCAAAAAGGGTACGTGAAGCTTCCTGAAGGGGAAGAGAATCTATTCAACTGGAATACATCTAGCGGCAAGGTGGAATTGTTCTCCGATACATTGGACCGGGCCGGATTTAATGCCGTCCCCACCTGGGAAGAGCCACCGCGCCCACCGGCCGGAAAATTCTACCTGCTAACTGGTAAAGTCGGACGACATACCCAGTTTGGCACACAAAACAACCAGCTGCTAAACAAATACCAGGACGAACCACGTTTGTGGATAAATGTGAATACAGCCAAAGTACTTGGATTGGCAGACAACGATCTGGTAAAAGTGACCAGTGATGTTGGTGAAGTCAACATCAAGCTGTGGACCACAGAAGCTATTCGGTCCGACTGCGTTTACTTAACGCCTGGCTTTGGTCACCTTTCAAAGGGTCTAACAACAGGCTATGGCGTGGGTGCCAGCGATTCGGTCTTACATGTCACCTATACCGACCCGGTAAGCGGCAGCCAGGCATTAACACAAACATTTGTGTCGGTCACGGCCGCTTAAGCCGCCTAATTGGAGAAAACAACATGTCAGAAACGACATCGAATAAAAACGACTACGGTTTTTTGATTGACGCCTCACGCTGCATTGACTGTCGGGCTTGTTTAGTGGCTTGCAGTGTCGAAAACGAAGTGCCAATGGAAACGACCCGCATCTGGATTCAAGAAACAGGTGTGCAAGGTGAGTTTCCCAATCTGGCACGCTACTCCGCGCCATACCACTGTATGCACTGTGATGATCCTTCTTGTGTCTCGGCTTGTACGGTAGGCGCGCTGAAAAAGGACGACAATGGCATTGTCACCTATGATCAAGATAGATGCATTGGCTGTCGCTACTGCATGTATGCCTGCCCCTTCCAGGTTCCTAACTACGAATGGAAAGAGCGGCTTCCCCTCATCGTCAAATGCGATATGTGTGTTTCCCGCTTAGGCGATGGGCAATCCGAACCTGCCTGCTCAGCCACTTGTCCCACAGATGCCATTATCTTTGGCAAAAAGAGCGATATGCTGGCTGAAGCACATCGACGGATTGACCAAAGCCCCAGCAAATATATTAATCACGTCTATGGGGAAACTGAAAATGGCGGCACCGCAACGTTCTACGTTTCGCCGGTTCCTTTCGAGGATTTAGGCTTCCCAGCTGCCGATGAATCATCGCCTGCGTACTTTAACCGTCTGGTGACGCATGGCACACCAACCGTTGCCGGGGCTGTGGCTGTTGGCTTAAGCAGCGTTTATCTCACGATTAAGCATCATGAAGAAGCGATGACACAAATAGCTCAAAACGAACACCCCGCCGTTCCAGACGAAACAGAGAGCGCACCACAATTGGCGCCCATGCCACAAAATAAGCCTGACATGCCGCAAGAAGTTGAAGGCCAGGAGGCATAATAATGTTAAAGAAAATTATTGACGAAGTGAAATCCTTGTCGGTTGGATACTACATCCTGGCGGTTATTGCTGCAGCAGGATTGTCAGTGGCTGCATACCGGTTATATGCTGGGCTGGGCACAACAACGAATTTAAGTAAGGCTTTTCCCTGGGGCGTCTGGATTAGTTTTGATTTGTCTACGGTGGCTTTTTCAGGTGGGGCGTTTACACTGGCGGCGCTAGTGTACGTGTTCCACTTGCATGAATTACACTCAGCGGTACGGCCGACTGTGCTGGCCGGGTTAATTGGCTATTCATCCGTGCTGTTGATCCTGTTTATGGACCTGGGCCGTTGGGATCGTTTTTATCACTTTCTGATCTACCCGAACCTGAACTCGGCGCTCTTTGAGGTAAGTTGGTGCATTATGCTCTACTCAACCATCCTCATTTACGAGCTGAGCCCGGTTTTGCTCAAAAATTCTCGCTGGAGCGGGGCCATTAAAATTATTGAAAAATGGACGATTCCTATGGTCATTGCCGGGGTGACGCTTTCCACGCTGCACCAATCCTCGTTGGGAACCTTGTTTGTGGTCATGTCACCACGTTTAGACCCGCTATGGCATTCCATGCTACTGCCGGTTTTCTTCCTGATTTCCTCATTGGCGGCGGGGTTAGCCATGGTAATTAGCGGGGCCATCTTGAGTTTTTGGATTTTTAAGCGTACTTTAGCGGAAAATGTCCTGGCCGAGCTAGGCTGGTTTATTCCCTGGATTTTGGGCGTCTACCTGGTTTTGAAGTTGGGTGAATTGGAAATTACCGACGAACTGCACCTGCTGTTTACGAGCGGGCTGCACAGCACGCTCTACCTTACAGAATTGGGGCTGCTTGTGATCCCGATTATCTTGTTTGCTATGAAACGAGTGCGGCACAGCCGAGGCTGGTCTTTGACGGGAGCAATGTTTGTGCTGGCTGGGGTAGTTTTGAATCGTTTTAACGCCTCCTGGTTTGCGATTAAGCCCATCGCTGGCGAGATGTATTCGCCCTCCTGGATGGAAGTGGCTATTTTGATTGGGGTCCTGGCAACGGCCGTTCTCGCCTACTCTCTTGTGGCTCATTACTTCCCGCTGTTTGAAGAGACTGTCCAGGTAACACGCGAGTCAAAAATACAATACCCACTGCCTCAATCGGGTGATTAAGTTTTAGGGGAAAGCGGCATAACGCCAAAGCAGCCTATTATGAGCAGGATATGTTACTATTCATGTGGTGGGGAACGGCCGTTCCCCGCCAGCAAACATAACCATTCCCTGAACACAAGGAGACACAATGTCTGACAAACCACAAGCTCATAATCAGTTTATGACCGAATTCCCAGCCATCTCTGCTGCTTACGAACAACTGGCTACGGCTGCGCATGAAAGTGGGCCGCTGGACGAAAAGGCCCGCCAGCTTGTCAAATTAGCGCTGGCCATTGGAATGGGGCACGAAGGGGCCGTTCATGCCCATACCCGACGCTCCCTTTCTCTGGGCATCAGCCCGGCTGAGATTAAGCAAGTTGTCACCTTAGCCATCACCACGCTGGGGATGCCCAACACGATTGCCGCTTTCACCTGGGTCAACGATATTTTGGCAAAAAGCTAACAACGGCTTAGCCGCAAACATCTATGGCCCGGCCAAACTTTTTTGAACATTTGCATCCCCCCACCATACCGGCCCGTGAGGCGCGGTTTGGCTACACCTTTGGCCTGGGGGGGATGTCGCTGCTGTTGTTCCTCTCGCTTATCGTAACCGGCGTGCCGTTGATGTTTGTCTATGTGCCAACGGCCGTTTCCGCCGCCGACTCCATTCGCACCATCACCTACGTGGCTCCCTACGGCTGGCTGCTGCGCAATTTACATTACTGGGCCGCCGTGCTGCTGCTGCTAACCGCCAGCCTACATCTGCTGCGCATTGTCTTTAGCGGCAGCTACAAAAAGCCGCGCCAGTTCAACTGGCTTCTGGGATTGATCATCCTCTTTTTCAGCCTGCTGTTGAGCTTTTCCGGCTACGTGCTGCGCTGGGATGTAGACACCTACGGCGCACTCACCGTTGGCACGCACATTACACAGCAGATTCCCCTCATTGGCAACTGGCTTTACCGCCTGCTGGTCGGTGGCACAGACATCTCCGACACGACGCTGGTGCGATTTTACACCTGGCACACGCTGGGGCTAGTCGTGCCCGTTTTGCTGCTGATGGGCTGGCACGCCTTCCGCGTACGGCGTGACGGCGGCATCAGCCATCGGGATACAGCCGAAGTTTCCGCCAAACCAGCCCGCATTTCGCGCCGCGAATTGGTGCAGCGTGAAGGCATCGCCGCGCTGGCTGTCCTTTGCCTGCTATTTTTGCTCTCGATCTTCTGGGATGCGCCACTGGCACCCCCCGTTGGCCCGTTCGCCGGGCCGCTGGCCGAAACAACACATATCGCTGCACCCTGGTTTTTCTTGTGGATTCAGGCGCTGTTGCGCATCTGGCCGCCGCTGTGGGCCGGCGTTCTCGTTCCCCTGGCGGTGGTGGTGCTGCTGGCGCTGCTGCCCTGGGTGCTGGACCGGCGTGAAGAAGGTACGGCCGTCTGGTTTCATCCCTCAGGCCGTTGGGCACAAATTATTGTCGGGGCCATCACGGTTGGCATCATCATTTTGACGATTGTGGAGTGGCGGCAGTGAACGGGTACCAGAAGGCAACGGCCGTTCTCGGCCTGGCATTTTTGCTCATTGTCGTAGGTGCATTTGTGCGCCAGGCGCGGCAGCCGGAAGTGGTGCAGCTCATCCCCACGCTCACCGGGCAGCCAGAACTGTGCCTCACCTGCCACGAGGGCATCGAAGAAATCAGCGCCGCCCATTCCATTGAGTCATTTGGCTGCGTGCTGTGCCACGGCGGCGACGGGCTGGCGCTGGACGCAGATTTGGCCCACGCCACCATGCGCGGCGGGCGCAATCCCAGCGATTTGGCCGTGGTGGAGGAATCGTGCGGCGGGTCCGCCTGCCACAGCGGGGCCGCCGAGGATGGCGGCGATCACATCCACCGCGTGCTCACCTCCGTGCAGGCCACCTATGCGGGGGCGATTGCTCAGGTCAACTTTGCCTTTGGTGGGCAGACAGATAACACAGCCCATTTTGGCATTACGGCCGTTACCGACAACAACATCACCACAGACACCGGCCTGGCAGCCCTAGCGGCTTTTCATCCTGGCCCAGACGCGCCTGGCCCGGTACAGACGTTTAGCAATGACTGCCTGCGCTGCCATCTTTCGGCGGCAGCGATAGAGGCACCGTATTATTATCGGGCCACGGGCTGTGCCGCCTGCCACGTCGTTTATGAAAATGATGGTCTGTACCGAGGCAGTGACCCCACCACGCCAAAAGATGAAGCTGGATACGGCCGTACGCATCAGCTCACCACCGCCATTCCCTACACCCAGTGCAACCACTGCCACAATCGGGGCAACTACTCGCTGCGGCAAATGACCTTTTTAGAACGGGACGATTTGCCCGGTTCGGCCTTCCTCTCGGCGCAAGACCAGCGGGAGCTGGAATATTACCAGCCCATCTCGCAGTTTACGCTGTGTGAATGGGAGCTGGATTGTGTGGACTGCCACACCAACGGCGAGGTGATGGGCAACGGCGACATCCATTCCAGCCAGAAAGAGGTGCAGTACATTCAGTGCCAGACCTGCCACGGCACCCTGACGGAAATGCCGCTGCTGGAAACAATTACCGACCCCGAACACCCAGCCATCATTTCCGCTGATTTGAACCCCAACTATGCCGTAGAAGTGGGCGATACAGTTATTGCCACCAGCCAAGGCGAGACGTTTGGTTGGGTGCAGTGGGATGGCGAGCGTTTGATTGAGACGGGCAAGGTAGACGGCCGTCTCTACGAAGTGCCGCTGGTCATGGGCAGCAGCTGCCAGCAAAAACCAGATGAGCAAGAGAGTTCGTACTGCCACGAATGCCACACCTACGAGCGGACGGTGAAATAATCATGAGCGACGTGAAACAAACTCCTGGCCAGGAAACCGAGGTCAGTCGCCGTCGTTTTTTAACGCTGGTGGTGCATGGTGGCTGGCTGACAGCGATGGGGGTGTTGGTGTATCAGATCGGCCGTTTTTTGGGGGCTGAGGGACTGGAAAGTGGGCCATCGCCCTTGGTCGCAGCCGGTACGCTGGCCGATTTTCCGCCAGAAACAACCACCTACGTGCCGGAAGCACGCGCCTGGGTGCATCATGAGGCAGAAACATTAACCGCGCTGGATGCGGTTTGCCCACATTTGGGCTGCCTGGTGCAGCAAAAGGAAGGCGGCGGCGGGTTTCGCTGTCCCTGTCATGGCAGTGAATTTGGCGTTGAGGGGGAATTGGAGCGGGGTCCTGCAGAACGGCCGTTGCGCCAGCTAGACATCCAAACCCAGGCCGACGAGACGGTCACCATCCGCACGTCATAAAATCCCGGTTTGACCTTACTCAATACTGCTGAGCGTCGCAATCTGCTGCAAACGATTCAGCATATCCGCCCGTTCCAGGCTAATAATGGCAAAAGTATCTGCCAGCTTTTTGAGCCAGGTGGCAATCTTTGCCTGCTTTGATTTGCTAAGCACATTGTGGCGTGGGTCGGCCGCGCTCAGTTCCTCTGCGGACAGGCCATGCCGTTTGGCCAACTGCTGAATGTGCGCCTCTCTGGCAGCCGGATCGGGTGCTGTCGTGAAAAACTGCCCAGCCACAAGCATCGCTGAGGAAACACCATTCACCTCGATACGGGCCCGAGCATATTGGAAACCGGCATGGCAGGTGAAAAATTGGGGTTGGGCATCTGGTTGTTGGGCCAGGGTGCGCCAAGAAGTAATGCAAGCCTGACGGCCTGATTTTGTGCCGAGGATGAGATTGCAAAAGCGGCAGGAATTGCTAATTTCGGTGAGCGGCTGGCCATCATTGTCAGTCGTCACGGCCCCGACTTCAACGGTTTCGGCGCTGACATCTTGCACAGGCTGCAAGCAGTGAATGGGCAGCACATCGCGGGACAGCACAGGCGTTTCCAGTTGTCCCTGGGCAGGCGGCGCTGCTAATTCGGTTTCGGTAAGCATCGCTTCCACGCTTGACCGGGGAAAGCGCCAATGCTGCCCAATTTTGACGCCCTTTAGACGGCCGTCTTTCAACATGCGGTAAATGGTTGTCCGATCTACCTGAAGATGTGCCTGCACCTGCTTCGTTGTTAGTAACTCATCCATAGACCCTCTGCTAGCTCGTTGTCAATCGCCTTCTATCAAGCGAGGCTCATTATAACAACTGCACGCAGCCTTACAAACAGGCCTGCAATTTACACACTGCTGGTGGATTCTTACTCTCTCGCTTGTAGCTGGTCATCCAACAAGGCAACCAACGCCTCGCGCGAGTAATTATGTTCTGGGCTGTCGTTGGCATCCAGGAGCTTTTCGATCAGGGCATGAATCACCCGATCCCCTTCCCATTTGGTGCCCACCAAGTAGCGCAGCCTGGGTTTTTCCGCAAAGAGGGCATGGTAAACGGCCGTTGCCACAATCTCTGGTGACGACGGTTTGCGGTTGGACTCTGATTCAGGTGCCCCTTCAGCCGCTTCGGGTGGCGGCGCTGGGTTTTCAAAAGCAGCAATGATCTGTTGCGCTTCTTCAGCAAAGGGGGGCTGCGCCCGGCGGAAGCGGGCCAGGGTATCGGGCATGGAATTGGCCCCGATGTTGGAGACAATGCCACCTGGCTGCACAATGCTGACATGGACGTGATACGGCCGTAACTCTTCATGCAGCGCCACCGTGTACGCCTCTAAGGCATGTTTGGTCATCGAGTAGGGACCATACCATTTTTTGCTAATCGTGCCGCCCTGCGAGCCAATGTTGACGATGCGCCCCTGGGACGCCAGCAGCAGATCCATAAAAGCATTGCTCAGGCGCCACGGCCCGGCCACGTTGACATCAAAAATCTGCTGGAACTCCGCTTCGCTCCAGGTGGTGAAACCACCCAATCCCCCCAACCCGGCGTTGTTGACCAGGCCGTAAAGCCCGGTGCCTTGAGATGTGATGTGGGTAACGGCCGTTTCAATTTGGGCCACATCCGTCACATCCAGCTGAATGGGGACGATATTTTCAAGGCCGCTTAACGCCGCGAAATCTGACTGCTTGCGAACGGCCGCGTACACCAAATGCCCCCGCTCCGCCAAATAATGAGCCAGATAACGACCGATACCCGTACTGGCCCCCGTTACTAAAATTGCTTTGCGCATGTTGTTCCTCCAGGCATAATGTTCACTCTTGTCACGATTCTACTTCAAACAATTACTGTAAGGCACGACGGTTTACAGTGCAGCGACTACCAGACTCATTTGTCTAGCCATTCATTTTGGTTGACCACCCGCCTGACAAACTGCTACAATGCCCGCAAACAGGCGGCTGCCGGTGATAGTGCCTCGATCATTTTCGGCTTAAATTCCATATTGGTTTCTTTTGCACCGGCTTTGTTCAACACGGTTCATATGGCGGCTTATGTAAAGTTTCGTTGTGCCAAACATGAAAAATCTTGGTAATTTAACGGCCGTTCTACAAACCAAGACGCCGCCCTAACAACAGCTTAAAGCTGACGCGCCAAAGGAAACGAGCGCGCAGCTTAACCAACTGAACGGCGGACAAAGTGATGATTTCTCATAAGCGGGAAAGTAGTGCCAGAAAATTGTCCGTCAAACTAATAAACTAAACTGGCAGATTCAAACAAAGCAGCAAAATTAAGTAGAAAGAGCAAAAGAGTGGATCAAAATTCTTGTGGAGCGATAAATTATTATGGACAATAGTTCTTCTGGTGGGTCGCGAAAGTATTTATCTCTTTCCTTCATTTTATTTGGTATCTTGATGGTATTTGGAGTATTTGCCTTTTGGTATGTCCAAGGTGTTAATAGGAGGCTTGACGAAATTGAAGGGGCGGGAGGCATTTCCTCAATGCCAGAAGAGACCTCCCTACGGCCAACGCTAGAAGATCCATTGAACAACCTCAACGCACGATTGACCTCGTTAGAAAGTCTGCAGGAAGCCATAGTGAGCACCTCAAAAAGCGCGTTAGAACAAATGAATTTTGTTTTTACTATTGTGGCCTCATTCTTTGGTTTATTCGCATTGTTTTTCGCATATCGTCAAGTTGTTGCAGACGGTGGTCGGGAAAAGCATGATGAAGAAATGCGCAGTTTAGTTGGATCGTTTCGCGACAATATTACTGTAATCAATGCACTTATCTCAACATTGGAGGAGAGTTTCAGATCTCGGCGGCAACTTGAAGAGCAAATCAGGGAGCAAATCAAGGAGATAAATGAGGGGCTGACTACTGTAACTACTTTTACAGAACAATCCGAGCGCACTTTTAAAGATAGGGTTAACAATTTAAACTCAGAAGCATTTTCCCTGTTTACTACACATATCGATCGACAAAAATTCAAGTCTACTGAAAACAAGCATCGTTTAGAGAATTTCTATCTAGACTTCAATACTCTGGAAAAGCTTGGTGATCTTTCTTCTTTGCGTAATCCTTTCAGTAATTTCTTGCGGGGGCTGCATTATTTTAACATTACTCAATATGAACTAGCTGGACTGGATTTTGAGGTTGCACTGAGTCAAGGTTCTAGAGAATTGGCACGACCGACAACAGGTTGGTATGGGGATTCTAGAGAAAACGAGATTACGGAACAACTGAGGAGAATGCTGGACGATTGTACTTATCATTTAGGAATAATTTATTATAACCTTGGCGAATATGAAAAGGCGATAGATAAATTCCGAGAAACTTCTAGACGTGACCCATTAGATTTCCGATCCCGATCTTATATTCCTGAACTTATGTTCTTTGATAACAAAAGGCGGTTTGAATTCAGGCAAATAGTATCTGAGTTTAATCTCGTTGAAGAAGAATTAAACAGTTTATCTCAAGCAGATAAAGAAAGGATAAATTGGGAGGTTGCAATGGCTTCCTTAAAAATGAAAAAAGCAAATTGCTTCTTGCCCAAAATAATTCGTTTACCTGAAAGGGAACGTCAGCGAAGCGGTGAAGTTGCAACTGAGGCAGTTAATATCTTGTGGGATGCATATCAACATGCTGAAAGAATTCAAGATGACCAATCACTTGTGGTCATTTTCGCTCGTTTTTCCCTAGCTCAAGCCTTAGAACAAGTTAATCGAAGTGAATGGAAAAATTCAACTCCTCATGAATTATTTAAACGAGTCTTTTTTGATATTCGCAGCCAAATCATAAGAAGGAAAACAGAACCAATCCTACTAGTATTGCTTAATTACGTACTCGCAATATGTTGTAGCAGGTCAAATATACAAGGCGAAAATCCATATACTTATTTGGCGCGAGCAAGAGAACATTTGCAGCAAGTTCCAAATCAAGTTCGTATATTCTCACCCATTAACAAAATCAACCTACATCAAGATGATCTAATTTGGGAAATAGAAATATTTGAACAAAGTTTGACTTAAGGAGGAAATTAATGCGTAGAAAGATCAGACCGCTACCAAATCATGCACTACTTTTTCCGAATAAGAAGGGTAATGAAAAAGTTATTTTTGATAAAGAAGTATCTTTATGGATATGGTCACGGGAACCATTTAAACATATCCAACTCAAAGATTTTCCAATCACTCTTTCTTTTGCCCACAACTCTATCAACCCGCCATTAAAGACCTCTGAGAATCTCACCTGTTTTGCCGATGTATTTTATCGAATTGAGGTAAAGCAAGAAGCAAATGAATTAGAAAAGGCTACAAAATTTATTCCAGAATGCACTGATATTAAGAAAATCAATTCATCTGATTCAAGAGCCACCCATGAAAAATTCCAAGATGATTTGAAGGGCAGTCTCGTGTCCATAGTTGAGGAAGAATTCCGAAATTCCAGTTATTTTGATTTACTCGGAATACCTGAAAAAGAACAAGAACTTGAAAATACAATCAATGAGAGATCTAAGCAAGTTTTGGCCGATGGTGGATTTGATTTACTTGGTAGGTGTAGAATTGATATCAAACTCGCAGATATTGACAAGGATGTTTTGGCTCAAGATGCTACTCTCAATAAAAAATGGTCAGATCATGAAAAAGAGCTTGACAAAATTAGGAAGGAGATTGAAAAGCAAGAGGACGCAAGGATCCTTGCAGAAAAAGATAGAAGTCTTACGATGCAGATAGAAGATAATAAGCGCAAGAAGCAAGCGAAGGATGAAGAACTTTCTCTTGCAAAAAACATAGCAACTTCTGAATTACAAAAAACAAAGATTGAGGAAGATCGAGATCGAGATATTAAAGCAATCAAAGCAGATCGAGAGAAGGAAAAGCAAGCAATTCAGGATGAGTTAGATGAAATGTATAGAATTGCCCAAGACAGAAAAATTGACTCTGAACATGAACGCCAGATGAAGGAGCAAAAAAAACGCCATGAAGAAGAACAAAATGACCTTGCACATAAGTTTAGAATGCAGAAGTATGAACAAACTGAACTTACAGATGCTCACGTAGCAAGAGTCCAAGAACTAAATGCCCAGGTTCAGATAGAAGAAATAAGAGTCAAATTGGCTGAACTTCAAAAGACAGTTGCAGATTTTGAACGGCAAAAGATTGAGGCACTTGGAACTGCTGAGGCAATAGTAGAAAAAGAAAAAGTGATGGCAACTCAAGCCCACTCTTTGGAAATGAATAGAATTCTACTTGAGAATTTACCAGAAATACTGGAAAAAGCTTACTTACCAAGCGAAAAACTAGGGGAAGTAAAAATAATGTATTTGGGAAGTGCTAATTCAGATTCTACGGATGGAACCCAGGGACACTTTGACAGTGCTTTGGGAACAATTCTTTCTTCTGTGTCTTCAATTCCTATGCTACGTGAGGTAATGAAATTTTTAGGTAGCTGGCAATTTCCATCAGAGCCTCAACCAGAACAACGCACTTCTCAAATAAATCATGATGCTAACACAAGCACGTAACAACATTTAGAGAAATCTCGTCTTTTTGAAAATCGTGCTTATTTGCCGCCTAACAGGGCTTGCAGCCTACGCGAGGCGCGGCTGAAGCAGGCGTTGGGCATCAAGAGGATTAAGCGATGAATAGCATGACAAGACTAGGAACATTCGATGACGTCGTGAAGGGCGCACCGAAAGATGTAGGAAAAATATGCTGGGCGCTTAGATCGTTGATATCTGAATTGCATCCTGACTGTACTGAAGTCCCGAGGCCAGGAGAGCCGTCTGCTGCGTACGGGTATGGCGAGAAAAAAATGTCTGAAGCATATGCATACATCATGCCACAGAAGGAATACGCTAATCTCGGCTTCTTCCACGGCACAAATTTTGAATCTGAATGTCCGTCGCTCGAGGGGACGGGTAAGAAACTCAGGCATATCAAGGTGCACGATTTGGAAATGGTAAAATCAACCGAAATCCAAAAGGTAATTCTCGTTGCGATGAAAGAACGCAAGAATGCCCTTGACCTATAATGAGGCAAATGCCCCACAGGCGTTAGGCGAGGACGGTATATATTTTTGTGCCTGATATGGAAACGGCCGTTACAAAATTGACAGGCCCCCTCTAACCAGATAAATTCCCCCAAAATATACAAACGAGGCTGAAATGACTGCGAAATTACCTATTGCCCTGATTATGCGGTTGAAGTGGGGATTCTTCCTCTTTTTGTTCATTGGAATCATAGGGTGCGGCTCGACCTCAACACCAGCTGAATCGGCTTCAATGCTCCCTGAGCGTCTGGCAGAAGCCATCCCCGCGGCACCGCAGGACCCAGAATTGATGGTCAAGGCATTGCAAGAAGTTTTCAAAAAATGGGCGTTGGGGAACGATCTAGAAGGCAACCCAGACGTATTGGTTGGGTTTACCAATTTGCTAGTTTTGGCTAACTTAGACCCGGTTGAAACAATGCAAGCCTGGCTGTCCGAAGTGAAAGCAGAAGCAAATGGGCCAGAATCAGCCGATTTTTCAGCCCTCGAAGCTGAGTTAACTGCTGATTTTCAACCACTTACCCTGGAAGAAAGCTTTTTCCACCTGTGGCAACATGCCTACAAAACCCCCGACTCTACCGATGATGCAGGTGTCCGCTTAGCCCTTATTGTGGCTTTAGGTGATGAAAATTTACAGAGGGAAGTTGTGCGAGCCTGGCGGCAGTTAATTGAAAATGAGCAGGGGCAGACTCTCAAGTCTGCCCCAATTTAGGGCTTATTTTTAGGCGCAACCTCTAAAGCTTAAGGATTTTCCGGGCATTATCCAGCAAAATTTTCTGGCGGACTTCGTCTTTTAACTCCAGGGTTTCAAAATCTTTTAGCCAGCGCTCTGGCATCAAAACGGGGTAATCGGAGCCAAACAGCATTTTGTCTTTGAGCAGCGACTTCATGTACTGCTGCAAAATGGGGCGGAAATATTTGGGAGACCAGCCGGACAGGTCAATATAGACGTTTTGCTTGTGCAGGGCTACTGAAAGCTGCTCTTCCTGCCAGGGCACGGCCGGATGGGCCATGATGATGGTGAGCGTGGGAAAGTCGGCGGCAATGTCGTCGATGGTGGGGATGGGCTGGCAATATTTCAGCTTAAAGCCGCCGCCGCCCGGCTCGCGCGCGCCCACGCCGGTTTGCCCGGAATGAAATAGCACCGGAATTTCTAAATCGGCACACGCCTCCCACAGCGGGTAAAATTGCGGGTCGTTGGGGAAAAATGCCTGGGTGGTGGGGTGCAGCTTGAGGCCACGCAGGCCCAATTCTTTGACAGAGCGCTGAAGCTCTTGAATGGCCATCTTCCCCTTCCACGGATCAACTGAAGCAAAGCCAATAAACTGATCTGAATACTTGTTGGCCACCTCAGCCACGTAATCATTGCCAATGTAGGGTACACCCGTGTTTGTCTCGGCATCAATGGAAAAAATCACGCCAAAAATGTCCAGGGCTTTGTACTTTTCATACAGCTCTTCCGGCGTTTTGGGCAGATCTTTCATGCCAAAATATTCGGCCATGTCTTCTTTTTCTTTGGCAGCAGGATGGCCGGGCGGATCTGGGACGTGAACGTGAATATCAATTGCTTTCATTGTTTTTCCTTATTTTGGCCATAGAGGGCACAGAGTTTTTACGAGACATCTCAAAAATCTCTGTGCCCTCTGTGGCTAATGTCTAGCTGATTTGTCGATCTTGTTCGGCCCAGTAAGGGGCGCGTAACACTTTTTTGAGGATCTTGCCCGCGCCACTCATAGGCATGGGATCGTACCGGATTTCTACGCTGCGCGGACATTTATAGCCAGCAATGTGTTGGCGGCAGTGAGCCATGATTTCTTCTTCGGTCAGAACAACCCCCTGCTTAGGCTGCACGATGGCGTGAACCGATTCGCCCCATTTTTCGTGGGGAATACCAATGACGGCGCAGTCGGCAACGGCCGTATGCTGGTAAATCACATGCTCTACCTCGGTGGAGTACACATTTTCACCGCCGCTGATGATCATATCTTTGAGCCGGTCCACAATAAAAATAAAGCCGTCTTCGTCCACAACCCCCATATCCCCGGTATGCATCCAGCCACCACGCAGGGCAACGGCCGTTTCCTCCGGTTTGTTCCAATAGCCCAGCATCACATGCGGCCCTCTGGTCGTAATTTCGCCCACAGTGCCGTTGGGCAGTTCAGCATCGTCCAGATCAACAATACGCACTTCCATCGCAAAAACTGGCTGCCCCGCCGACTCGATTTTGCCCGCATAAGGCCCCTCATCCGTGTTGTATTTGTCCAGCAGCATGGCAATGTTAGGCGACGTTTCCGTCTGCCCGTACCCCTGGATGAACTGGCAGTTGGGGAACACTTTCCGCGCGCGCCGAATGACAGCCGGCGCAATCGAAGAGCCGCCAAAATTAACCTTCTTCAGGCTGGAAACATCATACGTTTCCACATTGGGCACCTGGCACAGCATATTGATCATCGTGGGCACCAAAGCGGTGTGGGTGATTTGATGCTGGCTGATAAGCTTTAGCATCTCTGCGGGCACAAACCTCTTGGTAAAGACGTGCGTGCCTGCCTGGATGGTGACACCGGTATTCCATTGGTTATCGGCAATGTGGAACATGGGTGCGGTGTGCAAATAGGTCCACGGTTCGCCTTCATACATAATGGCCAGAGAAGATAGCGCATTGCTCACCGCATTGTTGTGTGTCAGCATGACCCCTTTGGGCAACCCAGTTGTGCCACCCGTATAAATGATGGTGGCTACATCATCACCACCCCGGTTGGCGTCCGGCACAGGCTCGGCAGACGCCAAAAAAGCTTCATGGTCAATGAGATCAGCCGGTGGTTGGCCATCGCCAGCAAAAATAATATGTTTGGGCGCTACTGTGTGCTTGAAAATTTCGGCAAGCTGTGGCTGAAGCGCATCATCAACCACCAAAATGGCCACCCCGGCATCGCTGAGAATATTGCCAAATTCTGGCGGTGCCAGCCGCGTGTTAAGCGGCACAAAAATGCCGCCTGCCCAAATGGTGGCAAAGTAATAAGCCAGATGCCGGTCACTGTTCAGCGCCAGCATCGCCACCCGATCCCCCGGTTTTAAACCCAACGAAATAAGCGCGCCAGCCAACCGGGCGACTTGATCGGCAAACGCGCGCCAGGTGGTGCGACGATCCCCATCAATGGTAGCAATACCCTCGGCATTTACTTTTACAGCTCGCCTCAATCCTTGCGTGATGTGCATCATCTCATTTACCTGCTTTTGAATGTGAAAAGAAACTGTTGACGTTCGGGTTAGTTCATGTTACTATCAAAAACATACCGGCTGACCGGTTTTTGTACATAGTATACAGATAATCCCTGATTGATCAACTCATCCCACCCGCAAATGGGACAAAAACATATGCAAGATAGGTCCGTTGCCACGATCAACAATATCCTGGATGCAGCCAGAGGGCTTTTCATTGAAAAGCAATATGCTGACGTTTCGCTGCGGGAAATCACAGAAATTGCGGGTGTCACCAAAGGCGCTTTGTACCACCACTTCGCCACAAAAGAAGAGTTATATCTGGAGTTAATTTACCACTGCTTGGCCGAGGTAAAAGAATCGGCGCGTGCTTCTCAGGAAAAGAGCCAGGGAGAAAGCTGCCGTAATCGTTTGTACCTCTCTTTGGCCAGCTTTTTGAACCTGCCGCCCGACACGTTGGCCATCATGCGTTCAATCCGCCGCAATATCAACATCTTCGCCGAACCGGCCAGGACAAACCTGGTTCGCGCCTATCAAGCCGCCCTTCCCGAACAAATTGAGTCGCTATTGATCGACGGCATGGCCAATGGCGAGATTATTCCGGTGGATGCCCGGCTGTTGTCCTGGCAGCATGTGGCTGTGGTGGAGGTATCTTTGCACGAATACGGCCGTCAACAACTTGGCGGGCCAGAACAGATGGCCGACTCCATCGTCAGCCTCTTCTTCAACGGCATTCAAGCTGTGAAGTAATTGCTTAGAGTGTGACAATGCTTTGGTAATTGAGTAATTAAAGCAATCAATTACCCAATTACTCAATTACTTAATTTCATAATGAGGAGAACCAATGGGAACCGGATTAACTTACGAAGAATTTGAACTGGGTGCCGTTTACGATACCCAGGCACGCACTATCACCGAAGCGGATGTCGTCACTTTTGCTGGACTCTCCGGCGACTACAACCCATTGCATACCGACGCCGAATCTGCCAAAAACACGCCTTTTGGGGAACGCATTGCCCACGGCATGCTCACCGTCGCCATCTCTACCGGCATGGCCAATATGACTGGCCTCATGGCGGGCACCACCATTGCCCTGATGGAACAAAATATCAAATACAAAGGGGCCGTCAAATTTGGTGATACGGTTCGGCTGCAAATGGAAGTGATTGAAAAGCGCGAAACGTCCAAACCAGATAGGGGCATTGTGAAGCTGGCAGCCAGAGTACTAAACCAGCGGGACGAGGTTGTGGTCGATATGGTGTGGACACAATTAATGAAGCGACAGGGAGAATAGAGACAGATGTTACTTGAAAATGACGTGGCCATTGTGACAGGAGCCGGAAATGGTATTGGCCGGGCAACGGCCGTTCGCTTTGCCCAAGAAGGTGCCAGCATTGTCCTGGCCGACATGGATGAAGCGGGTCTGGCGGAAACAAAACGGCTGATTGAGGCAGCAGGGGGAGAAGGGAGCGTGGTCGTCGGCAGTGTGGCCGTGCGTGAAGATGTGCAAAAGATGGTGGACACGGCCGTTTCCACCTACGGCAAGCTCTCCATTCTCATCAACAACGCAGGCATTACTCGCGACGGTCTCACTACGCGCATCAAAGAAGGCGAAGCTCGCCTCATGTCCGATGACAAATGGGATGCCGTATTGACGGTCAATCTCAAAGGTACCTGGCTGTGCAGCCAGTTGGCGGCTGTACCCATGATTGAAGCGGGATACGGCCGTATCGTTAACACCGCCTCCATTGCTGCTTTAGGCAATATTGGTCAGGCCAACTACTCAGCTTCCAAAGCTGGTGTGATTGGTCTAACCAAAACGCTCGCCCTGGAATGGGCCAGGTACGGCATTGCCGTAAACTGCGTAGCCCCAGGCGGCGTCAAAACCAGTATGACAGAAACTATTCCAGAAAAGATCGTAGAAAATCTGCTCAAAGGCGTTCCTTTTGGCCGCTTCGCCGAACCGGAAGAAATTGCGGCCGTTCATGCTTTTCTGTCATCCAAAGAAGCATCTTACATTACCGGGCAGGTCCTTTTTGTCGATGGCGGCACCTCTGTAGGCGCATAAAATAATGAGCGAAACAACACCCCAATCAGGGCAAAAGCTAACAAGCGGAATCGCAAAAATATTGCAATCAAGATTAGCGGTCATTCTTGTTGTGATTCTTCCTATCATCCTGGCCCTTTTTGCCATCGGCGGAAGCAGCTCACTTGGCATCTGGCTGAGTGCAATTGCGACCGGTTTAAGTCTGGCACTCGTGGGTGTTGGCGTTTACATCACCTTCCGTATCCTCGACTTCCCCGATTTGACCATTGATGGGACATATCCTCTGGGGGCAGCGGTTGCCGCCATCATGATGACAAAAGGGATATCCCCCTGGCTGACGCTGCCGGTTGCTTTTGTTGCCGGGGGCGTGTTTGGCTCAATAACGGCCGTTATTGCCACCAAGTTCAAAATACACAGCCTGCTCGCCTCCATCATCGTCGCCACCGGGTTGCTTAGCATCAACCTGCGCATCATGGGACGCTCCAACATTCCCCTGCTCAACAACGATACCATCTTTTCGCCTTACGCTGACGGTTTCAAAGAATTTATCATCGCCCGTTTTGGTGATGATGCGGCGCGATACGCCAATAATTTACTCACCATCCTTATCGTCGGTGTCATCGTTATTGTGTGCAAGCTGTTGTTTGACTGGTTTACGCAAACGGAAATCGGCATGGCGATGCGCGCCACGGGCGACAACGGCAAAATGATTAAAGCGCTGGGCCGCAATCCCGATCACTTCTTAATTTTAGGCGTCGCCATCAGCAACGCAATGGTGGGACTGTCCGGCGCGATAATGGCGCAGTTCCAAGGATTTGCCGACGTCAACATGGGGCTGGGGCTAATCATTGCCGGGTTAGCGGCCGTTATCGTCGGCGAAACGATTATACGTCCAGTGCGCATTCCCTTAGCCACCCTTTCCGCTATTTTGGGGATGATCATCTATCGCGTCGCCATCGCCGCCGCGCTAAGTCTGAAGCTAACGCTGCCGTCTGGCGAAACCTTGCGCGTCGAAGCGACAGATGTCAAGTTAGCCACGGCGCTGTTGGTGCTGATCACCCTTTGGCTAACCAACTTTAGAAAAAGGGGGAAAGGGTAAATGCTGCTTCTCGAAAATCTGCACCAAACGTTTAATGCTGGCGAAGTCAACGAAGTTTACGCACTCAGAGGCATTGACCTGCAAGTCGCAAACGAAGAGTTTGTCACCATCATCGGCAGCAACGGGGCTGGCAAAAGCACCTTGTTTAACGCGGTTGCGGGAGAATTTACGCCGTCACACGGCCGTATTGTGCTGGACGGCATCGACGTCACCAAATGGCCGGAATATAAACGGGCCGCGCTCATTGGGCGGGTGTTCCAAAACCCGTTTCACGGAACGGCCGCGAACATGACCATTGCTGAAAATATGGCGCTGGCCATGCTGCGCACGCAAAAGCTAGGCTTACGCCTGGGGGTAAGCCGCCCCCGCCGCAACAAATTAGCCGACCTGCTGGAACCGATTGGGCTGGGTCTGGAAAAGCGGCTCAACGACAAGGTTGCCTTGCTTAGCGGCGGCCAGCGGCAGGCGATGACATTGCTGATGGCATCCCTCTCGCAGCCCAAACTACTGCTGCTCGATGAACACACGGCGGCGTTGGACCCGGCAACGGCCGTTCGCATTCTGCAAATCACCCAATCTGTCATTGAAGAGCAGCGGCTGGCAACATTAATGATTACCCACAACATGCAGCAAGCCCTCACCTATGGCACACGCACACTTATGCTGCACAAAGGCGAAATCGTGCTCGACATCGCCCAAACAGAGCGCGAAGGGCTAACCGTACAAGGCTTAATCGACAAATTTAGCGAAGTCAAACAAGAAGTACTCATGGATGATGAACTGCTGCTCTCAAACGAATAGATGCAAATTAAAAAGGACCAATCATGAAGATTGGTCCTCGTCATAAAGTTAAACAAGTGTGTTAAGCGTGCCACAGGCTGCGATTTGAGCCCCAACCGGTGACATGCATAAAGAAGATAGTTGACCCATTTTGCCAAATCGGCCAATTATCCTTCCTTGTCTTATATGCTAAGGAGAATGGAATGAATAAAAGAATTTACCCCCTGTTTCTTATTATTGGAGCATTGCTCCTCCTATTGTTAGCTGCCTGCGGCTCCCCGGATGAGTCTACCGACTCAGCAGACAGTTCTTCTGACAGCAGTGCTGAAACAACCGATACGTCCGAACCCGCAGATGAACCGGAGCAGGCCGATGAGCCAGCTGATGAAGCAATGGCTGAAGGCGATATTACCATCGGCATGATGGTGATCGCTTCCGTGCCAGCGCTGGAAGTGGTGCAGCAATCCTTCATCGACACACTGGCCGAAGGTGGCTACGTAGAAGGTGAAAACCTGACCATCATTCGCGGCAACGCCGAAGGCGACATTGCCACCCTGAACACCATCGCCCAGCAGTTCATCGACGAAGGGGTTGACTTGATCGTGACCACCAGCACTCCGGCTGCTCAGGCGGCGCTCAATGCCACTCAGGATATGCCCACGCCCATCCCGATCGTCTTCACGACCGTCACGGACCCCTATGCTGCTGGCATCGCCACCGCCCCCGATGAGCATCCGGCCTGGATGACTGGCTCCCAACTCTACCCGCCGCTCGAAGCCACTTTCGATACGATGTTTGAGATCAATCCCGACATCTCTGTCATCGGTCATCTCTACAACCCAGCCGAAGCCAACTCCGCTGCCCAAACGGCCGCTGTTGAAGAGATTGCCGCCGACCGTGGTCTCACTTTGGAGATTGCCACGGTCAGCAACAGCTCTGAAATCAAAACGGCCGCTGAATCATTAGCAGCCCGTGGCATCGACATCTTCTACTTCACCCAGGACAGCACGGTTTCTTCCGGTTCGGAAGCGGTCGTGCAGGTTGCCAACGACAACGGTATTCCCATCATCACCAACGATATTCCCACCGTGGCCAAGGGTGGCGCTGTAGCTGTGGGTGGCTCTTTGCGGGAAGACGGCCGTCAGGCTGGCGAAATTGCCATTGGTTTCTTGGACGGCACGCTGGACCTGGCCACCACCGATATCCAGCAGGTGCAGGTTTTTGATTACTTCATCAACCAGGCGGGGGCCGCCGCTCAGGGCATCGAATTGCCGCAGTCGCTCATCGACCGCGCCATCGACCAAACACCCGCCGGTGAAGGTGAAGAAGCGATGGAAGAAGAAGCCGAAAAAGGTGACTTTACTATCGGCATGATGGTGATTGCTTCTGTGCCAGCGCTGGAAGTGGTGCAGCAATCCTTCATCGACACGCTGGCCGAAGGTGGCTACGTAGAAGGCGAAAACCTGACCATCATTCGCGGCAACGCCGAAGGCGACATCGCGACCCTGAACACCATTGCCCAGCAGTTCATCGACGAAGGGGTTGACTTGATCGTGACGACCAGCACTCCGGCCGCTCAGGCGGCGCTCAATGCCACTCAGGATATGCCCACGCCCATCCCGATCGTCTTCACGACCGTCACGGACCCCTATGCTGCTGGCATCGCCACCGCTCCCGATGAGCATCCGGCCTGGATGACTGGCTCCCAGCTCTACCCGCCGCTCGAAGCCACTTTCGATACGATGTTTGAGATCAATCCCGACATCTCTGTCATCGGTCATCTCTACAACCCAGCCGAAGCCAACTCCGCTGCCCAAACGGCCGCTGTTGAAGAGATTGCCGCCGAGCGTGGCCTCACTTTGGAGATTGCCACTGTCAGTAACAGCTCTGAAATCAAAACGGCCGCTGAATCATTAGCAGCCCGTGGCATCGACATCTTCTACTTCACCCAGGACAGCA